>NZ_JAOBPO010000009.1:2500-32572 GCF_025574485.1 Kordiimonas aquimaris | reverse complement strand
ACCAACACTTTTATGTTCGACACATACACCTTTGGGCTTTCCTGTAGAGCCTGAGGTATAGATCACATAAGCGAGGTGGTCGGAGCATATCCCCAAAGCCGAAGTATCAGGGTTAGTCTCAGGGTAAAATGACAACGCCTCAAGCTGCTCTGGCTCATCGAGAAGCACCAGCTCAGGGCGATCCTGACAACGCTCATCAAACAATGATAGATCAGTCGCTATAGAAGCCTGACCAATAACTATGTGAGCTTGTGTATCATCAAGCATAAACCGAAGGCGGTCCTCCGGATAATCAGGATCCAGCGGAACATAAGCACCACCAGCCTTAAGTATTCCCATAATACCGACAACCATCTCAAGAGAGCGGTCAAGGCAAAGACCCACTAGACTATCTGGCTTAACTCCCTGCTCAATCAGGTAATGTGCAAGCTGATTACTCCGCTTGTTTAACTCAGCATAACTAAGTTCACTACCCTCATAAACGACAGCAATGTTATCTGGAGTGCGGCTGGCTTGCTCTTCAAATAAAGTATGCAAACACTTGTCTGATGCATAAGCCGCAGATGTATCATTCCATTCAATAAGTAAGCGGTCACGCTCCAGAGAAGATAATAATGGTAAACGAGAAATACGCTCTTCTGGTGCATCCAATACATTGCGCAATAAAACTTCAAAATTAGAAGCTAGGCGCTTTGCTGAAGATTTACTAAAAACATCCAATCGATGTGAAATAGTCAAACTCGCATGGTTTCCTTTGCCATAATCAGTGAGCGTTAATGTCAAGGGCACGGAAGCGAAATTGCCTTGAATAGGCTTAACTTCTACTGATTCGGCGCCCATACCTTCAGAAAGGGTAAAAGGCTGAAAATTAAATAATACGTCAGGAAAAAGCTGCGCATTAGTATGCTCTTTAAATGCATGAATAAAGTCCGATATAGGGAACCTTGCGTGCTGTAATGAATGCTTGAGTTCAACATCTAAACGCCCAGCTAAGCTACCAAAACTCTCCAAGTCATCAAATTTTAACCGAATAAAAAAGGAATTTAGAAAAAGACCTAGGCTATCTTTCTGAATTGCGCCAATTCTATTATGAACAGGTACACTTGCCAGCATTCCCTTAGAACCCGACAAAGTTGACAAGTAAACATTGAGAGCAGTTAAAAAAAACGAAGTTATTCCAATTCTCTTCGTTTGGCAGAACAGTTTTATCTGCCTATAAAGAAGCTGATCGAATGAAATGTTAGTAACTTCAGCGGCATGAATATTAAATGCACGATTATGCTTCAAGCTCGTAAAAATAGAGCTAAGGTCACTGGAACCTTTAAGTTGCTCCATCCAATATTGTCTATCAGAAAAGTATCTTTTAGAATCTATGTATTTATCTTTTTCTAATACTTTTAAAAAGGAACGTGATGGTAACTCACTCAAGCTTCCAGGCGAATTATATGCTTCAAGCAGCTTTCTAAACCATAAAAAAATGCCCGCACCATCCAACACAGCGTGAAATACAGTCATAAAATAAAAGAAACAATTGTCGGAAATTTTTATAATTGCATCACGCCAGTAAGGAGCTCGATTATAATTAAAAGATTTCTCAGTTTCCAACTTCATCCATTTGAATGCTGCACGTTCCGGGTCACTAGCGGTTGAAAAGTCTAATTGCCTCAATTCTCCGATTAGGTGTTCTTTAATGTTTTGCTCAAAACGCCCATTCTTTAGCCGTATATTTAAAGAAAAAAGATCGTATTTCACTGATAACCGCGACCTGACATTGGAAAACTTTTCAATATCAACTATTGCTGGTAATACTAGATACGCTGAAGGATGCCCTACATTTTCTTGGAAAACCTCATTCTCAAGTAGAAAGGCTTGTTGATATCTACTTACAGGTGTATATTTAAATTTTGAGTTTTTTTCCAATGTCGTAATTTCACGCCTTTTTATACTTGAAATTATTACCATTTCTAAATCAGTCACCGAAACATTTCAGGAATAAAGTACAATTGCATTCATCTTTATAAGATACAACTATTAGATGCTATGCTGCAACACAGTTAACTTTTACGTGATTGCCATGATAAAACTATAGGGAGAATTCAAAAGCGGCGATGATTATAAAAAACAATCGAAAGCACCTTACTAAGCTACGTTATCAGGGCTCCAGATTGAAAAAATTGAACCGCTTCAACATGGCAGGAAAAAATACAAGCAAAACTAAAAAAATTAGCCTTTATGGTCTTCAAAAAGACAAAGAAAATAGATCTTTTTGATTAGAATTTTGCAATCAAAAAATGATTCTCAAAACTAGTCACTAAGCCCAACTCAAACTTGTTCATCGA
This sequence comes from Kordiimonas aquimaris, assembly GCF_025574485.1. GTDB lineage: Bacteria > Pseudomonadota > Alphaproteobacteria > Sphingomonadales > Kordiimonadaceae > Kordiimonas > Kordiimonas aquimaris. The sequence goes on along the minus strand of NZ_JAOBPO010000009.1, from coordinate 30,233 downwards.
TCAATAGTTGGCAGTTTATCCTTAGGTTTTGTGCTACGTGCTATCTCTAGTATTTTTGTAGAACTTGGTAAGTAATCCAGTGCACTCACTTTCTCTCTCAACTTTGACCAACTGAAGCTTAGTTGTTTCTTAAGTACAGTATTGCTTAAATCAGGCTGTTTTCTGTTTGCCAGAAGCTTCCCGTCCAGAACGCTGCGCGCTAACTTGTCCCGATCGACAAACAGGCGCGTGCTTTTACGTGCCCTACTAGTCGCAACATAAATATCACTGCGCTTCATAGCAGACGAGGCAACCACATATGCTTTGTCAACCGTGGCGCCTTGAGCGGCATACAATGTCGAAGCATATGCATAGCTCAGTGGCAGGCTGCCTTTTTTATCCACTAGCGCAGCTAAATTTACTTCCGCAGACCTGCCCCCTATCTGTAGTGATAAGATGGGGTTAAGCTGTCTTCGGTTATTGATTGATATCACTTTCGCTTCTGTGCCGTTGACAACACCGAGTGTATTAATTTTACGAGTAAAACGCATATGCTCCCCTTGGGCTATTACTATGGCTCCACCTTTCTCTGCATTCACCAGTATCTGGTCTCTGCCCAAGTACCCAGTTTGCTGCAAGTTTACTCGCATCATAGCATTCAACTCACTCACTTCCTTATTCGTGCGTGCAATCACAAGAGAACTGTTTTGCGGAAACAATCGCTTATCTTCGGCCCAAGCCTCAACCGCGGATCGCAACACCGCAGTATGGCCATCACACAAATTGAGTAAGCCGTGCTGGTCATATGCCCTAATCGCAGCATCTGCATTACCGCTTGCAAAGTGCTGAGAAGCACTACGCGCCCAGAGCTGCTCTTGACGCCGAGCGGTATCGATACGTGTGACACCGGTCTTCTCGCTCACAAGCTGCAAACCTGGGCCTGCGCCAACGGATTGTAACTGCTTACTATCACCGGTGAGGATGACCTTTGCTTGTGCTGATTGTGCTGCGCTGAGAATTTGTTGCATTTGACGGGCAGACAGTTGCCCAGCTTCATCCACGATGAGCACTGTTTGCTGATCCAAAAACTGACCGCCACTTTGTGCACGGGCAAGCCATGCATCTGTCGCCCTGCTTTCGATGTTACAATCACTTGCTAACTGGTTAGACGTTTTCCAGGCGGTTGCACAGCCAATCACACGGTAGCCTTCTTGCCCATATAGTGCCGACAAGGTTCGCAAGCTAAAACTTTTGCCTGAACCCGCAGCCCCTTCGATCACCACAAGGTCGGCCCCAGTGGCACCTGATATTACTGCCTCCTGCTGTTCTATTGATAAAACCGTCTCGGATAGTTTTGAGGAAACGGACGACACAGACAAACTATGATGCTTAGATTCAGCCAACTGGCCCGCTATCTTTTGCACATCAACTTCCAGGGCTATCTGACCTTTGGTTGAGTAAACGGCCTGGCCGGTGGCATCCGGCTCAAGGAAAACAACTTGCTCAGACTGTACCAATTGATCAATTGCTTGTGTGATCTCTAGCTGTGTTTTACCCGCCCCTGTGGCAGCGGCGGCAACCTTTGCCATAATGTCTTTATGCTGGAACACACTTTCATGAGCCATCAGCTCAGGCAATACCTGCTTCATTCGATCATCGAACAGGCGATCTTGCAACGCTTTATCAACATTGTGCCCCAAACAGTTTTTCCATTCGGCTTCGGCAAAACCAAGCTCGCTGGCTTCACGGCGCCAACGCACCAGTTGGTCTGGTCTACTTTCAAAGACGGCTTCTTTGCTGGTGCGGGTCGCTTTTGTCAGCTTTGCTGTGGTCGCTGAAGCACCCTTTGGAGTAAGGCCTAAGTCTTCTAGCTTTGATACAATCTCCGCGCGGCGTTGACTAAAGTGATCACGCACATGCTTAGGCACGCCCTTCACTTCAAAAAGGCCTGTTGCATCCGTGCGGTCTATCTGCACGCCCAAGCGTTGTTGCAACTCGTTTGCGAGAGACGCGCGGTACTGAGCGCCTGCTGCCATTTTCCAACGAAATAGATGACGTCCATCAAGCGCACCGACAGTATCATCCGTACGCTCTGCCAAATTCAAGATAACTGCATGAGTATGAAGCTGTGGATCCGATGACAGATCAAAAGCATCTTTACCAACAGGCCGCGCTTCACCGTGCTGGAATAATGCTGCTGTGAGCCTGACACTCTCAAGTGATACACCTCCTTTGCCCCGACGCGCAAAAGCAGCATGTTCGTTCAGCATGTCAAGAGCATCACGTACAGCTTTTTCCTGTGCTTGCTCAATGATTGTACGTGTTTGCTCATCGGATACAGCGGCCAAAACCGAAACACTTTTAGGGGCCGAAAAAGTCATATCGTAAGCGGCAACACGGTTGCGAAAGGCACCGGGCGATGGGATCAAAACCTCACCCTTAAGGTTTTCCCCTGCATGCAGATGCAAAAAATCTGACGCGGTAACTTCGGCGCTGTTATGCAAGCCAAAACTCTCGTCGGGTGCATACCAACTCCCCTTTGGTTCCTTACCATCGACGTAATATTCGCCCTGTTCCTGAAGGTAATATTCTGCCGTAGCACCTGCTGCGATTGTACAAACCATACGATTCTCCTTGTTTGGAGAAGCAAGCTGACAAATTATTCAGGAGAAAAACTGGGTAGAAACTTGAGTCGCACAAAATAAGTAAAATTATTCACGAGCATCAGAGGTGCACAGGTGTGAGTACAACTTCTTGCAACAAAGTAAAACAATCTGCAGCATTGATATTCAACAAATAATCACTAAGTACAAAACATGAACATTATCATTGCTAAAAAACATGCACAGCAATTTACAAAGGATCTGCAAGGCTACTCTCAGCCCTTAACGATAGAACCAATAATGGTTAAGCATATCGATTTCTTCATGCAGATGAGGAAAAGCAATGTGCCCTGGCCTCAAATTGCAACCCTAATGAGTGATGCGGGTGTCTATAGCCGCTCAGGAAGCATCATTTCACCCCAGCATTGGGCGGCAATGTTTTCTCGAACTCGCAGAAAGTGCACCAATGTCAAATTGCAAAAGGACCACGACAAAAAGCCACAACAAGTGAAACAGCAAACGCCAACCACAACGCACAAAGTCAGTTCTAACAAGACTCTTCAAACGGACGTAATAGGCCGAATCTCCAGAGCTCGGCATATTAGGAAAAAAACACAATAAAACACACAAAATGGAGAATAATATGGCTGAACTACCCCCTATGAAAGGGTCTTTCTTTTACAAGCACGTTACGAAACGAGATCCCAAACTGCAGAAAAAACTCTACAATAAAAGTGTTAGATACAATCATGAAGGTAAACGCAGAGAAAAATACGTCCTAGCCCAAAGACTTTTGCGAGAGGCCCTTTTAATTGAAGCTAAAAGCAATAAAGCACGACTGAAAAAACTGGGGATGGAACACAGTAAGGTGGAAGATGTTATCTGTGAATGGGCCGGCTTTAGCCCAGTTACAATAGAAAATAATGCGCGTAAGTTGTTCAAAACAAATACTGTTCATGGAGGTAATGTTAGAGCCAATCACTTTGATAAAAATAAGTCACAATATTTAGAGCATTATTATGGCCTCGAATTCCCAAAAACTTTAGATGAAAACCTGACTAATGCTCAAGCTTGTCTAACTATGCTAAGGACTGCGTTCGAGCGGGCTACGCGGGTTAAAGCGTTAAAGAACAAAATCGCAAACTCTAGGTTGGGGAAGGAAAATATAGCGAAATTTCAGTCAGAGATTTACGCTAGAGATCGACTTTCCTTAAAACAGGCAATTCGTTGCACGGTAATTTCTAGTGTTAATTTAGCTATCTTATACCCTCAATATTCGGAACACGCCGATCTTCTAGAAGCCGCTTTGACCTACGGGCATTTCCTGCGTGGCGGAATATATACTATTGCCCCCCATCAAATGCAGATACTTCTCGATATTATGAGTTACAAAGATCACCTTTACAATGATTTGCCTCCCGAAGTTAACGGGTTTTACGATTATGCGCGAGCCGCCATCGGAATAAAATGGCATAAGGGACAATTTGAGCCAATTGCTAGAAAATGCATACAAAAACACATTTATTATGATGCCATTGATACAACTGCTACCGATCTCCGCAAGCATGGCTCGCTTGAAGACCTTTCGATTGAGGAAATAATAAAAATACGAAAAATAAAACTCTAATCTAAACTATTTCACTTTAGTCAACTTCAGACCCAGTTCTTCTATCACAGCGTCTGGTATCAGAATATTCCTCAATAATTATTAGGAGTATTTTGATGCACAAAAGCACTTCCCCCAACTTGATCATCGTGTCCTCTGGCAAAGGCGGGATTGGCAAAACTACGCTTTCATGTACTATTGCCGACATACTCGAACTCCATGACCGAACTTTTCAATTCATCCAAGTTGACGATCAAGACCGGCTACCCACACTTTACCCCGATAAAGTGATCACCATTGCAATCGAGGCGGTCAACAACTCACGTTCTAACCCTAACTCGATCATCCGCGCATTTGACCCGCTTTATCATATCCTCGAAGCCGCCCCTTCCACTGGAGCAATCCCCATTGTTGATGTGGGGGCAACACAGCAACATGCACTTCTGAAGTACGCCGCTCTTATTGATTTGGATGAGGAGCTGCTGGAACTCGGCGTCCATGCTCTCTGGATTGCCCCTACAACAGCTGATCCTGAGAGCATGCAGCAATGTATCCGCACGCTGGCTAAAATCGAACAGATTCTACCATCTACCAGTCGCATGATCGCCCTCAATGAGCGCGACAGTAAGTTTGAGTTCTTTCCTGCCTCCCCAGCTGATCATGTCTGGCACCAAGAACTAATGCCGTTGTTGAGTAACCTCAGCAGCTTCACCGTACCGCGCATTGAAGCTGGTAGTTGGCAGCCATTTGAAGCTGCGGGCCTGCGTTTCACCGACGTCATTTCTGCCGATATTCAACAAATTCAGGCGTGGACCGGCATATCTCGCCCTGAGGCGAAAGTCATCAGAGGCGATGTCGCTGTGTGGATGGCAGACTTGATCGAAGCGCTGACCGAGCCTCTCAATCTTCAAACTGAGGAGGCCAGCCATGCAAAATAAAAGCGACAATTTACGTGCACAAGCTGCCAGAGACCACAGTAACGGCCTTCGTGACCTTATGGTGCGGCTCAAGGCGAGTGATCTTTCTAAGCTTTCAGAGGCAGACCATGCCCTCCTCAAGCGCCTAACACCGCGGGACCGACAGCAGCTTTTCATGCGTGCAGCAAAGAAAGCCTCGCCAACCAAGACGCGCTCAGTGTCTCAATCACAAGCAACACTCAGTGTCTGGAGTAAAACGCCCAGGGCAGCTCGTAACTTGATTATCAACGCCTCTATTATGACTTGCTGTATCGTCGCTTGGCCAACGTATTACTGGGCAGACCGCCTCTATACAAACACACTGCCAATCTCAATAAATACATACGACTGGCCGCAATGTTCGCGCCTCAACATAAATACAGATGCCTGTATTTATGTCGTTCAGTCAAAGCTTGAATGGCAGGCTGCGGTTGACTTCACAGCAATCCCAGCTGATCAGCTTGTCAAAAATAACCTTCACTTAAATTGTTGTGAGCCACTTGAACGCGGACAAAAACTAGTTATTTGGCGCCGCATTCGTCAATTGGTGGAGATGTCTCATGACTAATATTTCACCATTTATCAAATATACCCCTTTGTTTCCTGCTGTCACGATAGGTATTCTCTCGGGTTTACTTTATAGCTTTATTGCAGCCTTCATTCTGTTTAAGTTTATTCCGCCAACAGACTGGTACAATGATACATCCTACGTTGTTAACCCTTCTTGGTTTTGGAACTATCTCTCACAAGCGCAGAGCCGACTTCTAGATCAAATAGGTTGGCTGCGTTATCTCGCCAATCCTGTGCATGCCATCAACAATGTAGTGTTTCAACTGGAGCAGGTTGGCTTAGGGCGAGCTGTTGGCTGGCGCATTGGCGCTGTTGCTTTATCAGGTTTCTTATGCGGCATTTATAGCTACCACCGACGATATGGCATGACCGACCCTGTTGACAGGCTCATTCATTTGGGAGGTCGTATGCCTGTGTTTAACAAACGCGCAGCTCGCACCTTCAGCACACACGAAACACGTAATAGTAAATCAAAAGTCACTGGCTTAACTCTCGCTCCACGTGCCAACCTCAGTCCGCGATCTTGCTCCGAGCATATATTATTAGTGGGCAGTACCGGTGCGGGTAAAACCACAATTATCACATACTGGCTTCAGCAATTACTTTTTGGCTCACTTGCTGGAACCGCGCCAAAAATTCTACTTACAGATACTAAAGGCGACGTTACCAGCAAACTACCTACATCAAGCTTCGCATTGATTGCACCGCACGATCAACGTTCATATGCATGGGATATTTGTGCCGACTGTAAGAGTGGTGCAGCTGCTCATGAACTGGCATCGTCTCTGATCCCAGAAAGCCATGACCCTATGTGGGCAAACGCATCAAGAGCCATTCTCACTGGTGTTATTAAACATCATCAAAACACAGGTGAGGACTGGGGATGGGCAGAGCTCTCTAGCACTATCTTCAGTGAACCTGATCAGTTACGACAACTCATTGAGGACAGCCATCCTGAAGCCGCTCAATATGTTGCATTAGACCCAAGCTCAGGTCAGATAAACCGCACATCATATGGTTTTCTAGTGGGGCTATGGGCCGCCGCAGGTCGCACCATTGTTCCCCTTGCAGAAGCTTGGAGTGGTACAGACCCCAAAAGGCGCATATCCTTAATCCACTGGATCAATGACGCTAATGATAACAATCATCCTATTGTCCTACAAAGGTCAGCACAGTTCCCCGAACTGTCAGCCGCTTGGATGCAAGCCGCCATCAGCTTGCTGAGCAACTACGCCACGTCAAGCGCTTTAAGCGACAGCAGTCAGCGTCGTATATGGCTTTTCCTAGATGAGTTCGCCCAAATCGGTGGGCAAAGTGCGAAAGGTAAAGTAAGTAGCTTCGAACAACTGCTTGCGGTCGGTCGTAGCAAAGGAATTTCTTGTGTAGTGGGCGTGCAAAGCCTCTCCCAGGTCTCTGCCATTTTTGGCGAGAAAGAGATGCACACATGGCTCAATGTTTTTGGCACCAAGATCATTGGACGAATGAACGGTGGACCTTCGGCTCAGTTCATTAGTAAGGAAGTGATAGGTACACGGCGGATATCATGGACCGACGTTTCCTATAGTGGACCGGACAGAAGTATCATGGACGGACAAGGTGGCTCCCACACAGGCCCAAGCACCTCTCACCAAACTCGCACTGAAGTTATTCCTGTGGTTGATGCAAGCGAGCTTGAAAGCGACCTCGGGCTAGTACGCATCGACGGCCAAAAACATATTCGCGCCTTTGTACTCAAACACGGCTGTGCTTACCGCTTTGACTGGCCGCTCACCATTTGGCCCGTTGTAAGGCCTGGCGTTAAACCCGCAAAATGGACCACAGGCCAATAGCCTAATGTCCAGAAGGCATGAGAACAAATCGGTTACAACGAGTGAGCCTCCGGGCTCGCTTGCTCTGCGTTCGCTTGTCCGAGCACTTGCGCGCAGCGCAGCCAAGGACTATTTTGAAGAACAATCACGTATGAGTAAGCCCATCAAGCTTGACACGCACCCAGCTTCGGATTCTACTTAAAGCTTCTTCCCGTGGAGATTGTTATTATGCGTGTCGCCTTATATGCTCGTTATTCCAGTGAGCTTCAGTCAGAAGCCTCTATTGAGGATCAGCTTTTTAAACTGAAGGAAAGGACGTGCTCCCAAGACTGGGGTCTCTCAGGCACTTATTCAGATGCAGCTAAATCTGGCGCCTCTATGATGCGCCCTGGCTTGCAAGCATTGTTGCAAGACGCCGCGACATCCAAGTTTGATATTCTGCTCTGCGAAGCACTAGACCGTCTATCACGTAATCAAGCTGATATCGCGCGTATATATGAACAGCTGAGTTTTCACGGCATCAAGCTCATCACCCTATCTGAAGGTACCATCTCCGAACTCCATATCGGCCTGAAAGGCACCATGAATGCCCTCTTCCTTAAAGACCTGGCTGATAAAACACGGCGGGGACTTGAGGGGCGTGTGCGCGCAGGCAAGTCTGGCGGTGGTAAAGCTTACGGCTACCGCGTTCCGGTCCGGCTCGATCACAACGGCCAAAAACGTGCCGGTGAACTCATCATCAACACGGATGAAGCCTCTGTCATTAACCGTATCTTTGAGATGTACGCTGTAGGTGTTTCACCGCGAGCAATTTCTCACACCTTAAACAAGGAAGATGTTAAAGGCCCGAACGGCAAGCCGTGGGGACCAAGTACCATTAACGGCAACCGGCGCCGCGGCACGGGTATTATTAACAACGAGCTCTATATAGGCAGGCGCATTTGGAACAGGCTCAGTTACCGCAAAGACCCTGCATCCGGTAAGCGTGTTTCACGTCTTAATCGTGCTGAAGACTGGATTATTCGAGAAATACCACAACTGCGCATTGTAGCAGATGACCTTTGGCAAGCGGTGCGTGAACGCCAAAGCTCTATTAACGAACGCAGTGCTGATAACTCTGCTCCGGCATTTTATACTAAACAGCGCCCAAAATACTTCTGGAGCGGCAAAGTAAAATGCGGGCAATGCGGCGGCAGCTATACAAAAATCAACAAAGACATGCTCGGATGTGCCACCAGCCGCAATAAAGGCCTAAGCATATGCGCTAATCGCAAGAATATTCGCATTGATGTTCTCGAAGAGCACCTGCTGACTAGTCTAAAGCACCATCTGATGCAGCCTGATCTATTCGCTGAGTTCATTGATGCTTTTACGGAGGAGTTAAACCGTCTGCAAGGCGAAGCGAGGGGCGAGCGCCAACACATCGAGGCGTGTATCACTAAAATAGATAATCAGCTTGATAAAGCCGTTGATGCGGTCCTTGCAGGTGCAGATGCTCTATCACTCAATACTCGCATGAAGACACTCGAGATCGAGAAAGCTGAACTCACACAAAAACTCTCGTCAATTTCTAATGAACCACCAATGCTGCTGCACCCGAACATGTCCCATATATACAAAGAGAGGGTTGGCAGTCTAACTGAGGCCTTAAATGCTAATCGACAGGACCCACATGCCTTCGAGGCAATTCGCATTCTACTAAGTAAAGTTACCCTAACACCTTCCAAAGATGGCTTTGTTTTTGATATCGAAGGAGATCTGGCCCAGATATTAGCTCTATGCTCCACTGCAGAGCAAAAAAGCGCCGCAGGCAATAAGACTTCAACCGGTTATTCTAAAACAACAAAACCCTCCGAACGAAAGTTCGGAGGGTCTGATGAACTTGCACAGCAAGTTAAGTTGGTTGCGGGAGTAAGATTTGAACCTACGACCTTCAGGTTATGAGCCTGATTAGCACATCAATAACTTATTGATTTTAAAACATATTTAAACCATCTAAATTTTTGTGTGCAAACTTTGTGTGAGTTTCATGATTAGAAAAACTCATTTTAAAGCCCATCAGCGCTCATCCTCCATTTTTTTGTGTATGTAGTGAAACACCGACCCACAGCTTTGAGCATCCTCCGCAAAAAGTGACTTAGGGACTGATAAAACCGACTAGGTGGGATCATGAAATTCATTAGAATTGAAGGATTGAATTAAGCCTTTTTAATTCCCATTCCACTTATAGTTCAAAACTGCTTTATGATTAACACCAGAGTTTGCCAATTCAAATATCTACACATCATTTTCGTCAGTTGAGGCTTAATGGTCATTTGAAGAAGATCGACGGATAATAATCACAAATATGGCACCTAACAACTTCATGTAACTATGCTAAAAAGCCAATCCCAGCGATATACCAAACACCAACGCATCTTCTTTGGAAGCATCATAATGTAATTGTGGTGATAGAGTGTATCCCCCCTCGAATTCTAGCTCATACAATGCACCAAAGCGGGCTACAAAATTTGTTGCACTTTCTTCGCCGCCAAATTCAGTTTCTTCGTTAAGTATCTCAATACCCGGCCCAATCTGCAAAGCAAGGCCACGCCAGATATGTATATCAGCCACGGTTAAAATTGTGGTTGCATCAATACTACCGAATGCTTGTTCGACAACAAAGCCAACACCGAGCAGACGGTTAATACGGTACTCATAATCAAGACCTATAGTAGAGGCTGCCTCATCAGTATGAAATATTGTCGTACCACCCGAAAATACGGAAATATGATGTCGTTTTTCTTCGTGAAATTCCACTTCAATTTGAGCTATTGCCTCTTGGGAGATAACGCTTATTAAAATTGCTAGAAAAAGGCTCGAGGTTTTGAGGAAACGGTCCACTATTGCTCCTAAAAGTAAGAGGTTAAAATTATAAAGCAGCTATACAAGATTAACCACCATAGACAGTCATTCTGATTTAAAACGGTAATACCAATCTAAACATCTCTACGTCGCGCTTAGAAGCGACGCGGAGAATGGCGCAGAACTATACCAGATCGTAGCGGTCAGCGTTCATAACCTTAGTCCATGCCATTATGAAATCTTGCACAAACTTTTCCTTATTATCATCCTGTGCATAAACTTCGGAATAAGCTCGAAGGATAGAGTTAGAACCAAAAACGAGATCAACACGCGTCGCTGTCCACTTGACCTCACCTGAGTGGCGATCACGAACTTCATACATGTTATTGTTAATCGGTTCCCAAATATAACTCATGTCCGTTAAATTAACAAAGAAGTCGTTTGTAAGCATACCCGGACGCTCCGTAAAAATACCGTGTTCAGTGCCGCCATAGTTAGTTCCAAGCGATCGCATGCCGCCAATCAGTACGGTCATCTCTTGAGCAGTCAGGCCCATTAGTTGCGTATGGTCTAGCATCAGTTCTTCTGCACTGACGGTGCAACCTTCCTTAAGCCAGTTACGGTAAGCGTCATGAATGGGCTCAAGCACGTCGAAGGAATTCACATCGGTCATTTGCTGGCTTGCATCGCCTCGCCCTGGTGTAAAGGGAACAGTTGCGTCATAACCTGCAGCCTTGATAGCTCGCTCAACACCGACGTTGCCGGCAAGAACGATCATATCAGCAATGCTTGCGCCGCTTTCTTTTGCAATAGGCTCAAGAACTGCCAGTGCCTTACTTAATCGAAACGGTTCATTACCTTCCCAATCTTTTTGAGGGGCAAGACGAATACGCGCCCCATTGGCACCACCACGTTTGTCAGAACCACGGAATGTTCTGGCACTGTCCCAGGAAGTGGAAACCATTTCGCTTACACTCAAGCCACAAGCTTCTATTTTAGACTTGATAGCCTTAACATCATAGTTTGTGGTTCCCGCGGGAATCGGGTCTTGCCAGATAAGGTTTGCTTGCGGCACATCAGGGCCAACATATCGCACTTTTGGGCCCATATCACGATGTGTCAGTTTGAACCATGCTCGCGCGAAAACTTTTGAGAAGTATTCAGGGTCATTATAAAATTGCTCGGAGATTTTGCGATACTGAGGATCCATCTTCATGGCCATGTCAGCATCGGTCATAATTGGGTTATGTCGAATTGATGGATCTTCAACATCGACAGGCTTATCTTCTTCCTTAATGTCGACAGGTTCCCATTGCCATGCTCCGGCTGAACTTTTCTTTAGTTCCCACTCATAGTTAAACAAAAGCTCAAAAAATCCGTTGTCCCACTGGGTAGGGTGGGTTGTCCATGCGCCTTCGATACCGCTGGTCACAGTGTCTCTGCCAACGCCGCGCTTGGTCTTGTTTAACCAACCGAGTCCCTGATCCTCTATATCCGCACCTTCCGGTTCTTTTCCCAGCAACGCGTCGTCACCATTGCCATGACATTTGCCAACGGTATGACCGCCAGCAATTAATGCTACGGTTTCCTCATCGTCCATGGACATACGTGCAAAAGTAACGCGTATATCATGCGCTGTCTTGATTGGGTCAGGATTGCCATCTACACCTTCAGGGTTGACATAGATCAGCCCCATCATGGTCGCCGCCAAGGGGCTCTCTAAGTCTCGTTCTCCAGAATAACGACTTCCTTTACTACCGCTAAGTGCAAGCCATTCTTTCTCCGAACCCCAATATGTGTCCTTTTCAGGGTGCCAGATATCCTCGCGGCCAAAACCAAAACCAAAAATTTCCAAGCCCATCGATTCATAAGCAATAGTGCCTGCATAGGCCATTAAATCGGCCCAACTGACCTTATTGCCATACTTTTTCTTGATCGGCCAAAGGAGTCGACGCGCCTTATCCAAGTTTACATTGTCTGGCCAGGAATTGAGTGGCGCAAAGCGCTGGTTGCCATTGCCGACGCCGCCTCGACCGTCAGCGGCACGATAAGAACCGGACGCATGCCAAGACAAACGGACCATGAGTCCACCATAGTGGCCCCAATCTGCGGGCCACCACGCCTGACTATCAGTCATCAATGCGTATAGGTCTTTCTTAAGCTCTACAATGTCGAGTTTCTGAACTTCCTCTCGGTAACTGAAGTCAGGTCCCATCGGGTTTGTCTTACTATCGTGTTGATGGAGAATGTCGAGGTTTAGCGCCTTAGGCCACCATTCCTTACTCGATATATTGGTGGCAGCTGCACCGCTATGCATTACCGGGCATGCACCGCCATTGGTAGAGATTTTATCGTTATTCATGTTCAATTTCCATTCGAGAACTGAGAGTTATGCCTCTCGTGCTTTGTGCAATGGCGAGTTGACTTACAGCTAATGCATGATTGGGTTGCTTTCTTGATAAGCAATGCTGTGCTTCATATCAGTCTTCTCAATACTCATACCCAATCAACCCAGCCGACAAAGAGAAAGTGTCGGCTGGGTGTGATCGTTATGCGTAAATTACGTATAGCTAGAGGTACCTATGAATTACCTTTGAAACGCCAATTTGATAGCCTGCACAGTATTTTCCGTATTATCAATTTTGCTGGCTATAAAACGAAAATTCGTTAACGACGCCTGATACCCATTGTAATTTTCGGTTATTGCACCGGCAGTTGCATCTGTCACGACCATAACCTCAAATCCCTGCTCAATCAGTTCACGCATGTGAGATTCAGTGCATAGGTTGGACGACATGCCTCCAAGAATAACTTTATCTATACCGGCCTTGCGTAGCTGCAAAACCAAATCATTCGTTTCAGGGCCATAGACTTTGTGTGGGCTGGTCACTACTGTTTTGCCATTATTTATATAAGGCTTATACTGTTCAAGCCAGTCAGACCCTGAGCCCTCAAAACCATCCAGACTAAGTTGCCCTTCGCGCTCAAACATATGAAGTTGATGCATCAGCACCTCAAGTGTGCCTTCAAACTGCCATTTGTTATCGTGCGGATAATACCAATGCGGCGAGACGAAAGCAGGCATACCAACTTCACCAACTACTTTGAATAAAGAGTCTAGGTTTTCTACCGTACCGTTTTTAGTAACACTCTCTCCAACCACACCCCATGTTACACCCTTGGGTGACAAGAAATCATTTTGCGGATCTGTAATCACCAAAGCCGTATTGCCTTTGGTGATGGTAAACCCGGGCATGGGCAAACCGTCATTAACCGGCGGTTTTTTTGCAGTCGCAACAACTACACTGTCTTGAGCATTTAAAGTAAACCCAGTACCTATCAAAATAGCGCCAATAATTACTAACTTCGAAGCATTCCGTGTAAAATTTTTCATACTTATCCCTTTTTTTAACATGAGATAAGTCGCTTAAACTAAGTTAAACAAATTGTATGTATCCTAGGTCACACAGCATACCTTGGGAGGAGTTTTGCCAGTTCCTCACTCGAGTTGACGATAATTTTCAACCGTGACAAATTGATGTGCCCGAGTTTTTCAAGACTTTTTAGGTGCTTTGATACAACCTCTCTTGATGTACCCACTCGGTCCGCAACATCCTGATGACTTAGTTCAATTACCCTGGTCACTGGGCATTCACGTAAAAGAAAGTGATTTATTCGAGAACCAACATCATAGGTTAAAGTCTCTTCAATGACAGACATCATGCTGTATATCCGACGGGACATCGCTTCAAATATAAAATCACGCAACGAAGGTTCATCCACATAAACCTGCCGAAAGGCAGAGGCAGGGATATATTTTACTTTTGCTTCAGACGAGTCTATCTTTAGCCAAGCTGGATAAGTTAGATGCTTCATAATACAGTCAACTGAAAAAAGACAAATTTCGCCCGCATAAACGTTGTCAATGGACTTTTCAATTCCTTTAGGATCAAGAGTATAAATTCTCAAAGCACCTGTTTGTACAATGTAAACACCACTCACCTCTTCACCTTTATGGACGATGATCTCTCCTCTACAAAAAGTGAACGATTTCACTTCCTTATCGAAATACTTTTGAGCATTTGCAGATAAATTTAAAGTGGAGAGCGTATCCGGCTGGGCGTTGGAGTTTGACATTTTACTTCCTAAATAGTGCTAATTTTGGGGAAAACCATACGATAACAGCATGTTAAATCTTCGAGTGCTATGTGTTTTCCTTTATATGTTCTTCTGTCGTGATTATGACCTCACTATGAAGCGTGCGGTGAACAGGACAGCGGTCGGCAATTTCGATAAGTCGTTCTCGTTCTTCATCCGCCAGATTGCCTTTAAGCACAATCTGTCTTGCAATCATGTCAAGTTTTCCTGTTTTAGTTTCGCATGCATCACAGTCTTCAGCACGGATTTTTCGATGGTCAAGATATACTTCCACATCCGATAGATCGATGCCTTTTCTGTCAGCATACATTTTGAGAGTCATGGATGTACAGGCACCAAGGCCTGCCAGCAAAAGATCGTAAGGCGTTGCCCCGGCTTCATCACCGCCGTAAGCCTTTGGCTCATCCGCAAGGATTGTATGATGCCCTGCATGAATATGTTGCTGAAATTTGCCGTAACCGGTCGGGTGAACAGCGACACGGCCATATGGGATATTAATCATATCTTCTTCCGCCAGATCAGGGATATAGGGAGATGCCCAGGCCGCAACTGATGTCGCTACATATTCAGCTGTACCAGGCGTAAAGAGCAGATGATCTGCCTTATCAAGCGACAGGAAACTTTTCGGATGTTTTGCTGCCATGAATATCTCGGCCGCATGATCCACACTAACAATATCATCAATAGGGCTGTGGCAGATTAGAAGTGGTTTCTTCAATCTTGTTACAGCGTCTAGAACATTCTGGCCTCGAATATCATTAAGAAACTGTTTTCTGATTTTGAACGGCCGACCAGCAAGTCGCACTTCGGCCACGCCCTTTTCCTCAATAGTGCTAACATCACAGGCAAACTGTTTTATAACATTCGTGGCACTTGAAGGCGATCCGATAGTAGCAACAGCCTCAGTTTCCGGCACGTCCAATGCTGCAAGTAGAACTGCAGCTCCACCAAGGGAATGCCCGATCATCAGACTAGGTGCTTCAAAATGCTCACGCATATGCTGTGCAGCAAGGACAAGGTCGCCAACATTGGATGTAAAATTGGTATTTTCAAACTCGCCTCCACTTTTACCAAGACCGGTAAAATCAAATCTGAGGACCGCAATACCGTCGTGATTCAACGCCTTAACTATCCTATTAGCTGGCTGGAGGTCCTTGCCACACGTAAAACAATGGGCAAAAAGAGCATAAGCTCGAGTGGGGCCGACAGGTTTGTCAAGCCGTGCCGCCAGATCAAAACCTTGTGAACCTTTGAATGTAATTTTTTGCATTGTAGTACCCCTATTGATGTTCCATATGTAAACATGCCTTATCCAAATTCTTCAATAGGCAAACTGTATGTATGGTCTGTTAACACTGACCAAAAACAAGAAAGCCGCCCCATTTGGCCCCCTTTTGTGTTTTGATCTTTCTCGTAGAATTTACCACTGCGGGGCTTGCACCTCTTCGTGTTGACCTTCCTCACTTTGTTCGTTGGTCCGAACGGTAGGTTTCAACAGACATACGGCCGTAATAAAACGCAAAAACCCGCCACAAGGGCGGGTTTTGACGTTTGGTTTTGGGAGTAGTATTTTAGGTGCGCATGCCTATCGGCATTGCTTCCTTGTCCTTGGCGCTATTTCGGCATGCTAACGCCTGCCTGCGCCGGCGGTTGAACCTACGACCTTCAGGTTATGAGCCTGATTAATAGGTTAATAACTTATTGTTATAATTAAATAAATCTCTCCTCCATGAGGGCACTGTGATAGAAAATATGATAAATTTGAGATTCGAAAAACCCATTTTAAGGCTTGTCAGTAACTATTATCAGTTTCTAAGCCTTACCGAGTTGTATTTTCTCAGTAAGGCAATTTCTATAAATTTTGCTAATTCTATCTTTTGCTAAACCACAATCTGCCCATTGTCGAAGGTAGTTTGTAGTTCAGCCTCATTGATACCTGTTAGAATGATGGTGCCGTGGGTGCCGATAGTGAGCGTTGCACCGTTTGCATTAAACATGGCATTGGCAAGCAGATCAGCGAGCACTAGCCCTTCTATCTCTGAAAAGTCGAGGGTGTCTGTGTCGCCGCCTGCCGTGCCGAAGTCAGTGATGGTGTCACTGCCAAAGCCTGTGATGAAAGCAAAGGTGTCATTGCCAGTGCCGCCTGTAAGATTGTCATTACCAGCACCGCCGAAGATCAAGTCATTGTCTGCACCGCCGTTAACCGTGTCATTGCCGTCACCACCAAACAATGTGTCGTTACCGCCGCCACCATCAACACTGTCATCGCCTGAGGCGCCGAAAGCTTGATCATCACCGTCGCCGCCATCAAGAGTATCTTCACCTTCCCCTCGGCCACCGTAAATAACATCGCTGCCAGCGCCGCCCATGACATTGTCATTACCGTTACCACCACCAAGCGTATCACCACCATCATCGCCAATGATGCTGTCGTTACCATTACCGGCATAGATAGTGTTGCGGCCGCCGTTTCCGTTCACTGCCATATTAGTTGATGTATCAAACGAACCGCCAATGATCACATCATCACCGTCACCGCCGAACAAGCTGTCATCACCAGATACATCTGTACCGTTGCCGTCAATATCTCCGCCCACGATAAAGTCATTACCGGCACCACCGCCAATGATATCACTACCGCGGTTACCCTCAACGGTGTCATCGCCCTGATCATCAGGGCCAGCAAATACACGGTCATCACCAGAGCCACCACGGATACTGTCATCACCTGCATCCCCCCGAAGGAAGTCACTGTTGGAGCCGCCGTCGATAGTGTCATTGCCATCACCACCAAGCACAGTGTCATCGCCTTGATCACCATCAAGGGCGTCATTGCCTGTTCCGCCATCAACAAAGTCAAAGCCAATGCCACCAGATACCGTGTCATCGCCTGCGCCGCCAGACACACGGTCAGAACCGCGCCCACCGCTTACATCATCATTACCGGCACCGCCGTCAACATTGTCATCGCCACCACCAGCATTCACCTGATCATTACCAGCACCTGTTGCAATGTCATCGGCGGCAGCAGACCCTTCAACCGTGTCTGGACCTGTACTTGCGTCTTCAACACTCACAACAACTGGAACAGGCTCCGGCGCTGGAGCAGGTGGCGGGGCGGGAGGCGCCACAGCCTCGGCTATATCTGTTACATTAACTGTAATCGTTGAGGCCGCAGCAGCAAACGTGCTCCCGTCGTTGACACTGAAAGTAAAGGTCAACAAACCCATGCCGTTAGCGTCAGCCTCTGGCGAGTAAACCAGATTGCCCGCCGTAATATCTGCTTCAGTGATGACATCACCAGCCATCACATCAACTCCGGATAGCTGGAGTGTGCCACTCCCAACAGTTAGTGTATCAATACGGACGAGCTGCAGACTGTTACCTGTATCAACATCGGCAAAGTTAAAGTCTGTCACAGCAAACACACGCGACGTATCTTCATCCATCGTGACGGTATTGTCAGTTGCTGTCGGCGCGTCATTTACCGCCGTGATGTCTATGTTCACTGTGCCAAGGGTGATATCGCCAGAGCCATTTCCGTCATCAGCAGTGACTGTCACTGTGGCGGCAGCAGTACCATTCACATTAGATACACCCGTATACTGAATGTTGCTGGCTGTATCCAAATAGGTGTTGATGTTGGCGGGTGAGCCAACAAGCGTAATTGTGGTGGCATTCACGAGTGCTACTGTAACACCAACAGCCGAACCATCAACCGGCGCTGCAAAGGTTCCCGCACTGGCTGTCAATGTCACGGTGACTGAGCTGCTGTCAATGTCATCTATACTAGCGGCAGAAAGGTCCACATTACTCTGTGTATCTTCAATCACTGTTACAGTTGCAGGTAAGGCGGATACAGTGGGCACATCGTTTACTGCGACCACATCAAAAGTAAGTGTCTCATCGTCAGTACCACCATTACCGTCGTCGGTTTGCACCCTGAGCGAGGCAATACCTACACCATTGATGTTAGAGGTTGGAGTGAATACAAGTGTATCAAGCGCATTGTTCACATCCGTCAATGAGCCTGAGAAGGTTGCCGTTGTGTTAGCGAAGCCATTGCCAATGCTGTAGTTGAGACCGGAACCGTTACCGATGGAAAGAACACCGCCTGTCACCGTAAGCGTAACCGTTTGATTGTCCCCTTCAACATCATCAATGTTAAGCGCGTTGCCAAATAAAACATTGCTGGCATCTTCTGCTACACTCGGCGCAGAAGGCAGTGTGATTACGGGTGCATCATTAACGGCCCCTATATCAAAGGTTATGGTTTCATCATCGGTGCCTCCGTTGCCGTCATCGACTTGAATACGAATAGCGCCAGCACCTGAACCATTCAAATCCGCGGTTGGTGTAAAGTTTATGCTTTGAATGGCATTATCGACCGCTGCGGGTGATCCGCTGATCACAGCCGTGGTATTAGGCCCCGCAAATGAACCAGCCGTGAAAGAAACACCGCCGGTTGATGTGAAAGCAAATGTCCCTCCAGTTGAGGTGACAGTTGCCGTGAGCGTGTCATTCTCAACATCTGTAATGCTCAGAAGCGTATTGGGAAAACCTGGGTTTAATACAGCGGCGGCTGTGTCATCCTCATTCACTGTTGGCAAAGATGGCAGGATAATTACCGGTGCATCATTAACGGATGTGATGTCAAAGGTCAGTGTTTCATCGTCGGTGCCGCCATTGCCATCATCGCTTTGGACCCTGAGCGAGGCAACGCTAGTGCCATTAAGATTGGCGGTAGGGGTGAAGACAAGTGTATCGAGAGCGCTGTTCACGTCCGTCAGTGAGCCTGAAAAGGTTGCCGTTGTGTTAACAAAGCCGTTACCAACACTGTATGAAAGGCCAGCATTGTTTCCAATTGAGAATGTACCGCCTGTGACCGTGAGTATAACGGTTTGATTGTCACCGGTGGCATCATCGATGTTAATCGCATTGCCGAATGGGATATTGCTGGAGTCCTCAGCCACACTTGGGGCAGACGACAAGGTAATAAAGGGCGCATTGATGAGAATGATCTCCAGTCTGGAATTTGCGGCCCCAGATGAGCTCAATTGTACGTGAGCTTCGTCTTCCCCGACCAATCCATTCGTTGGTGTAAACGTGAGGGTTGCCAAAGCAGTTTGTAGTGCTGAATTATCTCCATTGATTGTTATCGCCTGATCATCGATGCCGTCGCCGACAGTTACCGTTACACCGGTCGTGTCCAGAGACACTGTGCCACCGAAAGCTGTGATCTGTATATCTGCTGTATTGATTGCACCGTTGACTGTCACAGTAGGATCAGGAAGGGCAACATTGGTGCTGTTCGGCGAAACAGCCAGTGTGTTTGTTGGAAAAGATGGAACCAAGCACATAGTATGACCTCCGGGTTAAGCGATTTTTTTTTTGTGAAGGTGTCCCGCAAGTGGGAAGCCTAGCTTTGAATAGAATCGTGATGTTTTTCCGGGATTGATGTCCGTGCTGATAGACAGCGATGCATCAACAACACCATTGACTGTGCACCACTCATGATACTGCCGAATAAAAGTAAGCGCTGCTCGTGACCCTCTCTTTTCAGGTGTCACATAAAGAATAAGGTCAGCGGCGGAGCGTTCCTCCGAGAAGTAAAAATCATAAATGTGGGCAACAAAATGACCAACCAACTGTTTGCCCTGATAAGCAACCAGAATAAGGGATGTCTCCAGTATGACCTGCGCCTTATAGAAGCCGCGAAGCTTGTCCTGGTTTATGGGAATGTTTTTGTAACTGGATTCTGCGTGGAATAGCTCCGCCTGAACCATAAGATCATCAATGTCATTGAGGGTGGCTTGTCTGATTTGTAGCGCCCTGCCCTCATGACCAGCAGAGGCGAGTATATTTGTCTTACAAGACATAGCCGCAATCGGATTTGCCCCCTCAAGGGTTAGATTAATCGACATGAATGCCTCCTTCACTCAATGGCAATATTGAAAAGCCAAGCCAGCAGTTAAACTCGGACTAACATTGTAAATTACTGTTTTACATGATCTTTTTTAGATATGGCCGATCACCGCGCAAGTTTGACCGCTTTGTGGCATTGGTAACTGAGTACCCGCTCAAAACTTGAGTTTGAAAAATCAGGTTAGCCTGCATAAAGTGGCGGTAGGATGATACATCGCGATAAGAATTGAGTGGACTGTATGAAAAACCCGTTTAGCAACACATCGGGCAACCGCAGCCATAAGGTATGTCTTGTTCTATTCTTTATTGTTATGATGAGCTGGACTGAGAGCGCTCGCACACAGTTGGATAAAGACTGTCCGCCACTGTCTACTCTTATTGAACAAGAGCAGCCAATCAATATCGCGCCAGGGGCCAATTATGCGATTGATGATCCCGAAGAAAGTGAAAATGGTCTGATTTTCACCAAAAGCTGCGCGGACTTTATTCCGATTTTCGGGTCTGAAAAATCTGTTTTGTGGCTACAATTCACTGTACACAACGGCACACAACAGATTAGCGATTGGGCGATCCGATTGGAAAGTGTAACTATAGAGAATGCGCGCCTGTTTGAAGAAGACTCTTCTGGAAATTTGACACTTATTCATGAATATCAAACCGGAGAAGAGCGCTCCGTCGTCTCTATTAAACCTGCGCTCGCACTTAAGATAGACCCGGATACAACAAAAACATTCCGGTTATCAGTTGCTGATCCGGTTCAAGCTAACTTGGTGGCTAGCATAACGCCTGATAAAGCTCTCGCCGCTAACACACTCTCTGAAATTTTTCAGATTGTTATCGCAACAGGTTTTTTCTTTGGACTGTTTTTTGTCACGCTGTTTTGGCGGCGACATTCTCGAAATATGGCAACCGTTTATTACTGTGCCTATCTCTGTTTCATCGCGTTCGGTAATCTGTTCTACCATGACATACCCAGCCTGATTGGAGTGAGCCTAGGAGGCGCAGATATCAACTTTATTATCCGTAACTCGATGGAGACACTGGCCAGTTTCGCGATGATGTCCTTCACCTATGAGTTGCTATCGCTCAAAATACAGGCCCCTCGGTTGGCCAAGGTGTTTAAAACGCTGTCTCTTACACCTCAGGCTATATTACTGGTGCTAGTATGGATATTGCCAAGCAATAGCTTTTCTCAGATTTTCAGTGATACTATCGGTTTCCTGTCACTGTCATGTTTTTTGCTCTGTCTTTATTTTGCATTCAAACGACAGCCTACTGCGCAGATATTGACTGTATCTTTCATTGTTCTGATGGTGGGTATTATTGTTTCTGAACTGGTCACCGACCCGGCACATGCTTTTGCATGGTCTGATACACCTATCGCAACGTATCAACTGCTGGATATCTGGGTGTACCAGGTCACACTGATGATCGAGTCCTGTCTGATTTTTCTCGCATGTAATCAATATAGTAAAGAAAGGCAAGCGCTAGCTGATGCGCAAATTCAAGAATTGCAAACTCTTAATACATCCTATGAAAAGAAGTTGGCAGCTGCGTTAGCGCGCAACAAATTCCCGGACCAAATGCAGGCAAGTGTCCCTTCCGCTCAGGACCGTTTTCTTGCCGATGCTGTAAATTTCATCCACTCGCATATAGCCGAGGAAAGCTTCGGCGTCGTTGCGCTTGCTGATGCACTGGCTGTGAGTGAACGTACGCTGCGTAGAAAAATTAAGTCTGCTACCAACCTTTCGCCGATTAACTTTATTCAACAACAACGCATTCTGGTAGCTCATGACCTGATGCAGCAAAATGCATACGCTACTGTGAGCGAAGTTGCATATGCTGTTGGTTTTAGCTCGCCGAGCCATTTCTCTAAAATATATAAAGATACATATAACGTTGTACCTGCAGAGACATTGAAAGCGTCTGGCTAGCGCTTTTAATTGGATAGAACAATGGCTAACCATACGCTCAACTATCTTAATTTAGTTTTTTTCATAGGATTACCTGACGGCTTCCTCGTCATTCCGCTGCACCTTCGGCTTGCTCCATATGAACCATTGCAATCTGCACTCTGTGTGCATCTTGCGAGCTATAAAATCCGTATCTGACGCAGCCCATATACGTAAAAAGGGCCCCTGGTGGGACCCTTTTTATCGTATTGGTTGCGGGAGCCTGATCTATTCAATATCATACATCGATATTCATTATATATTTCATATGGTTATTGAATTTTTAGCCTGCCAGAAGCTAAATCCATATCCTTGATCTTCCTCAAACAAACTAGGGAAATCAAAAATGCCTAAGTCCAAAAAAGACAACCTTGATGGTAAGCTTCTATCTCCAGAAGAGGCTGCTAAAAAAATACCCCCTGAAGTTGATGCAAAACTTCAGAAGTTAGTCAAAATCCTAGCGAAAGACGCTGCTAGACAATGGGTCAACGCCACCTCTGCCGAAAAGGAAAAAATCATCAAAAAACTCAAAAGCTGATTCAGATCAATTAAAGGACCACCAGCTAGACTGAGATAAAGAAATTGCCTAGCCTGAAGATTAATCAATCTAAGGATAATTTTTCGATGTCTAGTTGGCACTTATATTGGGTAGAGTCTGATGGTCTAGAAGACTGTTTTGTTGTGGCTCGAAATAGCCGAAGTGCTTGCAGAATAGAAAGGGATATGAACGGCTTTGGTCCGGACCAAGTTAGTGCTCAAAGAATAGCACGTATCCCTCTAAAAGTTCAGAAAGCATATGAGAAGACAAATGCTTTCAAGGAGAATGGCTGGCCATTTTATGTGTTTGGCAAGGAACTCTTTGAAGGTATTGGCGCCGAGTTTCGAACCATTGACGACACAGAGGAGATGCTTATAGACGATGTAGTTTATGAAGTAGAAGATTATCGCGCATGCTACATCTCTGTGTCTCGCTACATTGGAGTTAAAGCAATTGAAGAATTAAATAAACAAATAGACCTAGAAGAACTTCCTTTTGAAGAGGACGATATATGGCATGAGCCTGAAATACATATAGTCACTGGTTTGGGAATGTTACTAATACGTTGCCAAGAAATAGAAGACTACATCGCTCGTTCATTTATTCTGGGTTTGTCACCCAAGCAAAAGAAGAAACATAAAACTTTGGGTGAGCTTACTAATGCTTGGAAGAAAAAAACTCTCGGAAACCTTATTAAGTCTATTGAAGAAGCTTGGGTCATTGAGCCGAACTTCAAAGAAAACTTAGATCAATTCGTTAAAAATAGAAACCAACTCATCCACGGCATCACTGTAGATGAACGTTTCGATATCAGAACAAATTGGGGACAACGTGAGCTTTTAGTGTTCTTAACAATGTTCGACACATACTCTCGCATTATTAAGAGTGTTTTTCGAGGTGCGTATTATGCTAGTTTTGAACTTGGGCGAACTCAGTGGGAAAGCAATCGTGATTTACTCGAAGAAGTAGATTTCCCTAAAAATATGGACGATGAAATCCAGCTATTCTTAATGCTATTTAGTCCTAAAAAACAATAAAGTGGTAGGTTCAAATCACCTCAAATTGGCCTTGTTCCAAGCTAATCTCATACCTAGTCAGTGACAACCCCTCTACCTTATTGTTTTTGTTTGGTTTTCCCTGGTAGGTTCAAATCAGGTTCTGGAGGTGCATTTCTACT
The DNA here is from genome assembly GCF_025574485.1 of Kordiimonas aquimaris. Lineage (GTDB taxonomy): Bacteria > Pseudomonadota > Alphaproteobacteria > Sphingomonadales > Kordiimonadaceae > Kordiimonas > Kordiimonas aquimaris. Next base: position 6,117 of record NZ_JAOBPO010000009.1, on the reverse strand, counting down.
TAATAAACAAAAAAGACGGTTAAATCAGTAACTTAACTACCTTTTTTACTTTGGTTGCGGGAGTAGGGTTTTAGGTGCGCATGCCTATCGGCATTGCTTCCTTGTCCTTGGCGCTCTTTCGCAATGCACTGCATTGCTGCGCCGGCGGTTGAACCTACTTTATCCGTAGGTTCAAGTCTTACTCACACAGCCCATATACGCAAAAAGGGCCCCTGATGGGACCCTTTTTATCGTATTGGTTGCGGGAGTAGGATTTGAACCTACGACCTTCAGGTTATGAGCCTGACGAGCTACCGGGCTGCTCCATCCCGCGTCAATTATATTATGTCACCCGTTCCGATGGCTTATGCCATTCTCCGATGTGACGCAGCTCAGGGCTGCTATGTGTCTGCTTCCGGTATTGCTATCGCAATCCCATGAAGAGGGCTCAAGATTGCCCTTGGTTGTCGACTATAGGAATCAATTGTCCTTTTAGACGACAAAACCGCCTTTTGAAGGGCGGTTTTTGGTATTTGATATGTGGTTATGTGTACACTCTTTTGTAGATCTGGCGGCGACCTACTCTTCCGCGCCTTAAGACGAAGTACCATCGGCACAAAGGCTTTTCACTTCCGGGTTCGGGATGGGACCGGGTGGGACAACCTTGTTATAACCACCAGATCAACAAAAGAGTGTTATTGCGAGTATCAAAGCATGCTTTGAGTAATGTTCCAAGACAATCTCTAATTACCGAACAGCGTAGCTGTGAGGCAAGGCCAAGCGGCCGCCGCGCACTTTTGCGCGAATTAAAGACAAAGAAAGCTTTCCTTTCTGTCTATGGAGAGGCTCAAAAGCCTATCGAGCAATTAGTATCAGTTAGCTTCACCCATTACTGAGCTTCCACACCTGACCTATCAACGTGGTGGTCTTCCACGGCTCTCAGAGAGACCTTATCTTGAGGGGGGCTTCCCGCTTAGATGCTTTCAGCGGTTATCCCTTCCGGACATAGCTACCCTGCAATGCGGCTGGCGCCACAACAGGTCCACCAGAGGTCCGTCCACCCCGGTCCTCTCGTACTAGGGGCAGCTCCTCTCAAGTCTCTTGCGCCCACGGCAGATAGGGACCGAACTGTCTCACGACGTTCTAAACCCAGCTCACGTACCTCTTTAATTGGCGAACAGCCAAACCCTTGGGACCTGCTCCAGCCCCAGGATGAGATGAGCCGACATCGAGGTGCCAAACACTGCCGTCGATATGAGCTCTTGGGCAGTATCAGCCTGTTATCCCCGGCGTACCTTTTATTCGTTGAGCGATGGCCCTTCCACACAGAACCACCGGATCACTATGACCGACTTTCGTCTCTGCTCGACCTGTCAGTCTCGCAGTCAGGCAGGCTTATGCCATTGCACTCGACGATCGATTTCCAACCGATCTGAGCCTACCTTCGCGCGCCTCCGTTACCATTTGGGAGGCGACCGCCCCAGTCAAACTACCCACCACAGAGGGTCCCAGTCCCGGTTTCACGGGACGTGGTTAGACATCAGAGACAACAAGGGTGGTATTTCAAGGATGGCTCCACTCGCACTGGCGTGCGGGCTTCAAAGCCTCCCACCTATCCTACACATGTTATCCCTAATGCCACTCTGAAGCTGTAGTAAAGGTGCACGGGGTCTTTCCGTCTGACCGCGGGTACTCCGCATCTTCACGGAGAATTCAATTTCGCTGAGTCTATGCTGGAGACAGTGGGGAAGTCGTTACGCCATTCGTGCAGGTCGGAACTTACCCGACAAGGAATTTCGCTACCTTAGGACCGTTATAGTTACGGCCGCCGTTTACCGGGGCTTCAATTCGCAGCTCTCACTACTCCTCTTAACCTTCCGGCACCGGGCAGGCGTCAGACCCTATACGTCGTGTTATCCACTTCGCAGAGCCCTGTGTTTTTAGTAAACAGTCGCCACCCCCTCTTTTGTGCCCCCAACTAAAAGTTGCCTTAAAGCTGGGCCTCCTTATCCCGAAGTTACGGAGGCAATTTGCCGAGTTCCTTCAGCATAGTTCTCTCAAGCGCCTTGGTATGCTCTACCATCCCACCTGTGTCGGTTTAGGGTACGGTCAATATGGTGGTGCTATTTCCTGGAACAGATTCGCGGCAAGACCAATCCAATAAGGTCTCACAACTTACTCCATTCGTCACATTCCACCTGGTTCAGGAATATTAACCTGATTCCCATCGACTACGCCTTTCGGCCTCGCCTTAGGAGCCGACTCACCCTGCGCGGATTAGCCTTGCGCAGGAACCCTTGGGATTTCGGCGACAGTGTCTCTCACACTGTTTATCGCTACTCATGTCAGCATTCTCACTTCTGATATCTCCAGAATGGCTCGCGCCACACCTTCGCAGACTTACAGAACGCTCCGCTACCACTTGATCATAAGATCAAATCCACAGCTTCGGTACTTGTCTTTAGCCCCGGTACATCTTCGCCGCAAGACAGCTTATTTAGACCAGTGAGCTGTTACGCTTTCTTTAAATGATGGCTGCTTCTAAGCCAACATCCTGGTTGTTTTGGCCGTCTCACATGCTTTCCCACTTAGACAAGATTTAGGGACCTTAGCTGGTGGTCAGGGCTGTTTCCCTCTCGACTACGGACCTTAGCACCCGCAGTCTGTCTCCCAGGCTCTACTCTTCGGTATTCGGAGTTTGGTTAGAATTGGTAAGGCTCGCGCCCCCCGCATCCATCCAGTGCTCTACCCCCGAAGGTAATACCTGAGGCACTACCTAAATAGTTTTCGCGGAGAACCAGCTATCTCCCGGCTTGATTGGCCTTTCACCCCTAGTCACAGGTCATCCCCGCGTTTTTCAACACGCGTGGGTTCGGTCCTCCAGTGCATGTTACTGCACCTTCAACCTGCCCATAACTAGATCGCCGGGTTTCGGGTCTAATGCATTTAACTCAGTCGCCCTATTCAGACTCGCTTTCGCTACGCCTACACCTATCGGCTTAAGCTTGCTAAATACACTAACTCACTGACCCATTATACAAAAGGTACGCCGTCACATCACAATGGATGCTCCGACTGCTTGTAAGCATTCGGTTTCAGGTTCTATTTCACTCCCCTTATCGGGGTACTTTTCACCTTTCCCTCACGGTACTGGTGCACTATCGGTCGTATAGGAGTACTTAGGCTTGGAAGGTGGTCCTCCCACGTTCAGACAGGATTTCACGTGTCCCGCCCTACTCAAGTCCGTCTTCTCTTCCTTCCCGTACGGGGCTATCACCCACTATGGCCAAGCTTTCCAGCTTGTTCCGGTAAATTCAAAGACGGCACTGGCCTGGTCCCCGTTCGCTCGCCGCTACTAAGGGAGTCTCTGTTGATGTCCTTTCCTCCGGCTACTTAGATGTTTCAGTTCGCCGGGTTCGCTTCTACAACCTATGTATTCAGTTGCAGATACCACAAAAGTGGTGGGTTTCCCCATTCGGATATCTGTGGGTCAAAGGTTACTGGCACCTCACCACAGCTTTTCGCAGCCTGTCACGTCCTTCATCGCCTCTATACGCCAAGGCATTCACCAAATGCTCTTAGTTCACTTGAGAGCTCCTCCATATCCAGAAAGCAAAACTCTCTAAATACTTGGAACA
>NZ_JAOBPO010000008.1 GCF_025574485.1 Kordiimonas aquimaris | reverse complement strand
ACCACCTGCCCTGCATCAAACAGTGCTTGCAGTTCGGTTTGGTTGATGCCTTCGAGGGTCAGTGTACCATGGGTACCGATGGTGAGCGTGGCACCGCTCGCATCAAACGTGGCTGAGGATAGCAGGTCAGCCAGCACAAGGCCTTCGATCTCGGAGAAGTCGAGCGTGTCACTGTCACCGTCCGCTGTGCCAAAGTCAGTGATCGTGTCATTGCCAAAGCCTGTGATGAAAGCGAACGTGTCATTACCGTCACCACCAGTGATATTGTCATCACCGGCACCGCCGAAGATCAGATCATTGTCATCACCGCCGTCAACTGTGTCATCGCCCGCGCCGCCAAACAGGGTGTCATTACCAGCACCACCGTTAACCATATCATTGTCTGATGCGCCAAATGCCTGATCATCGCCGCCGCCACCAAAAAGTGTGTCTTCACCAGGGCCACGACCACCATAGATAATGTCACTACCCATACCGCCAGTGACACTGTCATCTCCGTTGCCGCCACCAAGCGTATCGCCACCATCATCACCAATGATGCTGTCATTACCAGCACCAGCATAGATGGTGTTACGGCCGCCGTTTCCGTTCACTGCCATATTTGTTGTCGTATCGAACGAACCACCAATGATGACATCATCACCATCACCACCAAACAGGCTGTCATTACCTGATGCATCTGTGCCATTACCGTCAATGTCACCACCAACGATAAAGTCATTACCGGCACCGCCGCCAACAACATCATTACCGCGGTTACCTTCAACCGTATCATTGCCTTCGTCGTCAGGACCAGCAAACACACGGTCATCACCCGAACCACCAGATATACTGTCATCACCCGCATCACCGCGCAGGAAGTCGGCGTTACTGCCACCATCAATGGTGTCGTTACCCGCGCCTCCAAGCACCGTGTCATCACCCTGATCACCACGCAGAGCATCATTGCCTGCGCCGCCGTCAACACTGTCTGTGCCAATGCCGCCAGACACCGTATCATCACCACCACCACTGGCGACAACATCATTGCCATTCCCTGCATCGACTTTATCACCGCCGCTACCGGCCATAATGTTATCCGATGCAGAAGATCCTTCGATGGTATCCGGAGTTGTATCCGCTTCACTACGCACAATCACTACCGGATCAGGTTCAGCAGCCGGGGCTGGCACTGATGCGGGAGAAGGTGTTGGGGTTGGGGCGGGAGACGGCGGTGTTGCAAAGATAAAATTACTCTCATTCAAGTCAGCAATGGATACGCCTCTGAGTCTGAGTATCTCACCGTTACCAAGCCCAATAATCGTATCGCCGGTCGTTGTTTCGCCTATACTATCTAGGGAGGTTGTCTCGGTCGCACTAAGGTCAATCACTTCTCCCAGACCGGGGTTAAAGTCAGTGATTTCATCTGAGGCGCCAACGCCAATAACAAACCGATCAATCCCTTCGCCGCCAGTAAGCGTATTATCACCCCTGCCGCCCTCTAGCGTATCAGAACCAAGACCATCACCGCCTTCCAGCGTGTCATCGCCATTACCACCCTGAAGACGGTCATTATCCGTGCCACCATTTAGGCTGTCATCACCGTTACCGCCACTTAGGTTGTCATCTTGTCCGCCACCTAGCAACGTGTCGTTACCGTCACGGCCTTCAATATTATCGTTACCGCCCGCACCTTCGATACTATCATTACCTAAATCACCGTTCAGAAAATCACCGAAACCACCACCCGTTATTCTCAAATCATCTGGTGGGATTGCTGCTGTCAGGTCGTTGTCAAAACTGATACGTGATGATGCAAGGAAGTCTGCAAGCATAATATTTTGCAATGTCAGCGTGTTACCATTGGAAAATGTAATCACAACATCATTGCCATTTTGCGCGGAAATGGCCGTTAACTGATCCAGATTTTCAATGTCTGTGTTTGATAAATCTAAACTGTCTCCAGTGAAAGTGTCTTCAGGGTTAAAATCGGTAATGACGTCATCGGAGAAAATATCAACTGCAAAATCATCACCACCAGCGCCTCCTGTCAAAGTGTCATTACCCGACCCTCCTTCGAGAAAATCCCCCTCATCACCACCGTTCAGCACATCGTTACCTGGACCACCATCAACAAAATCGACGCCATTCGTTCCATTTATAGTGTCGTTGCCTGCTGTGCCTGCAAGTGATGGTTGCCGGAATGCGAATGTCGCACCAAAAAACTCACTTAACGTGATGTTTTGAATGACAATGCGGTCACCATTGCTCAGCGTGACAACGACATCAGGGCCATTTTGATTGGATACGGCCATCAAATCAGTCAGGTTTTCGATATTTGTAGAGGCAAGTGAAATAGTGTCTTCCAACACGCTAAAGTCCGTGATGGTATCCCTGCCAAGTTCCCCAAGAAGGTTCAAAGAGTTAAAGAAAAAGGTATCTGCACCAGCCCCCCCAGTCAGGGTATTAAAGCCATCACCACCAACAAGGGTATCATCACCAGCGCCGCCATCAAGTGTGTTATCACCGACTTGACCAGCCAAATTACCAGTAAGCCTCAGATCATCTTCATCATTACCCGCTATAAAGCCTGAAGCTGCAAACAAAACATCATTGCCGTCCCCACCATCAATACTATCGTTTCCAGTATTACCTTGCAGTGTGTCATTACCAGCCCCGCCACGCACCGTATCATTGCCTAGACCACCACTTACCTCATCGTTATCAGCACCGCCTTCCACAATATCATTATCATTACCACCGCTCAGGGTGTCTCTACCCTCTCCTCCATCAAGGATATCATTACCAAGCCCGCCTTCTACACGATCAAAACCACCACCCCCATTCAGCATGTCATCACCGGCAAGGCCGTCCAGATTGTCATTGCCATCAAGACCATTCACTGTGTCATTATCAGAGGTACCATCAAGCGTGTCATTATCCGCTGTTCCGTTAATGACCGGAGACAGTTCAGGCACATCAGTTACATCAATGTCAATGAATGCGGAGAAGGCAGCAAAGTCTGTTCCATCATTCACGCTGAAAGAGAAATTAAACAGATCAGGGCCGTTTTCATCGGCGGCAGGTGTATAAACCAGATTACCTGCTGTGATATCAGCCAAACTGATCACTTGCCCCATGATAACATCTACACCTAACAGTTGGAAACTACCGTTTCCAACACTGATACTGTCAATTCTCACAGATTGTAGGCTGTCGCCTGTATCAACATCGGTAAAGTCAAAGTCACTTACAGTGAAAGTGCGGGATGTATCTTCATCAATAGTAATTCTATTGCCGTTAGATGTCGGCAAATCATTCACTGGTGTAATATCAAATATCAGCGTTTGATCATCAATACCCCCAGCACCGTCAACCGTTTGAATACGGACGCTCCCTGCATTTGTGCCATTTACATCCGCAAGTGGTGTGAAAGTCAGCGTGTCAAGAGCAGCATTAACATCCGATAATGTGCCAATGAACGATATTTCCAGACCATCATTGATTGAAAATGTCACGCCCGTTGTTGTGCTAACTGAAATTGTTCCGCCACTTGCAGTCAGCGTTACAGTTTGGTTGTCACCATCGGCGTCCGCAATCTCAACCGTATCAGAAATCGGTACATCCACAGCATCTTCATCCACAGATGGAGCAGTGGGCAGCGTAATGATCGGGCCACTGTTTGCGGGCGGTTCAGGTGCAAATGTAAATGAGCCGGTTAGGAAATCACTCAGCACAACATTTTGTATTGTAATTTGTCCGCCCACACCGAGATCAACAAAGATATCCACACCAACCTGAGTGGATGCAGTGCTTAACTGAGGGAAGTCGAATAAGTTGAATGAACTAAAATCTATACCATCAGCAGTAAAATCAAAATCAGTAATGGTTTGAAGGCCACCTAGGCCATCAACTCTGAATATATCTGCACCCGCACCACCAACAAGGGTATCATTGCCTAAACCTCCATTCAGGAGATCATCACCGGAACCGCCATTTAAGTTATCATCACCAATGCCCCCATTAAGGGTATCATTGCCTAGGCTCGCAGTTATTCCATCGTTTCCTGGGCCACCATCAAAAAAATCATTACCCGCGCCGCCGATGAGGAAGTCATCACCAGCGCCACCAGAAAAACTATTATTTCCTTCAAAGTCACCGAGCGTATCGTTGCCATCGCCACCGTTTAGTGTGTCATTTCCGCCAGACAGGCCGCCAGTAGTATCAGCGCCAGCACCGCCATTGAGCTCATCGTCGCCCAAGCCACCGTTTACGGTGTCGTTACCATCATCACCGTTAAGCGTATCATTGCCATCACCACCATTAAGCGAGTCGTTACCATCACCACCATTAATGATATCGGCACCAGCTAACCCATCTAAAACATCCCCGTCTGAACTCCCTGTGAGAGTATCGTTGCCTACCGTGCCATTGGGAGTGGCAAAATCGAAGTTGGCTGACAGAAAATCGGCTAAATTTAATCCTTCCAAAAGAACTTGGGCACCGTTCCCGCCAATGGAGAGAACAACATCACTACCCATTTGCGTAGACGCATCTTCCAGTTCTTGCAAGCTAGTGATGTTAACATTTATCAGATCGAGCGTATCATCCGCAGTATTAAAATCTGTGATAATCTGGTTACTATTTGGGTCAATAATAAAAAACGTATCACGCCCAGCACCACCGGTTAATGTGTCATTACCCGCTGTCACTCCGGATAAGGCGCCATCTCCACCTGCCAGTGAATCATCCCCATCGCCGCCATTGATTAAATCATTACCACTTCCGCCGCTAAGAAGATCATTTCCGATATCACCCAATAGGGTATCATCACCTTGGTCGCCATTGAGCAGGTCATCACCCATGCCTCCATTTAACGAATCGTTTCCAAACCCTCCGCTCAAAATATCTAGCCCGGCACCGCCTGAAAGCTGATCATTTCCGTCTCCGCCACTTAGATTATCAATTCCGTCTCCGCCTAAAAGGGTATCTTCTCCGTCTTGACCCGTCAGAGTGTCAACACCGTCTAGACCAATGATAAGGTCATTACCTGCATTACCTTCGAGACCATTATTCAAGTTATCTCCAGAAATAGTGTCCGAAAAATTCGAACCAATTACATCATTGATATCAATGAGGGTATCTGTATCACCAAAGCCATCTGATGCGCTGAGTGTAACCAAGTTCACGTTAACGCCGGAGGGGCTGCTAGCATAGCTGATCAAGTCGATGCCGCCGCCGCCGTTAATTGTGTCATTTCCTGCCTCACCAGATAGTGTATCGGCTCCGCTTGATCCAATCAGGTTCTCTGAAGCAGCTGTTCCGGTAAACGTAGGCATGAGGCAATTTCCTTCTTCATTCAAATATCGCCCCATGAGATGCACAGAGGCTGATGTATTGCTTTGGGTCGAAATGTAGAAGGTCATTTTTCGGAAAAAATCATCAAAAGTGATGATGTTTAGATAAAAATCACGTAATATATCTTTACGAGGAATGGAGAAAAATATGGCGAGCATATCATACAGTGAAGTAGCTATCAGCAATGCTGACTGGTGGACAGAAGCAACCAAGCCTCATCCAGCAAGCCTAATAGGCAAAGCTGCTGTTGGTTATATTAAGCTCATCGTCTGGGCGATGAAGCTTTTAAGAAAAACAAACGCTGATGATGAAATCGATTGGAAAAAAGCACGACACTTTATTGCACGATCAGAAGGTATGATTTCCATATTCTTACGCACCCCCAAAAGCACACCCGTTGAAGGGTGCCCCGTTCCTAGCAACTGGTTCACGCCTGACAATATATATCCAGGTGTCCATACTCTGCCTAAAAGAATCGTGCTTTACGTACACGGCGGCAGCTATTGCTTTGACCGAACAAAATTACACAACAAGCTTGCGGCCAATCTTGCAACTCATGCCGACGCACGTGTCCTTGCCGTTGATTATGGACTTGCACCAGAAAACCCTTTTCCTGATGCCATTGAAGATGTCGTCAAAAGCTACAGCTGGTTACTAACTGAAGGGTATGCACCCAAAGATATTGCCATTGTGGGAGATTCCGCAGGTGCAGGACTAGCGCTTGCTGCCCTTATTGCGATAAGAGATCAAAATATACCCATACCTGCAGCATATGTTGCATTATGTCCGTGGGCAGATCTCACATTCTCAGGTGCATCGATAATCGAGAACGCTAAGGCTGATCCATTTATGTCGAATTTGGAATTTGTATCTATGTTCGCCAATGCATACAGACAAGGCATAAAAGCTGATCACCCGCTTGTTTCACCGGCCCTTACCGATTTATCAGGCCTGCCAAACACACTAGTTCACGCAGGAGGTTCAGACATGTTACTTGATGATGCACGCTCAATCGTTAGCAACGTACGTAAAGCAGGTGGGCGGGCCCGATTGGATGTTTGGGAAGAGATGCCGCACGTATGGCAAAAACTGTCAAACCTAATTCCGGAAAGCAAAACTTCCTTGGTAATGATCGGTCATTTTATTCGCAGCAGCATTCCTAGTTCAAGCTTACATTAGTATGACCAAAACAAAACAGACACTGTTTGCAGAAGACTTTGAAACCGCTTACTTCCGCAACTTACGCGCCGAACGCCAAGAACCGTACGGTGATCGATCTATGCAATTGCTCAAATTACTCGATGAGCAAAGTACAAACTGGATTATGTCCGTTATCAATCAACGGCTGGATCGAAATAGCGATGCATTGGGTACCAACAGTTTTATCGATGAAAGCCTACATCACATTGTAAATAATGCGTACATACCCACATTGTTAATATCCTCCAATCATCAACTTTTATTTTCAAACAAAGCAGCAATGAAAACATTGCAGTATCAGACTGACTTATACCTTGAAAAAGGATATCTACGAGGCACATCGGCCGAGTATGATAAATTATTCAAACAAAAAATTAGAAAAATTTGCAAAGCTAATGCGGCATCCACAAAACCACATCAAACCCTGATGTTAAACCGCGCAAATGATGAACGCGGTATATTCGCTTCTATTGAATCAATTCAACTGTTAGACGGGAAAAGCGCTATTGCTGCGTTATTTTTTCAAGATCCAGCTAATCTACCTAATATCAACACTGAACGGCTTCGTGGCTGGTATGGCCTATCTAAACGAGAAGCAGCACTTGCTACTGCATTCGCACAAGGAATGAGCCTGAAAGATTATGCCCACACTCACGGCGTATCGATAACAACAGTGCGAACTCAATTCGCACAAGTAAAAACCAAGATGTCTGCTGCAAGCCAAGCAGATGTCGTTCGCTTAACTTTATTGGCTCAGGATTAATCTCGTTGCTCTAAAGTTTCCTCATTATTCCGTTTCGGCTTCGTTTTACTCCATATGAATCATGGCAATCTGCACCTTGAGTGCATCTTGCGAGGTGTCAAACCATACCTCACGGAGTCAAAAAAGAAACTCGCTACACGAGATGATTGGGCTTCTTATCGATTGCTAGAGTAGAATTTTAGGTGCGCATACTTATTGGAATTGCTAACTTGTCCTTGGCGTAATTTCGCAATGCAATACATTGCTACGCTGGCGGTTGAACATACTTTGTCTGCAGGTTGTGAGATTAATTGACAGGTTATTAAATCATTGAATTATATAGATAATAAATTTACCTAAAAATTTGTATGAGTTAAGTGATTTTAAAAACTCCTTTTAAAATCCAGCAGGCCTTACTCTAATAATTTTAGACCGAACAACACTACCAGCGAATGCCTTCTTTTTGATAGTGAGAATACACTTAATTGAGAGAGGCTGCGGCCACCTGGTTCGTTTTTTCGCTCGGATGCATAATGTAAGTCTGCACGAACGTCACTTCCTGAGCCATAGAAATCGCAGTATTCTGCCCAGTTACCGCATCTGGATAACCGTCTGCGTGACGATGTAAAGCGCTATACATGGAACTAGCAGATTCTTGCCCGTAGCTCTGATGATGCGTTGACCAAGTCGTGTTCCGCCAATGGCGAAACTTATCGATGTCCATGAAGCCTGCCATCGTGCCTTTTGCCGCCTTGGGCGTCAGGGCAAGCTGAAAACGAAGGCCGAGATAAGACTCGTATCCGTTGGTATTGAACGTAGAACTCGCAGGCACCTTGATATGTTCAATAGGTTCTGTGGTAAGTATCCCATCAACAATCTTGCCCTGAATCTGCATAATAAACTCTTTGCCCCAACGCATATCAATACGCTGTGTTCCGCCGGGAATGTAACCTTCACCAGTAGCATCCGCTAGCAACGGGTCGCGGCCGCGATACGTGGTTAATGTTACTTCGTCGTCGTTGGTCAAATCATCAACACCTGTCAATTCAAACACCCAGCGGTTGCTGTTATATTGCACCATAAACACGTTAACGAAGTGACGAAGCGAACCTGCTTTCATATAGTTGTTGGTACAGCCAACCACACGGTAAAACTGGTTATCAATTCCATCTTCACCGTCCGGGCTTTGGAAATCATTGGGTCCGGTTTGCCCATCAAGATTAAGCCCATACGAAATATTACCCTGCGGCTCTCGGTAAGGGGCTACTAGGTTTTCCTCAGCATTCGAATGCCAATTCTCTCCCTCGAGTTTCAACTGTGTCTCGACAACAGTGCGTTTAGTACCATCGTCAGGAAAGCGCTTGGCAAACAGTTCGCGAGGCCCAAGATTTAAACCATCAGGGCATTGAACACTCTCGTCAGTCTCGTAAACCGCATACATTCTGTTTGTCAGAACATAACCAATCCGGCCACCAGGAGGGGCCTCAGCTAGCGCAGCATCGCTTCCGCTCAACAAGATCGTGCCGCTGCCGGTCAGCAAGGTTGCCGCCACTGCTATGCGCGGTAATATTCGGGATATATTCGACAACCTTGATTGCAGGTATTTTCCACTATTATTCATAGGTTACTCCTCTGCGGCCCAATGCCCTTAAGACCAATCATCGTCTATAAGCATTCGTCAGATAATCATCACGCAGCCAGAAGGCTTTGAAGCCATTACGGTAGCCGTTAAACTCACCGAATGCGTCACCGTTCGCATCTCCTGGCTCAGTATCGCCCGTGAAAGTGAACACTGGCCGGGCGCGGTAAGCCCAAACATTTATCCCGTCCACTTGCCCTTCTAAGGCACGGTGACCGGTATTTGGATCGATTTTCATCACACTCCACAGCCGGCTTTCACTCGTCGCATTTTCTAGCGCGATAACATACGGAAAAGTCTCACGGCAAACTTTCGGGTCGCCGTTGCCACAAATTGCTAAACGATACTCCTGATCAGTGTCCGGATTATCGCAAGCCAGCTGGTCGTAGGCATCATCCCCGCAGTTGTAAACATAAACTGTTTTGCCGTTTCCATCTGCTAGCACATGGCCAATACGTGCCGCCTGAACAGAAAAATTTTCCGGCGGAGGGGCCAGAGAGCGCTGTGTATAGACATTGTGCCACCCGGGCACATCGCTGCCAATGCGACTAACGCCGAGAGTATCAAGGTTATAAGTATAAAGCGGCTTGCCCCAAAAGGCCCACTGACGCACACCGGGCGAACGCTCGATAACTGTCCATTTGCCTTGTTCTACCGCCGACACTGATGCCAGTACAGGCGTCCAGTTATTAAGGCAGCTGTTATAGCAATTTGACTTATTGGGCTCATCACCCTCAAAGCTATATACTGAATACCGATCCTCAGTAACGATCATTCTCCCAGTAGCCATAGCAATAACTTGAAATAATGGTGGATGTGCAGAAGGTGGACCTACAGGTACACGGCCCGCCGGCGAGCCGCCACCGCCCTGAATTTTAGTGCCACCCAGAACGTCCCCCGACTGCTGGTCCAAAGTAGAAAAATACAACGGGTACCCATCAAAGGCCCACTGTTTTGTCTCATCATCTCGCTCGATTAATGTCCATTTACCTACTGGCTCGGAACCTTCGTCAGCAAGTACAGGCGGCCATATCTCAACGCAACTCGGACGCTTGTCGAGATTGGGCAACACTAGCCCGGGTGGGTATGGACTCATAAGGCCTGATGTCACCTGCATAACTTCATCCGTACACACAGATTTATTGCCGTCTTTTCGGTCACCAGTTGACCCATTGCGTAGGTTTTTTAGCGGCCACCTATATAGTGTCCGCCCGCCCGCATCAGCAAAAACCGGTCCTTCCAATTCTGTAGCCAGCACCTGAAATTCGGGCGGCATTGGAACGTCGATATATTCTTCAAGCACTTGGCTATTTGGCGACTGCCAATATTCAAAATCCTCAAGATTTGAAGCGACCACATCTGTGTCGGCTGCACTCACAGCACTTATATTCAGCGCAACAGTTATGGCAAGTAATCCACTTTTCAGCATAATGAATGCGAAACGGCGACTTGTTGTGTCCACATATCTGTTCATTTTCCAGCCTTACTTATATACAGCGTATATCTTCCTTTGAATTGAGAGTATGCGGCGTATCTTCGCAAACGCACACTCAACTCACTGCCTCACTCAAACGAGCATATCACCGAGTGCAGAGGATACTTTATTGCTTTTGGAGCCCCACGACGGCGTGTCCACGCCCATCACACGCATAGCAGTGTAACCTACTTGTGTTACAGAGCCGCCACCCATATCGATATGCATCCCTGTTTTAACTTTGCCTCCGGCACGTCCAGCGGTAAGAACAGGCATGCCATCTAAGGTATGGAAACGAGCATATCCATGATCAGTAGTTGCATATATCAACATATTATCAAGCAATGTTCCGTCGCCTTCTTTGACGCTTGCGAATGCACCAACGAATTCTGCCCAGCTTTCCATTGTTCTGCGTGTAAACCATGAAGCATTCGGCTGATAACCCAACTTTTTATCTACGGGCTCTTCATGAGTTGTCGTGTGAGCTGGCTTTTCATACCCTGGCTTAATAACCACCGATGCCGCACCTGAATACACCATGTTGATAACTCGGGTCTGGTCACAAGCCACAGCCATGACAAGCAGTTCGGTCATCATGCGGTGCCGCAGCGCTACTGACTCAGCAGTCTTGTCCATAGGAGGGTCAGCTATCGGCGCTTGGCCAGGGCGACAACCTGCAATTGGCTCGGGTTTTTTAAGGCGCTGGGCAAACTGGTTCTCTAATTGACGCAATCCGGTAAAATATTGGTCGAGGCGCTGTCGGTCTTCTGCGCCGACTTGCCGCATCAACGACCGTGTCTGATCCATCACACCTGATAGAACGCTTTTTCGGACCATAACTTCCGGATCAGGCGTGAACGATTCTGCATTAGGGTTCGGGAATTCCGGCCCAAAAAGGCGGTTGTAGAATTTCAGCGGTGACCACTCGGGTGCATTGGGCGTGGTGGCATTCTCGTAGCTATAGGTGCTGCGAACGTCAGCGGTTGCAGTCGCAGTGAGCGACTTGAAGCGCGTAGTGCCACCAACTTGGTTGGCAACAGTGACATCAATAGTTTCGCCAGGGATTGATTGTCCATCCTTTGGTGCAACGCCCGTTCTCCCAATTACCCAGCCAGTGTGATGGCACGGTACAGGAGAATCGTCCGGAAAGGCTGAAGCATTTGTGAACAGATTGATATGATCCCGCACTGGTGCCCACGATTCAATTTCCTCGGGGAGATCGTAACCAGAACCATACTTTTTAGGCACGAAGATGTTCGCCGTCATTCCAAGCCCATAACCCCATGTCCCGAACCTGACCGGCATGGGAGCACCCGAAGCCAGAGCGGTACCATTTCCATTTAAAAAGCAATCCAGCATGGGTAGTGCAATTGTTACCGCACCCCCTCTTAACATTCCTCTTAACACGCGGCGTCTGCTTAAGTTTTTCATTTCTTCACACCTTCTACAGATTGAACCGTTGGCTCAGCGTTATGAGTATTACTGGCAATGTGCTGCTCAGGACTGTTGTCAACATCAGGTTCTGGCTCCATTGGCGCAGGGCTCCAACCATCTTTCACTCGCGAAAACGATTCACTCAATCCTATCGTGCGCAGCAGGTTAGGTAATCGATATCCACCAGCTGCAAAACGCTCATTGAAGTACTCTAGTAGTTGATTGTCTTGCGCGCCGGTTGGCCCGCCTGATCCATAACTATAGAGGCGCTGGACCAAACATGCCGGCAAAGCCGTATTATTACGTAAAGCTTGCCCCAAACCTACCACGTTTTCAAATTTCACACCATCTAGGTCACCGGTTGCATCAATCAGAACGTTATTTTCCCTTAACCGCACTCGCCCTTCGCCATTGAAATTCTCCAGCGATAGTCCAGTTGGGTCAGTAACTCTGTGGCAACCAGCGCATGAAGGATTCTCAAGATGAGCCGCCACACGTTCCCGTTGTGTAGGGTAATGCGCATTGGCATCCATTATGACCGAGAAATCGACATCCGGAGGCGGAGGTGGCACATGCTGGCATAGCAGCAATTCACGTAGTGCTTTACCACGTAGTGTCGGCGAACTACGTCCAGGGTGTGCGTGCAAAGCCAGGAAACTAACATGCGTAAGCAACCCGGCCCTTAGACTGTCGGGCGGAAAAGTATAAGGCGTCCACCCAGACGGCGCAGGCATGTCGTAAAGTACAGCCAACTCCGGCGATATGAAGGTTGACCGCGTTGTGAACAAGTCACGATAATCTTCTTCATTGTTGATCAAATGATTGATCACCGTGCGCAACGTCTGCTCACGTGCAGCCACAGCCGTTACACTTGTGAAAGTCGGATAGATGAGCGGATCCTTTGAGAGCGTGTTAAAGTCGTCAAAAGCAAACATGTCATCGAAAAAAGCCCGCATGCCACTATCTAGTCTCGGGCTCGCCAACATTCTATCAACGGCGCGCGCGAGGCCATCTTCTGTCTGCAACTCACCACTCTCAGCGGCGTCCAACAATTCGGCATCCGGGCTGGCATTCCAAAAAAAGTAACTGAGACGCGAGGCGACCGAATATGCATCAAGACGGAGTTTGCCGGGAGTTCTCGGATCTGGTTCGGCATTCTCCAAGACAAACAAAAAGTCAGGGCTTATCAACATTCCTTCCAGCGCTGTCGCCAGCCCTCGGTAAAAGTCCTCCAAACTTTCGGCTGCTGTTTCAGCGCTTGCTACATATGCCGTGATTTCGGCATCGTTCAAGGCACGCCCAAAAAGAAGACGCCCTGTTTTCGATAGAAACTCAGTTGCACAAACGTTGTCTGCTGCATCTTCGGATGCAGGCTTGCAAGGGATTAGGTAATGACGATGTCCTTCATCCACCACTTGAGCCGCCACGCTAGCAGCTGTCCGCTGGAACTGTTCGAGCAGAGAGGCACTAACGCCTGCCACAGCTGCGCCGTTCGCCAGCAATCCCTCTGTTCGTTCTGCGGGAGAGAACTCTCCTTGCGTATGGACACTAGACCCGAATACATACATCAATGTATTGACATATTGATCCGTGGTAACAAGCCTCATCCGAGGTTGAGCGCCCTGCGTTTCGGGTTCGGCTGGACCTGACTCGGAACAGCCAACAAGCGTCGCCGCAACCAACAGATAAACCATGGTCCTGCGAACCAAAGTTATCACAAATAAGTGCATTTTACCCCCCTGATTAGTGCTCCCTAAGACCCTCGCCAGCAATACCCGGTTACATCGGACACATCAGAAAATGTCGCGGAGTTTACAGGCTTTGTTACTTGAATAACAAAAATTTCAGTCTGGCACTATCAGGCACCTCCACCCAGGAAACCTATTCGATAGTAATACGCTTATACTGAAACCGTTTTCACGTAATCTGTCAACTATAGTTCATCGCACGGCAAATAGTACAAAGTACCCATGTGAGCAGCTCGGTTTCATTTTTTGCGCTCAAACTATTTGCGCTGTGTTGTCACCTGTTCTGAGCTTACTGCGCCTGCTTTGTGCCCCCACGAACTACGTATAAAACTTAGAAGATCGGCTACTTGTTTATCATTCAATTTCGCGGCAAAAGGATTCATATGCTGCCAACGCCTTGAATTCCATTCGTCCGACGGTGCAATCTTGGGTGTCTGAGCACCGAACAGAGTAATATTAATTAGCGACGATGGATCGGTGTCCAGAACTACTGGACTGCCAATCAACGTAGGCCCCGTATTTGGGGAACCTTGTCCCGTTGGCAGATGACAGGTGCCGCAATGAATATCGTACTGTACAGAACCAGCCTGAATAGTCGTATCTGCTGCAGGTGGATTAGTATCCTGAGAGTTAGCAGGCAGGCTCTTCAAATACACAGCCATCGCGGTCACATCCTCCGCTGACATATGCCGGGTGCTATTCATCACCACCTTGTTCATTGGCCCAAATACACCCGCACGCGCACTAACGCCCAGCTTCAGATAATTTTTGATATCTTCTTCATGCCACATCGACAGGCCATTATCCGCAGACGTGAGGTTTGGTGCTGACCATGCCGAGAGTTTGCTCTCGACGTGCGTCATATAAGTACCCCCAGTCATGGCGAGGTCAGTATCGATTGCACCCATAAAATTCCGCGGCGAGTGGCACATGCCGCAATGACCAAGCCCTTCGACCAAATAGGCACCACGGTTCCATTGCTTGGTTTGTGCCTGCTCTGGCTCAAATCGCCCCTCATCGAAGTACAAAGCTTTCCACAGCCCCACGGCCCAGCGCTGGTTGTATGGGAAACCCAGATCATTCTCCGGCGGCGTATATTTCACTGGCTCAACAGTCTTGAGAAACGCGTAAATCGATGCAACATCTTCGTCGCTGATTAGTGTGTACGAGGTGTAAGGGAACACTGGATAAAGGTTTTCGCCGTCAGGCCTTTCCCCGTGCCTTAACGCTGCCTCGAACTCTTCAAGGCTCCACCCGCCAATGCCTAACTCTGGATCGGAACTAATATTTGTTGAATATATCGTCCCAAACGGCGTTTCAAAAGCAAGCCCACCTGCAAATGGGCTTCCATTTTCGCTTGTATGACAGCTCACACAGTTACCAGCAGCGACAAGATATTTCCCAGCTTTCTCTACATCAGATAAGTCATCTGCATGAGTAATAGCCGACAAATTCATTAGGCCCAGTGTTAAAATGGAGGTTAGCATCATCCTATTGAAAATAGCTGATGTAGGCACATGCGGGGAGCTATTAGGGTTGCGGCGATTAAAAAGAAACTTAATCATTCTTATCCTCTGTGTTTGACTGCTTTCTTAAGCACAATTCTTAATCCACCGAAATCAAGGCACTGTTATTTATGTCCCTACTGATTATGCATCAGGAGGTTTAAGCTGCACCCTGCGGATCAACACTCCAAGATACACAGTAGCCACCCGAATTCGCTTGCTTGCCACCAAACATCTCACATGTACCACACCCACCTGTGTCCGTTGCCGTTTTAAAGAACTCACAGTCTGAACATGTTTTGGCCGGGTCTGGTGAAGTTTCAGTATAACTCAAAGTACGACGTAAGCTTTTTTCCGCAGCAGTCATTTTACTTTCATCGGCGCAGACCTTTGAGGTCCCGCTGTCGCTGCTGCAAGCCGCCAGCCCGAGAAGAGCGCTTCCTCCAATAGGTAACTGGAGGCATCGTAAAAGCAAAGCGCGGCGTGAAGTGGTCTTTTCCATTTTAGCTCCTGACAGTCATTTACTAACTAAAAAAGGTTATCCTATGAAAAACCGAGACTTAGGTTCAGTCGGAATATGAAAGCTAGCTATCTGCAGCAGCTCTGCCCACTCGAATGGCGGCATCCTTATTAGGACCAATAGGCAATAACCCAAGGAAGCCCTGCTTTACTCGCAGTGCCATCGTTTCTTCGGTTGCAGTAATCAGATCAACCATGCCTGCACGTTTACTATGCGCGAGAACTTGTTGATTGAGTACTTCGGCCGCCTCCCTGTCTCCGCCCAGCGCCTGGGTGAGGCTGCCGATGCCACACGCCAACGAACTGTAGCCTGGAATATTAGCTATTTCCTCAAGTTCGGCGAATACATTCGGATCTTCTACTAAAAGCATTACAACGATTTTGCCGTCCGGGTTTTTTGGAGACCAGACATTGTAATCATCAAAAAACGATACGGCTACACGAGCCTCTTCAGCGCTTCGAATATGAGGCAGCACAACACCGTCAGCACCGAGATCAAGAGCTTCTTTAGCCCGCGCTCGGGAGATGTCTACACCATCCTGATAGATTGGAGGAATACGAACCAATAATGTTTTTACGGAATCGGCGCCGTCATAGCGAAGACCTTCTAAGGCGCCACGAACTGAGTCTGCATTGTAATATTGTTCAAGGTTTAGAAAGACGTAGTCCAAAAGTGGGTTGGCGGCTAGGTCACGGCCCATCTGCACTGTGAATAGGGGGGGCTCTTGTGAACTCTCGACCTCTTCTCTATGGCGTGGGGTTGTATACTCGCCAAACGCTGGCTTCCCAGACTTCCATAAGTCTATCAGACCTGGCCTGACAGTGGCTTCTTGCGTGGGATTAGGCATTTCTTCTTGTCCGCCACCTGCAATGTCAGCGAACGGAAAATCATCGGCATTAAGCGTTAACGGCATAAAAAAACAAATTGCATATGTCAGCGCTGCAAGAGGAAGATGCCGTACTTTCATTTCGTATTCCAATCCTGAATAGGGGTCCTGAAATTAAGCCTTATTTAAAAGCAAATTATAAACCCGAAGTTTTCAGCAAGAAGCCAGGAAGTGTGCATGCCTGTTCAATTTCGCCTCCCCCAAGACCTCAACGCCATTAATTGAACTCATCTTCAAATTAACAAAGAGGTATCTCCGCGACCCCACTATATGACCGCATTACCTATTTAATCAAATGCTCACTGTCGCAAATCTCAGCAGATTTGTGACTTAAAACATTATGGGCAATGTACCATATGAACAATTAATAAACCCAACCCAAGTCAAATGCTGACACATAGCCCTATGCACTTCAACTATTTTGGTTGCTGGAGTAGGATTTGAATCTACGGCCTTCAGGTTATGAATCTGATTAATCAGCTATGAAGTCATTGAAATAATTTAATAACAAACGTAATAGAAAATTTTATGTGAGTCTTGAGATACAAAAAATCACATTAAGGCCATCCAGATAGCTGTCTCTTACTTTTGTGGTTACTTGCAAAAGGATAAGCTGATCTTTCTCGCCAAACACCAATGAATGGCGCGAGCCATTCTGCTCCGTCACCACCGGGCCTTCTTTATTTGAGTGAATTACTGTTACCGGTATATGTGTGGCAGGGTCATTTCGCCCTGCCGCAACAACGAGCGTAAGATCCCGTATTGTTCCAGGTGCAATTGTTTGCCCGCCCAAATTAAAGGGTGACGTTTGCGCTAAAGTCGGCGGCGTTAGCATAAAGGCTAAAAACCAAAGAACCAAAAATCTACACGCAATAAATTTCACAAAAACCTCCTCTCACCCTACCATCTCAATAGGTAAACGTTTTGTTCCCACACCCCTCGCTGCCACTGGGCGTGCCTTGACCACAATCATCGAAACCAGTCAATTCAGCTAACACATTACTAGACATCTAACGATCAGATCCCATAGCAGGATCATACTCAGGCAAACTCTCAAACGCTTCCGCTCTATAAGCAGCATTTTTAAATAGAAGTGGGTAATAGAAGGAGCGCAGTTCAGCATGAAAATTCCGCACCCGATGCTGATAAGTTAGAGCTGATCCCACATCCGTATTTGCAAGGTGCGACAATGACCGCTGCGTCAATGCAGACGGTGACAAAAAGGCAAACCATCCCGCCATCTCGTTCCGTCTTGAAACAGCCACCCGGCGATCATTAGACATGGCGGCAACAGCTTGATCTCCAACTTGTTGGAATGCGTAATACCACTTCCATTCAAAGGGGCGTTCTATTTTCGCATCATCTGCCCATTCAGGATGTTGAGCGACAAAAGGCTCCATCGTTGCTTCTTTCCGCAGATCCCATGCATCATTAACCTTCTCTCGTTGAGCAAGAATAATGTCACCGCCTTCGGGTGCGGGGATTGCACGTTCCACGATAGCATCGCTAGCTGCTGGCATGACAAATGTTGTCAACACCCAAAAGGCGAGTAGGCCAGACGCAATTGCAGGACCACTGAATGGCCGGGCAGATGCCCACAAGCATAAAAATGTCCAGAATAATATCTGAGCAAAAACAACAAGAAATACCAGCGCGATTAACTGTGTATCAACACCCGACATCAATGCACCAACAAGAAACGGCAAGAAAAGCCCAACACCAAGAAGACTGACACGAACTATCGTGCGAGACCGCCAAAGGTTTTGGCCATACCCTGCGGTTGCAACAAGAAGGTCATGACGACCAGCTACTTTTTCAGATGCGCGTTGATCATGCAGTAAAATAATCAGAAACAAAGGCGTTAACACACTGAGGAAAAAAGCAAAATCAAACTGCCCAGATTGTGCTAATTCAGCGTTTGCTGCGTCAGATTCATAGATTTGCCCTTCCAGAGCCAACATACGGATACGATGTTTCCAAGGGAAAACATCTCTCTCACCAAGTGCGGCAAAAGAGAGCGCGCTAGGTGGATCAAAAGTCAAATGAAAGCTATAGTATGCGGCTCCGCCAAAGTCGGACTCTTTCTCAATCGCCGCCGCTCGGTCTTTTGCATCAGCGACAAGTAACCGTTCAATTGTTGCACTTTGTCGATCCACTTCAGTCAACCCTGACCATACTGAAAAAGTAGACAACCCTGTGGCTACAATGATCAGCCAAATTGCAAAAGGTTGCTTCAGGAAAAAACGTAATTCACGTGAAAAAACAGCGGTAGCAGTCATAGCGCACGCCTCCCTATGGTTCTGCACAACAACAAAATGGCAATTAGCCACAGCATTATCTTTGCAAGCGGATTAAAACTTGCCTCCACCCGATCAGTCGCGGGAAACGGCTCAAAGCTAAACGCCTCAAGAACTTTCCAATTTTCAGTACTTATTCGTGTTCGCTTTTCGGCTTCAGGGTCACCGCTCCGACCGGCGTCATCTAAATAAGTCATTTTCTCCGCATGGGCTTTATTCAACGATTGTACAAAATCAAAACGCAGCTTCTCGGTTTCTCGTAAAAACCGATGGTGTGTTTCAAGATCAACACCAGCGAGCTTCATGGAAAACTCGCGGATACTCAGAACAGGCGACAACCAGCCAAAATAGCGTGCAATGCGCACTTGCTTACTTTCAACGCGCATACGTTCTTCAGCAAACTGATTAAGAGTATCGGTCAGCTCTGCTTCTGCTGCACCCGCGACAACGCCGCGAAAATTAATTGGCAGTTCTTCCACACTGTCAACGTTGTATTGTTGAAGAAGGTTTGCCCTGAGCGCTGTGAATGCAGGGTCACCAGCATTGTGGCCGTCACCAATCTTGCTAACAGCTTCGATAACAGCAAAGTCTGTTTCTATCTTCCCCGGGGCATCAACTATATTTGTTGCCACCGTGCTCGATACCCTCGGCATTAACATTGCAACAATCACCCAAACTGCGAGCAGCGCCCCAAGGCTGCCACCTGCTGTACGCATGATAGTTGATGAAAGAACAATAGCAGCACACCATGTTAGAAGGTAGAGTGCATATCCGCTGATGAAGAAGGCAATCAGTGAAACAGCCTCGCCTTCTGAGGCAGCTAACACTGAAGCGATACATAATGGCAAAACCAACAGAGCCGTAACACCGCCTAAAGCTAACCCTTTGCCAAGCATAATCTGAACAGATGTAACACCTTGCGCAATCATTTGGTCTAAAGTCCGCGCCTCGCGTTCGCGTGTTATGGCACTATAGCCCATCAAAATAAGCAGTAAGGGAGCCAGTATTTGCAATAGCAATGCCGGCGAAAGTGCACCAAACATTGCTATTCCTGCACTTGCTTGCCGATCAGCAAACATCGCACTGTTTTGACGGTGCCCTTCCAGAAAAATAGAGTTGCCCGTATATGCATCAATGCCAGGATCAATAACGCTCAATGGTGGTGGTGTGCGGAATGCATAGTGACCATAGTGCACCATACGATGAGGGTGGCGCTCAGGTTGATTTAGAAAGGCATTTTCCGCTTCTGTTTGCAGATGCTCTCTTTCATGCGACGCATCTATCATTTGAATTGCCGTCAGGAATGCTGATCCAACCAGCAGAACAAGACCCGTCAACAATACCGATATTGCGATTCTTGAGCGTCGCCAATAACGCCACTCATCAATTGCTATATTTCTTATGACACTCATGCTACCGCCCTTTCCGCAAAAGCAGCATGCACTGTTTCAGTATCAATACGCTCGCCGTTCTTCGCTTCGAAAGAGCCGACAAGAGTGCCGCGGCGCAGGAGCGCAATCTTATGTGCAACCTGACAAGCGCCGTACACATCATGTGTGACCATCACGATGGTTGTTCCCGCCTTGGCAAGATTAGTAACCAGTCTATTGAATTCATCAATAGCAACAGGATCAAGTCCAGACGTTGGTTCATCAAGAAACAGGATGGGTGTCTCCCTCAAGAGGGCGAGCGCAATGGCCGTTTTCTGCCGCATACCCTTGGAATATCGTTCCATATGCTGGTCACGCGCTTCTTGTTGCAGTGAAACCCGATCAAAAACCTCTTCAACATCCGCGCGTGAGCGTCCTATACCTGCAAGAGAAAGAAAATAATCTACATTCTCATAAGCTGATAAATGTGGGTAAAGCGTTGCTGCTTCTGGCAAATAGGCAATCTTACCCCTAACAGAGGCGATGTCGTTTTGGACGGATTTACCAAAAACCAATGCTTCACCGGACGTTGGCTCAAGAAGGCCAAGAAAGGTCAACAGGCTTGTTGATTTACCAGCGCCGTTACCACCCAATAATGCAAAAACTTCACCTTCTTGCACCTCAAAACTAATATCTGAAAGGACAGGCGTCTGCCCTCTCGAAACTGTTAGATTACGTGCTTCAACAACCGTGCGCGTCATCAAGACCTCCTAAAAATAATAAACCAACCAAACTGGACCAGGAAACACCTAGTCAATTGAAATAACGAAGAAATTAAAAATAACTAAGCCACGGCTTGTTCCGCTTTTCTCGGTGTTTGAAACCAGAGAAAGATTTTGCCAATGGGTAATGCAAGGCGATTAAAAGGCCAGCCCCTATCCATATCCAGCCAACACTATCGAGGCCGAAACGTTCACCGTGTGTTGCTCCAAAAATCAGGAACAATATCCAATAAGCGGCTAAGAGCACATAGAGATGTACTACGTAAATAAACATCGGCGCAGAGCCGAAGTAACGTAGTAGATTTAGCGTCAGGTTGGTTTTTTTTGTCGCATCAAACCATGCTAAACAGATCAATCCAATTCCAAGCGTGAACAAAATATAGTCTAGCGAAGGCGGATACTTGGTAAAGTTGATGAAAGACATCAATGTTTCAGTAAAGGTGTTTTGCACCGACCAAGATAGCGTTTCACCATAAATATTAAACCCGCGTAGAATCAGAAGAGCTGCAATACATGCTATTCCTGTCCCGATCAGTGTTCTTTGACGCCTCACAGCGCCAAAAGACCGCGCAAATAAAGGCCCAGCGAAATACCCAAGCAAAATTACCCCAAACCAAGGCAACATAGGGTATGAAAGGCTGACCGTTAGTGGACCAACCTTTCCGAGCTGTCCTGGGTCATGAAGGATTGTCCAAGGAATGTAAGCCCAATCGCTAGGTTCAAACTGTAATGGCTCAAAGAAATTATGCCCGACTACGATTACAAAACCGAGTACACCAATGAGCCAATAGTTTAAACGACTGGCAGCCGATAGCGCGATCATACATAAACCAATTGCCCACAGGACTTGTAAGAATAGGAAGTTTGGAAAGCTATCTGCCCAGACCAAGTAGTAAAGCACCAATTCAATCATGATGATGACCAAGCCACGTTTCAATAGAAACCCACTTGGAGAACGATAAACACCTTGTGCAGGGTGCGCATAAAGCCAAGCACCCAGCCCCGCCAGGAAAATGAAAACAGGCGCACAAAAATGCGTCAGCATCCGTGTGAAGAACAGATCCGGCTCAATAATATCACTGATGGGATCGCCCGTACGCACATGCATGTAAAACCGTTCACGTACGTGATCAAGCATCATCAAAATGATAACTAAGCCTCGCATAACATCAATGGATGAAATGCGAGAATTTGTGCTTTCTATATCGCTCATGGCTATCACTTTCCTAGTTTGACTGGGCTTGAGCCAACTAGAACGCGTAAGACGCGGTCAGACGGAAGCGGCGCGGTGCACCAGGCTCCACCCAAACATCTGCAAACGAGTTTGTATAAAAGGTCTCATTAAAGATGTTATCGACATCTAAACGTACAGCTAAACCTTCAAATGGTTCGATTTGGGCAAAAGCGCGAAACGTCGTGAAACTAGGCAAGAAAAAATCAAACCCGGTCCACCCAAGGCGCTCGCCAGTATGTTGCATACCACCGCCAAATTGGGCAGGCCAACTGCCAAGCTGAAAGTTCTTGCTCGCTTGAATGTTTAGCTGATGCTCCGGTGAGTTAATCAGCGGGTCACCTACTTCGATCTGTGCTCCAAAGTCAGCGTCAGGGTTGCTGTTTCTGAATTCAGCATCAGTGTAAGCATATGATAGCCAGAAACTGAAACCATCATCTGTAAACACATTCGCATCGAATTCAATCCCGCGGCTGCGCGCCTCACCGGCAGTGAATGAGAAGAAGCCTGCGGCTACTGCTTCAGGACGGTCGTCATTCACGAGAATATTGCTCTGATCAACCTGGAAAGCCGTTAGGGTTACAGCACCAGAAACATCGTCGAAATAGGCACTCAAATCCGCCTTGAAGCCTAACTCGGCAGAGTCAGTTATATTTGGAGCAAACTGGTTACCTTCAAAGTCTGACCCGGTTTGTTGGCGAAACCCTTCGCCGTAGCTTGCGTAAAAGCTTAACCCATCATTGATTGCATAAACAGCACCAACTTGCGGAGAAAACCGTGTGTCAGACGTAGTTATAGTTGATGCCGGATTAGCACGAAGATTGGTGAGGTCCTGTTCGAAATCATCAAAACGGCCGCCAAGACGAATTTGTAATCGGTCAGTAATATCGATTTGATCTTGGAAATAGATACCAGCGCCTGTCAACTTTTCCTCGCGGTCAGTATTAGGGCCAGGAGTGGGGATAGGAAATTGGCCGTAAACCGGGTTAAAGACATCAAGCAATAAATAAGTTGCCGGATCGAGATCAGCGACAGTGGCGCCAGCCGGAATACCTGGCGGTCTGAAGCGTAAGATGAAAAGCCGGTTATCAAAACGGTCAATGTCTGCACCAAACAAAAGCCGGTGGCGCAGTGGACCAGTGTTAAATTCACCGGCAAGTTCAGCCCGAGCAACAAAATATTCGGAATCAAAATCCCGAAAGCGGAAAAAGCGCGACACAGTCTGACCATCAAGGAAATATGCCTGTCGTCCGCCAAAGTTGTTTTCGGATGCATTACCCTCAAGAGACGTTTCTCGATAACCAACGCCAGCAAGTAAACTCCAATTGTCATTAAAGTTATGTTGTACTTCGAATTGATGGCCAATCACTTCCGTCTCAACAGGCCCATCACCAGGTTCTCCTGTAAAGGTCCTGCGCGGCGAAAAGCCAAATTCCTCAGAGAATACAACGCCCCGATCGAACGGTATTTCTTGATAGGTATATTCGAGCTCGTAAGTAAGACTTGTATCATCCGTCACGTTCCATGTCACAGACGGATAGAACCCAACCCGCTCAGTTTCAACGGTTTCACGGAAACTATCAGCCTCTTCGTAGAAGCCGACCAAACGCACACCAACATTTTCGTTCGAGCCAAAGGTGGTTTGCACATCTCCTTCGAATCGGACCTGATCCCAACTTCCATATGTCGCACGGACTTCGACTCGATCTTCAAATTGAGGTCGCTTAGTGGTAAGGTTTACTGTACCGCCCGGCTCACCGCGCCCGAACAAAGCTGAACGCGGTCCTTTCAATATTTCAACTGATTCAATACCTACCAGATCCCGTGGCCCACCAAACCCACGTCCGGCATTAAATCCATTAACGAGAAATCCGCTTGGCAGGTTAATATCGCCAGAAAAACCGCGAATAGAGAAACTGTTCCAAAGACCGCCAAAATTGTTCTGTCGTGCAACTGAAGCCGATAAATCGAGTGCATCATTCAAATTCAATGCACCAACTTCACGCAGGAATTCGAACTCCAGTTTCTGATTGGAGGCTGTATCTTCGAGGAAATTAAAATTACCCTGATAAGCCCGACGATCCCCTGTGACAAATATTTCTTCGATAGCTTCAGTACCGTAATCAGTATCAGCGTCAATCGCCTGAGCTGTGGCAAAAGAATGTGTAGTTAATGAAAAAGAAGCAGCACAGATAGCTGTTGTAGTAAGCAAAGCATGCTTAATAGTTTGGATATTCATTATGTATTTCCTGAGCATAGTGAGCATGCGCAAGCTCTCAATGAGAGCGCGCAATAAAACTTATGTATTTTATGAAAGTTTAGCTGCGACCGCTGCGATGCATCCGCAGTGACATTACTATTAAAGCTTAGGAAAGAGGTGGTGCGCGCGCACTTACATTCACCACGAACACGTGCGCTGGTACAGTCTTGAATTGTGGTTTAATTGCTACCTTTGAGGCGCTATGTCTTAAAAATTGTGCCTTGGGCGTATCTGCGTCATCGAGATGGGATGCGACAGCACAAATCGCGCATTCCTGAACCAGACTGGAATCATCATTCAGGTCATGAATATGAGACCCAAGCTGAAACTGAGCGAAAGCAAGCAGTACAGCAAAGCACACTGTAAGCAACGTTGTTTGATTTCTTTCTTTTTTACCCAACCACATAAAAGCGTTATTATATTACAATATCGTAATTCACAAGATATTTTGTAATTGAACTGGCGTGTTCATTCGCGTGCACAACCAACCCAATAATTCGCTAAGTTAATTACTATAATGCAAAAACTCGCCTGCATTAAAAGCGGTGAACTGTGCATCAGTTGCGGTGCAGAACAGGTTTACAGTATGGATTATTCTCCCAAATTACTCT
Source organism: Kordiimonas aquimaris (assembly GCF_025574485.1). Classification (GTDB taxonomy): domain Bacteria; phylum Pseudomonadota; class Alphaproteobacteria; order Sphingomonadales; family Kordiimonadaceae; genus Kordiimonas; species Kordiimonas aquimaris. The sequence goes on along the minus strand of NZ_JAOBPO010000008.1, from coordinate 24,855 downwards.
ACTGTCCATGGGAAGCGTAGGGGATTACATGTCATTTGGGGCAAGACATACCGGTGTTATAAAGGCGGCAAGTTTCACTGCATTGCTCGCATGGATAATGCTGCAAGCGATAAGCTTTGCTCACGCTGATACACCGCATCATTCTGATTTGCCCAATAACCACTGTGTAGCATGTTCACACGGTGCGTCTGATGATGAATTGATTACACCCACTGTTCATTCATTCAAGATTGCTGCTATTTCTGCTGAAGTGTTTTCTCTGCCTCTCGCAGATAACACAGCGCCACAGCACAAAACCCTAACACATCTTGCGCGCGGCCCTCCTCAAGCATAATGCATCTGCGTTTCTTCACGGTATATAAGGCGAGGTTTGACGGCGCATTCGCTTGTGCGATTAATAGCTCAACTAGCGCAACCTGAAGCCCACCACTTTAATTAACTGAAGAACGCATCAAAGCCTTTCGGCTTACTGGTTGATTGCATCTAGCTGCCTTCAGCCAACATTTCACAAGACTAATATAAACACCAATGAGGGGGCAAACATGTCGTCGCATGACATTAATAACAATGGCAGAACATCTGTTCTGCAAACAATTAATTTACGTAAAACTTTCGGGGAGGTAATCGCTCTGGAAGGATTGAATTTAGATGTATCTGCAGGTGAAACCTTGTGCCTTCTTGGGGCAAATGGAGCTGGTAAGACAACAACGATAAATTTGTTCCTTGGGTTTCTAGAACCTAATTCAGGTGAAGCATTAGTGAATGGCCGCAACGTGGCCTTAGCGCCTGTAGAGACAAAAAAAGAGCTTGCATATATACCGGAGCAAGTCGCGCTATATCCATCTTTAACTGGTCTTGAAAACTTGCGTTACTTCGCCGCCCTTGCTGGTCACGACTACTATTCAGACACTGAACTTTATGAGTTTATTGAACGATCGGGTTTACGCAAAGAGCAAGCGGATCGTTCTGTCTCGGGCTACTCAAAAGGCATGCGCCAGAAAATTGGTGTTGCTACAGCACTGGCGAAACAGGCAAAGGCATTTCTACTAGATGAACCGCTCTCTGGTCTTGATCCTAGTGCGGCAAACGAATTTGCACATCTTGCAAACAATCTAAGGCAAGACGGTGCCGCTATCCTGATGGCAACGCATGATATTTTCCGTGCAACCGAACTCGCAACAAGGATCGGCATCATGAAATCAGGCCAACTTGTTGAGGAAGTATGCCCTGATAACGTAGACGCGAGTGAAGTAGAAGCCATTTATCTGAATCATATGCGCGCTGATCACGCTGACCTTGAAAAAGGAGAAGCAGCATGATTAAAGCCATTTTATGGAAGGAACTGCTCCAATATCGACGAGATGGCCGTATCGTGGCAGTTCTCTTCATTACGTTGACGCTCGGTATAGCCGCTGCACTCAATAGTTGGTCAAGTGTGCAAAACATGCAGCGAGAACGTTTGGCAGCCATCAAAACTGACCGTACGATCTGGGATAATCAAGGTAAGAAAAACCCACATACTGCTGCGCACTTTTCCCGCTATGCATTCCAACCAACATCAAGCTTATCTGTTTTTGATCCCGGCCTTGGTGATTATATGGGCAGTGCCATATGGCTGGAGGCACACTACCGTGACCCGGCAACACTTCGTAACATCGAAGACGCTGTTGAAATTCAGCGTTTTGCACGCCTGACGCCAGCGTGGATACTTCAGGTATTTGCGCCTTTACTCGCCATACTGCTTGCGTTTGCAGGGATAGCCTCCGAACGTGAACGCGGCACGCTCAGGCAAGTCATGAGCTCTGGCGTTTCGCCGAAGCAGCTATTTCTCGGCAAAGGGATCGCAGCGCTATGTGTTGTTGCTCTGCTTGCACCAAGCGTGGTGGCAGCTGTTGTACTAAGTGTATCAACTCATGACGAAATTGAGCTGCCCAGTGCGGATGTGCGACTGTTTGGAATTGTCGCCTCATATGCCATTTATATAGCAGCTTTCACTTTTGCAGCCATTGGCATTTCTGCACGGGTTTCCAAATCAAAAACAGCGCTCATTGCGCTGGTTGGTTTCTGGGCAGTGGCCGTCATATTTATGCCGCGTCTGGCAACAGATATTGGGTCTAATATATCACCAGCTCCGCAAGCGGCCGAGTTCTCGGCAAAACTTTCGAGCGAGTCTTCATCACCATTTTGGGGAGGGTCTGACGAGGCTATCGCTCGCCGCGAGCAAATAGAAGCAGATGTGCTGCGTCAATACGGCGTTGATACAATCGAAGATTTACCCATCAATTATGATGGCTACCTTTTGCAAGAAAGTGAAGAGTTTGCCAACGGCGTTTTTGATCGTATTTATGATGAGCTTTGGGGTGCATATGAAACACAAGCCGACATTGTTCGTGTCTTCAGCATTGTCTCGCCAACCATTGCACTAGGCAATATTTCGAGCGCTCTCGCAGGGTCTGACCTTCATGCCCACCGGCATTTTGCAGATAGCGCAGAGATGTTCCGCCGCGACTTTGTTCGACTCTTAAATGAGGAAATGATCGAGCAAGGAGGTAAGGACGGATATGCATATATGGCTGACAACGATTTCTGGCAGCAAAACCCTGATTTTGACTATCAGCCACCAACGCTCAGCGATGTTGTATCCAAAATATGGATGGATATGGTCATTCTTTTATTGTGGGCGTTTATCGCCTACCAGCTTGCTTTCCGAGGTGTTCGTCACAGCTTCAAACAGGAGGCAATGGCATGAGTATTTCAGCAATAAAAAATCAGGAGATTAAGGCGCTAAAAACAGAGCCGACGCAGCTTATTCTCATCATCTCTTTCTTGATTGCATGCTTATATGCCGTAGTTCAAGGAGCAGCTTATCGTCATCAACAAACCGATATGACAACAACCTTTATTGCGGAACAAAACAAAAGCATTGAAGTGTGGCGAGACCGCCTTGTTGCTGTTGACAATGGTACAACCACGGAAGCTGATGATCGCTGGGCTGGGCTTGCCATGGACGTATCATTTCCAGCAGTTGCAGCGCCCGGTCCATTATCCGATCTGTCACACGGTGTATCGGATGTCAGGCCTCACACAGGCCGACTTTCTTTATGGCGCAGTGTTGATCGATTATTTGGCAATTATCAGGTTCAAAGCCCGATCGACACGGCCGCTGGATCATTTGATCTAGCATTTGTTATTATCTTCGTCATGCCGCTGTTAATGATTGCCCTCTCATATGACGCTTTGTCGGATGACAAGGAGTTAGGACGTTTGGGGCTTGTTCTATCGCAACCAATTTCTGTGAGGCTACTTGTTCTTACTCGGCTGCGCGTTAGATTTATGGCAATCGCGGTCATTCTGGCTGTTGCGCTTGCCATTGGTCTTGTTAGCGGCGCTACTGATAATGGTGGCATCAGCGAAAGGCTGCCGTATTTCACTATATGGTTCCTAATAGCTACGAGCTATTTCCTTATGTGGGCTGCAGTAATCACCTGGGCGATCAGCCTCAAGCTAAGGGGCGAAACTACTGCTTTGTTATTGGCTGGAATTTGGATCGTTAACTGCCTTGCCGGACCAGCATCTCTATCCGCAACAGCAGAAAGCCTTTATCCGACACCCTCACGTCTAGCTTTTCTAAGTGAGGCACGAGAAGCCTCCAATAGTGCCTACAAATCAAAAGCCGATATCATGCAGGGCATGCTGTTTGATCATCCAGATTTAACCGCTGATAATTATTCTATTCCCGAGTATATTCGTACAGCCTTTTTGGTAACGCGCACAGTGGATCAGTCTGTCGCTCCTGTCCTCAATCGTTTCGATGAAGTGCAAGCAGAACGCCGCGATTTTCTATCTATCTTTCAGTACGCTTCGCCTGCCGCACTGACGCTTCAAGCGTTCAACTTGTCAGCAGGAACAAACCTTGAGCGCCATTTGCGGTTTGAGCGGTCTGTTCGAGATTTCAAGCAAATGATCGCTGAAGAGGTCGAGCGTAATGTGCTGGTTGGTCAACGATTAACACTCACTGAATACGATAACCTACCGCGCTATCAAAACAACGAGTGGTCAATTGGTCAAGTAATAGAAAAAACAGCTGCGCCAATCGCCTTTCTGCTCATCATTGCATCACTTTTGGGCACCATCGCTCTGAAAAATTTGGGCCGCCTCCAGACTAGAATACTGGAGCCGTGAGCGACATCCCCATGGTGCCCACTCCGGGCGTTCCCAAACTTGGGAATGCCCGGAAGCACAAAGCCATCGAGCTAATTCATATAAAAATTATTGCCTGAAAGATATAAATAAGATGACCCAATCTGCGCCGGAACAAAAAAAGCGAATTCAATCTCTGGATTTTATACGCGGTATTGCAATTTTGGGCATGCTTGTACCAAATATCCCGTGGCATGCAGGCAACTCCATGTCTCGCGTTTATGATGCAGACTTATCAAGCACTCTCGCTTGGCTGGCGCAATATTTGATCTTTGATCAGCGGTTTATGCCGCTTTTCTGTATGCTATTTGGGGCAAGCATATATCTGCTTGCTGGAAGCGATGGCCTGACCCCAAAGTTTAACCGTTACTTCCTTCGGCGCATGAGTATCTTATTGTTCTTTGGCGTTTTGCACGCCTATCTGCTTTGGCCCGGCGATATTCTAATAACTTACGCAATTTGCGGCCCTCTTCTATTGTTGTTTTTCAGGTCACCTATCTGGTTGCTGCTCACAGCAGGCATCCTTTTCAAAGGAGTCGACCTGTTATTCGGCGAATGGCCACAGCTGTATTCTGCCACTATTGAACGCTTACTGTTTTCTTGGTGGGTAGATTACGGCGATGCGCCATCCAGCGCAGCTGCAGCTTATGCTGGTAGTTATGTTGACCTGTTCACTTACAATGCCTGGAGAAATCAATTCTTACAATGGACCGCACTTCCCTATTTTCGGATTTGGAACGCGCTGGGCTTCATGCTTATTGGCATGGCTTTCTTCCGTGCAGGAATTTTGCAGGGGAACCGTAGTGTTGATTTCTACAAACGCATGGCATGGATTAGTTTTGTAGTTAGTTTACCGCTATTGATATACGGCATTCTCGCACGCATTGGCGTAAACTCTTCTATTGGGCCATTCCTTGGTTTCATAGAAGATTTGCCATTGCAAAATATTACATTCCGCACAGGTACGGCCATAATGAGTTTCACCGTGCTTGCAGCACTGCACCTTCTATATCCGCAGGTATCCGAACGTTTAAGAAAGGCTGTTGAGCCAGTTGGAAGAACAGCCCTATCCAACTATGTGTTTCACTCAGTATTTTTCTTGATGCTGTTTCATGTTGCTTTACCAAGCCGCTTTGACACACTGGATCATGATACCTTTTTCATATTGGCGGTCATTGTATGGGGACTTCAGTTAATTGGCAGTAACCTATGGCTAAAACGCTATAAGCAAGGTCCGCTTGAGGGCGTTTGGCGGCGACTTGCTGGTAAAAAGCAAGTCGCACAAAGTTAGCGGTGACATATGGAAAAACGATTCCTTTACCTAAAGTAACCACTCATTCCCTTCTCAACACATTGATGGGACTTTCTGTAGAAACTTTCACCGCATCATAAAGCGATAACAGCAAAATAATTACTAATAACGTGATGAGCGGCAGCATAAGCACTGCTCCTCCAACTTCAATTCGTTCAACATAAAGCGTGAGCCACTGTTCGCTAAAATACCACCCAATCGGCATAGCCAAGATAGTACTAATGGCTAGAGGCCTGATCGAGCGCATCATAACAGGAAAAAATATCTGGTATGGGCGCGCCCCCAAACACTTCCTAATCGCAGCAGATTTTCGCATTGCCATCTGTGCTGTCCTCAGCAACGCCAAGAAACCAGTAAGCGCAACACCGCCTGCAATAATTCCAAAGAATGTTAACATGTTTGATCGGTCAACGGCGTCAGCGTAGGTGGCCTCAATTTCGCTTGCAACCTGAACGCGGTCAATGGCAAATTCTGGAAGCATTTGACGCCATATCTCTTCGATCTTTTGAATTGTTTCTGTCGTGTTGTTTCCATTAAGGCGCGCCAAAACAGTTCCATGATTCCAAGGCCAATCAATAAAGAACCGCGGTAAGATATTCGTGTCAGACGGTTCAAACCGGAAGTCCGGAACAACACCAACAATTGTCAATTCGAATTGCCATGTACCAGTTCCCTGCACAATCGCACCAACAGCATCTTCAGGATTAGCAAACCCAAGCAACCGAACAGCAGATTCGTTTGCCATGATGTTTGCGGCGCCAGTGTTGTCTCCTTGACTTCGCGCGTTTAGCTGATCACCGGGGAAATCACGCACTAATGCACGCCCAGCAAAAGGCTCAATACCTAGTACACTTAACTGGTTCGCATCACCGCCTTGATACGAAACATTCACGGCCTCACTGGTTTCACTACCTACCAAACGAACGCGCATAGACGATGTATTTTGCCCCGGCAACCATGCGACAAGCCCAACATCTTCAACAGCCGGCAATTCTCCAATACGATCCGCAATCAACCTTGCCTGATCAATATATCCTGGAACATTCGAAAGCCTGATAGCGTGAAGGCGTTCAGGGTCATATCCAAGGTCTAAGTTGCGAAGATGATCTGTTTGGAAGTGCCCCGCGGTTGCCAAAATCATTACACTTAGGGAAACCGTGAACTGAACGACCAACATTATATTCGCAAATAATGATTTTACATTGACCCCCAATTGTTTCTTCGCCTGAAGTAATTGAGCTGGTCCAACCTGCTCAATGCGAGATAAAGAATACAGGCTTGAAAGCACAGCCGGTACAAACGCCGAGACAATCGCAACAGTGATAATACTCCAATCAACATTTACTGTGCCTTGAGAGTATTCGTCGAAGAACAAATAAGGCGCCAGGATTTCATGTGCTGCAAAGCTTATCGGGAAAGCAGGGATGCTGTATGCAAATGTACGCCATGCAATTGCTGACAGAATATGCTTACTTTCTGCACCATGAATTTTCTTCATCAAAATAAGCTTGAGGCGAATAAGCGTGTCCGCTGTTGTTAAAAAGATTGAATTCAAGGTTACAGCCAGAAAAATTAGAGCACCAATACCCGCAAACACTTGCAGTTGAAACCTGTCCCCTCGAGGCCGAAAAGCGTAAAAGTCTGTTGGCTCCAAATGCACGTTAGCAAGCGGCGTGAAAATGTAGCGTAATCGTTCACTGGTAGGTTGCTCTTCATCCCCCGGTATATTTTGGTCGATAAACGTAGAGATATTTTGGTTCAATTGATCAAAAGATTGAGTACTTTTTAACCGCGCATACGTGTGGCTGCTGTACCAATTCCAGTTCGACATAACGTTACCGGTTCGTTCAATATATGCGATCGGCGTGGGTATGAAGATTTCATTGGCAAAATGAGTGTTTGAAGGCCATTCAGGCAACACGGTAGAAACTATATAGTCTTGCGGGCCGTCCGGCATTTGAATGGTGATAGCTTCACCCGCAGCATTAGTTCTCCCGAAATACTTCATCGCCGCAGTTGCAGTGATCACTGCATTTGCACCATCTAATCTTGGACGTTCATTGCCGTGCAACACAGGCAACCGAACGACCTCAAAAAAGTTTGGATCAGCCCAGAATACTGCCTCATTAAAAACTGCATCGCCCCTTTGAACACTAAGGGTGCGTACCTGCAGCCGCGTAACATCGACGATGTCGTCTGGTGCAAACGCACGCAGCGCATCAGACACCGGTGCCGGCACTCTGGCCAGCCGGGTACCGCTATTTGGAAAATGTGAGCTTACATGTGCTGTGATTTCATGATCTGCAATCCACGTATCATATCCCACTTCACTATCGATAAAACTAGCAATCATCAGAATTGCAGTAAGAGCAATTGTAATACCAAACCCACTCGCGACTATCGGGAGTGTTGCTCTACCTATTTTTGGAAACCATTTTGATACTAACATCTTTTATCTCCCTTATGCGTCATCGAAGGCGTTATTGAGTATGCTTCGGTGGAAAGTTTCCAGAACATTAGTCGCGGGTGCGAGGGATGATTGATTGCCCCCCGCTACAACAATCCTATCCCGTAGCTTCACCGCCCGGACATGGCGTCTGGGCGTAAATGGTATTTTAAGATCACGCCAATTGCCTGATGAAATATCAAACCCTAAAACTGACGTTTGTTCCTGATAATCCCCGAACAGGAACAAGCGCCTCTCATCCCCGGCGCCTGCATGTGCGCTAAGCGGCCTTGGGGGTGGCGGTCCGATAGACCACGAATTGGTACTAGGTTCAAAAACCTGCGTTATTGCGAGTGATCTCTGACGATCAAAGCCACCAACCAAATATATCTTGGCGCCCGCCGTGATAGTAGCCATATTGCCGACTGCAACCGGCATATTTGTGCGCTCAACCCAAGCTTCATATGGTGGGGCGCATTCAAATACGCGACTGCTAGGTTTTGAAGAATTTGATCGGACATCACGGTATATGCCACCAAACACAAAAATTGACCGCCCCAATGTTACCGCAGACAAATCAATTAACGCTAATGGCAAATCAGGACCACGCCAGATTGCTTGAGTTGCAAGATTAATGCGTTCAACTTCAGCAGCAATGCGCCGCTCATCACCAAGTTGCGTTCTGCCTCCTAACAACCAAAGCTGTCCGTTCATCCAAACGGCAGCATGATTAGCTCTCGGGAAGGCAGCGTTCGCCAGAAAGGTTTGCGCCAAAGTGATGGGGTCAATCGCTTCAACCACAGACATAACGCCTGAATGCGTATGGTCTTCCATGCGTCCTGCACCGATCGGCGCTCCCCCTGATAGCAGTACCCTCTTACCATCCGTCGTTAATGCAGGAGCATAGCGAGGAATATAGAGTGTTCGGTGCAGCGTTTCTTGCGAAGCAATGCGAGGGCTGTAAGCAACAGAAGTGGCTGCAGATGCGGTGACATACTTCCCGAGTGTTCTTCGCGTGATTTTCATGCTCACCTCTCTCCATTATTGGCAATTAATAAACGTGTCACGCTATGGTGGTTCATTATTTGGGTTCGAGACCATTGCCTTAAAATTGCCCCGCTATAGTTAGTGAGATGAAAGCACCGCGCCTGCGATTAATAATCTCCGATCCCGAAAGGCTGCCTGCCCTGCTTGGTTCAAAGAATGTTCGTTCTCGAAAACGATTCCTACCGCCTATACTTCTGGCTTCAAGTGTAGTGCGCCAGCCTTTCAGATGTGTTGACTGAACAAAAGCACGCCATTGTTCCCCTTCACGCGTGAAGCTGATCTCGTCTGCAAAAAAGAAACGGCTTTCTATTGCCGCGCGGTATGAGACACCCCAGGCAAGTTTTTTATCTGGTAGATCTTGCCTGAATTCAGCCACCAATGTCGGCGAAGACACACTGGATATATCGCGCTTGCGTCCAGAAACTGGGTCGAGGAAGCTTGAATCTCTGAAATCAGCCTCCACTTCAAGCAAGCCGCCAGGTATAACGGACGTCAAAGGGATACTGCTGTTTGCAGTGACACCCCAGACTCTTCCATCTCCAGCATTTGCAGCACCAAAGGCACCGGATGCCAACTCAACTTGTTCGATCAAGTTGTCGCGCCACTCGTGAAACAGCTCAACGTTCAGTGCGCCTCTTTTGTCAGACCGAAGATCAACAGTAAAAGAGGCGCGTGTGGTTTGGTCCGGGCCCAGTTCCGGATTGCCGGCAAGCAGGCGGTCATCAGCCGCAGACGCGGAGGCAGCAAACTCGCTAAAATCAAGCTGCCCGACTGTACGGCGCAACCCCAAGCGAAGCTGAAGCCCTTTGCGCACATCATAGATTGCTGTAGCAAAAGGTTTTATAAAGAAAAAAGATTGGCGGCTATCAGCGTCACCTGAAACTGTAATTTGAGAAATTTCAGTCGCTAAACCGGCTTCCATAGATAATCCACCACCGGCTTGCCAGATAAGATTTGAGTATGCTTCGCCGCGCAACTCTTCAACCAAAACATCCGCTGCAGGAAGGTCGATAACATTTACACCATCAGTGTTACGAGTTTCGAGTGATAATTGGCTATCAAGGCTATTATAAGCGACCTCGGCTCCAAACTCCGGGCGAAGTGTGCTGGAACCTGACTTGGTAAAGGAGCCCCTAAAGACTGTTTCAAACGTATCTTGCTGTCTTGTGAATGTTGAACCAGACTCTAAACTTCCTACTGGCCGTTCTGTCGTAACCAGTTGTTCCTGTTCCCACGTTTGAAAAGATGACAAAGATAACAGTTTGAGTGTCCACAAACTGCCAAGACTTCTGCTCCAGTCAGCACCAAACTCGCCTTCATAAAAAACACTGTTCAGATCAATAAAAAAACGTTCATCAGGGTTTTCGTCTGGCAAACGACCATCAAACCCGAGCCTTTCGGTATTAGGTAAAAAGGCACTTCGCCCAAACCGTCCGGTTAGGGTTAATACTCCGCCACCCGCAGCACGTTCTGCTTCAGATGAAATAAATGCTTCGGTCAATGTGCTTGGGCGGTCCTCCAATTGAGATGACCTCAAATTTCCTTCAGAATCAAATTGTGTACGAGGGCCGCTTAAGGGAAACCTTTCCCAAAACCCATTTACTTTTGTAGATGTTTTCCAACCTGAAACCTGCCTAACAATAGTAACCTCACCACGCGGATAGATAATACCATCAGCAGCCCGCTCCAGCTTAACTTCCCAGCTGCCTGCAGCGCCTTGCGTCAAACGAATAACGTTCGCGACAACAGATTGACCTGCAGCTTCACCTGAGCCTGCCGATCCTCTGATCACTTCAATTCGTGCTACCTGATTTGCGGGAATACGCCTCAAGGCATCTTCAATGCCGCCAGTCTTGGATGAGGGTCTTTCCCCATCAATAAGAACATTACCAGCTGCACCACCAAAGCCACGCAAATTATCACCACCATCAAGCGTAAATCCAGGCAGGCGATCAATCATATCACGTGCTGTCTGCGGTGTGAATTGATTGAAGAAACTGCGCTCATATACCTGTGCACTGTCACGACCTGCAATCAATGCAGTTGACTCACTTTTAAGGTCAGGCGTTTCCTGAGCGTGTACACCTGCAATGGGCAGTGCGGCGAAGCAAATTAATATTGCAAGATGCGAAACACTATATTTTGTCAATGTATTTTCTCTCTGTCGTTGATTGTCAATTCACCCTGCCGCACTTTGACGGCTTACTGGTTTTGTTATGATGTCAATCGGGGCAACATATACATATTGCCCGCATATTTTTGATGTGTGCATATGCCATCATGATCGCACCTATGCTTGCCAGGTACTCTGCGAGCCCTCCAATCTGAGCTTCGGCAAGTGATACCAATAATAGCAAGATACCAATTGATGCGATGATGATCGGGCGGCTCTGTTGATGACGTGCTTTGCCTACCAACATCGCATAGCCACCTAGTGTTGCTGCAAACAGCACCAATGGTAGGTGCAACCATTCATTATCTGGTGCATAGACTGTCATGGTAGGTGCGGCTAACACCGCGATAGGGATAGCCAAGCAGTGCAATAGGCAAATACTGGCTACAATAATACCAAAGTGATCCAATGCTGTTCGGTTGCTAACAAGCGAGCTCATGATGTACACCGCCTGTCACAGCCATCACATGATGTTTCAATTTCAAGGTGATAGGAACGGACAGAAAATCCATTATTACTTGCGTTAGCAGACAAAGCTGCGAGCAAAGGCTCGTTCTCAACAAACCGGGTTTCACCGCATGTATCACATAGCAAAGTGATCTTTTCTTTTGTTCGTTTATCAGGTTCTTTAAGTGCAACAAAAGCACGTGAAGACACGATATGCTGCACCAAATCTTTTTCCTCAAGTTCATGCAACGCACGGTAAACTGTTGGAGCAGCCTTGACGCCTTTGTCTCTCAGTATATCAAGCAATTCGTATGCTTTTGCTGCGCGCCCTAGCCCTAGCAACGCAGAATAAATCATCTGTTGATTGCCTGTTAAAGTTGGAAAATCAACGCTCTTGTAGTTGGTATTATTTGCTCGGCCTTCAGACCGGCCTTGAATGGAAGTCATGACTATATCCTGAATAATATTCCAGCACCGTTGAGTGTGAAAACAAGTAAAAATGACCAGCGTTTAGCCGGTTACGGTTCATTAATTCAGGAAATTGCAGGCGGTGCTCGAGGCTGCTGCAAGCGAATACTTGCTGCTAGTCGCGTGTTTTCAAGCCAAGTTATGGATGGTGTTTGAAAACCTGTGATAAAGAAAGTTTCACTCGTTTCAGAGGGCAGATCGAATACACTTGCTGAAACCGTGCAAACACCGCACTCAACGACAGCACCTTCGTCCGCCTTATCTAAGCTGTGTGCGTCGCTTACATGATGAAAAGAGATCAAAAACTGAGCAAACAGGAAAAGCACACCCAGCGTAGCTGCACGCATGCCTAAACCCTTTAATCTCTGATGTTTTGTCGTTTGCCCAAACATCGTTACATCTCTCCCATCGGAGGTTATACAATAACGATACTGGCTCTGCAATGTTTTCGATGTTTTGATGCTAAAGGTAGGGTTTGAACTTACGGCCTTCAGGTTATGAGCCTGATTAATAGGCTATTAACTCATTGAAATGTTTACATAATAAAAATTATTAAAAGATAGTGTGATAAAAACTGTGATAAACTTGATTCTATCGAAACTCATTTTAAGCCTTATCAGGCATAACATTTAATATTTTCATGCTAAATGACCAAAGGCTTAGAGCTTACCCTTTAGCGACAAAATCGGATCAAAAACCCATTGTACAAGTGAACGTTCTTCAAGCCGCACATCTGCTTTGAGAAGCATGCCTGACTTCAACGCCACGCTCTGCGTCGCCAATTCAACCATGTTACTTTCAAGCTCCAAGTCGACAAGATAAAATGCCTCCTGCATAGGAACCGGCACCTCCAGTTCGCCCGGAGACAATATGTTTTCAGATATAGCTTTCACAGTACCGTCAAACACACCAAAGCGTTGATACGGGAATGCGTCATACTGTATCTTGGCCTCTTGTCCAACAGCCAGCAATCCAGCAGCCCGACTTGGCACCAAGAGCTTTGCAACTAAGTTCGAACTTTCAGGCCTGATCACCAGAAGCGGTGCAGTACCAATAACTGCAGCACCTTCTTGTTTAAGAATGCCAACCACATAACCATCCAGTGGTGCGCTTAATACATATCCGGACGCCAGTTCCTGATCCGATAGTTGGCGGCCCAAAGCCTCAGCTCGTTGACGCAAGTTAGACTTTTCTTCATCAAACCGATAGGGCAACAGCTCCAAAGAACCTTCTGTCTGCTTGATATTAGTTTCAAGGTTAGTTCTTTGCCGGGTAAGGCTTGTTTGTTGCTGTTGTAGCCCAAGGAATGCCTCTTGCCGGGCATCAACGGTACGCTGTGTTGTATAACCATCTGCAACCAGTTCCAGTGCAGCATCATATTGTTTACGTGCCAGCTCAATCCTGCCAGAGAGGATGTTTGCTTCATCAACAATCGACGAAAGCTCAGTTTGTTGCCCTACAAGCCTCGATCTCAAACCGCCTGTTTCTTTTGCAAGACGCACATCAGCATCCGCAAGGCGTGTATTTATATCACTCAGTTCACGCTCTAACGATGCCTTAAACATTTCGATACTAGAAGAACCAGAAAGTACACGGCGCTCCAATCTCATGGATGCAAGACGCTGCCCTTTCACAACTTTCTGCCCCGGCGCTACATAGAGTGTATCAACGGTCCCACCTCTGCTGGCATAAACATTTGCAAGCCCACCTTCTGGGGCCAAAAAACCAAGCACAGTCTCTTTACGAGCATACGATTGCGAGGCAAGGAAGATACCAAGAGCGATAAACACAATCAAAAACAACAATACGATGAAGTAATAGCTTGTTGGTTGGACGATGATGACATCGCCCCAAAGCTTGGTGCGCTGATGATCCATTGCTTCTTTACGAAATAGACTGCTCATTCTGCGGCACCAAGAAAGCGTTGTTGCGGCACTTCATGGAGCACGCCATCAACCATGGCAAACACGCGGTCTGCTGCTTCAATGAGCGCAGGTCTGTGCGCAATGATAATACGCGTGATGGGCAAGCGTTCAATCACATGCGTAATATGCTGCTCAGTCTTCTCATCAAGATTTGCAGTGCCTTCATCTAAAAACAGTATGCGCGGTTTGCGGTATAAAGCGCGCGCAATGATAATACGCTGCTTTTGCCCACCAGACAGCGATGTGCCCATATCACCAATCAGGCTGTTATAACCCATCGGGTTTTTTACAATGTCCTTATGGATACCGGCTGCACGTGCACACAGCTCCATTTTTTCATGATCAAGATTGGGATCAAAAAAGCTTATGTTATCAGCGATAGAGCCCGACAACAGTTGATCATCCTGCATCACCACACCCAGATTGCTACGATATGCTTGCGGCCCCATTACAGAGAGCGGAACACCGTCTATTCGGATATCGCCTTCCTGCGGCTTTAATAGACCAAGCATGACCTTAAGAAGGGTGGATTTACCGCCGCCTGATGCGCCCGTTATGGCAATCATCTCACCAGCCTGAATATTAAGATCAACACCTTTCAGCACAAAAGGTTCTTGCTCACCATACCTGAAGCAAAGGTTATTTAACTGGATATCACCTTTAAGCTTAATAGCCTGCTGTGAACCGGTGCCGTTCTCATCCGTTTTGACTTCTGGTTCCGTGTGAACGATATCAGCTAACCGCGACAAATGCAGTTTAAGCATCTTAAACGACATAAACTGGCCGATAAGCGCAGAGATACGGCTGGAGAATTGGCCTGAATAAGCTTGATAGGCAAACAGCATCCCAAGTGTCATACTACCGTCAATAACAAGAATGGCACCCATATACATAACGATGATAGACTGCCCTACACCAATCAATGATGTGAAATTACCGAGGTTAATATTGAACTTGGACAGCGAAACATTTGCATTCAATGTTTCTACCTTCAGGTTTTGCCACACACTTTCCCGCGCCGTCTCCTGACCAAATATTTTGATGGCGCGCACTGCACGAATAGTCTCAAGGAAGTTAGAGTTTTCCTTCGCGCCCAAGTGCAGGATTTCTTCATTCTTACGTTTACGCACTGGAAAAGCGACTAACTCAATCGCAAACCCAACCATCATAAACCCAAGCACAACAAACGTGAGTTTGGCGCTATAGATAAAGGCCATAGCGAGTGTGCCAATTGCCATAAAACCATCAAGCACGACAGCGACAAGGCCAGATGTAAACAATTGACCAACAGGCGCAAGCGATCCGAAGCGCGAGGTAATGTCACCAATGTGCCGTCGCTCAAAAAAATCAACCGGCAAACGCATTAAATGACGAAACAGGTTCACCGTCATTTGAAAATTAAGCGCAGATGAGAAATAGAGCATCACGTATGAACGCAAGTAGGTAACAGCGATGTTCATCACACCCATGAAGCCAAAACCAATAGCAAGAACAATCAAGAAATCGGTATCCTGCTTTGTAATGGCGTCATCCACCACCATCTGCTGGTAAAGCGGCGTGATCAGAGCAAATACCTGCAAGAATGCAGACAGCATAAACGCTTGTACCATGCTGCGCTTCAAGCCAGATATTTTACCCCAGAAGTCAGTAAGCTTTACCGGCTTAACATCTTCCTTTGGCTCAAAAGCTGGCGTGGGCCTGAGTTCAAGTGCAACGCCGGTAAAATGGTTTGATACATCGCGCAAAGATAGCTTGAGCTTACCACGTGCCGGATCATGAATGATCGCATGCTTCTTGGTTGCTTTCGCCAGCACGACAAAGTGGTTCATGTTCCAATGCAATATGGCTGGTGTCTGGATTGTATCCAGCGCTTCTAGCTCCGCACGCAGCGGACGAGCTGCAAAACCAATTTGATCTGCAACCGACATCAAGTTCTGAAGTGTTGCCCCCTTAAGTGACACCTGAAATCGGCCACGCAAAGCACTCAAGTCAGTCTTATATCCATGATAGGCTGCCACCATCGCCAAACACGCAAGACCACACTCCGCAGCCTCTGACTGATGCAAAATAGGAAGCTTTCGCTTACCAAAAAGAATTGCAGGTGACGCATTCACAACATACTCGCTTTATTGAGTAGCAACATTGGGTGCCGCACTGTCCTCAGCAACCATTGGCTCAGGAATAACGCTTACTGTCAGGCGCGGCCCATCACTCATAAACTGTCTTGCAACACCAACAAGGTCTTGCAATGTTGTTTCAGTCACTGCTTCTTCGAGACGAAGGTCATACTGAAGGTAATCGGGGTCAGACTGCGCTCCATCTAGAATTCTTAACCAGTAAGAATTGTTCTTTTTTCTATTGCGTAACTGTTCAAGAATTGGCTTTCTGGCACGCTCTATCACGTCTTGTTCAATATCACCCGAAACAAGCTCATTCACCACTTCCAGAAAAATGGCTTTTGCCTGCTCAATTTCACCCGGCGATATATCCGTCGCAATTGTTAGGAAACCATAGTCATCAAAATAGCCATAACTTAACTTTGAAACAGAAGGCGTATAAGCAAGCCCTTCTTCTTCTCTCAGTGTTTCAGTCATCATCACCTGAAGAACGTGACGCAGCAAATACAGCTTCGCATTTAATCCGTGCTCATCCGGCCCAACTGTCGGCCAATACATCCGCAAAAGCGCTTGGTCGGCACCGCCTGTATGCTTAAACACAACTTCTTTGGTGCCTTCAGGGAAAGTTATTTCTGCAACCTCCGGGTCAAGTTCAGGTACGAGGCGGCGTTTAGGTAAGGCACCTAGCGTTACAGATAGTGCTTCAATTGCAGCATCAATTTCAAAGTCACCCACAACTGTTAATTCTAGTGCACCGTTCGCAGTCACGTCCGCCAGAACAGATCGCAGGTCTTGCATCGAAAGTTCTTTAAGTCGCTCCTCAGACTGCAGGTTGAACCGAGGGTCATCGCCGTACAAATACGAGCTAATTTTTGCGTTAAAAACACCGCCCGGTGTGGAGTTTACTGATTGAAAGTAGTTTTCAATGGCACGTACATATTGACTGTGCGCTGATGGCCTGTATGCCGCATCTGTAAGATAAGCCGCCCAAAGCTGAAACTGCTTAAGCATATCAGCTGGAATAACACCAGCAGGTAAAGAGTAACTGCTGTTTGATGCCTGCAACCTGATACTCGCTGTTGTGCCTGCCATTAATCGCGGAATATCAGTTACTTCGTGCGCACCAAGACCGCCATTAACAAAGCCAAGGTTTACGAGGTTTTGGATGCCAGCGAATTCTTTCGGCATAGAGGCAACCCCTCCGCCAAGAGTCAGTGACATTCGAACTGTGTTATCTTCAAAAGTTGTTGGCTTCAAATTCACTTTCAGGTTGTTCTCAAACCGTATCTTTGTGAACCTAAAATCTTCATCCTCTTCGCGGTAAACAACCTTGCCCGGTGTCCCAAAGTCTGTGTAGGCAAACTCAGTGACCGTTTGCACCTCAGGCGCTGCAACAGCCACTTGCCGAGATTGCTCAAGTGCCAATTGCAATCTGTTTTCTGCATCATCAATTTTAGTGTTGGTAAGCGCAAAATAACGCGATGGATTATCCCACATATCTGCAAACGCAGCATTCAACACATCAACGTTCAATCTCGGCTCAAGCCCTTCATATATTGCCAGTTGATTGTCAGGATGAATAAACACTGTATCCGTATGAACACTGTTAACAATCGCATTCGCTAGAACGTTATTCTGCCTCTTTTCTGCGGCATCTACTTGATACTGATAGGATAGTTTGAAATTCGCTTTCTGCTCCACAACTTCGTCTTCGGTAAACCCGTGGGTTAGAACCCGCCGAATTTCCTGCTCCATCAAACCAGCCGCATCATAAATATTTTCATCCGACGTGTTAACAGTAAGGCTCGCCAGCATAGCTTCTTCAAAAAGCCGCGTATAACTGACGCGCAAAGACAGAATGGGCGCACCGTCTTGCCGTGTCAGTTTATTAAGGCGCTGTGCAAACATTGTATTTGCAAAGGATTTGATAATTAAATCTTCACGCTTGGCAACAGAATCTTCCCTTGCATCAAACGGCAACGGCATCGTCAGACTAAGCGATGTTGTAATGCCATCAAGGTCAAAAAACTTTATGTTCTGAGGTGTTTCTTCAACAGGCAACGGTATGTCCATATAGCCTGTATCACGTTCAACTGTATCATTGGTCCAGTCGCCAAAGATTTCTTCAATCAGTACCTCAATATCTTCAACCTCAACGTCACCAACAAACACAAGGTAAGCGTTTTCAGGGCGGTAAAAATCATTATAAAACGCAACCAGCTCTTCACGCGTCGCGCTTTCAATCGTTTCCTTGGTGCCTGCTGCAAATCGAACATTGGTCCGGCTGGTTGGCGACCAGAACTTAAGCTGCTCACGAAAAACCTGAAGCCCTTTGCCGTTACGAGAGTCCAGCTCAGACACTAAAACGCCGCGCTCACGATCAATAGCTTCCGGCGTAAACGTCAAATTGCTAGATGTTTCACGGAGTGCTTTAAGCGCAAGCTTAATTGTCTCGCTTTCAACATTAGGCAATTCAAGCGAGTAAATTGTGCGGTCAAAATTCGTTGATGCATTCGCGTGTGCGCCGAAAGCTAGCCCTGCATTTTGCAGCGTTTTAACAAGCTCACCCTCAGGGAAGTTTGTCGAACCATTAAACGCCATATGCTCAACAAAATGCGCAAATCCGCGTTCATGATCTTTCTCATGCAATGAGCCAATGTCGAAATACAAGCGAACTGATGCTGTTTCTTGAGGTCCATCATTTGGCATAATGACATAGCGCATGCCATTCTCAAGTTCGTCGTCAAAAATCGAAGAATCAAAAAAGAGATCATGTGCTTGACTTTCTTGAGCGAAGACAATCTTCACTCCAAGCAGCAAAATTAATAATACTTTTTGAATCATTTATATTGAATCCGAATATGTAGAATAATTATCAAACATTATGTATCGCTCGGCCTACCGCGAAATTTATATAGATACTTCCCAAGCAAACCCCCAAGAGCCCCCATCACCGATGTATCTGCATTGGATAGTATAATATCTAGGAAGTAGGTTGCGCCTTTTGTGGAATAGCCTTCCTCTTGAGATACCTCATACAGCGTTAGAGGGATTAAAATCCCTAAAAACACTATTATAAAGAACTTCAATGAAGGAATAATTTTATCTAACATAGCCTTAATCCTAGTTAATAATTGTGCACCAAATTATAGCAGGCACTAAGGGTTTTCATTAATATAGTGCCTGCAGTTTCTTAATCACTCCTGCACATACACGCTGATTTCATTATTTACCGTTCAGCAGCACATGAGGCTTGACTGATTATTACCAACCGTCCTCGAGCTCTCGATCAAAAGCTTCATTAGCCGCATCCAATTGTCGCTGAGCTTCTGTTGCATCAAGCTGCTCTTCGAGTTCAGCTCCAGCTCCAGCTCCAACTAATCCACCTACTGCTGCGCAACCAGCACCACATAAAGCACCTCCTAAAAGGCCCCCTAGAGCCCCTCCGATATTTGTAGGTGTGAATACTGAGAAAAAACCTCCGCCGCTATCTGAACTAGGACGATCACCGTGAACGGTGATTTCTTCGATTTCACCAGCACCGCTAACAAAAGCTAGCTCTTTCATATTTAATTCACGTACCATTGTAGTCATGTGTTTTCTCCATAATTTAGTTTTAACAAAGTCCTCGCCCCGTACCAGGGTTTGAGAACCATTTTGACCCATTTTGGGCCATCCATATACGCAACCATTACGCACATGAATTTCTTTAGCTGCTATTGGCAGCTATCTATAATCGCCCGTCAGGGTTCAAGTTGAATGGACGCACTGAAAACTCATCTAAAAACGCTGCAATACTCGGCAAGCCAACGTCCGGCTGGCTATCTAAAGCCACATTCTCCGGTGTAGCCTCGCCCAAAGCATCAACAAATGCTTCACTTGAAGAATGTCGTAAAGACACAGCAGAAATAGCACACGCTGTGCTTTGCATTTCCTCAGTCAAGCCATTGCTAATGATTGCATCAATATTCTCGCTAACTTGATGCTCCGTAAAAGAGAAACCACCAGCTACAAAAGTAAGCTCTTTATTTGATAGTTCCCTGATGTTTGGTTTTATGATATTAACCACTTTGTCAATTCTCCATAATAGTTTTGACATCGTGGTTTGGACTGGTACCAGCAGTTCAAACCACACACTTTTCCAGCGACCAGCCTCCAGTTAATCAATACGCAGTGCCCCAACGCTGCATACAATCAACCAACAACTAATCCCCGTTACATTACACCCATAGGGTGCATGCGATTATTCTTGAGAAATGATAGATGCCCCCACATCTGAACTCAACACTCTGTGGCAGCACTACACACAAAGTTGTAAACTACAGTCAAGAATAAAATTTTAAGTTTATTAATCGACTGATTATTCAAGAAACTCAAAACAAGGCTCTTCAATGGTTTACTAGTTCATTAAGCACTTCAATTAATACAAATTAACAGTCTAGTTGTTTTCATTTCCACGGCACATTACTACCCAGTAAACACGAATCACTAATAAGTTGTATTTGAGGCAAAACCCTTAACCAAGAATCCAAGATCATAGCTAATCAAAATCGAGCAAAAAGACCGAGGTACTTTATAGTTAAGGTTTGAACCTACAACCTTCAGGTTATGAGCCTGATTGATAGGTCATTAACCATATGAAATATATAGGTAATTAATTTAATTGAAAATTTTGTGTGCACGTTTTGTGTGAGTCTTCAGATTCGAAAAACTCATTTTAAAGGCCCATCAGAAGCCATTAACAGGTTTTAGACTGTTCCGAGGTCATATTCTCTCAACTAGCTGATTTTATATATGTTGATCATTCAGCTCTTCGTTACACTGCGACCCGTCCACTATCGAAAAACCCTTCTAACTCGGCTCGGTCAAGACCGCTTAGAGTGACAATGTTACGGGTAGTGATATACAAATTAGCCTCCAAGCAGAAAAGCCATAAAATTGAACAAGCTTTTTTGATTTAATTAAAATAAATAGGTGATTTCCTAGGCTATAGTCGACTATGTGAAAGCAAAATATACAAAATAAATGCCTCTGAAAAGTTGGGTATTTTTATTATAGTATACTTACATGAATTTGGAGCAATCTATGATCAAGTATATCTCTGCAAACTTTGGAACTCATCGCGGCTTGATTCGTAGCATTATCGATCAGGTAAAACTTCGTTTAGGGTACTTCAATAGTGCCACAAAGCTAAATTCTTATAACAGTAAAAGATTAGTTTTCGTGTGCCACGGCAATATATGTCGCAGTCCTTTCGGAGAGTACGCCGCCAAACAGTATAATTGGAATATCCCTATAACATCTATTGGGCTATCCACTCATACCGGCTCGCTGGCGAATGCAGTCGCTATAGAAATCGCTGAGGAGTTTGACATAGATATGTCTGCGCACAGAGCTACTGATTTGGAAGATTTTGAAGTGAAACCTGATGATACCTTCCTTGTTATGGAAGAGCGCCATATCTCTAGCATAAAAACAAGATTAAAGAGAGATGATATTCAGGTCGTCTTATTAGGTTTATGGTGTGACAAACCCAAACCATTAATTTATGATCCATACACTCACAGCAGAGCATATTTTCGGACGTGTTTTCATACAATTCACCAAGCTGTTATGAATTTACACTATGAACTAGAAGATTAGATAAGCTATAAGAAACTATTGTTTCAACAGTTTCCAAAGTATATTTTTTACATCGCTCCAAAATGGCCTTTGATCCACCCATTCGAATACATAATAATGTGTATAAGGCGACAAAAATGAAAAACAATATCGCAGTAAACTCAAAAATGGTCGAGGTTTAAAGAGCGGGTCTTTTATCTTTTTTCGTTCAAATAAAATGCGTACTAACCTTTTCGTTTCAGGAATAAAGTACAGGCATTTAATGCGTTTATATGGTGCTTGGAATACCTTTGGAAACTGAGTTACATCGTTAATAATTTGAGAAACTACCAAGCCTGTGGCAAATGGTACACCCGCAGCAATAGCCAATGGCAAGCTACCCCAAAACCGGCCATTCACTTCCATAAACAGATATGTTCCGGATGACACATCATATCGGTACTCCACCATTGCAACACCAGTCCAATTGAGCTTTTCTAAAAGTACTCGAGATTTTTCTCTCGCTCTTACATGCTCATTTAGCGGCACACTCATACATAAAGATGAAACTCCACCTTCTGGCTCCCATTCATGAATTCGATGATGTTGAAATTCGAGCAAAGCTTGGCCTTCATACATTAAAAACATATGGCCTAAGCCTTCGCCCTTACAATATTCTTGTATCATAGGAAAAATATTTAACGTCGAATATTTGCCTAACTTACCAATGAGCTCGTCAAAAGACTTCGCATATTCCGCCTTAATAACCTTCAAGCCTACCTTGTGAAGCCGGCTCGCTACAGCATTGGGATCAGCCCATTTCAGAACAACAGGATACGTAACATCGCCTAGTACGCTCTCTATGTTCTCCATGTTTGAAATAGATACTGTTTTGGGGGTTTGTATTCCAACAGAGGCAGCCTGTTTCAAAGCATTTTTCGTATCGAATATTTGATTAATTGTATCTGCTTCAGGAAATAGTAATCGTATATGCTTGGAGAGCTGTTCTCTATGGCGATTAAAGAGCGCAATGTCAGGCTCACTCATAGCAATTAACATGGATGCACCGTATGTGCGTGCAAGCTCGATCACCTGATGAACAACAGCTCTTTCACCTTGTGCCCTAAGGTAATGAGCAGTGCAGTATTTTGATGTACTAGCGAGTGCAGTCGCCGAATAACCAAGCCCGATAACTTTGCCTCCATGTGAGCCTATGTCTCGCATAGCGGCTAATCCCATAGGGTTATCCGTACCGAAAAGAATAATGCATTCTTTCGCTAAAATCTGTTTTGAGGTAGAAGTCAAACTTACCCTTTATTTAATCGCTTAAATAGTGGTTTAATACTGCCATATTATATCATTTAGTTTATTTTCTATCACACGTACTATAGAGGATAGCGGGCGCGATTCAATTTTTACATCATCAGCCACAGTGGCTGACAGCCAACGGTCAATAGAGGACTTAAAATCCGCTGTTGTCACAGTCTCGGTTTCCGCAATCCAACGACAGAGTTTTTTCAATCTACTTTGGTTAACGCGACTTAATGTAATTTTTCGAAATTTTGCATCACCACGCTTAATAAACTCAAATGGATGTGTCAAAATAACTATATCTTCTACCCTTTGAGCTACTGCATCTTTAATTACGTCTTTCGTTTCTTCAAACCCGACGCCTGTTATCGTGAGTGATTTGTTAGGACACGCAAGGTTTCTACCGAATTTCAAAGCTGAAAATGATAAAATTGGAACTTCCGTAACATGAACAATCTTCTGCCGAACATTTCCAATCACAGAAAGCGCGGCGTCAGATTGTAAATTAGCTGCACTAAGTGAAGAAGAAACCTTAACGCCAAGCTCTGCTAATGCTTTGTATGTATTGGTATGAGATGCCCCTAGTTTGTTAGACACCTTGCGATTTCATTTTAGTTTGTTGTTCAAAATCGACGGGAGACAACAACCCGTTGTTACCATGCTTTCTTTTTGGATTGTAAAACATTTCGATGTAATCGAAGACGTCTTGGCGAGCATCCTTGCGGGTTGCGTAGGTTTTGCGCCTGACGCGTTCGCGCTTTAACAGGTGGAAAAAGCTCTCAGCAACAGCATTATCATGGCAGTTGCCGCGCCTGCTCATGCTGGCTTCCAAATTGTGAGCGCCGAGGAACTTCTGCCACTCATGGCCTGTAAACTGGCTGCCCTGATCAGAATGAATGATCACCTTTTGCTTTGGTTTGCGACGCCAGACAGCCATCAGCAAGGCACTCAACACCAAATCCATCTGCATACGGGGTTGCATAGACCAACCCACCACGCGGCGGGAATAAAGATCAATGACAACGGCCAGATATAGCCACCCCTGATGCGTGCGAATATACGTAATGTCCGTGACCCAGGCATGATCTGGCAGGGCCACTTTGAAGTCTTGCTGTAATCTGTTGGCTGCAACAATCGCAGGTTTGCCACCGTAAAAACCAGCTTTGCGCCGGTAGCCTATTTGTGCTTTGACGCCCGCAATGCTTGCCAGTCGTGCCACACGGTTCGGGCAGCAGGTCTCACCGAGCGACCGCAGGTCGTCATGAAGTTTGCGGTATCCATAAACACAACCACTCTCAAGCCAGGCTTGTTTGATGAGCCCGATAAGCCGGTTGTCATCTCTGGCCCGCTTACTGAGAGGCTTCTTGACCCAGCCATAGAAACCACTGTGATGAACCTTCAGGACGCGGCACATCACCCGCACACGAAACACAGTTTGGTGCGCCTGAATGAAGGCGTACTTCACTACGCATCCCTTGCGAAGTACGCCGTTGCCTTTTTTAGGATATCTCTTTCTTCGGTGACTCGAAGCAACTCAGCTTTTAACCGCCTGATCTCAGCGCTGTCAGCAGCTTCCTGCTTGCGTTCCTTGCTTGGCTTTGAAAAAAGCTTCTTCCAATCATAAAGGGACTTTGTACAAACACCAAGCCGTTCAGCCACCTCTTTGACGCTGTACCCTCGGTCTGTGATCTGAGCGACCGCATCGCGCTTGAATTCTTCTGTATAACGAACACCTATCGGCATAATCTATAAACTCCTTGCTTCCATTTTATAATGAACAAGGTGTCTACAAATCTAGGGGCATCTCA
>NZ_JAOBPO010000007.1 GCF_025574485.1 Kordiimonas aquimaris | reverse complement strand
TCCGGTCTTGATACTGCCAGCCGTAATGCACTCAACAATGATTTTACGCAGCTGCGTGATCAAATTACTTCAATCGTTCAGAACGCCGAATTTAACGGCACTAACGTTGTGAACACTGGTGGTGATGCGATTGTAGCGATTACCAATGATAGTGGTACAAACACCATTACAGTCGGTGCGCAAGATCTGTCACTTGGTGGCGGTAACGTAACAATTACTGCTACTCAGGACATTAACACACAAACAGAAGCTGCAGCAGCGGTAACGGCGATTGATGCGTCAATTGCAAACGTTAACACCTCACTGTCTGCATTGGGTTCAGGTTCAAACCGACTTGAGCTACAGCAAACGTTTGTAACGCAACTGTCTGACTCAATCGAAGTTGGTATTGGTAACCTTGTAGACGCCGACCTTGCACAAGCAAGTGCAGATCTGCAGTCGTTGCAGGTACGACAACAGCTTGGCCTACAAGCCTTGTCGATTGCAAACCAGGCACCATCGGCAGTTCTTGGACTCTTCCGATAAAATAGAACTGGGCGAGCTTACTTTATTAACAAGCTCGCCCAGCTTTAAATAAATGAAGAGTTTGCAGAGCTTATCTTGCAACAGCCAATAGTAACAAAGAAAATTGGCACATGTGATTGAAAGGGCGAATTTCGTCCGGAGCGGAGCATGACTGAAATTGGAAACACAAATAGCAATACACAGGTCGTCCCTATAAGAAGCGCCTCTGTGCAACGTTCAGAATCTAACAATTCTGGCGATGCTGGAACTTTGACTGCACCACAGACAAGGCAAGCTTCTTTCGAACCACCAGAAGAAACTAATGGTACCTTCTTAAGGTTAACAGAAGGTGACCCATTGGTTAGAGCTGCTGAAGCGTTGGAAGAATTAATCCCTGAAATTGAGCAAACGCCAAATACGCGCTTGCGCATTGAAAAGGATGAGGAAACCGGGCGCTTCATATACTCAAATGTTGATAATGAATCTGGTGAAGTTGTTCGTCAATTTCCGCCTGAAAGCATTTTTGAATTTTTAGCATCATTCAGGAATGTTGAAGGGCTATTAGTAGACGATGAAGTATAGACGACTGTAATTGCTAAATTACTTGAGGCCTAATTAACTCAAGATGATTTTACTGACCTTGCTATGTCTCCTACACAAGAGCGCAGCGGGCTTTTTCTGTTTGTAGTAAAAGCATATAATTGTTTTAAAAAATGTGTGGACAATCAACTGTCTTGCGCTACGTCTTGCCTATATATTTTTTGACTTCAGGAGATGGTCCCCATGAAATTTGCGGGTACTGATAATTACGTAGCAACAGATGACCTTAAAGTGGCAGTAAACGCAGCAGCTACTCTGCGCCGCCCTCTTCTCATTAAAGGTGAGCCTGGAACAGGAAAAACCGTTCTTGCGCAAGAAGTGGCTAACTCTTTCGGCGTAGAGCTTATCGAGTGGCACATTAAGTCCACAACAAAAGCGCAGCAAGGTCTCTATGAATATGACGCCGTTTCTCGCCTTAGGGATAGTCAGCTAGGCGATGAAAAAGTAAAAGACATTAGGAATTACATCAAACGCGGTAAACTGTGGGATGCCTTCACAAGTGATAAAACGCCAGTGCTATTGATCGACGAAATAGACAAAGCCGATATTGAATTCCCAAATGATCTGCTACTTGAATTGGACCGCATGGAATTTCATGTTTATGAAACCGGTGAAACGATTAAAGCCGTTAACCGTCCAATCGTCATTATTACATCAAACAACGAAAAAGAGCTTCCAGATGCTTTCTTGCGTCGATGTTTCTTCCACTTCATTAAGTTTCCTGAACCCGAAACAATGAAGCATATTATCGATGTTCATTTTCCTGATATCGATAAAAATTTGGTTAAAGAAGCGCTTAACATATTCTTCGAAATTCGCGAAGTACCAGGCCTTAAGAAAAAACCATCAACTAGCGAATTACTTGATTGGCTAAAACTACTTATGGCTGAAGAACTACCTGAAGAAGTTTTAAAATCAAAAGATCCTTCGAGTCTCATACCGCCTCTCCATGGCGCTCTTTTGAAAAACGAACAAGATGTTCACTTATTTGAACGGTTAGCATTCATGAACCGCAGAAAAACAACATAGAGTACCCCAATGTTCATTAATTTCTTCTATGAACTTAAAGACGGCGGGCTACCCGTTAGTATCAAGGAATATATGACCTTGATGGAAGCAATGGAAGCAGGATGCGCGAACTATAGCGTTGACGATTTCTATTTTCTGTCCCGATCTATTTTCGTTAAAGATGAAAGCAAACTAGATAGATTTGATCGTATCTTCGGTAAGGTGTTTGAGGGTATTGAGTTTATAGCTGATGACGAAGCACATGAGATACCAAAAGAATGGCTTGAAAAGCTGGCTGAACTATATCTCAGTAAAGAAGAAATGGATGAGATCAAATCTTTAGGTGATTGGGACGAGATTATGGAGACGCTGAAAAAGCGCCTCGAAGAACAAGAAAAACGCCATCAAGGTGGCAATAAATGGATTGGCACTGCTGGTAAAAGCCCTTTTGGGGCATATGGTTACAACCCCGAGGGTGTCCGAATTGGGCAAGACAAAGGCCGCCATGGCCGCGCAATCAAGGTTTGGGATAAACGCGAGTTTAAAAATCTTGATGACAGCATTGAGCTTGGCACCCGTAACATCAAAGTAGCCTTGAGAAAACTACGACAATTTGCACGTGAAGGCGAAGCAACAGAGCTTGACCTTGATGGCACGATCCACTCAACCGCACATAACGGCTTTCTTGATATTAAAATGGTTCCTGAACGCCATAACGCTGTAAAACTGCTTCTATTCTTCGATGTTGGCGGTTCTATGGACCCGCACATCAAAGTCTGCGAAGAACTGTTTTCTGCTGCTCGCAGTGAATTTAAACATTTAGAGTTTTTCTACTTCCACAACTGCCTTTATGAGCGCGTCTGGAAAGACAATAGCCGCCGCCACAACGAAACAATGTCGACAATGGATGTTTTGCACACCTACCCTCATGACTATAAAGTCATTTTCATTGGTGATGCATCAATGAGCCCTTATGAAATAACTTATCCTGGCGGGTCAGTTGAGCATTGGAATGAAGAATCAGGCGAAGTCTGGATGAAGCGCCTTGGTAATATTTATCAAAAATCAGTGTGGTTAAACCCAATACCTGAAGAACATTGGCGTTACAGCCAATCAATTCAAATCATGAAAACATTGATGCAAGATAAGATGTACTCACTGTCTCTATCAGGTATTGATAGCGCTATGAAAGAACTGCGACGTTAACTTCATATAAGTAAGCATCTACTTTAGTTTTCCGCCTATGGCGACACAGCATTAAGCGCCCATTCTTGACTGACAGATTGTGAAAAACCTAAGCACAAGCTCAAAACTTACTTCAGATTGTCCCATGGACCAGTAATCGCAAGCGTCATTGCTGGGCTATATACATTAACAAAAAGAGTAGCCCCGTCCGGTGAGAAGCATGCACCCGCAGGTTCAGTTTGAACCCTCAGCCTTGCGAACGGATACACTTCTCCGTCAGGAGTTACTCCCCTTAAATGATTATCGACAACCTCCGTATATTGATCCTCGCAAACAATTAGGTGGCCATTTGGAGCAACGGTAAGGTTGTCACCGTAATTGAAGTTTTTCGGGTCATCTGATTCAAGAAACAGTTGAAGTTTCCCGGGAGTTTGCGCTTCTTCAGCGAGTCCTTCATGTGCGGATGGCACATAACGCATGATTTGGCCAAGCTCAGCCGCGCCGCCAGAAGTGCATGTGAAATATAATTCACTATCGCCCCAGTGTATTCCTTCTCCGCGCGCAAAAATGGCCGCACCGTCAGCATGCCCCCGCAACCGCAAGTCATCTTCTGGGCTATCCGTGTTGTCTAAATCAATCCAGCGGACATTACGCCAGTTACCTAATTCAAAACCAACAGTTTCCCAATTGCGAGTATCACTGGAAACTGTATCTTCAACAAAAGCCATGGCTTGCAAACGGCCACCTTTACTCAAGTCACCGTTTACATTGGGTAAGAAGCGATAAAACAAGCTATCGTTTCGATCTTCAGTTAAATAAACAATACCTGTTCTTGGATCAATTGCAGCTGCCTCATGATTAAATCGACCTAACGCTTTTAGTGGAACAGGGTCAACCAAGCCTGTCTCATTGGCTGGCACTTCAAATACCCACCCATGATCTTTCCCGACCATTTCACCGGCGCGAGATACATTCTCTTCACATGTCAACCAGCTACCCCATGGAGTAATGCCGCCAGAACAGTTACGTATTGTACCCAACAAGCTCATGTGCTCCCGAACACGCTCGCCGGTTACCATGTTGTAGACGATCGTAGACGTTCCCCCTGGCAAAGGCCTCCCTTCATCATCTTTGTCGAAGGTCAATATATCCGACGATTGCTTAGCTGGAAACGGGCCAAGATCATGCCGGTCTGAAGGAAGTTCGTGATTACGAACAAGGGCTACGTGATCACTATCAAGCTTAAAACAGCCCATCCCATCGGCCCTATCAGGAACCAGTAATCCGTCATCCATGTGATCCCCTAGAGACGAAATAACGCGGTAAGAGAATCCTTCGGGCAAATCAAGCAATCCATTCTTGTCCGTCCTCAAGTCACCATATCCAATACTCATTGGTTGTTTGCCATAAACCTCAAGCGCATTGGCATTTTTTGCCAAGCCCATAAATGCTACGCTGCCGGCTCCAATAGCAAATTGTCTACGAGATATTTTCATTGATGATCCTATGTATTACCATGCAAGATATTAAATGCTGCGAAATCTTGACTCGCCGTCCAACACTAATGGAATGCACAGTCTTTTAGCAAGTATTCATGAATTTTGAATTACACACCATCATACTTGACAGCATTTTTAAAAGCGAAGGTCTGTAATATTAAGAAAGCTTCTTAACTACCAAGCTGTGCAATAGATGTTGAGGTATGTTCGTTAGCTATCATCATACTTAGCAATGGCTTCGTTGAGGCTTTCACTTAATTTTTCACCCATTTCGCCACCGTCACCCGCTACACGCCCGCGAATGACAGCCCGCATTGCATCAAGGTGTGATTTAACTAACTCAATCTGATTATCCGTTATCTCTCCGGGGCGTTTGACGGTAAAACCATATAACGAGTCAGAAAAAGCCGTGATGAGCGGGTACCCAAATGTGCCGCCCTGCCCCTTCATGTCGTGCGCGATACGATTAATTTCTTCGAATAATTCGTGCCTTTTTTCTGGTGTATCAACACAGCGACTGTGTTGTTCTTGAAGCTTAACTATCAAACTAGAAACCCAATCAGGGTAATCTTCTGACATTTTTGAAAGCGCTTGCTGAGCTGCTTCCATTGCTTCCTTAGAAATAGACGTGTTGCCAGGTGCCAGGCCCGCTGTTTTTTCTTTCAGCCGGTTTTTAAAGCGATAAAACCTTACGATTACTGGTTTATTCTTATCCACGAATAATCTCCACACCCTCGCTTTTATCGTTTAGTATGCGCCTTTCAGGCCCCCCAAAGTCTAATTTTTGCCGTCTTCGGTCCGGTCCAAAGAAATCTTTTGTATGCACAAACTGTCGTGGGCGCTCGATTATACTAATCAGCTTCTCACCAATGTGTTTGATCGTGAAAGGCTTTGCCAACATGTCAGTCACACCCATTTCGCGCGCTTGCAGAACACGTTCTGGCTCAGTGTAACTTGTGATAAACATAAATGGCACAAACCGATCTGGGCTATCCTTATGTCTGCGGACCCAGCGCAAGAACATCATGCCGTCAATTGGATGCATATCCCAGTTTGAAATAACAATATCAATCTGCTGAACACCAACACGCATGGGCTCGTTCTTTACTCTTTGTAAAAAATGAATCGCGTCGCCGCCATGTTCAACAGCAAAAACATTTCCAACGCCTAGAACTTTCAAAGAATTGACCAAGAGCGAACGTATAAACGGACTATCTTCCGCCAGTAATACATTAACCCTATCAAAATCATAATCAGACATTCACACAAACCCTTGGTGTCATAACCCAGTCTCAAAATGGACGTTACATATCAAAAGTTAATTATTACAAAACTCTATTAGGAAAATAAGCAGCTTTTATAAAATTAATTGTCTCATCAAGAACTTGGTGCAAAAGAAGTAGCATGGTCCGCTGGTCAGCATTAGAAACTTGCTTTACACCAAGCTTTTCAGCCTTCTCAGCAATTTCAGCTAAACGTTTAGCCCCAATCGCACGTGCAGTCCCTTTGAGTTTGTGTGCATCAGAACGCCAATTCTCATTATTGGGTCTGGAAAGCGTTGCCAAGTAACTAGGGGCATTTTCTATAAATAACTCTAAAATACGTTTTTGAAGGTCTTCATCGCCACTTGTGTATGAAAACAGGTGTTCCTGATCTAGAATAACAACATCGGAGTGAATCATTACTTGGATTTTAAGGCTTTCCGGCCTTGTTCCGTTAATTTACATACTAGCCAATCTGGTTTAGCTGGATTCCTAAACCAGTGTTCACACCAACCATTCTTAATACACGACTGAATCGTCTGCGCTTTATATCGCTGACCATCAACATCAAACAATGGCAATTTACCGCCAGGTTGCTGCAGGCCGCGCATCAAATATATGCGCTGCACATTTGTAGGTCGTGGTGTTTTTAATCGCCTCTTAGCAACTGAGAGGCTTTTATCTATACTGTCTGACATTACCTTTTCCTGTCAGCTTTATATGCGGTATATAATATGCATCATAGCCGACGCTCATTTTTTTGCCACAACTCTCGTTTAATACTGCTGAATATGATCGTTCAGGCAACGCAGGTATTGACGCTGGAAAGCTAAAGTGAAACTGTGAAATTGATCATGGGCAGGAACGGGGAGCATGATGTCCAGAGTGGATACAAATTTTACTGACGTTAGTCAGGACGTCGACAAAACTGATAATCAGACAATTGAAACCGAAAATCAGCAACAAACTGTACGACAACGGTCACGTAACAAACGTCGACTGCTCCCTGTTATACTGGCCGGTACAGCGTCAACCATATGGACCGCTGCATCCATTTACTTTTTACTGTCTACAGAATTTACCTCACTGACAATCATTGAGCTTGCCAGCATTGTTGCCGGCTACAGCACCCCTATTGCAATATTTTGGTTAGTGGCGCTTGCTTTTCAGCGAACAGACCCGTTGTTGGAACGACGTCTGGCCATTGCGCAGAACCTGCATAAAGCAGTTGCTCCAGTAGAAATTGCAGAAGAACGCTTAGCCCAGCTTAATAAGACACTGACTAAAGAACTTACAAATATTGATGCTGTTGCAGATTTGGCATCTGATCGCCTAAGTAATCTGGAAAACCGCTTTCAATCTCAAATCAGTGACCTTTTTTCCGCAACTGCAGACACGGAAGCGCGCACAGTTAGCATTAGAGAGTTACTGGCGCGCGAAAAAGACTCAATTGAAGTGTTAACCAAAGATGTCGAAACGCGCATGGAAAACCTTGAAACGCTTGTGCAAAGCATTCATGACCGTGTCGAAGGTGCGGGAACATCAGCTGCAGCGACAGCTGACCATGCACGCGACCGCGTTAACACAAGCCTTGATGCCTTTGGTAAAGCAACTGAAGATTTCGAAACGCGCCTTGATCGCGCCGGTGACCATGTCAGCGGACGCGTTAACGAGGTTCAGGAGATTGCCGTAGAGGTCGAGCTTCGCCTACAAACCGTAACAGACAAAGTTCTGGGCGGCATGGAGAAATTCCGCCATGATGTTGAAGGACTGGAAGGTCGCTCAGCCGAGTTATCAGAGCATATGCACACCCAGGGTTCTGTACTGAAAGAACTAGCGGAGCTGGCCGCAAAAGAATCTGAAAAAATAGAAGCGACACTGCGCAGTCATGTCGGCGAGGTTCGAACAGCAGCTACTGAAGCACTAGAGAGCACTAACAATGTGTCTAAAGTATTCTCAGAGCGCGCAACCTTCATGTCTGAACAAGTCATCAATACAGTAAAGAACGCTAGAGCTATGCTGGAAGAAGCAGGTTTGTCACTGGAAGAACATAGTACCTCTGCCCTTGAAGCAAGCGCACAAGTTCATGCACAAACGATTAAAACAACAGAAGAAACAGGCAAACAGGTGCTAGAGCACGCCAAACAAGTGGATATGGTTCTTGAAGACGGCCTTGATCGCGCGAAACGTGCTTTATCTTCAACGATGGAAGCAATCACAAGCCATAGCAGTGCTGCTGCTGATGAAGCAGAAGCAACAGCGGAACGGACCTTGCAGCATATCCGTCAGTTGCGTGCAAGTGTTGAAGATCAAATGAATGAAATGGCTGTTAAAGGCGAAAACGTTGCCAAGGATTTAACAAACGCTGCGGAACAAATAGCTGAAACCACGGGTAATTTATCCGAACAATCACAGAAAACAAGTGCTGACATCGAAGGAGTCCAAGCGAAAATGGGAGAGCAAAGCGGCTTGCTCTCTGATCTCCTTAACGACACGAGGATGAAGTTATCACGCCTTGAGGATGATCTAACACGTCAACGCGATGCTTTGCATGCAGCTTCTGACGACGCAGCACATAAGGTTATTGAGGCAGCCGAAAGGTTTACAGCACAAAGCCACAGCCTTCAGGAGCAGGCAACAACTGTAGAAAGCCATCTTTCTGAGAAAGCATCAGCATTAGCAAGCAATGTTACCGATATTGATCAAAAATCCGAACTCGCAGCTCAAACACTTGAAACACAAGCGAGCAAGCTATCAAAAAGTTCTGAAGAACTTGATAGTCAACTACAGGACACCAGCCAAAAACTTGGTCGGGCAGCCGAAGCATTTGCCGGGGAACGCGAGCGTATTGCTCAAGAAGCTGGCGAAGTTATTCAGAACCTTGATCGCTCAACGGAACGCATGGATGCACAGATTGCACGCTTCGCGGAAACATCGACAGATGCGGCAACCCGCCTCGACTCTGCAAGTCAGGCTTTGATGGATCAAACAGAACGTGCTCAAAATGATATGCGTCGCTCTGTTGATGAAACTGGCGCAGAGCTGACGGCAAGCATGACAGCAATCAGTGACCAGGCAAACGAGCGTATCACTTATTTGCAAGAACAAATGCAAGCCACACTTAACCGTGTACTTGAGGATTATCAAAACACTGCTGAAAAAGCAGAAAAAGAAAGTGCCTTTCTCGCTAGTCGCCTAGGCAATGAATCGTCCAAAATTGCAGAGCAAGCTCAACACTTTATTGAGAAAACTACGGAAATTGAAAAACGCATCACATCTGCCACACGTAACGAATTTGCGCGCACTTCAAAATTACTAATGGAAAGCCTGCAGTCTGTATCTATCGATATTAACAAAGCATTATCGCACGATATGCCTGACACAATATGGGAAGATTACCTTGAAGGCGATAAATCGGTCTTCATGCGTCGCACGCTAAAAATTGGTGATCGCACAACGCGCAAGGCCATTGCTGATAAATTTAAAACAGATAGCGAATTCAGAGAAAGTGTCGCACGTTACTGTCGTGATTTTGAAGGTATGATGGAGCGCGCCCAAATTGGAGATCGTGGAAGCGCACTTTCGATTACGCTTATTTCATCTGATATGGGCAAACTATATATTCTGCTTGGTCAATCTCTTAAGAAATTCAACTAACCAATTGTGTTATAGAGGTTTTTATGTTTCGTCATTATATTGCTGCATGCGCAGCAATGGTTATCAGCAGTTGCAGCCCTGACAATAGCGCTGACACAAACTCAGATGCACTTTCAACTAATGAAGCGCCCGTTAAGTGGCGAATGACCAGCACTTATCCGTCAACACTGTTACAGATTGGAACATCCGGCAAACGTATTTCGACTGAACTAAACAAAATTTCAAATGGAGCAATAGAATTAAAATTCTTTGAGCCTGGTGTACTTGCGCCGCCGTTTGAAACATTTGATGCTGTTAGTTACGGCGCAGTGGAAGCTGGATGGTCAACACCAGGGTACTGGGCGGGAAAAGAGCTCGCGCTCCAACTTTTTGCATCAATGCCCTTCGGCCCTTCTGCCCCCGAGTACCTAGCATGGTTTGATTTCGGCGGCGGCAAAGAAATGTTTGAAGAGATATATCATACGCATAATATTCACAGCATTGTTTGCGGCTTAACGCCGCCTGAGGCATCAGGATGGTTCAAGCGTGAAATCAATACGCTTGATGACTTTAAAGGTTTAAAGATTCGCTTCTTTGGTCTTGGCGCCAAAGTTTTGGAAGAGATAGGCGCGGCACCACAATTAATTGCTGGTGGCGAGATATATCAGGCTCTTGAGCTTGGTACTATTGATGCCACAGAATTTGCAATGCCGGCTGTTGATGAGCGTATGGGCTTTTACGAAGTTGCCAAACATTATTATATGCCAGGCTGGCATCAGCAGTCGACTTTCTTCGAGTTGATGATCAACCTTGATGCGTGGAACAGTTTAACCGAGAATCAGCAATTGCTAATTGAAACAGCGTGTTCAGCTAATATACGCCATGCTATCTCAGAAGGCGAAGCTTTGCAGCCTGATGCATTGGAACGTCTTGTTGAACATGGTGTTCAAATTCATACATGGTCACCGGAAGTTCTAGCCGGCCTTGAAGCGGCCTGGAACAAAGTGGCCAACGACATGCAAAACCAAGACCCAAACTTTAAACGTGTATGGCAATCGCTTCAGGCTTTTCGTGCTAAATATAAAGGGTGGGCCGATCGCGGTTACCTTAAAAATAACTGATGCAGCATATACTTAAAATTGCAGACTTTATTGACGGTATGGCCGTACGCGCAGGCAAGTTGGCAGCATGGTTTCTTATTGCATTGGTCATTGTTATCATGCTCGATGTCACTCTAAGACATTGGTTTGTCATTGGTTCAACAAAACTGCAGGAAATGGAATGGCATCTACACGGTGCACTCTTCTTACTATGCCTAGGTTGGACATATAGCGCCAACGGCCACGTCCGTATCGAACTCTTTAGCGAAAAATGGAACCCACGCACACGTGCGATCATAGAACTTTTGGGATGTATGGTATTTTTACTACCTTACATCGCAACTATCGTTTGGTTTGGTTTTGATTATGTTGAATACAGCCTCGCTTATAATGAAGCTTCACCCTCACCTACAGGCTTAACAAATCGGTGGCTTATTAAAGCGGCTATTCCTGTCGGCTTCTTGCTCCTTGCGTGCTCTGCCTTTTCGAAAGCACTTAAAGCAATCGTTTTTCTGTTCGGGTCTGCGTCACTTGCACCCCATACAGGCTTTTCTGGCGATAAAACACGTAAGGCCTCCATTACTTTAGCCAATACTGTTGAGACATAATTAATGACTGAAGTAATCGAACTATTACCTTTTCTTATGTTTGTAGTCTTGATCCCACTATTATTCACCGGGTTTCCTGTTGCGTTTGTTCTAGGCGGTGTTGGTTTAGGGTTTTGGGCAATTGCTGTTGTTTTAGGCTATGAAAACCCAAACAGCTTTTTTCTTGTGGTGAGCCGCATTTTTGGCGGGGTAGTTAGCAAACAAGTACTTGTTGCGATACCAATGTTCATATTTATGGGCACTATGCTTGAAAAAAGCGGTATCGCCAGAGATTTACTCTCTACGTTGCAGCTTATGACACGACGCATTCCGGGTGGCTTAGCGCTATCTGTGACCACGCTGGGTGTCATTCTTGCTGCTACAACAGGTATCATCGGCGCTAGTGTGGTTATGATGACCTTGATGGCCTTGCCCATCATGATTGAACGCGGCTACGATCGACCGCTTGCCACTGGCACTATCGCTGCATCAGGTACACTTGGTATTCTCTTGCCGCCATCTATTATGCTCGTGGTCATGGCAGACCTTTTAGGGACATCAGCAGGCGGATTGTTTCTGGCAGCGATTGTCCCGAGCCTGATGCTCGCCGGTTTATATTTTAGCTATATATTGATACGCGCATTCATCAATCCAGACTTGGCACCACCATTAATGAAGAACGAAATTACAGAACCACTTTCTGCTGGCATGATAATACGCAGTTTCGTGCCGCCAATTTTGCTGATTATTATGGTTTTAGGTTCAATTTTTGGCGGTTTTGCAACGCCAACAGAAGCTAGTGGTGTTGGTGCATTCGGTGCACTTATTCTGGCACTTGTACGCAAGCAATTAAGTTTTAAAACACTAAAAGATGTTGTTGAGCGGTCTGCACTTACTACCACTATGTTGTTTGGCCTATTTGTAGGGGCGACAGCTTTTTCATACGTGTTTGCATTGCTCGGTGGTCATGATTCAATTTTGCATATGATTGAAGCTACAGGTACTGGAGCATGGACAGTTCTCGCTGTGCTGATGATAACTATCTTTATCTTGGGTTTTTTCTTTGATTGGATCGAAATCACACTGATTATATTGCCAGTATTCGCACCCGTAATAGCGGCGCTAGATTTTGGTGATCATCTTCCTGCGGCAGGCATGACAACTACATGGTTTGCTATTTTAATGGCTGTCAATTTACAAACCAGTTTCTTGACACCACCCTTTGGCTTTGCACTTTTTTACATGAAAGGTGCCGCAGGTGAACTGGTA
Organism: Kordiimonas aquimaris; assembly: GCF_025574485.1. Taxonomy (GTDB): domain Bacteria; phylum Pseudomonadota; class Alphaproteobacteria; order Sphingomonadales; family Kordiimonadaceae; genus Kordiimonas; species Kordiimonas aquimaris. The sequence goes on along the minus strand of NZ_JAOBPO010000007.1, from coordinate 96,706 downwards.
GAGCTTCGCGATATATACCGCGGCATTATTCCATTTGTGGCATTGCAATTACTTGGCTTGATTGCTGTTCTCTTGTGGCCAGAAATTGCATTATGGCTACCGCTTAGATCAAATTAGGCAATTTATAGAGCAGCCGCTTGAGCTGATGAAGCTGAACCAAGTTTACCTATAAGATAGTCAAGGTTTTCTGTATCGATGTCATCTTCAACACGTGTAAGAACACGCTCAATCATTAGTTTTTTGTAAACTTCACGATCATCACCGCCTGTCATTGCCATTTCTTCTGAAACCTCAAGTGCAGCACGCGCCATTCCCAGAAATTGATCAGGCATATTTGCAGCATCAAACAATCGCTTTAATCCCAGGTCACCGCCATCGTGCACCAATTTATAAGCATTCAAAACAGGAATTTTCACTCGCTTAGCCAAGGCAACTTCAAAAAAGGTTGTGTCCCCCATGCATAGTGCTCTCAGCATAAGAGTTGGAGTCAAACGACCATTTGCATCAAGCTGATCAACCAATTCCTGAATAGTGCGCTGGCTGCCGCCTTCTACTAGAGACACAGTCGCTTTTTCCCGGCTTTCCAGTAACAAGTCACTAGCTGTCGCCGGTGAGATACGATTGTGTGTCATAATATGGTCGCGAAGTTGCTCGGAAACCATAGTTACCAAACGCTCTGAAACACCAACAGGCAAGTCATTGCGTTTAGCCATTGGGTCTTTAATGGCGTCACTATCAGCAAATTTATCAAGCACCTGTTCATATGTTGCCTCATTGATACTTGCGCCGTTATTCGTCACTAATTTTGCTACAACATGTTCATTGTTGGTTTCTACTAGTGCGCCTGCCAATTCCTCAGACACGCTTGCGCGGCCAGCAACAGCTTCCTGAACTTCCGAGTTGCGCGTGCGAACAATTTCGATGAGATCTTCATCGGTCAAGACCGTTGAACTTTCGATCATCGGCATGGCAACAGCTTCAACATCTTTAGCAAGAGTTGCTGCAATATCATGCGGTACAAGTGGGTTATCCTTGAGACTATCAGACAATGCATGACGCACCCGTTCAGCTGCATCACTTAACATAGCACGAAAAATATCTTCCGCTATGGCACGTTCACTCTTGGAAAGCTCTTTACCTTCAAACGTAGCAGCAACTTTACGGGCTGCTAATGCTCGGTTATCACTATTCGGATCCTGCAACAGCTTTGCTACATCTGCGCTTGAAAGTCTGGATGTCTCTGACAAGGTCGCTACCCCATTATATAATTAATGCCTGACATTTCGGATATACTGCTAAGTATCCTTCGAAACGATTTAGGAACGTTAAGTCAAACAAGTTAATTGGCAGTTAAAGGTTCTCTAAAGTTTTATTGGCAAAGCACTGATACAAGTAGCTAACTAGGAATAAAGTTTAGAAAAATATTAAAAAAACACAGAAACTTCACTGTTTTTTGAGTTGCTTCATCTTTCCGTTGAGCCTAGCGGTCATTCCGGCTAGCATTCGCCAACTTTGAAAACAGTGATTGCTACAACAACAGTATTTACGCTTGTAATCACACAAAAAGACTAAATTACCTTGAAGGGGGAGACTGAATGAAACGCCTTTCGGCATTTATTGCGCTGGCATGCGCGGCATTAGCACTGATCACACAATCAGCTTTTGCACAAGATGGCGGCACAACAGTTGTTGATGCAGTAAATAATTTCATGGCTCCAGTAGCTGCTTTTATTGACACAGTCATTTTTGTTACCATTCCAATGGATTGGTTAGTAAGCGAGGCACCTGGCATACCTATTATTGTCATCTGGTTACTTGGTGGCGGCATTTTCTTCAGTTTCTATATGGGGTTTCCTAACCTTCGCGGCTTTAAACAGTCGCTCAAGATTGTACGCGGAACATATGACGACCCAGATGATCCCGGCGAAGTCACACACTTTCAGGCGTTAACGGCTGCAGTATCGGGCACCGTTGGCCTTGGTAATATCGCAGGTGTTGCTATCGCTATTTCAATTGGTGGTCCCGGTGCGACTTTCTGGATGATCATGGCTGGCTTTTTTGGCATGACGTCAAAATTCGTTGAATGTACGCTTGGTGTTAAATACCGTCAAATTGATGAAAACGGTGTCGTTTCTGGTGGCCCAATGTATTATTTGAGCCAAGGCCTTGCCAATCAAGGTATGCCTAACTTGGGTAAGGTACTTGCCGTAATAGCAGCAGTGTTCGTTATTGGTGGTGCATTCGGTGCTGGCGCGTTATTTCAGGTCAACCAATCTTCAATTCAATTTACCAATGAAGTAGCGGCCTTAACTGGTGGAAGTGATAGCTTCCTATATGGTCGTCCGTGGTTATTTGGATTAGTTTACGCTGCTGTAGTTGGCATGGTAATTATTGGTGGTATTCGCCAAATTACCCACGTCACTGAGTTCCTCGTACCTATTATGGCCGTTATATATATTACAGCATCATTTGTTGTAATTTTTGGTCATGTCACAGAAATTCCATGGGCATTTGGCCAAATTATTTCTGGTGCTTTTACAGGCGAAGGTATCACCGGTGGTATTATCGGCGTTCTCGTACAAGGCTTGCGCCGCGCAACCTTCTCGAACGAGGCTGGCCTTGGTTCTGCATCAATTGCACACGCAGCAGCTAAAACAAAAGAACCCGTTTCTGAAGGCTTGGTTGCTCTGCTGGAGCCATTTATTGATACAGTATTAATTTGTACAATTACGGCGCTTGTAATCATTCTTACAGGCTCAGTTGACGGCAGTGACACAAGTACCCTTGCGGGTATCTCGCTAACGTCCAAGGCGTTTGCAACAGTGATTGACTGGTTCCCGTATGTGTTGACTATCGCAGTTGTGATGTTCGCATTTTCAACGTCACTTACCTGGTTTTACTACGGTCAGCGTTCATTCTTATGGCTCTTTGGCAACAACAGAGCTGCCGACCTTGGCTTCAAGATGACATATTTGATTGCTCTTTTTGTTGGCTCAGCTATGTCCCTTGCACCCGTTATGGGAATGGCAGACGCCCTGCTCCTTGCTATAGGTTTCCCAAATATACTGGGGCTATATCTGATGAGAAAAGAAGTGCGCGCAATGATGGATGATTATTTTGCCCGCATTAAATCCGGCGAAATAAAACCATATGTTGCTAAAGACTAAGATTATTTGAGCTTATATAAAAGCTTGGGTAAACATTAAAATGTATCAATGCGTGCGACCTTCCGTCGTACGCATTGATTGATTAAAAACGATGCCTAATGTGTTCAGCACTCGTTCAGGCAACAAACGCCATATTTTGTGCCATATTTCGGGTATAAGAGTTTGCGAAACGACAAATAATTGGAACATACCTAATGAGAATTTTGAATAAAGAAACTGTCATAACCGCCTTAATGGTAATGACTGCAACTTTCCTTCCTTCAATTTCAGCAACAGCTAATCCTGACGATACCAGTATTTCTGCTGAAGGTGATGCAGTAAAAGGTAAGCGCCTTTTTAACCGTTGCCGGGCATGCCATAACCTAACAGCCACAGCGCGCACACGAATTGGCCCGAATCTGGATTCTATATTTGGCCGGCAAGCAGGTTCTGCTGAAGGTTTTACGCGATACTCACAAGTGCTTAAAGAAGCTGACTTTATATGGACTGAGCAAAACCTAAATGAATGGCTTGTTCAGCCTAGATCCTTTTTACCTGGCAACAAAATGGCTTTCGCTGGCCTAAAAAAAGAACAAGACAGAAAAGATCTGATGGCTTATTTGCGTGAAGCTACAGTTGCCACAGAGTAGTTTAAAACTACGATCATATGAAACGAGGACACTATGAAACTGAGACTTTCACTGTTAATTGCCTTTATTGGAACCATATGGGCAACGATAACGCCCGTGTCAGCTCAGGATGCTGCTGTTGATGACACACGCGGCGCCATAGAGTTTATTGAAACACTTGCTGCAGAAACAATAGCAGTTTGGAGTGACAGCAAACTGAACGAAGAAGAACGGTACGCAGCGTTTCGTGCTATTTTTGAAAATGCAACTGACATAAACCTCATTGCCCGGGGTATGCTTGGTCGCCACTTCGCATCAGCTAGCCGAGATGAACGTGCTGCTTATATGGACGCGATGAGCGACTATGTTGTCGCTGAATTTGATAAACGCATGCAGCAAGTTGGTTTTGAACAATTGAGTGTTATTGGTACCAAACCTGCGTCTGGGCGCAACGGTCATATCTTTGTACGGACAGAAGTACAACGTGAGCAAGGCCAGCCTATTCTCGCTGACTGGCGCGTTCGAAAAAAAGACGGCAAATTTCAAATTGTAAATTTGGAGTTCGAAGGTATCAACTTAATGATTACCAATAGGGATGTTTTTGGTGCAAAAGTTAAAAGCGTTGGCTTATCAGGCTTGATCGAATGGTTGAAAGAGCAATCTATCCGAAGCTAAGACATGTAACTGCAGTATAAATAAAATAAGGGTGCTCAGCGCCCTTATTTTTTACTTTGAACAACCTCAATATTGCATTCCAGGCGCAAACTGCCTGCCGTATTCACTAAGGCTGCAGACAAAGCCTCAAACCGACTCTGGTCAGCGTTTATTGCAAAACGTGTGCTGTAATGAGCCTCCCCTTCCTCGTCAATCAAACGCTTACTGCTCATCCGCACAATATTTGCGTCATATTCGACTAGCACTTCACTCATTCGTGCAATCAACCCCGGACGATCACCACCAGTGATTTCCACAACATGAGAAATCTCTGCAGATAACCCCCGTGCAGCGCCAAAAGAAAATGGCGTAATCGTGATTCTTGCATCTTCCAAAGTTTCCAGAGCATTTAATCCACTTTGAACTTCAGTTAAATCAATCTTTTCATGGAACGATGCGATACACGAAAACTCGAAACCTTCACCAAGAACCGCATACGATCCATCGGCAAGATTTGCACCAATATCAAATAGATACCCTGACACACCGGACACAATACCTACATTATCGCGGCCAATGATTGAGATTAAAAAATTGCCGGAAGAAACCATTTAAATATGTCCTAACAAAAAAAGGTGGTCTTTTATGACCAGTTTGATACATAGGCGCCGCTTGCTCAGTTGTTAACATTTAGCTGATACAAGAAGAAACAAACACCACTATTGAATAGGAAACATTCTCATGGCGGACAAGCAACTTCTTCATCTCGTTTTTGGCGGACAAGTAAATGACCCACAATCACTTGAGTTTCGCGACTTATCAAAAGTTGACATTGTTGGTGTCTTTGGCAGCTACAAAGAAGCAGAAAATGCGTGGCGCAGCGTAAGTCAGGCCAATGTTGACGATGCAATGACAAAATATGTTGTTGTACATCTGCACAAGCTTCTTGAGCCTGAGCACTAAGCTCGTCACTCATACAGTATTTTGAGAAACAAGCTTAATGTTTGAGTTTTTCGCTTGCTGCATCGCTGAAGTATGTATCTAGGCTTTTATTTATAATTTCGCCGCTCAGATCATATGCGCCAATCATACCTTTAATAAAATGAGCCGCATCTATGCGGTTGGTATGATTGAGTCGTATTAATTGAAAATTTATAAGCCTCGCCAGACCATCTTGATTAATTGTTTCTGTCATTTTTTATTCCGTAAATATACTTTTCAGCTCTTTAATATGCATTATACACAACAGATTGATGACTTAATCATGACATTTTCGAGACAATGCTTATTAATGAGTCCAGTAAAAACAGACACTTAAATTAAATGCGTTTCATACAAACAAAAAAATACACTCAATTAGATGTACGCAACTGCATTTCATATACATACAATTGACATTCGTAAGAATTGACAAAAACGACAATGATGCCTATCTCACAGCTGAACTAGGAGAATAAAAACCGTGGTATCAGCACCAATAGTTTCCAAATCACCGCTTTTTAATATCGGACAAGTCGTACGACACCGGTATTTTCCATTTCGCGGCGTGATTTTTGATGTAGATCCTGAATTTGCTAATTCAGAGGAATGGCTTGAGTCCATCCCTGCGGAAATTCGCCCTGAAAAAGAGCAGCCATTCTATCATTTGTTTGCCGAGAACGAAGAAGCAAGCTACGAAGCCTATGTTTCTCAACAAAACCTGATACCTGATGATACAGATGAACCAATAGATCATCCTGATGTAACAGCCTTGTTCGGAACGCTTGAAAACGGCCTTTATCAACTAAAGGCGATTCCAAAACACTAATATTAGTTTAGCTGTTTCTATGGCCCATAAAAAACGGCGCGTAACGCGCCGTTTTATCTGTATCTGCTTGTTATATGTCTTATGCGACAAACAAGCCTAACAATGCTAAAACAATCACAGCAGCGGCCAAAGAGCGTATAGAATATTTCATAAAGCTTGAGTATGTGGATTTTTGTTCTTTAATGTCCATGTTTAGCTCCAAAAGTCTAATTGCATACTTAATCTGTAAATTTCTATAGCCTATCAATATCTTCAAGCCAAGAATGAATGATATTAATGAGTCTTAAACTCAATATCTTTAAAAGTTCAATATACAATCTGTATGCATCTGAGGATCAACATTACCACCAGAGATGATACACACTGTAATTTTTCCAGCAGTTTCAACTTTACCAGCAAGAATTGCAGCAAGTGAAACAATCCCACCCGGCTCACCTGTTAACTTCATGTGACGGGCAGCAAAAGAGACAGCAGCGCGCGCTTCGTCATCAGAAACAGTTATGCCTGTTACTCCCTTATCTTTTATAATAGGAAACGTGAGTTTTCCCGGGCTTGGTGTCAACAAGGCATCACATATCGAACGCGCATTAAAATCAATGGTCTGAATATCTCCGGTTTCCAAGGAACGCTTAACATCATCAAACTCTTCCGGCTCTACTACGTAACCATTCAAGTTAGGGAAAGCATCATACATGGCTGTGTAAAAACCTGATGCTAAACCACCACCTCCACAGTTCACTAAAGCCTGATCAGGAGTTAAACCAATTTTCCGCAGGTCTTGCACTGTTTCTAAGCCTGCTGTGCCCTGCCCAGCCATAATGAATGGGTCATTGTATGGTGGAACAATTACAACACCACTATCGCCAGCTGTCGTCGCCGCAACCTCTTCCCGGTCTTCAGTATACCTGTCATATGTGACAACATCAGCACCGTAACCTTTAGTTGCCGCCAATTTTAATGCGGGAGCATCTTCTGGCATAATGATTGTTGCTTTAATACCTAGTAATTGCGCAGCTCTTGCAACGCCTTGTGCATGATTGCCGCTTGAGAATGCCAATACACCACGCTCTTTCTCTTCAGCACTCAAACGCGACAATCTGTTGTATGCGCCTCTAAATTTAAAAGATCCTGTATGTTGCAAGCATTCAGCCTTAACAAAAACACGACCGCCAGTTATTTCATTTAACTGAACATTCTCGATCAAAGGCGTTCGCACCGCCACATCTTCAAGGCGTTCGGCAGCTGAATGAATATCTTCAACAGAAATTGCGTACGTCATTCTTATTACTCATATATATTTGGTGTTGGCATACATTAGGTAGATTTTCTATTTTTCCACCACCTGCCTAACTTAACTTCAAGGGTGCGCCGACGGCGACGAATAAATTTTGAGTCTACAGACAAGAAAATTAAACCTAGTGGTATCATCCAAAAACCCAAAACGGGCAAAAATCCAAGGATACCACCAATAATAAGCAAGACGCCTGCAATTCGGCGCCCCCAGACGCTCGCGGGCATTATTTTTTCCGCACGTTTCATCATAATGGAAGCAGTTATCTACCCTACATCTTTAATAGTTTTGCTCATGACGTCAAAGATCACATCTATATCAGCCTTAGTGCTTACCAGTGGTGGCGCAATAGCGATACTATCTGTGCTCAACCGCACTTTTAGACCATTCTCAAACGAACGCTGAAATATCTTCGCAGAGCGGCTTGCCGGCTTGTCATCAATCCGATCAAACGTCAGAGCAGCCATAAAGCCAAAGTTTCGTGCATCAACAATAGTACTGGCTTCAGCAAGCGTATGAATTGCCTCTTCAAAGTAACTTTCAAGGGTACGCACATTTTCATAGACACCTAACTCGTCATATAATTCCTGCGTAGCAATTGCTGCCGCCACGGCTAGCGGGTGTGCCGAATATGTGTATCCATGAAAGAATTCAACGCCCGGAGCAGATTTTTCCATAAAAGTATCGTAGACCTTGTTATGAACAGCAACGGCGCCCATCGGGACCGTGCCGTTATTCAATGCCTTCGCTGTCGCAATAATATCAGGAACAATACCAAATCGCTCGGAAGCCGTTGCATAACCAAGCCGCCCGAAAGCGGTGATAACTTCATCGAATATAAGTAAAATGCCGTACTTTGAAGTGATTTCCCTCAGCCGCTCCAAATAGCCTTTAGGCGGAACATACACGCCAGCAGAACCTTGTGCTGGCTCAACAATTACCGCAGCAATTGTGCTTGGGTCATGCAATTTTATGATATCTTCCAGTGCGTCCGCATAATGAACGCCGCCTTCCGTTTGACCGCGTGTGTTAAGCATTGTTTCGTCGTATACGCCTGGCAAATGATCAACACCCGGTAACAACGAACCAAATGTCTTGCGGTTGTTAACCATGCCGCCGACACTAATTCCACCAAAGCCAACACCATGATATCCACCCACACGACCGATCAGACGCGTACGCTCGCCTTGTCCATTAAGGCGGTGATATCCCAATGCCATTTTAAGGGCGGTTTCAACTGATTCTGAGCCAGAATTAGTATAAAAAATATGATCAAGCCCATCTGGCATACGATCGGCCAACATATTAGAAAGCTTAAATGCATCAGGATGGCCATAACCAAACGACGTGGCATAATCTAACCGAGCAGCCTGCTGTTGGATGGCTTCAACAATTTTTGGCTGATTGTGTCCAAGTGCACAACACCACAAACCGGACGAGCCATCAAAAACTTTTCGGCCATCTGTTGTAGTATAATACAATCCGTCAGCACTTTTGAGCATGCGTGGATTTGCTTTGAAATCCTTATTCGGCGTGAATGGCATCCAGTAAGCTGCCATATCATCATTTATTCGATCATTTGCATTTGCCATGACGTTTCCCATCGTGTGTCAGAACAGTATAATCACATAAATAACAGTCGGTTAGTTATTGCAAATTACATTAACTTTAACTTTAACCTTAAGAAACTATATTTCGTATCGTCTCTTTAAATTGTTCAAAAGCCATACCTGCGGCAAGTAATGGTGTACGGAATAATCGCCCTCCAGGAAAAGCACGATGCTTCACAGTTTCCATAATTGACAGCATCTCATCCTCGCCCCGAATAGCATCAGCAATAATTCTGCCTGCCATATGGGTTTGAGCAACGCCGTGCCCGGCATAAGCTTGAGCATAATATGTAACATCATCAAGGCGGCCAATTTGAGGAATTCGATTTAAACCAACTCCAAGGTTTCCGCCCCATTCAAAGTCAATTCTCACGCCCTCCAGCTCGGGGAAAACCTTGATCATCTTCGGATACAAAGCATCCTTGATCTTTTTGGGGTGAGTGCCATTGTAATTAGCCATACCACCGAAAAGTAAACGGCCATCTGCCGAGAGGCGAAAATAGTCAAGCGCCCAGCGTTGGTCACATGCAGCGTGATTTCCTGGTAAAATACGGGCAATAACATCTGCAGGTAACGGTTCAGTAGCGATTATATAGCTTCCAACCGGTAACACTTGTCGTTCCAGTTCAGGTACCAAGTTGCCTAAATATGCATTCCCGGCCAGTACAACTTTTTTTGCGGAAACGCGGCACCATGTCAGATCAACAGTTATTGAATCTGCTTCGTACTTGATATCAGAAACGCGAGCGTCCTCATATATTCTGGCGCCTAACTTTTCAGCTGCCTTGGCTTCACCACGCACCAAGTTAAGCGGATGGCAATGCCCCCAACCTTCGTTGACAAGACCGCCTATGAAGCGATCAGACCCAATAACTTCATTTATCTCTCTGGATGAAACAAGCTTCAGGTCGTGTGGATACCCGCGCTTTTCAAGCGCTTCCTTTGCTGCTTTCAATTCAATGAACTCGCGCTCATTCATTGCAGCATCAAAGTAACCCCACGCAAAATCACAATCGATGCCATAGCGAACGATCCAGTCACGTACAATATCAACGCAATCAACACCGAGTTGCCATACTTTGAGTGCAGCATCGACGCCGTAAACCTTTTCGTATTCTTCATAGTCACTCAGTTCGGGGCCAAAACCGCCTAAAACCTGCCCTCCATTACGCCCAGAAGCGCCCCACCCGATTTGATTTTGCTCAACTAAAACAACATCAACGCCCTTTTCTGCAAGGTGTAGAGCGGTGGAAACCCCGGTAAAGCCACCACCAATAACGCACACTTCACTTTCAACGTTTCCCTCTAGGCGAGGAAAGGCTTCAGGATAGTTGTTACTGGCAGCATAGTAAGACAGTGGCAGCCTATCAGTGTGGATCGAGTCTCTAATCCGCATAGTGAGTTATCTCTCTAACATCATTATAGTATTCGCAAATACTGTTCATAGTCTGATACAGGCACTTGTCGGTGCATCTCTTCTTCTTCACTTTCCCTTATGCGTAGATAAAGGTCGATAAAGTCCGCGCCCATATAGTCGGCAAGAATAGTGTCTTCACGCAGCGTATTCAGTGCGATCTTCCAGCGTGGTGGGAGCACATCATCAAAATCAACAAGATCAAACTCTCCAAGTGGTGCGCCAGGGTCAATATGGTTTTTCAGTCCATAATGCGCACCTGCTAAAACAGCTGCTAGCATTAGGTGTGGTGATGCATCAGCACCACTTACACGATGCTCAAAACGCCTATTCACAGTATCAGACATGGGCAATCGCAATGAAAGCCTTCGATTGTTTTCACCCCAATTGCGCACAACAGGCGCAAACCATTCAGGATCAAATCGTCTATAACTATTCTTGTTTGGCGCAAAAAAGGGTGTTGCTGCCGGCATTGTTTGCAACAAACCACCAAGTGCCTCTTTCAACCGTTTCTCACCATCCTGGCCGCCAAAAATGTTATTACCTTCAACGTCCAGAATACTGACGTGAGCGTGCAACCCATTACCGACTTCATCATATAATGGCTTCGCCATAAAGCTTGCTAGCAGACCGTACTTATGCGCAACGCCTTTTATTACGCGCTTCAACAATAGTGCTTCATTACAAGCATTTAAAATATTTTTTGTGTGATTTAAATTAACTTCAAATTGCCCGTTACCATATTCACAAACGAGCCCTGTTACCGTAATACCTTGTGCATGTGCTGCTTCTTCAATTTCCTGCATTAAAGGTTCGTAGTCACTATACACATCAAGGTTATAACAATTTGCGTCATTTGAGGCTGGCATGCCATTAGGCGGGGCAAGTGGCTTCGGTGGTATCGCTGTTGCATCAAGGAGAAAGAATTCATACTCAAATGCAACAACCGGAGATAAGCCATCATTACTATATTGCTCGAGCACTTTTTCGACAACACTCTGCGGGTTCGAAAACAACGGTGTGCCATCGGCATCTTGTGATACTACCATTACCTGCGCCGTAGGCCTGTTTGCCCATGGTACAATTTGTAATGAGCCACTTATCGGCACACATGCACGATCTGGATCACTGCCATATTCATCAAGTATATATTCAGCGTTAGCGCCGTTTGTTGTTAAAAACGCCGTAGTAATAGGAAAATAAAATTGTCCTTTCGCAATTTTTTCAATTGCTGATATTTCCACCTTTTTCCCACGGAAAATCCCATTTATATCAGGCAATAAGACATCTAAATACTTTGTATCTGGATATCTTGCTAAAAATTGACTGACTTCATCATCAAAATTCATAACTTTTCCGCCCAAGTGCGAAATGAAGTGATCGCACACATATTTATATTACTTCTCACGCAGGCTATATAAATTTTTCATTGTTGTCGACAAAACAACCAACATGTAAAAATGATATAAAGTGAAGTAAAATAATAGATAATTGCCCTATGTACATTTCATTTACTTGACCACGAATAATTTTTATAATCATATCAGGATACATTTCGTGATCACATTTTTAATGTACTGAACTAAATGGCGAAGGAAGACAACGTTGGCATTTTCAGGCACATTATTTGGCGTTAAAAAGAGCGCTATATACGATGCGTTAAAATACAGCATCTATCTACTTCTACTATTGAATTTGTTTTACTTTACATTTGAAGATTACATGTCTGCAGGGCACCGCTTTCGCGACGGTATCGAATGGTCTCAATTTACTGCTGCCTTTGCTCAAGCAGTAGATTCGTTTGCATGGCTGGTCTTACTTTTAATGCTGGAACTTGAGACATGGGTCATAGATGACAATAATTACCACGGTGTCGTAAAATGGAGCATCAACGGTGTTAGCGGCGTCTGTTACGTACTCATTTTCTTTGCATTCCTTGGATACACTGAAAAATTAAACTTTGTTTTACAGTTTGAAGAAAGCAATATCACCCAAGCATGTGACGCTATCGGTACCTACCTATCATACGCTATTGATATAGATGAATTTGCGGCACTGACCATGCAGACATGCAGCAGCATTGGTTCCGCACCTTATTGGGTAAATGTTCAATCCAACATCATAGCAAGCAATGCTATACACAGTGACATGACTGTTCTTGGATATACCGAGGTCATCAATGCAGGCGCATGGTTGCTTGTAGTTATTTTGTTGTGGATCGACGTTTACATGCAAATGGGGCGCATTCAGGCAAAACAATACCATACGATTAGTGCAAGAATAAAAGTTGTTCTTTACAGTATCCTTATTGGGGCGGCTATTTTATGGGGCTTTTACGGCGAATTCATTGACTTTTGGGATGCTTTTTTATGGATTGTTGCCTTCTTCTTCATCGAAATGAATATATTTCAATGGCATGAAGAAATTAACGTCGTCACACCTGCGACCGCGACAAGTACAAATGCAGCGGATACAAACCAATGAAACCGCTAATAGGCATTGTATGTGACACAAAACAACAAGGGCTGCACGTATTCCATCAGGCAGGGGAAAAATACATTCGTGCAATTGTAGAGACGACTGATTGCACGCCTCTGCTCATTCCTGCCATGCCGGATGTTTTATTACCAACAGATATCCTTGACCATTTAGACGGCGTACTACTTACCGGTGGATACAGTAATATTGCCCGCGAAAGATATAAATTACCGCCAGCTCCCCCTCAGGAAAATCAAGATTTAGCTCGTGATGCTAATAACTTAACTCTTATTCCTGCGATCATTGAAAAAGCAATGCCCCTGCTCGCAATATGCCGAGGATTTCAGGAAGTAAATGTTGCTTTTGGTGGTAGTTTACACCCACGATTACAAGAAGTAGATGGTCGGTTTGATCATCGGGAAAACCCCGAGGATCCCATTGAAACACAATATGGTCCCGCCCATTCCATCACTGTGGCAACCGATGGTATATTGTACAAACTAACCCAGGAACGCGAGTTTATGGTCAATACGCTACACGGACAGGGGGTAAATAAGTTAGGGCAAGGCCTCACAGTCGAAGCTGAGGCTGATGACGGAACGATAGAAGCACTCTCTGTCGCTGCAGCGGCGGGGTTTGCTCTTGCTCTACAATGGCACCCTGAGTGGCAAGCAAAAGATAATATTCAATCAGTACAAATTTTTAGCGCTTTTGGTAAGGCAGCAGAGCAGTACCAAAGCAATAATCGACGAACTATATAACGTCAAACAAGAGGAACAGGGTCAGCAATGACTTTGGATGTGGTGATCCATGTATGATGCAAAACGCATCGAAGAGTTAGATAACTGGCTTAAGAAGGAAAAGATCGACGATATCGAATGTATGGTTGCAGACAATGCAGGTATTGCACGCGGCAAGTCCATGCCGAGGGTCAAATTCATTGATGGTATAAAGACTCGCGGCCTGCGCTTACCTGAAACTATTTTTGGCATGACCGTTACAGGCGATTTTGCCTTAAATGATTACCTCAGTGAAACTGAACGTGACGTTATTCTTAAGCCTGACCTTGACACTATCTGTATTACTCCATGGCAGCGTGAACCAACCGCAACAGTTATCTGCGACGCAGAACTGGAAGATGGATCACCTGTTGATTTCTCGCCGCGCCATGTTCTTCAACGTGTATTAAAGCTATACGAAGACGAAGGATGGCGACCGATAGTTGCACCTGAATTCGAATTTTACCTCATTAAGCGCCAGGAAGACGTTGAAGCCGCCCCAATGCCTCCCATAGGCGCATCAGGCCGACGTGATGTGGGTTCTTCTCCGTATTCTATCGATAGCCTTGACGAATTTGAGCCTTATTTCGATGATGTTTATGATGCATGCGAAGCACAACGTATTAATGTTGACACACTAATCCACGAAGCAGGCCCTGCGCAGTTTGAATTCAACGTGTTCCACGGGCCAGCATTGAACGTTGCCGATCAATCATTTTTGTTTAAGCGTATTTTGCGGCAAGTTGCTGTACGACACAAAATGTTCGCTACCTTTATGTCAAACCCTTATCCGGACAGCTTTGGCAGTGCCATGCATATTCATCAGTCAGTCGAAAGCTGTGAAACCGGTAAGAATATATTTGCAGACGCAGATGGTAACAATACCGACCTCTTCCTGTCTCATATTGCAGGCCTACAAACATACCTAGGCGAAGCAATGCCAATGATCGCCCCATTTGTTAACAGCTACCGCCGCTTCGCTATGGGCCTTTCAGCACCAACCAACACACATTGGAGCCGCGAGAACAGGTCAGTTGGCCTTCGTGTACCAAGTGGCACACGGGAAAGCCGCCGCATTGAAAACCGAATAGCCGGCTCAGACGTAAATCCATACTTCGCAATTGCTACATCGCTCGCATGCGGATATCTCGGCATGAAAAACAATCTAAAGCCATCAAGGGAATTTAAAGGTTCTGCTTACGAGGCTTCCAGTCGAGCGTTGCCGCGTCATTTCCTCGACGCCATTAAAATCATGCGAAAAAGCAGCGCAATTAAGGAAATTTTGGGCGAAGCATTCGTTGAGACATATCTTGATGCCAAAGAAATGGAATATGACAGCTACACATCTGTCTTAAGCCCGTGGGAAGCAAAGTACTTGTTATTAAATGTTTGATAAACTTAGGATAAACATCATCATTCAATGACAAAATTAAAATATGTGTCAGGGTAAGGTTCAGGATCCAGCGTAAAATGCCACCATTCTTCGCTGTATGGCTTGAACCCATTCCTGACCATTACCTCTTTGAGAAGGTTGCGATTAACAAGTGCATTCATAGGTAGGTTTGTCGCGTCAGCATGTGAGACTGTATCAAACAAATCCCAAGGACTGCCCATATCCAATTCAATCGCTGTACCATGATCAACTCTAACCAGAGTAACATCAACCGAACCGCCCCGGCTATGACCTGACTTTTCTGCGATATACCCTCTCTGAACCAGTTCAGACTTAGCCACATTAGGGTAAAATTTGCCCTTATTCTTTTGATCACCGGCATCACTGATCCAACGCATAAAATGATCAACCGCTTGTTGCGGGCGGTACCCATCATATATTTTAAGCGCTAACCCTTGTTCTGATAACTCTGCTTGCACCTGTTGAAGAGCCATAGCGACTGGTCTGGATACAATCACCTTGTGTGCATTATAGCCCTTAACGGGCATTCCCATAAAATTATCAGCCCCCGCATATCGAGGCTCGACAACAACATTTGGCACTATGGTTTTAATATCTACAAAATCATGATGCATCGTATCTCGAGACCGTACAGGTGATCCTAGAAGTGAAACTCCCAAAACCGTTACTATTAACGTTAGCTTCGCACATATCGTAAACCATGATTTAGAATAACCAAACAACACCAAGGAACCCCTGTAACTGCTCACGAGAGCCAAAATCACTTCGCACAATCGGACTACGTGCCGCGCTGTTCAATAACTCCGAAAACCTAAAACTGCCTCGCAGCAACCAGTTCTTCGATAAACGATACTCAGCGCCCAACTCGCCGTATATTTCATGCAAGCTTGCATTCGGTCGAAAAGCGTCAATACCCTCTATCCCTTCAGGAATACCATAAAATGCATCCAGAAATCCACTAGACCCCCAAATACCACCAAGGATAGGTGTTAGCCTGAGTTTTGAATTTGGCTCAAAAGTGTAACCCGCTTCTAACTCAACACTCACACCGCGATGTACATCACTAAGGCCAACATACATTTCAGCTGTTAAAAATAATTTATACAGAGACGTTGCAGCAAACATTCCCACCTCGAATGCCTCGTCGTCCCGCTCATCAATTGCCAACAATAGCGATAGTGCCTGATCATTTCTGCGACCTAAATTCCAACGCCCGATCAAACCTGCCCTCAATAACCTCGCATTGTAAAGAACAGCGCCAATGCGGTTGTTCTCAAGAAAAATTGTGTCTTTGTAACTAACTTTCGTATCCAGCGCTAAATAAGCCTGATGCTCTTCCGCGCCGAGAAATATTGGCCCTACAGCAAGACCAAAACCTATCTGCCCTGCCCAGCTATCACGTTTACGGTCGTCTTCAATTTCCTCGCCCTGAATATAAACAGGTTTACCCCCAAAACTCAGATCCACCTCTTGAGATACTGCTTCGTGAGAAATAGTTACCAACCCCAGGAAAGCTGCGATTATTTTGCAAAAACTACGGAGTTCAATCATAATGCTCATGCTTAGTCGTTTGTAGTTAAACGATAATGTACTTCATAGCCAAGGTGATCAGATAATGGTTTTCCATCAAGTAACTCATTAAAATTACGCCCGATCCAGACAGGTTTTAGCTGTGTGTTGCCACTGCCTTCATAAAATTGTTTATCATTGGTTTTGTATAATATCTCTTCTTTGATAGTACCCTCACCAAGCTGACATGAGGAATTAATTGACAAACATATTTCGCCTGCATCCTCAAGGCCTATCTGCGACCTGAAATACGCGTACCGTTTATCCTGCTTGGTATTAAAATCACCCGCGACAACTATTGGGTTTCCGCGGCGAAACTGCGACAAAACATCATGTAATACATCTGTCTGTTTTTGATGCATACGAAGCGTAATGCGGCCTGGTGCTTTGGCAGAGCCTCGAGAATTAAAATGAGAATTAATTATATCGACTGGCTCAGTTGAAAACGGCACTTCCAATCGAACGAATTGAATAGCTTTGTTGGACAAACAATCAATACCAGCGCACATATCAGAATCGAATGTTCTATAATGCGCATCATGCAGTGGGAAATCAGATAATATATATAAACCACTTCCCGTAAACTTCTGTGGATTCTTGAATTGCGTATAACCTTTTCGCGTTGCTTCCGTCCAATGCACAGTTCCCTTCTTGGATCTGTCACGGCGGCCCGGGCCCTTAAATACATATTTATAACCGGTCGTTTCAGCAATTTGAGCCGTGCGCTTATCAAATGCTTCTTGCAGTAAAACCACATGTGGCTGCGTTCCTGCAATACGGCGTTCCCGTAAAACTTCAGCTATGCGTTGATAAAGGGGTGCTTTCCCCTTCTTAATCGGCGGCGGTAACCCATTAACATTATAAGACAGGACTTTAAGAAGCGGCGGCTTTGATACCGCTTCATTATTGTTGTCAGCACTGTATCCCGCACCTGAGAACACACCTGCAATCAACACAATCAATGATGGCTTAATATAACGCCTCATAAACACACATCCCCGCATACTTCGTAAGCATTTAACAGACAGAAGATGAATAACAAATGAAATTAGTCGAGATTATGGCATGAAACCTACGCAAAATACTTGATACCTTGAAAACTCCTAACCCCAACGAAGTATCTTCGAAGCAAAGAAGGGTTAAACTGCATCTGCAATCTAACCCTTAAGAAAATACCGAATTTTGGTATGGAGCTATTAAGCGCTCTTATTTGATTTTATCAACCGGCGTTGACGTCGACCAATCATCAGTAACGCTGGAACCAAAAGTAACAATGATTCAGGCTCAGGAACAGACACAGTAGTTACTGTGAATGCCGTGCTATCATTGTCAAAGCTAGAACCAAAAATTCGCCCTGTGTCACCTGATGCTAGACTGATATCTCTAAATCCAAAGCCACCACCCAAGTCAAAAAACGGCGTTGTAGCGCCAATATTAAGATTGACGGTATATGTTCCAACTGCATTAAAGAAATCACCAACACCACCGGATGTAAGAGATAAAACTGCACCAGTTAAAACTGTGAAGGCGCTAGTTGCATCGTTTTGGATAAACCATGTAAACGACACATCGCTAATTGTCGGAGCATCACAAAGGTTAGCAATGGCACTGCCGCCAACATCAAATGTAGAACCACAACCATCAAGGTTAACGCCTTCACCCAAAACAATTGGAGGGTAACTGCCAGCATCAGCATTTAATGCGCCCGTAAATATTGCTTGAGCGTTCACAGAAGCAGTAATGCCAAAAAGCAATCCTGTTCCTACTATAAAGGAATCTACAATATGTTTTAATGAACGCCTCATGGTCCCTGCCCTCTGCTCGTGTTAACTATAGCTTCATCACAATTAATTTGCTGAAGTAAGGCTTACACTAAGGCGCAAAAAAAGCACGAATTTTAACTGTCTTGATACAAATTGCTGAAGACTGATACATTCTGCGACAATTAGCTTTCGATAACACAACCTTATGATTGTAATTACTCTATTCATGCGAAATAGCTGACTTTCAAGAGCCTGATACATTAAATTCTTGAAGATAAGATTATCGAATATATGTAAGTGATTTGGTCGTTATTAGCTTATACTGATTTAGTTAACTTCCGCTGTCGTCGGCCTATATAAAATAATGCAGGCAATAAAAGCACCAAAGATTCAGGTTCCGATACACTTGAAGCAGCAACCACCTCAAACGAGCTAAAGCTCGCTGGCCCTCTACCTGCAATTAGAACACCAACACCCGGAGCAGCATCAACAGGTCCAGCTCCAGGACCAACATCTAATCGAACGGTATAGCTACCTAAGGCAGCAATCAAATCACCAGCACCGCCCGTGGGCAAAGTTAAAAATTGCCCACCAAATTCATTATCCGCCCCTGCCACAAAGCCTGGATCATAAAGAGATACCCCTCCAAGGCCGTCATCAAATGAAACAGTCCATTCAAAGAAGATATTATCAAGTGTTGGCGAATCGCAAACACTGAAAGTGCCAGGTAAGCTTATTTGAAAAAATGAATCGCATGCATCCAAAGTAATTGATTCACCTAACGCAACAGGCGAGTAACTACCAGCATCGACAACAATGACACCTTGATCTAAAATATCGCCATTGGGTAATATTTGAGGAAAAGAACCTAAAGGATCCTGAGCATTTGCTGGCCCAGTCAACATAAGTAAGGCTATGCCGGTAACAACAGTGCTGAGCGAACTTCTAAATGAATTCTTCATAAAAACCATATTCCCCGTATTAGGTCTTCAATATAAAGCGTAAGCTAAACACACTCTTAGTAGAAAACAACAAGCAGTACTTGATTTCGGTTTTTAAAGATTTCTGTTAAAAATAATGTTAGAGGAACACGCATTCGCTCAAATCAAGTAGCGAATATTAAGTTGGGGGCGATACAGACTATCAATACCTGTATCTAAACATGTGCACATTTAGTGAGCTATACTTATGAAATACAGAAGCATCTTTCTTGTTGCTAGCTTGATATTAACAGCTTGTAGTAATGATGACTCCACTCAGACTACTCAGAATGAACTTGGTGATGTGGCTGCATATACATCGAGTGAACTGAAGGCTTTAGTAGATAGTGGCGATGACGCCAAAGTAATTCGGATTATAGCTGAGCGCGCCAAAAGAAGGCTTGCTACCGCCAGGGACTATATTCTCCTTGCTGACATTCACATCACTCGTCTTGACGGCGCTGCTGCAGAACTCGCTCTTGATCAAGCAAACACGCTTGGTGCAACACGACAAAGCATGGCCTTGCCTTTGGCTAAAGCATTGATGTTGCAACAACGATTTGATGACGCCAGAACCGAACTTCAACTTGTGCCATTTTCACGCGCTAACGGCGTTGAACTAAATTTGCTTGAAGGTGAGATCGCTCATGCGCTTGGAAACCCTGATACAGCCCGGCAATACTTTGGTCTCGCAAGAGAAATAGAACCTAGTAATCACAAAATCGATACAGCACTTGCCCTCCTTGAAATGTCAGTTGGCAATTTCGACGTCGCAAAAGAATTGGCTCAAGCCGCGATTGAAAAAAACAGTGCCGGCGGTGACGCCAAACCCTACTATATTTTAGGGGCAATCAACCGTCTGGAAGGAAACAGCGCAGACGCAATTCCCCACTTGCAAAGAGCGCTAATTGAAAACTCAGATGACCTTCTTTCTCAACTTGAGCTGATTGGTGCCTATCTTGATGTCCAACAAATTGAACAAGCTGAAACTGTTCTGGATGGATTAATTTCTGTATCGCCCAACAATATGCTTGCCCAGTTTTATGTGGCGTACATTTTGGCGGAAAAAGGTGAAAATCAGGCTGCCGAAGATGTGTTATTGCAAGCACGCGATTTACTAACACGGTATCAACCCGCAAAACGCCTTTATGGTCATATCGCATATGGATTAGATAAATACGATACGGCCTCAGACTATCTTCAACAATATCTTGCAATTGCGCCTGGTGATACTGAAACACGCTTGATACTTGCTGATACGCACACCAAAGAACAACGCCCACAAGAAGCCCTGAAAGTATTAGAACCTATCCTTGAACAAGCAAGCAACAAGCCACTTCAAGGCAACCAGGACACCCCCATATTAGCATCCGGCCCGACGATCCAGGCTTTTGCCCGTGCTGCAGAAGCGCAACAAGCAGCCGGAAATATTGAGGCTGCAAGAGAACAATATGAAGCAGCCATTAGTTTGGCAAGCGGTATGGACCCCGCAGACCCTACCCTTGTTTCCTCACTCACTGCTGTTCTCGCATCGATGGAGTATAACACTGGCGCACACGAAAAAGGCTTAGCCCTGATGCGTCAAGCAACGGCTGGTGATAGTGCAACCGCAAAAGAACTAACCACATTAGCGAACATGCAGATGCTTTCTGGTGAGCATGATGGCGCGTTCTCTACTGCACAACGCCTAAAGGCAAATCCTGAAACGAAAAATATCGCCCAAAACATTATAGGTGCGATAGAACTTCGGCGCGGTAATTACAACGAATCTATAGCCGCGCTATCAGAAGCTATTGCTGCCAATCCTAATTATGCATCTGCTCTCAAGAATCGCGCAACTGCGTATCTTGCCTTGAATCAATATGAGAACGCATTACCGGACTTATTAAAATTAAAGCCACAAGCTGAAGGCGATGGACAATATTTTGGTATGCTTGGTCGAGCTCAACTTGGCTTAAAAAATTATGTCGCCGCTATTGATGCTTACGCAACAGCTCGAGAAATCGTACCAAATTCAGCTTTATTTGCAGCAAATTACGCGAGTTCCCTAGGCGCAAAGGGGCGCTATGCAGAAGCCATAGCTCAGGCAAAAGAAGCTTTGAAGCTTTCTCGCGATGATAAAACCTTTCAAGCACAAGTGCGTGAAATGCTGACAGCATATGAAGCTGCAGAAGAAGAAAGAGCCAGAAACAGTAATTAAACTCTTATAGAATCAACGGTTTACATACCTGAAAAACACAAAAGCCCCGCAAAGCGGGGCTTTTTAATGGTGATCCCTACGGGACTCGAACCCGTGTTTCCGCCGTGAAAGGGCAGCGTCCTAGGCCACTAGACGAAGGGACCATCTTATATGAAGATGGTACAGAGAGATGGTGATCCCTACGGGACTCGAACCCGTGTTTCCGCCGTGAAAGGGCAGCGTCCTAGGCCACTAGACGAAGGGACCATCTTATATGAAGATGGTACAGAGAGATGGTGATCCCTACGGGACTCGAACCCGTGTTTCCGCCGTGAAAGGGCAGCGTCCTAGGCCACTAGACGAAGGGACCATATCTCTGTTGACCGGTGGCTTAGATACCCATCAGCCTTCACTGGGTCAACCTATTTTTATATTTTTCTCACGCCGGCCCCACAAGCGCAACATCATCAAGTGTTATCTCCACTTTATCGCCGCCGGCCCATGTGTCTTTTTTGAGTTTTCCAGCAATATGAAACCGCCGCCCGATACCAGTCTGCAAAATTGCACCCATTGGTTCATCAGCTTGTCGGAAAGCCATAGCTTTTATTGACTTTCCGTCTCCGGATTTAAAAATACACCGCAGGTGATTTTCGCCAACACGATCAGCTTTAATCAGATCTACCTCAGGAATAGCAAAGTGTGGGCTTGCATTGCCGGCACCAAATGGGCCTACTTGCTCAACTTCATCAACCAAAGCCGCAGTGGCACCTGACAAAGAAATAATACTGTCGATCTTCAATGCCTGGTTGGCAGATGCTTTAGCAACAGCAGACCGCATGTGATCGCGCAGGAAAGCACTCAGTTCATCAACCTTATCTGCCGCTACGGTAAGACCCGCTGCCATGGCATGCCCGCCCCCTTTCAACAACAAGCCTTTGTGCTGTGCTTCAATAACAGCAGCACCAAGATCCACACCGGTGATTGACCTTGCTGAACCTTTGCCTTCGCCGTTTTCAATCGCAATTACAAGTGACGGCAATCCGTATTTGTCTTTAAGCCTGCTCGCCACAATGCCGATCACTCCTGCGTGCCATCCGTCAGCAGCAGCAATAACAATGGTATCTGGTTTCCCTGATATACCAATCCCTGCCTCCACTTGCATCAGGGCAGCCTCCAGCACGTCAGCTTCAATCAGACGGCGCTCTTGGTTATAACGATCAAGCTTTTCAGCAATCGCGCGCGCCTCAAACGTGTCTTCAGTTGCAAGAAGTTTGCTACCAAGATTTGCTTCCCCGACGCGGCCACCGGCATTAACACGCGGCCCGAGCACAAATCCTGCATGATATGTCGTTGGTGCCTCATTCACGCGCCCAACGTCCGCCAAGGCCGTAATACCAGCATTCCGTCGCTGTGCCATAACTTTGAGACCTTGGGTGACTAGTGCCCTGTTAACCCCCGTAAGAGGCACCACATCACATACGGTACCCAGTGCGACAATATCTAACAGCAATCTTAAGTCAGGTTCAGGCTTCTCATTGTCAAACCAACCAGATTCGCGCAAAAGCCTGTTAATTTCCACTGTAAGCATAAATGCCACACCGACAGCGGCCAACTGCCCTTGCTCGCTTGTATCATCAAGGCGGTTAGGGTTTATCAATGCAGCAACATCAGGTAAAGCAGGCTCAGCTTTATGATGGTCGACAACAATGACATCTAAACCCATTTGTTTGGCAGCTGCTAATGGTTCAAACGACAAAGTTCCACAATCAACGGTGATAACCAAATCAACACCCTGCTCCCTAAGGCTCTGCATAGCCGAAGCATTAGGGCCGTAGCCTTCCACCATCCGATCGGGGATATAAACAATAATTTGCACACCAAGTGCACGAAAATACCTGTTTAACAAGGCACTAGAGGTGGCCCCGTCTACGTCATAATCACCAAATACAGCAATTTTCTCACGGCGCTCAAGCGCCTGAATAATACGCCGAGCACCTTTTGTCATATCAAGGATTGAAGCTGGATCTGGCATTAATGCACGCAGAGAAGGCCGGAAGAAATTTTCCGCATCATCTACTGTGACACCACGTCCGGCCAGTAATTGCCCAACGGTTAGCGATACACCGAGTGTTTCAGCAATTAAAGCAGCATGTCGCTCCGCATATGGTCGTTGCTGCCAGCGTTGTCCTTTTGCCGAGTGTGATACATTCAGCAGACTCTTTAGTAAATCAGTGTTTTCTGTTGCCGTCAAAGATGGCCTCTATCAATACCCATGTATTGTTTGAATACGGCGGATTGTTTTGGTTTTGGAACGCATTGTAACGGTGTCTGTCGTAATGCCTTCTGCTGTACGATGTACGCCGTTCAGCATTGATCCGTCAGTCACACCAGTCGCAGCAAAGATAACATCACCAGACGCTAACTCCATCATTGTGTACTTACGGTCCAGGTCTTCAATGCCCCATTTGTGTGCTCGTGCACGCTCATCGTCGTTTCTAAACAGCAAACGACCTTGCATCTGGCCACCAATACAGCGCAAAGCCGCTGCCGCCAGAACGCCTTCCGGAGCACCACCTGAGCCAATATACATATCAATGCCAGTCTTTGCGTCAGTTGTAGCAATCACACCAGCAACGTCACCGTCACCAATCAAGGCAATACCGCAACCAATACTACGCAATTCCTGTATAAGTTTCGCATGGCGGGGGCGGTCGAGAACACAAACCATAAGCTCATCAACGTTTTTACCTTTAGCCGCAGCAACAGCTTTTGCGTTTTCACTCGCAGAACGATCCAAATCAATAACACCGTCAGGCAAACCACCACCAACAGCGATTTTATCCATGTAAACATCAGGCGCGTTAAGCAAACCACCTTTTTCAGAAATAGCTAAAACAGCCAATGCATTCGGCATTGCTTTGGCACAAATTGTTGTGCCCTCAAGCGGGTCCAAAGCAATATCAACTTCAGGGCCGCCTTTGCCAACCTTTTCGCCAATGTAAAGCATAGGCGCTTCATCACGCTCGCCTTCACCAATCACCACAGTGCCATCAATGGGTAATTTATTAAAAGCTTTACGCATGGCTTCAACAGCAGCAGCATCTGCCGCTTTTTCATCACCGCGCCCTGTCAGTGCGCTTGCAGCGATCGCACCCGCTTCTGTAA
The DNA here is from genome assembly GCF_025574485.1 of Kordiimonas aquimaris. Classification (GTDB taxonomy): domain Bacteria; phylum Pseudomonadota; class Alphaproteobacteria; order Sphingomonadales; family Kordiimonadaceae; genus Kordiimonas; species Kordiimonas aquimaris. The sequence goes on along the minus strand of NZ_JAOBPO010000007.1, from coordinate 71,828 downwards.
CACGTACAACTTCTAAAACCAGAATCCGATTAAGCTTGCCTGCTGACATTCAACTTCCCCTGTTATGCCGCTTCAATTCTTAGCATTGCGGGGCTCTCTAACACACATTCCAGTGTGTTGAAACGATTGAGTACAGCATTTGCTGCATCTTCCGTTGTTTCATGCGTCGTAAGCACAATATAAACCCCACCATTTTCAACCATGCCGCGTTGCAACATGCTTTCAATAGACACTTTTTCACGCGCCAGAACTTGTGTAATATCTGCCATAACACCCGGCACATCAGCCACTTTCAAGCGCATATAGTATGTGCCAACATGATCCTTGGCACTAAGGTGCGATAATGTTGCAAGATCAGACACAGGTATACCAAGCGGCGGATAGTTAATCCCGCGTGCAACATCAATAACATCAGCTACAACCGCAGAAGCTGTCGGCCCCTGTCCGGCACCCGGGCCTTCAAAGACTGTCTGGCCAACACTGTCCCCATGCACAACAACAGCATTTGTTGCATCCATTACACCAGCTAGCGATGACAACAAGGGAACCATTGCGGGATGAACACGAACATCTATGCCATTAGATCTTCTTTGAGCAACGCCCAAAAGCTTGATGCGGTAGCCAAGCTCACGCGCATAATCAATATCAACTGCTTCAATGTTACGAATACCTTCAACTGGCAAGTTTTCAATGTCGAGTGCAATTCCGAATGCTAACGCTGCAAGGATGGCTGTCTTATGCGCCGTATCTATTCCATCGATATCGAAAGTTGGATCAGCCTCAGCATATCCAATTTTTTGCGCTTCAGATAACACATCAGCAAAAGCCATGTGTTCATGCTCCATACGCGTCAGGATATAATTACATGTTCCATTAAGAATGCCATGTAAACCACTAATATTATTAGAAGAAAGTCCTTCAGTTAAGGCTTTAATAATTGGAATTCCACCTGCAACAGCTGCTTCAAAACGCAGCGCAGAACCATGCGCTTCTGCTAGTGACGCCAACTCTTTCCCATGCGTAGCAATAAGCGCTTTATTTGCAGTTACAAAAGCTTTGCCAGATGACAAGGTTGCCTTAGCAAGAGCGTAGGCTGGGCCATCACTTCCCCCCATCAACTCCACCACTAAATCAACACTTTCCAGGCTCGCTAGGTCAACAGCATTATCACACCAAGCATACTGCGTTATATCGACGCCTCTATCGCGTGCTTTTTCCCGTGCAGAAACAGCAACAACACGAAGGGGGCGTCCTGCACGAACGGAGAGAAGCGCTGCATGCTCCTCAATAATTTTGAGAACACCGACACCAACAGTACCAAGGCCAGCTACTCCAAGGCCTAATGGTTTTATTTCGTTATTATTCATCTATTAGTCTTTCAAACTCAATTTCTGCCAAGTGTCATTACGTTGACTATTATCCGTCAATTGCCAGCTTTTCTAACCAGGTAGCGATATGTTGATCTTTTTCGCTCATGAACTTTTTAATATTACGCACTGCCTGCCTAATACGGTGCTCATTTTCCACTAGGCCAATCCTCACATAGCCTTCACCATATTCACCGAACCCTGCCCCGGGTGATACAGCGACCTTTGCGTGCTCAAGAAGCATTTTAGCAAAAGCCATAGAGCCAACTTCTATGAAAGCCTCTGGCAATGGGGCCCAAGCGAACATAGATGCCTTTGGTGATGGCACGTCCCACCCTGCCCCAGCGAGACCTTCAATGAGCACATCGCGGCGTTTTTGGTAAATACGGCGATGTTCTTCCACGCAATCTTGAGGGCCATTAAGCGCTGCGGTCGCCGCAACCTGAATTGGCGTAAATGCACCGTAATCAAGATAGCTCTTTACGCGCGTTAAAGCCCCCACAAGCTCCTTATTACCCGCAGCAAAGCCAACACGCCAACCAGCCATGGAGTAGGTTTTAGACATTGAAGTAAATTCAACCGCTATATCCCGCGCTTCAGGTATCTGGAGGATAGACGGAGGTGGGTTATCATCAAAATATATTTCTGCATAAGCTAAATCAGATAGTATCCAGATTTCATTTTTGAGACAAAAATTAACAATCTCTCTATAAAAATCCAAATCAACAACTTCTGCCGTTGGATTAGAAGGATAACACAGGATCACTGCGCTTGGCCTTGGAACACTATGCTGCACTGCGCGCGACAATTCAGACATAAAGTCGTAACCAGGCCCAAATGGAATATGGCGCACTGAGGCACCTGCAATCATAAATCCATAAGGATGGATAGGATAACTGGGGTTTGGTGCAAGAATAACATCACCAGGCGCAGTTATAGCCTGAGCAAGGTTAGCCAAGCCTTCTTTTGAGCCAAGTGTAACTACCGCTTCAGTATCAGGATCTATAGTAACACCGAACCTACGCTGATAGTATCCGGCAAGGGCTTTACGCAACCCCGGAATCCCGCGCGATGTTGAATAACCGTGTGCTCGTTTGTTATCTGCAGTCTCTTTCAGCTTTTCAACAATATGTTCTGGTGTAGGTAAGTCAGGATTTCCCATACCCAGATCAATAATATCTTCCCCGCGTGCTCGCGCTGAAGCTTTCATCTCATTTACTTCTGCAAATAGATAGGGAGGCAAGCGCCGAATACGGTAAAAATCATCTTTTGACATGGAAAGACCTAAGCTTTGTATAATTAGATAGTTAGAAAATAAAAATATTACCAAGACACACTGTCAATGAAGCAACGTCACAGCGATAAACTCTGTGGTTTAATTAACGCGAATTTTCACATGTGACAAACCTGTATCTGTATTTTGGCATAAAAAAAGGCGGGGAAAACCCGCCAACCATGAGAACATATGTTGAAGGGTTATGGTTCCTTGTTAATCGCTGCCTCAGCTGCACGCATCGCTGCTTCGATTTTTGCAGCTAAAACCTCATCGTCCATTTCAGCAAGCTCATCATCACCGTATGCCTGCATCATAACAGCCATTGCAGCAAAGCGCTCCATCGCGGCACCGCGTGCCTCAAGGTTATCACGTTCCACAACATAATCACGGAGTGCAGCATTACTAAGCTCTGATAAAGCATTAAGTTGAGAAATGCCTGCGTTGCTCTCCGAATCAAGTGCACGAACCATACGCGTGTAATCGAAAGTATCGTCCAGAGAAGAGCGCAAAGCCTCAACACGTTCATCAACGTCTTCAGTGCTACACTCATCGCGAGAAGAATATAAATCTGCAGCAGGTAAGCTAGCATGACGGGACATGGAATTAAGCTCTGCTTCGCGGTCCATTTCGCGCAGCATAGAGCCAACACTATCAAATTCCATAATAGCAGGTGTTTCGAATGTATCACTCTGCACGGGAACAGCGATAGCAGCACCAAGCATCCCAGTCAGCGTCATAGCTGCTACGATTTCGGCTTTTGTAAGTCTGCTTATAAGCTTGAACACAACGTTCCCCACAATGCTTGTGAGAACTATTATGCACTATTTACGGTTAATGAACAAGCGTGGATTAAAACAATCTGGCACAAACGTTACATTTTTTATTACAAAAGAACTATAACTATACTTATAGACACTCTAAACAGCTGCGATTAGTTCTCTGCACTGCGCGAATAGTGTTTAAATTTATCATTTAAGGCTGATTGTTCTTGGAGTTTATGTTCAAGCTTTTGGCGCGTTCTTTTCAATTGTTCTTCAGCAAACTGAATCGCTGAGAGATGCTGTTTTTCCATATCAGCGATAGTCATCTCTGCTTCTCTCAAGGCATTTAGTCTATCAACGCGCATTTCGTTTTGCTCTTCAATTGACATCTGCAACTGTTCAATTTCATCGGCTAATTCTTCACGTGTCCGTTCTAACTCGGCTAATATTTGATCCCTAGCCCCAGCCAAATCTTCAGTTTGGGCATTAAGGTGCTCTTCAACTTGTTGCTTTATTGCCTGGCGCGTTTCCTCAACTGTGAGGTGGTTTTCTTTTACTTTCTCTTCGATCTGACCAAGCTTTGTCTTATTCTCAATCAGGTTATTACGTTGCCATTCAAGAGCTTTAATTGTGACAAGTAATTTCTTACGTGCGGAATTAAGCGAAGCTTTGTCAATACGCCGTGTTGTGTGATTGAGGTTTGCCTGAACATCTTCCAGCGCTAGCTTCATTGCCAAAAGCGCTTCATCAAGCGATTGCACTGTCACAGGCTCATCATTTGCTATGGTGTCTGAGCTGATTTGAGATACATCAGCAACCATAGATGATGCGCTAACGCCGGAAATCAGAAAACCCGCGAGCGACCCACTCGTAAATAAAATAGCCGAAACCGCTATCACTTTTCTATTTAAGCGCGATTGGTTCATCAGTCGTTTTGCTCCGCTAGCGTTACCTACCTTACGCCAACAATCTGAATAATTATAGCACAAGTCACAGCTTATGCACACTTACCTCATACCATACAGCAGGTTATCAAACAAACCGAGGTTTCGCCGAGGCGTGCGAAAAACAGGATAGTCTAAATAGCCTTAAATTAAGACACTTGTATCAGAATAGCCAAAACCCGGCGATTCTCTATTTTCAGAACATTATATGTTCGTGCCGCCGCACCTGTGCTCATTACATCAAAACCGATATTCTTGGCCTCTAGATGCATACGCAGTCGCTTTGGCAGCAATTGCATAGTCTCACCTGTGCCGATAAGGAGAATCTCTGGCTCATTCAGCGTGGCTATTGCTGCATCAATCTCATCTGTTGTCAGTGCATCAAAAGATTGCGCAGCAATTGGGAAAAAACCTTCTCCGTTAACAAATATGCTACCCTCAACACGCTTCTCAATCAGACGAAATCCACCATCACCATATGCTTCAACAAGCAGTGCATCATCAGGGCTTTCCAATTCAACGGTTATGCCGCCTGATTGAATCTTGTTCGCCATAACCTACCCTACTTAACTCTAAAAATTCTCAAACTGCGATGGGCGAGACTTATCAACTGTTGGGTCATCTTCTTCATCAAGCACCATTGATTCACGGCGAATTTTAAAGAACATCAACAAGGGTGAAGCAACAAAAATGGAACTGTATGTACCAATAACAACACCCCAAATCATCGCAGCTGTAAATCCGCGAATAACTTCACCTCCCAAAAAGAACAACGCAAACAAGGCTAGCAATGTCGTTACAGATGTCATCACCGTACGGCTAAGCGTTTGGTTTAGCGATAAATTAAGTACATCTTCCATCGCCATCTTGCGATATTTCCGGATGTTTTCCCGCACTCTGTCATACACAACTACCGTATCATTGAGACTGTACCCTACAATAGTCAGGAGGGCCGCAATGATTGTCAGGTTAAATTCAAGGCGCGTTAACGCGAAAAACCCAACAGTAAGCAAAACATCGTGTAACAAGGCAACAACTGCGCCTACGCCAAATTGCCATTCAAACCTGAACCAAATGTATATAAGGACGGCAAGCACAGCGATAGTTACAGATAATACGCCATCGCGCTTCAACTCTTCAGAAACCACAGGGCCAATGATATTGCCCTGCCTATATATCAATTCAGGGAAAACGTTCGAGAGTCTGTCACGAACATTAGTCATGGCAACGCTCTGCTCAGCATCGCCGCCAGGCTGACGTTCAATGCGGATCAGTAAATCACGATCAGACCCAAACTGCTTTACCGAAACATCGCCTAAGTTAAGTGTCCCCATCAATTCACGCACTTCAGCGAGCGGGACAGCTTTATTTTCGTACCCTACTTCAACAGTGATCCCGCCTTTGAAATCAATGCCGTAGTTCAAGCTATTCACAAAGAAAAGAGCTAAAGACCCAATGACAAGTATAATGGAAAGTACTGCAGCCACTTTCCGCATGCCGAGGAAGTTGACCTTTGTTTCTTGCGGAACAAGTTTTAACAACATTGCACGGCTCCCTATATTGGCAACGTGGTTGGGCGCTTACGCTTCAACCATGTGGAAAGGATATAACGGGTAAGAACGACAGCGGTAAACATCGAGGTCAAAATACCAATACCGAGCGTAACAGCAAAACCCTGCACGGGCCCTGAGCCGAGGAAATAAAGGATTGCCGCAGCAATAAACGTCGTAATATTTGCATCCATAATCGTGGACAAGGCTTGGCCATAACCACGTTCCATAGCCTGAAATGCTTTTGCTCCTGACCTTTGCTCTTCGCGAATACGCTCAAAGATCAACACATTGGCGTCAACCGCCATACCGATTGTCAACACAACGCCGGCAATACCCGGCAGTGTCAAAGTCGCCTGAAACAGGCTTAAGAATCCAGTAATCAAAATAAGGTTTGTAATCAATGCAACATTGGCGGCCAAACCAAACAGACCATAACTTAAAACCATGTAGATGATTACACCAACAAAACCAATAATCGCAGCAAGGCTGCCTTTATCAATATTATCTTTACCAAGATCAGGACCTACTGTGCGTTCGGCAAGAACAGTTAATTTAACTGGCAATGCGCCAGCTTTCAGAAGTGTAGACAGTTCATTCACTTCCTTAATATTACCAACACCCTGAATAATACCCTGTCCCCCAGGAATAGGGCCATTGATATTAGGAGCACTAATAACCTCGTCATCAAGGACAATAGCAAATGGCCGCCCTACGTTATTTGCGGTATGTGTTCCGAAGCGTTTCGCACCTGCAAGGTTGAACGAGAAAGACACAACAGGTGTTCCGCGGTCGTAAGCCGGTTTCGCATCAATAAGGTCGTCACCTGAAACAATGACACGCTCGTTGATAACAATTGGTTGGCCTTCACGTGTAAACAGCACCTTTTGGCGCGGGCGGAGGCGCCCCTTAGCTATATCATCAGGTGACAGGTTAGTTTCCACATCATGGAACGATAATTTGGCTGTCTTACCAATCAGGTTCTTAATTTCTTCGGGATCGCTGGCACCTGGTACTTCAAGTACAATACGGTCGCTGCCTTGCGGTTGAAGTGTAATTTCTTTTGTGCCCGTTGGGTCAACACGCTTGCGCATCACCTCCATAGAGCGAGAAATTGCGTCGCGCTTTTGGATCTCAATGCCTTGTTCTGTGAGCGTAAGTGTAAACACATCATCCGAACGCTCAAGCTCCACTTCCTGAACGCCGCCACCGAGCACTGGTGCCACACCGCCACCAACTTGTGACTGTGTTAACGGTATTAGTTTCTGGCGTGCCTGCTCTGTCAAGCCGGGATTGCGCACTCTTGCCGTAACCGATGCTTCAGTAACCTTGATATCTGTGAAAGTCACGCGTTGCTCACGCGGCACATCACGACGACGTGCTTCCTCTCGGCTAATATCACGGATTTGGTCCGCTAAATTATCAAGCCGCGCATTAACAACATCTTCAGTTTGTGCACCCCAAAGCAAGTGTACACCGCCTTGAAGGTCAAGGCCGAGATTAAGCGTATCTTCCGGCATAAATCCAGGCAATGCAGCACGCTGTTCTTCACTGAGGAAGTTTGGCAATGCCGTTACGGCACCGTATAAGCATACAAGTGCAATCATTATGACTTTCCAGCGTGGAAAGTTTAACATGTGACATCCCCTATAGGTAACAACTCGGCCAATAAATCATTGGCTCTAATCAAACATTTAAATTCAAACTAGTGCCGCCGTTATGCAGCAGTATGTGGTTACTTCTTGGTATCTGTTTTAACAGGCTCGCCTTTTACCCGCACTTCAGACAGCGTACTTTTCACAACACGCATGCGAACACCTTCACCAAAATCGACATCAAGTTCGTTGTCGTCTTTTACTTTGGCAACTTTACCAATCAATCCACCAGCAGTAATCACAGTATCGCCGCGCTTAACATTACTCACCATTTCACGGTGTTCTTTCATTTTCTTATTTTGCGGTCGTAAAATAAGAAACCAGAAAACTACACCAATCAAAATGAGTGGCAAAAAGCTTTCGAGAAGGCCGGGAGTTGCAGGTGCGCCAGCAGCTTGAGCGAATGCGGGTGAAGAAAACATATGTTACCCCTCTTTTTATCTGTCTTAATCTAGTATCAATGCTCAGTCGCTCTGATCATCGTACCTCACTATCGGCGGGACTATAGCCAGTTAAAAGCCAATTGCAACAAAAGCGAGGCTCGCTTTAGCGCATTTCCCATGATATGCCATTTTGACTAAATGGGGCAACAAAAGGACGGTTGCAAGTGCCTGTAGAAAATCCTACCAAAAACACCACGGATGACATATCTGAACTTCAGTCAGAAATTAACGCATTAAGTCAGGCAGTCAACGCTCTCACCAGCCAATTAAAAACGCCTGACAAACCTCAGCTAACATTCGATAATGCGATTAAACAAGCAGATGCATTTGTTTTCGATGCCGTTTCCCACAATTTACACCCTGTCACCGCAGTGTCAGCACCATCCCTTAATTTGTTACATGGTATAAACCACGCCAAAACAGCGTTACTCGAAAATACACGTCAGTTTGCTAATGGGGTCGGTGCCAACAATGCATTATTATGGGGCGCACGTGGCATGGGTAAAAGTACGCTCATTAAGTCAGTACACCGTGCGATATTAGATGAAGTTGAGGTTAAACCGGCATTGATTGAAATTCATCGGGAAGACATCGCATCGTTGCCTCAACTACTTCGCGCACTCAGTGTCGTTGATAGGCAATGCATTTTGTTTTGCGACGACCTTTCCTTCAATCGACCTGATCAAGACTTTAAGGCGCTAAAATCTGTCCTTGAAGGAGGCTTAGAAGGTCGCCCAACAAACATTCTGTTTTACGCAACTTCAAACCGAAGGCACCTGCTCCCTCGCAGCCTTGCGGAACAAGAAAGTGCTACAGGCATTCATCCAAATGAGTCTATGGACGAAACCATCGCGCTTTCCGACCGTTTTGGGTTGTGGCTTGGTTTCCACACATGTGATCAAGAAGAATATCTAACAATGATTGAAAATTACATTAGTAATTTTTCGCTGCAGATAAGTTCTGAATGGCAAACTTCTGCACTGGAATGGGCTAAAACGCGCGGAAACAGGTCAGGTCGAACCGCATGGCAATTTGTGCAAAACTTAGCTGGCAAACAAGGTAAGTCCGTTAGCTTTTAAAGTCTCATTTTAAGCTAACGAGCCGAAGCAACTTTGTTATTCAAATAGTCGAGAGGGTCAAGTGCCCGCCTACCTTTTCTAATTTCAAAATGCAATTGCGGTTCTTGCACCCCACCAGTTGAACCAACACGTGCAATCACCTGCCCCTTGGTAATTTGATCACCTTTGTTAACCAGTAACCGTTCATTATGAGCATATGCTGTCAACCAGCCATCAGCATGCTTGAGCAAAAGCAAATTTCCATAACCCTCAAGAGCGTTCGACGCATATACAACAACACCAGCTTCAGCAGAGCGAACAACCGTACCTTGCCGTGCTAAAATATTAATACCGTCGTTGTGCAAACCACCCTCTTTCGGACCAAAACGGGACGCCAGCTTACCATCCACTGGCCAGATAAAACCGCTTTGACTGCGCGCCGGCGGTTCCGGTAATGGCACAGTGCGGCCACGCGGAGGTGATACTGTTGCTACCTGCGTTGAAGAGGGACCAACATTGGCCGGAGTTGCACCGCCAGGCAAAGCAAGCACCTGACCAACACTCAATCGATATGGTTTTTTGATACCGTTCGCGCGCATCAATGCAGCAAGATTAACACCGTAACGACGCGAGATACTGTATCCAGTATCTCCTTTTACGACTGTATGCTTTAGCGCGACAGGAATGCGCAACCTCTGGCCAATAGCCAGACTATAAGGGGCACGCAGATTATTCTCTGCAATAATACTACGAACTGGAACACCGTGCCTTCTGGAAAGCGCATATAGCGTCTCTCCCCGGCGCACCGCGACAGTTTGAAGAGATGATCTACTTGAAGCTTGCCTCGTTGTTGGCGCAGGCACAGAAGATTGAGCAGTTGGGCGCTTTGTTGGCGTTGACTTAACAGCAACTTGTGTGCGCGGCTGAACATTAGCGGCTGCATATGGTGGGCGGCGCGGATTCCATCTCGGTGCAGGTACAGGTGTTGGTGAATTACGAACTTGATAAACCGGCTTAATATCCGCAGGAGATGGACGTGAACCACCAAAGCATGCTGATAAAAACATGCATAGCGTCAAAACGCCGAAACTACGCAACGGCATCATATAAGCACACAAACTATGTTTTTCTCGTTTCATAAAGTCCCACTTCACCAATAACGATACTAAGGCATGAGAAGAAGGGCAATATTTTGTCTATGTTTGTTCAAATTTTGTTGCGACAGCACCAGCTATTGCACGTCGAGTCTCGTGATGCGTAAGATCAAGATGCAACGGTGTAACAGAAATCCATTTTTCCCGCACGGACTTAAGGTCTGTCTCATGACCCGGAATACCCACTTCCCGACCAAGCCCAAACCAATAGTAACTAAAACCGCGTGGATCAGTGCGTTTATCAATATTATTACCAAGCATTTCGCGCCTACCCTGCTCTGTTACGCGAATACCCTCAATCTCATCAGGTACAAATGCAGGGAAATTAATATTAATCAGCACGTCCTGAGGCCACCCAGCATCAAGTAGTAATTTTAAAACTTGAGGGGCATATATTTCGGCCGTTTCCCACTTCGTACGTGCAGGCGGGCGTATACACTGGCTCATAGCGATAGACGGGATACCCGCAAGCGTGCCTTCCATTGCAACAGATACCGTGCCTGAGTATGTAACATCTTCAGCAAGGTTTGCGCCGCGATTCACACCGGACAAAATAAGAGTAGGAAGCGAATCCTTCATAATCTCGTTCAGTGCCATCATCACACAGTCAGTAGGTGTTCCGTCAACCGCCCAGCGTTTTTCCTCAAGCTTTCTAATACGCAGTGGTCGTGTAAGAGTAAGCGAATGACCCGCACCTGATTGTTCACTCTCAGGCGCAACTACCCAGACATCATCCGAGAATTGACGAGCGACTTTCTCTAAAACCTTTAAACCCGGCGCATTAATGCCGTCGTCATTAGAGATAAGTATTCGCCTAGTTGGAACACTCATTATACAGCCTCAATTACTTCAAGACCGCCCATATACGGGATCAATACATCAGGCACACGAATGGAACCATCTGCACGCTGATAATTTTCCATAACAGCAACCAGCGTACGGCCTACGGCAAGCCCTGAACCATTCAAGGTGTGTACAAATCGCGTTTGTTTTTCACCTTTAGGGCGGCAGCGCATCTTCATCCGACGCGCCTGAAAGTCTCCGCATGTAGAGCAGCTTGAAATTTCACGAAACTTTCCTTGTCCCGGTAACCAAACCTCAAGGTCATACGTACGGCGTGCGCCGAAACCAATGTCTCCGGTACATAGCTTTACAACACGGTATGGCAGAGAGAGGCGTCTAAGCACCTCTTCGGCGCATCCTGTCATGCGTTCTAGTTCGTCGTCAGATTGTTCCGGTGTAGTAATCGAAACCATCTCGACTTTTTCAAACTGATGCTGGCGGATCATGCCGCGTGTATCACGGCCAGCAGCACCTGCTTCGGCGCGGAAACACTGACCATGTGCCGTAAAACGAAAAGGCAATTCAGCCTCATCTAGAATCTCGCCAGAATGTAAATTTGTCAGCGTGACTTCTGAAGTTGGGATAAGCCAATGACCTGTATTGGTTGTAAAGGCATCATCACCAAACTTTGGTAACTGGCCAGTACCCAAGAGTGCACTTTCTCGCACCATTGCAGGTGTTAATACCTCAGTATAGCCATGATCACGGGTATGCAAATCAAGCATAAATTGACAAAGCGCTCTTTCCAGCCTTGCCAAACCACCCTTCAGAACAACAAAACGAGAGCCTGAAAGCTTTGCTGCACGTTCAAAGTCCATGCCACCAAGGTTTTCACCCAGATCAAAATGCTCTTTCGCTTCAAAGTCGAACGTGGAAGGCTTCCCCCATGTACGAACTTCAATGTTATCGTCTTCGCTGTCACCATCCGGTACATCGTCGTACACTGTATTAGGCAAGCTCATTAAAATCATATTGAGCTTTTCAGACATATCGCGCTCTTTGGCCTCAAGGCTTGCGAGTTTTTCTTTAAGCTCGCCTACTTCAGACATCAAGGCTGCCGCCTGCTCTTCATCGCCCTTAGCTTTAGCCTGACCAATCAACTTGGACGCTTCGTTCCTGCGAGCCTGGCATGTTTGTGCTTCAGTTTGAACGGCCCGATAGTCTTTGTCCAAAAACAAGACTTCTTGCGCCATTGCATCCTCGCCGCGGCGAGCGAGCAAGCGGTCAAACTCTTCAGGGTTTTCACGAATAAATTTTAGATCAAGCATGGCTTATGTCCTACGACATGAATATGGAAGTTTAGCATAAGAGCTTATGCTATTTATTAAATTTCGTCTTCGTCGTCTTCTTCAAGGGCTGCAGCGCGTTTGCGCTCCGTAGCACCGATGAGTAAGATGGACAGCTCATACAGGAGCATAATAGGAATGCCAAGGGCGATTTGGCTAATTGGGTCAGGTGGTGTCAGAAAAGCAGCAATCATGAAAGTGGCAACAATCATATAGCGTCTTTTTTCTTTTAATCCCTGCGCTGTAACAATGCCGGCGCGCCCCATCAGAGTTAATGCGATCGGCAGTAGGAAGGCCACACCAAACCCGAAAACCATCTGCATAACGAGCGACAGATATTCGCTAACTTTCGCCTCGGCAGAAATTTCAACAGCACCAATACCGCCGCTTTGCTCAAAACCAAGCAAAAACTCCCAAGCCCATGGAATTACAACAAAATATGCAAGCGATGCGCCCATTGCAAACAACACTGGTGTTGCAAGCAAAAACGGTAAAAACGCGCGCTTTTCATCGCGGTACAGTCCCGGTGCAACAAATTTCCATATTTGTGAGGCAAGCAAAGGGAATGTAACCAGGAAAGCTGCATACAGAGCCACTTTCAGGTTAACAAAAAAACCTTCCGTTAACGCGGTGAAAATCATGCGTCGCGGCATCCCGTCCGCTTGCGCATCCATATAAGGTTTAGCAAGAATGTTGAAAACCTCATCTGCGAAGTAAAGTCCAATAACAAAAGCAATCATCATTCCAATAATTACCTTTATTAAACGACTACGCAGCTCGTTCAAATGATCAAGCAAAGGTGCGCGGCTAGCGTCTACTTCGTCTTCTTCTGGATCAATATCCGGGCCTTTACCCTCAAAGCCTAACTCTTCAGGACCCATCATGATTTTACCTCAGAAGATTTTTCTGCATTTTTTTTCACAGGTTTTTTAGGTTTTGCTCCAGAATCAGACTTTTTCTTATCTTTTTGAGCACTAGACTTGCTAGATTTTGGCTTTTTCTCTGCTTTTTGACTTTCGGTAGGTGGTTTTTGAGGATTAGACGCTGTTGCTTTTTGTTTCGGTGAAGCGATCGAATTTTCTTCTTCGCGGTTGGTCATAATATGTTCGGTAATTTCAGACGGACTCATACCCGGGCGCAATCCCTCTTCTTTTCGCAGGTCGGCAAATGGATCGACTTCTCGTTCAACCTCAGCAGCCAAGTCTTCCACACCAGAGCGAAATTCGGCGGCCATCTCACGCATGCGCCTTACAAAGCCAGCAACTGTGCGCAGTAACTTAGGTAGCTCTTTAGGCCCAACGACAACAAGCGCAAGCGTCGCGACCACAAATAACTCCATGGCACCGATGTCAAACATACGGGAAGCTCCGAAATCAGGAAGTTAAGGTTTTACTCAAGATAAAAGTTAGTATCGCTGAACTTATGCGTCAGCTTTGTCTTTTTCAGAGACCTTAACAGCATCACCGTCAATAACTCTGCTATCAGTCACAGGTTTTGCAGCTTCAGGAGCAGCTTTATCAGTTTCTTCAGCTGGGTCTTCTTTCAAACCTTTACGAAAACTCGTGATACCTTTTGCAACATCACCCATCAGGTCTGAGATTTTGCCGCGACCAAACAAAAGAATAATAAGCAAAGCAACAAGTGCAATTTGCATCCAACCAGGGAACATTTCTTTTCTCCAAAGAATTATTAAACAATATGTTAGATATGTTTTTTAAAGTTATGCATTTTTTAAAGTCACATCTAAATCATTGCTATTTTATATATTTTCATCTTCTCATTCGACAGTGTTTTGCGATGCTATGGTTTCCTGCTCCGATGCAGCGATTGCCTCTTCAAGATCAATCTGCCCATCATCGTTATCACCGTCCACTTCCGGCATTCCGCCCATCTTATCTAGCGCAACATCAACACTGTCCAGCAGTCCTGCTGCTTTCAATTCCTGAACACCAGGCAAATCTTTAATAGTTTCAATGCCAAAATGCACTAAAAACTCATCTGTCGTACCATATGTCACAGGTCGCCCGGGCGTTCTCCGGCGTCCTGCCATTTTCACCCACCCCGCTTCCATCAATACATCCAGCGTGCCTTTAGATATAGTAACGCCGCGCACTTCTTCAATCTCGGTCCGCGTCACAGGCTGGTGATATGCAATAATTGCCATCGTTTCCACAGCTGCTCTAGAAAGCTTACGTGGCTCATCTATTTCGCGGCGCAATAAAAATGATAAATCCTCTGCTGTCCGAAACATATATTTACCGGCCAGCATGACAAGGTTTACGCCGCGAGCGCTATAATCTTCCTGCAAAGCATCAATATGTAGCGCAACATCTATACCTTCAGGAACACGCTCTTCAATTTCTGTAATTGAAATAGGTTTTTCTGTAGCAAACAGAATTGCTTCGACCATCCGCCGATGCTTCAGCATATGTTCAACATCATTTGACAAGTCATCAGAACGTTCGTCGATGTTATCATTTTCGCTCATAGTCAGAAAACCTGTTTATTCTTCGTTCTGTTTTTGTCGCAAATATATGGGACCAAACGTCTCCATCTGCCTTAAGTCCGCACCGCCTTGGCGTGCTAATTCCAAACTGGCAGCAAACATGCTCGCTAGCGCCGATTTACGCAAGCGTTTATCTTTAAGGTCTTCTGGCAAAAACTCTGACAACTGTGCCCAGTTGAAAGCATCACCTATCAAGCCTGACAGTCGTTCAATAGCATCTTCAAGTGAAAAAATAGGCCGACGTTCAATTCTAATTTCAGTAATGGAGAAGCGTTGACGATTATCTGCATACGCTTTCAATAACTCATATAGTGTCACATCATAATGACCGTGTTTCAATAACTTCAGTCCTTGAGGCATACCGCGCCGAAACACATCCCGCCCCATACGGTCACGTGCCATAATTCTGGCACCTGCTTCACGCATTGCCTCTAATCGCTGCAGGCGCAACTGAAGTCGAAACGCCAGTTCTTCAGCGGATGGTTCCTCGTCTTCTTCCTTGGGAAGCAGTAACCGCGACTTCAAGTAAGCAAGCCACGCTGCCATCACTAGATAATCTGCTGCTAATTCTAGTTTGAGGCGCTTGGCTTCAGCAACGAATTTCAGGTATTGCTCAACAAGCTCAAGAATAGAAATTTGTGTCAGGTCTACTTTCTGTGTGCGCGCCAATGTCAACAAGACATCAAGCGGTCCCTCAAACCCATCTATTTCAAGGGTTAACTGGTTACTTGCTGCATATGCAGCCGGTGTATCCGTGTCTTCTTCGAATTCCATCATATAGGCACACCAACGGCCCAAACAACGAGGCCCGTCATAAATTGTGTAGGCACTGTAATGATACTACTTGCCAGCATTATAATCCCGATAAGAATAAAGAATCCGTATGGTGCAATAGAACGATACTTCTGGGCGGCTTCATAAGGAAGGAATTGCTCAACTACGGCACCACCATCTAACGGAGGGATGGGAAGCAAATTAAACACCATGAACAGGCAATTCATAAACACACCATAATACATAGCGTTGATTAGCCAATCTTCACCTGAACCGCCAGCGCTGATCGCATACTTCAATACCAACGCACAGAACACAGCAACAATCACATTTCCAGCAGGTCCAGCCAAGGCAACCAAAACCATGGCTTTCTTCCTGTTGCCTTTGAAGTTACCAGGTTGAATTATTACGGGTTTTGCGTAACCAATTAGAAACGGGAAACCGGTAAGAACGGCAAATAGTGGAATAATAACAGTACCAACCAAATCCATATGAACCAATGGATCAAGTGATAATCGACCGTCATTCTTGGGTGTTGGATCACCAAACGCATTTGCTGCAAACGCATGGCCAGCTTCATGCAGTGTTACCGCTAACAAAAATGGTAATGCCATTATGCTGATCAGGTAAAATTTATCTGCGAAATATTCCAATGTAAGTCCCTATTGCAGCGCAGTTAGTTGTGTCATTACTGCATCATATTCAGTTTCAAGCACATGACGGTCATCATGACTAACAGTCTCAACCGTAGCAACATGCTCTGCAATTGTATTGCTGTATTCAGCGTAGATACCATCTAAAGCATGAGATATAGCCGTCATTTCTGCCATATCACCATTACAATGCAACACAATATCGCAACCAGCAGCAAGTGACCGTGAAGCCAAATCGTCAAGGCTGCCTTCAAGGGCTTTCATGGAAAGGTCATCTGTCATTAACAAACCATCAAATCCAATGTATTCTCGAATAACATTCTTTATTACATCTTCCGACAGTGTTGCGGTATTTACATCATCAATCGATTGATAAACAACATGAGCAGTCATACCAAGTGGGCAATTTCTAACAGCCTTAAACGGTGCAAAATCAGTTTTTTCAAGAACATCTAGCGGCTCAGACACTCTTGGCAAAGCCAAATGACTATCGACTGTTGCCCGGCCATGTCCTGGAATATGCTTCATTACCGGTAAAACACCTGATTGCATAAAGGTATCTATAACCAGCTGCCCATATTCAGCTATAATTTGCGGCGATTGACCAAAAGCGCGATCGCCAATAATAGGGTCCGCGTCAGTTATCGGCACATCAAGTAGTGGTAAGCAATTGGTATTGATCCCCACCCTGCGCAGGTCATCAGCTATCAGACGGCAATTCAAATTTAACGCTTGCCTCGCCAGTGCTTCGTCGTGCGCTGCAGCTAAACCAAATGTCATCATCGGTGGATATTTACGCCAATGAGGCGATGTCATGCGCTGTACACGGCCACCTTCCTGATCAATCAGAATAAGTACATCCGATCGATTAACGCATAAGCGCAAATCGGCTGTTAAGGTTTTCACTTGCTGTGGTGTTTGAATATTTCGTGCAAAAAGAATGAACCCAACAGGTTGCTGTTCCTCAAAAAACACGCGTTCTGTATCGGTTAGAACAGGACCTGAGCAACCAAATATAACTGGTTTCATACTAGCACTCTCAGTTGAAATGCCGAATTATGGATTAACAACAATACAGGCCTGTTGCTGCGCTCTAAGTGCAATACAAACCTGATCAGCATCTGTGCGTGTTTCAAGTGGACCAACGCGCAGACGATATAATGTCCTGTCACCAGTTTGAACGGCTTCATATTGAGGTTGCAAATCACGGAGCTGATTTAAAAATTTACCTCTCACAGTACGCCATGCTGTTGCTGCAGATTGTTCTGAGCCATAAGCACCTAGTTGCACGCGATACTTATCAGCTGCAATTGCTGTTGGCTGCAACACTTCTGGTGTAGGCTGCTCTTCAGCAGGTTCTGGCTTAGGTTCTGTCGGGGCATTCACAGTCGCATCATTTGGCACGTCCGCGACAACTTCTGTAGTCTGATTAGTTGCAGCTTCTGCCAAATCTCCAATTCTATCAGCGGTTTGAGCCACAATAGTATTTACAGGTTCTTCTGGAAGATTAGGAATTTCATCAACGGGTTGTTCCGGCTGCTCACCAAGTTCCACACGGCTTGAGGCAGCATTGCCGTTTGCTACATCAAATACCCGTTTATCGCGGTGCTCAACTTCCATACCGCCCGGGTCGGTAGGCTTTTGTTTTATTGGGGACGTGTCAGCCGTAACAACGCGCGGCGCTTGCCGCGGTGCGTCATCATATAAAAGTACAATCGCAACAACAAACACAATAACCAAGCCAACAGCAGCACCAGCGGCAAATATAGTACCTCTCTTGCCAGAGAAGAACCCAGCTTCATTTTCTGCTTCTGGAACAGGCTGTAGCCATGGTGGCACATCATTATTGTTGTCATGATTATCAGACATCTAACGCATTTCCTCTACCGGTTTGACACCCAGAATAGCAAGTCCGCTGGAAATTACCAAACCTACGCTACGGATCATTGCTAACCGCGCTTGTGTTATCGCCGCATTATCATCAACAATAAAGCGTAACCCTTTATTATCATTACCTTTATTCCAAAGGCTATGAAACTCTGATGCTAGATCGTAAAGATAAAAAGCTATTCGGTGTGGCTCATGCGCCTCAGCTGCAGCTTCAATGATACGCGGAAAAGCGCAGCACTGTTTTATAAGTGAAATTTCACTTTCATCCGTCAAACCATCCAAAGCAACACTTGCAAGAGTGCTATCGTCTGTCTTCATATCAGGAAAAGCTTCTGGCGTTCGGTTTTTAAGAACAGAACAAATGCGAGCATGCGCATACTGCACATAAAACACAGGGTTATCTTTGGACTGTTCTGTCACTTTCTTAAAATCAAAATCCAGCGGCGCATCATTCTTACGCGTCAGCATTATAAACCGCGTTACATCACGGCCAACTTCTTCAACGACATCGCGAAGCGTAATGAAATTTCCAGCTCGTTTAGACATTTTAAACGGTTCACCGTCACGAAAGAGCCTAACCAATTGGCAGATTTTGACATCTAAATTACCATCATCAGCAAGTGCCTTAACAGCGGACTGCATTCGTTTAACGTAACCACCATGATCGGCACCCCAGACATCAATCATTGAATGGAATCCACGTTTGTATTTATCGTAATGGTAAGCAATATCAGCCGCAAAATAAGTATAGTCACCGTTTGATTTCTGTAGCGCTCTGTCTACATCATCACCAAATGCTGTAGCACGAAACAGTGTTTGCTCACGCGGCTCCCAATCATCGGTCTTTTGCCCTTTCGGTGGCTCTAAAACACCCTCATAGATATGGCCTTTACTACGTAAATCCGCGATCGCGTCTTGAATGCGACCATCCTTATGCAGCGATAATTCGGAAAAATAAACATCTTGAACCACACCGAGTGTTTTCAGATCAGCACGTATCAATTCCATCATGGCTGCCGTAGCATCAAGGCGGATTTGTTCTAACCAGACACTTTCATCAGCATCTAGCCATTGATCGCCGTACTTTTCCTTGAGTGTGACACCAACTGGAACCAGATAGTCCCCAGGATAAAGGCCTTCAGGAATTTCGCCAACATCACGGCCATGCGCCTCACAATAACGCAAATAAGCAGACCGCGCCAAAACGTCAATCTGGCCGCCTGCATCGTTAATCACATATTCCCTTGTCACATCAAAACCAGCCTTGATCAGCAAGTTAGAGAGTGCATCACCAAAAACAGCTCCCCTTACATGACCTACATGTAGCGGGCCAGTTGGATTAACGGAAACATACTCAACGTTAATCTTTTCGTTACCGCCCATATCGCTTGCGCCGTAATCCGTTCCCGAGGACAGGATTGTGCTTACTTGCTGTTGCCAGAAACTAGCCGCAACGCGCATGTTAATAAAACCTGGCCCCGCTACATCTACAGATTCAATATCTGCATGTTTTTCCAATTGCGGCGCCAGCATCTCTGCAACCGCACGTGGGTTTTGGCGTGCTTGCTTGGCCAGAACCATCGCTGCATTTGTTGCTAAATCACCGTGACTTGCGTCGCGAGGTGGTTCTACAGTTAAATTTTTATACTCAAGATCAGATGGCAGTGCGCCTGTCTTGGATAGATTGTTGAGCGCTTCAACAACCACATCCCTGAAAAGGGTAAATATATTCATTTTATAGTCTTTCTGGTCAGTTAGCTGCGCCTTACAGCGAAACCTTCGACAGATCAAATAATTTAGCATGTTCTCTAAACGCAAAACGGTCAGTCATGCCAGCAATAAAATCAGCTACAACACGCGCTGTTTCAGCAGTGTTTGGTTCTGGCGCCTTTTCGCTCCAGTCTGTAGGCAGACAACCAGGCTCAGAAATATATAACTCAAACAGATCAGTAACAACCCGGCGCGCTTTGCTACCCATTCGGTTAACCAAATAGTGTCGGTACATACGCCCATGTAAAAACTCTTTTAGCTCGCTAACCGCAGTCGACATATTCCGCCCAAAAGCAATAATTGGTGCACCAGCATTGCGAATATCATCAGGGTGCTCAGGCGCAAGTTCCTTCAGTCGGCGCCCACTTTCAACCATCAAGTCCGCAACAAGACGATTGATCATGCGGCGCACCAACTCATGAATCAGTACATCCTTGCTTGCACCGGGATATGTCAGCAAAACCTCATCAATCAGCTGTGCTACAACAGGGATTTTCTTCAATTCGTCCAACTCAAACAGCCCTGCCCTTAAACCATCATCAAGATCATGGCTCGAGTAAGCAATATCATCTGCCAATGCTGCTATTTGTGCCTCAGCGCTAGCGTATGTATGTAATTTCAAATCCTGTTCGGGCGAGTAATCACGAAAACCAAATGACAAATGAGCCGGCGGGTTTTCATGGTCAATTGCTGTATCAACAAGCGGCCCATTATGCTTGGCCAAACCTTCAAGAGTTTCCCATGTAAGATTTAGGCCTTTAAATGATGCATAGCGGCTTTCCAGGCGCGTTAAAATACGCAGCGATTGCGCATTGTGATCAAATCCTTCGTAATTAGCCATGCATTCATTCAATACACTTTCACCTATGTGACCAAATGGCGGATGCCCGAGGTCGTGCGCTAGTGCCAGTGTCTCGCCTAAATCTTCATTGAGGTGCATTGAACGACAGATAGAGCGTGCAATTTGTGACACTTCAAGTGAATGCGTTAGCCTTGTGCGGAAATGATCGCCTTCATGATACACAAAAACCTGCGTCTTGTGCTTTAAGCGTCTAAAGCTAGATGAATGGATCACTCTGTCACGATCACGCTGATAGCAACTGCGTGATGGCTGTTCCGGCTCAGAAAACAATCGGCCACTGCTCAACGAGGGTTTACAGGCATACGGCGCAAGTATTTCCTCATAGTGTGGCAGAGTGTTTGTCATATTGATCTCCTGATCGTTAAAATGCCCCGGCAAACTACACCAAATTCGCGTAAATATTCCGCGCAATGTAAGCCGCAAAAATCTGTATGAACGCACACTATATGCGAGCTCGTTGCAGGGCAATTTTTTTCGGTCTTAACTGACAATTATTTAGAATATTGATGCCTTAGATGAATTAACTGCGCACAGGGGTTTGACCTTTGACTGGTGAACACCTAAATATAAGGTCATATTTGACAGCTTACCGAGTGAAACAAATGAATGATGCTACAAAAACTGCTGTAACTGATGCCAAGCCTTCCGAGCGCCCTGCTCCGGTTGGATTAAGCGCACGAGCAGCTGCACGTGTGGCAAACTTAATTGAGCAACAAGGTAATCCTGAACTAAAATTACGCCTTTCTGTTTCCGGTGGTGGTTGCAGCGGTTTTCAATATGGCTTTGGCTTTGAAGACGCTCAAAAACCAGATGATATCGTCGTCACAAAAAACGGCGTAACGATGTTGGTTGATTCGATGTCGCTGTTGTATCTGACAGGCTCGGAAGTTGATTATGTTGAAGATCTTGTTGGTGCGTCCTTTCAAGTTGTAAACCCCAATGCAAGTTCATCTTGCGGGTGTGGTTCATCCTTCGCCATATAGCTGATTTGCAAACCACATTCCGCTGGACAATATGGCAATCAAATCTATTGTTGCCTAAAATCTCGTTCATCATCGGCAATCCAAAGGCAGTATTGTGAAAATTGCGACCTTCAATATCAATGGAATCAAGGCACGTTTACCGCGATTGTTAGAATGGCTTGATGAATTTGAGCCTGATGTTGCCTGCTTGCAGGAAATAAAAAGCGTTGATGAAAACTTCCCTCGCCTGGAGTTTGAAGAACGTGGCTGGCATCTGGAAACACATGGCCAAAAATCATTCAACGGCGTTGCTCTGTTATCGCGCCACCCTATTACTGATGTTATGCGTCGCCTGCCATCTGTCGATGGAAGCAATGAAGATACTGATGAACAAGCGCGTTATATCGAGGCCACAATCAAGGGCGTGCGTATTGCGTCAATTTATCTACCGAATGGCAATCCGCGCCCAGGGCCTAAATTTGACTACAAGTTGGCATGGATGGAACGCTTGACTGCCCATGCAGCACGGCTGCGAAATAGTGAACTGCCAACCGTGCTTGCTGGCGACTACAACGTCATTCCAGAAGATATAGACTGTCACAATCCACCTGCCTGGGTGGACGACGCACTTACTCAACCCGAAAGCCGCGGCTGGTTAAGGGCAATAATCAACCTGGGTTACACAGACGCTCTTCGCCAAATAAAACCTGAAGGTGCAGCATACAGTTATTGGGATTTTCAGCGCGGGGCATGGCCCAAAGACCACGGTATCCGCATCGACCACCTTTTACTTTCACCGCAAGCAGCGGATATCTTGCTAGATTGCGATGTGGACCGTATTCCGCGTGGTAAGGAAAAATCCAGTGATCATACGCCGGTATGGATTACATTAGACATTTAGCAAGCGATAAACTTCATCTATGCAATTTACAGCAGATTAAGCCATCAAAGCTTGGTGTGCTATACTCATCAAGGCTTGTGTTGCTTGTTGCATCAGTGTGAGCAGCGCCATGAAATTCAATCAGGTATCCAACGTCATTGGCGCAACACCATCTGAACCGTTGCCATACGTGTCCATTCCTGACCGCCATCTGTTGATTGATCAAGTGTCATTTCGCGTAAACCATCACCGGTGATTTTCCATATCATGCGTTGCAGCTCAGAACCGTTATCATGAGGGGCATGCCCTACAAAACGCATACTGTCTGCAAATCTTTTGCCCCGAAAACTGGTAACAACAGTGCCTGTGTCGTCCACCCATACTTGCCGCCAGTTTTTCTCCTTGGTATCATAGGTACTTACAGTAATTTCAGCTAAACCATTTCGACCTGTCAGGGGAGCAAATATCTCTCCCCAGTTTTCATACGAAACGAATTCAAGTGAAGCACACCCCCCGAGTGCAGAACGGTGCACAGAGAAACCACCCTCAACCCATCGTTCATCAACCAGAACCTTCATGTCCCAGATACCATGCATAAAATCCATCTCATGGTGGTCAGTACTGGTACAGCTGGGACTTTCGTATGGCGTTTCCCCAATAATATGTGACATGGAAATATCTTGAGTTTGAGCAGGTTCACTCACCAAAGTAACAATCAATATCATTATCGCGGTAAATTTCATGGTCAGCACCTATATTTGAATGCCACCCTTTTACCTTTCGCGCGTAAAAAAAAACCGAACAAAACGTTCGGCTTTTCCTAAAACTTTAAACAACAGTTTATCAAACCGCCGCCTACATAAATCCGTTACTCATTAGTATCCACAGAAGCCTCGTCAACTTGTGCAGTACAAAAACGATACCGAACACCATGCGCGGCTGGAATAGCGAAGGTAATATAAAACCCTACTACAAATTGAACGACCCAGAATAGAACTGCGATGTCGCTAAATGCGGCAATTGCCGATGGAATAACAAACACCGCGTAAAGCATTATCAAAACGACACCAAAGTCGGTGACATACGGGTTTTCCATCCCTTCTGTTGAAGACTGTAATGCAGTGTATGTAAGGTTTGCAGAAAACATCGAATAGATAAAACAATATGAAACCGTTATGATTATACTACCTGCAAGGCCGTTTCTATATTGAGCTACGGCGTCTGGATTAGTTGCTTGCTCAACAAAACCGGGAGTTAGCCCCAAAGCGCTCAATACCAATGTTACTAAATACCAACGAGCGTGATTAGAATGCCGATTAATAGTAATTTGAGTGAATTAATCGCCATGGCTTTGAAACGCCCATCCGCAAATGACCAACTAGCGCCGCTAGGTCCAAATGCAGAAAGATTGACCCAATAATTAAAAACATGTGACGTCGCGCCAAGAAAAATGATCAATGCAACTAAAGATGCGAATGCGATACCGCCAATGCCGTCAAGTTGGCCATTTTGAACGCTTTGAAGCAAAACTTCAGCGTTCGCTACATCAAAGCCAGAGAGCAATACAAGTATAAAAGCAATGATTATCGCAGCAATACTCGCCACAATGAAGACAAGCAATGATGTAAAAACACTGCCAATATTCTGCAATGGTAAATTAGCTGCTTCTTTAAATACAGCCATTGTCGGAAATTTTTTTTGCATATATGCCCCCTTAAATTGAAGCATAACGCTACTCATGCTTGTATATAATGCAAGTATTAACAGCGTTTATGACGATCAACTTTACAATGAGGCGTTATTCCACTTGCGACACATCGCGCACCGCCCCTTTACTGGCTGAGGTCGTGAGCGCGGCATATGCCTTAAGCGCTGCTGTGATTTTGCGCGCACGAGGCGCAGCCGGTTTCCAGCCACCTGTACCTAAAGTATCCATAGCTAAACGCCGGGCGGCCAAAATTTCGCCGCTAACTCGCACGTTGATACTGCGCTCAGGAATATTGATATCAATCATATCCCCTTCTTCTACCAGACCAATAGCGCCGCCTTCAGCTGCTTCCGGGCTTGCGTGTCCAATTGAAAGTCCGCTTGTTCCGCCAGAAAAACGCCCGTCAGTGAACAGTGCGCACTCAGCGCCTAACCCCATAGATTTTAGGTAGCTGGTAGGATATAGCATTTCCTGCATCCCCGGTCCGCCTTTAGGGCCTTCATACCTTATGAGTACAACATCACCTGCCGCGATGTCTTTACCAAGAATAGCAGCCACGGCAGCATCTTGACTTTCAAACACACGGGCGCGTCCTGAAAATTTCAATATACTTTCGTCTACGCCTGCAGTTTTGACGATGCACCCTTCTTCGGCAATGTTACCAAACAACACCGCTAAGCCACCATCTTGGCTATATGCATTTGATTTACTACGAATGCATCCACTTTCACGGTTCAGGTCCAAATCCTTAAAGCGACGACTTTGACTAAAAGCGGTTTGCGTTCTCACACCACCAGGTGCTGCTTTAAAAAAATGCTGTAACTCTTTGTCATTACTTATTTTAACGTCATACCTTTGAGTAGCCTCACTCATTGAAGGCGTGTGTATTGTGCTACATTCGCCGTTCAACAGTCCGGCCCTGTTTAGCTCGCCCAATATGCCAAATATCCCACCTGCACGGTGTACATCTTGAATATGATAGTCAGGTGTTGCGGGCGCAACTTTGCACAAATTTGGTACCCTGCGCGACAGACGATCAATATCCGAAATTGAAAAGTCGACCTGCCCTTCACGTGCGGCAGCTAACAAATGCAGAACCGTGTTCGTGGACCCCCCCATTGCGATATCAAGTGTCATCGCATTTTCAAATGCTTTAAAATCTGCAACAGAGCGCGGCAAGACTGAGTTATCATCATTCTTATAATGTTGTTTTGTAATATCCACTATCAACCGTGCAGCCGTTAAGAACAAAGACCGCCTATCAGCATGCGTTGCCAGAACAGTACCATTGCCTGGTAAAGCCAAACCAAGCGCTTCCATCAAGCAGTTCATGCTATTGGCCGTAAACATCCCGCTACAGGACCCGCAAGTAGGACACGCCGCTTTCTCTATGCGCGCAACGTCTTCGTCAGAGATATCCGGATTGGCAGCATCGACCATGGCATCTACAAGATCCAGTTTGCGTTCAGTGCCATCATAGTCATCTTCGCCAGCCTCCATTGGGCCTCCGGACACAAAAACCGCTGGAATATTGAGACGCATCGCAGCCATTAACATACCAGGCGTGATTTTGTCGCAATTCGAGATACAAACCAATGCATCCGCACAGTGTGCATTAGCCATATATTCTACGCTATCTGCAATAATTTCACGGCTAGGCAAGCTATAGAGCATACCATCATGTCCCATTGCGATACCGTCATCTACGGCAATGGTATTAAACTCTTTTGCAACACCACCTGCGGCCTCGATTTCGCGGGCAACAAGCTGACCCATGTCTTTTAAATGAACATGCCCGGGCACAAACTGGGTAAAACTGTTTGCTACTGCAATGATAGGTTTTTCAAAATCATCATCTTGCATGCCCGTTGCCCGCCAAAGGGCACGAGCACCTGCCATGTTACGACCGTGTGTTGATGTGCGCGATCGATAGTGACCCATTTTACGCTCCGTTCAAATCTTACAAACCACTTGCCTGACCGTAGTCAGTTTAGCGAGACTTTAGCTATATGAATTCCCAAAGTCGATAATTTTTAGGTAGTTTTACGCGTTATTTTTGAAATATTATTACTAAACTTATTTACGACTTATTTTTAAACAATTGCATGCTAGAAACATGAGAACTGACAGCTTAAGCGAGGAAATAACTATGAGCTCGAAAACCATCCCTATCATTTCGTCATGTGCATTACTTTTTGCAGTGTCTGCGCCTGGGCAAACTACCGAAATATGCCATGTAGCAAATGCTGGATTCCTCGTTAAAGGTGAAAAAACGTCTGTGTTAATTGATGGGCTTATGATCGAAGATCAATATGAAGGCCGGTTTGCTCTGCCATCTCAAGAAACACAAGAACAAATGATGAAGCGCACAAACCTTTATGACAATTTGTCCGTTGTGGTTGCAACACATCTTCACGGTGATCACTTTGACCCCAAAGCAACGGTTGCTCACCTTCGTACCAATCCAACAGTTAACTATGTGCTACCTGCAGATACTCTATCCTCTCTTGAAGCCAATGGTTTAACCCAGGAAGAACAATCACGCATAACATTTGCTCCCGACAATACACAGTCGAGCTACAATTTTGATGGCGTTACCGTTGAGGTTTACGATATTGATCACGGCCCTAACATGCCGCAAAATAACGGCTACCGCATCTCTGTTGATGGCAAAAGTGTGTTTCATACTGGTGATATCAACACAACACGCGATCAATTATCCGGAAGCGGCGTGAACGCACTAGCAGTTGATGCCTTACTTATCCCTTTCTGGTTTGGCATGAATGATAATGAACAACGAGCAACCATTGATGAAAGCTGGTCATATACACGTATCGTTCCTACACATTTTTCCGCAAAACCAGCAGCGTGGATGGAACAATTTGGTGGTTTTGGAAAACTAAAGCAAGCAGCAGCAGCAGCTTTTGACAATGCTGTTATTGTCGCCAACGAAGGCGAATGCACTAAATTATAGGGCATTACCTATAGATACATTCGCAATTCAAGCGAGTCTGGCGCAGGCAACATTATGACCTGAGGTTGGTTAGTACCGTCTGTCATTGGGAAGGCACCGACTGTCACATTTGTGGTAAACTCTGATTGATCGTTCCCAACAATGATGCGCGCAAAGGCTGGTTGGCTAGTCTCCAACACATGGCGCATAACGTCGCGCCGGGTATCAAAGCAACCTGTTGCTGTGAACTCATGTAAGTACTGCCCTTGAAGAGACCCCCGTGTCATTTCTGCAGCGGAATTCCCCTGAAGGTACAAAAGATATTCATCGTTGTCGCCGTTCATTTCCCGACGAAACATCATAAGCCAACGCAGTAGCTTTGGAATAGCTTGCGGTGAAAACTGCCCCCGATCAGGGATTTGACCGGCGTTCAGGCTATTCCAATATTGAACAAAAGCGCCTGCCGGGTGCGCAAGATCAATGGCATCTGCATCAAGATACGCTAACGGCGCATCACAAATAGACTGTAAATCACTATGCCAATGGAACAAACATTCCCCCTCATCAGAGGAAATATACTCCTATTAACAAGCATAAGACGCAATGTTAACTTGAACACGAAGGATGTTTACTATTTAAAATCAATTACTTGAAATCTATAAAGCAAGCCGTTTAAGGGCCTCTTTTAGTTTATCAATCTGTTCTTCGTGGTCATTTAGTTGCTCTTTTGCCTCAGCGACAACATGCTCAGGTGCTTTTGCAACAAATTTCTCATTGGACAGACGCCCCTTCAAAGCGTCGGCTTCTTTACTGAGCTTTTCGATATTTTTCTCAAGTCTGGCTTTTTCTGCGTCCAAATCCATCAAATCTGCCAATGGTAAATAAACGGTGACTTCATCAACAACAAGCTGAGCGGCGCCTTTACTTTCTGCTGCATTCACGCATTCTGCCTTTTCAAGGCGTGCCAACCTGCAGATCATATCTTGCCAATCGGCCAAGCGCTGTTTTGTTACATCGTTTGCGCCGACAACCAAAGCAGTTGCTTTGGCACCTGCCGGTACATTCATTTCGGCCCGTATTGATCGAATTTCAGTAATAAATTTAATGGCCCAGTTGACCTCGCCTGCTGCAGTCTCATCAACCGCATCAATCGTCGGCCATTCAGCCAATATCAGGTCCGTCGCACGGCTTTCCCGCGTAGCATGCCAAAGCTCCTCTGTAATGAATGGCATAAACGGATGCAATAGCACCAATATTTGGTCCAACACCCACCCAGCAACGGCACGTGTCTCAGTTTTAGCATCTTCATCGTCGCCCCAGAAAACAGGCTTGATCAACTCAACATACCAGTCACAAAAAGTACCCCATGTGAAATGGTAAATTGTATCTGCAGAGTCGTTAAAACGAAAGGCATCCAGTGCCCCTGAAAGGCCTTGTGCCGTTTTTGTGACTTCGCTCATGATCCATTTATTTACGGCAAGGTTTGGCTGCGGCTGAACACCGTCAGAACCGTTAATACCGTTCATTTCGCAGAAACGGGCGGCATTCCATAATTTGGTGCCAAAATTTCGGTACCCTTCGATCCGTTTTTCATCAAGCTTGATGTCTCGCCCTTGCGCTTCCATCGCTACCAGTGTGAACCGCAGTGCATCCGCACCGTATTTCTCGACATGCTCAAGCGGGTCAATCACATTGCCTTTGGACTTTGACATCTTTTGACCATTAGCGTCTCGCACAAGCGCGTGCACATAAACGTTCTTGAATGGCACTTCGCCCATGAAATGAATGCCAGACATCATCATGCGAGCAACCCAGAAAAAGATAATATCAAAGCCTGTGATCAACGTGGCGTTTGGATAATATTTAGCAAGTTCAGGCGTTTCTTCCGGCCAACCCATCGTGCTATACGGCCACATCGCACTGGAAAACCATGTATCCAGAACATCTTCATCACGCGTAAGAGAAACGTTTTCCCCAAACTTTTCTGTAGCAGCAGCCTGCGCTAATTCCTCTGTTTCCTCAACAAATACAGTACCGTCTGGTGCATACCATGCTGGAATACGATGACCCCACCATAGTTGCCGCGACACGCACCATGGCTGAATATTTCTCATCCATTCAAAATAGGTTTTTTCCCAATTCTTCGGAATGAAATTAGTTTTACCTGTCTCAACAGCTTCGATTGCAGGTTTAGCAAGCGTTTCTGCATCTACATACCATTGCTCTGTGAGCCATGGTTCGATAACTACACCGCCGCGATCACCGTAAGGCACCATATGCCTGCGCGGCTCTACTTTCTCAAGGAGGCCTAGGTCATCGATATCAGCAACGATTGCCTTACGCGCTTCGTAGCGGTCCATACCACGGTACTTTTCAGGTGCATTTGCATTAATAGCCGCATCCTGATCAAAGATATTAATCATCGGTAGGTCGTTGCGTTTACCTACTTCAAAATCATTAAAATCATGTGCAGGCGTAATCTTAACCGCGCCTGAGCCCTGCTCCGGGTCAGCATGTTCATCAGCAACAATCGGTATAAGGCGGTCAACAAGCGGCAAACGCACATGCTTGCCAATAACATCTTTGTAACGCTCGTCAGACGGGTGTACAGCCACTGCCGTATCACCAAGCATTGTTTCTGGCCGTGTTGTAGCGACAACCATATATCGCCCTTCCATCCCGTCAATTGGATAACGGAAGTGCCAAAAGTGGCCATCAACTTCTCTCTGCTCAACCTCAAGGTCCGAAATTGCTGTTTTAAGTTTCGGGTCCCAATTAACCAGGCGCTTATCTTTGTATAGTAGCCCGTCTTTATATAGCTGAACGAACTTCTTCAAAACGGCTTCTGAACGCGGCTCATCCATTGTGAAAGCTTCACGCGACCAGTCACAGCTAGCACCCAATCGGCGCAGTTGCTGCGTGATGGCATTGCCAGACTCTTCTTTCCATTGCCACACACGGTCGATAAAGGCATCACGCCCCATTTCACGACGCGAAACATTACTGCCTTCTGCCGCCATTTGGCGTTCAACTACCATTTGTGTTGCAATGCCAGCATGATCTGTGCCCGGCTGCCATAAAACATCTTTACCGCGCAATCGTTCAAACCGCGTCAGAACATCTTGCAAGCTGTTGTCAAGCGCATGCCCCATATGCAAATTGCCCGTCACATTAGGTGGCGGCATTACAATGACATAAGGTTCAGCGTCAGGGCGTTGGCCACAAGCAAATGCACCTGTGCTTTCCCAATGCTGGTACCATTTCGTTTCTATGTCGTTGGGTGAATATGTCTTATCGAGCATGTATTTAACCTGATGTACTTATTATGACCGGATTGCCGGTGAAACAGCGCAGCAAAATGCACAAAATTACAGCAAAACAAAAGCTTTGATTTTAGTTTTACCCTGAAATTATCACTCTTACACAAGCCGCACATGAAAACTACGCATTTTAACAATGAAATGATGGTCACACTGACGTGTGTGCCAGCATTTGCAACTCAACCTAAACATAGGAAATACAACCCATATTTCTTTTCGCTCCAAATTCTGTTATAGGAATGAGTAAGGGGTCATATTTTGAAAAAGAAACATTTTATCGACAGCCATAAGGTCGCAACAGCGTTTGCCGTTTTAGGTATGATGTTCTGGACTGGCAACCTCGACAACACAACAGCGTGGGTATATTTTGGCCTTCATGGTGCATACGGTATGCTATGGATGCTGAAAAGTACCCTCTTCGGTGACAGGCAATGGGATCAACCAACCAGTCTCTGGTATGGGATTGTCATCTGGATTGCACTGACAGGCTACTGGATAGCCCCTTACCTCATTTTAACAACAGATTTTGAAGTGCCCGCATGGTTCCTGGGTGCCGCTATCTTCGTTTTTACTATTGGTGTTTTCTTTCATTTCACAGCCGACATGCAAAAACACATTTCGCTTAAATTAAAACCAGATCATTTGATACAGGAAGGCGTCTGGGGCCGAACGCGCAACCCAAATTATTTTGGCGAATTATTGATATACCTTGGCTTTACCTGTTTGGCTTGGCATTGGCTGCCTGTGCTGTGGCTCACCGTTATGATTGCCGCTGAGTGGATTCCCAACATGATCAAAAAAGATAAGTCGCTAAGCCGTTATGAGGGTTTCGCAGCTTACAAAAAACGCAGTAAGCTCATTATTCCGTTTATTTTATAATCTTACGTTGTCGTTAAAACCTCAAACTCGCATCCTATCACTTCCATTTAAATGGGCATTAAATTGCACAATCAGTATCAATTAGGTGCAGCCGTCTGTCTTGACTTCATCATGAACTTTTCCGTGCGTTGAGTTGAATTCAGTGTGCAACTCGTCGCAATTTCACAAATCAAGCATCTGTTAACCGCAGGAATCCTATACTTCATCGCACAAGCCTTCATTATCAAGGCAACTACAAATATCATCCAGAATGAAGCCGAAAAGTCGCATGGTGTGTAATTGTAATGCGGATGAGGCTTCAAAATGACAGTCAACATCAGGCTAATAACTTAAATTTGACTGACCATTAGTTGTAGTAAAGAGTTAGGAAGCATAAGAAGCCATCATGAAAAACATTACGTCATTTATATTGTTTCTTTGCTTTGCTGCAGTGCCTGCAACAATTTCTTATGCGCAAACTGAACCGCTGGCTGAATTCCCGATTAAAGTCATCGACAACAGAACCCATATTTTATTTGATGGGCCTAATGGGTTGCCTCGCCCTTTTCTTCTAGACACAGGCGCAACCACTTCTGTATTTTTTGATACTTCGGATATTCCTCAAGACGCCTACATGGACGGTGAAGAAGCCCAGATAAAATTTCCCGCCGTAGGTAAATCTGTCGTTGGCACTCGAGTAAGCAATTATGTTTTACGTGCCGGTGATCAGGTATTTGAAAGTCAAAACGGTCTGCTCATTAGTGACGGCGATGACTTGATGACAGCCCTCGAAGCAGACTTCAACGGTATCATTGGACAAGAAATCTTCACTCGGTACGTAGTTGAAATCGATCCTCAAGCCCAAATAATGCGTCTTTACCCCAATGGTACAGATTTGCGGCAGGATTATGAAATTGAACACTATATTCGCCTAGAAGACCGTACACCTTACATCACCTTCCGTTCGCGCTTACCTTGGGAAAAATCGGTTAGTCGAAAAAATATGATGCTTGATAGTGGTTACCCTGGTGGAATGGTCATTTGGAGCAACCGGCATTTCATGCAGGTAACAAGCTTGAGGGAACGCAAAGAGTTAGTTCCCAAAGGCATGGGTGTTTTGACAGCTGCAACTGTTAAGTTTGGTAGCTTACGCTTTGAAAATATGCCTATTTTTATCGCCAGCTCGGTGCCTGAACAAGCACAAGGGCGCGATGGCCTTATCGGTGCAAGCATCCTGTCACAGTATCGCCATGTCGTTAACTTTGCAGACAATCGCTTGCTGTTATCACCGTTGAAAGATGAAGAAGGTGACCCATTCCAGGTTATTGACGGTGCCGTATACACACCAAACAACGAAGATTTTTTGATAAAATTCTTTGGTCCAAAAGTGCCGATAACGCCAGTATTAACTTTGTACACGGAAAATTCGAAGAATTATTCGCCGTTCACTGATCGGCAGGCAGCAAAACAAGAAAAAAAATCGCAATAACGCCTTAGTGAAACTAGTTCTATGTCATTAGTGACGGCGGGCTATCCGCGCAACCTCGCGTTCAACAGCGTCTTTAACAATTTCAGGCAAATGTTCATCAAGCCAGCCCTGTAGCATCGGCTTTAACATCGCTCTAACAAGCGATTCTAGCGTGTTTTCAGCGCCCCCATACCCTTGAACCATCAAATGTGACAGATGTGAAAAGCTTTCTGCCGCAACGGTTTCTACCGGGCGTGACACGATGGCCTCAATGTCGCCGTCAGAAGCAAAGTCCGTCAGCTCTAGAACATCTTCCTCAGGTTCAGGCTCTGGTGCTGCGGCAACAGGTTCAGGAATTGGTTCAGGTTCAGGCGCAGGCTCCGGAATAGGTTCGGGCTCAGGCTCGGGTGCCGGTTCAGGCATTGGCTCTGGCTCAGGTTCAGGAATTGATTCAGGTTCAGGCGCAGGCTCTGGAATAGGTTCTGGTTCCGGAATCGGCTCAGGCTCCGGTTCAGCTAATGCTTCCTCAGGCAATTCCTCATCATCTTGAGGGGCTTCACCCTCTTCTTCCGACTCGTCAGAAATTATTCGGCGTATAGACGCCAGAATTTCTTCCATAGTTGGTTCATCTTCAGATGCGTCTGCGCTCATAGACCAGCCAATTATTAAAACAATCTGTATAAAACAGGTACCGTCTTGCGACTACCCTGTCAATAATTCTTAAAAGAACTAAAGGTGTTATACTGAATGAACACTAAGCAACAAGTGTTTATAAAGCCCTAACAGAAAAGGGAGCCGTTTGGCTCCCTTTATTTTAGTACGTTACTGACGAATAAGTATTACTCAATGTCAGCCCCGATAATCTTGTCTTCAACCTTACGGTAGTATGCTTCTTCGTCATAAACATCTACGCCCAAGCCTAGATCTTGCGCAGTCAAGCGCCCTGTCGCAGAGACAAGATTATACGCGGCAACAGATTCGTCGCGCTGTGCCCGCACGAGAAGCACTCGTGAATTAAGTAATTCCTGTTCAGCGTTCAATACATCAAGTGTTGTCCGTGACCCTACATAAGCTTCCTGTCGCACGCCTTCCAACGCTATTTCATTGGCGCGCACTTGCGATTCATTAGCTAAAATTTGCCCTTGCGCGGCACGATAATTATTCCATGCAACAAGTGCCGTTTCCTGTGCAACACGTTCAGCCTGATAAATTTCCATCATACGCTGACTACGCACTTGCTTCGCCTGACGGATACCTGAATGGCGCTGACCACCATTATAGAATGGCACAGTTACTTGAAGTGTTACGCTACGACGATTTGAAATTGCATCAACCGTACCTGGAGCTGCAGGGTTCACAGCCAAACCTTCGTTGCGGTTGTATGTAGCCCGAAGGTCAACAGAAGGTAATAAATTACCCTTGGCTGATTTAACGGCATAACGTGCAGCCTCTTCATTAAAACGCGCTGTTTTAACATTAGGACTTTCAGCGACGGCAATCTCGATTGCTTCATCAAGGTTTATCGGCAAAGTAGGCTTAACTGAAGGTGTTTCAAGCGTCGCTGGTGGGCGACCAATAACCCGCTGATATAGTGCACGACTTGCTTCAAGCGTTGCTTCCGCCGACAAAAGTGTTGATTTTGCACCAGCAAGGCGCGCCTCTGATTGCGCCACATCAGTACGCGTTACTTCCCCAACGCGAAAACGATCACGACTAGCTTGAAGCTGGCGCTCCAATACTTGAATATTGTTTGTATTTAATTCCACAACAGATTCGTCACGTAGTACATTCATATATGCAGTAACTGCATTCAAAAGAACCTGTTGTTCAACAGAAACAAGCTGTGCTCGCCCTGCTCTTACCTGACGTTTTGCTTGCTTTCTAGCGTTCGCGTCTTGAAACCCACGAAAAATATTCTGATCAATATTTACAGAGTAGTTATCACTATTAACATCTTGTGGGTTTGGATCAGGATCAACACCAATTCTTTGGAAATTACTTGCTCCGCGTGTAAATTGCCCTGTACCGTTCACAGACGGTAAAAATCCCGCATTTGCTTGCGAAACGCCCTCGTCAGTAGCTCTTAAAGCAGCACGTTGTGCCATCAGTTGTGGATTGCTCGCGTATGCTGCTGCCAAAGCTTCTTTTAGGCTTTCGCCTGAAGCCATGCTTGATCCGGCAAGAATTGTCGTTACTGCCAGTAA
The DNA here is from genome assembly GCF_025574485.1 of Kordiimonas aquimaris. Taxonomy (GTDB): domain Bacteria; phylum Pseudomonadota; class Alphaproteobacteria; order Sphingomonadales; family Kordiimonadaceae; genus Kordiimonas; species Kordiimonas aquimaris. Next base: position 36,683 of record NZ_JAOBPO010000007.1, on the reverse strand, counting down.
AGACTTGATCCCCAATTTCATATTCAACTCCTCAGTTCCTCGCTGTTTATTTTTTTTATTAGTACCAGCATCAACATTCACTGCAAACATCTGGCTGGAAAAGCGCTTATAACACTTTTTCCTTTAAGTTATGGCACCTAAGCACCAAAACATGACGGAATTATTGCCGTCACTCTCGTTATGCAGTCCTAAAATACAAAGGACTGTGTTTTTTCAAACCCCGGAAGTGCGGCAACATCTGCATCAAACAGATTATTATGCTCTAGAACACCATCAGTGTTTGTAATGATATGGGCGCGACCAACGCCGCGTTCAAGTTTTATGCAAACCAAACGGCCACCATCTTTTAGCTGCTTGAGCAATGCTGCGGGAATTTCTTCGACTGCTCCTTCAATAAAGATCACATCGAAAGGGCCTTGCTTGGCAACACCATCGCACATGGCACACGTCACAACGGCAACGTTCATTACATCCAGTTCTGCCAGCTTTTTCTCAGCAAGCGCGGCAAGGTCTTCTTGTTCCTCGACAGCGACAACAGCGTCAGCAAGGCCTGCGATAACAGCCGATGAATAGCCCGTTGCACAGCCAATATCGAGCACAATGTCTGTGTCTTGCACATCTGCCGCCACTAACAAGCGAGCAAACACCCGAGGCTCCATAAGAAAACGGTCGCCGCCAACGCATATATCTTCATCAACGTACGCAACAGAACGCTTGACCTTTGGCACAAAAACCTCACGCGGCACAGCTTGTATGGCAGCTATAATACGCTCGTCGTTCACCTCATTCGGGCGCAACTGGCAATCAATCATGTGAGACAGGGCTACAGCAGATTCACTCACGGTATCACCTCAAAACAGTTACATAAGCATGTGACATAAAGTGGAATCACATATTTTCTAGGCTTTATATAGGCAGTTACAAACAGAAACAACGCGATTCTGTGCTAAAATTCATTCAGTATTCTGGCAATATCACGCGCTTCCACTGATCATACTAGTCTTGCGACAACATGATCCAGCCATGCGGCAATCCGCATTTTCATGATACCTATCAATTATTTTCGCCATTAATGGTCAGCAGGTTCAAAATACCGAATGTCAAAACGCAGCGCGTTTCCTTCCGGTCGCACCACAAACAAGTAGCTATATTCATCCTCGTTAAGCATACGGTGTTCGGTTCCTGTCAACATACTGGCGAGCACAGGTGTTGTGTTGCTGTGCCCAACAACAAGCACAGACTGGCTATTAGCATTAAAATCAGCTTTTAATTTCTCTGCGAAATCTCTCAGTGCGCGGGGATCATAGGACTGAACTTCGAGGTGCGCTTGTTCTGCTGATGGCTTTGCTGTCATCATTGTACGCTTGTAAGGTGTTGAATAAACCACCTTCAGGTCAGCAGATTTCATTAAATGCGCCAGTGCTTCTGCGCGTGCAATACCCTTTTCGGTTAAACCTGGATCTGTATCAGCTAATTTTTCAGCATGGCGCACCAAATAAATAGCCGGTGCTTCTGCTGCAAAAGCAGGTAAAGCGACAAGAGCAGTAAGTGCTAGAAGTGTGTATTTTATAATATTTTTCATTGTATCCTCCACCGATAATGCCTGAGTTTAACAATTCACGGAAAGAGATACCAGCTTATAAGCGGTGAAAAATATACTCAGAACGAGCAAAACGAAGACACAAGTGAGAATTTGTGAAAAAGAGTTTGCTGGTGCTTAACACCTTTGTTATATCCTCGACACCGAGCGAGTTACCACATTGAGGCGCGATGGCGGAGTGGTGACGCAGCGGATTGCAAATCCGTGTACACGAGTTCGATTCTCGTTCGCGCCTCCAACTCCTTCATCATTATGTCATCATAAACAAGGTCGCTTTGTCAGGTTGCGCTAATTCACTGATGTACTTGATGGTGAAACATTTCCATCAAACATCAAACCTTCTGACAATGCCTCTTCAATCCAACGATCAAGATAACCTTCAGCAAGGTTTCGCTGCGAAGAATCAGGGCTGGAAAGCATCTTTATCATCTTGTGAAAATCGTTCATGCTGTCTGGCCGTTTCTCAGCAAATTCCTTTAACAGAACATAGTCAGATGCTCTGAAATGCGCAGGCTTAGGTGCAATTTCGTTGATAGCCTCTGGACGAACTTGATGCGAAAGCTTCCAGGCATCTCTGGTTGAAGCAACCATGTCTGCGTTAACATCCATCTTAATGGCTGTCATGCTTCCTTCAAAATCGGGAGCGCTATATTCAAAAGGCATGCTTAGCGGGTTAACGCTCCAACCCAAACGCAGTGCCCGCGCGATTATGTAACTTTCGGTAACACCACAAAGTGCTTTAGCTCCCTGCTCGAGTGCATGTTCAAACATGCCAACATAAAGTTCCATCTTCGCGGCATGCCCTGATTGTGTCTTGTATTCAGGGTCGACCACAAAATAACGAGACATCTCCCAAACAAGTGGATCAGCAGGCAAGGCCTCAGGGTCAAAAAGGTCCGGAAACTTAGGGTAGTAAAAATTAGCGAGCATGCTTTTGTAAACTGTAGGGATTGTGCGAATCCCTGCCATGACGTTACCCTTCTCTGACAACTTAATGTAATATGTTGTCCAAGGCGTATCATATTCATCAATTTCTAGCTTAAACGGACTTTCTAGTTCGCTCCATCCAGCACGATCAACGAATACATCGTGACGCATGCGGTGCATATCTTCTAGATAGCCTGCGTATTTTTGCCGGTTTTCCGGGGTAATAATCAGTATCATCCGTATTCTCCCTTGGTTATGACAAAGGAAATTTACACCAAATTATGATACAATGTTATGGCAGGAACTTGGGTGGTGTACACTTATTGGTTTAGTGAATCAACCTACCGCTGCGTAAAATGGCACCAAGCTGCAATCGCGTGTGCGCACCAGACTTTTGTTTAACGGCAGCAATATGTTTCGAAACAGAGCCTTCTGTAATATTCAAAATCGTCGCGATTTCGCCGTCGGTTTTACCGAGTGCCGCATAGCTCAATACGTCATGCTGCGTTTTAGTAATATTAACACCACCAATTTCATAAGCCCCATCAAGCACCTGCAAGGCTCTTTCATGTGCGTAAATTGCGCCCATATGTAATTGGCCGCGGCATTTCGGGTCATTACTAAAACCGCGCCCAGCAATAGAGAACAAAGCCAAATGATCGTCAGATGACCTCAAAGGCACAACCAGCCCTTCAGCAAGACCAAAATCGTGCGCTTCACGCATGATGAGTTTTTGCCGCTCAGTCATATCGTGAGAATTAATCATTTCCTCGTAGGTAAACACTTTACGGGCAATCGCACCGTACTTAATAACCAAATCATCAAGGTAGTATTTATTAGCCATATAATGGCGGGACCATTCACTATCATTGTAGCCGAGCATGCGCGACATTTCGGGCGTACAATATGCGCCTTGTATCGCTGCACACACAAAATAGTTAACGCCCATAGGCTTTGCATAATCAGCAAAAAGCATTGTAATTTCATTTACAGTAGTGGCTGTCTCCAGCTTATGCTGAAATTTGATGAAATCACTAAGGGGGCTGTTAACTGTCATCTTTTAGTGCTCTTGAATACATCTTGAAGATGTACATTAGCAAAGAAATGACGCGGAGCCAATATTGTTAAATAAATCTACTTTAAGGTTACGATCTATAAAACTGGATATTCTTGTGAATTTTCACCTCAAGGCCTAAGTTTTTCTCGCAAAATCAAACCAGCTTCATTCGTTATTTTTGAACGGTATCCACGTTTTTATTGTCGCTTGGCATAAAAATGTAAAATTCTGCTTGGCACGGACATTTTTTTGAGTATAAAGAGCCCCACCTCACGGGGAACACCCCGGAGCCTTGATCCGCCTTAGCTCAGTTGGTAGAGCAAATGACTGTTAATCATTGGGTCGCTGGTTCGAGCCCAGCAGGCGGAGCCAATAAAAGAAAGCCCGGAGCATCGCTCCGGGCTTTTTTGTTTGTTTTCAGTTAAACCTATTCTGCAGCATGTGCAGGGTCATACATATCGAACCATTTCTTTAAATAGAGCTGACGACGCAGGTAGTTTGAAGGAATCGAACCTGTACCGTGGTATTCGCCTTTAACAGAAATGAATTTCGTTGGCACACCAAGGTATTTAAGCACAGCATACATTTGTTTTGCTTGCTGATCCGGCGTCCGACGATCCAAATCACCTGTCATGAACAATGTTGGTGTTTTAACATTTTCAGAATGCATAATCGCTGAATGCTCATACCATTGCGTAGGGTCTTCCCAGAATGGTTTCTCGAAGAAATTAATCATCCAACCAGAAACATCAGTTGTACCAACCATGCCAATCCAGTCTGAAACCACACAGCGAGAAGCCGCAGCTTTAAAACGATCCGTTTGTGTAATTGTCCAGGCCGTCAAAATACCGCCGCCAGAACAACCTGTTACAAACAAGCGGTCTTCATCAACATAACCTTGCTCGATCATATGATCGACACCGCCCATCAAGTCTGCAAAGTCACGTGGGCCTGGATATATGTTTTCAATCGCCGCAGCAAAGTCTTCACCGTATCCTGTAGAACCACGCGGGTTAGTAAACAGAACCACATAACCCTGCGCTGCAAAATGATGGAACATGAAGTTATACGTTTCACGGTACATCGCATGCGGACCACCATGAATAGAGAGAATCATTGGGTATTTTTTCGAGCTATCAAAGTTTGGTGGCAAAACCGCCCAACCTTGTGCTCTTGTACCTTCTGTTGAATCGTACCAGAATTCAATCGTCTCTGACATATCCACGCCATCAAATATATCGGCGTTGACATTAGTGAGCTTCTCGAAATTTCTGCCATTAGATAGGTTAAACCTAACTACATCTGGTGTGTGGTCTGCGTCAGACTGTAATGCGACGGCTACGCCACGGTCAGAGACATTGGAGAGAAAGATGTTTTGATCACCTTCAGTCACGTCTCTCATATTACCATTCATATCCGTATAATGAATGTTACGGTCACCCTCTTTATCCAGCGCAAAATAAACACCGCGTGAATTAGAGGCCCAACGCAGCGATGCCGGAGCTGATGCCAGATCACCAACAACACGGCGCTGATTTGATCCGTCAATACCAACAACATACATATTTGAATGTCTGTAACTCATGACTGATTCGTGGAAAGCAGTAAATGCCACCATCTCGCCATCAGGCGAAACCACAGGATCTTGTGCACCAATTGAGTTATCAGTTAGCTGTTTTATTTCTTTTGACTGAACATCGACGCTGTAAATGTAGCTTTCCGTATAACGGCGCCCATCATCTTCTTCTGCCAAGCCGTCAAAAATAATCTTATTGCCGTCAGGCGTCCAGGAAAGGTTGGCTCCAGAACGTATTGCACCCAAACGGCGTGTATTTGCATGCCAATTACCAGATGTTAACTGGCGCGGCGTGCCGCCATCTGCGGTCACAACAAAAACATGGTCCCAACCATTATTCATAGGGCCAATGCGATCCTGATGCCAAAGGAACTCTTCAACTACAAGTGGGTCTTCTTTCCATTTTGCGCCAGCAGGTTTCCCGGGTAATTTTACTGTAAAATCGCTATGGCGTGGCACACGAGACATAAATGCGATGCTTTGCCCATCAGGCGACCAGAAGACGCCGCGCGGTCTCTCTGTACCGTGTGTAATTTGACTGACAGCTCCTTCAGCATCCATCCATCGAATAAACAACTGCGGTTTTCCAGCATCGTCAGCCGAAATAAATGCAATTCGAGTCCCATCAGGAGACCAGCGCACGTTACCGCCTCTGCTCATCAATTGCCGCGCTTTACTGCCATCAGCATTCATAATCCAGACAGATGCGGAGTTACGATCATTCATCTTATCAATATGTGATCGCGTGAAAATTATTTGCTCTCCATCTGGAGAAATCTGTGGGTCACCCACTTGCTCCAGATCAAGATATGTTTCTAATTTAAGCGGTTCTGCATTTACTACGTTTGCAAGCACAAGCACGCAAACAGTAAATACCGCCAATATTCTTTGTGACATAAGATATCCCCCTCGTTTAATTTCCCAAGTAAGCAGAGAGTAGCCGAGCAACGGCAAAATCGGAAGAGTCTTTACTGGAAATAGCTAAAATCCAGCAAAAATCGCGCTTGCATTTCATGATAGAATAGGTGCCTACAGGCAGATAAAGCCAAATGATATGCAAAAATATCACAGATTTTGGATAGCGTTATCACCACAACATTACTAACTCTACTTTACCCTTGTTTCTGCCAAAATTGGCCTGTATCCAACGAATTAAGCACGTTTAGAGGTTAAAATAACTTAACGCAAAGAGGTTTCCCCATGCGCTTAGCACTTGCAACTGCATGCCTTGCTGGCATCGCCCTACCCGTTAATGCTGATAGTGATGACTATTATTACGGCGGTCTACAATTGGGCTTAACACAGTCACCCAATCAAACACTGCGTGGTAGAGCGAACAACACGCTTAATGTCGAAGATGATAAATCACTTGGTCCTGTTGCTGGCGCATTTTTCGGCCGTAACATTGGCAAGTGGCGCTATGAACTTGAATATGCCTATCGTCGCAACAGCTACAGCGATCTTAATGTCCGCGACGCTGCAACTCTGCCGTTAGCTCCTGGAGCTTTCGATGCTGAAGGTGAACAACAGTCAAATAGCTTTATGATTAACGGTCATTATCAATTTGCTGGCGGTACTGACTGGAAAGCCCTTGCCGGTCTCGGTATCGGTGTAACTCGCATGAAGATTGAAGAGTTCCGCACTGCTGCAGGCACACTTGTTGCTGACAGTCGCGATTGGGAGCCGGCTGGTCAAGCGATGGTCCAATTTGCAAAATCATTTGGTGAACATACTGAATTTGGCTTGGGTTTTCGTCATTTCCGCAGCTTAAGCGGTAAATTTGGAACGGAAGCACGCGGTGCTCGATATAAGTTTGTGAATAATGAAATTTTTGCACGCTTTAGCTTCAAATTTGGTGAAACATCACGCCCAGCCCCGCAGCCGGCACCTCGCCCTGCCCCGGCACCGGCGCCAGTTGTTAAACCAGCACCACAACCAGCACCGGCTCCAGCACCTGAACCAAAGCCAGTTCCGATTCCTGGACCATTTATGGTGTTCTTCGATTTTGACAGCACTGTCATTACAGATGATGCAGCATCAATTATTAAACGGGCAGCAGAGGCATACAAAAAATTTGGTATTGTCTCGATCAACGCAACCGGTCACGCAGATCGCTCTGGTGCTGATGCCTACAACGACAAGCTAGCACAGCGCCGTGCAGACATCGTTAAAGCGCGCTTGATAGATGAAGGTGTACCAGCGTCAAGAATTTCTGTTAGCGGCGAAGGCGAAGGCTCTCCGTTGGTTGCGACAGGTGACGGCGTACGCGAATGGCAAAACAGACGCGTAGAGATTGTTTTGAAACGCTAAAATAAGCTTAATAAACAAACATTGAACCGCATAGGCAGATGCCTGTGCGGTTTTTTATTTACATGCGTGGCAAACAATTTTTTAAACAGGCTAATTATACAAATCTGCGCTTGAGACAGCCGAGCAGGTTCGCTCGGGTTGTTGATAAACAATTGGCATCAAAGTAATAAGCCCTGCAGGATTAGGCATCTTGGCCGACATTTGCATAGCAAATCTTGACCGTTCACAAAATTGGGTTTGTTGTGCGCTATCCAGTGATAACCGGTTAGCCAAAGAAACCACATACTTATCAATATTACCGCGTTTTGTACGTTTCAAAAAGTCCTTGAGTGGCTTGGTTGCCTCAATGAAATATGGACGCTTTGAACGTGCAAAATCATTGTAAAGCACCGTCATATCACGCAACCCAGCATTAACACATTGAAGCGCAGCAATCCGAAGTTGCGTATCAACAAATCGGATTTGGTCTGCCTTCACCTCATGTGGTCGCATACATGTTTCCGCTGCCTGTAAAGAAGTAGATGATAAAACAACTACCGCTGAAATGAATTGCCTGATTTTCATTCACCATCACTTTCTGTTCATGAACAAACAGCATGAAACAGCTATACCTAATCAAGTGTTAACGTTAAAAACTGGCGAAAACTTGTCTAAGATTTTATTTTTATTGCATTTTCGCCACGATGAATTGTGAAACAAGCAAACCTACTTGTGAAAACAAAGTCATTACTGCGAACAAGAAAACATTGGCAATTGTCAAGAGCACCGCTTAGCCTCTCTTCGAAGATTAATTACCATCGCAATTATATGCCAAATTATAATTGGTACTATTGTCGGTCGGTGAACTGAGGGGAGCAATTATGAAATTCTGGTTTGATACGCCATTATGGAAACGCATATTGGGCATGTTAGTGCTTGGTATCATTTTCGGCACGCTTGCTGGCGAAAGTGCAATGAGTATCGGATGGATCGGGCAAATGTTCATTCGCCTTATTCGCATGATCGTTGTTCCTCTTGTATTTGTGACACTCGTTACCGGTGTTGTTGCAATGGGAGACCCAAAAAGACTTGGATCATTGGGCATTAAAACACTTGGGCTTTATATGGCAACGACAGCGTTTGCTATCAGTATTGGTTTAGCGCTGGCTGTGATCGTGGAACCAGGCGTTGGTGTTGATTTAGCCGGTGTTGTACCAAACGAGGAAATTGGACGCTCAAGCTCTTCGTTGCAAGACCGTTTACTTGCTATCATCCCCACTAACCCAGTTACAGCACTCGCTGAAGGTAACATGCTGGCCATCATCTTCTTTGCTCTCATGCTGGGAGCTGGAATTTTGCTTACAGGCAAGAAAGCAGACCCTCTTGCCAAGGTTTTTGATGCTGGCTCAGAGGTCATGCTTAAGGTTACGCACTTGGTTATGGAAGTTGCACCGTTTGGTGTGTTCTCGCTTATTGCCGGTGTTGTCGGAACAGGCGGTATAGATCAGTTGTTTACTGTGTTCCCACTGGCTGCTGCCTTCTTGGCAGCCTGCCTCGTACACATTGTCATTACGCACACCTTCATTATTAAATTCCTTCTGAAATTACCGCCAATGCGGTTCTTTCAGGGCGTGCGCGGACCACAGCTTGTTGCATTTTCGACCTCAACCAGTTCAGGTACTTTACCGGTAACAATTGCCGCAGCAGAAGATAACTTGGGTGTAAAAACACCTGTTGCTTCATCCGTATTGCCACTTGGCTCGACCATTAATATGGACGGAACGGCTATTTATGTAGGTATTCTCGCTGTATTTTCCGCTCAAGTCTTTAACATTCCGCTAGGTTTAACCGAATATCTGCTGATCGCTTTGGCTACAACACTGGTATCTATCGGCACAGCGGCGGTACCTTCAGCCTCATTGTTCCTACTTGCTGCAGTTCTAAGCGTCTTGGGTATTGATGCTGCGCAAACCGCTATCATTGTAGGCTTTGTATTCCCGTTTGATCGCCCATTGGACATGGTAAGAACCGTGGTGAATGTGACTGGTGACTTATCCGTCGCAACAGCTGTTGCCAAGTGGGAAGATGAATTTGACGAGGACATTTTCCGCGCTCCACCCGTCGACTAATCGAGTGTGGTGCTTTTTTCTTATCAAAATAGCCGCTCGGTGTTATACGCCGGGCGGTTTTATTTTATAGAGTTTGATGATGACGATGAGAAAAAAAGCAATAGTTCTATTATCTGGTGGGTTAGACAGCGCAACAGTTGTCGCGATTGCACGCAGCGAAGGTTATGATGTGCATGCTATCTCGTTTCAGTACGGTCAACGCCATGACGTTGAATTAACTGCTGCAGACAAGGTTGTGCGACATTTAGGCGTATCGGAACACAAAACCGCAGAGCTGGACTTACGCTTGTTTGGTGGCAGCGCACTAACCGCTGATATTGATGTACCTAAAGACCGGTCCGATGAAGATATGAGCACTGATATCCCTGTAACTTATGTACCCGCACGCAACACTATCTTCTTATCATTTGCTCTCGCCTACGCCGAAGTTGTCGGCGCAAAAGACATTTTCATCGGTGTTAATGCGCTGGATTACAGTGGCTACCCGGATTGCCGCCCTGAATACATCGCTTCATTCGAGGAAACTGCAAACCTGGCAACCAAAGCCGGTGTTACTGATGATGCCCGCATTCGCATTCGTACACCGTTGATTGACATGACCAAGGCCGAGATTATCAAAACAGGAACAAAGCTTGGCGTTGATTACGCAATGACCATCAGTTGCTATGACCCTGATGCACAGGGCAATGCCTGTGGTCACTGCGATAGCTGTGCCTTACGCAAAAAAGGCTTTTATGAAGCAGGACTTGCTGACCCTACGCGCTATCAGGCATAAAGGCGTCATGGTCTATTCTGTCAAAGAAATATTCTACACGCTTCAAGGCGAAGGTAAGCATGCTGGTCGTCCTGCGGTATTTTGCCGTTTTGCTGGTTGTAATCTTTGGTCAGGGCTTGAGAAAGACCGTGAAAAGGCAATATGCAAATTCTGTGACACCGATTTTGTTGGCATCGATGGTGAAGGCGGCGGCAAGTTCAAAACACCAGCCGATCTTGCAGCAGCCATAAAAGCAGCATGGACGGGTGAAGGCGGAACGCCGTTTGTGGTTTGCACAGGCGGAGAACCACTATTGCAACTTGATGAGCCTTTGATTGAGGCGTTACACGCGACAGGCTTTGAGATCGCGGTTGAGAGCAATGGTACAGTTGAACCACCTGAAGGTATAGATTGGCTTTGTATCAGCCCCAAAATTGGCTCAAAGCTCATTGTTAAAGCTGGTCAGGAATTGAAGTTGGTTTATCCCCAAGTTGGAGGCGATCCAGAGCAATTTGTAAACCTGTCATTCGATAACTTTTACCTGCAACCAATGGACAGCCCTGCTCAGGCAGCCAACACTAAAGATGCCGTTGCATACTGCAAAGCCCACCCTAAATGGCGCCTCAGCGTGCAGACCCACAAAGCAATTGATATCCCTTAGTATAGTTGGTGCTCCTTTATTTCGGTAGAGACTTCTGGCTAGCTCTATAAACCTGAAACAGCTGACGCATGATACCATAATCAACTAATATAATTATGTGGCTTGTATAATTATATATACATTAGGTTGAAAAATTATGAGCAACGCTTAATGATTATTTGCGTAATACCCAAAAAACCAGCTTGGTAAATATCATTGAAATGAATGAGAATGAAAAAACCAAAAACTAAGAAACGGCTATTAAATGCAGTTTATTTACTTCTTCTTATAACAGGAATTACATTTTCATACATTATATTAAGTTGGCCGTTCCTTACAAATATTGGGGCTCCTAACAATGACCGTCACTTCTATACAGCTAAAAACAAAGTATGGGCACATAGGGGTTTTTCTAAAAAACACCCAGAAAACACAATTGCCGCTTTTGAAGCCGCTATAAACCTCGGAGCCAAGGGTATTGAGGTTGATATATTCTACGACTTTAATTTAAATGTTTTCACTGTATCTCATGATAAGCCACACATTTCAGAGATTGATAAATCCTTAAAATTAGATACAGTTTTCAATCAGCTTGGTAAAAAAACAAACTATTGGTTAGACTTTAAGAACCTACGCTTTCTTTCTGAAAATGAATTAGTTGCTGCAACTGAGAAGTTACATGAAAAAATATCAAGCTATGAATTGACAAAACATGTGGTGGTTGAATCACAAAATCCGCAAAACTTATCTGTTTTGGCAAGTAAAGGGCTAAATGTCAGTTACTGGATCAACTTGAACTCTTCATCAGGAAGACTTCGGTTTTGGTCAGATGTTTTACAAACGCGGAAACATATCAGCGCCTATAAATTCACAGCACTATCGATGGATTATAATAATTTTGAAGAGAGATATGCTGATTTGTTTCCCAATGTTGATTTTTATCTATTTACAGTCAACGATATTGATACACTGGATAAATTAGGGGAAAATAATAGGGTAAAAATCATCCTTACAGATGAAAACTTCTTTGAGCAAACTTATCCATGAGAGATGAATTTTTGCCAGTTAATTTTATTAGACCAATCGATAGTAAAAACCTCGCAACGCTTACACTATGGTTAGCCTATGCAAGTGTTATCTCATACATTGCGCAAATGGACGTAATTCATGAAAGCACGTTAAAGTATATAGCTCATTTCACGCTACAAACTATAGCTGTTGCTACACTCACATACCTGGCATCAAAATCTCGTTTCATTCTTTTAATACTCGTCGTTATCATTTTCACAGATGCTGTCGTCAAATATGCTTATGCTAGTGAAATGACGATAAGTGTTTGGATGAGTCTATTACAGACTCAATCTTCAGAAACTTCAGCATTTCTTACCGACAATATATTTATCATCGCTTCAAGCTTTCTCTTGATGACATTGTTAGTCTTACTACCAAGGCCCAAGTTCTCCAGTAAAATAACAATAACAGCAATAATGATCAGCCTGCTTTATGTAGTTGCTCCCGCAAGTATAAATCTCCCTTATCACTATAAAACACTTGAGTATCAGAATTATATTCAAACCAGATTAGCTTCTGGCTCGTCGCAGGTATCCGCTAAAACTCAGTTTATAATGCACGAAATAGGCAATCGTTTTGCACTGCTTAAAAGTCTATCCGGCTTAGTACAATCAATAGATTATATCGCATTTTCTAATACAATTTCAGATAATAGTTGGACGAATGTAGTAGTGAAAAAGAATGCTCCTGAGCTTCTTGTTATTGTTATTGGAGAATCGACGCGAGCCGATAATATGTCAATCTATGGATATGAACGGGACACAACGCCAAATCTGAATAGGTTGTCTGAAACTGGTCACATAAAGGCATATAAAAATGTATATAGTGCAGGTACCAACACTTGGAATTCCCTACCAAAGCTATTAACTCACACCCCTCATAACAGCATTCAAAGTCAAACAATAATTAAGTTAGCTAAACAAGCTGGCTACAAGCCTTATTGGATATCCAATCAACAAGAATCTGATGATTGGGGCCGCGCATTAGTCAACATAACTGATCAAGTAAATAAAAGCATTTTCATCAATTCCGGCGAAGCAAATGTACCCTTAGATAGTGAACTAATACCCCACTTCAATCGCGCCATTGAAGATACAGGAAAAAAGCTGATTATACTTCACTTATATGCCACCCATTCACCTTTCGAAATGCGCTACCCAAGAGGAAGCGGATACTTTAAAAATACTGGTAATGCATCTGATTTAGAAACAATATTAAATTCTTATGACAACAGCATACGCTATATTGATCAACTACTATCGGAAATCATAAGGAAAACAAAACAAGCGCACGGTAGTTTTATCTATTTTTCAGATCATGGTCTAACTAGCATTGAAACCGCAAGACCCTTGGTTCACGATATCCGCAAAAACGTCGATATAAGCTCTCTGCGAGTACCATTAATATTAGCGGGTAAAAACATTGATGCTCTAGCTGAAAAGAAGTTTCATTCACTGTACTATTTTGAATGCATTTTTTCTGCGTGGTCTATGATTAGTGCAGACGAATTAACGGAGAATAATTTTTGCAAAAATAAGATGGAACAGCAAGAGATTACGTATATTGGAGCAGATTTGGAAGTTAGAAAAATAACGCCATAATATTCCTAAGTACATAACAATTGCTTTACGTTAAATTATGGAACTTCCAATTACCCTCGGCCGCGATAAGTAGGCACATCCTGATTTGGTACCCAAACATCCCTGGGGGCTTCGCCAGTTTGAAAAAACACATCAATTGGAATACCACCACGCGGGTACCAGTATCCGGCAAAACGCAACCACTTTGGTTTCATTTCATCCACTAACCGCTCGGCTATGCCAACTGTACAATCTTCATGAAAAGCAGCATGATTGCGAAAAGACTGCAGAAATAGTTTTAATGATTTACTTTCCACAAGTAATTTATCTGGCACATAGTCCAGCATCAAATGTGCAAAATCAGGCTGCCTTGTTACAGGGCAAAGGCTCGTAAATTCAGGACAGGTAAACCGCACCAGATAATGGCTATTCGGACGGGGGTTAGAAACATATTCAAGAACAGCTTCTTCAGGGTTTTTAGGTGCTTTACCACTGCTTCCAAGCTGGTCTAAATTCTCGTAAATCGAATTGGTCATCACTTTACCCTTTACCTTTAAGCTTAAAGCCAATCTCTCTAAAACTTAGCCATGCTATGAGCCACTAGAGGTGCATTTGTCAAAAACTAAATCAGCCAGTTCCGCCAAACTCTCTTAATTATTAGCATTAACATAAACACTCACTCTGATTCAGGGTTTGTTAAACTCATTTTGGTAACACATATGAAACTATCAATACGAAAAACGCATGTAACCCACTAGAAATAGGAGCGTGCCATGACAACAGTAATCACAGCGCTCTTCGCACCAGGGCAAATAGTACGCCATAAAGTTTATGGTTATCGAGGGTTGGTTTTTGATGTTGATCCGCAGTTTAACAAGGAAGCATCCTGGTTAGAAAAATTCGACTTAATGGACCCTATTGGCACCATCCCATGGTATCATGTGTTGGTAGATGGTGAAGATCATGCCAGTTATGTTTCCGAAAACAATCTGGAAGCAGCAACGGGCATTGATAGCCGGGTCGAATTTAACCACCCTCTATTAAATAACTATTTTGACAAGCCTGATACCGGGGCGCTATCTGCACGCCGCCACATCAACTAAAATAAATTAATAAATTAACATAAGTCATTGCATGTGTGCAGGCTTATCATAAGTTGTTTTATCTAATTTTCACGGAGAATAAGATGGAACGAACAGGAATTATATCCGCCCAAAGCCTGTTAGAAATCAACAGTCATACAGGCATCAAAATATACGATGCATCATGGCATATGCCTGACAGTGGCAGAAATGGCCACCGTGAATATATGGAAGGCCATATTCCGTATGCTCATTTTTTTGATATCGATGCCATCAGTGATCCTGAAAGTACCCTACCCCATACAATGCCTCAAACAGCGGCCTTCGAGCAACATATGCAGAAAATAGGCATCAACAATAATGATCACATAATTATATATGATAATAGCCCGCTTCGGAGCGCTGCTCGCGCTTGGTGGATGCTGCGATACATGGACCATAAAAATGTTTCTGTATTAGATGGTGGCCTTCAAGCTTGGAAAGCTGTTGGCGGAAATATTGAAACAACAACTCCAATTATCAAAACTGGAGACTTCAAGGCACGGCCAAATGTAGATTTGTTAAGGTTAATTACTGAAATGCTCAGCAACCTTGAAAGTAACGTGTCGCAAGTCATAGACGCACGCGCCGCAGCACGCTTTGAAGGAACAACACCTGAACCACGTGCAGGTTTAGCTGCTGGACATATACCAGGTGCGATTAATGTACCGTTCACGCAGCTTTACAACGGCAATGGCACACTTAAAACACGGCAAGAATTGATAGATATTTTCAAAGCCGCAGGTGTTGATATCAATGCTTCTATCACAACCAGTTGCGGTTCAGGTGTCACTGCTTGCAATCTGGCTCATGCGCTTTATACCCTTGGTAATAAAAATGTTGCTGTCTATGACGGTTCCTGGAGTGAATGGGGTGCATATAAAAACGCACCCGTTTCAAAGGGCTTATAACGCGAGGAAAACAAATGTCCGATAATGAAGATACCAAACTCGTAACAGCTGGTCGGCGTAAGGAATGGACACATGGTATCGTTAATCCGCCTGTTTACCGCGCTTCAACATGTTTATTTGATACATATGCCGAATACCGTGAGCGCGTTGCAGACCCAACTGCGCGGCATTTGTTTTATGGTCGCAAAGGTACACCGACGCAGTGGTCGCTTCAGGAGGCGCTTACTGAACTTGAAGGCGGCGAAGGAACTATGCTGTTTCCTAGTGGCATTGCAGCTGTAACAACTGCGATTTTATCTTTTGTGAAGGCCGGTGATCATATTTTGATGACTGATAGTGCTTATGCGCCAACACGCTCCTTCGCTAACGGCATACTAAAAACAATGAATGTTGAAACCGAATATTACGACCCATTGATCGGTGCTGACATTCAAAAACTACTACGCGACAACACCAGTGTTATTCTAACTGAAAGCCCTGGGTCCAACACATTTGAGATACAGGATATCCCTGCAATTGCGAGCGCTGCTAAAAAATGCGGCGCCTATGTAATCACGGACAATACATGGGCAACACCGCTATTATTTAAGCCACTTGATTTTGGTGCAGATGTGTCAGTCGAGGCGTGTACCAAATATATTAGTGGTCACTCCGATGTAATGGTTGGCAGCGCCACAGCGAATAAGCGCGCATGGAGAAAACTGAGCCGAACTGCATATCAAATGGGGCAAACTATATCACCCGATGATGCATTCCTGACCTCTCGTGGCCTGCGCACATTAGGGGTGCGACTTAAAGCACATGAAGAAAATGCCCTGAAGGTTGCAGCATGGTTAAAAGACCGACCCGAAGTTGCGCAGGTATTACACCCTGCATTTCCGGAATGCCCAGGTCATGAAATTTGGCAACGCGATTTTGCTGGCTCCAGTGGTTTATTCTCGATCATTCTTAACGGCGGAGACTATGCTGACACTGCCAGAATGGTCGATGACATGCATTTGTTTAAGATGGGCTTTAGTTGGGGCGGTTATGAAAGTTTAATTCTACCTAGTGACCCCACAGAGGACCGCTCAGCTAGACCATGGAGCGCTGAAGGACCACTGCTTCGATTGCACATCGGTCTCGAAGATACTGATGACCTTATCGCAGAACTTGAAGCAGGATTATTGCGCTATAGTGCGTTTCTCAAGGAAACAGTTTAACTTTTTCACTTTTACACATGTGAACTCATGGAGCTTAAATGTTTTGTGAGTTTTCTTTATGGCTCTTTAAAAATGCCTCGAATTCTTCGACAGGCACCGGACGACAAATATGATACCCTTGCAAAGTGTCACATCCATATTCGCGCAATAAATCAACCGATTGCTCGTCTTCCACACCTTCAGCTGTCACTTCCATACCTAGATTGTGCGCTAGTTCAATGGTCGAACGCACAAGAATCTTATCTTCGTCGTCCTCAGCCAGTTTCAGTATAAAGGATTTATCGATTTTAATTTCACGTACAGGTAACTCCTTGATATAACTCAAAGAGCTATATCCCGTACCGTAATCATCGATTGACAATACTACGCCCATAGAGCTCAACATGTTTAATACATCAAGAGCACGTGACATATCATTCATGACAGCACTTTCCGTGACTTCCAACTTAAGAGATGATGGTGGCACTGAATATTCTGTTAACAACGTAAGTACAGCACCGGGCAAATTCGTGTTCATCAAGTCATTTGTTGAAAGATTGACCGCGACCATAATATCTATACCATCACCCCGCCACTTGGCTATCTGTGATATAGCTTCTTTTAAAGCCCAATCAGTCAGGTAACGCACATCGCCTGTTTTTTCGGCCAAAGGAATGAAATCATCTGGCGCAACAAAACCGCGCGTTGGACTAATCCAGCGAACAAGCGCTTCGGCGGAAGCTATTTTACCTGTTGAGAGGTCCAGCTTAGGCTGATAAGCAAATTTAACTTCCTCGTTTTTGATACCATCGCGAAGATCACTCATCATCGACAAATGATCTTGTTTAGCTGTATCTCGTTCACGATCATACCAAGCATACGATTTGGCAGATGTCCGGCTGGTATCAAGTGCAGCGTTAGCCCGCCGCAGTAACGTTGTGAGGTTATCGCCGTCAGCTGGAAACTTTGTTAACCCCATGAATGCTCGCACATCAACCATTACTGTGCCAGCACTAAAGGGGTCAATAAATCCGTTAATTATCATGGCAGCACTAATATCATCATCATCTTCACCGAATTGAGCAAAAACAAATGTCTCGGTTGATAAGCGTGCCAGATACTGAACATTCACTGTCTCAAGCCGTTCTGCAATACTGCGCACCAGTTCATTAATGTGATCATGCGTCAACACTGTCCGCATGTCAGCTATGCCTTGCAATTCCAAAATTGCTATTGAAAACGGCTTCTTAGTATCAATTGATGGTGATATTTGCTCTTCAAACCAGTTACGGTTCGGTAGCCCTGTATCGATATCATGGTTGGCATGGTACCTAATGCTAGCTTCGCGATCGCGAATCCCTTCAATCATATGATTAAAGCTATTACTGAGGCGTGCAAACTCTATATCTTCCGATGGAGCATCCACTTTAATATATTCACCGCGCGAGATGCGATCAGCTGCATTTGCTATGTATCGCAGTGGCCTTGTTACACCTCTCGAAACCGCAACACTTCCCAAAATAAGAAGCAGCAAGCCAACAACCAAGATACTCAGCAGTGTAACTATAAGCGATTGGAAAGCCTGAAGGCCTACATCAACAGAGTAATAAACAAGTGCATCCATTTGCCGCCCTTGAGAAAACTCACTAACAAGCGGTACGCGCCTAAACATATAGTCTTGGTCAACAAACACGCTTTCATATTCAGTCTCCAACCCTACCTGAGGGTTTTCAGCTAAAAACTCGGCAAGGTCTTGAACATTGGTGGTTGCTGCAGACAATTCAGGTTGGCCTTTGTCACCAAAAATAAAAGCAACATCAATAGCCACGGGTGATAATTCTTTAAATTCAATTGCAATTTCCCGGTCAAGCTGGAAACCAAGACCAACCCACCCTATTGTCACAGGTGCAAAGACTGGTGCAATCACGACTTCAAATAATTCACCGTTTGACTCGATAAATCGTGCAGCCACACCTTGTTCTTCTGCTGCTTCAATCAGCTCGTCTGACAGTAACGTTGCATTATCCGTTACGGCCATATCACCAACAGAACCGATTAATTGACCATCCAGGTCAACGACAAATGCAATATCAAGATCAGATCGGTCTATGAGGTTAGCAAGCGCACTTTTAATTGTGGCGTCATCCAAGGTTGCAACAGCTTGCCTAAAGCCAAAGTCTTTGGAAAGGTCTTGAGCACGCGTACCCAAAATATCGTTTCGATCTCTAATCAGTCGCGCAATAGTTCTTGAAGACGCGTCAAGTTGCCCAGCAATTTGTTCTCTAACATTTTCTGTTACGTACCGGTTTATCGATAAAATAACTACGCCCTGCACAACCAAAAACAATGCCAGGTAAACGAGTGTAAGTTTTGATTGAAAGCGCATAGCCATAGTTAGTACTGGCCTTCAGCTGGTTGCGTTTGAATACCCCAAACACGTCGAAGATCCAGTTGACCACTCTCTGAACGGTTTCCATCAGCGATCGTAATGATTTTGGGCGTAGGCATACCTTTGCGTTTAACGCCAGGATGCCAAATTTCCATTTTATATTGACCAGGCTCCAGGTCAGTAAGCGTTGCAGTACCATTTGCATCTGTTTTCTTCATGATTGGTGCCTCGGTCACATAAATATATGACAACATATTATCATGTATATTACAGCCTAACGCTACAATACCCGGTTTTTCAAAAGTGATAAAATTCGTTTCGTCTTTGCCGTATAGGCGCAACTCAAAACGTTTTGTTTTGGAAAACGAATAGACGTGGTGACGAAACTCATCAAAATTGGGGAAAGAAACTTTAGTACCTACTTTAACCGGTAAAACAAACGGTGAAAACAAAGCACCTTCCTGACGCATTTCAGGACTATCTGCAGCAACGACAGGTGTTGAAAGAGTAAACTGCGGCGTTAACATGACAACCGCATTTTCTAAACTTTCACCTTTTTTATTGGAGACAGAAACTATCAAATTTCCTGCAACGGCAGCACTAGCCAAAAATGAACTTAAAGTTCCCAGAGTCACCATGACTCCCAGAATTTTTCTTAAAGTCATGCGCATACTTTATGCTCCGTTTCCCCATAACCTGATAAAAGAAGTATAAACACAGCTCATAATTGCACAATTACAGCCACGTTCATTCAAAGTCTTATCAGTTCCATTGCAAAATGTTAACTCATACTAATTCACTAGCCAGTGATACAAAACATTCTTACTCTTGATTATATTAACGATAAATGAAAATTAAGGTAACACTTTTGGCATACAGCTATGCACATACAAGCCAAAATTCAGGATACCATGATATGATAATTAGCCGATCACCTGTTAATTGTAGATTTATTGTCGGTTATTAATAACAATGACCATGATGGCCAATGGAGCATTCGGTGCAAACCTTGGATAGAATCCAACTTTCCAGATTAATAATGGCCACAGCCCTACTTCTAGTAGGTTTTTTAACGCCTGATAATCACCTTTATGCCGAAGATATTGAAGGCCAAATTCGCTGGAATCTGAACGATATATTTGAAAATGAAAGTGATTGGCATCAAACCAAAGCTAAAGTTGAGGAAGACATCGAAAACCTCACCAGCTTTGAAGGCAAACTAAATAACGATCCGGCCACCATACTTCTGGCTCTTAATACAATTTCCCAAATAAATGAAAAAGCGGCACGTGTTTTCATATACGCCTCCCTTAATGCCAATGAGGATATGCGTGATGCCAACTCCAGAGCCATGTTAAACAGTGCATTGGAGTTGTTTACGGCATTGGAGCAAGCAACCACTTTTGTTGCACCAGAAGTACGTGTCATCGGACAAGAAACTGTTGATAGGTGGATAGCGCAAACACCCGAGCTTTCGAAACATGCTTTTCGCCTCAAGGATATTTTTCTATACGCGTCGAATGCCAAACCGGAAACTGCTGCTCTGTTAGCCCAGGAAGAAAAAACTATTCTCGAAGCCCAGCAAGCTTACAGAAATACAGTAGGTAAGTCGATTTTATGGCCTTGGGTCACACTTGATTCTGGCCAAGGTATCACGCTCAACCCGGATACTTATGCGCGGTACCGCGGCATCAATAACAGAGCCGACCGAAAGAACATTTTTGACGCCTTCTGGCAATCATGGAGATCATACGAAACCAATGTTGGACGCATATTAAGCACGGTTGTGAAAAGCCATGTTTCTTCAGCTAAAATTCGTGGTTTTGATAATGCTCTTTCTCAGGCTATGTCAGGACCGCGTCTGCCAACGGAGGTATACAGTTCCCTCATTCAGTCGGCTAATGACAATTTACCATCACTACACCGCTATCTGAAACTGCGCGAACGAATGCTGGGAATAACCAACTCACATTATTACGACATTTATCCAGCCACTACCTATCAGGAACAACGCTTCACCTTGGAAGAAGCGAAAGACATAACACTGCAAGCGTTAGTGCCTTATGGCATAGATTATATTGCAAACCTTACCAGTGGCTTCGATGAGCAATGGATGCATGTTTACCCTCAACCTGGAAAACAAAGCGGCGCCTACACGCAAAATGCAGGGTACGATATACATCCCTATATTTTATTGAATTACAATCGACGCTTTGATGGCGTATCAACATTTGCACATGAATGGGGGCATGCAGTTCATGCCCTGTTTTCAAGGCAAAATAATGATTTTGAAACATACAGTTACAACCCGTTTGTTGGAGAGCTCGCAGCCGCCAGCAACGAGGTTCTATTACAAGAATTTATGCTATTTCAAGACCTGAGCGATGAGGACTATTTATATTATATAGATCAGGCTCTTGAAGGGATTAGGGCCAGTTTTTTCAGGCAAACAATGTTCGCGGAGTTTGAACTACGTATCCATGAAATAGCAGAGGCAGGAGAAGAACTGTCAGGCAAGCGTTTCAGCGAGATATATTTGAAGATTCTCAAAAAGTATCACGGTCACGACCAGGGTATTATGACTATTGACCCTTCTTATGCTATCGAATGGGCATATATTCCGCACTTCTATTCTAATTTTTATGTGTATCAGAATGCCACAAGTATTGTTGGTGGAACAATGTTTGCTAATCGCTTGCTCGCAGGAAACAAAGTAACGAAAGATAATTATATCGCTTTACTAAAAGCTGGTGGATCAGACTACCCTCATGCCTTGCTAACAAAAGCCGGCGTTGATTTAACAACCAGTGCACCTTACGAAGCGTTAATGACCCGAATGGCGCGCCTTATGGACGCTGCAGATGTAATTCTGGACCGCATGGGCAAATAGGATCGCTTTAGGCCTTCAAAATAGCCAATTATAAAATAAAAGTTACCTGATCCAAATCATTCAAGCTTAAACCTTCAAGGGTTAAGCTGTCACCACCACCTAGATCAATGCTTATACCACCGCTCACTTGCGATGCTGCGGCAATAACGCTGGCCGTATCAGCAAAGGCTGCCGTTACTTCAGCAAGATTTATCGAATCATCACCGATGTCAAAATCAGTGATCGTGTCATCACCGTGTCCGGCTTCAAAAATGAACAAATCATCACCGCTACCACCAGTGAAATCATCGTTGCCTCCACCGCCCCAAAGCGTGTCGTTTCCTGAACCACCATCAACAGTGTCGGTGCCACCGCCTGAGAAAATTTCATCGTTACCAGCGCCGCCAACAACCGAATCATTACCCGCAGCAGAGAAAATCACATCATTGCCGTTACCGCCGTCAATTACGTCATTAACACCAGTATCACCACCATCAACACCGCCGTATATTGTGTCATTCCCGTCGCCGCCATTGATTGTGTCGTCGCCCGTGCCACCACCCAGCGCATCATTACCAGCAGCGGCAATAATCAGATCATTGCCTGCACCAGCCCAGATCGCATCATTTGACGTGCCTGATACAACAGCTTCACCGTCATCATAGTTTCCGTCATCATTACCTGCGCCGTCATCCCAGCCGCCGCCAAGTAAGGTGTCATCGCCTGAACCGCCAAAAATAGTGTCGTTGCCATCATCTGTGGAATCTTCATTCGCTGCCGCAACATCCATGTTGTTGCCGTCATCAAGGCCGCCGCCAATCAGAAAATCATTACCAGCACCACCCGCAACAACATCATCGCCAGCGCCGCCTGCTGACACATCATCTCCGGTGTCGCCTGCGCCCGCCCATAAAAAATCATTGCCCGAGCCGCCCATGGCAATATCATCACCGTTACCGCTGAACAGCACATCAGCACCAGCAGCGCCGTATAACTTGTCAGCCCCATCATTGCCTCTTAGCTTGTTAGAGGCATCATTACCTTGCAGCGTGTCATCACCGTCAGATGCTGTTGCATTCTCAATAATAGTGTCAGGGGCAATAAACAGTGAGTCTTTGTCATCCCAACTTTCGCCGTCACCAAAAAACTTAATCGTTGTACCGACATTGCTCCAGGAACCAGGCGTGAGGTCAAGTTTAACAGACTTACCTGTTCCAGAAATAGCAATAGTATCATTTCCTCCATAATCCCAAACAGTTGCATAGTAACGCTCATTGAGATCGTATGTGTATGTATCTGTCCCTGCCGTTGTAACAGTATCAACGCCGTACATATGCTGAAGAGTTAGAATATCGCCGTACATGTATGTTTGAGGGAACAAGTCAGCGAATGTCGCGTTCGCGTACCGCATGGAAATATTGTACGACATCACAGTATAATCCATGCCGTCTAAACCAGACGCAATCTGAGGGAATCCCCCCTCGGCTTCATGAGGGTGCTTTAACCCAAGTGCATGTCCAAGTTCATGCGTCAGGGTTTGTAGAAAGTCTGTGTCATCCTCGGTATGATTTTCCGAGAGAACCCATATATCGCCTGCGGCCTGGTATGCGCCTGGCAGATAGGCAAACGCAACAGAATCATTATCAGTGATGCCTGTAAACGCCACCCGAATGGTGCCTGCGCTGTCCCCTTCATCCGGCACTTGTGTAAATGCCAAGTTCGTAAATGTCTGGAGATTAGCTATTGCGCTTAGGAAAAGACCTTGGCCATATTCCGACAGTCCTGCCAAACCAGTGTGGGGTTCATTACCAGAAGTGCCATACCCAAGATCAGGGTCTTCACTAAAATTACTGTTCTCATCGGGGAAGCTGAAACTGATGGTGGTAATATTTGAACCAGAGTCGCTCACCCATCTTGTGCCTGATAACAAGCTATCTAATGCATCATTTCCAGTTTTAGCTACATCTTCAGAATTTGCTCTTGATTCAACGCCAGACACGCCATCTGTCATACTACATCCTTCACCACTTGCCCCCGCTACAAACGCATTGTATATCACGCATATGTGAATAGTCAGTATATAAGTATGTCAACTTTAAGAACAATCATTGCTTCCACTGCATTTTTTTAATAACAACTACTTCAGCCAATGCAGAAACTCGCGCAGTAGCTGAACGAGGACTGCTTGCTTTCAAGACATGCGCCATGTGTCACACGCTTGATAAAGGCGGCAAACATCTGGTTGGCCCTAATCTTTATGGTATCTATGGCCGTGCAATTGCTAGCGCTGAAGGATTTACATACAGCAATGCGTTAAAACAGATGAACGGCATTTGGACGACAGAAAAGCTTAATCGTTACATTGCGCGACCAAAACTTGCCGTCCCTGGCAACCAGATGCCTTTTCCTGGCCTAACCAGCCCTCATTTGCGTGCGGACTTAATCGCCTGGCTTAAGACAAACCCTAATTCGTACGTATCGCCAGATCAGACCCTGAACACACTTGTTGAAACGGTCGATATTGAACGCGGCCAAGACATAGCATCTGCGTGTCTTGCGTGTCATGCAGCAGCTCAGGGCGCGCCGCATAGAATAGGCCCTAATCTGTGGGGCGTAGTTGGCCGCGATATAGCAAGCGCGGCAGGGTTTAATTACAGTGAACGCCTGATGCGACGCACAGGAAGTTGGTCTATTGAAACACTGAGTGCATTCTTCCTGGAATCAAAGAAATTTGAGCAAGGCAGTCATATGGCGTTTGCCCGGCTGTCTAAACCGGAAGACCGGGCAGCCATCATTAAGTGGCTAAAAAGCCTTAAGGATGACCAATAACATTAGTTTGTCATACCTCTCTATACAGCTATCTCATTTGCATAATCAACACCATGCACACCATTCAATGAACTTAATCAACAACCTCTTCTCGCATGAATTCATTGAAGAAAGGCACACGAGGTTGCTTAAAGCAATTTAAAAAAGAATTGTTATAACCTCACATTTTATCGTTTAGATAGAACGATTCAACGCACTTTCGTCGTACACCTTCCGATATATGCATACACGCAATAGTGTTGATCTTGACGGCAACTACACACGTCAAAATTATTGGGGAATATAATGAAGAAAATCACTGTTCTTTTTTTCTTGGTTTCACTGCCTTTCATTGGTGTTAAGGCCAGTGAACAAAAGGCATATGAAATGCCAAGAACACAAGTTGTGCCTATTCAAGATACTAAAAATGACAGGCAATACGAACTATATATAAGGTTACCTGAAGGCTACGCGGAAAATACCAATACCCACTACCCTGTAATTTTTGCGGCTGATGCCGTCTGGCACATGGACATGCTGTCTGGTGCAACTGAATATTTGATGCCAAATGTGATTGTGGTCGGCATCTCTTGGCAAAAAGGCCTTGATGATGAAAGAGCTCATGTAAGCAGATATCGAGATTATTCCATTGAGAAGTCAAGCAATCCTGTGCATCAAGCCAAGTATCAATTTGGACAAGCCAGTAATCACCTGCCCTTCATAAGGGCTAACGTCATACCTTATGTAGAAAACAATTATCGTACAGACCCTGATGAGCGCGCTTATTTTGGATATTCTCTGAGCGGGACATTTGGTGTGTATGTCTTGTTTGAGCAATCCGACACTTTCAAACACTACATCCTGGGCAGTCCCACGCCGCAGATTGCTGGATTCATCGATATGCACGAAACTAAACCGGCGTCTCAGCAGCAAGACCTGAACGTCAATGTTTTTGTGGCCATAGGCGAGCTTGAGAAAGACAAGATGGAGATGACTGAAGGTTTCGCTTCCATATTGCAGCGTAGAAGTGAAGCAAGCTTAACATTTTCTGGGCTTGAAGTAATTGAAGGCTCTAACCACGGCACAGCGTTTCCTGAGACCGTAATCCGCAGCATAAAATGGTTGTCACAGCAAATAGCTGAGTGATTTTCCACAGCTAACGAAAGATAATATTATGAAACGTTTTTCAACGCCTATTGCTTTGTTGTTCTCTATGCTGATTTTGAGTGGCGGAAGTCATAGTCAAGATGCCGCTTCCATTCCCGACGGCCCCTATCTCGGGCAAGAACCTCCCGGTTTAACTCCCAAACCTTTTGCGCCAGGTATTGTTTCAACCAAAGGTTGGGAGGTCGGCGGCACCTTCACACCTGACATGAAAGAGTTCTATTTTATCAGAAACAATGAAGAAGCTAAAAAACAAGAGTTTGTTGTATTTCAATATAAAAATAACCAGTGGTTCGAATCGATTATATCGCCCAGGGTAGGTCAACCTGTCATCGCGCCCGATGGCAAAACCATGCATTTAGGTAAGCGATATAAAGAACGCATGGACACTGGCTGGTCAGAGATAAAAAGCCTTGGAGCATCTTTCGAAGATATCCGCATCATGCGTCTTACGGCTTCATCTGCAGGAACTTATGTTTTTGACGAGGCCGGCACAGACGGCGATGGTGTTCTTCGCTATTCACGGTTAATAGACGGCAAACGTGAAGAGCCCAAGCCACTTAGCAAAGAGATTAATACTGGAACGTGGAATGCCCACCCCTTCATCGCGCCAGATGAATCCTATATTATTTGGGATGGCAGAAGAGACAGCGGATTTGGTCATGCTGACATCTATATCAGTTTTCGACAGGATAATGGCTCATGGGGTAATGCCATCAACATGGGCGACAAGGTAAACACAGAAGCCTGGGAAGCTGGCGCGAGCGTGACGCCAGACGGTAAATACCTTTTCTTCAATAGAAATGTGGGCTCAGACAAGTATGAAAACGTCGACATATATTGGGTAGATGCACAGATCATCGAAGACCTCAGGCCCAAAGAATAAATACTCTAAAGCAAACGAACGGGTGTTTCACAATCAAACATACTTAGCAAAAGAGATAAAATATTATGTATAAACTCAGCATATCACTTGCAAAAAAGTTCCTGTTCTGTGTGGTTTTCGGGGTGGCATCTGCTCCGTTAGCCACGGCGCAACAGGAGTTCAGTATCGAGTCTGAAGCGACGCAGGAAACAAGGGAAATTGTCGTCCATTTACCCAAGAATTATGATCCAAATAATGAGGAAGGCTATCCCGTCATCTATATGTTGGATGCGGGTGCAAAAGATAAATTGACGGCGGAAATGGCCAGCTATTACCATTGGGGAGATTTAATGCCCGAGGTGATTGTGATCGGTCTTAAAAACATTCGTCGGGGCTTAGATTTCCTCCCGCACTATTATCATACAGAGATTGATGGTGAACAAGTGTTCGGTAACGGTGGTAAGCTGTTAGCATATATTGAGAACGAACTCATTCCCTTTGCAAACAATCAATTCAACACCAATGGTGATGATGTCTTTGCCGGACATTCATGGGGAGGACAATTTTTAACGTATGCCCTCAGTCAATCACCAGGTCTGTTTGATGCCTACTTCATAACCAGCCCAGCGTTTGGAGATGTTGGGGAATGGAGCAGTAAAACTTTTGATGCGTTGGAACAAACTCTAAAACAGGATCAGGATTTCCCTGGCCTTGTCTATCTCAGTGTTGGTGGAGACGGGTCGCCAGGGCCGCTGTCAGACGCAGGGCTGCTGCCAGAATACTACCGCTTAACTGCACTGCTAAGGCGACACCTTCCGGAGGAAGTGAAATTACACCATGAGGTCCACGATAGCGCTAATCATACGAGCAATGGCGCAATATCCATTGCCAAGGCGCTGCAACTATATTTTGCCGCTAGTCCAGCAACCTAAAGAGACGCCAGTTTTTAACCTTATCAGCAGAAGCCATTATGCGCGGTATTGGCTTCTGTGGCGAAGAGGTGCCTACAATCTGGAGAATTTAAGTGACCACTGACTTATGGTTTACTGATTACCGCTTGCCTCATCACTTCAGAGAAGGGCGTCTACTGACGCTACTCATACAAATTTTAAATACAAACTTGACTCATGTTACACATGTAACATACATGTTTACATATGTCACAACCAAGTAAATCTGAATTGGCTATTCTTAAAGCCCTCTGGTCTGAAGCGCCGCTATCTGCGCGCGAGATACAAGAGAAAGTTGGTCCACAATTGGAGTGGTCGTTTTCGACCACTCGTACGACTCTATCCCGAATGGTAGAAAAAACGCTACTCCAACTCGATACAAAGCACGGAGTTCGGGTTTATACGCCTGTTCAAAGTAAAGCCCGGACGTTGTCTGGCGTCATGCGCGAGTTCTTCGACACAGTGTTAGAAATGAAAGGTCCGCTTCCAACAGCCGCCTTTCACGACAGCGAAATGCTGTCCGAAGAAGAATGGTTGGAATTAGACCACCTTCTCAATGAAAGTCACGATGATGATTAAGGCTTTGATCCTTGTACATCTCTGGAGTTTTGTCGTAGCGGTTGGAGCGTGGCTGTTGCAACGCGATGTTGATGAACGGATCGGGATACGTTTTCCTTCGTCAAATGTTTGGCTGACTTTGGTCATATTGTGCTTCTTGCCGGGCGTCCTGTATTTGATGCCCATTGGCACAGTCGTCGGTTTTCCCGATATAGAGATACCCGAGTTGATCACGGCGCCAATCAGCGAGAGCACAGCAGGAAGCTCGGAGTCGCTGGATTATTTATCAATATATTTAGGTATTGGCATTTTGCTTATGTGCCGCACCTTATGGCGATGGTCACGTTTACAAAGCTTGGCCCTTGCACCGACGATTGAACCTGATGTCTTCACAACGACTTCTAAAGTGCCGCCTTTGACACTTTCTTGGCCGCGCAAAGTCATTGTTATCCCTCAAGGGTTCCAGACCCAATCAGCATTAATACGACATGAGCGCGCCCATCTATATTACAATGACGCGGAACTGACATTATTCCTTCTACTATTGCAGGATATGATGTTGCGAACCCCAGGGGTCAGCTATCTTGTCCGGCAATGGCGACTGGCAATTGAATTACGCGCAGATCATGCAGCAACGAAGACGCTCACCCCATCAGAACGCAAAGATTATGCGACACTCCTGCTAAATGGCTTACGCTCAGTCGGAGATGAGGAAGTAACACTACCGTATCCCACAGCCAAACTTGGCTCAACGCGTCATCGTAGCGTCAAAATGAGGCTGGCCGAAATCATCGAAAATAAACCTAGGGTGCGACAGCGCCGTTGGGGGACTGCATTGCTCTGTACTTCTATCGGCGCAAGCGCAATTGGCTTAATGAGCGCGGCTGCTTCAGTCAACAAGGTGATCGATATAGCATATGACCAAGTTGCATACGTTAAACAAACTTCTTGGAGATTACCTGCAAGTTGTCCCGGTTTCAATGAGGAAGACGTAAAGACTGAACTGAAAGAACTTACGGTTAATGGTCAGCTCGTTTCTCAACATATCATGAGCTTAGGGATCGTCGTTGTGACACATGATGTTCGCAGAGATGGGCAAACAAAGAACCTACAGGTCTCTTATTCCACACATTCATGTTTCGAAGAGGAAGCCAAAGCTGCTGTGGCCCAATGGGTGACTGAACCTCAAGAAATAGAAATCAGAAACGCGGCTGTAAAAGTCCACTTTACGATATCAGGCGACACGCTTGAGGAATTAAACCCTCAACTAAGCGAGTTTCTTCAATAAATCCAATTCGAGCTTTTCTAGAAGCCAGCTTCAAAAAATACACCTGCATAAAAGAGATGTCCATGACCATCAATTTGAAATTTAAGAGTTTAATTGCCGCGATAATACTGAGCAGTTTCAGCAGCTTTGCCGCAGTAAGCGCGCAAGAAAATAATGATAACGCACCGGAGGCAACAGCCGCCGACGCTGCAATCTCATTCTGGGATTTACCGTATCTTGAAAAAGCCTTTATCGATACAACGCCAGCGGCTCGAGAAGACGGTATTGTTGTTGGTGAACTGGGTGTAGACGGCGGTGAAAAAGCTGCAATCGCCCAGTTGGCTCAGGAGGTTGCCGACAAAAAATATGGTCTCTACGACAGCTTGCTTATAACTCATAAAGGCAAGCTCTTGTTCGAAAGTTACTATCTGCGCGGTCGTGTCAACTTGCCTCATTTCCAAGCCTCAGCGACTAAGTCCTACACCAGCTTGGCACTAGGCCGTGCTATCCAGCTCGGTTATCTGGCAATGACTGACTTGAACAAACCTCTGATCAGCTTTTTAAAAGACCTAGACACCACAAGACTTGTTGATGGGGCAGAAAAAATCACGCTTCACAAGGCATCAACCATGCGCTCAGGTATTCGCATCAGTGATGATAAAAGGAGTGAGCTTAATGAAAACCCCGGCCCGTTAAAAGGTCAAGGGCTGGTTCAGGCTTGGCTTGAGCATAGCGCGCCGATTACTGCAGAATCCCAGAGTTATCTATACAGCTGGGATCAGGATCTGGTGATGCAAGTCATTGAGGCCGTTGTGCCCGGCACCGCACAGAATTTCATCAAAAATGAACTTCTCAATAAAATAGGTATTACAAATTATAGCTGGCGGGACGGCGTGAGCGGGCTGCCAAGTGCAGGTGCCGGCACGAGCATGACATCGCGCGACATGCTGAAGTTAGGTCACTTGGTTATCAACAAAGGCAAATGGAACGGCGAACAGCTTATTCCAATAGAGTATCTGGCCAAAGCCACCAGTGGCATTACTAAGGCCGCTGCAGAGTGGCAGCCAGAAACGTATCGCTATGGTTATTTTTGGTATCAAACGAATATTACAGCCGGTGATAAAAGCTATGATGTCAAACTAGCTTGGGGTGGCGGCGGACAACGCATCATCGTGGTTAAAGACCTTGATCTAACCATCGTGATCACCGGTCATGACAGAGACGACGAAACAATCATGCCTCAGATTTTAAACACCATCGTACCTGCATTTGCTGAATAAGGGCGAAGACATGAAGTCTATTTTCGGATCAACGGTACTAATCCTATCTGCATCTGTGATGAGTAGCGCCAGCTATGCAGGGGATGACTTGTCCGAGCTCACAGGGCCTTATCTGGGACAAACGCCGCCTGGCTCAACGCCTGAGATTTTCGCGCCCGGCAACGTGAATAAAGAAGATTCTATTGATCTTGAGGGCATGTTCGGGTCGGACATGAATAGCTTTTACTTCGTTAGAGAAGGCGAAGAATATGCCGGCGTAGTTAAAGTTGGAGAATATAAAGGAGATGACGTTTCTTACGGACTGGCTGTTATTGAATATAAAAATAATAAATGGCAGCAGTCGGTTGTAGCCAAGGCAGTGAGCGAACCATCTATCTCTCCTGACGGCAATACCATCTTGTTAAAACAAGCTTATGTAGAACGCACCGATACCGGATGGTCAGAGATGAAAAGCCTTGGTGAACCTTTCTCAAGTATCAGCATTATGCGGTCTGCAATTTCATCTAACGGGACGATTTATTTTGATACCTACAACCCGGCACTAGACATTCCCCTGCGCTATTCACGGTTGGTTAACGGCAAATACGAAGAACCGAAATTACTGGGGCCGCAGTTTGGCATCGGCAGGTATAATGCCCATCCCTATATTGCGCCGGATGAAAGCTATATTGTCTTTGATAGCGTAAGAGACGCTGGGCACGGTTCATCTGATCTCTACATCAGCTATCGGAAGGCCGATGGCTCATGGGGCCCTGTCATCAATCTGGGTGACAAGATAAATACTGGCTTCTCTGAGAAAAATCCAAGCGTGTCGCCTGACGGAAAATTCCTCTTCTTTGACCGTCGGACAAAACGCGGAAACGAAGATGTGACTATCTACTGGGTTGATGCGAAATTTATCGAAGAACTCAAACCCAAACAATAATGACTCAGGTTTCAATAACCATTCTGCTTGCGTTTGTTCATTAAGGAAAAGTTATGAAAAATACTTGTGTCCCAGTAGCCCTATTACTTTCTGCAATTACGCTGAGTAACAGCAGTCATGCTGAAGATGATTTTCCGTTGCTCAAGGGTCCTTATCTCGGCCAAACACCGCCCGGCTTAACCGCCAAACCTTTTGCTCCCGGTCTTGTTAATACAGAAGAATGGGGAGACGCTATTGGCTTCTCACCAGATATGAACGAGCTTCATGTCAGCAGGTGGCGGCATACGCGCGACGCAAAGGAACCAGAGTCTGTCATCTTTAAAAAAGTGGATAATAAGTGGCGTAAGGTATCTGTGCCAACTGGAACGCGTAAACCATTCCACTCACCAGATGGCAACACTTTGCATTACGGCGCTCAATACAAAGAACGCACAGCTTCAGGCTGGTCAGAGATGAAAAGCCTCGGCCCTGCCTTTGAAAGCATACGCATCATGGGCCTGACCGCTTCAACTCAAGGCACTTTGGTTCTTGACGAGATGGGCGCAGGCGGAGTTGGCACTCTTCGATATTCACAGCTAGTGTATGGTAAACGCGAAGACCCCAAGCCATTGCCAGAAAGCATTAATACAGGCAAGTGGAACGCCCACCCGTTCATTGCACCAGATGAGAGTTACATCATGTGGGACGGCGAAAGAGAGAGCGGGTTTGGCAGTAATGACCTCTATATCAGCTTCCGCAAAGAAGATGGCTCGTGGGGTGAAGCGATTAATATGGGAGACACAGTAAACACAGAAGCTGAAGAAGGCGGCCCACAGATCACGCCTGACGGAAAATACCTGTTCTTTAATCGAATGATCCCATTAGCAAACAGTGATATAGGCGCTCAATCAGATTTATACTGGATTGATGCGCAGCTCATTGAAAGCCTGAAACCTAAGTCATAGTCGTTTACCCCTACCCCTTCTTAATTAGAAATAACCCAATGAATCCCATGCAAAATATGATAAAATTGCTGTTATTGAGCACCTCCCTGTCATTTGCAGCTACTGAAGTGAACGCTTCTGAAACCGTCACTATTAACCCAACCAGTAAGGCAGGACTATTAGATGGCCGTTGTGGTAACGATGAATGGGATGTAGCAACAAAAATTGAATTGCCAGCGCAGGTTTCCATTTATCTTATGTACGATAAAGATTATTTCTACCTATGCGCCAAAGGTAAGGCAGAAGACTTTACAGCCTTAAATCTATACGTGGAACATGCTGAAACTAGACACCTTCATCAATTTCATCTTTCCGCTCAAATGGGAGAGCGAGTACGTACAGATGAAGGATGGGGGCCATCTGCCACGTGGGATCTAAAAGGTTATGCCGGATTCTGGGTGCCTTTTTTTGGGACTGAGAATACCGAAAACGGGAGACGCCTTAAATTCGCACTGGGAACACACAGGCAACTGCAAATATCGCGTAAAAAATTTGCAGGTAATACTTGGAATATGATGATTGGTGTAGGCGGCATTAATCATGAAGAGAGCGATGACGTAGAGTTCTTATATCCTGAAAATGCGGTAGATAATGATAAGGCAACTTGGGCGAAATTTTCATTCCCTGAGTAGAAACCTTTTTACGTTCAGTGCTGTTGCCTTTCCTAAACCTGAGGCAGATGCACGTAATTAATGAAAACCAAGCGAGGCAAGCCATGAAACCAATCTTTCCTTCGGTAATTATATTCCTTTCTGCGCTGACATTAACTAGCGGTAGCAGCGCCCAAGATAAATTCCCAATTTTTGAAGGTCCTTATATGGGGCAAACTCCACCCGGTAAAACGGCAGAAGTGTTCGCGCCCGGCATCATTTCAACTGATGGTTGGGAGCTGGAAGCTGTGTTCGCGCCGGGCATGGAAGAGTTTTATTTTGTCACTGACAATGAAGAAGGGCGCGCAACAATTTACGGATTTCGGCTAGATGATAATAAGTGGCATAAGTTTACAGAAATGCCACGTACCGGCGAGCCGTTCATAACCGCAGACGGTCAGACAATGCATTTGGCAAAAGGCCACCGACATCGCACTGCTTCAGGTTGGTCAGAGGTACAAAGTAAGGGTCCAATGTTCGATCATGACGATTGGGGCATTATGCGCCTGACCGCATCAACGCGCGGCACCTATGTGTTTGACGATTATAAAAGCAGTGAAGTCCGCGTATCAAGAATAGTGGACGGCAAGCGACAAGCGCCTACGGGACTGCCTGAGCATATCAACAGCGGAGAATTCACAGCACACCCCTTCATTGCGCCCGATGAAAGTTACCTGATATGGGACAGCGAACGCGAGGGAGGCTACGGCGAATCTGATCTTTACATCAGTTATCGTCAGACAGATGGTTCGTGGGGACCTGCAATCAATATGGGACCGCGTGTGAATTCAGACAAAGATGATTTTTACGGCAGCGTCACACCAGACGGAAAATTCCTAATGTTTGACCGTACGATCTCGGGAAGTGGCCGCAATGTAAATGTTGATATCTACTGGATCGATGCGCAGATAATCGAAGACCTGAGGCCACAAAACCAGCAGTGAGATTAATCGCTACACTCGTGATGCAAACAGGCTGTAATGGCTGAAATCACAGCCGATAAGTTGTCTAGCTTCCGAAACCAGTTGGACACATGTTCTAAATAATTTTTAGTTACAATGTCTTAAAAAATAGATGGCGAACCCACGAGGACTCGAACCTCGAACCTGCTGCTTAGAAGGCAGCTGCTCTATCCAGTTGAGCTATGGGTCCGTACCAAACTACTTAAAGTTATCGGAATATGCCTGAATACGGCGCTTTTTTCGGTGCTCCGGCTTTACATCAAATGGTAATTTGTTGCGCTCAGCATATCCTTTAGCATCATCTAGGGTATCAAAATGAAGTTTTACCTGTCCCCGCATGTCGCTTGAACCAGTCCACCCCATCACATTATCGATGGTTTTGCCTGTTTCAGGCTCAAACTCCAACACCCACTCGCGCGTATTTGCTGAGCCTGACTGCATTGCGTTTTTTGCTGGTCGATAAATGCGTGCTTTCACGAAATTTTCCTTCCAACCAAATGTCCATTGTTTAAGCCAATAATGCGATGCTACGCCTTAAAAATAGCTTAACATCACACCGGAAGCGCACCCTATATCATGATGCAAAGAAAGAAAATGGGAAAATGCCTCATTCACCTTCTTATTTTACACATTAGTAAGGTGTTAAAAAAGGGTCAGACCCTGGTGATCTGACCCTTTATGCTCTTTCGAGCGAATAACTGGTCGGGGAGACAAGATTCGAACTTGCGACCCCCTGTACCCAAAACAGGTGCGCTACCAGGCTGCGCCACTCCCCGACGCGGTGAACCGTATAGGTTCTGTGTGTTTTTGACGCAAGAGAAAAATGCATCAAATGCCAAAAAAGCCGTAAACATGGCCTTTTATCCCAAATGTACACCTTGCTAATTGGAAATACGCGGATGATTGAGACATCGACTCCAATAATTCTCAATTATCGAACTGAGATGCCCCTAGATTTGTAGACACCTTGTTCATTATAAAATGGAAGCAAGGAGTTTATAGATTATGCCGATAGGTGTTCGTTATACAGAAGAATTCAAGCGCGATGCGGTCGCTCAGATCACAGACCGAGGGTACAGCGTCAAAGAGGTGGCTGAACGGCTTGGTGTTTGTACAAAGTCCCTTTATGATTGGAAGAAGCTTTTTTCAAAGCCAAGCAAGGAACGCAAGCAGGAAGCTGCTGACAGCGCTGAGATCAGGCGGTTAAAAGCTGAGTTGCTTCGAGTCACCGAAGAAAGAGATATCCTAAAAAAGGCAACGGCGTACTTCGCAAGGGATGCGTAGTGAAGTACGCCTTCATTCAGGCGCACCAAACTGTGTTTCGTGTGCGGGTGATGTGCCGCGTCCTGAAGGTTCATCACAGTGGTTTCTATGGCTGGGTCAAGAAGCCTCTCAGTAAGCGGGCCAGAGATGACAACCGGCTTATCGGGCTCATCAAACAAGCCTGGCTTGAGAGTGGTTGTGTTTATGGATACCGCAAACTTCATGACGACCTGCGGTCGCTCGGTGAGACCTGCTGCCCGAACCGTGTGGCACGACTGGCAAGCATTGCGGGCGTCAAAGCACAAATAGGCTACCGGCGCAAAGCTGGTTTTTACGGTGGCAAACCTGCGATTGTTGCAGCCAACAGATTACAGCAAGACTTCAAAGTGGCCCTGCCAGATCATGCCTGGGTCACGGACATTACGTATATTCGCACGCATCAGGGGTGGCTATATCTGGCCGTTGTCATTGATCTTTATTCCCGCCGCGTGGTGGGTTGGTCTATGCAACCCCGTATGCAGATGGATTTGGTGTTGAGTGCCTTGCTGATGGCTGTCTGGCGTCGCAAACCAAAGCAAAAGGTGATCATTCATTCTGATCAGGGCAGCCAGTTTACAGGCCATGAGTGGCAGAAGTTCCTCGGCGCTCACAATTTGGAAGCCAGCATGAGCAGGCGCGGCAACTGCCATGATAATGCTGTTGCTGAGAGCTTTTTCCACCTGTTAAAGCGCGAACGCGTCAGGCGCAAAACCTACGCAACCCGCAAGGATGCTCGCCAAGACGTCTTCGATTACATCGAAATGTTTTACAATCCAAAAAGAAAGCATGGTAACAACGGGTTGTTGTCTCCCGTCGATTTTGAACAACAAACTAAAATGAAATCGCAAGGTGTCTAACAAACTAGGGGCATCTCA
>NZ_JAOBPO010000006.1 GCF_025574485.1 Kordiimonas aquimaris | reverse complement strand
TGAGATGCCCCTAGATTTGTAGACACCTTGTTCATTATAAAATGGAAGCAAGGAGTTTATAGATTATGCCGATAGGTGTTCGTTATACAGAAGAATTCAAGCGCGATGCGGTCGCTCAGATCACAGACCGAGGGTACAGCGTCAAAGAGGTGGCTGAACGGCTTGGTGTTTGTACAAAGTCCCTTTATGATTGGAAGAAGCTTTTTTCAAAGCCAAGCAAGGAACGCAAGCAGGAAGCTGCTGACAGCGCTGAGATCAGGCGGTTAAAAGCTGAGTTGCTTCGAGTCACCGAAGAAAGAGATATCCTAAAAAAGGCAACGGCGTACTTCGCAAGGGATGCGTAGTGAAGTACGCCTTCATTCAGGCGCACCAAACTGTGTTTCGTGTGCGGGTGATGTGCCGCGTCCTGAAGGTTCATCACAGTGGTTTCTATGGCTGGGTCAAGAAGCCTCTCAGTAAGCGGGCCAGAGATGACAACCGGCTTATCGGGCTCATCAAACAAGCCTGGCTTGAGAGTGGTTGTGTTTATGGATACCGCAAACTTCATGACGACCTGCGGTCGCTCGGTGAGACCTGCTGCCCGAACCGTGTGGCACGACTGGCAAGCATTGCGGGCGTCAAAGCACAAATAGGCTACCGGCGCAAAGCTGGTTTTTACGGTGGCAAACCTGCGATTGTTGCAGCCAACAGATTACAGCAAGACTTCAAAGTGGCCCTGCCAGATCATGCCTGGGTCACGGACATTACGTATATTCGCACGCATCAGGGGTGGCTATATCTGGCCGTTGTCATTGATCTTTATTCCCGCCGCGTGGTGGGTTGGTCTATGCAACCCCGTATGCAGATGGATTTGGTGTTGAGTGCCTTGCTGATGGCTGTCTGGCGTCGCAAACCAAAGCAAAAGGTGATCATTCATTCTGATCAGGGCAGCCAGTTTACAGGCCATGAGTGGCAGAAGTTCCTCGGCGCTCACAATTTGGAAGCCAGCATGAGCAGGCGCGGCAACTGCCATGATAATGCTGTTGCTGAGAGCTTTTTCCACCTGTTAAAGCGCGAACGCGTCAGGCGCAAAACCTACGCAACCCGCAAGGATGCTCGCCAAGACGTCTTCGATTACATCGAAATGTTTTACAATCCAAAAAGAAAGCATGGTAACAACGGGTTGTTGTCTCCCGTCGATTTTGAACAACAAACTAAAATGAAATCGCAAGGTGTCTAACAAACTAGGGGCATCTCAAACATATTTAACCAACAATGAATATGAATTATTCACAGATAATCTTGATAGACATAACTCTATTTTAACCTAACGCTAATTTAATTACTTGGCTTTCATTTAACACGTTTTAAGGTGGCACATTGAAAACCAGCCATCACTCTGTTGAATTCAAGTGGAAGAAATCAAATGTTGCTAAAATCATTGTCGTTAATTTCTGTGATCTTGATTGGTGTTGGTGGTGCAAGTGCAACCAATGACAAAAAAGAGAAACTTCTCAACGCAATTGAAAGCAACCTGCCACATGCTCTCAAAACCCTCCAAAAGTCAGTAAACATCAATAGTGGAACGATGAACTTCGAAGGAGTTAAGGCAGTTGGTGATCTATACCAACGAGAACTGGATGATATTGGCTTCCAGACCCAATGGATTGATGGCAGCGTATTTAACCGAGCAGGTCATCTGGTTGCTGAATACGGCACAAAAGGCCCTAAAATTCTTATGATTGGACACCTCGACACTGTTTTTTCTCAAGAAGATGCCTTTCAAAGCGCAGAAAACCTGTCCAATGATTTAATTAAAGCACCAGGCATCACCGACATGAAGGGCGGCGATGTTATCATTATTGAGACTGTGCGGGCGCTAAAGGCAGCGGGTGTACTTGATGATGTAAGCATTCGTATTGTTATGACAGGTGACGAGGAAGCCAGTGGCAAACCACTTGCTAAATCAAAAAAAGCAATCATTGACGCTGCCATATGGGCTGATATTGCGCTGGGATTTGAAGACGGGGACAGTAACATCAAAACCGCGGTTATCGCCCGCAGAGGTAGTGTGAACTGGTCTCTTGATGTTGTTGGGCGCCCTGCCCACAGTTCACAGATTTTCACTGATAACGTTGGTTACGGCGCTATTCTTGAATCTGCACGCATACTCAATAGTTTCAGAGAAGAGCTATCTGTCATTGAAAACCTTACTTTTAATCCAGGTCGCATCGCAGGTGGCACCCGCATTAATGAAGATAACGCAACTGCAACAAGTACAGCTTTTGGTAAAAGCAATGTCGTTTCTAAAACATTGCGTGTAACCGGCGGCATAAGAGCCCTATCGCCAGAGCAATTAGCTGACGCAAAAGCGAAGATGCAGAGCATAGTTGCAGCCAGCTTACCGCATACATCGGCTACACTCGCCTTTGAGGAAGGTTATCCACCAATGGCGCCCACACAGGCAAATAAACAGCTTTTGGCTCTATACAGTGCTGCCAGCAAAGAACTGGGATACGGTGACGTGACAGCAGTGAAACCGCGACAAGCCGGTGCCGCAGATATCTCCTTCGCAGCCGATCACGTTGATATGGCGCTTGACGGGCTTGGTCTTATGGGATCTGGCGGTCACACAAAAGAAGAAATTGCCGACATGACAAGTTTCAAGAAAAACATCCAAAAAGCAGCATTGCTTATTCTTAAACTATCAGAAAAGTAGGCAACCTCACCTGCGGCGAATAAGCTTAAACAAGCCTTGAGTTGAAGCAACAATCCGCGTTTCTGTTTTTATGGTACCATTTACGGCCACCATATCCTCACCAACAGCGTACGGATTTGCTGTTCCGAACACCCATTCACCTTCAAAAGCCGGACCAACAAAGTCCGTTGTGCAACGAACAGTCACGAATGGAGGGTCGGCGAGATCACCTACACCGCGAGCCAATAATATATCCGCAAAAGTCATGATCATACCGCCGTGCACAGCGCCGCCTGCATTCGTATGCTTCGCCATCACGCGAAAACCGCGCTGAAAAACACCATTATCTACTTTTTCGAAAATCGGGCCATTTTCCCAACCAAAAGCAGAGGTTGAAACAATGGGTGCATATCCGCTTGGTGGGTTGGCAGCAGCAACCATTACAGGCGTTGCCCTCTTACCTTGGGGCATTTTCATCACGCTGCCCTAAGAATTTGAGGTAAGTCACGTAAATTCGCTATTTCAAGCAACATAATGAGTCAGACTGACTATTGACTACGCATCACCTGGAAGAGCAATTTGTGCAACGAGCAAGCCACGTTCACCCGTCCCTATACGCACACGCACTTCCTGTGTTGGCTCAAGGTCTGTCAGACCTGCCCTTCGCAGCGTCTCAATGTGCACAAAAATATCCTGTGTGCCTTCACCGCGCGAAACAAAGCCATACCCTTTGGTACGATTAAACCATTTCACAACGACATCTTCAAAGTCAGGCGAAACATCAACATCCATTCCCGGGTGTGAAAACGAAGAACGCCCAATATCCTCAGGAGCCACCGCTGTTGACAGGTCCAATGAATGAACGACGCTTGCTTGGCGTCCCTTATCACGAGCAACTGCGTCACAGTCGACAGTTGTTCCTTCCGGAACCGACCGCCGGCCAACGTCTCTCAAGACTGAAAAATGCAAAAGAACATCTGCGCCGCCGTCATCTGGCACCACAAATCCATACCCCTTTACCGCATCAAACCACTTAACTGTTCCGGTTATACGGTTAACAACTTCGACCGCCTGTTCTTCCGAACATAGCGTACTCCGGCCGTCCATCTGGTTTCCCCCTTAGAAACACTGAACATGCACTAACATGTAGTTCATTCGAAGATGCTAGTATTAAAAAACAGCGCCCGCAACTGTTTTGTCGCGAGCGCTGAGACGCAACCTCTTGTTTAGAGGTCAATTTTTCCGACTTTAAGCTCTAATCAGTGACCAGAATCCTTAACAGCCTCCACTGTGCTAGCAGAATGATGCTCAATTAAATGCGCATCATAGAGCATGTCGGTAGCTGGCACCAACAGGTGCGCTACAGCGAAATAACCAGTGATTGCCATCGTGATTGTATACGGCAGCGCCATAGTCACCATCTTCATGTATGAGAGGCGAATAAGCGGCGCGAGTGCAGATGTTAATAAGAACAAAAACGCAGCCTGACCGTTAGGTGTGGCAACTGACGGAATATTCGTTCCTGTATTGATAGCCACCGCCATAAGGTCAAAGGTATCACGGCTTATTGTGCCCGCCGCCAGCGCATTCGCGGTTTCAGTCACATAGACAGTTGCCACAAAAACATTGTCCGAAATGGCCGATAAGGCACCATTTGCCACATAAAGCATCGTGATTTGCCCTGTGCCTTCCAGGCTAAGTACAAAATTTGTGATCGGCGCAAAAAGCTGTAGATCACTAATTACACCTACAACAGCAAAGAATACGACAAGCAGGGCAGTAAAGGGCAATGCCTCTTCAAATGCATGGCCGATCTGATGCTCTTCCGTAACGCCAGTAAACGCTGTTGCCAGAACGATTACAGAAAGACCAATCAAACCAACAGATGCCAGATGGAACATCAATCCGATGATTAACCATAGGCCAACCAATGCTTGAGCGGTGAGTTTTGCTTTATCTGCTGATGTACGACGTCCACTTTCGTATATATCGTAATCGACAAGAACAGCCATAACCTTGGGTGGAATTTTAGAGCCGTAACCAAATTTACCTGTAATCTCGAGTAAGGCACACGTAATAAGGCCCACGATCAAAACTGGTATTGTTACAGGTGACATACGCATAAAGAATTCAATGAATTCCCAACCAGCGCGTTCCCCGATCAGCAAATTTTGAGGCTCGCCAACGATTGTCATAACGCCACCAAGCGCAGTACCAACCGCCGCATGCATCATCAAACTACGCAAAAATGCACGGAAACCTTCAAGGTCGTCCTGATTGAACTTATCCAATTCGCCGTCATGCATATGATCATGATCATGATCAAATTTCTTACCCGAAGCCACCTTATGGTAAATTGAGTAGAAACCTACAGATATAGCGATAACCACGGCTGTAACAGTTAAGGCGTCAAGAAAAGCAGATAAAAATGCAGCAGAAAATGAAAATAGTAATGATAACAATACCTTGTTACGTACATGCACCAAAATTTTGGTAAATACAAACAACAGCAAGCTTTTCATAAAGTAAATGCCGGCAACCATGAATACCAAGAGAAGAATTACCTCAAGGCCACCTTCAATTTCGTGCATTACCTTACCAGGTGTTGTCATACCAAGCGCAACCGCTTCAATAGCGAGCAAACCGCCAGGCTGCAGCGGGTAGCATTTTAACGCCATCGCAAGCGTGAAGATAAAT
The DNA here is from genome assembly GCF_025574485.1 of Kordiimonas aquimaris. GTDB lineage: Bacteria > Pseudomonadota > Alphaproteobacteria > Sphingomonadales > Kordiimonadaceae > Kordiimonas > Kordiimonas aquimaris. The sequence continues at coordinate 175,576 of NZ_JAOBPO010000006.1, read as the reverse complement.
TCAAGAACAAGAACCCACCCAGCCAAGTATGGATCAACGCCGAAAAACAAAATCGGGTTGATGATTAAAAATACTAAAATCGTCCATTTATACCAGTCTGCGGAGTTCCCTAGAAAATTCCGCCCTGCTGGATTCGCGAAAAGTGACATACTTGTCCCCTATATTAGATGTCGCTTGAATTCAGATGTTCCATCAGTTTCTATGCTGCTACGCCACTCAAATCAAGCATGTCGATATGGAATATACATATAACGCAGGCCTGACCTTATCCGTTCATCCTACAATAGCACACCATTCATCGAATTTAATTAACACCGGTTGTTTGGATCAAATCTTCGTCTTAGATTAACCGAATAACGAGATAATAAGGAAAACAGCAGCGTGGCACGAGAGTTACTAACTGCACAAAAATGGATTGAAGCAGGCCACACCGTCATATTGGCTATAGTTGCACGCACATGGGGTTCAGCGCCGCGACGTGCAGGCAGTTTGATGGTTGTGCGTGATGATGGCACGTTTGAAGGTTCTGTTTCTGGTGGGTGTGTGGAAGGCGCTGTCATTTCAGAATCCACAGCCATATTGAATCGCTCGCTACAAATAAAATCAAAAAAAATGGTTTTCAGCGTTACCTCTGAAGATGCTTGGGACGTTGGCCTTGCATGTGGTGGTGAAATTGAGGTTCGTCTGTTTCCAATTGCGTCAGATAGTTACTCAGCGATTGAAGCGGCATGTACCGCAGTAAAGAGGCGCAATTCGGGTGTTCTAACATTTGATGTTTCTGTTAACTCTATGGTTTTTAAGGAAATGCTTCACCCACCAGCAAAACACACCCCGCATGAAGAAGGTGATAGCTTTGTTACGCCTGTCATTCCATCATTACGGTTATATATTGTCGGTGCAGTTCATATAGCTCAGCACCTTGCCGTTATGGCTGAAGAATGCGGATTTAGTGTTCTGATTATTGACCCCAGACAGGCCTTTACTGAAAATAGGACATTTGGCACAGCAAAAATGATCAATGCATGGCCTGATGAGTTCTTTGCCAATAATAAACCTGATGTAACAACAGCTGTGATTACATTAACTCATGATCCAAAACTGGATGATGCTGCATTAAACACAACGCTCAATTCAGATGCATTTTATATCGGTTGCTTGGGCAGCAGGAAAACACATGCGAAACGTATCAAAAGATTAAGCGAACTGGGGCATACAGAAGATATACTAAAAAAAATAAACGGCCCTGTTGGCTTGAACATCGGCGCAGCAACTCCTGCTGAAATCGCTGTTTCCGTCCTTGCACAACTCATTGAAACAGCGCGTCAAACCCATGAAATTTGAATGGCGGAACATAACATCATCTGTAGGCTGGTCATTGGCACACAGCCTCACTGTTGCTGGAAAAAAATGGCATAAAGGCTCCACACTTACCGAGGAAAACATAAAGCCTCTTTCCGCCTTGGGCGTTGAGAACGTTCAGGTTTTTCTACTCGGCGCAGATGATATAAGTGAAGATGAAGCAGCAGAAACCGCGGCTAACCATATTTGCGGAAAAGGGTTGAATGTCGTTCCTGTGGGACGCGGACGTGCAAATCTTGTTGCAACCACTGACGGTATTTTCATTCCTGATAAAGCTATCGATAGCATTAACTTGCTTGATGATGCGTTTTCCGCAGCTTCGTTGCCATCGCACACAGCTGTATATTCCGGCCAACTAGTTGCGACAATTAAAGTCGTGCCGTATGCCGTGTCAAAAGTAGTTTTATCCAAACTGACAACACATGATACAATGGCTCAAGTACATGCCTATAAGAAACTTAAGGCTTTAGCGATCGTCACAGGCAGTGATATAACGGATAAAATCAAACATACTCTTCAGCACCGTTTAAGCCGACTCAACAGCAACATTGAAGACTACAGGGTCGTTGCACACAACCAGACTTCCGTAACAGAAGCTATAAATGACCTTAAGCGCTCTGATGCAAACCTTATTCTTTTGCTCGGCGTATCGGCTATTAGTGACCATCGAGATGTTATTCCTGCCGCACTGGAAGCTGCAAACGGCAAGATAATCAAGCTCGGCATCCCCACTGACCCTGGTAACTTACTCATGTTGGGGCAGCTCTGCGGAAAATACGTAATAGGCTTACCAGGGTGCGCGCGTTCCCCTGCCCTTAATGGGTTGGATTTTGTTTTAGAGCGAATTGCCGCAAACTTACCCTTAGGCCATCGAGAGCTCACACTTATGGGCACTGGTGGCTTGCTCAAGGAAATGCCAGAAAGGCGAGTACCTCGTGCGCCGATAATTAAAACTACCAGCTCCACCTCCATTACATCAGTCGTTTTGGCAGCTGGCAAAGCTAACCGCGCACAGGGCATCAGCAAACTGTTATCAAAAATTAAAGATCGCTCTGTTTTAGAAACAACGATCACAAATATAGCAAAACAGTCCAAATCAGCCATACATGTAGTTACGGGTCATAATGCCCAGGCCTTAAATGATATTCTAACCAAGCTTAATGTTACTGTTGTGCATAATGCTGAATATGAAAGAGGTATGGGCGTTAGCCTCGCTAGTGGTATAGATAGCCTTAAAAACAAACCAAGCTATGCAATGATCTGCCTTGCTGACATGCCATTTATCAGGGCAGATACGTATGAAAAACTTACGCTCGCAGCGCAGCAAGCACATGAAGGTGCAATACTTATCCCAACATTCCACGGTAAGCGAGGTCACCCTGTAGTGTGGCATCAGCAATATTTTAATAAGCTTATTGCGCTGAATGCCGATATTGGTGGTAAGCAAATCATACAGGAAGCCCGAGAGCATGTCATTGAAGTGCCTGTTGAGGATGCGGGGATTTTAATTGATCTGGACACACCTGAAATGCTCAAGCAATTTGGTGTTACACCAGTAGATCAATGATATCATCTTCACTCATATCAAGCGTTGTTTTCACTAGATCATAACGAAAACCCGCACGCATCATTGATGCAATCTCTTTTTCGCGCTTTTCTTCAAGTTTATCATTAACCCGGCGAAAAGGACCAAAACGCCTGCGTTTTACATATGCTGCGGCTGCGCGTTTGTCTGGCTCTATATCGTCATCACCCGACAAGTTATTGATCACATCCGAAGCTAGATCTTCAGCAACACCTTTAAATTTAAGATCCTGAAGAATAATGCGCACAGGCTTACCTTTGCGTAGAAGACCTGCTGCGCGTTGCTTGGCATACTGTGCATCATCAACATAGCCAAAACGCACACACTTCGCGACGACACTAATAATCCACTGTTGTTGTTCGTCAGTGACCGGCGCGTGTTCTTCATTGCGTCGCCGGACTTTGCGCTCCAACACTTTAACAAGATTGCTTTCAGAACTACTAAACCGCCCAAGATAATGTAGCGCAGCCCGCTCAATGTAACCTTCAGTTACCTTCGTTACCCGGTTTTTCTCTGGGCGCTTCTCAGGACGCTCTTTCTTACTGCCCTGGCTATTATCCGGGCCATCAGCGCCAATTTTATTCCACTTCTTATCTTCCATTTTGGATATCACCCAGCGCAGACAAAAAATCATCCATCGCAATCTTGGGCGTGTAATAATGCGGCGACACACGCACGGCCTCGTGGATATCACGCACTTCATAATCAAGGCGCGTATGAGCTTGTTTGGCAACCTGAACTGCAATTCCACGCTTTTCCATACGTGACTTGACTTCAGCAGGCTTAATACCATCAATATTAAAAGTAATGATCGCTGATTTTGCACTTTCAGGGCATACCATTGATACGCTGTCAAGAGCCGCTAAAGAGGTACGCAGGTAAGATGCGTTGTTACGAATTTGTGCTGTGGCGCGCTCTACCCCAAGTTCCAATAAATAATTAATAGCAGCGCCAAAACCAACCTGGTTTATAACACTACGCTCCCAAGCTTCAAAAATACGAGCATCGTCGCGCAGACTATATGCATCAAGCGATGACCACTCAGCGGACATGTTAGTTAAAATAACAGGTTCCATTTGAGAACGCGCTTGTTCATTTACATACAAAAACCCGATACCGCGCGGACCACGCAGAAATTTTCGAGAGGTTCCCGTCATGATGTCGCAGCCTATTTGCTTAACATCAATTGGAACATGACCGGTAGATTGACACGCATCTAGTTGGAATAAGACGCCTTTTGCTTTAGCTAAACGGCCAATTTCTGCTGCTTGAATAATTTCACCACTAGAAGACGGCATGTGGCTAACACTAATTAAACGTGTGTTTGCGTCTATCAAAGATTCCATATGGTCAATATCAATGCCGCCTCCTGGAAGAGAGCGCGCAACACGAATTTCAACACCTTTGTTTTTGGAAACCTGTAAATAGGCAATGTAATTTGCGCAATATTCATTATACGCAGTGACGATTACATCGCCCTTCTTAAACGGAAGACTATAAAAAGCCTTGGTCCAGCCATCAACGGCATTACCAACAAATGCATAGTCAGAAGTTTTTCCGCCTAAAAGTTGTGCCAAGGCATGATAGCTGGCTTCCAGAGCTTCTGTCTGTTGCTCTTGCGCAACATACCCACCAAACTTGACCTCTCGGTCAAATGCTGCCTGCATTGCGTCAATAACAGCTACTGACATAAAAGATGACCCGGCACTATCCAAGTGGTTCCGCCCAGCTAAACCAGGGGTTTCAGCGTAAATACGAGATAGTGTGTCTTCGCAAAATTCAGATACAAAATGTGACATTATTTAGCCGTATTCCTCACTTAAATGCTGTTACATACCGATCACTTAACCAAAATTAACTTGCGAAGAAGCTTCACAAATTGTAATTCAGCCGTAACAAACATGCGCACAACCGATCATTTATGAACGGTAGATTTTAAGTCGAATGCAAGTTATTTTTGACATATAAATAAGCGTATAACAGTCTGATCTAGTATCGCCACTCAATTGACGCGGCAGAACTATGTTGGCATAACGAGTACTACGGCAATAACCTTGGGGTAATTATGGTCAACAATGACACGCAGATTGTGGTGACACCGACACACGATCCGTCACTGGAAAGACGTTATTCCGATTTTGATACACTTGTAGACGCGATTGAATACGCGGCTAAAGGTGTGCGCGGCGTTAACTTTTACAATGCGCGCGGTGATGTAACTGATGTTATTACATGGGCCGAAATTCGAGATCGTGCGGAAGCTATTGGCAAACGGCTTGTAGGTATGGGCTTTGAAAAAGGCGACCGTATTGCCTTAATCGCCGAAACCACAGCAAACTTTGTAAGTTTCTTTGTTGGTTGTCAGTACGCGAGTGTACTACCGGTTCCATTACCTCTTCCAACATCATTCGGCGGCAAAGTTGGTTATGTTTCCCAACTGCGTATGCAGATGGAAAGTTGCAAAGCCAATGGTTTGATGGCTCCTTCATTCATGGATGAGATTGTAAATCAAGCTACAGAAGATATGGGTTTAAAATTCATCGGTGACTATGAAGACTACATGAACGTTGATACAATTGGTGAAACTGTTCTGCCTACTCCCGATGATTTGGCTTACCTACAGTATTCTTCAGGCAGCACACGGTTCCCACACGGTGTGTCAGTTACGCATCGTTCTTTACTTTCCAACACACACGGTATGGGCTTCCATGGTATACACCTCGAAGACAGTGATCGCTGTGTTTCGTGGTTACCGTTTTATCATGATATGGGTTTGGTTGGCACACTGCTGACAACCCTTACTTGCCAGGTATCCGTAGACTTTATTCCAACGGAAGAGTTTGCACGCAGGCCATTAAGCTGGTTACGCGTACTAAGCCAAAATAAAGGTACCATTACATACAGCCCAACTTTTGGCTTTGATATATGTACGCGCCGTGCAGCCATGCGAACAAGTGCTATGGAGGGCCTTGATCTAACAAGTGTTCGTGTTGCCGGTATCGGTGCGGAGATGATTCGCCCAGAAGTCATGCGAGAATTTGTCGATACATTTGGCCAGATCGGTTTCTCTTATAATGCATTCCTTCCTAGTTATGGTTTAGCGGAATGTACGCTCGGTGTAAGCTTTGGAACAGTTGGTAAAGGCATTGAAGTTGATTTGATTGAAGAATCTGTTCTCACTGGTGATCGGCAAGTGCTTGTAAGCGGTAAAGACAAAGATGATCGGATGCGCGAAGTAGTTAACTGCGGAAAATTGTTGCCAGAGTACGAAATCGAAATTCGTGATGAAGGCGATATGATTCTTTCTGATCGTCAAGTTGGTAAAGTATTTTTGCGCGGTGTTTCAGTTATGCGTGAATATTTCAATGACCCAGAAACAACGCGCGCTGTTTTAAGCCCTGAAGGTTGGCTTGACACTGGTGACATGGGCTACATGAAAGAAGACTGCATATATATTGTTGGTCGGGCTAAGGATATGATCATTGTGAATGGTCGCAACCATTGGCCGCAAGACATAGAATGGGCAGCAGAACAAGTTGATGGCCTAAAGAAAGGCGATGTAGCAGCTATTTCTGTACCAGGTGACAATGCAGAAGAAGTACCACTTATTTTAGCACAATGCCGTGTTTCCGACCCTGCAGAGCGCGTGAAACTTACCGAAGCATTGAAAAAGAAAATTCAAGCTGAAACAGGTGTTAATTGTATAATTGAGTTAGTGCCGCCGAAATCTTTACCGCGTACATCTTCAGGTAAATTAAGCCGGACAAAGGCTCGCAATGAATATCTGTCTGGCCATTTGCAAGCGGTCGCAAGTTAACAGAAATGCCAAGTAAAATTAAAGCAAACAAAACTGGTCAAACCATTGCTTTGACCGGGGCTACCGGTTTTCTGGGAAAACATGTTCTAGATGCCCTGCTTGAAAGCGGACATCGCGTAAAGGCATTAACCCGCAGCCCACAAATTGACAGACAAAATGTGGAATGGGTTGTTGGTGCTTTGGATAATGAAACCAGCCTTGAATTACTAACACAAGGCACATCAACATTAATTCATTTAGCAGGACTTACTAAAGCACTTACTAGAGACATATTTTTTGATGTAAATGTCACTGGTAGCAAGCGCCTATTTGATGCAGCTCAAACATCCGGCGTTCAACATGTGCTGCATATTTCAAGCCTCGCAGCAAGAGAACCAAGGCTATCTCATTACGGCGCTAGTAAAGCCGGAACAGAAATGCTGTTAACAGCGCGCAAATGGGGCTTTAGCTGGACCATATTGCGTCCGCCCGCCATATACGGGCCCGGCGACAAAGAAATCCTGAAGCTATTAAAAGCTAGCAAGTACGGCTTCTTACCTGCACCAGGGAGTACACGTAATAAATTTTCGATGATACACGTGGCAGATTTGGCAAAAGCAACTGCTGTTCTATCTGACCAAAGCAATAAAGCTTCAATCCTTGAGATTGATGATGGTGCAAAACGCGGTTACACGGTCAAAGATGTTGCATCTTGCATACCGAAAAATAATACGAAAATGCATTATGTGCCTGTTCCATATACAATTATGGCTTCCATAGGATTTATTAACCAGACATTCGCGCACATGCTGAACAAGCCAGCAATGCTAACGGTTTCAACTGCACGCTACTTATGTCATGCAGACTGGACAGTCACAGAAAACCGTAGGTTTCGGCATGAAAAATGGGCGCCACAATTTGATCTTAAATCAGGTCTACAGAATACCTTGGACTGGTATCGAAAAAATGACCTTTTATGATGAAGGTCATCTGGATATAACAATAACACGTAATTTATTTTATCCGGTATCACGACACCTCATAACGATTGGCAAAAAGAATGGCACAGCCCGCTACATTGAAAACAATTTATGATTTGATTACACCTATTAATCAAAAAAACGCTGCGTTGGCACCTGAGACAACGTTTGCTTCTGATCTGGAACTCGATAGCTTAACTGTTATGGATCTGGTAGCTGAAATCGAAGATACATTTGACATTATTTTGCCATTAAACCTTCTGCCCGAATTAGAAACAATCGGACAAGTTGCTGATACTGTTGATAAAATTGTGAACGAAAGTTAGTTCCTTATGGACCTGTTTGATAAATTTGACCAGGTAGTGGCCTTACGTTCTTCACTACCATTTGAAAAAGCTGACCCTTTTAAAGTTGTCGTCGACGAAGTTATTTCTGAAACCGAAGCTGTTATCGGCGGACGTCGCACTATTCTTGCCGGCACAAACAACTACATGGGCATGACATTTCATGAGGAATCGATCAACGCAGCAAAAGAAGCACTTGATCAATTCGGCACAGGCACCACTGGATCACGAGTATTAAACGGCACATACGAAGGACATAAAAAGCTCGAAGCCACCATAGCTGATTTCTACGGCATGGAGCACTGCATGGTGTTTTCCACTGGCTATCAGGCAAATCTTGGTATGATTTCCGCCCTTGGTGGTAAAGACGACTATGTCATTATTGATGCTGATAGCCATGCCTCCATTTACGATGGATGTTCTATGGGCAATGCCACTATTGTTCGCTTCAAACATAATGACCCAGAAAACCTGGAAAGACGCCTTAAGAGGTTGCCTGAAGATGCCGGCAAGCTACTAGTTGTAGAAGGCATATACTCTATGCTCGGCGATGCAGCACCACTGAAAGAATTACTGGAAGTTGGTAAAAAGTACGGCTGCATGACACTTGTTGACGAGGCACACTCAATGGGCTTTACCGGTGAAACTGGTCGTGGCGTTGCTGAAGAATTAGGTGTTGAACATTTATCCGACTTTTTCGTGGGAACATTTTCCAAATCGGTCGGCACTGTCGGTGGATTTGCAGTATCCAACCACCCAAAATTTGATGTATTACGCTTCGTAAGTCGACCTTATATCTTCACCGCAAGCTTGCCACCAAGTGTCGTTGCCTCAGCAACAAAATCCATTGAAGCTATTAAACGCGGTAGCAATAGACGTGCACATCTATGGGAAAACGCACGCCAACTGCATACGGGTTTAAAAGAAGCTGGGTTTTCAATGGCAACAAAAACCGCAGAAAGTCCGATTATTGCAGTTCATTTGCCTGATGTGATGATGGGAACACGTTTCTGGGAACACTTATTGTTAGAAGGCGTTTATGCCAATATGGCTGCACCGCCAGCAACTCCTTCTGGCATGTTTTTACTACGCATTAGTGTGTGTGCCCAACATACCAGCGAACAAATATCTGAGATCATTAAACGATTCAAGAAAACGGCTAAAGCTGTAGGACTAAATTCCTAACTATTATGATCTATAAATGGCCAGTACTCAGTTTAATGATAAATTGAGTACTTCCCTTCCCGCATAGAGCTTACTTAAATGCACCTTTGCGGCGTAAATTCCAGAACAATACAATGCCTGCAAAAACGGGATGCCGTCGCATCCAATCCTTAACCTCAATTTCGACACCGGCATGACGCCGTATCTTCCATGCTAAATAATCAATACCGCCATCAAAAGTCATAGAAGCCTTGATCAGGCGCAAGAAACTAACGGTTTTGCCGTTTAAACGCCTTAAAAACCAGTAAACCTTTGCATTAAAATTCTCAGTCCGCGCAGGCTGCGTTTGCGGAGGCGACGCTGCCACCAACACTCCCTTTGCTCGCAACTCTTCCAATGCAACAGGTGTAACTGCATGGTACCGGTCTTGATCTAGAAGGTATATCTCAAGTCCTTTGCCGCCACGTTCAGATCGCAGCTCTGCTGCATACGTCTCTTCGAATGCAGCGACCCACAAATCTCGCGGCTCAGTAGCCCAAGGCTTAAGGGCTAACAAGTTGCTCAACATCGTGTTTACTGCTTCTGCTATATTACCCGCCACTTGTTGCTGTATTGTTTCATCACGCGCATTAAGCAGAAGACATGGCTGACAAAAGCGTGCCCAAATAGATACGTTTAAACACGCAGAACTAACGCGGAAGCTGAGGTCTTGTAGCGATAAAACGGCATACTTTGAGCGAACAACCACTCCATCAACAACCATTTCATGGTAAAAGACATTAGGCGGCAATATCTGGTTAGCTGTAGCAAGCCAGCCTTTTTCATATGCTGCTTGGTAACTATCCACCAAAACATAGAAGTCGAGTATTTTCTCCTCGATTTCCCCTGTACGTAAGCATGATCCATAAAAAAGCACGCCCGCAGTTGCGCTGCCATATAGTGCACCAATTGTATGTGCTGCCATTTTTACGGCTTCTGGAACATCGCGCTGCCACTCATCAAGGATAAATTGCTGCATGGATTGAGAGCTGGACGCCGCACCACTCTCATCTGGTTTTACCGTTTTTTTCTTCATCGTCATTTCTTCAACGACACAAATGTCAATGACCTATCGCCCTTTAGGGTAATAGGAGTATTTTCTAGTGGTTGATATATTTCACCGTCTAACGTAACCGGATCAGTACCTTCAATGCGCACCATATCACCGCGGCGTACATGAACACCATTAATGGTCTTCCGGCCAAATCTGCCTGTAATTAATCCAAGAAACCCACGAAAGAAATTCGAAGGCCCTGCTTCAATAGCAGAAAAACGAAGCCCACCCTTTCCTTCTCGACCATATGGTTTTAAGCCAAATAATAAATTATCCAATGTCGTTGTAAGAACAACAGAATACCGCCCTTTAATTCTAGCATTACCAGGTACAGTAATGGCCATTGGGTCCGAAATCATGAGGCCTTTATCGCGTGAAAGACCAAATGCCGCGGTGATCAACTTGTATGCGGACCACACATGAGCCAGCCAGTTTGGCAAGCCTTTGGAATAAGCATTTTCACGACACCAAAAAATGCCGCGAACAATACCTGCAGTACCAAAAAATGTACCAACGCGTGGTGGCAGCCCATCACCCAGGTCCATTTCAATAAGGTGTCTTGTTGTTAGTTTGTTTGGAATTTCGCCTGCTTGCGTTAACTTCAATAGTTTCTTGAGGACTTTAGATGGGTTTCCTTTAAAGCCTAAATCAGCCGCCGTCATATTCGTTTTACCACCAGGTAGAAACGCGATGGGCGGCACAACATTAAATGGGTTGTTGTAAAGAATAGCAGCAAGTGCAGCGCCAATGGTGCCATCGCCGCCATTTACAATCAGTAATGACGGCTTGGCACGCGCGAACAATTCGATCGCATCTTGAAGCGTATCAATGCCGTCCAGTTCATAATGAACAACGTTAGCACTGGCATTGACTATCTTGCGTATTTCATCAAGGTTTTTTGCGTTAGTTGTGCTCAACGGGTTCGATATCATTACCACAAGGGGAACAATTGCACCGCTATTCAATGTTTCTGTTTTCACTTCCATGAAAACCTCATTCTCCATCTATTTATAGTTTAGTCACTGCAATTTACACATACGTGACTAGTCAACTATAAATACTATAAACGGTCGCAACTCAGCTGCGACCGTCTGTAAATGTTGCGGCATCAATACCTGCATATTCATTAATTATCAATATTAACGTCGCCGGAGTTTACGTCGCTTATCTTTTTTCTCGTTATCAGCGCCGAAAATATAATTAAGTGTCACGGATTGTTCGTTAACACCTGGGGCAACATTAATCATTACATCTTCTGCATCTGGCGGACCGAACGATAATTTCGGGTTATTGGAAAAACCAAACCCTTCACTAAAAAAATCTGCCTTACCGTTGCTGTTTTTATCGTGCATCACCACTAGCGCATATGTACCCGGTGCAGGCAACGGAACACATATTGTTGACGTGTCAGTCGTTACAACAGGTACGTCCACACGTACGAGCTTTTTACCTTTTTCAAGAAACTCTTCTGGGTCACCGCTGTATATTTGCGCCCGAAGATTGCCTTCAATAACCTGGATATTATCAACAGACACGGAAATTACGGCAATACCATCCGGTGCAATACATGAACCATCTTCAGCTACAACACCTGAATTATTAGCCCGTTCCATATATGCCTGTGCCAATTGCGCTTGAAATGTCAGAATTCCCAGAACTATAAGCTGAGGTATAAAGTATCTTTGAATAGGCGAATATGTCATCATAAATTGTATTGCTTTCTTCGGTTAAAATACATCAAAACCGTTACATCTCAGAAATAGCCGCTTGATGGTGGCTAAATTATGGCCCAAATTGTTACAAATATAGGTTATCATTTCTTTTTTCTGCCATGATTTTCCTATGGAAGATACTGAATTGACACTTGAATCATATTATTAACCAGTGTAGCGCCATTATATGTATGCACGTCCCGTTTTATCGCGAATAGATAGGTACATCCTCAAGAAGGTGATGATGCCAATGCTCACAACCTTGGGTGTGGCAGCATTGCTTTTGATTCTTGAACGTATGCTGAAGCTTTTTGATTTTGTTGTTAATCAAGGCGGACCGGTTGAAGTCGTATTTCGAATGCTTGCAAACCTGACACCGCATTATATGGGGTTAGCATTACCTGTGGGCTTATTGCTTGGTGTTTTAGTTGCGTTTCGAAACATATCGCTTTCCAGTGAGTATGATGCAATTACGTCTTCTGGTACCAGCTTGATGCAATTAGTACGCCCACTCCTCATGCTAGCGCTGTTGCTAGCTACCATAAACACTATTTTGGTGGGCTGGGTGCAACCATACAGCCAGTATGCCTACCGCGGCCTTGTATTTGACTTGAGAAGCGGTGCTTTGGGTGCCAGTATCCGCGTTGGCGATTTTGTTGAGATTGGTGACGATATTACGCTGATGATAGAAGAATCACGTCAACAAGGTGCAGAGCTTGGTGGTATTTTCCTTGAGCGCCGTAGTGAAGGAAACAGCATATCCGTGACAGCAGAGCGTGGCGGCTTCTTCGCAACAGGCGATGATCAAACGATTTTATTACGTTTATTTAACGGTGTCCTTGTTGACTTGAACGAAAGCCAGAACAAACCTCGTGTCTTAACCTTTGAACGGCAAGATTTAACCATTCGCTTACCTGAACGCGAAGTATTTAGGGAACGAGGTGGCCAAGAACTGGAATTAACTCTCCCGGAATTGTTCGTAGAAAAAGATAATCCTGAAAACTCTATTGAAGAACGCGCGGCGTTTACCGGCAACTTTCACTGGCGCATCATGCACAGTTTATCATTTTTCATACTGCCCTTCCTTGCTATCCCTATGGGCTTAACCAACAAAAGAACCGGGCGTAGTACCGGTATAGTTATCGGACTAGCACTTCTGATTGTCTATAACGAGCTGATGGAAGGCATGGAAACTGCCGTTAAGGGTGGTGTCTCTCCTTACCTAAGTATTTGGGCATTGTTTGCAGCGTTTGCGTTCATTAGTTTCTTTTTGTTCCGGGTTGCAGCATTCAAAGCAGGCGGCGAGCCGCTCGCTTATGTGGACGCTGTTGTTTCAACTGTAGCTGGTCCAATCAAGCGATTGGGCAAACGTATTGCGGGTATCGGAGACAGAGCATGATATTCCGATCGCTGCGCCGTGTACTCATCCCGTCCCGCACACTCGCTCGTTACATGGTACGCATGTATTTGAGCCGCTTCCTTGGTATTTTAATTGGGCTCACCGTTATATTACAGATGTTGGACCTGCTTGCTACAGCTGACAATGTTATGGCAGCTGACGGCGCTACATGGACATCCATCGTATCTTATGTTGGCCTCAGAGCACCGCAATTAATAACGCAATTCATACCATTTGCTGCTTTGCTTGCCACGCTCTTGACCCTCGCAACACTTAACCAAAGCAGTGAGGTAACGGTTATGAAGGCCAGCGGCCTTTCAGCACACCGCATTTTATTGCCGCTTGGTTTGGCATCTTTGCTCATTGGCTTTGCTCATTTTGTTTTCAACGAAACCGTAGTTGTTGAGGCAAACGCAGAGCTCGAATACTGGGAAGAAAACGATTATGCGATCGATTTACCGGAGAATGAAAGTTTAGCTGGTCGCGTCTGGCTGCGTGAAGGCAGAAGTATCGTGGTGGTTGAAGCCGTTAGCCGGTCTGGCAAGCGAGTTATTCTCGACAAAGTCTCTATTTTCGAGCGTGGCGACACTGGTCGCCTTGAAGCAATGGTGAAAGCTGACTTCGCATGGTACCAGAATGACGGTTGGACGCTACATGAGGTAAGGCGGTTTGACGCGGATACCCATGTATTATCCATTACTCCTTCTATTAATTGGAATATTCCAACCAGACCAGAACGCTTTCTGGCTCTAACGGTTAAAGCTGACCATGTTTCAATGCCTCAGCTATGGCGTTCTATTAAACGGCTAGAAGAAGAAGGATTGCCAACGGACAGGTTGATGGCAAGTTTCCTTCACAAGATTGCAGCGCCTGCTTCAACCTTGCTTATGCCCCTGCTCGCCGCTGTTGCGGCTTTTGGTGTATCTAGGGGCGGTAGTTTGGTTTTACGCCTCGTATTTGGCATGGCACTTGGTTTCAGCTTCTTTGTTGCTGATAACTTTATGTTAGCAATGGGAGAATTCGGTGTAGCACCACCCCTGTTAGCCGCCTGGGCACCATTCTTTCTATTTTTATTCGTAGGTTACACCGTAATTTTTTATACAGAAGAAGGTAAATCACACATTAGCTTTTGGCGGCGCGCCCCCAAACGACAAACGCCGGCCGAATAATGCCTGAAGACAAAACAGATAAGGCTGAAGAAGATATAAGACCTATACCTGGCACAGCTAATAATGACCCTAAAAATGGCCATGACCTTGGTCGCGTTGCAGGTGGTGCTGGTCTAGCGTTCCTAGGTCGTTTAGGCGCCCTCATTGAGGCTGTATCTGTTGTTGTCTTCACATGGGCGTACGGTGCCGAAACATTTGGCCTTTTTGCCGTGCTATGGAGTTACGTTAAGGTTACAACGGCGTTATCCGATGCAGCTATGACCACAACATTGCAGCGATTTGTGCCCAGAGTAGCCAAAGAACAAGAGGCATATGTTGCAGGTTACGCATTAAAACTCAGCTTCAGTATCGCGTGTATATTCGCTTTAATCGGTACTTATTTTGCACCCAACATTGCTGGCTTCATCAATGTTGGCTCTTCTGACGCAGCGCACCTTACCAATGTTATTCGGGTATATGTTTGGGTTCTGCCGTTTTGGACCACTGTGGAAGTTGGTACAGCAGCTATTCGTGCACGCCGAAACTTCGGCCCTGAAATCCGAGTGCGCATCTTTTACGAACAAGGGTTGCGCCTTGTAGCTGCCGTTTTGTTTTTTACATTAGGATTAGATACTTATGGACTTTTTCTCGCGCATTTAATTAGCGTTATGCTAGCAGCAACTTTAGCGGTCAGGCTCATATCAAAAAACTATAATTTCAAAGATGTTTTAAATGCACCAATGACCGGTACACTCACTAAAGAGATGCGCAAATACGGCTTCACCGTTATGCCGTCAAACCTCATAAAAAAACTGTTTAGTGAATTCCCCGTAATGTTGCTTAACTTCATGTTACCGGGCGCTGCCGGTGCAGCTGCTGGTGGCTATTATTCTATCGCACGCAAAATTGCCAGCGCTCTACAAGTTGTGAAACTTGCTTTTGAATATGTTATGGCACCGCTTGCTGCAGAAAAAGAAGGCATGGGTGACCGTTCCATGCTGCAACACATGTATGCCTTTGCAACAAGAATGTCGATATGTCTTGCCCTGCCCTTTGGTGCAGCGCTTTATGTCGCAAGAACGGATATATTGGCAGCCTTAGACCCGGAATTTCAGGCTGCTGCAGCCGCAATTGCTATATTGGTTATAGGGCGCGTTATTGAGGCATCCACAGGTCCATCTTCTTCAATCATCGAAATGCTAGGCAACAGGTTTTTACCTTTAGCCAATGGCCTCGTTGGTCTTGCGGCGTTTATTTCTATTGGCCTTATGACGATACCAACACACGGCGTAACGGGGGCTGCAGTAGCAGCAACTGTCGGGCTAAATGTCGCAGCAAGCCTTGCGCTTATACAAGTTGTTGGCCTCTACAAGCTATTGCCATACAATGCCGACCTCTTGAAACCGGGGCTTATTTCACTTATCTCTGCGACAGCGCTTGTAACATATGCTGAGTATGGCCCGAATTTCCCGGCTCCAACTGGTCTTATGATTGCCATATTTGGGCTTATTGTCGCGCTACTTCTTTTGGTACGTTTTGGCCTTAAAATGGAAGATATTGCTGCACTTGGAAAACCGGCTCTTTGGGTAAGCCGCAAAACCAAGTAAAAGTACGAGACAAGATATAATAATCGATCCCATAGATGTCAGAAGTTCTGACAAGAATATGACAGGTAATAATGCAAGCTGTAGTAAATAAAGATGAAATTGATGTGGAACAAGAAACCACAATTGTTTCCGGTGCGCATCCTGAAGCAGAAAACTTTCCATTGAAAGAGTCGCGACGCCTGGTGCGCGACCTCTGGAAACCTAATGCACGTATTTACTGGACAGATTTCACGATAAGCGCGGCTCTTGGCTGGGGTGCAGTTGCAGCAGCAACCCTAACTCCATTGGGATCTTTCATACAAATTATTGCAATAATTATTGCAACACTTGCCTTGTACCGCGGTGTTATCTTTATTCATGAGCTTGCTCATTTCCGTAAAGGAACATTTACTTGGTATCGACGGTTTTGGAACGCCACATGCGGCATGCCCATGATGGTACCTGCATACACATATGCTGATGTGCACATAGATCACCATAAGCCGCAGCACTACGGCACTGCAGAAGACGGTGAGTACTTGCCTTTTGCTGTTGATAAGCCATGGAAAATCATTGCTTTTATCATTCAGGCTGTGCTCGTGCCGGTGCTGCTTGTCGCACGCTACATGATCCTTATGCCTTTAACACTTCTGAACACACGTTTCCGCAATTACATCTGGCAGCGCGCAAGTAGCCTTGTGATCGACTACAATTATATCCGTCCATTACCTAAAAAAGATCAAGAATCCAGCTGGCTCATTGAGGATATCATTACTGGAATATACGCTTACTCAGCGTTTGCCCTGTTTTATATTGATGTGTTGCCTCTCGCTTTCTTTGCCGTTTGGTATGTTGTTACAGTCGCTATCTTTATCCTCAATGGTTTGCGCACACTAGCGGCTCACGCCTACCGTAATGGCGGCCGCGAACGCATGAACCAGCAGCAGGAATTTTTGGATAGCGTCGATGTGCCTGGCAATCGCTACATTTCAAGCTTGTGGGCGCCAGTGGGGCTTCGCTTCCATGCAACACACCACCTATTTCCTGGCATGCCTTACCATGCGTTGGAGACCGCTTATTTTAGGTTAAAGGACGAACTGCCTGACAATCGCTTGTTTCTTGCTGCTAGTCGCAAAAATCTATGGTCTGCAGTTGCACAGTTATGGCGCGAAAGCAGAGCTGCACAAAACCGCTAGCAATTATTCCACTTAAATTGTCGCCCGAATACGCAATCGCCTTGCATTATGCATGTAACGCGTTATCGATAATGCATGTTTGAAAGACAAGAGGAATAACCGTGACAGCATCTTCTGCCATTACTGTGCATCCAATTACCGACAATAAAGGCCTAAAAGACTTTATCAATGTCACACGCACCGTTTATGCGGATGATCCACAATGGATTCAGCCTCTGACAATGGAACGCATGGATGTGTTGCGCGCAGACAAAAACCCATATTTTGAGCATGCCGACGTATCGTTATGGATTGCAAAGCGTGAAGGCAAGCTGGTTGGGCGCATCAGCGCACAAATTGATAGCCTCGCTCAAGAAAAGTGGGGGCCAAACCTTGGTCACTTCGGGTTTTTCGAAGCTGTCGATAAAGACGTTGCAGACAAACTGCTCAAAACCGCAGAAGCATGGCTCAAGGAACGTGGCATGAAGCGAATGCAAGGCCCATGGTCTTTCTCTTCTGCTGAAGAAGTGGGCACACTTGTAGATGGTTTCGATACACCACCATGCGTTATGATGCCACATGGCAGGCCGCAATATGATGCTTTTTTAAAAAACCATGGCCTAGACAAAGCCAAAGATATGTTTGCCTACTCGCTTGATCTCACCATTCCCATGCCAGACCGCGCCAAGCGCATTGTAAAAATGGCGCAGAAGAACAAGCGTGTGACCATGCGCCCAATTGATATGAAGCGCTTTGACGAAGAAGTCGCTGTTGTTCTTGATATCTATAACGAAGCATGGAGCGACAATTGGGGTTATGTGCCGTTCACTGAAAATGAAGTAGCTCATGGTGCCAAAAGCCTGAAACCTGTTGTTAAACCATACCGTACATACATCTGCGAGTATGACGGTGAACCAGTGGCATTTATGCTGACCATACCGGACGTGAACCACAAAATGCACGACATTGATGGAAAGCTGTTCCCGACAGGCATTTTCAAGCTGCTATACCGCATGATGAACGGTAAAGAAGACCGGTGCCGTGTTCCATTAATGGGTGTACGCAAGAAATTCCAGAAAGGGCCACTAGGTGCGGCTATGTCAATGTGGATGATTGATGTTAGCCGCGAACATGTGCAAGAACGCGGCGCTTATTGGGGCGAACTGGGGTGGATACTGGAAGACAATGACGGGATGCGATCCATCCTCGAGGAAATCGGCTGTGTTGTTTACAAAACGTATAGAGTTTATGAGAAAGAGCTTAGCTAACTTATTTTTGTAATTGCGCTACGCCAAAATTCCTTAGCTATCGCGGCCACATCCGAATTATTGTAATTGATATCTCTTGGGTCGATCTTAAATTCATTCTTATCGCTCTTAACAATTAACACAACCTTGTCTTTAAGCGACACACTTCTATCGATTAATTCGACTTCTTTTATATCAATGACGTCCCGCCAATAATGACGTGTCTCTTTACCATCATTATCAAAATAAAATTGATCTTCCGTAAAATTAAGATACGGCATATCCAAATGCGCATCATAAAGTGTCTTAGCTAATCCCCCAATCAGAATAATAGCAGGATAAATAAAGTCGATAAATCGTAAGCCGGTTGCGTTTACATCATTATTTTTGCTAGTAACAATCCAATATGCAAAAATCGCAGCACCTCCGATAGACGCCAAAATCAATTTAAAGTTCTTTTGCTTAGTTTTACTAAAAACAGCAAACTTTCGTCCTGCAATATCTTCTTTAATCATGATGATTTGCTTTGCGCCAAATTCGTGAACTCACATAGCAGCGGTCGTGTTTCGCGTGGGTCAATAACATCTTCAATCATAAAGGCTTCTGCCGTGCGGAACGGGCTGCGCACTTTATCAAGGCGTGCTTTAATGTCGGCAAGGTGCGCTTCCGGGTCATCGCTTGCCTCAAGTTCAGCTTTGTAGGCAACTTCAATGCCGCCCTCTAATGGCAAACTGCCCCAATCGCCCGAAGGCCACGCAAAACGATACTGAAACCGTGTGTGATCGCTCATTGCGGCACCAGCCACGCCGTATGCCTTGCGAATAATCACCGTCGCCCACGGTACTTTGGACGTATAGATCCCGTTCAGGGCATCAACGCCGAAGCGAATAGTTGCCGCTTTCTCAGCCTCAAGGCCAATCATAAAGCCCGGATTGTCTACAAAATGTACCACCGGCAAGCCAAAAGTGTTCGCTAATTTAACAAACCGCTCAACTTTACGGGCAGTATCGGCCGTCCATGAACCACCAAGAAAACTGGGGTCGGATGCCAGAACCGCCACCGGCCAACCATCAAGCCGTGCGAACGCTGTTATCGTAGCCTGCCCCCAAAAACGCCCCATTTCAAACAGGCTGCCTTTATCCACAACTGACTTCAGGATTGCGCGCATGGAGTATGCTTTTTGACGATCTTCGGGCACGGCTTTCAGAAGGCTTTCATCCCGGCGCTCAATACCGTCTGTGGTCTCCAGCCTTTCAGCCTTCATGCCAACAGCCTGCGGCAAATACGACAGGAACGTACGGGCAGCTTCAAACGCCGCTTCCTCGCTGTCCACCACATCGTCCACCGCACCGTTTCGGGCATGAATGTCCGCACCGCCAAGTTGTTCTTTATCAAGCGTTTCACCGATAGCGGCAACCACAGCAGGCCCAGCCGTAAACATGTGCGACATGCCCTTGACCATTACACTATAGTGGGATGCCACAACACGCGCGGCACCAAGGCCCGCAACCGAGCCTAGCGCAAGCGAGACAACTGGCACGCTTTCAAGGTTTTTAACCACATGTTCCCAGCCCGGCAGATACGGCACATACGTAAGCCCCATATCCTCAAGCGATTTCACCGAGCCACCGCCTCCGGTACCGTCAATCAATCGAATAAGAGGCAACTTGTATTCGTGGGCCATCTGCTCGGCCATCATGCCTTTGCGCCATATGGCTGCATCAGCCGCACCGCCGCGCACGGTAAAATCATCACCAACGATAACCGTAGGACGACCATTAACCTCAGCTTTACCAAATATCATGTTGGCTGGTGTGAAGTCTTCTAATTCACCTTCAGCATCGTAATGCCCTTTGCCTGCGAGCTTACCAATTTCACGGAAACTACCAGGGTCAGCCATTTTGTGGACACGTGCTCGCACATCCAGTTTGCCGCGACTATGTTGACGTGCGACTTTATCAGCACCGCCCATCCTTTCGGCAAGCCGCTCGCGTTTTTTCTTTTCCGCCAGCTTTTTTTTCCACGCCATAGATAGCCTCTAATTAATTAGCCCGATTGCATCAGGCGCACGCCTTCATCCCGTTCAAACAGATACAGCAAACAACGTAAATTTTTCCCGCGCTCACTGGTTAATTCAGGATCTTTGTTAATGATAAGGCGCGCATCGTCGCGGGCAAGTTCAATGAGGTCCGCGTGCTCACCAAAGTCAACAAGCTTAAACTCAGGCAAGCCGCTTTGCTTGGTACCAAGCACTTCACCGCCACCACGAAGACGCAAGTCTTCCTCAGCGATTAAGAAACCATCTTCAGTTTCCCGCATTATTTTAAGCCGCGAGCGCGCCACCTCACCGATTTCGTTAGCGCGCAGCAAAATACAACGGGATTGCAGATCGCTTCGCCCTACCCGGCCGCGCAACTGATGTAGTTGCGACAGACCAAAACGTTCAGCATGCTCAATCACCATAATTGTAGCTTCCGGCACGTTCACTCCCACTTCAATTACAGTGGTCGAAACAAGTATACTAATCTCGCCGCGCTGGAACTGTTCCATCACTGCATCTTTTTCAAGGGCTTTCATCTTGCCGTGTACAAGACCGACTTGATCTCCGAACATATGCCTAAGGGTCGCGAAGCGTTCTTCCGCGGCTGCAATGTCGAGCAGCTCGCTTTCCTCCACCAACGGACACACCCAGTATGCCCGCGCACCAGCTTGCACTGCGCGGCCAATACCGGCAGCTACATCTGATAATCTATCAAGCGCTACAACGCGTGTATCAACCGGCATACGACCCGGTGGTTTTTCGCGAATAAGCGAAACATCCATATCGCCGTATGCAGTGAGCGTAAGCGTGCGAGGAATGGGTGTTGCTGTCATACCAAGCACATCGACACCGAATTGCGCTTTGCTTGCCAACGTCAGGCGTTGCTGTACACCAAAACGGTGCTGCTCATCAATGATCGCAAAACCCAAATCTTTAAATACCACGTCATCCTGAATGATCGCGTGTGTACCAACAAGTATATCAATATCGCCGGCAGCAAGCGTTTCCAGCAATGCTGTGCGTGGTTTTCCTTTATTGCGTCCAGTTAATAATGCCACTTTCAACCCAGCGGCGTTTGCAAGTGGTTCAATAGTTTCCAGGTGTTGCCGCGCCAAAATCTCGGTTGGCGCGAGCAATGCAGTCTGAACTCCAGCCTCGGCAGCGGCAGCAGCGGCCAACAACGCCACAACAGTTTTGCCGCTACCAACATCACCTTGCATCAGGCGCAACATTGCACGCTCGTTCTCCAGATCACTGACAATTTCCTGCAAAGCTGTTTGCTGATCATTGGTCAGGCTAAATGGAAGTGCCGCTAATATTTTGCCGCGAATAGTACCGTCGCCGACTAATCGACGGCCACGTTTACGCCTTGTTCGTTCACGAACAATCGCAAGGGCAAGCTGTGTTGCAAGTAATTCATCGCATGCCAAACGTCGACGCGCCAATGAACTCGCATTCAAATCTTCTATCGCTTGAGGCGCATGGACCGTTTTTAATGCATCAGTAAATGATGGCCAGCTATCGCGCTTCATTACACTGGAGTTTTGCCATTCCGGTAATGGTGGAACGCTATCCAACGCAACAGCAACTGCCTTGCGCAAAACCTTACCAGACAGACCTGCTGTTAAAGGATATATTGTTTCAAGCTCAGGCATCTCGGCGGTGTTATCCGGATTTACCATATAATCAGGGTGTGTAATTTGAAGCTTGCCCTGATATTCCTCAAGTCGCCCACTAATCAGGCGCGGTTCACCTTCAGGAAGTTGTTTATTCAGCCAATCAGCGCGTGGATTAAAGAACACAAGCGTTAACTCGCCTGTGTCGTCATGGCATTGCACACGGTATGGTGCACGTCTGTTCGCCAGCCTCACATGTTTATCAACAGTGACAAGCACTGTAACAATGCTGCCAGGAACAGCATCAATTAAAGATGGCCTGTAACGCCTGTCGATCAAGCCTGTTGGCATATGCATAAGCAAATGCACCATCCTGTCACCGGCAATGCGTTCAATTGCTAATTTGTTACGCTTGCCAATTCCTGGCAAACGCTCAATGTCAGCAAAGTAATCGAACAGAACCTCGGGCCGCATTGCCACAAAACCTCATTATAAATCGCTGTTTTCAGCCAAAAATTTGGTATCAAAGCCAAAGTTTCAGTTTGACCTTTTTGGACCATAGCTTATGGTGTCGCGCTCGCCAATGGGCAGCGTGAAAAGGCAGGCAAAAATGACTGAAAACAGCTATGATCCACACGGCGATATTGACCTGGAAAATCGGCGCAGGCGTCTTTTGTTCAGGGCGTGGCATCGCGGCATTAAAGAACTTGATTTGATTTTTGGAAACTTCGTAGAAGCCAATGTCAAAAACTTCGATGAAACTGATTGTGCCTGGTTTGAAAGCCTATTTGAAGAACAAGATCATGAAATCTTGCAATGGGTAACGAGCGGTGAAGGCGTTCCCGAGAAATTTCAAGGAAATATGATGAGCCGCCTTCAAAAGCTTGATTTCATGGTCCTTAAAGCAAAGTAACTGCCGCAAAGGCCTTCAATTATGTAATTGGACTATTAAGCCGTTATGAGTTTAGACGATATTCTTAGCAATGACATTCCTTTAACCGTTGCAGGTGTACCTGCTGGTTATGATGCAATGTTGCTTGCAACAATAACCGAGCGCGCATTTGCTGACGACAAAAGGCCTGTCCTACATATATTGCGCGACGATGCACGGCTTTCATCCACTATTAGCGCTATTAAATTCTTTGCACCAAAACTCGACCTAATCGTACTACCCGCATGGGACTGTCTGCCTTATGACCGTGTCAGCCCTCAGCCTGAAATTGTTGCAAGGAGAATGGCAGCGCTATCCGCGCTTGCGAATGAAAACACAAAAAAACCACGCCTTATTCTCACAACTGTTAATGCTGCCCTACAGCGAATGCCCGCGGCGCACTCTGTTAAAGATGCAACATTCAATGCTACGCCCGGCGATAAAGTTGATATGAACACCCTTGCCGATTTTTTAGCGGCAAATGGGTATAACCGCACCGGACAAGTGATGGAGCCCGGCGAATTTGCTATTCGTGGCGGCCTTATTGATATCTTCCCTCCTGCATACAAAGAGCCACTTCGTTTGGATTTCTTTGGTGATGAATTAGACACTATTCGCCGTTTTGACCCACTTGATCAACGCACTACGGGCAAAGCCAACAGTCTAAACCTTAAGCCTGCGAGTGAATTTGCGCTGGACGCTGGCACGATTACGCGGTTCAGAAAAAACTATGTTGCCACCTTTGGCCCTGCACGATCTGACGACCTTCTTTACGAATCTATTAGCGAGGGACGTAAGCATCAGGGCGCCGAACATTGGCTACCTATGTTTCATGAAACGCTCGCTTCACTATTTGACTATGTTAAAAACCCTGTTTTGTTAACTGACCATCAAACAGATGAAGCAATTAACGAACGCCTTGATGCCATTGCTGATTATTACAAATCCCGCCATGAAGGTTGGCAAATTGCCAAGGCAAACAAAGATAATACTGCGCCGCCATACAAGCCTATTCCAGCAATCGCTCTTTATTTAAGCAAAGACGAATGGGAAGAGCAGCTGGAAGAATTGAACGTACGCCGCGTCACACCGTTTGATGTTCCAAAAGCATTCGATGCAGTTGGTTTTAGCGCACGCCAAGGGCGTAACTTCGGCCCAGAACGCAACAATAAAGAGCTTAACGTATACGATGCTGTACGCGACCATGTGAATGCACTGCGCAAAGACGGCAAACGTATTGTTTTTGCAAGCTACTCTACCGGAGCCGCAGACCGCATGAAAGGTGTGCTCGAAGACCACGACCTTTCGCCTGTCGCAATAGCTGACAGTTGGGCAAGCATTCGCACAGAGAACAAACAAGGCATAGCTGTCACTGTATTACCGATCGAATCTGGTTTCGAAACAGATGATCTAGCTATTATTTCAGAGCAGGACATACTGGGTGACCGTTTGGTGCGCAAATCACGCCGCAGCAAACGCGCAGACAATTTCCTGAAGGAAGCCAGCGCGCTTAACCCGGGCGATTTGGTTGTTCATGCAAGCCACGGCATCGGGCGATTTGATGGATTGGAAACAATTACTGTCTCTGGTGCTGCACATGATTGCCTACAACTTACATACCTTGGCGGCGACAAGCTTTTTGTTCCGGTCGAAAACATCGAAATTCTATCGCGCTACGGCAGTGAAGACGCGGGCGGACAATTAGACAAACTTGGCGGGGTTGCCTGGCAAGCGCGCAAAGCTAAAATGAAAAAGCGTATCCGCGAAATGGCGGATCAATTGATCAAGTTGGCAGCAGCACGCGCCCTAAAGGAAGGGCAGCGCATAAACACACCTGAGGGTTTGTACGACGAATTTTGTGCACGTTTTCCCTATACTGAGACAGAAGATCAATTACGATCAATAGCCGATGTCGCGAGCGATCTCGCATCAGGCAAGCCAATGGACCGTCTTGTCTGCGGTGATGTAGGTTTTGGTAAAACTGAAGTCGCGCTGCGTGCTGCTTTCCTTGCCGTAATGGCTGGTCATCAAGTAGCCCTTGTCGCACCAACAACGCTTCTGGCACGGCAACATCATTTAAATTTTACTGAACGCTTTAAAGGACTGCCAGTACGTGTTGCGCAGCTCTCGAGACTTGTAAGTGCAAAGGATGCTAAAGCCACAAAAGAAGAGATGCGTAACGGCACGCTTGATATCGTTATCGGCACACATGCCTTGCTTGCAAAAGACGTTGCGTTCAAGGAAATGGGCCTATTAATCGTCGATGAAGAGCAGCATTTTGGTGTTGCTCACAAGGAACGTCTGAAATCACTGAAAGCAAATGTTCATGTCTTAACACTAACCGCAACCCCTATTCCGCGCACATTACAAATGGCAATGTCCGGCATCCGTGACCTGTCTTTAATCGCTACACCGCCAGTAGACCGCCTTGCTGTGCGTACATTTGTATTGCCATTTGACCCTATGGTGGTGCGGGAAGCCTTGCTGCGTGAACATTATCGTGCCGGCCAAAGCTTTTATGTATGCCCGCGTGTTGCGGACCTTGAAGATGCCGCGCGCTTCTTGCGAGAAGAAGTGCCCGAAGTGAAATTCATTATGGCACACGGTCAAATGCCGCCTAAAACAATAGAGGACGTCATGACCGCGTTTTATGAAGGTCGGTATGATGTTTTATTATCCACAACGATCATCGAATCTGGCATTGATATTCCAACCGCAAATACAATGGTCATTCATAGGGCAGACATGTTTGGCCTCGCACAAATGTACCAGTTACGTGGGCGCGTTGGACGATCCAAAACACGGGCATATGCATATTTGACAACGCCGGCGGGCAAAAGGATCACGGAAGGTGCCGAGAAACGCCTCCAGGTCTTGCAAACGCTTGATACACTGGGCGCAGGTTTCAGTATTGCAAGCCATGATATGGACATCCGAGGGGCCGGTAATCTGCTGGGCGACGAACAATCAGGTCATATCCGCGAGGTTGGCGTTGAACTGTACCAAAAAATGCTTGAAGAAGCTGTTGAAGAGGCGCGGTCAGGTGACCCGGATGATGAATACAATGAAACGGATTGGTCTCCGCAGATCAATCTCGGCGCAACTGTCATGATCCCTGAACGATATGTACCAGACCTTACACAGCGGATGGCATTGTATCGGCGTCTTGCTGATTTGGATACGCGCGAAGATGTTGACGCCTTTTGTGCAGAAATGATCGACCGTTTTGGCCCTCTTCCATCAGAAGTAAAACAACTGGCAGCCATCATGATTATCAAGGGTCACAGCAAACGGGCCGGCATCGATAAACTTGAAGCAGGACCAAAAGGGTTAGTGCTTAGTTTCCGTGATGATACATTTGCAAATCCGGCTGGTTTAATTGAGTTTATATCTTCAACAGGCACAACCGCGAAGCTCCGCCCTGACCATAAGTTGGTCTATATGGCGCGTATGGATAAAATTGGTGCACGGCTAAAAGCTGTAGCTGCCATAACACGCAAGCTTGCAACAGTCGCACAAGCATCAAGTTAACTATCAAACATAGCTAACTGTACCACTAAGACTTGGGCATTCCTTGATGGTATTAAAGCTTTGTATTTTAGCGTGCCCTAATTGCCATAAACCGCCTTAATTATTCTCTTTGTTGCCACTTATTGCTCGTTTCTCCGCCTAAATTGTTTTGCATCTTCTCCCTGTCTCGCGCACAGCCAAACAGGGCGCCGCGAACTATAGATATTCTGGAGGACGAAATGAAAAATACGACTATAACGACAGCAATTGCAGCAACACTGCTTTTCTCAGGAGCAGCATTTGCTCAAGACACTAAACATTTTGATGGCTTGTACGGTGGTATTGAAGCCGGTGTTGACTGGACAAAACTAGCAACAGACGTAAAGCGCGATCGCAGCCTGTACTACGGCGGTGTTATTGGCTTGCGCACACAGATGGATAACGGGTTCGTTTTTGGTGCCGAAGGTACGTTTGGTGATAGTGCTTACAAAAATCGCGCACTAGGCATTGCTACAGATTACGAATGGAGCGCATCTTTATTGATGGGCTCAACATTCGGCGATGGCGCAAATCTATTATACGGTAAAGCAGGTTATGTAGAAACGCGCTTCGACCCTACAGTCGGCAACAGTTTCAATGATGGTGGCTGGCGTTTTGGCGGCGGATATGAGCGTGCATTAAACGATAACCTTAGCCTTCGTTTGTCAGGCGACTACACCACATACGGCAACAATGTTGGACAGTGGCAATCTAAAGCAGGTTTATTGGTTAAATTCTAACCACAGACTGAACGATGGGAATAATTGTTACGAGTAACCCAGTTCGTCGAGGAAAGATAAACTATTAATCATATACGGTGGGGTGATTGCAAAATCATCCCACCAGCACTTTATGCGGCTTCTGCCTGTATCTTATCAATAACCTGTACCAATACCGAAGCATCTTGTGCACCTGAAACCCCAGCTTTGTTATTGAAAATATACATCGGAACGCCTTGAATACCCATTTGATGCGCTTGCTGCACTTCAGCGGATATCAGATCTTTATCTTTATCACTGGCCAGCAGGTCTCTGACGAGCTCTCCGTCCATACCAGCTTTGCTTGCAATGCTGACAAGAAGGTCATGATCTCCAATAAACCTACTTTCTTCAAAATAAGCGACCATAAGGCCTTCAATAACCTCACTTTGCAATCCGGGACTCATTGCCCATTTGATTAAACGGTGTGCATCCAATGTGTTAGCAATTAAACACTGGCTTTCGAAATCAAAGTTGATCCCAAGCTTTTCACCCGTTTCCAGCAAGTGTTTACGCATAGTAGCAAGCTGCGGGTTATCACCGAACTTGCGCTTATAATGCGCCGCTCGGTCCACACCTTCAACAGGTGTTTCTGCTGAAAGCTGGTATGGACGCCAGCGAACCGCTGTAACAATATTTGGTCGTGCTGCTAACGCTTTTTCAAGCTGTCTTTTACCCACAAAACACCATGGGCACACAACATCAATAACAACATCCAATTCCATTAGCTTCCCCTATTACTCGAATAGCACACAGTACCAGTATAATAGTTGCTAACATTAGACACGGCATAATAACAAATACAATGCATACAACATACACATGTTTGTTATCGCACAGTAGATACAATTCATCGTTAGAGCCTTGACCTTTTAAGAGTTAAGGCCGACATTGCTCATATGAATAATTCACACCAAAAAGATGGCCTTCACAGTCAACTTACGGATCAATTTGGACGTAAGATCAGCTACTTACGCCTTTCTGTAACAGATCGGTGTGATTTGCGCTGCCGGTATTGCATGGCAGAAGACATGGTTTTCCTGCCAAAGCACGACGTATTGTCTTTGGAAGAAATGTACACACTCAGTCGTGCATTTATTGACAGAGGTGTACGGCGCATCCGACTAACCGGCGGGGAGCCTCTGGTTCGTAAGAATATACTCTGGTTGGTTAAAGCACTTGGTCAAGAAATCGAGAATGGGCGGCTAGATGAAGTAACCCTTACAACTAATGGAACGCAACTACCTCTACTTGCTCAGCCATTATACGATGCTGGTGTAAGGCGAATAAATGTATCCCTTGATACACTTGACCCAGAGCAATTTGAAGCCATCAGTCGGCGCGATAAATTACAAACGGTTCTAGACGGCATCACTGCTGCCAAGGCAGCAGGTATTAAAGTCAAAATCAACACCGTTGCCATGAAGCATTTCAATGAAGATGAAATTCCTGAGCTTGTTAATTGGGCAACAAATAATAATAACGACATTACACTAATTGAAACGATGCCTCTCGGTGATGTTTCGGATGCACGCGAAAATAACTACCTTCCACTGACAGACGTTAAAACCAAATTAGATCAAGCGTTTAATCTTACACCAACACTTTATCGCACAGGTGGCCCTGCCCGTTATTTTGAGGTCGGCAACACCGGAGCCCGCTTGGGTCTGATAACGCCGCTCACTAACAATTTTTGCGATGGCTGCAACCGAGTACGCGTTACATGTACTGGCCGTATTTATATGTGTTTGGGTCAAGATGATCATGTTGACCTAAGAGCCGCCCTCCGCAGCAATGACCCTGAAATTCTACTTGGGCAAGCACTCGATAAAGCTATGGGTTTAAAGCCGCGTGGACATGATTTTGCCATGAGTAATGGCAGAATGATTGGCAAGGTTAACCGCCACATGAGTCAAACCGGCGGCTAAATCAATAATTCACCCTCAATTTTGCATTCCCATGCATCTGATATATGTTACCATTGTGGTCAACCGAGGGAAGCGGTAAAATATGAAAATTGCTATCATAGCCAGTGAATTTGGCGACGCCGCAAACGCTGCTAAAGCACTGAAAAAAAACATAAAATCAGTAAGCGTTAAAGAAGCAGATGTTATTGTCGCCCTTGGTGGTGATGGCTTTATGCTGCAAACCCTTCATACATATATGGACTATGAAAAACCGATTTTCGGTATGAATAAGGGAACCGTCGGTTTTCTAATGAATGCCTTCAACGAAGACAGCTTAATGGAGCGCATTTTAGGCGCTGACACATACACGCTTCACCCTTTGAGAATGCGCGCAACACGCTGTGATGGTGAGGTTGTTGAACATTTGGCAATTAATGAAGTTTCCTTACTACGTGAAACACGACAAGCGGCCCATCTACAAGTAGCGATCGACGGACGCATTCGCTTACCTGAACTAATCGGCGACGGTGTACTAGTTGCCACACCTGCAGGGAGCACGGCATATAATTTATCGGCGCATGGGCCTATTATACCTTTGGGTGCAGACCTGTTGGCATTAACACCTTTATCAGCGTTTCGCCCGCGACGATGGCGTGGTGCATTGTTACCGCAACATGTGAAAGTTGAAGTCACAGTAAATCAACCACAAAAGCGACCAGTTTCAGCTGTGGCTGATATGCATGAAGTGCGCGATGTGCGCCATGTACAAATTGAGGAAGCACCGGATCGTCGCTTGCTTGTGATGTTTGATGCAGAACATACATTAGCAGAACGCATTTTTACCGAACAATTTATGTACTGATGCACCACCGCAGCTATGACATGTAAATCAATAGGCCTCCACGCCGAAACGCAGAGACCTATCGCCCGTCCCTTTTCGGGATTTATCTAGATAAAATCATCATTACTATGTTCGCCGGTTGCCAGCGGCATCGTAAAGGTGAAACGACTACCTTCACCAACAACACTGTGAAGTGTCAGATCGCCATTCATCTTTCTCGCAAGCTCGCGAGAGATATGTAGCCCTAAACCTGTGCCTTCTTGCTGCCGTGAGTATATGTGCGTGGTAACTTGATGAAACTTTTCAAATACCTTTGCCTGATGTTCTGCAGAAATACCAACACCTTTGTCCCAAACAGTCAGGCTGATATTCTTGTCAGTTAACTGGCTGATTTCCAAGCCAATTTCACCGCCTTCAGGCGTAAATTTAACTGCATTTGAAAGCAAATTAACAAGAATTTGCGTAGCACGACGGTCGTCTACAAGTACACTTACATCACTTTTTAGAAACAAAGAGTCTGTTTTCAAACCTTTGATACGAGCAGCTTCTAAATTCATATTAACTGCTTTTTTAATCAATGGCTCTAATGACACTTCGTCGAACTGTAATGAAAGCCCGCCACTTTCAATAACTGCAACATCAAGGATGTCATTAATCAAACCCAGCAAATGATGACCAGAACTTCCAATATCACTAGCATACTCAATATATGCGTCATCAAGCTGACCGAACGTTTGCTGCTGAAATGCTTCGGCAAAGCCAATAATTGCATTTAGAGGCGTTCTTAGTTCATGGCTCATGGCGGCAAGAAATTCATTTTTTGCCCGCAAAGCAGTAGTTGCCTGTTCTGTAGCAACATCAAGCGCAATATTTTTACGTGTTAGCTCGGCCAAAAGTGATTCAAGATTATTATGAACAGCGCGACGCTCATCTGCTTGAGTGTATCTGGCAGTCACATCCATTCCAACGCCGCGGTACCCCTCAAATGAACCATCATGGCGTTTAAAAACAGGCACACCAGAAAGATGAAACTTTAATTCTGTACCGGAAGGGTCCTCAACAACAAATAGTTGTTCCCTGAACGGTTTTCTTGCATTGAATGCATGCCGAGACTCAAACTTTCCGTCGAGGTTTTCTTCAAAACGACCAAATTGTTCAAATTTCGAGCCAATAAACAGTGATGCAGGCTGGCCTACAATTGCGGTAAACCGTTCGGACAAAGATCGAATACGAAGATCCGCATCGCATTCAAAAAACCAATCGGAACTAGCCCTTGCAAAGTCTTGAAATTGAGCTTGCGTTTTATTAGCCGCTTCTATGCCACGGATTTGCGCAGTAACGTCTTCATACGTTCCTGCAACGGCAACCACCTCTTTACGCTCGTTGCGTACAGGCATGTGCCGCCCAAGAAAAACCCGTTCTCGTCCATTAATATTAACTATTTCTTCTGCGCGAACCGTAGTATCGCTAGCAAGCACATCAGCTATCACAGGTTTGAGTGATGGTACTTGATATTTACCGACGCAGTCTGCTGCGCCCGGAGATAAAGCGGTATCACCGAGCGAAGCATCAACTTTACTGTAATATTCATTTATGTGAATCACTGTCCCATCTAATGCAGCAGCATAAAAAGGCAGTGTTTCATCAACTAAAATATTGGCTAAAATACCTAATATTTGTTCGTTAGCGGGCAATGGATATTGCCCTTCACGTGCAAAAGTCGTGTTGAAAGATTCGCTTTCACCACTTGCTTTTACTCTGCGTCCCGAAAGATCAACAACCTTAAGGTTTTCCCGTGATCTTTTCACCATTTTCGACCTCCCTCAGCGGAAACAACTACCCAATTTACATTGCTTCCAGTATTCGCTGTCCCCTGTAATCAATTACCAATTGGCAATCACCCAACTTTATCCAGCTCCTCAATAGCTTGCTGATACGCGCTGTCTCGCTGCCAAACCTGCAGTGCTCCACGCGCATTTTCCTCGGACGTTGCATCAAACAGTTCCAAGATACCCTTAATCACACCAGGTGCCATGGCTGTTCCACCTTCGCGCGCCTGAACAACAAGCAGAAATATATTAGTGAACTGGTTTCGATCAACGCCAACAGCTTTCGCAAGAATGGCAAAGCTTTCGCCGCCTTTGTCTGAAAATATGCGCCAAGCTGTCTTAAAATTGATACCGCCAAGTTCTCCCATGCCAGCAACAAAAACAGCAATACGCTGTTGTCGTAGTGCGTTCAAAAGAAATTGCACTGAAAGCTCACCATTCTCAGACATACGCCTAACAAGACGCTGTGCTTTAATGTAGGTACCTTGTTCATCATTCTGATCGATCATAGCTACACCAGCGGCACGTTTTATAGCATGCTCAAAAATCACGGGATCAACTTCAAAGTCCGCCAGAATTTTTTTACGTAAAGCGGCAGAAACCCACCAGTACATCCGATATGCTAAATCACCAGGCAAATCAGAACGGCGTAGCAATGGTTCCTGAAAACGATCAACACGGCGCGATTCAGCAACCAGATATTCCATCGCTCGCTTATTTAGTTGTGCATCATGATTATTGAGAAGCGCCTCGACAACATCTTCATTACCAAATTCCACAAGCGCGTTACTCACTGGCTCAGAAACCTGTTCACGCATGGTTATTGCTATACGGTGTTCATCCGTACGCATACGGATAATCTCGATAAGGTCTTTATCCTTTAGCAGGTTACTGCGCTCAAGCAATGGACGCGCTATTTCCACACTATCCGATGCTAACTGCTTCGCAATTTCCGGTAAATCAATCCCGCCAGACGCAAGAGCATGCGAAAGCTCTTTCTTAATATCAGCTTCAACTTGAGAGACCAACTTGCCTAAGATGTCCGACATCAGTGCGCGCTCATGCTCACTCAAGCGGCCTTCATCTGTTAAAAATAGATCGGTAATATTCTCTACAAGACGCGAACGTGCATCCGTGGACTTATCACGGGCCAAAAGCAACAATTCCTGAAGCTCTTTACTGACCAATCGACCTCTCCGTGAATCAATAACCAAGTCAAAATTCGACTTTTGGCTATAAATTACCACCAAAATACTTAATACAACTTAAACAATACAGATTCAGGACAGAGAATCAATACCTTAGCAAAATCAGGCTTTTTAGGACTCCATTAAAGTTGTACAAAAAAGCACCAGAAACACAACATATCGAATCGAGTTGATTCACAGAGTCAACATATTGCGATTCGTCATGGCTTTATTTTATTCAATTAAATTAGGCAGAAAATTGTAATCGTAATTTATACACGGTTTATAGCGGACTTAATGTCGTCCATGTCCCATCTGCATAACAAAGCGGGCTAGCCTCAGCATCACCTGAAGTATGTACCGCGCGAATGTTGCCAATGACAATACAGTGGCTTCCAACATTCATTGTGTCTTCTACATCGCAGTCAAATGACGCTAAAGCGTTTTTCAGTAAGGGCGCACCTGTCACATCAGTCATCCAGGCACCTTTTTCAAAACGATCTGTTTCAGACAGGTTCGTCATACCGGCAAATTGCATTGCTAATTCTTTGTGCTGCATAGACAGTATGCTCACACCAAGCGTACGCCCACGTATAATAGTTTCATATGTCACCCCTGCCCGGTTCACACACACTAGAATACGCGGTGGCTCTGCTGACAATGAAGTCACCGCAGTAGCTGTCAGACCTGCCTTAACAGAACCATCCGTTGTGGTAACAATGTTGACCGCACCCGCTAGGCGGCGCATGCCTTTTTTAAATTCATCGGCTGAGATGGACACGTGTGTTCCCTAGACCAGTTAGACCTTCTGCAAAACAGAAACGCCAATGTAGTCTCGCCAGAAGCAAAAGCAATGAGTTTTGTGCGTATACAGGGAAAACCAAACTTAGAGGAAACGTAAAAGCGTCAGTTGATTTAAAGAACTGATCGCCTGGAAAGATGCCTCTAGCGCAACCTGATCATTGTTCAAGCGCGTCACAGCCTCCGCAATATTAACGTCTTCCTGGTCTGCAATAAACGTTTCCAGAAATACAACAGAGTCTGCGTGTTGCTCGTCAACAACCTCGAGGCGCTCAAATGATAACCCATTTGAAACCTGGTCAAGCCGCAACTCTTCGATAGTGGAATCCAGACTTTGTAAAGCGTTTTGCAAAAAACTGAACTGGCTTGGGTCAATCTCACCTTGAAATGGTGTTGCTATGTCTTGCCTATGTAAGGCGAGTATCTCATCAAAAAAGCTTGTAGCAACATCACTCGCAAGTAAACCAAACTCAAGGTTTACGCCGTCAGCAATTCTAGCTTCAAAAGCAATTGACGCATTATCAAATGCATCAGCCGTTGAGCCAGCCGCTTCTGTTGTATCCAATTCCGCAAGAGTTGAAACATTAACAGGCACTGTACCTGTCTCAGCACCAGAAAAGAGATATGTACCGTCAATATTAGTATTTAACGAGTTTACACTAAACCGAAAGGTTTGCTCTAACAATTCACCAAACCCTTGCGCATTACCATTTGCCAGTACGGTCTGGATGTTTTCTTTCAGCTCTTCCGCTGCTGTTACAATACCACCTAACTGCACATCATTGGCATTCAGCTTGCCGCGGATCGTATCAATAGTTTGTTGGTACGTTTCAATCCGTGACTTGAAGGAACGAGACCCAAGGATTGTCCCCGTATCACCCGCAAGACCTTTAAAGTCATCAACACGCTTACCGGTAGACACTTGCCGTTGGTCTTCAAAAAGTGCTTGTTGGTTTTGAAATATATTGCGAATTAGAAGCTGTTGCTGTCCAAAACTGGATACCCGACCAACCATAACACGCCTCCTTAAACGGCTGCCAAGAGCGAGTCATAAAGCTCTTGGACACTTGATAAAATTCTAGCGGCAGCGTTGTACGCATTCTGGAATATAACGAGATTGGAAAGCTCCTCATCCAGATTAACCCCTGAAACATCGGAATTGCGCTGAGCAACCTCTTGCTGCAAGGCAAGATTATCTTCCTGAAAATTTTCTGCACGCTGGGCCATAAGACCTGCATTTCCAAGCAACCGGCCGACATACTGCGTCAATGTAACGTTGCCACCACGAAGTTCGCCTGCTTCATTAAATGCAACCAGGGATGTTTCCAGGTTTTGGAGCGCAAGAGCGCCGCGCTGATCACCGCTTGTTAAAGCCGCGTTCGGAGGTGTGGCGCTTGGATCAAAAACACTAAGTGCAAGCCGCGATGGATCTTCAGATACAGCGTCTCTAACACGTACATTCTTTGCCGCATCTGCACGAAAAGTGTCACCAATCCCAAACGCGCGTGTAAAACTCAGTCCAGTACTGGCAATTTGTGTAGAGTCTGAGATTACTCGCAGGGAAACATTTTCGAAACCTGCCTGACCCGTATAAGAAAGCTCACCGTTTGCATCGAGGCTAAAGCTCACATATGCGCCCAATCCTGCCACATTACCAAGATCATTGCTGATCAAATCATTATACGTAACATTCGGGGCACCTGAAATAGTGACGCTTACTGTATCAACTTCAGAGCCATCTGCCCCAACAACTTGCAACGTAATACTTTGACCAGCTGTAATGTTGTGCGCTTCGGTACCAGTTATTCCGGTTTCATAGATACCAGGGTCATCCGCCTCAATTAAATTATTCAGCCCAAAAAAGTGACTAAAACCTCGCCCTGCTCTTTGACTTGCTGTGTTTTCATCATCGTGAATAACAACACCGTGCGAAGAGTCTGACGCGCTAAAACTAAAAACCCCATTATTGAGAGCAAGAGTGCCATCTGTTCCAAGCGCAGTGTTCACTTGAGAAACCAACGCATCAAAATCTGCAGGCGGCGTGCTATCGAAATCAACCTGAACAGATGACTGTGTTACGTTTTGATCATTCACAACGGCAAAGGTTACGACACCAGTAAAGTTTGTAGCATGAGCACCGTCAACCAATGTTGGTTCACCAGTCAGTGTGTTGGGAGGTGGCACAGAAACAAATGCATTCTGATTGGCATTTAACTGATCAGCTAACTGAGCCGCAAACTCACCCACTGTTAAAGACAGATCAACAAGTTGCTTGTCACGCAGATCAAGTAACCCTGCAAGGCGCCCCGACCTAATATGCGAAGAAAGTTCAACAGGTGAAGAAACAGCTGACAGAGTTTGATCATCAACACGGTTAATAGTAACCGGAGGAAACACAGTGTCGGAGTTTACCACACCAGGCGCATTATAGCTCAGTTGAGATAGCGAACTGTCAACAAGCGGATATCCGGACTGTGTGGTCAAGGTAACGGAACCTGTAGAACCTCGGTTGACCCGAACATCAATAAGTTCCGAAACGGCTGACAAAGAGTCGGCTAGCTGCCCCTCCAGCCCGCCGGATTCTTCTGATTGGCGCACGAGCAAAGGGTTAAGGCCGTTTATTCGCTGAAGCTCCGCATTGATTGAATCAACAGTCTGATCAATTTGTTGACTAGCTTCCGAACGTAAATTTTGAATTTGAACCTGTAGCTCGCTTACTTGATCAAGCAAACTTTGCAATTCATTAAGGCTTTGTTGTCTGCGCAAAACATCAGCTGGGTTAAGGGTAAGGTCAGCAATTGAATTAAAAAATTGATCTACACGGGCTGAAAGAGAGCTATCAGAGGCAGGATCGCCCAAAATTCCCTGAAACCGATCATGAAACTCCCGCTGAACAGAGAATTCTTCAGTATTCGAGATAGACGTACGTAAAGCCGTTTCCAGAAACTGGTCAACAACACGCTCAATCGAAGCAATGCTTACTCCCGAAGAAGTGCCTTGAATAACAGCGGCTTCGGTATTTACACGCACACGCGCATAGTTTTCAGTGTTAACATTAGCTACATTGTTTGACGTTACACGGATTGCCTCCTGATTAGTAAACAAGCCCGACAGAGATGTTGAAATAATGCCATTAAGAGACATGAATGATCTCCCTGTTACCAGCAACTGTCATGGAATCTTTTGCCTCTAAAAACAGGAATGATGGAATA
The DNA here is from genome assembly GCF_025574485.1 of Kordiimonas aquimaris. Classification (GTDB taxonomy): domain Bacteria; phylum Pseudomonadota; class Alphaproteobacteria; order Sphingomonadales; family Kordiimonadaceae; genus Kordiimonas; species Kordiimonas aquimaris. The sequence continues at coordinate 138,316 of NZ_JAOBPO010000006.1, read as the reverse complement.
CTTTTACCTACTCTCTCGTGAAAACAGCAGAAATCACGCAGTGTAAACAAATGCGTTATCTCTAAATATTTCAACAGCTTACATAAAATTATCATATCATTCGTCACTTAAACTTACGCCTTAGCTAGCATTACGTGAGTAATACTAAGCAAAGCGCGTGCCAATGGCAGCACAGGCCGAATTACTATGATTGATACCAACTTTAACTACTGAACAGCTAATTCTCATAAAATATCGGCGAGTGTGTTTTTTAAGTTCAATTCGCTGCATGGTTGTGTATAATGAGAACAAATAGGGAACATATTATGAATAAAAATAAATACACACGCGAAAAGGATAATGCCAACATACTGATTGAGCCTGTACTCTTCGACTGTGTTGGCGCCCAAGGCTCATATCGACACACTAAGAAAAGGCCCATCTCTAGTACACAAGACCTGCCTTTTAGTACCCGAAAATCTTTACCTGTTAGAGGACGTGCACAAGGAGGCAGTGAGGGAAACGTGATAGTGGAAGAAAACCCGATTGATTGGACGTTTCGGCCTGCAGATTTGCAAGGCGTAAATGACGCTTTTGCTGTTTATGTAAGCGGCGCTTCAATGACGCCGAAGTACAAGAATGGAGACCTTATTTACGTCCACCCCTCTCGAGCTGTAGCAAAAGGCCGGTTTGTCTTGGTTGAAACCAAGGAACATAAAGGTTTTATCAAGCAGTTCGTTGCATGGCGTAATGACACATTAATTTTGCAGCAATTTAACCCCAGCAAAGAAATAAGGCTGCCCAAATCAGAAGTACTGCGCGTTATGCTTGCTATTGGTAGTCTGGATTGCTGAACTTAATACCTTTTTAATTTTCAGCTACGTGCCTGCCCAAACATCAAGCACATAGCGCCCCTGCTTTGCAAAATCAGTCATCCACAGGTCTGCCTGCTCAATACTAATGTCTTTTTCTTCAGCACAAATACGTGTGAGCGCTGATTTTACATCAGGCTCCATATTTGCACCATCACCGCAAACATAAATGATGGCGCCCTGCTCTATAAGTTGCCATATTTTACTACCATTTTTTCGAACCAAGTCCTGTACATATACGCGCTCTCCACCGGTTCGGGAAAAGGCTTTGTGTAATTCTATTAAACCGTCTTCATGAGCTTTAGTTAACTCTTCTTTATAGAGAAAATCCTGATCAGGATTACGACAACCAAAGAACAACATGGCATCTCCCATAGAAGCGCCGCTATCCTTAAGAGCTCGTCGCTCCTGGACAAAACCTCTAAACGGAGCAACACCTGTACCGGGGCCAATCATAATAATTGGGCGCAGACAGTCATCTGGCAACCTGAAGTCCGCTGATGGCTCTTTAACTACCGCCTGAATAATATCACCCTCTTTAACATCACGTAGGTAATTGGAGCACACACCTTTATAGGTTCCAGCTCCTGAGTAAGCAGGCCCTTCGACAACACCGACAGTGATGGAGCATCTATTAGCCTTTCCTTTAGGGGATGAAGAGATCGAATAGTACCGCGGTGAAATCCAAGGCACCATTTCCAAGAAAATGGCGAACGGCAATTCACAAGCGGGAAACTCTTCCAAAAGGTCAAGAATTGATTTCCTTTTAAGGAAAACCTCAGCGCGGTATGCATCGACTTCACCGTCACTTGCGGCCGCCATCTCAGACAGTGCTGTTTTGGTTTTAGGGCAACGTGTATGTGAAGCTAATATCTGAACATCTTTACGGCTTGCAACGGCCTGTAACTCTCCACACACCTCAGCCAGACGTTTAACGGAGAAAGTACTTCCTGGCGGGAATGGGCTGCGCCGACCACCACTAACCTCTACACGAATATACGCATCTTCATCAAAACCGAAGCGCGTTAATGCCCGCGAAATAACCGTTGGATCATTCACTGGAACAACACATAAGTGATCGCCAGTCTGATATGTTATTCCTTCAGGTAGCTCGATCTCTATATGACGTGTGGACCGCGCGGAAGGATTAACACCTGTGTGATTTTGCAATTCCGAGTTACTTAAAATTTTCATAGGCATTGCGCCAGCCTGATAAGCAACTGGATTAGCCGTCACACTTTCCGTAATTTCAACCTTATAAAGCGGTTGTGCATCAACGGTTTTACTAAAATCGATATCAAGAGACAGCGCATCACCAACAGCAGGCATCAAATCTTCAATCCATTCGTGGAACTGCTCATCCAACCCTTCACGCGCATCTGCCTCACCGCGCGGCATCAGCCGTTTTGCACCAAATTTTTCCATTCTGTCATCAATTAATCGCGGAATTGTCTGAAATGTGGATGCCCAGTCACGACTGCCACATCCAAACACAGCATATGTGACGCCTTCCGTAATGTTTTTGTCTGCAGCTTCCAGCCACTCAACAAACTGGGTAGCATTGTCAGGTGCTGTACCATTGTAGGAAGCACTAACGATGATAACAGCCCCCTCAGTTGGTAATTTGCCTGCAAAGTCATCCAGCGGAGCCAGTGTAGTCTCGAAACCATTTACATCACCGTCATGCGCTATTTCTCTGGCAAAACCTTCCGCTGTACCTAAATTTGATCCATATAAAATACACAGCGGCGTTCCGTGTTTCGGGCGGCGCACTTCTTCAACATTATTCTTGGTGTCGTTTTCGGTCGTTAAACCGGTACCTCGCACTAAATTTGCCCGTGGCTTTACCTTCATTGCAAAACCGTCTGGCTTCAGTGATAGCGTTTCCTTCACTTTCAGCTGGTAATTCTTGTGATCAAATATTTTAAATCGTTGCAATATTTTACCAACAACCAAGATAGCTTCCTGCAACGCAAACTGACGGCCGATACACGCCCGTTTTCCATTGCCAAAAGGTTTGTATGCATACTCTGGACGAGCAGCCTCTGCTTCACGAGAGAAATTATCTGGATTAAACTCTTCAGCGTTTTCACCCCAAATGGCTTTATCCCGGTGCAGCATCGGGATTAAAACATTGATAAAAGTATTCTTCTTTAATTTGAATGCACCGCCAATAACCTCATCCTCATGAGGCGACAAACTAAAGACAGGCGCTGTTGGCCATAAGCGCAACGCTTCAAGTAAAACAGCACGCACATAATCCAGCTTTCCTATTTGCGCAATCGTGACAGGAGCATCAACCGTGTTGCCCAGCACCTCGTCAACCTCGGCATATGCCTTGGCAAGCACATCTGGGTTTTTCAGCAAATAATAGAAAGTGAATGACAACAGGCCCGAGGTCGTCTCATGCCCTGCAATGAGAAAGGTGTTAATCTGGTAACGAATATTCTCGTCAGACAAGCTTTCGCCTGTGACTTTGTCCACACCAGCCAGCATAAAGTTTAGCAAATCCTTTTGCGCACTATCGCCGCCGTGCCTTCGCTCAAGAACAATATCATCCACCAACTTGTTCATAAAGGAAACATCATCGCCCATTTCTTCAAGCCGTTTACGCAACATAACTTTTTCAAAAGGCAAACCTCGCTGCACCATGCATGTTTCAAGCGTACGATTGAGGGCCCCAATAAAAGGATGAAAATCTTCACGGTAAAAAGAGTTAAAACGATAATCAAACCCGCACAAGCCAACGGTATCCAAGGTTAGCCCAGTCATATCACGAACGACATCAATCTCGTCGTCGGCATTCATACGCTCCCATTTCAGCAGCAATTGGTCCGCAATATCTGCCATCATCGGCAAATAGTCCTCCATTGCTTTCTGGCTGAATGTTGGCATGAGTATGTTATGAGCTTTGGACCAGTTAGGGTCATCGGAATTACCAGTAAACAAACCATCACCACCAACGGCGCGAATACGCTTCAATGGACCACGTACCACCTTGCCAAAACGGCTTTCGTCACATAGTTCCTTTACCAGTTCCGGACCAGAAACGACCACCATCGGCGCGCCCATCATGTCTAGCCAGAATATTGGACCTAAATCGCGCGTAATTTCCATTAGCGCCTGCAATGGCGCATCCGGATCGACCGACAACACATTGCCAATAACAGGGTTTCCATCTGGTTTTGGAATGGGGTGCAAACGGTTTTTTGATGACATCAATAGGCCTCCAGGATGCTAGGCATAACACACAGAAATACACGGTAACACCAGAACTGAATGCTGTATAGGCCTTCACGTTTCCACTAACATTACCTGTCAATGACACTTTGTCTTAGCATGGGAACAACGCACCGCTAAATATTGGCTTGAGGCAATTTATGATGCATAAATTCGTCAACAACCAAAAAAACAGAGGCGAAACCATGAAAGCAAAATATACAGTATCAACCCTAATGCTGGGGCTATTGTTGTCCACTACTGCAGTTCATTCACAGAACGCAGAAGAAACATGCAATCAGGGTACCTGTATAAGTAGCTGGACTAACGCCAGTGACCGCGAACAAAAATCCGCGACCGATTTAGGTGAAAAATATAAAAGCTTCCTACATACCGCACGAACAGAACTACTTTTTGTATCTGCGGCAGTAAAAGCAGCAAAGGACGCCGGTTACAAAGAATGGCGCGCTGGCACAAAAGTTAATGCTGGTGATCGTTATTATCGGATAAACCGCGATCGCGCGTTGTCACTCATCATTGGCGGTGAAAACCCTGTTTCAGATGGTGTCCGCATTGTTGCAAGCCATATCGATAGTCCTCGCCTTGAACTTAAAGGCCGCCCATTATACGGCAAAGAAGGTTTTGCTGTTTTCCAGACCAATTTCCATGGCGGTATCAAAACCTATCAATGGACAAACCTGCCACTTGCGCTGGTTGGGCGCGTCGACAAAAAAGACGGTACAACTGTCGAGATATCTGTAGGCCTCAATGAAGATGATCCAATCTTCATGATCCCTGATCTTTCGCCGCATGTTTCACGCGACCAGTACAAGCGCAGTGCGCGGGAACTCGTTCAGTATGAAGAGCTAGACCCTATCGTTGCCTCAGGGCCACACGGTTCAAAAGGTGAATACGGTGCAAGTGAATGGGTGTTACGTCACCTTAAGTACCGGTACGGCATTTCAGCTGCTGATCTCATTTCCGCTGAACTATCGCTTGTGCCCGCCATGCGCCCACGCGACATGGGTTTCGACAAGCGTCTCATCGCGGCATACGGCCAGGATGACAGGCTATCAGCCTTTACCAGCCTTGAAGCGGCGCTGGAGATAAAAACACCACCGCAAACTGTTGTTGTTAACTTTGCCGACAATGAAGAAACAGGCAACGTAAACCACACCGGCGCTTCCTCGTCATACTTGACAGATTTGATTGGTGAACTGCTTTACGCAGAGATGGGTAATGACTTCCGGCAACCATTGCTAACCCGTGCACTGGCTAAGTCAAAAGCACTGTCTATTGATGTTAACCCAGGCATTAATCCCCTTAATCCCGGCGCATGGGAGGTTGGAAATGCACCGCGCTTGAGCATGGGGATTAATTTCAAACTTTATGGCCAAGGCCTGGATGCAACTAGCGAATTTACAGCATGGACCAGAGCCGCACTTGATTCAAAGGACATTCCCTGGCAAACCGCCACTTATAAGGTTGCGCGCGCGGGCGGCGGTACACTAGGCCGTGAAATGTCGCGTCATAACATTGATACAATTGACTTCGGCGCGCCTGTATTATCCATCCACACGCCTTATGCCGTTAGTGACAAAATGGATGTGCTGGCCATGAGAAACGGCATTGAAGCCTTTATGATGTTTGAGCGCAAATAAGCGCTCAGGCATTTCATGCGGCGATTAAATCTATATAGAAGTTTAGTGGTACCCGCAGCCGGACTCGAACCGGCACGACCACAAGGGTCTCAAGATTTTAAGTCTTGTATGTCTACCAATTCCATCATGCGGGCACACAGTGTAGCAGCGCTGGCTACAAGACAATGGGGTTATAAACCACGCTGACAGAAAAAAACAATGCGGAAAATCAGCTTATTGAATTTTCTTTTGTTTCATCACCTAATAAATCAGCAATTATGCGATTTCTGAAGGTCGTTCAAATTCAAAATTCATACGAGCAACCGCAGACAAAAGTGCGTCCATTGCCTGATTAATCAAAGACTTATCCGGACAGCGAATAACAATCTGTGTTCCGACATTACCATTACGAAAGAATGGATAGCTACCAAGGCTCACACTGTCAGTATCCCGCTCTATACGCTCAAGTGCGCCTGCCATTTTACTTTCGGGTGCATGAATCGTTAAAGACTGTGACCAAACTTTGCGTCCACCCTTTAAACGGTCACGCAGTTTCTCCAGCATCGCCTGCATAATCTTGGGCACACCTGCCAGCACAAACACATTTTCCATTTGAAAGCCTGGTGCAATGGAGACTGGATTATCAATAAGTAAAGCTCCTTCAGGCACCATGGCCATGCGTTTACGCGCATCCGTGAAGTCTTCCTCACCGTAATATTCGCTCAAACGCCGATAAGCTTCTGCATCGACGCCGTGCGACACACCAAATGCAGCGGCAATGCTTGCGGATGTGATGTCATCATGGGTAGGCCCAATACCGCCGGTGGTAAAAACATAGTCACGTATTTCTCTCAGTGCATTAATGGCAGCGACAATTTCTGCTTCAACGTCCGGAACAATACGCACCTCCACCAATTGGATCGCAGCTTCATTTAGCCATGTAGCCAGGTATTGAATGTTTTTATCTTGCGTGCGACCAGACAATATCTCGTCGCCAATAATTAACAGTGCAGCATTAACCATATGCGACTCCAAGGTCATAAATTGCAGCGTTGCTGTATTTATTGTAACGGCGTTGCACAGCACATTATCATACTGAAGTCACCGTGACGGTTAGCAAGTGGCAATAATGCACACTCAGTCATGACATGGCTCCGCTCAAAATCAGACAAGGGCACACGTGTAAACATGGGTTTTCTCGCTTCATATACGCTGCGATAAACCAAAGCACGCCAGTTAGATTCCGCGTCTTTATTCTCGCTCGCTTTTACACCAGTATAATCTCGCCCAATAGACTGCACAATTGCTGACCCCATAAAACGCATACAGAAATCAGCGCCGTCATCAAGAATATCTACAATGTAGATATAGGGCATCATGCTTTGTAATGACGCAGCATCCATTTCATGACGTAACGGCATATCATCAGCGCCACACTTGGATTGCCAAAGCGAAAAAAGCTGTTTTGTCAAAGGTGCAGTTGGAGCATCAACCTGACGCGCCGACGTTCCACCAAAAACATCGTTTTTATTCAAAGCCTTACCCAATGCACCCTCCAGAGTGTTGTTACAGGCTAGTCTTAGACCCCACCGTTTTAGTATAACTGCCTATCCACCGAAGACGCGTTTAAAAATCGTGTCCACGTGCTTGGTATGATAGTCCATGTTAAAGAGTTCGTTCAACTCCTCAACAGACACTTTGGCTGTTACAGTTTCGTCTTCTTTAAGCAAATCAAGCAAATGCACACTGCCTTTGCTGTCCCAAACCTTCATCGCATTGCGCTGTACAAGTCGGTATGCATCTTCACGACTGACGCCTGCTTGTGTCAGCTCGAGTAAAACACGCTGACTGTTAGGCAAGCCACCCATCTTGTTCATATTATCAAGCATGTTATCTGGATACACCAAGAGCTTATCCATCACACTCGTAAGGCGCGCAAGCGAGAAATCAAGAGCAACAGTTGCATCTGGACCGATATAACGCTCAACAGATGAGTGCGAGATATCGCGCTCATGCCAAAGGGCAACGTTTTCCATCGCGGGCATAGCAAATGCGCGAATATAACGCGCTTGGCCAGTCAGGTTTTCTGTCAGGATCGGGTTTTTCTTGTGTGGCATTGCACTTGAACCCTTCTGGCCTTTAGAGAAGTATTCCTGCGCTTCCAAAACTTCTGTTCGCTGGAGGTGCCGGACCTCAACAGCCAAGCGTTCAACACAGCTCGCGATAACACCGAGAACCGCAAAATACATAGCATGACGATCACGCGGAATAACCTGTGTGGAAACAGGTTCGACCTCAAGTCCCATCTGCTCGGCCACATATTCTTCTACAAATGGATCAATGTTAGCGAATGTGCCAACAGCACCAGAAATTGCACAGGTAGCTATTTCTTTGCGTGCGGCAATCATACGGTCACGGCAACGGTCAAATTCAGCGTAGGCTTGCGCCATCTTCAGGCCAAAGGTTACAGGCTCTGCATGAATGCCGTGGCTCCTGCCAATACAGATTGTGTGTTTGTGTTCAAGAGCACGACGCTTCAACACAACAAGAAGTTTTTCGAGGTCATCAATAATAATATCCGCTGCCTGCATCAACTGCACAGACAAGCATGTGTCGAGAATATCCGAAGATGTCATACCCTGGTGAACAAAACGTGCTTCGTCACCTACATGCTCTGCAAGGTTGGTCAAAAACGCGATCACATCGTGCTTTACTTCGCGCTCAATCTCGTCAATGCGCTCAACTTCAAATTTACCACGTTCCCACACAGCTTTTGCCGCAGCCTCAGGGATACGGCCCAGTTTAGCATTTGCATCACAAGCATGCGCTTCAATTTCAAACCAGATTTGAAAACGGTTTTCCGCTTCCCAAATGTCAGTCATTTTTTTACGGGAATAACGAGGAATCATGCTATTTTTTCCTTAAGGCACAATTGAAGGCAAGATATATGTGGTTCTGCTAGCAGAACCGGTGATTTATCGCAAGTGGATGATCACCTCGTCTGGTTGTTACTTGACATCTTCTACATCGCACTGAAGCATGCTGGCCTGCATATATGGGGAGGTAAGCTATGCGTTTTCTAATCATGATACTTTTATCGGCGTTAATAACAATGTCCGCTGCAGCTGATACGTTATTTTCCGGTGTAACCGCTATCACTATGGAAGGTGATAAAGTCATTGAAAACGCATATGTATACGTCAAGGATGGGCGCATTACGTATGTTGGTGCATCAAATGCAGGCTTCGAACAATCCGCCGACGCAGAGATCATCGATGGTAATGGAAAGTTTTTGATTCCAGGCTTGGCAGAAATGCATGGGCATCTACCTCAAGGCGCTGCAAGATCACAACTCGTTCAAGATACACTGTTTCTATACTTGGCTGGTGGCGTTACGACCGTGCGCGGCATGCTTGGAAATACTGTACAGTTTGATATGCGAAAAGCGGTACAGGACGGAGAAATGGCTGGTCCAGCTTTATATCTCGCTGCACCAAGCTTAAACGGCAACTCAGTGTCTTCGGTCTCTGACGGTGTTGCCAAGGTAAAAAAATATAAAAGAGATGGCTGGGATCTTCTTAAAATCCACCCTGGCCTAAGCCGTGCAGAATATGATGCCATTGCAGATACAGCACATGAAGTAGGCATTCCTTTCGGTGGTCATGTCCCTGCAGATGTTGGCATTCAGCGCGCTCTTGAAAAAAAGCAAACCTCAATTGACCATATGGATGGGTTTATTCAACTGCTTGATGGCTTTAACCACACACTTACAGATGCAGAACTGCAACAAGCCGTCGACCTTTATAATAATACATATCAGAGCTGGATTGTACCAACCCATCCATTGTTCGAAATTTTAATTGCTGGCGGTGAGGCGGATACACTCGCTGCACGCTTTGAAAACAAATATATGCCACGCGAAACACGCGAGACATGGAAGCGTAGATTAACGGACATCAATAAAAATCCCAATGCATATGCCAAGGACAACCGCAATCGGATGTTGCAGGCACTGTACAACGGCGGCGCCAAAATTGTGATGGGTAGCGATGCACCTCAGTTATACAGTGTGCCCGGCTTTTCTATCTGGCGTGAGATTGAGTCTTTAGTTGATATAGGTCTTAGTCCATCAGATATTCTTGCGATCGCAACTCGCAATGCTGGCGAATATTTCAAGGAACAAGCAAACTTTGGCACTATCGAAAACGGAAAACGGGCCGATCTGGTTTTGCTAAACAATGACCCAAGACGTGATGCCCGCAACCTATTTGATCAAGCCGGCGTTATGGCTGAAGGTCGATGGTATAGCCGCTCAACGATAGACGCAAGATTGGCGGATATCGCAGCCCGCAACCAATAATGTAATAAAGCGCAAAGTTATAGTTTAGCTTTGCGCTTTTCATACCGACTAAAACAAAGTTCGACGGCGTTGGCATACCCATATGGTATATTTTCGATCTTTTCGAAACCGCCACGGTCAACAAATTCAGCCCAAACATGCTCTTTAGAGAGCTTTATATCTACAGCTTTTGCTTTTGCCTTGGTTCGCGCTTCAAACACGATGACCAATCGATCGCGCGCACCGTTTTTTATTTTTATCCACGATGTTATAAACTTAAACTTCTTAGCCTTTAGGCCAATTTCTTCTTTGATTTCACGTTTAAGGCCATCAAAAAGATCTTCGTTTTTATCGACTTTCCCACCTGGTAAATCAGGAATACCATTAGCTTTTCGCATCATCAGAACTTTACCGTCCTTAGACACCAGAACTACTTTGGCTGAAACACGTAAACTCTGTAGTACATCTTTCTTTTGCGATTTCTGCTGCCAATACATAAATGCTTCTTTGATCCAAGTCGTCATCAAGTCGATATTTTGATATCAAGGTATCTAATTTACAACAAGCCTAAATCCCGAAAACTAGACTGCCCCATTTTACCAACAATTATATGGTCATGAATTTGAATATCTATCTTTGCACACGCTTCTTTAAGATTGTGTGTCATCGTTATATCTGCCTTGCTGGGACTTGCATCACCTGATGGGTGATTATGCACCAGAATAAGCGCTGTTGCATTGTTTGCCAGCGCGCGGCGCACTACTTCACGTGGATAAACAGGCGTGTGATCTATCGTGCCATCACTCATAACTTCATCAGCAAGCAGTCGATTTTGACGATCCAAAAACAGAAGGCGAAACTGCTCTCGTGACAAGCCAGCCATACTTGTTTGCAAGTATGCTTGAACCGCAGGCCAATTTGACAATACCGGCTTGCTGCTCGCATGCGTTTTAGACAATAAATTTGCTGATGCCTGCGAAGCTTTTAACAAAGCAACAGTGCTTTCACCCAGACCTTTCGTTTTCAACAACACATCAGTATCTGCGTTTATAACGCCTGCAAAACTGCCAAATTTACCAATGAGCTCTTTTGCCAAAGGTTTCACGTCCCTGCGTGGAATAGCAAACATTAGCAACAACTCTAGAAGCTCATAATCGGCTAAAGCATCTTCTCCACCCCTCAAGAAACGTTTCCGCAAACGTTCGCGGTGACCGTGCCGATGATCTTCTTGATCTGTCACGGTATTCTAACCTGCTGATGGCAGATCATAAGGCGGGCATTCCCATCCTTTGGGCGATTTTGTAAATACTTCATATCCGTCATCGGTAACAGCAAGCGTGTGCTCAAACTGCATGGAAAGTGACTTGTCACGTGTTACAGCGGTCCAGTCATCAGCCAACACTTTTGCCCCAGGCTTGCCTGCGTTAACCATAGGCTCGATAGTGAAGAACATACCTTTGCGCAGTTCAACACCTGTTCCTTCCTTGCCAAAATGCATGACGCTGGGCTCGTCATGAAACACACGCCCTATTCCGTGTCCACAAAAGTCGCGTACAACTGAGTAGCGATGTGATTCCACGTGTTTCTGGATGGCGGCACCAATATCTCCCAGGTGTGCGCCAGGCTTCACAACTTCAATACCCTTCCACATTGCTTCAAAGGTAACCTGACACAAACGTTGCGAGAGCAATTTCTGCTTACCAACAAAAAACATGCGGCTTGTATCACCAAACCATCCATCGAGTATAACAGTTACATCGATATTAAGAGTGTCACCATCTTTCAGTTTTTTGGGTCCTGGAATGCCATGGCAAATAACATGATTAATCGATGTGCAAACCGACTTGGGAAACCCGCGGTAATTTAACGGCGCAGGCACAGCGTTATGATTAATGATAAAATCATGGCAGATTGTATTAATTTCATCAGTTGTAATGCCAGCTTTTACAAAAGGAGTGACATAATCCAGCGTCTCGGCTGCCAAGCGTCCTGCGGCACGCATGCCATCCAGTGCATCGTCACCGTATAACTTAATAGCGCCAGTACGCACCTCTGGAGCTACTGCACCTTCAACATAATTCATTCTGTCAGTCCTTATCGTATCTATATACTTGGCGTACTAGTTCGGGTTTCATTTCTTATTCCGGATCAACGGAAAAAGGCAACGGTGACGTCACCGTAATTGCGTCCGACGAAAGATTACATTGGTAAACCAATATTTCAACGCCAGCCGCGCTCGCTGCCTTTAACGCATCTGCATAAACGGGGTCAATAGCTGCCGCTGGGCGAAAGAACACACAATCCTCTCTCTGCACCAGATATACCATAACTGCACGATGCCCATCAGCCACCATTTGAGTTAATTCATTCAGGTGCTTTGTACCACGCACGGTTACTGCATCCGGAAACTGTGCTTCATCGCCAATTTTCAGCGTTACATTCTTCACTTCAACATAACATAACCCGGGGTTTTCAAGCAAAATGTCGATACGGCTATTAACACCGTACTTCACCTCACGTCGCAAACTTTCATAACCTTGAAGCTCAGTGATAATACCGTCTCGAATAGCACTTTCTACTATACCATTTGGATGAGACGTGTTGATACCAACAAGAAACCCATCAACTTCAACCATTTCCCAGCGCCAATCTAATTTGGCCTTCGGATTAGTATTAGGAGACAGCAAAACACGGCTGCCTTCTTCCTTACACCCAAGCATTGACCCACTATTGGCACAATGCGCAACAACAACACTTCCGTCATCAAGTTCTACATCTGCCAAAAAACGCTTATATCGCTTAATTAGTCGACCTTCGACTAGCGGATTTGAAAACTGCATCATCATTCCAAATTACATTTCATATGAGTTCAAAAGACCATACTGGTTGCGGTTCTGCAACAGTTGAAAGACCCTAACAACCAGCCTGCTCCCAAATCTGCGTTTTCTAGTCGCAATTTTCAATTCTGACATATATCCCAACCATAGAAATACCGCTGATCAACACAAACTAAAGTATCTTGTGGTTTGTAGGTTGTTAGACATAAAGAAACGGGGAACTACCGATGACAAAAACCTTCTCAAAAACTGGTGCTTTTCTAGCTGCTGGTTGTTCGATGCTCGCGATCTCTACTGGCGCTTCAGCACAGAACGATAACGATGGATTTGCTCTTGAAGAAATCGTTGTAACAGCACAACGTCGTGAACAAAGCCTGCGCGATGTTCCAATTTCTGTATCTACATTACAAGGCGATAGCATCAACGAATTTTCGGCTGGTGGTGCTGATATTCGCTTACTTGCTGCACGTATTCCTGGATTGAACGCTGAATCTTCAAATGGTCGTGTTGCACCACGTTTTTACCTCCGTGGTTTGGGTAATACAGATTTCGACCTGATAGCTTCTCAGCCGGTGTCCATCATTATGGACGACGTCGTAATGGAAAACGTTGTTCTCAAAAGCTTCCCGTTGTTTGACGTTGAGCGTGTTGAAGTATTGCGCGGTCCTCAAGGCACACTATTTGGCCGTAATACACCTGCGGGTATCATTAAATTTGATACACGCAAGCCTACCCAGGAAGAAAACGGCTATTTAACAGCTAGCTACGGTAGCCTCGGACAGAAAAACCTGGAAGCTGCATACGGCGGCGGCATGACAGATAACCTGTCTGGTCGTATTTCTGTATTGCTGCAAGACCGCGATAACTACATCGACAATGCATTCCTTGGCACCGAGGACGCGCTTGGCGGCTTTAACGAGAAAGCGGCCCGTGTCCAGCTCTTGCATGAAAGTGACAACTTCTCAGCATTGTTCAATGCTCACTACCGTAACAATGAAGGTACTTCGGCTCTGTTCCGCGCCAACGTATTAACGGCTGGCAGCAATCAGTTGAACAACAACTTCGATCGTAATACTGTTTTCTTCAGTGATACACACAATAACCCGCAAGAGTATGAAAACTGGGGTGGTTCACTTCGTTTGAACTATGAGTTTGCGAACGGCATCACTGCAACATCTATCACTGCGTTTGAAGATGCTGAAGGTTTCAGTCTTGGTGATATTGATGGCGGCAACCCAAATGGTCCGGGTTTCATCCCGTTCCAGTCTACGACACAAGGCTCAACTGACGATGCCGCTCAATTCACTCAAGAATTCCGTTTTGCACAGCAAGCAGAAGAGAATTTGTTCTGGCAAGCTGGTTTCTTCTACTTTGACTCAACAAACGTTGTAAGAACATCACCGTTCTTCATTCCTGACACTGCAGCAAGGCATGAAAATACAGCTTGGGCCGTGTTTGGTCATGTTGCATATGATGTGAGCGACGCAACAACGCTGACCGTTGGTGCACGCTTCACAGATGATGAGCGTGACATGCGTTCTGTATCAGGTGGAACAGGCGAAGTCTTCGTACGTGAAGTTTCAGCGTCTCGCCTAAGCTGGGATGTTGCTCTCAATCATGTAGTTAACGACGAGCTTTCTGTATATGCACGTGTTGCATCAGGCTTCCGTGCTCCTACAATTCAAGGCCGCGATATTGCCTTCTTTGGTGCACCTTCAATTGCTGAAGAAGAAACCATCATTTCTTATGAAGCAGGTTTCAAATCTCAGTTAGTTGATAATCGCCTGCGCTGGAACGCATCTGTTTACTACTGGGACATCAGCGACCTGCAGCTTAGTGCTGTTGGCGGCGGTGGTAACCTGATCCAGCTTGTGAACGCAGACAAAGCTATCGGTTATGGCTTTGAAACAGACATTGAATTCCTCGCTACAGAGAACCTATTACTGACAGCTGGTTTTGCTTACAACTACACAGAACTTGACGACCCTAACCTCCAAGTTGGTGTTTGTGCCCAGTGTACTGTACTTGACCCACTATCCACTGACGGACGTGCATTTGTAGATGGCAACCCTTTACCACAAGCGCCTGAGTGGACACTTAACCTTGTTGCGGACTACACCGTTCCTGTTGGGAATGGCACAGAGTTCTTCATTCTAACTGACTGGGCATTCCAGGGACGCACTAACTTCTTTATCTACGAGTCAGTAGAATACACTGCAACTGGTGATTTTGAAGGCGGCCTAAAGGTTGGTTACCGCTGGGATGACGCAAAATACGAAGTCGCTCTATTTGGTCGTAACATTACCAACGAAGCAAACATCAAAGGTGGTATCGACTTCAACAACCTTACTGCATACGTGAACGAGCCTCGCGTAATTGGTGCAGCGTTCCGCGTAAACTTCTAGAAGACGAAACAAGACATACGAAAAAGGGTGAGAGCATCTGCTCTCACCCTTTTTCTTTTGCCTATATCCCTAGAAGATTATGGCAGCGTCACCGAATGCGCACCATCAACAGGTAATGCAACACCTGTTACAAAGCTGGCCGCATCGCTCGCCAACATCAACATTGGCGCTTCAAGCTCTTCCAACCGCCCTGCCCGTCTAGCTGGTGATCGTTTCAGCATATTCTGACCAAGCTCGGTTTCAAGAAACTCATCATTAATTTCAGTTTTGAAATATCCCGGGCATATAGCGTTCACACGGATACCAAATCGTTGCAACTCTGTAGCCATTGAACGTGTCATATGCAGCACACCAGCTTTACTTGTTGCGTAGCTGGTTTGCATACCACCAACACCAAGGCCAAGAATGGATGCCGTATTGATGATTGAACCGCCAACACCTGCTGCAACCATACGCTTTCCTGACTCTTGTGCCACATGCCACATACCTTTAAGGTTTGTGTTCATTGTTTTGTCCCAATCATCTTCACTTTCTTCCAAAGACCAGTTGGGGATAGCAATACCCGCATTGTTACAAACAACGGTAACGGTTCCAAAAGCTTCTTCAGCCTTATCAAAAGCTGCAACAACACTTTTGCGGTCCGTCACATCAAGAGCAACAGCAAGTGTTTTACTACCTGTTTCATCAGCAATACTGGCTGCAAGCGCTTCGATACGGTCAACACGACGAGCTCCAAGCACGACCTTAGCACCAGCTTTTGCTAGCGCTTTGGCAAACTGCGCGCCAATGCCTGATGATGCCCCTGCAACAAGAGCAACTTTGCCTTCAAGGCCAAAAGTATCGACAAGATAGTTAGACATTATCTTTCCTTACATATAATTCAGTGCACATATTGGCTTATTTCGCGTTTTCTCGGTCATATTCGGCAAAGCTTTTGCCAGATTCGGCCAGCTCTTTCAAAAGCGGTGCAGGTTTCCACCAGCGTTTGCCGTATTTCTCGGCAAAACCGCAAACCTTCTCATATACATTCTTCAATCCCAGATGGTCCGCATAGTGCATAGGACCGCCACGATACGGCGGGAAGCCGTACCCATTGGCATATACGACATCAATATCGCTGGCTCGGTAAGCCATACCTTCACCGAGTATCTTGGCGCCTTCATTGACAAGAGCCAGAACACAGCGTTCCACGATTTCCTCTGCGGTTTTGCCCTCACGTGCAATGCCAAGCTTGGCGCTTTCTTCTTCAATGATTGCCATAACAGTCGCTGAAGGTTTAGGCGTGCGGCTACCTTCATCATAATCATAGATGCCAGCGCCCACTTTTAGACCTTTACGATCCATTTCAACGACACGGTCCATCCAGTCTGTTGCGCTCGTCTCATAGTCTGCCCTGTCCATGCCTTTACGGTTCAAATAACCAATATCAAGACCTGCCATATCGGACACAGTCATTGGCCCCATTGGCATACCAAAGTCAAACATAGCCGCATCAACTTCTTCAGGAAGCGCGCCTTCTATAACGCTTAAAGATGCTTCTCGGAAATAATGACCCAGCATACGGTTCCCAATAAATCCGTGGCAAACACCCGCCACTACGCCGACTTTGCCAATTTTCTTCGCTAAATCAACACATGTTGCAAGTACGGCGGGGTCCGTTTTCTCAGCACGAACTATTTCCAATAGACGCATCACATTAGCCGGAGAGAAGAAGTGAAGACCAAGCACATCAGCAGGGCGCTTGGTGATGGCCGCGATTTCATCAACATTCAGGTAAGACGTGTTTGTGGCTAAAATTGCACCTTCCTTGGCAACTGCATCCAGCGATGAGAACACTTTCTTCTTAATTTCCATGGTCTCAAACACGGCCTCAATAATAAGGTCACAGTCTGATAGATCAGCATAATCAAGCGTGCCGTTAAATAGCGCCATACGCGCCTCAACAGCTTCAGTTGTTAATTTGCCCTTGGCAGCAGTACGATCATAATTTTTACGGACTACGCCTAAGCCGCGATCCAAAGCGTCTTGCTGAACTTCAAGTAAAGTTACCGGAATACCAGCATTGGCAAAATTCATGGCAATACCACCGCCCATCGTGCCAGCCCCAATAATACCAACCTTTTTAATCTCACGGCGTGGTGTTGTTTTATCAATGCCCGGAATACGCGATACCTGACGGTCTGCAAAAAACATATGTTGCAACGCTCGCGCTTGCGGGTTTTGCATACATTCCATGAATAGCTCACGTTCACGTTGCAAGCCTTCTTTTAGCGGCAACACCACTGCTGCTTCGATACAGCGAATGCAACGTTCAGGCGCAAAGTAACCGCGTGTTTTGCGAGCAATTGATTTCCGGAAGCCGTCAAAAAAGCTTTGGTCGTAAACACTACTATCAATTTCCATTTCGCCAGTACGTCGAGGACCTTCAGCAATCTTAGCTGTTGCCATAGCAATAGCAGCATCCAGAACATTATCTTCAACAAGTTGATCAATAACACCCCACTTGGCAGCTTCAGCAGCTTTCACATGACGGCCGCTAATGATTGCATCAAGTGCATTTTCCACACCTGCAATACGCGGGAATCGCTGTGTGCCTCCAGCACCTGGTAAAATGCCAAGTTTTACTTCAGGTAAGCCAATTTTTGCTGAGGTTAGTGCCACTCTATAGTGACAACTTAATGCTACTTCCAGACCGCCGCCAAGCGCAGTTCCATGTATTGCAGCAACCACGGGCTTGCTTACATCTTCAATACCTTGAACAACATCAGGTAAATGCGGCGCCTTTGGCGGTGCACCAAACTCCTTGATGTCTGCACCAGCAATGAATGTACGACCTTCACACGCGATCACAATTGCTTTTACAGCTTCGTCAGCATCGCATGCTTGAATATGTGTAAGAATACCGTCTCTGACACCATGGGAAAGTGCATTTACTGGCGGGTTATTGACGCTGATAACAGCAATTTCACCGCGTTTTTCTAGAGATACAACCACAGCTAAACCTTTAACTTATTTATATTTTACCGATTAGTCCTCAAGCCATTAATAACAGCTCATTACCTTTGAACAAAGACATAGGGCAACGTTTCCAAAAATCCAGTTGTTACGGCCAGTAACATTGCTAATGCTTAATTTACTTACAGCCAACAACGCCAGCGACAGGAAGCGCCGCAGACCAGCCATTGTTGGTGGTCATAGATATACTACCCGTTTCAATTTTGATACCTTGGCGAATACTACGCACTGCTTCAGCTTTAGTTTTTACCGAAAGCTTAAATGCATTATTTTCAAAAGTCTGATTTTCAAAAAAGTTGAATCCAATTAACTCAGTGGCCGAAATACGCGGTAAGGATTGGCTTACACCATCAAGGATCATGGTTGCGCTTGGGTCGTTCGATCTTTGGAAAAAAATTAACGGTGCATCATCACGGCGCAACCACAAGAACAAACCACAAGTGCTATCCTCCAAGGTCTGTCCCGGCAATGCAGAAATACGGGACAATATTTCATCATCTCCTAAACGCTTGTTCGTACTTTCTTCAATGGCTTCCGGTGACTGGGTAATCTGCTCCGTAGGCGGCTTGATCACACCACAACCAGCTAGCAACAGAAGTGTAGAAAAAAATGTAAACGGCGTTAAAGCGCTGTAGAATTTCATCATCAATTCCCTACTCTTCCTGTTTGCAGCGGAAGACTATATCCCCGTCCAACAGGTGACAAGCCCGCCGTTAAAAACAGCTGCTTTACATTATCGGCAAAAAAACGCCCCCTAGGCGGCTCAACAACCGCTGTAAGTGTAAATGAAGGAGCGTTCCAATCTTGATTGGAGTGCACTTGTCCCGAAATAGTTAATTCTAGCGCGTCTGATTGGCCAGCAAGATTAACATCTATCATACCACCAGCTTCACAAACACCTCGCCCAGAAATTTCAGGTGCCGTCATGCCTATTTGCTGGAACAAGTCATCAAACATGGTTGTCGTAAAGTTAAAACCGCCTGAACGACAACCGCTGGACAAAGAAATTACGGCGCCGTTACTTTGAGAGCGAAGTGCGCCGCTCAACTTGCCTATGTTTGTATCCAAAGCCACAGGCATTAGCAGTGTCATTTTATCAATCACTAAAGTATCAGAATTTTCTAACTTGAAATCTATATCGGCTTGTCGCCCCAAGCCTGAAAAACTGGCATTCCCGCCAACATCACCCCAAAGAATAGCTGGAAAATCAGGAGAAAATTCAAAATTACCTATATAGACACTATCGACGCTCAAATCCGTAAAATTCATATGCATGATCGAGCCCTCAACGTGACTATAGGCTGTTCTTGTCCTAAAGTTTTTTAGCGTCAAAATTACGGAGGCAGGCAACAAAGTAGCGATAAAAAATACGAAGCTAACAGAAAACAGTATGATTGCAGTTCTCACAGAGATCATTATTGTACACCCGAAAACTGAATCTGTGCCCTAAGTGTACCATCACCATTCTTTTGCAGTGATGCCAAGTTTGGTGACAAGCTGTGTCTTTGCTCCAATGTATTTAGCCATTCATAGAAAACGATCGACGAAACACTGTCCATCCATAAAGTTAAATTACCATCTTCCGACGGTTGAATCCGTGACACAATCAAGCCTTTTTCGCGGGCTGACGTAGAAATTAAAATACGGGGAGATTGTGAGCTAGGCAATTTCTGTGCAGATATACTACGTTTATCTTGTGTAGTATTATATGACGCTACCAAAGACGCAATCACACGATATTCTTCTTTTGCTGCAATCAGCTCTGCCTCAGAACCTGCTTGATAATTTATCAAGGGGCGTACAATCACAAGCGAGAGAATGAGAAGGACGAATAGACCACCTGCTCCCATAATAAGAGCTCTCTCACGTGTTGATAACTTATTCCAATAAACATTCATCGCGCTAACTCAATGGCTATATCAGTAATAACACGCCCATCTTCCTGCCTGCTGCCCCCTTCTGTCACGCGCAAGCCTTTAGCTCTAAGCTGTGAAAGAAAATCATCGCTTTCAGAAAAAACAGCAAACGAAACATTAACAAAGAACGAACTTTGCTCTTCATTAAATCTCAACCCTTCCAGCACTGCTCCATCAAAATTAGCAACCGTTACAAAAATATCTTCAGATATACGGAGAAATGCTCCCCCTGCGCTGGAAGTGCCTTGCGTAATAAGCCGGCGAGCTTGTGCTTCCATATTGACGATGCGGGTAATGTCTGGAAATGCATTTCTAAATAACGCCTCGGTTTCAGCACTTAAAGCGTTAGCCTCAGCCTGATCACGCTGTGCACTCATGAACACCGAACCTGCCCAAACGAGTAATAGCATGCCGGCCAAAATCGCAGCCCGGTATAGAAATGGCAGGTAAGCTGCGATTGCTACGCCTCGTTTGTAGCGACCTTGCAGTAGATTTAAGCTTTGTAGTGAATCCAGTGAAACATTATGAAGCCCTAACTCATCAATATCATTAATAGGAGTTAATTCATTTATTATCAGCTTGTTAGCTGCAAAACCTGAACCATCAGATAACCGACAAATATATCGACTATCATCATCAAATGTACGAACAATGTTTGCTTCGCTTGTCTTCTTTAATAATAAGTAATCCGCTATCAACAAATCTGCGTTAATACCATTTACAGCAAGCGTTTGGGAGGTCTCCTCCATTACCTTGGCAGAAACACAGGCAACCAACCTTGTACCGTCTTCGTTTTTTGACAGTAATGCATAATGATCGTCAATGCCTATAACGGCCTTCATGTCTTCCAATTGCACGGGCAGTATTTGAAGGAGCTTATTGTCTGCTATATCAGGAACATCAATAGACCATGTACTAACATCCTCGCCTGCCAGCACTGCTATGATGTGATCAATACCGGTGTCGTCATTTAAAAACTCTTGTGGAGTGCCATCGAAAGTTAATGTGGCACCATCAGAATGCACCATATGCATAATCTGGCGGCCACCGTCACTTAAGAAAACAAAGCCTAATTTACTCACTGAACAGCTCCAAACGCTCTACTCAAAACTTGCGTCTTTCCATTATTAGCAGCCCATATATAAGATGTTAAATATACGCGAGCATCATAATAATTAACATGAATTTGAGCTATAAACCGCGAAGGTTTCACCTCAACAGAAGCGCGCACATTCTGGTTAATTGAACGACCATTAAACATCGCCTCATTCCAGAAATCTGCAACTGTTTCATATCCTCGTGCAGCACGCTCGGCAATAAGGCCTTGCATTTGCTGGTATGTTACCCCGCGCCCCACAAGCGCCGCCAACAACAAACCGCCCGGAGGCTTTAAGCTGTTAACATTAAGCACTGCGGGTGATGTCGAAGGCAAGGCACACAAAAAAGGAACCATCAACTCACGCGTAGCTTCAGTATACCCACTCACCAATCGCAACTCGCTAATATCAGCCATCAAAGTATTGGCCGCCCGGTATGGTGGATCAAAAGCAGCATAATCATAATCTTCAGCGCCGCGTGGAGATTGACGGCTATTGCTATCCAACCAATCAAGCAAACTGGCAGACAAATGATCGGCTTCACCCTCAGAAAACCCGACAAGCTCAAGCAAATATTGATACTGAGCTACTGCAACATCATCAGGAACAAATGTTCCATTATCAGCTCCACTCACCAAACTATTCACATTAAAACAATTGCTAACATCAATAAGCTGACCTGTGATAAAGCCCCCTTCAATGGGGTAAGAAATATCGCTGACGCCATCAAACCCTATAGTCCTTAACAAGGCTTGATCTGTTGTTACCAGCCTTCCTGCTGCAATACTTGCAATGTGCTCACCCCCTACCGCATATAATCTTGCTTGATCATACATGCGCGCGGCAGCTGTGCGTTTTACCGCATATCCAACTGCCTCAAACGAAACAACAGCAGCAATACTCATGATAGACACCAACAGCAGGACAGTAACAAGTGCTGCGCCATCATCTTTGCGAATGCGTTTTTTGATGTTCAAAATTTGCTTCATCCGCTTATGCCTACACTAAACACACGCGTCAGTTTTTCACCATTCATGAACACAAACTGCAACTCTACGAATTCAGGCAAGCTTTGACGTGAACCTACAATAGACTGCAAACCATCAACCCAATTACCTTGCACGCGAAACCGGATGGCCATACCCTTCACCTGATCAAGCAATGTCTGGCTTAGAACAGGTGTTGTGTCAGTTGCATCTGGGCGGGCATAGCTACGTCTAACAAAATTATTGTTTTCGAAAGCGTAATTTAGAGTTTGAATATTGGGAGTATTCAGATCAAAGCTGCTGGCGGCATGTCCGCTTCGAACAAACCTCAATAGAAGAGCATCATCTGCGCCGAATATTGCAGATTGAACACCACCATCAAAATACCTACCGCTCTCACCAAGAATGCCTCTGGCTGGTCGAATAACTGCATTAGCAAGGTCATCACGCACTATATTACTAGCAAGTTGAATTTGGCTAATTCGCGTATCGGCTTGCTGTAAGGCAAACTGACCATCAACAAAATTGCGAAGAACAACCAGCCCGATCAAACTGAGCACAGAAAAAATGGATAACGCCACCAGCATTTCAACTAATGAAAAGCCACTGTCTCGAAACTTATTCGAAGGATAAATCAATCTATCCTCCTGAAGGCTGTTAATGACGCCCGTTCTATGTTTTCTTGGTCAAAGACAGAAACTGTCATCCGCATTAAGGGCGTACCCTCAATTACCTGCCGGCTTTCTTGCCAAGAAAATACTGCACCCATTTGTTCACTTTGACCATTGGTTTGACCGGGAGCAGGCAAAGCAATACTGCCTGAAAACAATGCAACACGGTTATCAGCGACAAAGTTTGCAAGCGTTTGCGTTTTAACCGCGCTTACCGCGCGTGCGCTGCTACCTTGACTTTCTAATAAAGCAAGAACAGCAATTGAAAACACCGCTAATGCAACCAGCAATTCAATAAGTGAAAAGCCTGTGTCGGTGTTCAACTTGCATTTCTTACTGCGCATCAGAGGTAACCCTTATGCTTTGACCCGCAATCGCATCTAATGATATCTGTCCACTATCTGTTTCAGCCACCATCTGAAATGATTGAAACTCGCCAGTTGGCAAAAACCATAATTGTGGCAAAAAATCATTGGAAGTCTTGGCTTTCGTCACTCGAACACCACCCAAACTGATTTCCGCAGCCTCAAGAAATATACTGTTTTCAGTGATTACACCTGACGCTTTGGCCCAGCCCATTTGTGTCTGATAACGGACATCAAGCGCCCCTGCCCGTAGATCAATGGCATATACACGCCCTGTCATTACACTTTGTCTTTGTAACGCAGTCATTGTTGTAGCGGCTTTACGCGCGCTTTCCATTAGGGGCGGCGTTTGTTCTGGCACCAGAATAACCGCTGCACTCGTCATTAAACCAATGATTACCATAACCACCATCAGCTCAATCAGGGAAAACCCTGCTTCGCTTCTAGGTGCTTTGTCATGGAGCCAATTTTTCACTTTATTGCCAGTTACCAATATCTTGATTAAGACCTTCGCCGCCGCGGCGTCCATCTGCACCAAGTGAAAATACGTCAAACGTACTTTTCTCACCCGGATACAAATAATAATACGGATTACCCCAAGGATCGAGGGGCATAGAACGTATATAGCCTTCTGTTCGGTATGATGCGGCCTTAGGCGCAGTCAAAAGAACCTCAAGCCCATCTTCCGTTGACGGATAACGCAGCGTATCCATACGGTACAAATCAACCGCTTGCGAAATTGTACGTATATCAGCATTTGCTTTGGTGATCAGCGCCTTGTCCTGGCCTGGCAGAGCAACAACAACAACGATGGATGTCAGCAACCCCATAATGACCAGCACAACCATCAATTCTATAAGCGAGAAACCTTCGTCTTTTGCCAATATCTGTTTTTTTCTATCAAACAGGTCTTTTAAAGACTTAATTGCTAAAAACACCTTCATTTTATCGCTCCTCACGCAAGAACAAGCTGATTAAGCTGCAAAATCGGCAACATAATCGAAATAACAATTGCACCAACAACGACACCCATGAATATAACAATGAGAGGCTCCAGAAGCCCAAGTGCAGTTTTGGTAAATCCATCAAAGTCACGATCAAGATAGTCAGCCACTTTCGTTAGCATCTCGGCAAGCTGACCAGACCTTTCTCCAGCGGCAATCATGTATGACAACATTGCAGGAAACTGTCCGCTTCTGCGCAGTGTTTGAGAAAGGCTGCCACCTTCCCGAACTTCTGCAATAGCCGTGTCGAGGCTCGCTTGCATACGTTTATTCAATAAAGTAGCACGCGCCGCATATAAGCCCTCCAATACAGGACTACCACCATTTATTAGCGTGCCTAATGCGCGGGCAAATCGTGCAGCATTAACTGTACGCAACAACCCACCGATAACAGGTAGTTTTAATAATAGCGTATGCACCGACAAACGAAACCCTGCTTGCTGCATTCCAAGTACAAACCCTACAATTACCAGCAGTAATACTACAGCAAGGCTGCCACCGTAACTTGTTAGAAAGTTAGAAACTGCAATGACAGCAATAGTAAGCGTCGGCAATTCCCCGCCAAAGTTAGCAAATTGTTCAACGACACGCGGCACAACAAAAATCATCATCACAGTCACGACCGCAATCGCAACAAATGCAAGCACCATCGGGTAAATCATGGCTGTTTGCACTTTACGTTTCGTTTCTTCGGTCTTTTCGCGCTGATCAGCAACATTTGATAACACGCCAGCAAGATTGCCTGATGCTTCACCAGCGCCAACCATTGCACAGTAAAGCGGATCAAAGCTTTGGGTTTCTTGTTCAAGAGCTGCGGATAGGCGCGTTCCTTCTATCACACTTGTTCTCACGCGTGTTAACACGCACCGGATGACAGGCTTTTCAGCCTCTGTTGCAATGATATTTAACGCTTCTTCAAGCGGTGTAGCTGCTTCAAGCATGGTAGATAGCTGGCGTGTTATCAGCACTAAATCCTTGGCGCTTAGTTTGTTAGCAAAATCAAACAACTTACTGCGCGAAGCTATACTCGCTTTTGCCGGCACCATTGCTGTTGCGAAAAGCGCGGAGGCTTTCAGTTGTTGACGTGCATCGCGCTCACTATCAGCAGAGATAATGCCTTTGCGATTACGTCCACGTGCGTCAAGTGCTTGATATTCATATGCCGGCACCTGTGGCCTCCTTCAGCCTGGAAACCCGCAGCACTTCAGAAACAGTCGTTACACCGTCAGCAATCAGGCGCTGCCCACTAGTACTGAGCGTATCTGCTTTAGCAAAAGCGTGTGCTTGCATCTCTTGTTCACTGGCCCCGCCTTGAATCATGCGGCGCAATGTATCGTCTACAACCACCAACTCATATATGCCACGTCGGCCAGTATATCCTGTATGATTGCATGTATCGCAACCCGCAGCATCATAGATGGTTGTTGCGTTTGATAACGAGATGTCTAACTTGTCTATATACTCAGCAGGGTCTTTTACTGGAACCTTGCAATTATCACATAATTTTCGAACCAACCTTTGAGCCAGGATGCCTTTTATGGTCGATGATAACAAAAATTGTTCGACCCCCATATCCCGCAGCCGCGTAATTGCTGCAACGGCGCTATTTGTATGCACAGTTGAAAGTACTAAATGGCCTGTTAAACTTGCTTGAATTGCCATTTCTGCTGTTTCATGATCTCGAATTTCACCGACCATCACAACATCAGGGTCTTGTCGTAATATTGCACGCAAGCCAGACGCAAAGGTCATTCCAACTTTACTGTTAACCTGCGTTTGACTAATGCCAGCCAGCGCATATTCAACAGGGTCCTCAACAGTCATAATATTGCGCGATTGATCATTCAAAATACTTAGACCTGCATACAGTGTCGTTGTTTTGCCTGATCCAGTAGGGCCTGTTACAAGGATAATGCCATTCGGTTCTTTGAGCAGCTCTTTCAATTGCTTATGAACATCTGATTGCATGCCAAGGTCAGATAATGTCAGGTGAGCCTGTGAGGTATCGAGCAATCGTAAAACGACCCGCTCACCGTGCCTTGAAGGCAATGTTGAGACGCGCACGTCAAATTCTCGGTCCCCAAGTGTCAATGACAGCCGACCATCTTGAGGAATGCGTTTTTCAGCAATATCAAGCCGCGCCATAACCTTCACGCGTGACACGATATATGGGGCGAGTTTGGCAGACAGACTTGCAACTTCAGCCAGCACACCGTCCACACGCAGACGCACCGATAGCTTATTATCAAATGGCTCGAGGTGCACGTCTGATGCTCTCGTTTTCACTGCCTCAGCCATCAATCCGTTTATTAACCTAATAACGGGGGCATCATCGTCATTAGCCAATAAGTCTGCCGTTTTAGGCATACCTTCAAGTGCACTGTCCAAATCATCAAGAGCGCCCTCATCTTCAATTGATAAGCCGTCCGATGTGTAAAGGTCAGATAGGAGTGCATCAAATTCTTGTGGGTTTTTTCGCTCGATCTGTACGATCTCGCCAACAACACGGCGTACTTCTGTTAGTGCACGCGGCACCGTACCAGCACGAATGGCAACAACAATACCTGCTTCAGTAACACCCGTTACAGCAATACCAAAATCGCGCGCAAATCCATAATTCAACTTAGGAATTTCTTGCGCTGATATGTCCTGCATTTCAGCCATAAGGATTAATTGTTATTTACTGGTTGCTGCGTGCCAGCAGGCGGCTCACCGCCAAGTACTTCTTGCACAAGCTGGTCAATAGACAATTGTGACTCAACACCAATCTGCCGCGCTTGCATGTAGTTGTACTTACGAGCGGTTAATGGTGCCAGGTCTTCACTTGTGCGTACAATTGTGGGGCGTAAAAACATCATCAGGTTTGTCTTAGTCGCACTTTGACGGTCTGAACGGAACAAGCGCCCCAAAAGAGGAATATCACCAAGAAATGGTACTTTGTCGACCGAGATAGCTTCGTTCTGCTGAATAAGGCCACCAAGCACAATAATGTCACCGTCTTTAACGCGAACAGTGGTTTCAATCTCACGTTTATTTGTAATTAACTCTGACGAGTTAGCGCTTAAAGGGCCGGCAATGGATGAAATTTCCTGGCGAATATGTAATCTAATTTCTTCACCCTCGTTAATTTGAGGGGTGACTTCAAGCTGAATACCTACGTTCTTACGCTCAATCGTTCGGAATGGGTTAACGTTAGCACTCCCTAGTGCCTCACCCGTTGTAATAGGAATTTCCTGACCGGACAAAAACCTTGCTGGCTCGTTATCCATTGTCAAAATTGACGGCGTAGAAAGGATGTTACTCCCTGTATCCTGATTAAGCGCATTCAACACAACACCAAAAATAGTACCATTATCCGCCTGCCCTAAAGCGCCTAAAGCAAAACCATTTAAACCAAGCAGGCTTTCAACTGCAGTTCCCTGCAATAGATCTGTAGTGGCACTGTTTGTGGTAGTAGTTGTGTTGTTATCGCTATCGGTCGTGCTGTTGGTATCATCAACGAGCAAAGCACCTGTAACAGCAAGTAAATTGGGGGCTGTATTAGAGTAGTTAGAAACAGTAAACGGTATGTTGCTACCATCACCACCAGCCAGGATGTATTGCACGCCAAGCTCTTCTGCCGCACCTTCTGAAACTTCAACAACAATTGCCTCTACCAGCACCTGCGCTCGGGGAATATCAAGCATGCGAATAACATTGCCAATTTTCTGCTGCATCTCAGCAGCGGCATTAATCACAACAGCATTCGCTCCTGAATATACCGATACCGTCACATCTGAAGCAGCAGTGCCGCCAGCAGAACCTGCTTGCGTAATTGAACGGGTAACAGCCTCAAGCGTCGGCAACAGACTTTCGGCGTTAGCATGGCGTAAATATATCACTCTAAGATCACCACGCGATGCATTGTTAGCATCCAAATCGCGAATAATGGGTAAGAAGGTATCCATCACAGCGGCTTGTCCTCGCAAAATCAGTGTATTACTACTTTCAACGGGGATAGCTGTCATTGTTTGGCGAGCAGTATCTTCGAAGCCGGGCTGCGTTGACAAACTCAGCGCGATCTCTGCCATTTCTGTAGCAGAGGTATTCTCTAGTGCAATTGTGCGTATGACTGATTTGTCCACATCCATTGTAGCAACCAGTTTGCTGATACGTTCCAGATTATCTGCATAATCTGTAACGATCATAATTGGCATGCCTTTGCGCGCAAAAGTTCTACCATTCTTAAATACAAACGGTTTGGTTGCAGCTTGCACAGCAAGCGGGTCTGCATAATTCAGGCGAAAAACACGTGTAACTAACTGATCACCTATACGAGACTCGTCCACTGGGCCTGCGTCTTGGGCAGCAACATCATCAGGAACAACTTTAAACGCACCGCTCGACGTCGGGACAACAGTCAATCCGTTAACACGTAAAGCAGACAAAAATGTCTGAAACACCCCTTCCTGTGATAAAGGCGTCGATGAAACAACATTAATCTTACCTCTAACGCGAGGATCAATAATGAATGACCGTCCAGTGAGTTGGGCAACATCGTCAATGAAAACACGCACATCTGCATCGCGGTAGTTTAGAATTTGCGACTGTTGTGCATGAGCACTTTTGGTCACGAACAAGCTAAAGGACAAAATGAAAGCCGCCAAAACCATTGTGCTATTTTTAGGGATCATATTATTCATTCCTATAAAGTCAGCGTCATTTTTTGACCCCGCCTTTCAATCTCAATGGTAATAGCTGTTGCAGTCTGTAATTCTTCACCCAACTCCTGCATACGCTCAAATGACGATAAACGCGAACCGTTTACTGATTTTATAACGTCATCAACCGCGAGCCCTGTCCCTGCAAGCAGTGATGCTGGCGTTTCATTAGTAACGCGAAACCCTGAAATCCGCCGGCTAGCTTCATCTTTCAAAGGCGCTAATCTTATACGCGCTAACACATCAGCAAAGTCAACACCGCTGCCTCTGCTTTCTACAGTTGATACTGCCTGTGATGCATTCGCAACTTGGTTTCGTTCAATAGTGGGTTGCTTCGCCATATAAACCGTCTCGCGCACGCCGCGTCGATTGATTTCGACACGATCTGCGAAGATTCGGGATAGCGTGATACCGCGTGTGATTTCTTCACCAAGGCTGATCAGCTTTTGCCCATCACCCTGTACATCTATAATCGCAGCACCGCTTCCATCATCACCAACACGTAAACCTGCTATTGTTATTTTAAGCGAACTTTCAGGTGCTGCAGTTTGCACCTCAACAGCACCTAATTTGCGATAAAAAGGGTCGAAAGCAACGATAGTGTCATAGGGCGCTTTTTCATTAGTGCGCGAAACAGTTTGGCTAGCGGCATGAAATGTAGCAGCAAAATCAGGCCGCGGTGCAATGAACGCATAGAAAACACTCACGATCAGATAAGCCAGACAAACGATCATTAAAGCCTCAATGAAACCAATGAGCCAGCGCCCCATTTTAGGCACTTGAACAGCACTAACGGCTTTAACCGAGGTTATTTCAGTATTTGAATTCACAGTCACTGATACGTTTGAGTGGGTCATAATCATTCGTTTTACAAAAGGCCCACCGCCGCAGCAGTAGGCCAATTAAAGATCATTGATCTCTTATATGCGATTAGAAGGAATATTTGAAGCCTAACGATAGGGTTGTACCCAAATCATATCCCTCGGTAACAAGTCCTGCTTGCGTGAAGCGGATACTGTCATTGAGGATATTATCCGCTTCAAAACTAACAGTAAGCGGCCTACCTCCAACCTCGAATTCCTTGCTGTATGCAAAATTCAAGAGTATCGGCGGGCTTTCAAATTCGTCTGGAGCACCGAAAACACCCAAGAGTGAAAGACGGCGGCCAGTATAATTTAAAACAAACGCAAGGTTTTCACCGCGATCATAATCGCGCCAACCAATCTGGAAGTTTGCCAGATATTCTGACTGCCCCTGAAATGCACGAACTGCATTTGTCACGATACCAAGATCAGCTTCGGCAGTAATTGTTTCACCGTCAATATATGATGCGTTTGCTTTCATGAACACTTCGCGCGTGCCCAGCCAGTTCCAATCGAACCAATCTTGTAAGAACAGAAT
Organism: Kordiimonas aquimaris; assembly: GCF_025574485.1. Taxonomy (GTDB): domain Bacteria; phylum Pseudomonadota; class Alphaproteobacteria; order Sphingomonadales; family Kordiimonadaceae; genus Kordiimonas; species Kordiimonas aquimaris. The sequence continues at coordinate 107,870 of NZ_JAOBPO010000006.1, read as the reverse complement.
TTTTTCAACCTCAACTTCAACACCTTTTAATTCTGCAGATTGACCGTTGATATAAGTAATCAGGCGGCCTTCACCAAAAGCAGTGACAGACTGTTCAATCGGGTTTGAGAACTCTTTATAGAAAGCGCCAACAGTTAAGCTTTCACCAGCGTCAAAGTACCATTCAAAACGTGCGTCATAGTTGTTGATCTCGGTAATACGTAGCGTTGGGTTACCTCTAACAGTAATGTTTCGCTCATCATCAATAAACGGGGCAACAGAAAGTTCACGTAGATCAGGACGTGTAATGGTCTGGCTGTATGCCAAACGCACTTGCATATTTTCAATGATCTCATATGTAAATGTGGCTGCAGGCAGCAAGAATTCGCCTAGCTGAGTAACCTGAATCGGGTCAAGTGTTGTTCGGTCAACAGTATTTACAATCTGTTCTGAATCTTCATAACGCAAACCAAGAGACAAGCGTGCTTTCTCGGAAATCTCGATATCGGCACTGAAATAAGCCTGAATGTTTTCAAACGTTGCATCGTAAAAATCAGAGGCATCAAAAATCTCGGTTAAACGAATACCGTTAGGGTCAATATTTGTAGGGCCAAAGATAATTTCTGGTGCAAGTCTGCGCAAATCAGTTGAAGCACCAGAAGGAATGGCAAAGTTGTAGCGAACTAGACCGAAGCTTCTTTCTTTTTCTGCATATGTGAAACCGCCAGCAAAATCGACTGCAAAATCGCCAATATATGATGGCTGTTCAATATCCAGCCCGAACTCGCGTGTTTCTTCATCAAGTGCGCTATATGATGTGACATTACCATCAGGGCGAGCCAAAATAAGGAATTCACCAAGCACATCATCAAATTCATAAACCGTATTACGGCGCAAAGGCGCATCACGGTCAGAACGTGAGATATTCGCACGCCATTCTATTTTTGCTTCCTGGAAAGTATCACTATCACCAAATAGCGAAACATTGTGCTCGCCGCTTAACTGATTGGTCCAAACCTGACTTTCAATAAAGTCAATTGTCGAACGTGTTCTAAGAGCATCACGTTCAGCAGCAAAAATACCTTTTTCAATCAATGAACGTTTTGTTGACTGACGAAGAACAGTGCCTGTGTAATTGATTGAGTGGCTTGAGTTGAATTCATAACCGAGCGACAGAATACCATTTAAGGCAACATCAAGGTTTGTCTGACGTAAACCACAATCATCACCGCCACCTTCAAAGCCCGTTCGATCACAAATCTCTGGAGCGAAATTGAAGTTCTCTACAGGGCCTGAGTTGTCGACGTTAAAATCACGGCGGACACCGACACGGTTACGCGTATTCACATCATAGTCTACAGCAGCAAAGAAGCCAAACGCGCCCTCGTCACCGACCTCGAAACGGTCGCCGTAGATCGCGTTAAAACCTAAACCAGGATAAAGTGACTCGTTATCAATCGAAAAGATGTTTGGAATAGCTTCTCCGGCGGCCTCAAGCTGATCAGGCGTCAAGCTTTCTAGCGTCACATCTTGCAGGATTTCACTTGGTATTGTGCGCAAAGAGCCGCCAAAACCGAAAATTTCTGAATTCGAGCCATCATAACTAAGGCCCGTTTTTCCGGTAGCTTCGCTGTTATATTTTCCTGAAATACCGATTTCCAGTACAAAATCATCAGGCACTTTTTTGGTGCGAATATCGATCACACCACCAGCAAATTCCGCTGGATATGTTGCAGAGTATGTTTTTTGAACCAGAACGTCTTGAATAATTGCTGTCGGGAAAATATCAAGCGGTACAACCTTGCGCAGTGGTTCAGTACTAGGAATACCTGAATTGTTCAAAAGCGTAGCTGAATAACGCTCTCCAAGACCGCGCACATAAACATATTTACCGCCCACCAAAGACAAGCCGGGCAAGCGCTGCAAAGCAGAACCAACATCGCCGTCTCCCGCTAAAGTAAAGGCTTCGGCATCAAGAATGTTTGATATCTCTGACGTTGCTCGCTTTTCGTCAGGAATATATCTTCCGATTACAGTTATTTCTTCAACATCAAGACCTTGCAAAGCAAACCTTGCTGCTTGCTCCCGGTCCTCTTCCTGGTCAGGATTTTCCTGAGCAAAGGCATGCGTTGGCACCAGGAAGACGGTTGACGCCAGAAGTGCCATTTTAAGTTTTGTATTATTCAGTTTCATATCTGCTACCATCAACAATGACCGGTTATGCAAAGAGCGCCGCAACAAAGACGAGCATGTCTTCATTGCGGCGCGCGATTTCTTATTTTATTGATCGTTTAACCAAACAGTCCAACCAGCTGCCCAGTTGTTATCGGCACTTGGTACAGCACCAATAAAGCTTGTCGCTTCAAAGAAGCTATCAACTGCACTTACATCAGTTGCTGTTGCACCAGTTTCTGTTGCGCCATTGATGTATGTTTTGAAGCTTGCTGCACCAGCAAATTCAGTCAGGCTATCTGCAGCAACAAGATTATTGCTTTGGCCAAGGAACCAGGCTTCCAGATCGAAGGCATTATCATCATCAGTGTTGAACACTTCCGCGCATGTTGTGCTGAGCAGTGTTGACTGTAATGTTAAAGTACCTGTCAGATTTGTTGCGCTTCCACCAGAGGCTGCAAAGGTGGCTGCATCATCAACATCAAGACACGCATCGCCAAAGTCGGCAACGACAGTGTTGAAAATGTTACCACCCGTGCCTTCACGAAGAAGAATGCCAATATCACTCTCGCCGCCAGCAGCACCAGCACCAAGAATAGTTGCGTTGGCAATTTGAGGCTGCGCACGTGGCAAGAAGTCATTACCATCACCGAAGTTATCAGCTTCAATACCTTGGTCGGTTGCGGGCTGGTTAGGGTTTTGTGCAATGATCACAAACTGTACTTTACCGCGCCAACCTTGCGTCCAGTCAAGGCTGTCATCATCAGCGCCAGTAATAACAAGATGTTTTGCTTGTGCTGTTCCACCGAAGAATTCAACACCGTCATCTGCACCATTATGCACTTGCAGGAAGTCAATTTCAGTACCAGAACCAACACCTTGGAAAGCGACACCATTCAGTTCATCGTCCGCGGTAATCGGGTTACCTGCAAACACTACGCGCGTGTAGAATAGTTGACCGCTGTCATCTGCATCATCAACACCACCGTAAAGACCACTGTCACCCTCACCGTCAGCTTCACATGTTCCGCTACCGTTGCATGTGTTGAGTGTAGCGCGACCGTTAATCACAATGCCGCCCCAGAGCGATGTATCAACATCAAGGTCACGCGTTTCAGGGTTCAACGCCGTGAAGGTAACAGGCGCGTCTACCGTACCATTTGCATTCAATTTAGAGCCACGTGATATTACTAGGAATGATTGCTGGTCAGCACCTTGTATGGTTACACCAGGCTCAATTGTAAGATCTGCGGTATCGGCAGTTGCAAGCGGATTAGCGGCATCCGGTCCAGCATCCACACCAAATACCACACGACCATCAAGGATATAATCAAGGCCTGAGACCAATGTCAGGTTTTCGGTATAAGTACCCGCAATCACACATGCGCCGTTTGCATTCTCTGTTGTACCGGTTGGGCAAGACGGTTCTGCATTCAAACCAAATGTCCAATTAAGTGTCCAGTTATCAGTGGCATCAGACGAACGAACAGCACCAGCGTAGTCTGTTACATCAAAAAATGTATCAAGCGTAGCTGGGTTTACTGCGGTCACTGCATTTTCAGCTGAGCCATTGATGAAACGATTTGATAGTGATGTTGCTCCAACAACATTATTAGACTGACCGTTAAAGAACTCTGCTAGATCAAACGTATTGTCATTGTCTGTATTAAACACTTCCGCACAGTTAGTGCCAAGAAGTGTACTTTGAATTGTTAGTGAACCGTTTAAGTTGGTTGCACTTGCACCCGCTGCAGCAAATGTGGCTGCATCATCAATATCCAGACAAGCGTCACCAAAATCAGAAACAACAGTATTAATAATATTTGCACCCGTACCTTCACGGAGAAGTATTCCAATATCACTTTCTCCAGCGCGACTTGCACTACCAACAATTGTCATATTCGCGAGTTGAGGCTGCGCACGCGGCAAGAAATCATTACCATCGCCAAAGTTATCAGCTTCAATACCTTGGTCAGATGCAGACTGATTAGGGTTTTGAATAATTACAACATGCTGGGCTTTGCCGCGCCAACCTTGTGTCCAGTCAAGGCTGTCATCATCTGCGCCTGTGATTACAAGGTATTTAACCTGAGCTGTACCACCAAAGAATTCGACACCATCATCGGCGCCGTTGTGCACTTGAATAAACTCAAGAGTTGTTCCTGAACCAACGCCCTGGAATGCAATACCGTTTAACTCATCATCTGCAGTGATCGGATTGCCCGCATAACGAATTTGAACGTAGCGCATTGTACCACTTGAATCAGTGTCGTCGTTACCACCATATAGACCGCTATCGCCCTCACCGTCAGCTTCACAAACGCCGTTACCGTTGCATGTATTAAGCGTTGCACGACCATTAACAATGAAACCGCCCCATTCTGACGTGAACGGTTGGTCAAGGATAGCACCGCTGAAAGAAGTGCGTGTTGCATTCAATCCCAGTTCATCAGCAAAACCCAGATCTAGTGCAGATGTGAAAATGATTGGATCATTTGCAGTACCAACTGCGTTGATCTCAGATCCGCGTGAAATGATCAGAATATCTGAAGCTGTGGCACCGTATACGAAAACGCCTGGTTCAATGCTGAGGGTCGCAGGGTCACCTGCACCTGCAGAACCGTCAGCGCCAACATCAACACCAACCGCAACACGGCCAGAAAGTTGGTAGATGTTGCCAGCAGTAAGTGTAACATCGCTCGTAAGCGTACCACTTAGCTGACAATGCGTTTCCGAACCAACAGCAACATCGGTTGTTCCAGTAGGACAGTTACCTGCACTACCGCCACCATCTGTTCCGCCGCCGCCATCGCCGCCGCTGCCACCATCTCCTCCACCAGAACCGGTACCAGGGTTTGGTCCCTGTGTACCAGGAGAAGCTAACTCAGTGCTATCATCGCCGCATGCAACAAGAGCTACTGATGCAACAGCTGCCAGTAAAGTCTTCTTTAGAATATTCAGGTTGGTCATCTCTGTCCCCATTAGAGCGCATAAGCTCTGGAATGTTCATCCAAAAAAATCACGATGACAGGACGCAGCAATGCGGCCCCACGCATCTGGCGAATGGGTATGCGAGAAGTGTTTCAGTTTTCTTTCAGTAAGTTTACTTTGTTGTCATATTTTAAAATTGTTCAAAAAATGAACCGCAAACGAGCATTTGTGGTAAAAATACAACCATTATTCTACTTATTCGCTAATTAAACAACCAAAGGGTAATTGTGGCAAAAGCAATGAATGGCCCAAAAGGAATGTATGTTACACCCGCTTTAACCCTATTCGGGCCATGCCTTAACAAAATATAGCCGATTCCCAATGTTGACGAAATAGACAGGATTAGTGGTAGTGCTGGCCAAGCGAGGAGCATTCCTGCCCCGGCCAATAATTTAATGTCTCCCATACCTATACCGTCTCGTCCACGCCAGTGACGGTAAACAGTGTTCAACAACAAGGGCAAACCAGCGCCCAGAACAGCGCCAATGACGTGATGCTGCATCGCATATGGGCCAAATACATAACTAATCCCTGTAGCGAGAAGGAAGAAACTACCGGTTAGCAGATTTGGAAGTCGATATTCACGAAAGTCATAAAATGACAATGCCGTCATGTTCACATAGACAGCCATAGCCAAGACTAAAGGTTGACCTGTTATTAATAATAATACTAACGGTCCGCCAAAAATCAGCGTCATGGCCGCAATGGTTACCGGATGAAGATCAAATTGATTGTTATCAGCCTGCATTTATCACTCTAAATTCCTATAACCACGGCGGCACAACGCCGGGTCATAATGTAGCAAACGTTAAAATACACACCATTAAGGTTGCATACTCTTTAATTAGAATGAGTTCATAAAAAAAGAGTGCGCCCTATAGCACACTCTTTTTCTTTGCAATTAGCGAGAGTTTCCTAGTTTTCTTTCAAACTAGCAAGAGCCAACCGCGCAATTGATTTAACACGCCGAGGTTTACCACTTGCAGTTAATGCATATGGATTTTTATCTTCTTGCAAAACTTCATTATAGAGCGAGATAGCGAGATCCCGCCTACCAGTTGAGCTATAGACAAATGCCAAGTTAAGTTTGGCGAACACTTTATCTTCTTCGGCGACGTTAATGCCGAGTAGTGCCGCTTCCGCAGCACTCCAGTCTGCAGAGCCCATTTCTTCTGTAGCATAATCTTGGGGATCTATATTGGCAGCACTGGCGATTCGACTGTTATCAAGCAGTGAAACTGTCGCAGCAAGTGTCATACTCAGCAAGGTTCCTGTTTTCATCAAACGCATATGAACCTCCTTTTCAAAATCTTTCTATTATCGTCACGTTTGTTACAGTTTTGTGTAACATATGTAATTTTTCTGTAGCAAGCTTAATTTAACTCACTGAATTTATTAGATAATATTTTTTTTCAATGTGAAACATTAAAATCCATATATTTTTCAACATCTTACTCATTCCATTCCGAGTCGGAAATTCTCATATGAATTTTTTATGACACTCGTAAAAAAAAGCAGAAAAGTATTTAACACCGCGTTAATAGGCGCTCATCAGCACTTTATGAGTCTGAATGATTAATGAAGTGACGGCTTTTGAACATTTGAGCATGATGACAATGAAAACAACATTATTGGCAAGTAAGACTAAAATAGTTGCTTTGACACTACTTGGGTCTTGTTTTGTATCTTTCAGCGGATATGCCGCCTCATCATCAAACGTGCCCGTTGTTGCATCCGCTTCAATGATCGCACCTGGTTCGCTTGGCCTTGGCCGCACACCATCAAATGTTGATGTAGCAAGCCCTTTTCTTTCAACACCAAACCAAAGCGGGTTTGATGCTGCACTAACATTCGTAAAGAAAACGGGCTTGAATAAAAATCTTTCGCTTCTGCTGCTCGAAACTATGAAGCGTGACAGGCTTGTCCTTTCCGCAATTAGAGCTAAAGGCCTAAAAGCTGTACAAGGCATCGTGGTAAACGCAATTATTCTTGAGCGCGAACAGCATAAAAGCGCTTGGGAACATATATTGGCAACGACCTACAGTAAGTTCTTTAGAGCTGCTGAACTTGAGTCTCTTGCAGTTGAAAAAGAAAAATCACCGTACTTTGCTCGCCTTATTTCAATCCAAAATGAAATTACAACACAAGTTAACACTCAAGGCTCAAGTATTCTTGAAACGGCAGAGCGTAATGTAAAAGCCCGCATTGCTGCGGATTTAGGTGCCTAATTTAATACTTTTTCACCTATGACACGATACTAGAATATCTCGCTTGACCTTATCTGACGAAGTTAGATTCCCCACTCTCTCGTTTTCCGTATAATACGAACCATTAAAAATAGTGGACAATTGTCTTTCGCCGCCTACATTAACCGCGAAATCTTGTGAATATTGGAGTGAAAGATGGACCTCAATCTCACTGAAGCGCAGAGTGCGTTTCGCGATGAAGTACGGGCGTTTCTAGAAGCAAACTTACCCGAAGATATTAGAGAAACACAGCGTAGCGGTGCGCATCTTTCAGAAGATCAATATCGCCGTTGGCATAAAATTCTGGGTGATAAAGGTTGGTCAACACCTTTATGGCCACGGGAACATGGTGGCACCGGCTGGAGCCCTGTTGAATATGCAATCTTTGATGAAGAGTGCCACCTCATGGGCGCGCCTCGCGTATTGCCATTCAGTGTATCAATGCTCGGGCCTGTTTTAATTAACTTTGGTAACGATGAACAACGTGAGCGCTTCTTGCCCGGAATCAGAAGCGGCGAAGACTGGTGGTCTCAAGGCTTTTCTGAACCTGGTGCTGGTTCAGATTTGGCAAATTTAAAAACATCGGCTGTTCGTGACGGCGACCATTACATTGTTAATGGTCAGAAAACATGGACAACGCTTGGTCAATACGGCGATTGGATTTTCTGCCTTGTGCGCACAGACCCATCTGCCGCAAAACCGCAAACCGGTATTTCGTTTATTCTGATTGATATGAAAAGCGAAGGTGTTGAAGTTCGTCCTATCATTACAATTGACGGTTCCCACGAAGTTAACGAAGTTTGGTTTACTGATGTTCGTGTTCCTGCTGAAAACCTTGTTGGTCAGGAAAACATGGGCTGGACTTACGCAAAATTCCTGCTGCAAAACGAACGCATTGGAATTGCCGCAGTTGGTCAATCAAAAGCACAACTAGCAAACCTGAAACGCCTGGCAGCAACGGAAAAGAAAAACGGAAAACCTTTAAGCGAAGATCCTACATTCAAATTGAAACTTGCAGAAGTAGAGATCGAATTACGTGCTTTAGACCTTACTAACAAACGTATGCTGGTGGAAACAGAGCGGGGTATGGACCCAGGGCCTGTATCATCAATGCTAAAAATTCGCGGTAGTGAAGTAGCGCAGCGACTGTATGAATTAAAAATGGACGCAGCAGGCCTTTATGCTCTTCCCTTTCAGCCCGAAGCTGCGGAAGAAGGCTGGAACGGCGAACTTGCAGGAAGCACTGCACAAGCACGCTCTGCGCCTCATTATCTTAACACCCGCAAAATCAGCATTTACGGCGGCTCAAATGAAATTCAGCGCAGCATTGTTTCCAAAATGATGCTCGGCTTCTAGACAGCACCAAATAGTAGATAGAGAATAGAAATGAATTTTGACTATTTAGAAGAACAAAAAATGCTGGTGCAGTCGCTGGAGCGAACATTAGCAAAAGATTTTGATTTTGAAACATACCGCAGTTTGCTGGAAAGCAAGACCAGCCACGACCCGAAACTATGGGGAACGTTAACTGAGCTAGGTATAATGGCAATGCCTTTACCTGAAGCGGCTGGTGGTTTCGATGGCAATCATACAGATGTTGCACTTATCAGCGCTGAGCTTGGTCGTAGATTGGTGCCAGAGCCTTTTGTCAGCAATGTAGTTCTTGCTGCGTATATTATCGGTGAAACCATGGGTGATGCCGGGCTCGCGCATCTTGAAGCGATTGCTGGTGGCACGCAAAAATTTGCCGCAGGTTTTTACGAGCCTGGTGATCGTTATAATCCACTTAGTACCAATACATCCGCACAAAAAACGCCGGACGGCTGGAGCTTAAATGGCCATAAGGCTGTCGTACTAGGAGGTGACACAGCGGATTACTATATTGTTTCTGCTGACGCAGATGGCCCTTCTCTCTTCCTAGTCCCCAAAGATACAGACGGTGTCTCTGTTCGCGCATATCAATTACTAGATGGACGTGGTGCAGCGGATATAGTGTTAACAGACGTCAAGCTTCCAACTGATGCTTTAATGGGCGATCAGGCCAAGTCTGAAGATATTATCATTGCGGCAGTTGACCGCGGCGCAGCTGCTCTGGTTTCTGACTCTATTGGTGCTATCGAAGAAATTATTGCAATGACCAAAGAATACCTGCGCACACGTACACAGTTTGGTCGACCTATTGGATCATTTCAGGTTCTGGCGCACCGAATGGTCGATGTCATGGTTGAATATGAACAGGCAAAGTCTATTGCAATGGAAGCTTCTGTTGAAGCAACCAACCCTGATGCAACTGTTCGCATGCGTGTAATATCTGCAGCTAAAGCAAAAGTAGGTAATGTATGCCGCAGTATAGGACAAGAAAGTGTCCAGATGCATGGCGGCATTGGTATGACCGATGAATACGCATTGGGTGCTTATGTAAAAAGACTGTTAGTGAATGAAACGCTTTTCGGTGATGCCGAGCATCACCTTGAACGCTACGCAAATTTATAAATCAACATTACTGGCAAACAATTTAAAGACCGCCGGCGGCGGTCTTTATTTTTATCTTTAATTCATGTGAATAAATTTCATGGCATACTCGATTGAACAGATGCAAAAAATTGAGACCCTTCGCCACTAATATCCTGCCAATTTCGTTGCCCAACAACTTCTCTTAAATGCCACTTATAAGGGAATGTTTTCCAATCAGCACATTGAGGAAAGCGAATATCGCAAACAACTGTGCCCTGGCTTGTCTCGATTGTTAATACAGCATGATATTGCATTGTTTCTGTGTAAGCAGTGGCGAGCCTGAACGCACCAGCGTATTCGGGCAGTACCTCACGCAAACTTCTTCTCAGTGTCAGGGCAAAATCCTCACAGTCTCCCGGGCCGCGTTCCGTCAACGATTGCCAATAATCACCACCGCCTTCTTCCCACGTAGGAATAACAAGGCTTTTTGCCTGAATAAGTAAGCTGCCAACCATATTGTTAGTTGCTTTGGAGATAGGTAAAACACACTCGCTCGGCGTACGGGCACATAGTGCATCATAACCCAGTGGCGGAGCTACTGTGGAGCCTACAGGCAACGATGTCGATGCCGGAAGTACCGTTTGGCAAGCAGAAACACTAACCATTAAAACAAAGGATTGAATGAGAAACCGAACGATCTTTATAGCCACAACAAACTCCAAATTATCACAAGAACACTTGTTCACACATACTTGCCTGATCGCCTGATGGTTGTTTATTCCCTGAGTCGAACTTGTTATCGCACCAAAAGTCTTAACGAGATTTTAAAGATAGAATTCGATATCAATATGCGGAAAAACGGTCTTAATTTTACCTAAAATTACACACGAATAACCTGCATAAACTTTGGATACAGGCCAAAATCTATTCCATATGAATAGATCCAAACACCGATGCTGTGCGTAAAGATTACATGAGGAGAATTCGGCGAGAACAATACTGCTTGCACGCTTAGTGCCGCAGGCAAATTTGAACATGTACGAGAGCTACTTATTCCTCGCTGCTCACACCGCACATGTGATTGCCGGAATTCTCCTCAAGCCAAATAGTAAAGCGCACTTAGGTGTTTAATAAGTCACATTGGATAACTGAGATCAAATATGTATGCCGAACACCAAACTATTGAAACGCCGCATTACAATGCCTTGACACAAACCAGTCGCCAATGCTTGTCTTCCCAAAGAGCTTTCCATGACCAACTCAATGTCAAAGGTAGACATATCATCGCCGTTCCATCCGAAACGCTTGAAATGCTTGCCGCGCAAGTTGCAAAAGAACGTAGTAAACAGGCTTTTAAAAAGCTGTTTGACCACTTTGCACCACGAATCAAATCATTCATTCTTAAGCAGAAAATATCCGATGAGGCAGCCGAAGACCTAACACAGGAAGTTATGGTTACGGTTTGGCACAAAGCGCATATGTTTGACCCAAAGAAAGCTAAGCTTTCTACCTGGATATTTCGCATAGCCAGAAATAAATTCATCGATCAGGTACGCAAGCAGAAATATGTAGAAGTTAATGTAGATGATCATATTCAGTTTGTAGAAGCGGACGAAAAAACCGATACACCAGTGATCCAAGGTCAAGACAAGAAACGTATTACAAAGGCTATGAGCCAATTAAAGGATAATTTGAGAACCGTTATTGAGTTGTCGTTTTATCAAGACATGTCTCATTCACAAATTGCAGAACACTTAGACTTACCGCTGGGCACCGTGAAATCACGGATACGCATTGCTTTCCAAAAGCTGCGTGCGGAACTTGGAGACTATTAATGAAGCAAGAACAACTCATTCCAGATGAATGGATTGTTGCATATGCAGCTGGCACACTCACAGAAGCAAAAGCAACTCTTGTCGCAACACATATTAGCTTTCATCCTGAACTAAAGGAAAAGCTTAAAACGGCTGAAGATATTGGTGGCGAGTTGCTTGACAGCTCGGAGAAGGCATCAGTTTCTAATACATTATTTGATAAAATTGAAGCGGCGCTAGATCGCCCTTACTCAAGCGAGAAACAAGTGTCGTCTCGTCCGCTTACGCTTGAACACATAATGCCAACAAAGGCAGCCCCTGCACCGCTAGTCGACTATGTACGCTTAACTGGCCATCAACCTAAATGGCGTGTAATGGGCCCTGGCCTGCGTCAAGCAAAACTGTGTAAGGGAGAAAACGGTGAACGCCTATGGCTTCTTAAGGCGAAAGGTGGCACAGAGATGCCCAAGCATGATCACAACGGTCAAGAAATGACACTTGTTTTGCAGGGCAGTTATCACGTTGGTGAAACCCGCTTTTGCGTTGGAGATCTGGAGATTGCTGCTGACCATATAAAAGATCATCAACCGATGATCGACGAGGGCGAGGATTGTATCTGCCTTGTTGTTACTGAAGCACCTATAAAACTCAAGAGCATGCTGGCTCGCGTTGCACAGCCATTTATAGGAATCTAACGGTACCGCAGACGTTGTTTGTACTATACAGATGTAGCAAAACACCCGGTCACAATGTAACCGGGTGTTTTTTGTTATTATAAGCAAACTCTATCAGTTTTAACTGCCTTATTCAGCAGCAGGCTTATCCGAAAGAGACGCTATAGCGAATTGTAGTGCTTTAAGTCGATCATCAAACCAATGGTTCTCAGGTATTTTCTGTCCAACATCCAGTCCATGTAAAAGTTCATTTACCTTCCCGGAAGCACCAGAGATTATGATTTGCTTATGAGCGAGTATTGCGTCTTCTGCGATCGTTTCAACCGCCATAATAGCCGACAGGTCAATATCTGGAACGCGGGAAAAATCAAGGATAAGAGCAACCTGACCATCTTTCCATTTCTCACGAACCTGATGACCAAAATCAGCCGCTGCACCAAAGCTTAGTGGACCACCAAAATCAAATATGGTCACCTTACCTCTAACAGTATTTAGCAATTCAAGCTCTTGCTCATTGTCTGTACGCGGCTCAGCACTGGCTAGGGATTTCAGCTGAAGATCTGCTGTTTGTTTCACAAACGCCAAGGCGGCCAAGACAACGCCAACAGCAACAGCAGTGATCAAGTCTACAAATACCGTCAGACCTAACACGATAATCATCAGTGCCAAGTCCCAACGCGGCCCTCTGTGTGCTCGTTTGATGTATGCCACATCAATGATGTCATACCCAACTTTAACAAGTATACCTGCAAGAACAGCATGAGGAATTTGTGCCGCTAATGGTGCCAGACTAACAGCAACCGCGAACAAAAGTGCACCATGAATCATGCCTGATATCTTTGTCTGTCCACCAGAACGAATGTTAACCACAGTACGCATCGTTGCACCAGCACCAGGGATGCCGCCAAAGAAACCAGCAATAGTATTACCAACACCCTGACCAATAAGTTCTTTATCAGAATTATGCCGTGTTCTGGTCATGTTATCAGCAACCAGAGACGTCAATAGACTATCAATTGCACCAAGTAGCGCGAGCAATATAGCTGCTTCAAGCACAAGGAACATTGCATCAGATGATATGGTCGGAATAATCAGTGAGGGTAATCCAGTAGGAATATCGCCCAACAGTGGAGCACCTGGTATAGCAATACTTACAAGCGTACCGATAAGAAGTGCAGCAAGAGCGCCAGGGATATATTTACCTAAGCTTTTTGGCCAGAAAAACACGATAGCAAGCGTTAGCAAACCAAGAGCTAGTGCAATCCATACTGGGTCAGATACTGCACCAGGTATTGAGATAAGAGCAGGTATTGTACCTTTTCCTTCTGGTTCATGACCAAATAGCCTCGCTGTTTGCAGAGCGATAATGATAACGCCGATACCACTCATGAAACCGGAAACAACCGGATATGGTACCAATTTTATATATTGCCCAAACTTTAAAACGCCGAGCAAAATTTGCAAAATTCCAGCTAAAATAACAGCTAGAAATACCAGCTTTGGGTCGCCGGACAGGCCAGCGAAAACGCCAGCAAAAACCACAATCATCGGTCCTGTTGGGCCTGAAATTTGGGCACCAGTACCACCAAAAAGTGAGGCAAAGAAGCCAACGATTATTGCACCATACAAACCGGCAATCGGACCTGCGCCCGAAGCTTCACCGAATGCTAGTGCAAGTGGCAATGCGACAATACCGGCAGTCAAACCGCCCATTACGTCGCCGCGGATATTACGCGTGTCAAAAAATGCTATTGTAGCCTCCTATTCAGCAGCAGTCATTGAATAAACCGCCTGAAGTGTATCACCATCCAGCGGCTTGAACTCACGTGTTGTTTCATCGTAGGCGTTAATTGTGCCGGTTTTAATTTCATAAACCCAGCCATGCAAACGCACACGTCCAGAAGCAAGACGAGAAGCAACAAATGGATGTGTCTTCAAGTTTTGTATCTGCGCAATTACATTCTCTTCGATCATACGATTTAGTTTCTCTTCACCCTCAAGTTCTGCATGATTGTCTTTGATAATGCGCGTTGCTGCATCAGCATGTTTCAACCATCCGCAAACATGTGGAAATTCTTCTAGGCCTTCAGGTGCAAGCGCGCCCTTCATGGCACCGCAATCTGTATGTCCGCAAATTATAATTTCAGTAGTTCCAAGTGCTCCAACTGCAAATTCAATCGAAGCAACAGTCCCTCCAGCAGCTGGGCCATGCGGCGGCACAATATTACCTGCGTTACGGACCAAGAAGAGGTCACCCGGGTGCGTTTGCGTTATCATGTTGGCATCAATGCGACTATCTGCACATGTAATGAAAAGTACTTCTGGAGATTGACCAGAAGATAATTCTTCAAACAAATCTTTATGTTGCGGGTAAACTTCGCTTTTAAATCTAGCAACGCCGTCGATTACTTTTTTCATTTTTACCTTAACCTTAATATTGAGTTTTGTGGCGAAATATCTTTCGCCGCTCTTGCATGATGCGAGTCTCAACTCAATGAAATAATGTAACATGTTGGCGTTACAATTAATGCCTATGCTTTTTAATTACATGTGATAGTATTTCTATATCACAGTAACACACGATCACAGCACCGTGAAAAGGCTAAACTAAAGCGATATGGATCCAACATATAAACAACTAAAGTACTTACACGCCATCAGCCAAGTCAAAAGTTTACGGCGAGCGGCTGAACGACTTGATGTGTCTCAGCCCACGTTGACAGCACAAATTAATACGCTTGAAGAACGTGTTGGTGTCACATTGCTGCAGCGGTCACGCCAAGGCACTGAACTGACACCTGCAGGTAGAGCGTTCATGCCGCATATAGAAGTTATGATAAAAGAAATGACGTCCATTAAACGCCTTGCAGCGGATGCGGAAGGTAATCTTATTGGAACATACCGTTTAGGCGTACCACCAACGCTAGGTCCCTACTTCCTTCCCGAGGTTATCCCTACAATTCACAAGACCTTCACAGAGCTAAAGATGTTTGTGCGTGAAAAGGAACCTCGTGACCTTGAGGTGGGTCTCACAAATGGTGATTATGACCTCATCATTACAACGCTTCCAATGGAAATACCTAATCTCAGTATTGAGCCGCTATTTAACGAACCGCTGGTTCTTGTATGCGCGCTTGATCATCCGTTTGCAAACATGGACGAAGTGTCGCCAGAGTTACTTAAGGGTGAAAACCTGTTGGCTATTGAAGAAAAACACCGCTTGTTTGATTTGATGCAAACAATTGCTGCCCAGTTCGGGGCACGATTACTGCGCGACTATGAAGGAACAAGCCTTGATACATTGCGCCACATGATTGGCACAGGTCTTGGCTTGGCATTCTTGCCTTCTTTGTATGTGAAATCCGAGATAGCACCACGCCGTGATGTTACATCAGTTAAATTTGCTTATACGGATTTTATGCGCGGCGTTGTTTTAGCATGGCGCCCTGGTTCACCAAGAACTGAACTTTACAGGAAGATGGCATCAATTATGCGCGGCATTGCGCAGAAAAACCTGTCGGAATATGTCACGTTAAATATGCAAATTACCGATATTGAAGGTGGAAAACTTTAACTTATGTCATTTTCATCATGAAAATGATCGCACACATTCTACCGCTTTGTGCCAACCCGCCAGAAGTTTGCTAGAGTCGAATGGCTCAGGAGTGAATTTTCTATCTAAACTCCAATTGCTTTCAATGTCCTTCATCGTAACACCCGTTTGGAGTGCGGCAAGATATGCAGCACCCAGTGCGGTGGTCTCCATTACTTTAGGCCGTTCAACGGGAAGGTTAAGAACGTTAGCCAAAAATTGGTTCATCCAGTTATTGGCAACCATACCTCCATCAACACGCAAAGCGTTTGGTTTCACCCCGTCTCTCTCCATTGCAGCCAATAGATCATATGTTTGATAACAAATAGATTCGAGCGTAGCGCTTGCTAACTCGGCTCGCCCTGTGGCACGTGTCATACCAAGAACCGCCGCGCGGGCATCGGGATCCCAGTACGGCGCACCAAGCCCGGTAAAGGCAGGCACCATATAAACACCGTGCCCTGGTCTGACTGTTTCTGCCAAAGCTTCTGACTCTGGTGCGCTATCAATAATCTGGATACCGTCACGTAACCATTGAACGGCAGCACCAGCAACAAATATAGAACCCTCAAGAGCATAACTGGGCTTGCCATTTAGCCGATAAGCCACTGTCGATAATAAACGATTTTGAGATCGCAGTATTTTGTTGCCAGTATTTACAAGCACAAAACAACCAGTGCCGTATGTGCTTTTAATCGACCCCTCGTGAAAACAGCACTGCCCAATGGCCGCCGCTTGTTGATCACCTGCTACGCCAAGAATAGGAATGCTCTTTCCAAACAATGATGCATCTGTTGCACCAAAATCAGCTGCGCAATCCTTCACTTCTGGTAACATTGAGGCTGGAACGCGAAACAGAGTTAGTAACTCTTCATCCCAGTTTTGCGTTTCGATATTAAACAAGCTGGTCCTTGAAGCATTAGTGGCATCTGTTGCGTGAACTTTGCCGCCCGTTAAGCGCCAAATCAGGAAACTATCAATAGTTCCGAAGGCCAATTCACCTGCTTCAGCACGTTTTCTCGCCCCGCGTACGTTATCTATAATCCAGGCAGCTTTTGTAGCTGAGAAATAAGGATCAAGTAGCAAGCCAGTTTTTGCTTGTACCATATCACCGCAACCATCTGCCGTTAAACGGCGACATACGGGCGCTGTCCGGCGGTCCTGCCATACAATTGCATTATGGATGACCTCACCGGACTTTTTATCCCAAACAACAGATGTTTCCCGTTGATTGGTAATGCCAATGCTCGTCACATTGTAATTTTCGGTTCGAACTTTGGTTACAACGTCTTGCGCTGCTTTAAGAGTTGTCTTCCATATTTCATCGGGGTCATGTTCTACATAACCATCTGACGGGAAATACTGTGTGAACTCATATTGGCTAGTGGCAATGACTGCACCGCGCCGATCAAAGACCATCGCACGGCTACTCGTTGTACCTTGATCAATTGCAAGGACGCAGTCTTTGCCAGCCATTAAGAGTTCCTATGTGTCTTGTTTTGTTGGATCAATCATATCTACATTAATGGAACGAACAAGCGTGCCGCCCTTTTGATTATTCAACTGAACCAGACGCTTGATTTGCGCCATAGATTGAATAGCAACATGTGTTGCAGCCAAGTGACCCGATTTATGCATCTCAAGAGCAACATCGTCAGGAAGATTTTGAAGGGCTTGGTTATCAGGAGTCCATAAACCTGTCAGTTCGGTTTTCACGCCATTAACATCTTCAAGCAACAAACGGAATTCACGTAGCAAATTCTGCTTTTCCAGAGTCTCCATAAACTTTTGGGAAGCAACCTCACCTTCGAAAAGTTGAGCAAGAAAGCGCGTTACACGCTCAAAATATTCTGTTTCTTTACCATTTTCGTCAAACAGAGCCGAGCCTTCTTCACCAACAAGATCACTATCCATGTCGATTGCTGCGCCAACTTGTTTCCCATCACCAATGGCTTTAATGGAGAAAGGTACGCGGCCCAAATTCATAGGAATATGCGTACCAACCCACTCACCATCACGGTAAAAAAGGTTTTCTTCCACACGCAAGCCAAGCATTGAAGCTGGGCGGAAGCGATCGCTTTTCTCATCTTTAAGGAAAACAATGGGACTGTTTGCCGCTACATCTGCAAACTCATTGACCACAACCGGCACAACGTGCACTTTTTCTGTGTAACCAATGCCAGCATCAGTGCGAATTTTAACATTTTGATGCTCTTCCCGTGTGACAGGTACGATATTGTTAGCCATTATATTCCCAACTAAATCTATTCTATTGTTGTATGCCGTCATGGCATAAATTTCATGCTCCGCTATAGCACCGTAAGTAGCCAGCGAAAATCTGGCGCCCAAACAACACTGAATCGCAAGCAAGTGCAAGCTTTAAGGCATAAATCGTTTAGATAATGGAAGTAATTATGATTATGGTAGAGCATATTCCAAAGAGGTAGTTATGCGATATCTCCCAATCTTGTTTATGGCTCCATTAATTATGTCAATTTCTCATACGGCATCATTTGCCGAAGACCCTCACGACGTCACCAATCAAACCGCTTACAGCATTCCCAAGGCAGATGCTCCGGAACTGGCCGCACTTGGTAAATATGCAGTCGGCGTAACGCAAATGGCTTTCACTGATGACAAAAGACCAAGCATCACAGAAGCCATGCAGGGCAAGGGACCAGCTCCTAGAACTATCCCCATACACATCTGGTATCCAGCTGCTCACACTCCGACAGATAGTTCTCCAGCCGAGTACACGGGAAAGCTACCATTTCGACCAGGTGTTAGGCCTGAAGGGTTTCCGGAAACATACACAATTAAAGGTATTGCCCATTCAGATGCCACACCTGCATTGGGCGGGAAATTTCCGCTAATTATCGTTTCACATGGCTACGGTAACTGGCCAACTTTTCTCAGTTACCTTACCGAGAATTTAGCCTCAAAGGGCTACATCGTTGCAGCCATTGATCATATGGATATACCGTATACAGACATACAAAGTTTTGGCATCTCGTTTGGCAGCACTATTATTAACCGCGCTCGCGATCAGCGATTTATTATGGACAAGCTAGTTGAACTAGCGGAAACGCCTGATCACCCTATCAGTTCTATCATTGATAGCGAGAACATTGGCCTGATAGGCTATTCCATGGGCGGTTTTGGTGCGGTGGCTTCTGCGGGCGCACCATATGACGCAGCTAGTCCAAGCTTTGCACAAATACCCGCGACACTCAGCGATGGCATCATGGAAGAAAATAGCCGTGATATTGAGCCACACCCTGCCCTCAAGGCTGTTACACTAATCGCACCATGGGGCGGTGCGCCTGCAAATCGCGCATGGACAACCAAAGCACTATGCAGCATTCAAGTGCCGCTCTTTTTTATTGCAGGTGACGCCGATGATGTATCGGGTTACGAGGACGGCATTCATTGGATTTACGACAATGCATCCAGCACAAAAAAGCACATGCTTGTATACAGCAATGCCCGACACAGCGTTGGCGGTAACCCTGAGCCACCAATAGCTGACACTCATTTTGATCTAACTGATTGGTTCAATGAACCTGTTTGGCGCCGTGATCGCATCACAGGCATAAACCAGCATTTCGTGACCGCATTTATGGGTTTGCACTTGAAGCAACAGGATGAAATGGCTGATTTTATAAACGTTAAACCTATCAAATCCAATGACGGTCAGTGGCCCTTGAAACTTGGTGGCTATGTCGGAGGTCAATACAGCAGCGGCAACCATGACGGTAAAGCTTACTGGAAGGGTTTCCAGCGCCGCTACGCATTGGGAATGCAGATGCTTAGAGACTAACAAAACTTTATCAGTGTTGAGTTTCTAAAGCAGATGATGATCCGCCATCTCCTTTTTCATTATGCAGCTACAGGTTCTGTCTCCCCGCTGATACGCTTATGCTTAGCTACTGTAATTGTGAAAGCTATAGGCGTAAAATACAGCGAAATAATCGTAGACAAGAGAACTCCGCCTGCAATTGACATGGCAAACGGTGGCCAAAAACCTCCGCCTTCAATAATAAGTGGCAAAAACCCACCAAACGTTGTTGTTGTTGTGGATATGATATGGCGACTGCTTTCAACAACAATTTCGCGTATCCGATCAACATTGCCTGCCATTGCACCAGCATCTTGCTGCAATGCTGTTAGAATAATTATTGCGGCATTAATGGACACACCAATAGAACCAATAACACCGATGAGCGCATTAATACCAAATGGATATGCGAAAATTTCGAGTGCCAGCACACTCATACACATGGATAGCACTGCGACAACACCCGTAATCATGGACAGCTTAAACCTGTTAAATGTCAAAACAATCGTTGCGATTGTCAACACAACGATTAAACCGATCGGTGCCAGCAAATTGTCAACAGTTGAGGCCCGTTCATCAGAGTCCCCGCCTATATCAAAACGATACCCAAAGGGCACTTCAATCGGATCACGCTCCAGCTCAGCTTGAACAGCAGCAAACGCTACCTCTGGTAAAATATGGTTAGGGGTAAAACCTTGAACAGTATTTGTACGCTCACCGTCTTTTCGTGTAATTGGACTTTCAGACGGAGCAATCGTGACACTACCCAGCGCACTAAGCGGCATGCTCTGATAACGCCCACCAACCACACCGGTAACTGGCACATCAACAGAACGCAGGCGATCAAGCGACTGACGCCATTTATCTTCATAACGTACGCGTACAGGCAGCTCTTCAGAACCTTCCAATAATGATCCACCCGAAACACCTTCAAGAACAGCCTCAAGATGACGCGAAACCGCTGTTAGAGGTACGCCAGACACGTTGGCCTGATCTTCATTGGCGCTAAATAAGATTTTGGGGCTACCGCCCATCAGAGTCGCACGTGTATGCTCAATGTAAGGCGCACGGCTCATACGAACGCGTATCTGCTCACCAATATCACGCAGCACGTTCAAATCCGGACCTTTAACCAAAATCTCCACTGGGGCAGAAACTGGCGGACCCTGAACCAACCCCTTTACTAATGTTTGAGCTTGCGGAAACTCACGGTCCAGTATGGCCTGTAATTCCGGAATTACGCGCCTCGTCGCCTGCTCAGAGGAAGTAGTGATAAGCGCTTCAGCAAAGCTTGCAACGCCGTCCTGATTAGATTGCATGTTGTAGTAAAAGCTCGGCGCACTCTCTCCTACCATCCATGTCACTGACGTTATATCAGGATAGTCAGCAATAATAATATCCGCAGCGCGCGCAAGCAAACGTGTTTCCTCGATGGATGCGTTTCCATCCAACTTCATTTGGATATGAAATTGGTCCCTTTCTACGCCGGGGAAAAATTGCGACGTGAGTGTGGGGAACGCAAGCAATCCAATGATTGGAAGCGCAAGTGAAGCAAACAAAGCAACAGGTCTGTGTGTGATAGCCCAACCAACGGAACGCTCAAACAGTTCACCTACCCGGCCAGATTTCATACCCCGCGCCCACCACGCATGGGATTTGCCTTCCCCCTTAGCTGGCAATAACCAACCAGCCAATGCTGGCGTTATAGTGAGAGCAAGGAAAAATGATGCCACCAACATAACGATTACAGAAATGGCGATAGAGCCCACAAAATCTCCAGCTGGCCCAGGCAGTAAAGCCATAGGAAGGAAAGCCAATACTGTTGTAACAGTTGAAGCCAGTAATGGCCCTGAAAGTCGTCGCACCGCCTCCTCAACTGATTGTAAACGCGGTGTAGCATTAATCAATCGACGACGAATATCATCCGTCATAACAATTGCTGCATCGACAAGTAACCCAAGCGCAACAATAAGGCCTGTCACTGACATTTGGTGAATTGGAATACCAACATACTGCAAAACAGAAATCGAAAGCAGCGTTGTTAACGGTAGAATACAGGCGACGATAAATGCGCCGCGCCAACCAAGCGTGAAAAACAACACAATAATGACGAGAGAAGAACCGATTAAAATATTGATCGTTAAATCTGTCAAACGATCGACAGTATACTGACTCTGATCAAAGAGAATTCTATGTTCAATGTCCTCAGGCAGAGTTTGCTCGAAATTCGAGGTTTCTTCACGCAAACGCTTAATCCATGTATCGACCTGAAGCCCTTCTTCCATCAAAGCACCAAGTAAAATAGCAGGTCTGCCATTGGCGTAACCAATACTACTGATAGGCTGAATAGTTGTTCGTTCAACACTGGCTATATCACCAACATGCACAACAGCACCGGAAGGCAGCGCAAGAACAGGAATTTTCCGTACACGTTCCAATGAGCGAATTTCACCCACCACTTCCAACAAATAATTGTTTTCAGTACCACGCAATTGGCCTGCTTGTACCTTGCTGTCTCCGCGACTGATTGCATCAACAATCATATCTGGAGATAGGCCCATATTGTTTGCACGGTCTGCATTTACAGTGACAAGAACTTCCTCATTTTGATCACCAAACAACCGTACTTGTTTGGTGCCGGGTAACTGGCGCAACTCATCTTGTAGCAGCTCGGCATACCGCTGTAGTTGCGCCGGCACGTAATAATCTGCATCGCGCGGCGTCAATACGCTGATCGCAGTGAAGGCACCGAACTTATCTGAATCAAATTCCGGGTCTGGCACACCGGCAGGAAAATTACGTGCGGCATCAGATAACGCATCCCGAATTTCAGACCAGGCAGACTCTATTTCCGTATCACTAATATATTGGGAAAGCTCAACAACAACAATGGAGAGGCCCTCTCGTGAGGTCGAGTTAAGCTCTTCAATTTCTTCAATCTTCTTTAGTTCTTCTTCGATTTTTTCAGTGACAAGCGCTTCAACACGACCAGGGCTCGCCCCCGGGACAGGCGTCAAAATAGTGGTAAAAAGATTCACAATGGTAGGATCTTCTTGTCGCCCGATTGTCTTGATACCGGTCAGCCCAGTAACAACAATAATGCCAACAGCCAGCGCAAATACGCGCCATTCGCGATAAAAGAGCGTCAACATGCTACTTGCTCCGCTCATTGGTTGGCGCCACTTTCTGGCCTGGCACAATCCTGTGAGTACCATTAGTCACAACTTGATTATTAGCGCCCAAATTCGCACGAACAAAAACACGGCTGGTTTCTGCATGAATAATTTCCACGCTTCTTCGAACAACAACATTGTCATCCCCAACTGCAAATACAGTCCATAATCCCTTCGTCCCTTCAACCAACGCTTCCGTTGGCATCCAGTAGCCATTTTCTTTTCGGCTATTGGCAAACTGCAACTCAACCAGCTCACCAATTGCGATTGGTGTTTCTGTATCAAGCTTGAAAAGTACATCTTGTGTGCGCGTTTGAGAGTTAACATCCGGCCTTACTGAATATATCTTTGCGGAGATCTTTTTATCGCCATAAGCAATCTCGTAATTTTGTTCAGCATTTAGCAAAGCAACTCGCATGGCAGGCATACTTATACGGGCAAGCTGCACACCTGTTTCCATCAAATTAACAACAGGCGTTCCCGCATTCAGGACACCACCTACATCAACAAAACGCTGCCCTACAATACCATCAAAAGGGGCATATAATGTTGATTTTTCAATGTTGACATCAATCGTTTTTAACGCAGCTTCAATTTCTTTGTATTGCGCTTGTAATGTCTGTGTATTCAAGCGCGCTTCATCATATTGCTGTTCGTTCGAGTGACCCTGCTCAAACAATTTCTTGCGGCGCGCTTCTGTTAGTTGTGCAAGTTGAACTTGTGCTGCAATACGTTCTAATGAAGCCATTGTCTGCGAGCGATTTGCTTCTAATATCAGCGTATCTTGTTGAGCGATTGCATCTCCTTTGTTAACGGCAGTGCCTTCGTCAACAAACATTGCTAGAATTTTTCCAGGCTGTTCAAATGAAAGGTCATTTGCTTGAAGCGTTTCCACCCTGCCCGCGTAAAAATCATTCACCATATACTCGAGTTGCAGCGTGACTTTGGACGTATTGACAGGGAGTGTAAAAGTTTCTGTCTGCTTACTGATCGCCGCCCGCTGGTATAATCCTACAGTCACGAGCAAGATAACAACTGCGATAGCCACCAATGCAACGACAGTGGATATAGTTTGTCGCGTAATTTCTAAAACAGTTTTGGATTGCGCTGCCATGTTCTTTTAAACCTACTATTCATCCGGCTTATAATTGCCTTGCTTGATTAATGTTAGTGTGATTAACATATGTTATCGACATTAACATTACAATAGTAGCATTGCACTTTTTAGGCAGACACAGTGAACTCAAAAATAAACCACAAGAAAGATAAGCCCAACTACCATCACGGAGACCTTCGTGAAACGTTGATAGGCGCGGCTGTTAATCTTGTTTGTGAGCAAGGCGCTGAATCGTTCACGCTAAAAGGCGCGAGCAAAGCCGCCGGTGTAAGTGTTGCTGCACCTTATAGGCATTTTTCTGACAAGGCTGAGTTGCTTTTTGAAGTTGCTGAGCAGGGCTTTCAAATGCTGGTAAACCTAATGCTCACAAAAACAAACGATATGAAGCCCGGCGAGATAGACACTATATCGAAGTTAGGTTGCGCTTATGTCGATTTTGCAAGCACTTACCCAACCTTGTTCAGATTAATGTTTAGAGATCATCAACACGATCCGGAAATAAACCTCAATACAATGCTGCCGTCGAAAGGCTGCCCAGAAAAAGGCGCTGCCATTATAGATATTTTTGAGGTATCTAACCCAGATTTTACAGCTAATGCCCTCATGCGGGATGCCCCCACAAAAGGCATCGGCTGTTATTCACTTCTGTTAAAGAACATTGCCGTATTTCTTGTGAAAAATGGGCTAGACCCATCTAATACACTCCATGTTTCAACACAAATGTGGGCAACGGTACATGGCACTGCGTGTCTTCTGATTGATCGTAATTTCCAGAATCTTGTTCCAGATATATCGACCGACGAGATAATTGAACAATCAACGCAATATTATTTGGCAGGCCTACTACAAAGCAGTAAACCCACCACATAAATTATCTTTATAGCGTAGCTTTTCGCACATCAGCAGGCTTAGCCGCCTTGGCTTTCGCTGTTACCGTTTTAGCCGCTGGTTTTACATCAGAAGCTTTAGATTTAGGCGACTTCTTGGCCTTGGGTGCGCTATCGTCATTAGCAGCAGCAACAACCTTCTCTTGAGCATCGATGGCGGCTCTCAACAAAGCAAACTCTTCAACAATATCGTCTGCAATATCCTGCACATCTGGTACAGCAATCTTGCAAGCAATTAAGCCAAAGTCCAATCGGTCTACATAACTTTGCAATGTAATGTTAAGCGCAGAGCCGTGCGTTGCAATAGAAACTGGAAAATATGCAATAACTTTACTTCCAGCAAAATACATAGGGCGGCGTGGTCCGGGAACGTTAGAAATAACAACGTTCATCGCCGCTGGCATACGGTTAACCACATCTGTTCTATTTGCAAACTGTGCTGCAGCTGACACCAGTACAGGCGCACCGAAGAAAGAAAAATCTGTTGGGAAAACTTCTTTAACTGCGCCAAGTTGCTTTTTCGAGCGCTTGGCATTTTCGTTCACGCGGCGCAAACGCTCTAGTGGATCAGAAACATCTGTACCAATCTCACAGGTAATAGCGGCAACCTGATTGTTATTGCTGGTATCACCCAATTCACGTAGGGACACAGGCACACCCGCAACCAGCGATCTTGCTGGCAACTCGTTGTGTCGCTCAAAATAGCGCCTTAAAGCGCCACCACAAACAGACATAACAACATCGTTAAGCGACGTACCAGAGCGTTTGGCTAGAGCGATAGTTTCTGACAAAGAAAGCGACTGCGCACCGTATGCGCGCTGTTTTTGTATACGTACATTAAAACGCGTTTTAGGCGCTGGCTGCATTGTCTTCAAAATGCCGCTACCGTCTTCAATAACGACTTTAGCAAGGTTACCAATGGCCTTCGACAAAGCGGGAAGTGCTGCAATCACATCAGCTTGTTGCTGCATAAACTTGCCGTATGCGCTACCAAGCAGCTCAAAGAAACCTGGTTTTTCTGTGCTTAATCTAATTGCTCGGTTCGGCAAAGGTGGACGCGGTGTAGGCGCACGATCGGAAAGAATATCCATTGCAGATATCCCTGCTCCGCCATCAACACCAGCATGGTGTCCTTTACTGTATACAGCAAAGCTACCCTTTTTGAGGCCAAAAGCCGGATCCTCAACACCTTCAATAATATAAAATTGCCAAAGCGGACGATCACGATCAAGCGTCGCGGAATGCAGTCCCTGAATAAGGATGCGCAATTGCTCAACAGTTCCAGGAGCAGGTAACCTCGCATGCTTGATATGATAATCCATATCAATTTCACCAGCGCTCACCCACACAGGATGATCGATGTAAAAAGGTGTATGCATTAGCTTACGATGAAACGAGGGGATTTCGTGAATACGCGATGCAATTTGAGACTTTAATGCTTCGTATGGGTTGTCCCCGTCCTTTGCTGGTTCACACATAAGCAAACTGGCAATATGCATCGGCGTTTCGTCAGTTTCCATATAAAGGAAAGTTGCATCCATTCCCGAAAGTTTATGCATTTATATCTCCTGTCATCAACATCCACCGTGGTCCAACAACAATAGGCTTGCATAGACCCTAAACACAGTGTCATCAGAAAATCCGAAATGGAAAAACTGACCCTAAAAGAGCATCAAATTATGACTGCCCCCGCATTTTCAATATGTATAACACACAAAATTAGAAAATGCTTACTAACAAGCATCAACGACACATACAGGCCATAGAATGAAAAAAGGAGGCTCCATAAGACCCTCCCATTATTTTATTTTTTATGCCGCAGCTTCTGGTACAAGCTCTGGTGTATCGAAAAACATTTTTCGACTACCAACATTTGAGAAACGGCGCCATTTTCCTTCGCGCTGGGACAGGCGGTCAGCTAGGATATACATTACGCTTGGGTTGACCCCTAATCCGCAATGGCTTGCTGATACAACAATATTTTCTGTGTGACGCGCCTTCCAGGGACTAACTGGTTTGGCTTGCTCACAACTTTGCCACGCTACGACACCGTCCGTTTTCGTATACACTGATGTTGTAGGCACTGGTGGTGCCTTATGAAGCGTTGTCTCAATTGGTGGTTTGTCAACAGAATGACCTGCAACAAACTCATAAAAGCGCCATGCATTCGTAGAACGTGGATCGCCAGAGTGCGGACTGCCAAGTGATATTACGCCGCGCACCATTTGCGGCCGCATTTTCGCAATTTCTCGTGCAAAAATACCGCCTAAACTCCAGCCAACAAGGCTAACTTTCCGGCCATGTTTTTCATACACCTCTTCAAGGCGTGCAAGCATTCCTTCCAGAATGCCTTCGCGAAGGCCAAAGTTCCGGCCCAAATCCCACGGATACGTTGCATAACCACGATCATCAAGGAAAGACCGTAAGGGTTTAGTTGAAAAATCCGAAGCGCCTAGACCCGGGAAGATTAGAACCGGATGACCATCGCCTCGTGGTAAACGTTTCAAGAACGGTGCAGATAATTTCATAGCTCCATATTCATACAGAGCACGCCCTTCCATCATAATTAACAAAGCGGAAGGCGCTTTAACTTTACCAGACTTATTAAACACACATTTCTCCTGACCATTGTCATCAATGGACCCTCCCCGGTCACATTTCGGTCATATTAATGACAGTGATCAAAGCAGCCGTCAAACACTCCGTGCAATATTTAGTCAAAAAACCAAAGGTCTGCACAATATTTAGGCACCTTTGGCGTGTTTTATTGTTGGAATACGCTATAAGCTGAGAAAAACAGAAAACAGATACGCTGAGCAACTAGACTGTTAGCCAGCTGCTTTAAGCATTTTATCACGGAAATCAGTGAGCAATTTAAGAAATGTGTCACTCCCCTCAACCACATAGGGTGTTAACTGACTAATCAAGCCAAATACGCCCTTATGAATTGAGGCAGGTGTTGAGGCCGTTTCGTCCATCAGCGTTTGATATGTAGGCCAATATGTTAGCTGCAAGGCAAAACGTTCGGCCATTTGCTCAAGCTCAATATCTGAAATAGAAATAAACCCTGTCTCGCTTAAGCGCTTAATCAGCGATGTCATAGCTTTAACCTTAAGCGACACCAAACCGCGGAAGCGGCGTTCGATATCTGGGTACCTTTCCAAGATTGCCTGTAAATTACGATAAAAAAACCGAAAGTCAGCTATTTCTTCGTATAAAATATAGAAATATATCCAGTTATCCGAAAGCTCTAACGGTTTTTCAACCGGTGCATTCAGCACCATACGGAACTCTTCTTCAAAGTCTAAAAATAACTGTTTTATAATCGGGTCTTTGCCCTTGAAATGATAATACAGATTACCTGGGCTGATTTCCATTTCGTTGGCAATATCCACCGGCGTGACATTCTGCTCCCCTTCCTCATTAAAAAGATTAAGGCTGCATTGCAGAATTTTGTCTTTTGTTTTCATTTTTTATCGCCGGTTAATGAGGCAAACGAATACTTTCTATTTTTTAGCGGCTGTCGCTTTCTTAGCTGCAGGCTTTGCTTTGCGTGTCCGCGGCTTCGCAGATGTTGGCTTGGAAGCTGCAATTAATTTATCAAGCTTGGCGTCGATACTATCAAGCCGCGCCTCAAGGCGTTCAATGGTTTCAGCTTGATCAGCGGATGTTTCAGCGAGACCAAGAGCAGCTTTCATGCGCTCCATACGGTCTTCAACATTAGTGCGATGTTTTTCTGCTATCTCAGGCGCATATTGCTTAGCGACAGTACTCACTTTGTTTTCAAGCTCTTGGCCTTTCCCGACAAGCTCTTCAAAAACCTTAGTGGTTTCCTTACCCATCTTGGCATATGCATCTTGCGCATCACCGATCGCACGTCCGTAGGCTCCTATTCCTGCAAGCCAGACTTTACGAGCGATATCCATATCTTTTTTAGATTTCCCAGACATTACGATCTCCTTAAAAATGAGAGTTTCAACGCAGCAACCTAATTGTCTCCGCCTAGTCGGTCATCAGCATGATCATCAAGAAAACGCGACATAATCGGCACAACCTGATTGGCCCTTGATACCGCAAACAGATGCCCACCACCTCGAACAATTCGCAAATCCGCTCTCGGTATCAATGACTTAAGGATACGTGCATTGGCAAGTGGCACAATACTATCACGATCTCCAGACATAATGAGCGTTGGTTGCTTTAAATTAGGCAAGAAATGAACACTGGTCCACCCCAACATAGCGATTAGCTGGTACATATAGCCACGCTTTGTTGGCGGCATAATGCGGCTAGTGTGCCCCTTAGAACTGTCATCGACAGCGTCACCATATAGTGCTTCAAAGTTTTTGATCATATAATCAGGGTCGATATACCGGCGCGGATTAGCCATCCGCCTAATTGCACCTATTTGTCCCGGCACCATAACCATGCCAGCACTGGTCGCCAGCAATACGAGAGACATTGCCCTATCAGGATAGTCACGCGCATACTGCTGAGCAGCACCACCACCCCAGGAAACCCCCATTACATCGACAGTGTCATAACCATAATAGTCCAGAATTTTATTGGCCCATTTACCAACAGTACTGGGGCGGTATGGTTTTATAGGTGAAGGCGAGCCACCAATTCCCGGCATATCAAATACAATGACATCACAGCGATCACGCATCATTTCACCAAGCGGCGCTACCATTTCCAGGTTTGCACCGATACCATTGAAAAACAGTATTGGCCTTGCTTTACCGTCACCACGCCACACAGCAGTGCGCAGCAACTGCCCCCCCACATCAATCATTGAGATACTAGGAGCCATTTTACTGCTCACATTAATATCGGGCATATGACCCATATAACTGGAACTCCACAATCAGGCATATCAATATGCGCATTTGTTACATTAAAAATAATGATTAACTATTTATAATTTCTAGCCAAATATATATTCGCCGGGCGCTTTTGCTAATGATGTATAAGTTTTATTACCTGCAGATTTAGGGGCAGCTTTCATTGCACCTGACCGCTCGGTTAGCCACTCAAACCACGCAGACCACCACGAACCATCCCTCAGTTCCGCATTTTGCATCCAGGCATCAGCCTGACCTTCGCTTAGGTCAGAATTGTAATAATACTTTGCTTTCGGGTTACCAGGTGGGTTTAGCAAAGATTGAATATGGCCGCTATTTGACACGTAGAATTCATTGTTGCCACCAAGCAGCTTTGTTGTGCGGTAACAGGCACGCCAGGGCGTAATATGATCTGTAAAGCCCGCAACAATAAAACTAT
Source organism: Kordiimonas aquimaris (assembly GCF_025574485.1). Lineage (GTDB taxonomy): Bacteria > Pseudomonadota > Alphaproteobacteria > Sphingomonadales > Kordiimonadaceae > Kordiimonas > Kordiimonas aquimaris. The sequence goes on along the minus strand of NZ_JAOBPO010000006.1, from coordinate 77,650 downwards.
CATGATCAACCTTACCCAGATCCAGCTTATTGCCTTTAAATTCTACTGTTCCCGGGTTTGCAAACGGTGTGGACATATAGCTGTCCAAGAAATCGGAATGCAATGCTGCAGGAAGATTAGTTGTGTCATTGTTCCAGAACAAAATATCAAAAGCAGGTGGACTGTCGCCAAGAAGATAATTGTTAACGACATAATTCCAAATCAGGTCATTGGGGCGCATCCAGGCAAAGGTGCGCGCAAGGTCATCTCCCGAGAGAATACCCTTTGCAGCAGAACGATTACGTGCAAGCTCCAATGTTTCCTCGGAAACAAGCGCACCAACTTCACTGTCTTCCTGACGAGGGTCCAGCACACAAACTTGAAAGGTGGAACAATTGACCCTGTCGTCGCCTTCTGCTGCCAAATGACTAAGTAGGGTCGCCACTGTTATTCCACCAGAGCAGGCACCGGATATGTTAACTTTCTTCGAACGTGTAATTTTCATTACCGCGTCCATAGCTTCTATAACAGCATCGATATATGTCTCAAGACCCCAATGCGCCTGCTCCACGCCCGGGTTACGCCAGCTAATTGCAAAAAGCTGAATACCTTGATCCAAAAGATAACGGAACAGACTTTTGTCTGGCGTCAGATCAGAAGCGTAAAATTTATTGATCTGCGGCGGAATGACCATCAAGGGGATAGAATGCACTTTCTCCGTTGTCGGAGTGTATTGAATGATTTCCAATACCTCACTGCGGAAAACAACGTCGCCTGGCGTAGTTGCCAAGTTTTCGCCAACCTTAAATGGCCGCCCATCCACTTGAGAGGGAATGCCAATACCATTAACCATGTCATTATATGCATTCTTTAATCCAGCAACGACAGACATACCGCCTGTTTCGTATAGCCGCTTCATAGCAGCCGGATTGCCAATCAACGAGTTTGTCGGAGCTAGCGTGTCTGCAACGACATCAAGAATGAAATGAGCACGTGCACGGTCGAGTTCATCAATCTCGGCTTCGTCAAGCCAGTTATTGAGGTTTTCCTTCATTGCCATCCACGACTGCATGCCGCGGCGATACAGTGGGTTGAAGGTCCATGCTTTATCTTGAAAACGACGGTCTTTTGCGTGCGGGGCATACTCCGACGTGCCCTTGACCACATCAACCATGTCCTTGCCATAATTCAGGAAATGCTGCCCGAAATTTACTGGATTTAACGCAGCTTGTTTCAATACAACACCAAGAGATTTGACCAGTTCAGATCGATGAACGCCAACGATTGGGCTAAACGCTGTTGTAGTTTCAGCTGCTTTTTCGCCAACACTTTTCTTGGAACGCGCCATAACAACTCCCCTTTATTCATTTGTATATCAGCATCGCATCTGCTGAATGCACATCAATATACTGACGAGTTTCCTCACATGATGCTATTAAAAAAGCGCCCAAATGGAGCGCCTAAACAAAGATTTAATGAATTATATTAAAAAATGAGGCTGACAGGCCCGATAAAATGGGGGGAGGGACCTGACCTGTCAGCCGATTAGCCCGAAGGACTAATTATTATGCCGCTGTTTTAGTTTCAGTAGCTGGTGTAGTAGCTGCTTTAGCTGGGGCAGCTTTTTTAGCAGTCGCTTTAACGGCAGCTTTGCGCTTAGGAGCTGCTTTTTTAGCTACAGGTTTCTTAACCGTGTTTACTTTGCGGCTCAGTGCAGACACTGACTTTGCAAGCTTAGCAACTTCAGTTGACAACTCTTCAAAACGATCAGTTGATGCCTCAGTAGAACGTGCAAACACTTTGCTACGTGCTGCAGAAACTTTTTCACTTACTTCGTTAAAGCGAGGCTCGATCATGCCGCGTACTTTACCAAAGTTGTCTTGAGCCATATCTTCAACAGCTTCGCCTTTTTCAACTAGCTCTTCTACCAGTTGCTCGCGGCTGTTTACGAGTTTCTCAACACCGTCTTGTGCAAGATCAAACGCAGTTTTGTGAGCGCCGAGCCATGCCAACCAACCTTGACGATAAACACGAACAACCTGTGAATTCTGAATGTTTTCCATGATAGCCATAATCTTTTCCTTCTCTGTTACCTAGCTGCCTAGTTTTATATAGTGCAGCGTTAATTTTCATGCCTTGGGGTCATTTGTTCCCACCGGCTCCTTAACCATGGCTGTAATCTACAGAGAGAAATTAGAAAGCGCATACTAATGACGTATAAAGTTTATTTTACTTTAAAAACAAAGGCTAAAGGCTGCCACCAAACCGCTGCACACAAAACACAATGAGTTTTACAAGGGAGAAACACCTAGCGGAGCATACAGCGCAGATTAAAATGAAACAGAAAGTTTCACTATTACGCGTTACTGATGGTATCCAGATAACGTGTACCCATCTTCAAAAGCGCTATATTCATTAGGAATACAATAATCAATCCCGGCAGTCCGCCCAGATTAGACAGCATACGCACACCATCAACTCCTGAAAACGTAACCATTGTCCAGGCGGTTATACCAATGAGAGATGCCCAAATCACTTTCATATAAAGGTTCGTTGTAGGACCACCCTGCTCTTTAGTTCCTCTGTGCGCATCAGGGCCTTTTTGGCATACGTTTGCAATTGCTTCTGTATTACTATCCGCAGCTGTTACAAAACAGACAAATGAGAGTACAACAAACAAAACAATCCAAACGCTTGGATAAGGTAGCGTATTAAAAAGCGCATAAATTACAGACTCTGGCCCATCAGCTTTTAATGTTTCATATAACGCACCGCCCGCCATATCCGCGCCCAGCGCACTCGCGCCGAATATAGACATCCAAACAATGGCAAAAGCAGCCGGTAATATAAGATTGAACGTTATAAATTGCCTAACGGTATAGCCGCGAGCAATGCGACCAAGGAACATGGCTGTTATCGGCGCCCATGCTAACCAGTTTGCCCAATAAAAACTGGTCCATGATCGCTGCCAACCATCGTCAGCGGTTGCTCCCATCCCGATAGATCGCGGCAAAAACTCTACCGCATAATCTGCGATACCGAGAATTCCAGTTAAAAATATGTCGCCAGTGGGCCCTAACACAAGTAGGAAACCACATAAAATAAAGAAGAAACGCACATTAATATCCGATAAAATACGGATACCGCGCAGTAACCCTGTAATCGATGAAACAGTGAATGTGGCAATGATCGCAATCGCAACAGCAGCAGTAAGGTAGCCTTTAGTCGCCTCACCAAATGTTAAACCAATACCACCAGCAATAGATAATATACCCACCCCTAAAGTTGCAGCCATACCAGCCACTAAGGCAAAAAGCGCAATTGCATCAAATATATCGCGGGATCCGCGATATGAAAGCGGCTTCCAGACCACCGACAAGGGCCCGCTAAGTGAATAGTTTTTGCCGAGGTTGTAGTATGCAAGAGCAAACGCAAGCGACGGCACGGTATATATAGCGTACGGCGTTATCGACCAATGCATAAACAACGATGAAATTGCAAACCTGGCAGCAGCGGGTGAAGCTGGTTCAATTCCACTCTGTGCAGGCGGCTCATAAAAATGGAATAGTGGCTCTGCACTTGCCCAAAACAGGATACCAATAGCTATTGTTGTACACAGTGTAATCGAAAACCACTGCCATTTAGAAAGTAACGGTTCCGCATTTTTACCACCAATTTTTACTTCACCTAGAGGCGAAAACCACACCCATACACAGGTCAACACAAACAAAAAGCTGGCCCAATTAAATAAATCCGAAAAATGGAACAATATCCATTCGTTTATCCCTGAGACAAACATCAAAAAAGAAGGTAAATCATAAAGGCTGGCGGCAACACCGGACACCAGAACAAACATGGGCACAAGAAGAACTGGTAACCTTAACTGATTTAACAAAACCTGCTCCCATCTTATCAGCCTTAATAGAAGCACGCATCATGGTTGAAATACAAGGCATTGAATATTTATCCCATCCACATGCATTTCACAGCAACAAATATCGTACACTATTTCAGAATCATTGATTCATTTTGGGTCGAATGGCATAAAGTACGATGTAATCTCAGTATTGGCTGAGTTCTGGAACAACCTAATATCAAGCAGCACAACAAAACATGAAAACTCTGAGTTTCTCAAATATACTGATGGCTATTTCTGCATTGCTTTTGATTGGCTTCGGCGCACCGCGTTTTCTGGCATCAATCTGGATGGCCGCTGGAGACCCTATTCTACAGGACATTGCAGAAGGAAAAACGATAACTGAAGATGATCAAAACGTTTTGATCGAAAGCCGGGAAACCGCTTTAAGCTTAGTTGATATGCCACGTGCAGCCAACGACCTTAGTCTTGCATATGTTGCCTTGGGCGCAACTCCTGAAAAGCTTGAAAAAGCTATAGCTTCGGTAAAAGCAAGTATCGAAATGGCGCCAATATCTGAATCTGCGTGGCGGCGCTTAGCAAACTTGCAAGCAATTAATCCAAATGATCACGCTGAAGCTGTTATAGCATGGGAAACAGCGCGCAAGCTTTCAGAACATGAACCACAGGTACTGCATGACAGGATAAGGGTTGGTACATTTTTATACCGTTCAATGACCGAAGAACAACGGGCGTTGCTACGTATGGACGTTGAAACAGCTTATAAAAATAGCCGTGGTTCTCTCCGCAACTATGGTCGCGCAAATGACCTGCTAGAGTGGTTAAAGTTTTTATTGCGCGACAAAGAGAAAACCGATTTTCTCAATCGTTAAGCATGCAAGGCCATCTCAAGTTTTTCTACTCTGCTGCCCTTGCATGGTCTTTATCGCTATTTAGAAGTGAAATGCCATATGTAGCATCAAACGCGGCGTCAAGATCAGCGATAACATCATCAACATGCTCAAGGCCAACAGACAATCTAATTAGGCCATCGCTGATATGAAACTCTGCACGTTCTTCCGGTGTGTATGTTGAATGCGTCATGCTTGCAGGATGCTGGATCAATGTCTCAGCATCACCGAGGCTAACAGCAATTTGAATAAGCTTCAGGCTATTCAACAACTTTGTGGCCGCGTCTAATCCGCCTTCAACCTCGAATGGGATCATGCCACCAAAGCGCGCCATTTGTTTCTTGGCGATCTCATGACCTTTAAAGCTTTCCAGACCAGGGAAGTAAACACTGGTTACCATAGGATGCGCTGCCAAGTATTCAGTTACAATTTCGGCACTGTCACAGTGACGCTCCATACGCAATTCAAGTGTTTTTAAACCCCGTAATATAAGGTTGGCGTCTTGCGGTGAAAGAACTGCGCCGGTCATGTCTTTAAGACCAACAAGACGAATTTCCTGAATAAGCTCTGCGGACCCGACAACAGCACCCGCAATCAGATCACCGTGGCCACCTAGATATTTTGTTGCAGAATGCACAACAAGATCAGCCCCTAATGATAGCGGTTGCTGCAAATAAGGTGTGCAATAAGTATTATCAACGATAACAGTTGCGCCAGCATGCTTTGCAACAGCTGCTGTTGCTTCAATGTCGACTATCCGCATATTTGGATTTGCTGGCGTTTCGAAGTAAACCACTTTGGTTTTATCACTTATCGCTTTTTCAAGCGCGCCTTCTTCTGTCAGGTCTACATGCGTTATGGTAATGCCAAACTTCTGCAGTGACTCACGGAAAAATGAAAAGGTGCAGCCGTAAAGTGTGCCGTCCGTAATAATTTCATCACCAGGCGCGATTAAAGTCCAGATAGCGGCGCAGATCGCGCCCATACCAGAGGCAGTGGCAAGAGCAGCCTCGCCGCCTTCCAAATCTGCCAAACGTGTCTCCAGCAAAGAAAGCGTGGGGTTTGAAATGCGCGTATAGAAATGACCTTCGCGTTCACCGGCAAACATTTCTCCGCCCTGCTCCACTGATTGGAACGCAAACGTTGATGTCATGTAAACTGGCGGGTTTAATGCACCATGATGTGTGCTGGCATCATGTCCATGATGAATAGCGCGTGTTGCAAAGCCTGTTTTTGACTGTTTCATGTGCATTCCCCATTTATTCTGCATCTGCATTCCACATCGGAACGCCGAACAATATTGAGAATATATCAAAAATACGCAGCAATAGGCTTGCAATATCAACCTCTATATGGCCATATATTGGCATAATCTGCTAATATAGGTGAAAAATGGATACTATTGACCAAAAAATACTCAAAGAACTGCAAAAAGATGGCCGAATTACCAACAACGAACTAGCAGCTAAAGTTAACCTGTCGCCATCACCTTGTTTGCGTCGCGTAAAAAAATTGGAACGCAAGGGCTTTGTTACCGGTTACACAGCCGTTCTAGACCAAAATAAATGCGGTTGGCCTATTAGCGTCTTTGCAATGATCCGCCTGGAACGCCACGACGAAGCAACAGTACAAGCATTTGAAAATCGCATACAAAACATGGATATGATTGTGGAATGCTTTCTGATGGCTGGATCAGCTGATTATCTCGTGCACATAGTAGGTAAAAGCCTCTCAGACTATGAAAGCTTCGTAAAACTTAGTCTTCACACAGTGCCTGGTATCGCTTCCATCGAATCTCACATAGCTTATGGCACCGTCAAAAGATCATACCAACTACCTCAATAACAAAACACCGCCTCACTGATGCAAGGCGGTGTCAGTAAATTAAACTGTTGTCAGTCGATACTATTAGCGAGATTTCAAGTATTCCAACATTGTGTCCGCGTCAGAAACCTCAAACGGATCTGTTGGACAATTGTCATCAAAACCTTCTTCAATGAACATTTTTTCAACTTTGCGATTATCCACAAACATAGAATAACGCCAGCTACGCATACCAAAACCTAAGTTATCCTTGCATACAAGCATACCCATTTTACGTGTGAATTCACCGCTACCATCAGGAAGCAAGAAAACATTTTCGGCACCTTGCTGCTGCCCCCACTGATACATAACAAATGCATCATTTACGGACACACAAATAATGGCATCAACGCCTTGCGCTTTAAATTCATCATAAAGCTCTTCATAACGTGGCAAGTGACTTGTTGAGCACGTAGGTGTGAAAGCACCTGGTAACGAAAATACGACAACCTTTTTATTCTCAAAGATTTCAGCAGTTGTCAGGTCTTTCCATTCAAAAGGATTGGGGCCATCCAAAGCTTCGTTGCGAACTCGTGTTTTAAATACAGTGTGTGGTAGAAAATTAATCATTGCTATCTCCCTAGCTTGGCTGTTGAGCTTTACTTACAGTGATTTCATTTATTCGTCTAACCAATTTATTTGCACAAATAAATCGCTCTAAACGATTACAACGTACTTAGTTTGCCACAAGATAAAGCCTGCAGTTCCTAGTAAGCTGACTGCAGTACCCAAAGCACCAATAACCCGGAAAGCAATAGCATTGCTTTCGCCTGACAGTGCATATGCATGCGACAATCGCGTTACAATAAATATACCAGCAAATGCAGTCACTGCTGCTGGTGCACCGCCCAACATCTCTAGCAAAGATAATAGAATTAAGAACATTGGTGCGTTCTCAATGAAGTTTCCATGCCGACGCATACGCATTAACAAATCTGCATCGCCCCCATCACCAAACGATATTGAAGTTGCCCGGCGTTTATTACCGACAGCAATCATCAAAAAAACCTGAATAATTGCGAGGATAGCAGCAGCTGTAGCCGCCGTGATTGGAAGTGTCATAATATTTTCCCCTTGAATAGAACTTCGGCATAGCAAAATGCAATGCCTTGAAGACATGTGTTTATAAATATCAATTAAAACAGGGATTGAAAATCAAACACATTGGTCCATATATGCACCATGATGAATTGGGATGACCTAAAAATATTCCTCGCTGTTGCAGAAGCACCTTCAATGCGCGCCGCAGCGAAGACCCTCCGCATAAGCCACAGCACAGTTTCACGCCGTATTGACAGCCTGGAAAGCAACCTTTCTGCACGTTTGTTTGATCGCTTACCTGAAGGATACAAACTGACAACAGCAGGCCGTGACCTTGTTCCTGTTGCGCAGCAGCTACGACAAGAGGTAGACGCTTATCACCTGAAAACTTTGGGTCGCGATAAAGGCATGGAAGGTAATATCACTTTAACCATGCCTGACGCGATTGCGATTAGCTGTTTGATGCCAATTATTGCTGCGTTCCAGCAAAAACACCCTGCCATCACTATCAAGATTGATGATTCTGCAAGCATATACGACCTTAACCGACGCGAAGCTGATATTGCACTGCGAGTAACTAATGCTCCCTCACCTCATCTAGTCGGTCGCAAGCTCGGCACGGTATACCAAGCCGTTTACGCGAGCAGAACTTATCTTGAGAAAACCAACCCCAACGACCCTGCATCTGATGCGAAATGGATTGGCTGGGGAACACCTGAAGATAATCCAGCATGGATAGCACGTTCACCCTACCCTCATCTGGCATTATCTGGTCATTATGATAATGCGCTTATTCAACGCGAAGCCGTTCGCAATGATATGGGCTTAGGGTACTTGCCATGTATATTGATGGATGATGACGACTCTTTTGTGCAGCTTAGCGAACCTGTACCATCTATGGAATTTTGGGTCTTAACACACCGTGACCTCAAAGAAACTGCCAGGTTAAAAGCATTCCGGGATTTTATTTTTGAGCATGCCCCCACTCTTTCCAAGCGCTTTAGAGGCAAACAAAAAGGGGCCGAAGCCCCTTAGTAATCATTATCTCGTTTTGTTTATTATGGCTGCCAAACAGGAACACGCCCAGGCGTCCACGGCGCGCCAATAGCATTCATATCATCTTCAAAAGCTTGCAGGCATTCATCAATATTACGCAAACGACTTAGTGCTTCCGTAAACTCACGCGCTGCAATCTCATATGCGTGTTGATGCAAACCAGTAGCTGGTGCCTGAGAACGCCAATGCCCTTGAATAATAGAGCCAACACGACGGTTAATGGACATAGGTACAGGTTCATTGCGTGATCCAATCGTGCGATCGCCATTCATCATTGTACTAACCACTTGCAGATCTGCTTCTATACTTGTCAAAGCTGCTTTTTGTGCTTCAGTTGACTTCTCGGAGCGCACAAGCGCACCACCCAAATGGTCTATACGTTGGCGCATTTCACCCATTAAACCGTTTGTACCATCCACTGCTCGGCGAAGCGCTGCTGTTTTCTTTTGGAAATCAAGCAATGCAGCCCGATCAGTAGTGATTTCCGGGCTATTGTTAAGCGCCTTAACAGTAAAGTTTTGCGGCTCACCAAGTAAACTAAGCTCGCCGCTTTGTCTCACAGCAAGTGTGGCAGTATATTCACCCGGTAACGCCAGCGGACCAAAAGGAGGACGCACCCACGGCGGCACATAGCCGGATTGTGTACGCAGAGAAACACGTTCAGCAGCATCAAGGCGCAAGTCCCAGGCAATACGGTGCATGCCTTTGCCTTTAGGTGCCTCAATACGGCGCACAACATCACCACTGGTATCTGTAATGGTTAATAATACCGTTGGTGCCTCTTCTGTATCCTCTGCACGCAAAGCATCCCAAGACGGATAAGGTGTATTACCCCCTTCTTTTTCAATTGCACGCTCTGCCGTGCGCCTCACAGAAGCTTTTGTTTTGAAACCATCACTTAGGTAATATGTGAATATTGCACCAAAATCCGGGTTTTCAGCCGTATAATAGCTATCACCCTGACTGCCTTTCAGTTCGTTTCCATACTGATCACCCTGAATGTAAAGCCACGTGTCTTTCATAGGGAAGGTAGTAGCAGCGTTTCCAGCAACCTGGTCCGCACTGAAACGTAATGGGCTATAGTCATCCAGAATATAGATACCACGACCAAATGTACCGACGACCAAGTCACTCTCACGCCGCTGAATTTCCAGGTCACGTACAGCAATGGTTGGAAAACCTGCTTTCATCGGGTGCCAATTCTCACCGCCATCCTGTGTGAAGAACAAACCAAACTCGGTTCCAACAAACAACAAATTCGGATCAACATGGTCTTCAATAATTGTATGCACAGAACCCCGTTCAGGCAGGTTACCGCTTATTAAACGCCACGTGCGCCCCTTGTTAGTTGTCTTCAACAAATAAGGCTTGAAGTCACCGCGTTTGTGATTATCAACTGCGGCGTATGCAACGTTTTCATCATGCATCGAGGCCTGAACATCCTCAACAAGAGACATGTCTGGAACACCGCGGAAACTATTGACTGAACGCCAGTTACCGCCGCCGTCTTCAGACACGCTGATCTGGCCGTCATCAGTGCCTACATAAAGCAGGTTTGGCACAATCGCACTTTCGCTTAAGCCTATGATACTGCCATAAAGCGATGTAGAATCGTTTTTCGCGATAGCATCCACGCTCCAGACACGGCCCATAACTTCTAATTGGTTACGGTCTACTTTTTGCGTCAAATCGGGGCTAATCGATGCCCAGTTATCACCGCGATCATCTGACCGGTACACACGTTCCGCAGCATAATAGATACGCTTGTTATCGTGCGGGCTAATCACTAGCGGCGTGTTCCAGTTCCACTTGGGGATATTCTCACCGGACTCTGGTTGCGGCGTCATATAAACGCGCTCTTGCGTGCGCCTGTCATACCGCGCCAACCCGCCGTACTGATATTGTGTGTAGATGATATTATGGTCTGTTGGATCAGGCTGCGGTTCGTACCCGTCACCGCCTAGGATAATTGTCCAATCTTCGTTTGCAATACCGTGAATATCTGTTGTTCTGGACGGCGCACACAAAGAGTTATTATCCTGCGTACCACCGCAAACATTGTAAAACGGCAATGCATTATCAGGTTGAATGCGGTAAAACTGGGTTATTGGCAGGTTGCGCATGTGGCGCCAGTTCTGGCCACGGTCCCAGCTTTCGTATACACCGCCATCACCGCCAATATAGACATGATCACTATTATCCGGATCAATCCAGAAGGCATGATCATCCACGTGACGGAATCTTGCAGACAAGCGTGTCCACGTTTTACCAGCGTCTTCTGAAACACTGCTAAAAGTATCCATAGAATAAATACGGTCCGGGTTATTAGGATCTACCACAATCTCATTGTAATATTGAGGGCTAGTGGTGATATGGCCTGATTGCTTGCGCCACGTCACACCAAAATTATCTGACCTGTATGTACCGCGTTCTGCGTCGCTGGCTTCAATGATGGCATATAATGTGTTCGGTGCAGAAGGCGCTTGTGCCAAACCTATCCGCCCCATGTCATCTTTGCTTGGCAGGCCAGATGAAACTTCTGTCCAAGTTACACCGCCGTCCGTTGTACGCCGAATGCCACTACCGGGCCCACCGTTAATCAAAACCCAAACATGTCTGCGGCGTTGATATGTTGAAACAACAATGTTGTCATGATCATTAGGGTCAACAACAAATTCGTTAACGCCTGTGTGCTCGTCTATCTCCAGAATATGGTTCCAGCTTGCACCGCCATCAGTCGTTTTATATAAGCCGCGATCTCCACCAGAATTCCAAAGCGGGCCTTGCGCCGCCACCAAAACAATGTCGCTATCATTTGGATCAATCCATATCTGGCTAATATGCCCTGATGCTTTCAGGCCCATATTTTTCCATGTCTTGCCGCCATCGATAGATTTGTAGACGCCGTCACCGTCGGCTACAGAACGCTGCGCATTATTTTCGCCGGTGCCAACCCAAACGGTATCGCTGTTATTTGGATCAAGGGTAACAACACCGAGAGCATAGGACGCCTCTTTTTCAAACAAGGCTTGCCAAGTAATGCCGTTATTGTTTGTTTTCCATAGGTTGCCTGATGCAGTTGCCACATAAAATTCATGCTTTTTGTCAGGATGAAAGGCAAAGTCGGAAATACGACCAGATGTAAGGGCTGGCCCAATATTTCTAAGCTTCAAGCTTGCAAAAGGATTAGCGTCAGCACTGTGCGCGGGCATTAATGCCGAACCAGAAAGTAATGCAGCACAGATAGCCAGCGATTTCAATTTTGGAAACTTTGGTTTGGTAGTCATAGATTGTCCCCCAAGGATACACGCAGCCGTATTTTCGCGTGTCGCGTGATTTGAAAAAGCCCCAACGGTAAAGCCGGGGCTTTAGGTTTTATTCTTCGCCTACTTCAGTGATTTCGGTCTGGTTAAACAAACCAATACCAGCTTCATCAACTGCAGACCGCAATGCAGCCAAATCATCAGAAATGAGCTTGTTAGTTGCATCCACCGCCTCAGTAATCGCCGCTTCCGCACGTGCAATTTGCTGGCGCGCCGCTTCGTTTGGAACATCACGTGTGCTGCCCACATAAGCATTGGCAGTACCGAGAATTGCACTAACGTTTCCACCGCGGAAAACAATGCCGCGTGTTCCGAGTGGAATACGGAAACGTTTTTCCATTTCTTCAAACGCTTTTTTCACATCAGAAGCTTGTTTGCTCAAATCTTTGTAAGCGTCACTTTCTTCAGAATTATTCGACTTAATCAGCGTCATCAAGGTATCGACATCACGCCGTGCGTTCATCACTTGTGTCAATGCCTTTTGAATTTGTGCCTGTAATGCAGAAAGCTTAGCGCGCGTATTATAGTTCACGCGTTGTTGCTCAACCGTAAACTGGCTGCGCGGATCAGCTAGAACACGCAAATCGCTATTATCCGTGATATCGCCGTATTCCAGAGTAACACTGTAATTACCAGGCAATACTTCAATACCGGCAGGCAGTGTACCATCTTTTCTTGGCTGCGCTGGAGGTGCAGCCTGCACACCGTCCTGACGCATGTTCCAAACAATACGGTTTACACCTTTCACGATGTCAGACTTGAATGTGCGGATTACATTGCCCGAACTATCACTAATTTTAACCGTGACTCTGTCCGTTGCTTTCTTCGCAGACTTCTCCTCGCTGTCTTCTTCAGCCGTTGCTGCACGCATAGCAATCTTGCGTGCTTTCTCCTGCTCAAAATCAGCGTGAGGAATATCGTCACCTGAGGCAACAAATGTAATCATGGCGCCGTATGGCTCGTTATCAGCCCTGAATTCGCCATCACCCGGAAAACGCGTCGATGGTGTTTGGCTCGCAATATACTGCTGGCCGTCTGTTATGGATAGAATTTTCAGTGGCTCACTAAACGTATCATCGTTCATACCGCGTAAAGCGCTATAATCGTCAATCACGTATGCTGAACGCCCATGCGTACCGAGCACAAGATCATTCTCGCGCTCCTGAATGGCAATATCCATCACAGAAACAGTTGGCACATCCTCGGCCCATTTAGTCCATTCCCTGCCCCCGTTGGTGCTGAAATGCAGACCAAATTCCGTTCCTGCAAACAGAAGGTTTTCGTCCTTGTGATCCTGACGGATGGATAGAGCATAACCTGTCAGGTCGTCGGTCACTATAGAACGCCACCGTTCACCGTAATTTTCCATGCGATAAAAATACGGTTTATTATCACCTCGTCGGTGGTCATCAACTGCAATAAATGCAATTGAAGCATCATAACGTGATGGTTCAATCATAGGTACCCAGCCACGGTCAGGGCCGCGGCGAATATTATCTTCTACACTGTTCCATGTTGTACCTCCATCACGCGTTACGTGTACACGGCCATCATCAGTACCAACCCAGATCACATTTTCATCTACAGGAGATGGATTAATTGATGTAATCGACGTGTAGTTTTCCGCAGCGGTCACATCAGGTGTAATACCACCACTTTCTCTGAAAGTTTGGAACTCAGGGTTATTGGTTGTCAGATCGTCGCTGATAATTTCCCAAGTCAGTCCACGGTCTGTCGATTTGTGTACAAACTGACTGCCATAATAGATGGTGTTAGAATCAAATGGGCTTTGTCCAAAGCCTGCGTTCCAGTTAAAGCGAAGCTCTGTTCCGTCTTCAGGTCCTTTTGGGCGAATGAGACGTTGCTCTCCTGTATCCAAATTCCAACTAACCAGGAACCCACCTTGGCTCATAGAGATACCGCGGCGGCTGTTTGTTGGATCAGGGATTGTGTCAAAGCCGTCACCGAAGGCAACCTCTTGCCAATGTAGATTGCGAATACCGCCGTTTTCAAAAACTTGCGAAGGTCCACGCCATGCACCGTTATCCTGCAAACCACCGTAAACGTTGTAAGGCAGATCGTTATCAACAGCGATATGGTAGAACTGCGCCAGTGGCAAGTTGGCAACAAAACGCCATGTATCACCACCATCCTGTGTGATGCCCAATCCGCCATCATTACCATCAATGATATGCTTTGAATTGTTCGGGTTAATCCACCAGGCGTGATTATCAATATGGATATCGTTACGCGGCGCGCAGCAGTTTATTTTATCGACAAATGAGAACGTTTTACCGCCGTCGATAGACATTTTCACCCGTGAACCAACGCGGTATACGCGATCAGGGTTTTGGGGGTCGACTGATATGCCGTTATAATAAAACGGCCTGTCATTAATATCTGTATCCGTATTAACACTTGTCCACGTGCGACCACCATCATCTGAACGTGATAGAGCGCTTTCTTTAGCCTCGATGAGAGCGTATACGCGGTTAGGGTTACTGCGAGAAATGGTGAATGCAGAACGACCAAGCTCACCCTTTGGTAGACCATCTTCTTCTGTTAATTGTTTCCAGTTTTCACCGCCGTCATGTGAGACAAACAACCCGGAACCCGGACCGCCTGATTTAAAGAAAAACGGCCAGCGTCTGAATTGCCACATCGACGCAAACAGTTTGTTTGGATTTGACGGATCCATCTGAACATCTGTCGCGCCAGTAGTTTCATCACCAGCGAGGACAATATTCCATGTCTCCCCACCGTCGGTTGTTTTATAAAGGCCACGATCGTCACTATCACCCCAAAGCTTACCAAGCACTGCAGCATAAGCTACATCTGGATTTGTCGGGTCCAAAGCAATGCTATTGATACGCTCACTATCTTCCAGACCTACTTTATTCCAGGTTTTGCCACCATCCAGTGACTTGAACATACCGCAACCAATTGATGTGGAGTTGCGTGTGTTGCCCTCGCCTGTACCAACCCAAATGATGTCAGGGTTGCTTTGATTGATCGCAACAGAACCGATAGAGGCACATTCTTCACCATCAAATGTTGGTGTCCAATTCAAACCACCATTTTTTGATATCCACACACCGCCGGTGGCAGCACCAACAACAATATGATTAGGATCAGAAACAACAGCATCAATCGCAGCTACACGACCACTCATAGCCGCAGGGCCAATAACGCGCGCTTTTATGCCTGACAGTAAATCATTATCAATTTCGGCAGATGCATTGTTCGCACCAATCATGAGAGCAGCCACACAAGCCGCTGATTTTAGTATGTTCTTCATATTACCCTCTTAATCGCGGAAGAGGAGGCGCCAAGCGCCCCCTCAAGTTGAATTATATTGATTTACTCTGCAGCAAAGTCAGGCGCCGCAATCGCTGATCGACCACTTGCAGCAAATGCTTCATTGAACGCAGCTATTTCACTCGACACAACCGCATCACGTGCACGCATTGCAGCGTCGAAAACAGGAACTAGATCATCAAAGCGCTGTTGTGCGCCAGCATTAACTGGAGGAATACCACCGTTGAAAACGCCTGCAAGGAATTGCAAATCAGAGTGCAATTTATCAGGCCAGTTCAGCACATCCTGGAAAAATTCACGATCAACGTTAATTAAACCAGATTCCCATGCCTCAATGGCCTTGATTGCAGCTTCACCTGTCGACTTAATGCTCTCAACATCCCCATGGGCTTCAGATTGAACTTTAGCCTGCTTCTTCGCTGTGCGCATTGCAATAACAGAACGCTGCAACTCATCGAGCATAGCATATGTGCGTTTAGCAAGATCAACCTGACGATTGATATCTGAAGCACTGACATCCAGGCGCGGATCCCATGACACGTCAAAAGACTGTTCCGCAACATTGTCTCCCGCAGTCATACGTGCTGTGTATGTCCCCGGTGCAACAATATAACCATCAACCTTGCCATCAGCACCACCTGCAACAGACCATAGTCCGTCAATTTTCTTCAGTGCATCAGTGCGCAAGTCCCAAAGGCCGCGATTAAGTCCAGCTTTAATGGGTAGCGTGTAAGCACTGCCATTACCGCCGCCTTTTCCGCCTTTTTTCTCGTCAGACTTAAGCGTGCGAATAACGGCACCATTGTCATCAAGGATTTCGATTGAAACACCTTCCTCAGGTACAGTATCCAATGCGTAATACAGCAATGCACCTTGCGGTGGATTAGGCGCTGTTGGTCCGCCGTTGCGCGAACCAGCAGTTGTCACATGATATGCGGTTGAAGGCGCAAATAATGTTGCCGGCGTATCGTCAACTTCATCAGATATTTGACGCAGCGGTGCAATATCATCCAAAACCCAGAAGCCGCGACCTTGGGTCGACAAGAGCAAATCTTTACCATGCACTTTGATGTCTGTTATCGGGACATGCGGCAAGTTAAGTTGCATAGGTTGCCATGCTTTGCCATCATCAAACGATACATAAAGCCCAGTTTCTGTACCAGCATACAGCATGCCTTTACGCTCTGTATCTTCACGGACAACACGCACAAAATCACCATCAGGTATACCGTCTGCGATTTGCGTCCAGCGCTTACCATAATTAGTAGTTTTATAGATCATTGGTGTGTGATCGTTCATTTTATAGCGTGTTATTGCTACATATGCTGTCGCTGGATCATGCGGTGACACATCAATAGCATTCACTAGCGCCACACCAACGCCGCGCGGTGTAACATTTTCCCATGTTGCACCGTTATCACGCGTTACATGAACAAGACCATCATCTGAGCCCGCCCAGAATGTACCTGCATCATGCACACTGTCAGTAAGGTACGCGATCGTATTGTAATTTTCTGAAACTTCATTGGTGATGGGGCCACCGCCAAAACCCTGCGTTTCAGGGTCATTACGTGTGAGATCCGGACTGAACTCCGTCCAGCTTACACCGCGATCTGTCGATTTCAGTACTTTATTGCCAGCATGGTATATCGCGGTTGGGTTATGTTGTGAAACGACAATAGGCGCATTCCAGTTAAACCGGTATTTACGTTCTCTTGGTTCTTTACCAAACGATGTTTCAGGGTATGCCCTAACGTCACGTACTGTTTCTGTTTCAAAATCATATTCACCGATTTGACCCAAATAGCAGCCAGAGTAAGCATAACGCGGATTGTCACGGTCGAGACCAACAAAGCCGCTTTCACACCCAGCAACTGCATGATAATCCTCTGGGCCGATGGAACCATCAGGCGCACGGCTTAATAGTGCAATCGTGCTGTTATCCTGCTGTCCAGCATAAACACGGTAAGCAAAATTATTGTCAGCATTAATGCGATAAAACTGTTGTGTCGGTTGATTATAAACCGTTGACCAGCTCTCGCCGCCATCGAGTGACACCGTACCGCCACCATCATTGGCGTTTATCATCACATCTGTATCTTCAGGGTTAATCCACAAATCATGTGTATCGCCGTGTGGCACGCTGATTTGTGTGAAAGTTTTACCGCCGTCGATAGACTGCATATATGGGGCATTCAGAACAAACACCTTATTTTCATCTTGCGGGTCGGCAAACACGTGCATGTAATACCACGAACGCGCATGCAGGCGGCGGTCACCGTTTACAAAAGTCCAGCTTTCACCACCATTAGTCGACTTATAAAGACCACCCTTCTCTTTCGCTTCAACGATAGCCCAAACAAGGTCTGATTTGGCTGGCGATGCCACAACGCCGATCTTGCCAACTTCTTCTGGTAGGCCTTTCATGGTTTTTGTCCATGTCTCGCCGCCGTCAACAGATTTCCATATTCCCGATCCTGGGCCGCCAGAGCGAATAAGCCATGGTTCGCGGTCAGTATCCCACATCGCAGCATAAAGAATACGCGGATTATTCGGGTCAATTGACAAATCAATTGCACCGCTGTTTTCATCAACAAACAGTGTCTTGTTCCAGGTTTTACCGCCGTCTGTTGTTTTATATACGCCGCGTTCTTCCGTCGGTGCCCAAGGGGAACCTTGCACAGCAACCCAAATGACATCAGGGTTTGTTGGGTGAATATGAACCGTCGAAACCTGGCGACTTTCTTTCAGCCCTACGTTTTCCCAAGTCTTACCTGCGTCACGGGAGATATAAACACCGTCACCGTGCGATGATGCTACACCACGAAACGGTGACTCGCCCATACCAGCGACGACCACATTTGGATCAGACGGAGCAACAGCCAGTGCGCCAACCGAACCCATTTTGAAATACTTGTCAGATACGTTTTTCCAACTATTGCCTGCATTTGTAGTTTTCCAGACACCGCCGCCAGTTGCACCCATATAATACACGCGCTTGTCACTCGTAGTACCAGCAACTGTGGTTACACGGCCACCTCGGAATGGGCCGATATTTCTAAATTCAAGACCGTCTAAAAATGCTGGCTCAACAAAGAAATCTTTTTCTTTTGTCTCAGCTAAGGCAGGCATAAGCGCTGCACTACTAACAAGTGTAGTTGCAGCCATAAGTGCTGCAATTTTACTTTTAATCGACATATTGGTAGCTCCCCTTAAACAAACCAATTTACACATGCGTATAACTGGCCCCAATTATTCAGCTGGTTGAGTATTCCTCTCTACACTGCCAATTTTTTGAGCTTTTTTTGCTCGATTTTTTTGGCCTTTCTTGATGTGCGGTAAGAAAAACAAATAAAGCCCTGTCAACCACAGGACAAACAACACAATACCGGCTGGTAGAAAGAGGTAAAGCTTCACCCCGTCACCAAAAAAACTACCGTCATGTAATGATTCAATAAAATCTGATCGTCGATAAGATACCTGAAGAATCTCACCGGAGTGCGTATCAACCTGCACTTCCCAATCATTTGCGCCAACAAATTTAACAACACCTTTGCCAGGCTTGAAATCCACGCGCTCAAGTTCTTCCCAGGAACTTAACTCAGCCACTTCAACTGATTTAGCAATTGTGAAAAGCTCTTGAACAGAGAGAGAAGGAACGCCAACAATACTGCCGCGTTGAGTTTCTGGTTGAATCCAGTTTATTTCCTTCTTAAGCATAAGAAATAAACCCGCACCAATCATCAGCACCAAAGGCAACGCGACAGCTATCGACCCCCAGTGATGAATTTTCCGAAATAGAACTTGCGCTTTCAACCGCTTCCTCTCGTGGTGTCAAACCGCGAGTTAAAGACTAGCGGTCAATCCAAATCGTAATGTACGCCCTTGATCAGGCAAACCAAGCTGGGGTTCAACAAATGTGTCCGTTACGTTATCGGCTCGCACATATAGTGCAACACCAAAGCTGTCAGTTACACCAAAAAGCTGGTGCGTTAATGCTAGTCCAACTTGCGTTGCTGCATTTATTTGTTGAAAATTACCTTCCCCATCCTGTGATCGTGCCTCACCCCTATATACAACATTCAGCCCAAAAGTCGTATGCTGTCCTAATTGATATGCAACGTTTGCGCGCGCAAGCCAATTGGGACGATCTGAAAGGTACAGTCGACGAGTGGAATTATCAACTATTTCCCGCTGAACACTATGCTTGTTCCATGTGGCATTACCGTCAACTGATAACCTATCAGTGAGCTGCATCTCCCCGCTCGCTTCTACGCCGAAAGTACGAGACCCGTTACGATTAAAACGTTGCCGCAACGTACTTTCGCCCACAATAACGCGTCGTTGATCCAGAGTGTTATCTGCAACTGACAGAAAAGATACAATCTGAACAGACATTGCTTCAGTCTGATACGAAGCCGCCGCCTCAAATTGCAACGTTTCTTCTGGTTTAAGCTCTGCATTAAGCATAAAGCGCCCTATGGCATCACCGAACAACTCTCGCATTGTAGGTAGTCGCACACGTCGCCCTGCACTTGCCCGCCATAACCACGTATTGCTTGCCCTGTAATTAATCTCTGCAACAACATTTAAACCAGAGAAGCGTCCAGTACCTTCACGGCCAGCAGTTCGCCTAGGATCAAATACATCGTAACCCACTCCAAGAACTGTACTTAAATTGCTGTTAATTTCGCGACTGTAATCAAAACCAAGTCCATAGGTTTGTTGTGTGAACGTAGCTTCAGAGGTAAAATTTGTTAATAGCTTGAGTTCTTTCTGGTCATGGCGCGACCACAATGCGGAGCCATTTATGGTTAAACGTTGAGCACCATCTGCGTATGCTAAAACAGTTCTGACGCCATATGTATCATTACGATCTTCCTGAGTGTCTTCTATCACGCTGTATGTATCATCGGAAAAGGATTGGATATCCTGATTAAATGTCTGTTTCCAAATGGCAATATCGCTAGAAATGTTTTCCGTTATACCAAAATGGCCATTAAGTGTTGCCAGCAAGTATGTGTTATCAGGAAGTCGCCAAAACCTGGCATCATCGCTTGAGAAATTCGGGCCCTGCTCAGGTGCCACGCCGTAATCTGCCGTATTGTACAATATTGATGCGGCTAATCCGCTACTGCCATCATAGTCATGTGAAAGCCGCGCCAGGAAATTGCTTTGCTTTCGATCTGTGTTGGTGATTAGCCCGTCACCTGATGCTGCAAATACAGACCGCGTGCCTCGTTCAGCAACTATGCCATCACGTTGCCAATGGCCGCCAGCTAATACAAGGTCTATTGCGTTATTTTCCAAACCAAAGCTGGCATCAACACGGCGCTGTTGCCCCGAGCCAACCTCAATAGCGACAGCGGGTGCTTGATCTGTCATTGGTTGAATCTCGATAACGCCGCCTGCCGTACCACCACCATAACTTACAGCTGACGGGCCAGATGAGACGCTAATCAGAGATACGCCGCTCAAAGGTAGCAAATTCAGGTCAATACGATTGTCCCAAGGAACATTTACTGACGCCCCGTCAAAAAAACCAGCTAACTGTCGATCACCACTTCCGCGGATTGATACCAGCGTTTCACCTCGTGAATTAGTTCTTATATTCGACGACGGCGTTGTTGCAATGACATCAGGCAAAACAAAGGCATGTGTTAAAGTAGTCGGTTGAACAGTGATCAGATCAACAGTACCTGTTGTGTTATCTTTACCAACAACAGCAAGGCCCGCAACCTCAATGGTTTCAATGTCGTTATAATCAATTGGGATGTCTGACGCCCAAGCATTGGTAGAGTATATACCGGTAAGGCAAACGCTGGGAAAGATTGCGAAGAAAGCAGACTTCAGCCTACCATCAACACTTCTTGTGCCATAGTTTGCCCAAGCCATTAGATCCAAACCCCCGATAAATCGCGTATCACCATTGATCAAATGCCGTAACGCAATAGCACAGCTCTGACTAGAGGTAATCGAATTTAAAACCGGAATTGATAACTAAGCTGAAATAGGTTTTCATTTAGACTGATTGGTGTATTTTGCGGCCCGCCTGCACGGTCAGAACTGACGTGCAAATATTCTGCGGTAATAACATGGTTTTTCCCAGCTCTGAAACGGACACTATTTGTTGAAGCCCATCCATTTTCACCAAGCGGGAATGACCCTATTGTAGAAGGGTCATTTTGATCAAAATACTCAATACGCGTTGCTAGCTGGACACTTCCCAGTTGTTTCGCAAGCAATACAGATCCCGTTGAAAAATTTGTACCAAAAAATCGAGTATCATCATCTGTAGGCTGCACTCTGGTCGTACCAAATTGAAACTGTCCTATCAAGGTCCAGTTGTTTTCCAGCTCTGGCTTTGCGCTGATGTTAACAAAACGCGCTCTCCAAAGTCTGCCTTCAGAGCCTACCTGAGTAGAATCGGCCCTGTTATCATATGCATATATACGCAGCTCACCGAGGCCCGGTTGGCGTACATTAGCGCCCAAAGCAAACCCGGGTCTTCCATCAGTTTCAACAAAAGGCTGATTTTCAGTATTTAATCGGAGCCCCTCTACTGAAGCGACAGGCAAATCTCCAAACAAACCGATCTTGCTATCGTTAAGGGTAAATCCACGAAAACCAAGTGCATCTCCAACACGGTCATTACCCCAGAATATTGTTGCCTGAATACCAGCACGCAGCACCTCACCGCGATAATCAGCGGTAAATTCAGCACCAATGGGCCTAACTTCTTCAGCAATCCATGTGTTCGCAGCAGAATTGGTTATGGTGTATTTATTTCCCCATGCGAGAGCCTCATTTTCGAAACTGACCGGCGGGAAAAATGCGCCAACACGCACACCATATTGAACGGCGCGCAACTGAACAGGCTTGTAACGTAAATAAGCTTCCACAATGTCAAGCGGCGCCCGCTCATCAGGGTTATGCTGAATGTGCGCAACCGCCGTGAAACCGTCGCCAAACCCAAGCCTGCCAACAAGAGCGACTTCGCCAAAACGAATACGTTGCCGGCTACCACTCCCATCAGGGTCGCCGCCAAACCTTACTTTACCGAACCCATTATCAAAAATACCGACTTCGTCATCGGTTAATATTCCGCGCACATCGACAATAGCATCAAGCTGAAAGTCAACTTTGCTGCCCCCTTGTGCACTGGCTTGCATAGAAGAAAATGTCGTTAAGACAATCACACTCAGCCCGCACGGTATGTGTTTAATAATACTCATAAAAGCCCCCAAAAGCATCTCTATATGAATAGCCGTATATTTCTATGTCACCTCAAATAATACTCGTAAAAGTTAAACAGGGTGTGAATTTCGGTAATTTATTTTACAATAATGTCCTAACATCCCAAAGTTCCGGGAATAAAACAACGGCAAGCATTTTCTGTAAATAACCAACACCCGAAGTGCCACCAGTACCGCGCTTAAAGCCCATAATACGTTCAACGGTAGTGACATGATTGAAACGCCAACGCCGGAAATAATCCTCAAAATCAATTAGTTTTTCAGCCAGTTCGTATAGATCCCAGTACTCATTCGGGCTTTCGTATATTGTCTTCCAGGTATTTATTACACTGTCGTCCGCCACATAAGCTTGTGTCCAATCCCTGTCTAGACTTGATACGGAAACATCAAACCCACGCCGAGATAATAACTTTAAGACTTCATCATAAATACTTGTTTTTGATAATATTTTACTCAAATAACTATGCACGCCTTCAACATGTACATGAGGCTGTAACATTGCCTCGTTCTTGTTACCCGCAAGATACTCGATTGCTCTATATTGATATGATTGAAAGCCGGAAGACTGACCAAGCGCGTTCCGGAACTGGGTATACTCGCTAGGTGTCATTGTGCGCAGCACATCCCAGGCAGAGTTCAATTGTTCAAATATACGTGCAACGCGCGTCAACATCTTAAAACAAGTCGGCAAATCATCTTTTTGGATTGCTTCTTTGGCAGCACTCATTTCGTGCAATGCTAATCGCATCCACAATTCAGATGTTTGGTGTTGTATTATGAAGAGATATTCGTCGTGCGCTTCAGAAAGTGGGCTTTGTGCGTCCAGCACTTTGTGCAGCTGCAAATAGTCACCATAAGACATACGCCCATCAAATGACATTTCTGCTCCATCATCCTTCGGGTCATATGCTTTGGTCATCTTATTGCTCCTTAACAATTATGGTTCCGCTAACGACTAATTGCGATTTTGCATCAATCGTTAGCCAAATGCTGGTTTCACAGCGACCATATGACTTAAGGACTTTCACTGCAACGCCAGTGAATCAGGACTAGAAAATAGTATAGATTACAAACCGTTACTGTGACGGCACCAAGCGCATAATCATGCCATCATCAACACCAAAATAGATATAACCGTCTGGTCCCTGCTCTACAAAACGTACGCGCCAACCTTTATCCGCTAAAAGCCGCTCTTCATGCAAAACACGGCCATCTTCGATCACCAAACGATTAATATGTGTTAATGCCAAAGCACCGACAAATGCGTTGCCCTGCCATTTTGGGAATACGGATCCATTATAAAATGTCATACCGCTTGGCGCGATTGAGGGAACCCAGTAATATGTTGGCTGCTCCATACCGTCCTTGTGCGTGATGCCGTCACCTATCGGGCCACCACCATATTCTTCGCCGTAAGTGATTATCGGCCAACCATAATTTGTGCCTTTACTTGCTCGGTTGATTTCGTCGCCGCCTTGGGGGCCGTGTTCATTCCACCATACAACACCAGTTTCCGGCTCCAATGCCATACCTTGAGGGTTGCGCACACCGTATGCCCATATTTCAGGCAAAGCTTCTTGCTGATTTATAAAAGGATTATCATCAGGAACACGCCCATCTTCATGCAACCGCAGTATTTTACCGGCATGCGCCGATAGATCCTGAGCCAATGCAGAGTGATCATATCCATCGCCTGTAGAGATGTACAAATAACCATCGGCAAGCACTAAACGTCCACCAAAGTGCCACTTTCCAGCTATCATTGGCGTTGCTTCAAACAATCGCTCACGACTTTGAATAGTATTATTGGCTAACTTAAAACGATCAACTGCTAGTCCGTTTCCTTCAACAGTTCCAACTCCATAAGCCATGTATATCCAGCCATTTTCACTGAAGTTTGGATGAGCTCTCACATCAAAAATACCGGAGCTGATCGGTCGGTCCCTTAAAATATCAGGTAGGCCCTGAATGACGTCACGTTGACCTGAAGTCACATCAAGTTTGTAAAGACTACCTGCTTCACGCTCAGTTACCAATGCAGTATTTTCTGAAAGAAAAGTCATTGCCCAAGGAACATCAAGGTTTTCTGTAATTGTCTCGATGGTAAATGTTTCGGCTTCGCTTTTTACTGCTTCAGACTCCTGGGCAGATAAACCGCGGTTTAATCCGGCCAGGCACGCCATTAAAGTCAACATCTGCGTCAAGGTCACGGTAATATGTTTCATTGCTTCCTCATTGAGCTGTTTTATTTTATGTAATGATATAGTATCACATATATTATTACTATTGAAATACTCCACACCAATGACAGGTGACTGCTTTAAATAGCTTATAACTATCACGCTATGTTTATAAAGCGTAACATACATTGAGAAATTAAGGTGTTATAACTCTGAATAGTAATGTGCTGGTTTTGTATCTTTCGATAAAGATAAAACTTAAGCCTATACAAGAATTAATCTGATATTGAGCAGGAGAATCATATCATGCCACACTTTGCAGCAGGGGTAGTTAAATTTCAAAAAGAAGTTTTTCCCGAAAAGAAAGAGTTTTTTGAGAAACTAAGCACAGGCCAGTCGCCAGAAGCACTATTCATAACGTGTTCTGACTCGCGCATTGAAACAGCGATGATTACACAAACAGAACCTGGGCAGCTGTTCATCTGCCGTAATGCGGGAAACATTGTACCACCGCACACCAACAACACTGGTGCGATGACTGCATCTATTGAATTTGCGACCGCTGCATTGAATGTGCCGCATATCGTCGTTTGCGGCCATACAGAGTGCGGCGCAATGAAGGGCGCAATTGGCAACCCCGAAGACCTCAACGCATTACCTCATATTAAAGAATGGTTGGGCTATTCAAAAGCAGCTGTAGATATCGTCAAGCGAATGGGCGCAGACCTATCAGAAGAAGAGCAGATGAAAATGCTGTTGGAGCAAAATGTAATGCTGCAACTACAGCACCTGAAAACTCACCCAACTGTCGCGATGCGGTTAGCTATTGGTGATGTGCAACTGCATGGCTGGGTTTATGATATTAAATCCGGCGGCGTTACCGCATACGACGAAGCAAGCGGCAACTTTATCCCAGTTGACGAGCGTTACTCTGCAGAAATGGCTAAAATTGCAGCCATGCATAATTGTGAATGACGCTAAATTAGTAATTAAGTAAGGTTTTTCAGGCTTTTAAAAGCATCAAGGGCACGTACTCGAGATGTTTTCAAATCAACAATAGGTTTGGGATAATCTGTTCCCAAACCTACCCCTGCATTTTCCAACACATCAGCAGGTGCTTCCCATGGTGCAAATAAATACTTATCAGGCATATCTTGCAATTCAGGGACATATTTCCTGATATAAACTCCTTTTGGATCAAACTTTAAACCTTGACTGACAGGGTTGAAAATACGGAAATAAGGTGCAGCGTCTGCTCCAGAACCAGCAACCCACTGCCAACTCGCACTATTATTTGCAAGATCAGCGTCAACAAGTGTATCCCAAAACCACACCTCCCCTTTTCGCCAATCTATCAAAAGGTTTTTAATCAAAAACGAAGCAACAATCATGCGTACGCGATTATGCATATATCCGGTTTGCCACAATTCTCGCATGCCTGCGTCAACAATCGGAATGCCTGTCATGCCTCTTTGCCAAGCACTTAAAGCATCATTATTTTCGCCCCACGGAAATGTATCAAATTTTGCCTGAAAGTTTTCCTCTGGCAAGTTGGGAAAATGATACAATAAATGATAGGCGAACTCGCGCCAGCCCAATTCCGAACAAAAATGATCAAGGTCCTTGCCTTCAGCAACAGATCGAGCACGATACCAAACAGTGTTTGGAGATATCTCGCCAGTTTGAAGATAAGGAGAAAGACGTGAAACATTGGCTTTTGACGGAACGTTACGGCCTTCTTTGTATCCAGAAAGGCCATTTGCCAAGAAAATTTCCAAACATTCATAAGCACCTGCTTCACCCGGCTCCCAATGAGCCATCATAGCTTCATCCCAGCGAGGGTGTGATGGTAAAAGCTGTAGTTTTTCAAGCGGTAACGACAAGTCGTCAACAGCTGCCGAAATCGAGGATGGAACAGGTAATGGTTCACGAGGCGGGCTCGCTGCATGGCACCCTTTGTAATAAAACGGGCTAAACACGCGGTACGGCGTACCGTCAGCTTTAGCAACTTCCCATGGCTCCCACAATAATGAACCACAAAGGCTTTTGGCTGAAACACCCCGATCTTGAAGCATACTTTTAATCATACCATCGCGGCTAACACGCCATGGTTCATAACAGCGGTTCCAGAAAACATTCACGACATCAAAACGAGACAATAAACTTTCGAATACATCGGCTGCGTTGCCATGATATAGCGACAACATGCCGTCCAGAGATTTATATAAAGCAAGGAGGCTATGGTGCAACCAAACCCTGTTTGCTCCACCCATTTGCCAGTTACCTGCGCTTACATCGTCAAGAATATATATCGGTAAAACATGACCTGATTTGACGGCTTTACACAGCGCAGGATTATCAGCCAAACGTAAATCTTGGCGAAACCACATTATTGATAGCTTTTTCTTCATTAATATTACCTAAAAAGGAATGCGTTTACCGTTAAAATCAAATACAAAGCCTGTGTCAGCAGCTTTTAGATCAACAAGTACTTTTAGCATCATATCGGCAGAGTGATCAGGCGAGAATAGTTTACCGTCAGGTACGTTAGACTGAAACGGCTCCGATAACTTGCTATCAACAGTGCCGGGGTGCAAGCCAACAATTGCAGCAGACTTATTACGGCGTGCCAGCTCAATACTCGCTGTTTTAATAACCATGTTCAAAGCTGCTTTAGATGCTCTGTAAGCATACCAGCCACCAAGTTGATTATCGCTGATACTACCGACCCTTGCTGAGAGAACTGCCAAAGCAGAAGGTTCTTTTCGGTCTAGTTTTGGTGCAAAGTGTTTGATGGCTAAAGATGGCCCTATAGTGTTGACTGCGAAAAGTTGTTCGAACTTTTGCACTGAAAGTTCCCGCATCGATTTTTCAGGGCTCACCTGATCATCATGCAAGATGCCGCTAGCAATTATAATGAGGCTTAAAGCATTTTCAACGGAACCCGCAGCCATTTCAATCGACATTTCATCAAGCAAGTCTATATGAGATGAATGAACATTAGGCAGATCAAATTGCGTTGGTGAGCGGGAAAATGCCCGTATTTCAGACTCTGGATGATTGAAGGCAAGTTGTCTTATCAATGCGCCGCCAATAGCGCCAGACGCGCCGATAACTGCAATGTTGTTCATTGATCAGAACTCACCCTGTATATTTTCATACTCTGTATACGAAAATAGGGGTAACTGGTTCACTACAAAGATAATCTGTTCAGGTAATGTGAATTTAAAAATAGTGATTATCACTAATGAAAACTTATTGTACCAGCTTAATTACCTGACCTGGCATCGAAGGTTGAACGACTGTTTTTTCAATTACCATTTGCCCATTAATCCAAAGGTAAACCACACCTTTGGATATTTGATCTGGCTTTTCGTATGTCGCAACGGGTCCATAGGTTGCAGTGTCAAAAATCAAAACATCCGCTTTCATCCCTTCACGCAACACTCCGCGATCCTTAATACCAAAGGTTTCAGCCGTTAAAGCTGAAGACCGATAAATAAACTCTTCCAACGACAATGTTTTATGATCAACCACATACTGGCGATATTTCTGCGGAAAACTAGCAAACTTTCTAGGGTGGCCATCACCCCCGTCTGAACTTGTCATCACCCATTTTTGTCGCATGAAATTTTGAACATCATTTTCATTCATATTGAAGGATGCAATCTTCGCATCGCCTGCTAGAACTATCTCCACAGCAGTATCTATTGGTGCCTTGTCTAATTTTGCTGCGTATTGACCAAGATTTAAGCCTCGCCATTCATCGCTGCCACTTGTTAACAAAATTGACTCAGCTCCACCACGACGCCTTAGGTTTTCAGCCATGGCTTGTTTTAATTCACTTAGTCCATTTTCGTCACGCAAACGGGCGTGCAACGCATCTACACCGCCAGCCATAGCTGCACGCGGGATAAGCGCGTTACTAACTCTTGTGCCTGATGCAAGCCAGGGGTATTGGTCTGCCGTAACACGAATGCCTTCAGCATGAGCAGCTTCAATGATCTCAATAATCTCTTCACTCTGTCCCCACACATCAACGCCAAGTGCTTTGATATGTGCAATATGGACAGGTATTCTGGCTTCTCTTCCAATTTCGATTGCTTCACGAACAGCACCAACAACACCGATGGAATAATTGCTTTCATCCCTTAGGTGGCTCTCATACACACCGCCGTATTTTACAGCAATTTTCGCTAACTCGATGACTTCCTGTGTATCTGCAAAGCTGCCCGGCGCGTAAAACAGGCCACTAGACAAACCAAGAGCACCTGCCTTCATCGCTTTTTCAACCAGCTCTTTCATTTGTTCCAGTTCTTCGCTGGTTGCTTTACGGTTATCCAAACCAACAACAGCACGTCTAACTTGACCATGACCAACAAACAGGCCAAAATTTGCACCAAGTCCAGCCTCAGTCATTCTCTGGTATGCTTTTTCACTATCAACCGGCCCACCACCATCATTACCTGAAAAGACGGTTGTCGTACCTTGCGTTATATAACTTCTAAGATAGTCAACACCCTCGTCTGGCCGTTCCCCATACGCATGGGTGTGTGGGTCAATGAAACCTGGAGACACAACCATCCCGCTGGCATCAATAATATGCTGACTGACGTGATTGCCTGCATCGCCAACAAAGACAATTTTATCGCCAACAATACCAACATCTGCAATTCTGCCAGCACTCCCGGTACCATCAACAACAAGGCCACCACGAATAAGATAGTCATAGGGCTGCTCTGAACACGCACTAACAACGAAACAGATACATATACTCAATACCCTCAGGGTAATTTGGCGCATTAAATCAATCCTTTGTCTTGGTTTTCGCCTTTGCTTCAAGCAGAATATGCATCATTTCCTGAGCAAAAACTCGGGCGGCGTTTTCGATAGCTTCACGATCAGTTTCATCCCCAACTTCATAAGTGATTGCAGGTGCACCAAACGTCGAATAGACATAATTTTTTGAAGTTGGCAGTTCTGTTACCGGTCGCTCTGCTTGCTCAAATTCATAATTTGGCAAGCGTTCTCTTGCACGCTTCGACCATGTGACTGCAAAATCGGCTGGCGCTGTTATTTCTTCATTACCTTGCGTATAAAGAACATTACGTCCCGTTGAATGAAAATCTAAAAACAGCCACAATTTTTCATCCGCGTTGAAACGATTGAGTTCTTCCCTCATTAACTGAGTTTCTGGTTGCGTAAACGGACCCCAGTCTCTGTTTAAATCTTTAGAACCTGTGTTGTGACGCCAGTGCCCGTTTTCAACACCGTCAGGGTTAAGCATTGGTACAACAATCACACCGAACATTTCGAGGAACTGTTTCGAAAGATCAGAACCACCAAAAACTTCATCAACAAAAGGAAGCAATGCCAATGCACCAGTTACTTCCGGAGGATGCTGTCGCCCAACAACGAATATATAATCTTTTTGTGCTGCACCGCCTTTGGTCTCAACTTTAAAAATTGAACGCTTCTGTTTGGATTGACCAATTTGTTCAAAAAGCAAGTCATGGCTTGCAGTCAGTTCTCGCGCCCAATTTTTGTGAAATGCCGCGGTGAGCACTTCTTGTCCTGCAACATAAACTGGCTGATTTTCAAGAGCGATAGAAAGTTTGACACTACCGTCTTCAAGCACATCAACTGCATTGCGAGATAATCTGCTCCAATTTTCCTGGTCACTGGAAACTTTCGGCCAATAGCGATGCTTACCATGCGTATATTTTATCTCAATGCTGACCTCACCAGCTTCTGATGGCACCAATTTAAATGCATACCAAGGACTTGGGTTAATTGGTGGCTCATCTTCTGGCGTAATAAACACTCTGTAATGTGAAGCAGCAATTTGCTTACAACCATTTACCCTGCCACCGGAGAAATCAGCACTGATAACCAATGCATCAAATTTGCAAATTTGTTTCGGTTGATCTGCATTAGCAAATGATGACGGAACAACGACAACAAACAACGAAAGAAAAGCTACAAACATGTTCTTAATTGTAAATACCTTCATTGTGCTGCCCTTTGATCGTTTAAATATTCGGTGCCATTATTTGTCATCATTTTGGCTATGCGTTCCGCACTACCACATGCAAAAGTCCAGCCCAGCATACCGTGCCCTGTATTCAAAAACAGGTTTTGTATTTTGGTCCTCCCTATGATGGGCAGGCCATCAGGTGTCATTGGACGCGCACCAACCCACCCTGTACCAGAATGATGATAATCTCCAATCGCAGGAAACAGGCGCCTGGCGGTATCCTTTAATGCATTAAGTCGGTGCTCTCGTAAACTCATGTCATCGCCGTCATAATCGGCTAATCCAGCAATACGCACTTCACTTTGTAGCCGCGCGAAAACCAACTTGTTATCAGCATCCGTTAAGCTGATTGAAGGTGCCTGATCACTTGCAGGGATTGTAAAGCTATAGCCTTTAATTGGCTCAATAAGTACGGGAATACCGTAATTTTTAAGAAAAGATGCCGACCCTGCTCCAAGGCAGACAACAACACTGTCGGCAGCAAAAACTCCTTTGTCAGTTTGTATACCAACAACCTGATTTCCCACGGAAGCCAATCCGCGCACTGTTTGCTTCAACTTGACCGCAACGCCGTATTCTTCGGTACATATATGTGACAAAGCTGTTGTAAAACGCCGAGCGTCACCTACATGATCATCAGGAGCATAAACGCCGCCAACTATATCACCAAAGTGTTGCTTTATTGTGGGTTCGAGTTCCCAACACTCATCTGCGGTTAGCACGCGCATTTCTATGCCACGTGCCGACTTAACTCGCGCTGCTCGTTGCATATTTTTAAGGCCAGTTACACTTCTGGTGACAACCAGCTTGCCTGCTCGTTTATAGCGAAAAGATATATTGTGTTGGTCCAGCAATTCACGTAATGCGTCTCGGGACTCCAGCGAAAGTGTGATAGCTTGCTTGAGGTTTGTATTAACCTTGGGCTCGATACAGTTCCCAACAAAATGCGCGCCCCATTTCAAATGGTCAGGCGCGAGGGATAGTTCCTGTTTGCTATTAGGGTCTTTGCCTAACAGAATAGACGGTAATTTCTTAAGCATCGCAGGCGATGCCATAGGATCAACAAAACTATACGACAGTTGCGCACCATTAGCATAACTTGCACCAGCAGCAACTGAATTTGCCTGATCAAAAATCGTGACTTTGCATCCTCTTTTTGCAAGTGCAAATGCAGTTGTTACACCTATAACTCCAGCCCCCAATATGGCAACGTGCATTGCCTAAACTCCTCCGTTTAGAGAAATGGGGGCCAAAGCCCCCAACTCACGATTAGAACGTCTTGCGAACATCGATGAAGAAGAAACGTCCAGTTGCAGAATGAATTGATCCATAGAAGCCAAAGCTTTCATCCGCAAGTGGTGGATCCTGATCAAACAGGTTGTTAATCCCAACCCGGAA
Source organism: Kordiimonas aquimaris (assembly GCF_025574485.1). Lineage (GTDB taxonomy): Bacteria > Pseudomonadota > Alphaproteobacteria > Sphingomonadales > Kordiimonadaceae > Kordiimonas > Kordiimonas aquimaris. Next base: position 45,432 of record NZ_JAOBPO010000006.1, on the reverse strand, counting down.
CCTTGTACCTTCAAGAATACCGTCATCAACGCTGTAGCTAACGTTAGCGTTCATGGTGAACCAATCATCCACACGGAATAGAACACGCTCTCCGTTTATTGTCGCGTCCGCACTGGTATCATTGAATGCTCCAACATAACGTCCAAACAGGCCAGCACCCCAATTGTCTTTGCGCCAATTGATGCTAGATGTGAAACGCCATTCAGGGCGGCCATTTTGCTCAATCAAGTCACCAATACCGGCTACCTCAACAGAGTCTGGAAGACTACCTGAATTGACAGCATCCAGTAGTTGCTGCCCAAGAACACCTGGTGTTTGTGTGAATGTTTGCAGGTTTGCCGCATTGAATTTGAACGTAAACTGACCAGCATTATCCGTGTCAAAGCGATATACGGCAGCAAAATCAAAGCCTTCAACAGTTCGATCATCCAAATTGGTGTATGGATCGCGCACCTCAATGATTTCACCTGCTGGAGAAAGACTACTTGCTGCAAAAATTGCTTCAAGGTCAGCATCAACAGCACCGCGAACAACGTTAGGGTTAGAACTACCTTGTGTTCTCAGCAGAAGATCAAGAGCGATTTGGTTCTGATCTCCAAAAATACCAACAATACCACTTTGTTCCACACGCCAATAATCAGCGGTTAACGTTAGACCAGGGAGAAAACCTGGTTCCAGAACTACACCAATATTGTACTGCGTTGTATCTTCATTATCGAGAGCTTCAGTACCAGAGCGAACGCTTTCAACACCCTCACCAGGGCAAGCGCCAAGGTCTTCCAAATCACCGGCTTCAACACGTGCCTGACAAATCACCAGATCATCGCGTGTGTTAACGCGGCGAATACCGGTATCAAAGATTTGCACAAGATTTGGCGCACGGAAGCCTTCTGACCATGCACCACGGATCATCAAACCGTCAGTAACGACCCATGACGCCGCAACTTTTGGCTTAAATGTGGAACCTGATATCTCGAAATCTTCATAGCGTCCTGCAATTTGAAGATCAAAGCTTTGAACAAGCGGGATTTCCATATCTGGACTAACAACTGGTACAGCAAGTTCGGCAAAACCTGAAAGTACCCAGCGGCTGCCGGAAGTATCAGGTGTCGGACTTGACCCCAGCACATCACTTGTTGTTACAAATTGACCTGTAACACTGTCGGTGAATGTTGTTGTGCCATCAAGGCGGTCGTCACGGTCATCAAAGAAACCTTCGCGGCGTGCTTCAATACCTGTAGCAAAGCCAACATCACCGGCAGGCAAAGACCAAATAGAGCTATTTGAAAGCTTGAAATCCGTCAGGAATAACGTTGATTTATTGTCGCGCCTTACGTCAATTCGGAACGAGTCGAGAGTGGCTTCACTATTCGCAGGAGCCGTTGAGCCTGCCAGGTCAGTTAAGCTTCCCCCCGCAAACGGATTATATGCGCTAGCATCTGTACGTGCAATTGCCTGCTGGAACAACGTCAGCGAAAGGCGATTACTCGTTACGTCAGAAGTTTCAGCCTCGGAATACAATACTGCAGTATCATAATCCCAATCACCCCAACTCCCTCGGAAGCCGGCAAGGAAACGATAGCTATCGTCTGTCACGTTAGTAATACGCAAACCAGCATCCACAGGGCGTAAGTTACGCACCTGAATGTCTACACCTTCATCAGGCACGTTGGTCAGACCAGCAATCCTGTTGGGATTGGGTGATCCGTCTGGCAACGTTGTCGCACCAAATGGATTATAAAAAGCAGTAGCTGGAATGAAGAAACGCTGAGATGACAGAACAGAACCGTGTGATCCCTGAGACTCAAATTCGCTTCTGTAGTACCCTGCTTCGGCATAGAATTCGGTACCGTTTTCCAATTCGTGCGTTAACATCCCAAAAAAGTTAAAGCGATCTCTCGGTGAGTGTAGGTTTCTGCGTACATCAAAATCGTAACGCAATGGATCTTCAAGTGTCGTACCATTATCAAAACAAACACCATCACCACGATCAACAAGGCAGCTAGCAGCAAAATCACCTGAAGCTGGCTGCACGTGGAAATCATCATCACCTATTTCATCAATGCGAATACCTGCGCGGAACCTACCAAACGGTGAACTAATGGAAGTGTTGCGGAACTGACTATCGCCTTCAAAATCCGTTCCTTCCAAAAATTGTCGACGATCTGAGGATGCAGAAAAATCTCGCTCTGTAGCAGCAGTTCTATTGCGATTATAATAATTACCAAACAACGTAATATGTGTTGCTCCGCCATTAAGCTCAAAGCCAGCATTAGCATTGATAGTCAAGTCCTGCCTGCCCGTATTGTCAGCAAAGCCATATCGACCACCAATGGTGATTCCCTCGTAATCATCACGCAGCACAGTATTAACAACACCAGCAACAGCATCTGCACCATAAATCGCAGCGGCTCCATCGCGGAGCACCTCTACCCTGCTAACACCGAAGGTAGGAATGGTATTCGTATTTGACGACACAACTGGCACAAGGTTTTCAGTTTGGAAACCTGGGTGTAATACCATCCGCCGACCATTTAACAGGGTTAGTGTATTACCGGTACCGAGTGCACGTAGGTTGATCGAATTCACATCACCACGAGCACCATTGACACCACCACCAGTATTGTTTTCGTTAAAGGCAACAAACCCTGTTTGGGGAATGGAACGAAACAGTTCATCACCTGATACTGCGCCGGTTAGGTTAATGTCTTCAGTGTTTAATACTGATACTGGTAATGCACCAGTGATACGCGCGCCTTTGATTTGTGAACCAATAACTTGAATTTCTTCAATTGCATCAGCCTCAGTGTCGGTATCTTGTGCATAAACCGATGCGCTGACAAACGTGCATACAGTTGATAAAAGCAACCGTCTCAGGTTGTGTTGTTTTTTCATGATACTCCTCCCCAGGATTCAAATGATGGCGTTCTTTGCCAAATGTGATTGGTTATTACCCCCACAATAAACCACAGGTTTTAAGTAGGCTAATTCTGTTAATGAACAAACCCATAACCAAAAGTTATAGGTTGACGCTGTTTGTGACACAGCTGCCGAATACAGGAAAATCAGGTAATTTTTTCGGACATAAATTGATCGATAGTGTGCTGTAAATGAATAACGAAATCCTGACACACTAGAGATAACGGTTCGCTTTCCAGTGCCAGCGCCTTGATCTGAAACCTTGTCGGCCATTCAAGGCGTAAAACTTGTATGTCCGACTGTGGATCAGAACGGGCCGTTATCTCATCAATGATGGCAACCCCTGCCCCCATAGCAACCAATTGCTTTGCCATGTGGTATGTTTCCACACTTGCAACCGTATTAAAATCTAATCGACTTGCATCAATTTGCCGGTTGAGTTGTTGCCCAAGCGGACCACGCCCGTGCAGCTTGACGAACTGTAGGTCGTTTAAATCTGCAAGTGAAATTCGATCGTTCACAGGTAGAATTTTATTCCTGGGTGCAACACATACTAATTCGCCAGAACCAAGTACAAATTCTTGAACATTTGGGTAGCTTGCAGGATCAAATACGATACCCAGATCAATCTTCCCCTCATGCAATGATGTGATAATCTGATCAAGATGAAGTGTTTCAAGTACGAAACGGCTTTCGTCATTCGCCTCGATAAATGACGCCACAGCCTGCGGAATAACATTTAAACCCAGCGCAGGCGTTGACGCGATACGAATAACGCCTTCGTGTTTAGCGCCAAGGTTTTCAGAGAGCTTCTGCAGGCTATCTAAGTGTGTGTAAACTTTGGTCACTTCTTTAAAAAGCCGGTGCGCTTCCTGTGTTGGTATAAGCTTGCCCTTGACCCGCTCAAATAACCGGTAACCTAATTGGTCTTCAGCATGTTTTAGTACTTTACTAATAGAAGGCTGGGATACATTCAGAAGCTTTGCGGCATTGCTCACTGAAGCACTTGAGTAAACAGCATGAAACACCTCTATGTGACGCAAACGCATGCCGCATATCCTTTTTTATTTCACACATGATCAGATTATCACGAACCCAAAATACCTGAACATTTAAAAGCATATAGTAGGCTTTATCCTCCAATAGGCTACATTTTGTTACATAAATATTTCAAAAATATGACATTTGTCATAAAAGTGTAACAAACTTGCTAATTATACATTATCAAATAACTATCCTGTTGCGAATAAAAGCATGCGGTAACGTTGTGGAGAGGCATGGCCTACTGGTATGGTTTTGAGAAAAAACATCTCTGTCAGTCAATAACTAGAGATCGAAGTAAATACAAAGACAACCTTTTGAAAGACCTCGAAGATGAACACAAATCTTGCTGTCTCACTGCTTTCGGCTACCGCACTATTCCTAACCGGGATTTCACAAGCAAAAGCACAGTCTATTGAGGAATTGAAAGCACAAATCGCGGCACTCGCCAGACGCATAGAAGAATTGGAAAAAAACCAAACGACTATGCCAATACCGATTTCAGAGGCTGTACCGAAAGAAACTGTTTCAGTTGCAAACACACCGATCATCACAAAAGCTGAGCCTGGTTTTGCCCTGGGCACACCAGATGGCCTATTTGAATTCAATGTACGTGGACGCATACTCACTGATGTAGCCAGTATCACCGATGAAAATAACTCTACTGACATCAGGGCGACTGAGTTTCGGTCAGCCCGACTTGCTGTTGAAGGTAAAGCCTGGAAAAATATAGGCTACCGCTTGGTCGCAGATTTTGCCGAAAACGAAGTGTCTATTGAAGATGCTTACATTGAATATAAAACAGGGTTTGGCAAATTCCGGTTTGGTCATTTCAAGTCCAACAATTCATTAGAAGAAATTACATCTCTCAAGCACATAACATTTGCTGAACGCGCAGCTTTCACAGATGCATTCGATTTTGATCGTCATTTTGGCATAGGCTTTATCACCGGCAATGACAATTGGATGATAGAACTTGGTGCCTTTAAAGGTAACGCAGACTCTAATGCTGAAAATGAAAGCGAAGTATTTGCAGCTCGCGCAACATATGGTGATGAGCTCGAAAACGGCAAGTGGTTACTTGGCGCGTCTACAAGGTACCGCAACACCAAAGACGAAGCACCTCTGCGTTATCGCCAACGTGCGCATTTACACCTCAGCCCAAGCTTTATCGCAACAGATCGTGTCGCCACCGAAGATCTGTTTTACGGGTTTGAATCTGCTGTTCAATATGGATCATTTCATGCTGCCTCTGAAGTTGGTATTACGGACGCATATAATGCAGGCGCAGACGGCAGAGATGCACTGTTTTATGGCGGTTACTTCGAAGCAGGCTTTTTTCTGACTGGTGAGCACCAACCACTGGATATAAAGAAAGGTATCTGGGGCCGTCCAAAGATTATCAACCCGGCAACTGATGGTGGTATTGGGGCATGGCAAATAGCCGCTAAATTCGACAGAATTGATCTTACCAGCGATGGTGTATACGGCGGCGAACAAGACACCTATCTCATTGGTTTAAACTGGTATTTGAATCGTTATACTCGCGTTACAGCCAATTATAGCCACAATGAAATTGACAAAGCTTTAAATGTATCACTGAACAACCAAGATGGTGAAAATAGTGTGGATACTTTAAGCCTGAGATTTCAGGTTGATTGGTAATTCAGGTCCGGTCAAAATGTTACAGGCAAAGACTTATAGAAAATCGCAGAAATTATACTAATCATCCATAATAGTAGTCGCCTGATACAGTCTTTTATCTTACCTTTTTGTTAACGAAAAGGATATTGAGCAATGCTCAAGAGTTTCTACAGAGATCTTGTAGAGTGTGACGATGTCTATGATTATCGCGGCGTGTTATTACCGCGTGGTGTTCAATATCGTCAACTTTTCGTAACAGGCCCTCCTGGCTCTGGAAAGTCGACACTTATTAGGCGTCTGCGCGGCTGGCCTCTTGAAGGATATCTGGATTTAAGTAAACAATGGTGGTTGGACAGCACACTAACATTTCGTCCAAGAGAAGTTCATATAGGTGTCCCATTATTTGAATGCAAAGAGTCTTTAACCGTATTTGACAAAGATTGGTTGGCTAATTTCCGCTCGCTCGAAATGGATTGGTCTCGTGTACAAATTCCACCAAACCATGCTGGCTTCACAGCTAAAAACCTGCGGCAAAAATTTGTTTTTGAATTTGTTATTCCACCGCCTGAAAAAGCCTTGTTCTGGCGACAAAAGCGTGCGCAAAGCGGCTTATTCCCTTTTGAAAAGCACCTTGACCTCGACATAGTGAAGGCACAAAGCAAAGCATACCTCCAAATTGCACAACATCTGCACACTCAGGGAGTGCCCGTTCATGTGCGTGATGGCTACAATTCTCCGCCTAAGCAATTCTCGACGCCAGTAATCGCACTCGCAGATTCTGACCCACTTGTCGCACTTCCTGGCGTATGGATACGTTCTATTGCTAGCAAGCTGCGCGGAGACCACATAAGCGTATTAACACCCACGCCTAATGCACAAACGTTAGGAAGTATAAACAAACTACCACCAGCTGTAGAAAGGTTTCATCTCACTATTCGGAACAAGCGCTTGCTCATTATTAAAGATCAGCCTCTCGGTGATCCTGAAAAGAGCTACCCGAAAGACTGGCTCATCCTGGACATGAACAGATATCTTAACGGTGAAGGTGGCATGACGCACTTGAAGAGCGATTCAAGTGTACTGCTAGGTGGAAAATCGAAAACGATGCATACTCTGGCTCTACCCAAAATACTAAATAAAGAGCCAATAAAACTCATCAATAAAAAAGGTGTACTTTATATTGATAGAAACGAATCTACGGCCAAGATAGTTGTTCAGTCTTTACCTGATGATTATGACATTAAAAGGCTTCGCAACACACGTATCTCAGCTCTTGAAAGCTTGCATTCCATTTTTGGCGGCCCTTTTGAAATTCTGCCACCACATCAAGCTTTGAGTTTAATTAATGCTACTAATGAACTTCTCAAAAATGAAGCATACAGGCCTTTAAATCAATGGGGTGAACCGGGCGCGATTATTGAACTGCCAAGTGGTGTTAAGCCGGTAATCGTTGGTGACCTGCATGGTCAAATAGACAACCTTCTGAAAATCCTTGCCCTCCCTGAAGGTTTGCAAGGCATGGAGAGTGGACAATCGTGTTTGGTCTTACTTGGCGATATGGTCCACGGCGACATGGATCATGAACTGGAAAATATGGAAAGTTCCACTTTAATGCTTGATTTAATCATGACATTGAAATGTCGGTTTCCGCAAAACTTTTTTATGTTACGCGGCAATCACGAATCATTCTCAGCTGACGTTTCCAAGGCTGATGTAATGCAAGGTGTCCTCTTTGAACAACAATTGATAGAGCAACGCGGCATCGAGTATAGAGATCGAGTACAACAGTTTTTTCAAGGCTTACCTTATATCGTTAGATCAAAAGATTTCATTGCAACGCACGCAGCACCAGCGAGAGGAACCGTGTCATTCGAAACATTGGTAGATATTGCCAAACTTAAAGGTTACGCCTATGAAGTGACGCATAATCGGGTTATCCGCCCCGGGTTTTCAATGGGATATACAAAGGGCGATATTAAAAACTTCAGGAAAGCTTTGCGTGTCAAAAAAGGGACGCCATTTCTGGTTGGACACACCCGCCCCTCAGAGGAAGGAGGTGTATGGGAAAACTTTACTAGAATAAAGAATTTTCACATACTCTACAGCTCTGGCGTTAGCCGGTTTGGTTTCATGATTGGCCGACAAAATGGATTACAAGCCTATGAATTGGCTCGTGAACCCATTGTAGAATTCACGAACCAGCATTTAATCAGTGGACAACCTGAAGTCTGAAATTGCCCAAACTCTTACGAGAACATTCCTCGTATAATGTAGAAAAACAACGCAGCTAACACACCGCCTACAGGTAATGTAATAACCCATGACATTACGATGCCTGACACAACCCGAAGGTCGATAGCACCAACACCACGCGCCATTCCAACACCAACAACTGCACCAACTGCAATATGCGTAGTGGAAACAGGCATGCCTGTGCGAGATGCTAGCACAACAGTCGCCGCCGCAGCCATCGTCGCCGAGAAACCGCGTGTTGGTGTAAGCTCGGTAATCTTGGTGCCAATTGTGCGCATAACCTTATAACCGTATGTAGCAAGGCCGAGAATAATCCCGAAACCACCCAAGAGCAGTATCCACAACGGCAATCCAGATGACTGAAGCACCTCACCACCACTATTTACAATGCCAACCACCGCAGCAATTGGCCCTACACCATTGGCAACATCATTGGAGCCATGTGCGAATGCCATCCCACACGCGGTGAAAATCATCATGGGTATGAACACTTTTTCAACGCTTGAGAAATGATAGTCTTTATCGGCATGTTCATCGACTTTAACGCGTTTGATCATCAACCACCCGATAAATGCGGTAAACAAACCAAATCCGGAAGCTGCCATGAAGCTTTGTTCAATGGAAAGCTCCAAATCTAAATGCTTGAGGCCTTTAAAGAGAGTCACCAATGAAATGATAAACCCAACTAGAAAAATATAAACAGGCCCCCATTGTTTAGCACGCCGGAAAGGGTCATCCGTGTCTAAAATCAAAGAGCGTATGCTAATCATAAGCAAGAATGCGATAACAGCACCGATAGCTGGCGATATAATCCAGCTGAGAACAATCTCACCAATCTTCGGCCAATTGACGGCATCTATGCCAATCCCAGCAATAGCAAAGCCTACAATGGCGCCAATTATAGTATGAGTCGTGGAAACAGGCCAACCTCGATTGGAAGCAACCATGAGCCATATTGCAGCAGCCAGCAAAGCTGCCAGCATACCGTAAATAAGAATTTCCGGTGTTCCCGCAATCGCCGAAGGATCAATGATCCCCTTTCGTATTGTTTGTGTAACATGACCACCGGCCAAAGCCGCACCAGCGAACTCAAATACCGCAGCAATTCCGATAGCCGTCCCGACTGTTATGGCGCCTGAGCCCACAGATGTGCCCATCACATTGGCAACATCATTTGCTCCGATGCCCCATGTCATGTATAGGCCAAAAACAACAGCTACGATTATAAAAATCGTGCCGTATTGCGTAATAATATCCATTCTATTTCCAGCTCTGTATAGCTAATATGTTATTCTGTTTTTACCTGGCAATTAATAAGCGGAGGCGATTACCAACCATTTCCGCATAATCTGCCATCCCCCCAATATCTCTTATCAGTCGCGACCATAAAATTAGTGAAACGTCGCTGATCTGGCCTTCCATAGTAAACAATAAGCGAGTTAGGTCTGTACCCATTTGATCCGTATCTGACTCAATCTTGTTTAGTTCTGTTATCATGCTGCCAACGATCTCGCTTTCACGGCCCTTAAAGCCTACAACTATCAATTCGTCCAGCTCATTAATAATTTTCTCGCATAAAACACATGCGTCAATACAGCGTTGTACCAAAGCCAGAAGAGGCTCACTGAATGAAGGAATCACATCAAACTTACGTACTTGCAACAAACCAGCAATATCCTGTGCTGTATCAGCAATTTGGTCCTGCAGGTCTAGAATTTTCAGAATATCTCCGCGGTCCACCGGCATAAAAAGTGTTTTTGGTAGGTGTTCTCTTAAATCATGCTTGATCTTGTCGGCTTCACTCTCAAGCGCAAATATCTTATCAATAACAGCTTGGTGCTCAGCGTCATTACCAGCAATCAATGTTTCGAAAAGCGGCACAACCTCTGCTGCACAACGGCTGACCAGCTCAATATGCTCCTGCAGTGGCTTAAACGGCGAACGCGCAAACAGGTTCGCTATTGTAGGTTTTAAAACCATTTTTTGCTCCAAATAGGAAATGTAAAGCCCTGCTCGCTAACTCCCCAACTAACAAAGCATGCGTATCTAAACTGCATTGTAACGCCGATACTTCGCATCTCAAGGATTATTGCTTTTGATCAATCCTTTCTCTCTACAGACTGTAAATGAAGTTAATGTGAAAGTGGTCGGTTATATGACAACTATTTTAGGTGCTTAATTACAAAATCATTTTACGAAAACGATCTGCGTCAGCGTTTTATCTATATCGTGGTTGAAACGACGTTAGGTTATGTCAACTTATTGTTCATCTTAAACAATACTGTCACACTACTCTAGCCCAACGCCAATACCCTGCCTTTTAACTCCATGATACAGCATCATCGGATTTCCATAACAGGCCGGCCAAGCAGGCCGACCTTCTTTGTTGTTCAAATATTAGCCAGCACTATTTGGTGTTACACGTGCAATATAATAGGCGTGGCTGCCAGAGCCAGAATTACAATTGATCTCCAATGTGTAATTAGTCCCTGCATTTGTGTAGGACTGCTGATTATGATCATCTGTCGCCTCAGCCGCCCCTTGAGCAGTCCCACCCACTTGGCAATAACAGTTATTGTCAACATAAATGCCTGTCAGCGGACATTCAGTACCAAAAGCAAAGTCATGACTAGCTCCCGATGTGTCTGTGTAGTTATAAACAAAGCCTGCTTGGGTACCCACCAGCGCGTTATCATTCTTTGTTGTTACAACAAAACCGCCCACGGGGTACAAGTCCGTAGCAAACTGTATAGCGTTAGATATTTGAGGTGTAACGCTATCAACCTTACCGTGGACACAATATGGATTATTGTCCCCGCTTATTGTTAATTGTCCACCACCGTCCGTTATCTCATTCATAACAAAAGTGAAACATACAGCAGGTTTCAGCATGAAGAATAGGATAGGAATAAAGATAGCGACAATAACCGCGGCAATGATACCAACTATCCCGGCAACAGTAAGGACTTCCACACCGGCAAGCGCCGCAGCTGTCACTGCGGCACCAGCGTTGAGGGTTGCATTGAAAGCTGCAATTCCGGTTGCGATTGCACCGACTCCGGTTGCCAGCAATTCACCGGCCACCATTTCTGATGAGGGATCTTGTAACTTTTTGATATAGGCTAAAGTATTAACCATACTCGTAAGCTGTACTTTGATCGCTTCGCCTCGCGCATTTTTGAGCGCTTTATATTGTGAAGGTGTAAGGATCATAGGCACACCACCGGTTTCAGTAAGAGTCTTAAGTGTTTCGTCGTCCACAATACCTTTTAGTTTAGCGATTTGCTCATTAAAAAACTTCTGGCGAAGTTGTTCGATTTGCTCGTCTGATTTAGCCTTCTCAAGAAGCTTTGATTCTTCCGGAAATATTTCCCGGAAAGTCTTTTTCAGTTCGAAAATCTGATCCACATTTTGATTTGCTTTTTGTAACATTGGTCTGTTCTTTCCTAATTATAGAATGTGTTAATATTGTCATTCTGAGTTGAGATAAATTGATTGCAGTAATGACGGTTAGGAACGAAACACAATTAAAGAGAGTAGTCCTTACAAAGATATTGATTATTCTTACTGCGATCTTACCAAGGAAAATAATCAAATAAAAACAATATATTAACCATAATTTCTCACTTAACTTACGGTTAATTTTTATTAATCTACAAGCTTATGTATGCTCTTTTTGATTGTATATTAACTCAAAAAGATCAAGATGGTGGTGACTTTAAAACAAACATATTGGCGTTGGTTTACATCCTCAGGCTCAATACCCCAGTTGGTCAGAAGCATATGATTAATACAGCTTTTTATCTTGATGACTTGCTTGTTGAACCCCAGAAAAACCTGGTTCATTTGCCGTCAGGCCCGACATATATCCAGCCACGCTTAATGGATGTGTTGGTGATATTATGCAGCCGTCGCGGTAGGGTGTTAAGTGCAGAAAAGCTGCTTGAGCTTTGTTGGTCAAACAAGGCCCTAGGGGACAACCCTGTCCACAAATGTGTCGCAGAACTGAGACGGTTTTTGGGCGATCAAGCAAAAGCACCCAAATACATCAAAACAATCCCTCGCAAAGGGTACATGATTATAGCGGAAGTTAGCGAGATTGGATTATCCGGATCGGTAGCTGTAGATTTCTGGCTAGACCGAACACCATATCCGGGTAAACGATCATATGACACAACCGAAGCCGCAATTTTTTTTGGTCGCACTCAAGTTATCGAAGAAATTAGCAAGCATCTATATTTATTATCCGGAAAAACTACCCCATGGATTCACATCGTAGGAGCACCACGATGCGGCGTTAGTTCGCTTCTCAAGGCAGGAATCATTCCATATCTAAACAAAACTGAAAGCTGTGCGGGTAAACTGAGCGGAATATATCTATTCGATTTTTTGGAACATGCAGAGATAGCCCCTCATCAAGCCCTACTATATTGGTTATTCCAAGAAGGCTTAATGAGTAGGGACAAAACGCGGTCTCACTATGAACAATTGTTAGTCTCATCCTTAGAGGGAGATACCGGTGCCGCGGACTTACTAAATGTTGCATTCAGGAAAAACCAACATAAAGCACCGACAGATAAGCTATCAACGCTTATAATTGATCATCTTAATATTCCGTTAGATTGTGGATCAACAAAGTATATTGCTTTGTTAGGTCTCCTTTTATCTAAATTAAGCGAAAGTGGATATTTTCGCTTAATTACAGCAGCTAAACCTGCAAGTAAAAAAATTTTACATCAATGTTCTGTCAACTTTGCACGAGCATTTCGATATACAGTCCCAGAATTCAATCAAAGCGAAATAGAAGATGTTCTACGCTTTCCAGCAATTGCGGCAGGTCTTGAATTTGATTTTGATGAAACAGCCCGCGAACCACTTGATGCGATAATTGTTCACGATATATCTAAGCAGCAAGTCCCTGTAGGGGCTATACAGGAGATGCTATTCTACCTCTACCATGGTAGGTCTCAAAACAGAATTACATTTAGACAATATCGCCAAATGGGTGGTGTTGCAGGATTTCTTGCGAAACAAGCAGACGAGGTACTGGCTGAAGTTTCAGAAAAAGAACGAAGAAGTCTTTCATATCTAATTGTTTCTTTCATAAAATTGAATGCAGCCGGAGATGATTTGGTCTGCGCCGACCCCATGCTATTAAACACGCTTGGAAGCGATAGTGAAAAACAACTAATTGCAAAGCTTATCGACAGTAATATTTTAAAAGCAACGATCGTTGATGGTTGGATTGGCGTCCAACTGGCACACCGCGGCCTTATTGAAAAATGGAGCATATGCAGCACGTGGCTAGGCACTAATATCGAAACAATGTACGCCCGCCATGACCTTAAAACGGCCGCTGACCGCTGGAAATCCCATGACAAACAGGAGAGATACCTTGGCATATCGCGGGAAACCGCAAACAAGGCACGACAGATATCGCATCATCCTTCATATGCGTTTCTTCCGCATGAATTAACATTCATTGAAAAATCTGCTGCTCAAATGTCTCGCAGAAAAAGAATACGGCACACTGCAATCGGAGTGATTAGTTCAGCAGCTATAGGGTTAGCGGCCCTTAGCTATTCGCTTATTCAAAAGAATACGCAGTTGCAACAGACAAAGCAAAATGCTGAAAGCTTGATTTCAGCAGTATTGCATGATTTGAAGCAAAAGCTTGAACCGATTGACAAGCTGGAACTTATCGAAATTGTTGGTGCCCGAGCACAAGACTATTTTGAAGCAGCTGGTACAGATCAGTTGACGGAAGAATCACTTACGCAATGGGCAGAAGCCCTGAATATTATGGGACAAGTTCGCACCGAAAAACTGGAATATGATCGAGCGCTTCCTTTTTTCGAAAATAGCGCAGCGTTATTGAATGGTGCACACCAAGGGTTTCTCAATAAGGCAAGTCTACTAGAGCAAGCCATGATCACGCACTATTGGCTAGGTTACATTCCATTCAAGCAAGGTGACTATGCTGCGGTAAAACAGCATTGGGAAACCTACCTTGATATCGCATCTCAACTCATCGAATTAGAGAATTCAAATATTAATTGGCACATCGAAAAATCATATGCTTTAACTAACCTTGGCTCGCTTGCTGAAAAAACTGGTAACCTTAGAGCTGCTGAACAATATCTAGGCCTTTCTGCAGATATGAAACAGCAGATTTTACAGCGCCGCCCCAATGACACAACAATTCGCTCTGGTTTGGCGAATACCCTTTCCTGGCAAGCCACTACGTTGATGAAAACCGGGCAGCTTAAGCAAGCGCGCATCATATATGAAACTGCTCTCGCAGAAGCAAAAACTCTTCAGTCATCAGTGCCTGATGACTACAAAAGGGTGCGTCAGCGCGCACTTCTAGAGCATCGTTTGGCACTCTCTCTCTATGACCTTGGAGAGCTGACATATGCCGATCAATACACCAAAGCCACACAGATCCATTTGAGGCAACTAATGACAAATGACCCAATGAACAACCGTTACAAACAACGGATGTTTTGGTCGATGTTATTGCGAACAAAGGTGTTACGCCACTTGAATATGATTGATGAAGGGCTCAATCAAATAAGCGAGGCGTCTGCGTTGTATGCAACGATATCACTAGATACAGCTGAAGACTTTATACCTCTTATTCAACAGGAACAAGCGCGCCTGTTTGCTGCTATGAATCAAAATTCAGCAGCAATCGTCATGATAGACAGAGCAATAGACGCCCAAAGTATGATCGCTCAGGATACCGCGCAAGCTATTACGCTAAACGCCGAATTACTGGTCACCAAGGCTCAGTTAATCAGCTTTTGCTGTGATGGCAGTAAGCCTGACTTTGCTGCAGACCTTAGGGAGGCCGGTGTCAAACTGACCCAAGCAACCAAAGACCCAAGACCTCCAAAGGTGCAAGCCTTGCTTCTTGCTCTTTCTCAGCTACTAGCATCACCAGAGATCGATCAGGGAATTTCTGCCAAGTTAATGGCAACGAGTTATCGAAATCCTGACTTGTCGACATTTTTACCTATCGGCACTACCGACACACCTTACCTACAAGCAGATGCAAAAGGAGATTCTCATGAACGCTGACCTATCCAAGACTTATTATCTAACGATTGAAAAAGAAAAGCATTACTATTGGCACAACCCAGAATGTAACGAGCCCAAGGCCGGGCCGGTTATTATACCACAAGGTACATCTACAATTGAAATCTTTCTTAAGACATCTGGTTACAATATCCACTCATGGGGCGTCAAACCTCAGCCTCCGGAAGGCAGCTTCACTGCACCGTCCTTTGCTCCTGACGGCAATTCGATAAAGATCATAAATGCAAATAAGAACGAGAATGAAAGCCCTATTAATTATCATGTGGCAATTAATGTGAAGAGCCCTTCTGGCGAAATCATCAATTGTGATCCAGAAGTGGAAGATGAAGGTACACATGAGTTGCGCTAAGTTGTTTGACTTTACCTGAAGCTCATAGTTACCCGTTTCTCAAAACACTGAGAAAGCTTGTTCTATTTTCTCTAGCATAGCTCCGTTGCAGGACTCACACCGCGCCATAGGTTTATCAATCATACTTATAGACTGCTAAGCAAAGAAAACTGAGAAACAGCTAAAGTGAAGATCGTAAACTTATACGACAAAAATTACATCTTCACTTTAGTATCTAGTAATTCCAGGACCACCGGATCGCCAGATTGCTGTCATGATCAAGTGTTCTCCGTGTAATCAGAGATAAATTCTTAGTTAGCCCCACCTCAACAGCCGTTGCCGTTTCCTGTGTTGCGGGCGCCGATGTTACCTCAACATAGATATTGTCCGTGAGATATTTCCCGCCTGTTATTGTCGTACCATAATCACGGCCTGCTGATTGGTTGATCGATAACCTATCAACACCCAACGTGCGTCGCACATTACCCAAAACACCCTGCCCACCGCCATTTGTGAATGAATGTATCGTTGATGCAAGCTGAACTCCTTCTATCGGTGATAATGCAGCCACTGATGTACCAAAGAAGACACGAGATAATATCTCATCTTGCGGAAAGCTGGGCACGGAACTGATTTCAAGTGTTGGTTCAGACGCTCTGCCCTGAATTGAAAGTATGGCCGTAAGGTTTGGTAATTGATGTTCCGCGCTGATATTCAGCACCGGATCATCAACATCATCCCCCTGAAACAATAGATCACCCTTGGTTAGGCTAAAACGCTTGCCTGAAAAATCAAACGTTCCCTGCAGTAAGTTTGCTGTCCCTTTAACTATAGGTTCTTCCGAAGAACCTGAAATTTTGAGTTGCGACGACCATTCCGAATCCAATCCGTAACTGCGAATAAACAGCCTGTTGGGAACGGTGAAATTGATATCCAACTGTGTCGGAGGGAATGCGCGAGGGTAATCATTGTTAACAATGTCACTTTCGCCAGTTTGTCCATTTATTTCGCGTACATCAAGTTCTACGATTGAAGGCTGGCTTTGCAAAACTGACCCTATGTTGGCGCTCTCCACAACAACATCACCCATTAAACTCGTATCAGCTCCCTGCTTAACATAATTGAGGGTAGACGAAGCCTTAATCGCTATCTCTGGTTGGCGCACTAAATTCACTTCCTTAAGAGATAAAGAGGCATCTGCGTCTAGTAAGAAATTTTCAAGTATCAAAACAGAACCACTTGCTTCGATTTGGCCTGCACCTCCATCAGTAGCGGTTAATTGATCTATGGTCAGGCGCCGGTCGGCAATTGTCGCTCCCAGTTGAATATTTTCAGCGACAAAACCTGTCTGCGTATTATCGTAACTCCCACCGTTTAAATTAACGTCTCCGTCAATGTCCGGGCTTCCCAGTGTCCCACTCAAGTTAAGTTTTGCCGTTATCACACCATCCAGATCATGATTTATCATTTCAAACATTGGCCAAATAGCACCAATGTTGCCTTGCCAATTTATTTCGCCGTTTATGGCTTCGTCTTGAGGTAAAACATATTCCAGTGAGTTAACTTTCATTCTTAAAGGTATTGCAGCAGAAAAACTGGAACGTAAAGTATCAGCCAAGATAATCTTGCCATCTATTGTGGTTATTCCATCGGATAATTTGCCATCTAATGCAATCAATAGATTTTCATCCAGAGCAACAGCACCACCGCTCGCTTGAACTTCAGACAAAGTAAGATCAATCACACCTTCTGAGCGTCCTTGCTCCGTTGTTAGCGCCACACTTCCATCTAGCACACCTAATACAGGCAAACTTGGGAACATGGTATAGAACGATCCAAGGTCAGCATTTTTTGCCTTAACCTGCAAGTGAGCTTGCTCGCTGGATAAAGTAATATCTCCAAGGATTTCGCCATTCCCCAGCGTTATTGAAAATGGTTCAATCTCTAGCGCATCAGCCGAAAACCTTGACAAGATAGGCTGCGAGGTACGAACAACCGTGTCACCCAATGTGCCATCTAAAGACAAGCTGACGCGTTTATCATCGGGTTTTAATGAAATGTCGCCAAATAGAGTGATATCATAGGCGTTTAATTTCGTCTTCTGGATCTGGGTCGTGTAGTTTATTGCATCCTTTGTGCCATTCAACGCTATGGCCGCATGATCTATTTGTATGTCTGGGTGGAATACGTCTGTTAACAAAATATTGCCTTCAATGCTTGAGAGAGTATCATCAAGCAACAATTTTGCAGAAACTATACCAGACTCAACACTTGCAAAATCAGAGACCTTTAGCGGCACCACAAAGTCTTTAAGCGCGGCGGAGACTTCCACTTGTTGTTTTTCGTTAATATTAGCTAATGTAATATCGCTGGTTACATGACCAAATGGCAACTTGCTTGAAGCAACCTGATTGCTTGTCACTACGTTTATTGCACCGATAAACGGTTGCCCAATTGGCTTCTCCAATTTTCCTGTAACACTATAGTGACCGAGTAAAACATCAAGTTTCGGAATGATAAACCTGTTCCGTGCATCACTTGTCATCACGGCCGTAGCAATCAGCTCTCCTGCACTCGTATCACTGCGAATTGTTACTGTACCATCAGGCGTTGCCAATATATTAGAAGCCTCCAGCTGTAGCTTAAGGTTTTGCAACCTTATTGCCTGCAGTGTCAGCTCACTCAATTCAGTTTCCACCTTAACCGTGGGCGACTTCACTGGACCTGAAAGGTTACCTGCAATATTAACGCCTCCGGCCAAGCTCATGCCGTCCAGTTCGTTGATCTTTTCCAACTCAATCAAGTCCAGTTCAAACGCAGAACTTTGTATTTCCTGATCGGATGATATGTCAGCTGTTGCCTGCAATAGCAAAGAAGAACCTTTAACTGACAAGCTAGACAGCGACACAGAGCCATCATTTTTCAACTGTGTTTTTAGATTGGCTGTCGGTTTAGCTCCTATGAAAGCATTTAAACTGGGATCCTCGAACGTTAATTCATCGGCATCGGCCGAAGCCACTACTTCAAGCAAACTATTCTGACTATCTTTTTGAAATTCTGCCAACATTCTTACACGGCCTGTAGCCATAGGTAACACAGTGCTAATATCCTTAAGCGATACATCCAAAGACGCCTGAAGAGGATACAGTTCACCCGCCACTTCCCCTTTACTGCTAAAGTCAATAAGCGCATTCGTTAATGATAGTTGATGGATAGCCACACCAAAATCCTGGCTGTCAATCGTAGCTCCAACTGACCAGTCAAGCCCTCCGGCAACAACATCCTGATCCCAAGAAAGGTTGTCTCCGCTAATGTTGGATATGATCCCTTTTGTATCTAAATCTATTGCTCCATGCGTAAAATCAGCCAAAAACTCTCCGCCCAAGTCTGCATTTAACTGGCCTTCTTCATACGAGAAGGAGAGTGTCGCAAAATCACCTGAAAGGCTTACGTTTTCATTCACACGCTCAAGCTTACCTTGCAGTGTGAATGGGCGAATATGAACTGGTTTTAAAAAGCGGTTAAAAGGCTCTGCATCTATGATTTTGAGCGAATATCCAAGAGATCGTGTCTTCGTTATATTGTCTGGCGCTACATAACCTGTGACATCCAAGGTTATCGTTTCTGCCTGAAGCGCAACCGATACATACCGCTCTTCTGCTTTCTCAGCGGGCTTAACATCAATGGCCAATGTTGCAGTACGGCCAAACAATGCAGCACCTGTGTCTGGAATAAAGTTCCCGCCATTTAAATTTGCTCGAAGAGTTAATGTTGGACCTGCCGTTTCAAGTGTGGCGTTAGCAATCTCCGTTGTGTCAACGCGAGCTAACAGCACCCCTTTCCAGCTATCTAGCGCACCTTCCCCGTCTAAGTTTGCAACAACATCATATTCGGGGCTAATCCCTATTATTGGCCCAAACACACCGCCCTTTGGGCCCTCCATTGTCATATCTAGGAACAATGTATTTGCCGGCTTATCTATTGCTATATCAACAGTTATTTGATCCTGATACTTGCCGTCGCTGACCAATTCTGCCTTGAGTTTTACGGTGTCATACTCTTTCGAGTAATGTAATGCGCCTTTACTTTGAAAGACGGCTTGCTTGCCCAAAATACTGGTGTTCGTTTCAATACGGCTTACATTGAAACGGTCAATGCTTACATCAACTGGCAAAACAGGCAGTGTAAATGAAGTTGGCGTGCGCTTCGTTGTTGTTGCTTGGGTTGTTGGGAAGCGCTTCAAGTGCGCCTTCTGCACAGCCATGTCCGATATATTGATATGCTTGGTTAACAATGCATAAAAAGACCATTCAACTTCGGCATTTTCAATATCAAGCCACACACCTTTTTCATCATACAAAGAAATGCTGGAAATATTGAAACCGGAGTATAGTGAGCCTTCAATGGCACCAAGCGTGACCCCACTGTCTTCATTTACAGAATAAGAATTTACCAAACTGACAAGATTTCTCTTACCCGCACCTGTATCGAGATATAAAAGACCGCTAATTAACCCAAAGATAACGATACTTACAAGAATGGCCAATATACGCCCATATTTCAAAGCACTACTCCGCATCAAAACGCTTGCCCCAAACTGATATATATCTGAAAACGACCTTCATCTGGCTGTCGGTCTAACGGCATCGCTAGATCAAATCGTATGGGACCAAAGTTTGTATGATAACGTGCGCCAATACCAACACCCCATCTGAAATTGGAAAATTGAGGAAGCTGATCGCGGTATGCATTACCCCCTTCGATAAAGGGCACAATACCAATATCACGATTAACTTTTAAACGTGCCTCAGCAGCAAACTCAACAACAGATCGGCCTCCAGTAGGATCATCTTCAGCATCTAACGGGCCTACTCTTTGGAATGAAAAACCGCGAATGGAACCACCACCGCCAGCAAAAAAGCGATGCGTTGCCGGTAGAGCCTCACTTGAAACACCCACAATTGAGCCAACACGAGCTCTAAGGGCCAAAACAATATTTTTGCTCTCGTGAAATGAAAAATAAGCACTGGACCGAAACTCACTCTTCAGGAAACTAAAGTTGTTACTGGTTAGGTTGGACGCAGGGCTTGTAATCAATGAAGCCCTTAGGCCTTGTGTTGGGTTAAGAAGATCATCTGAACTATCCCAGCGAATACCAAGCGGCAATGAAGCAATAAGGAAATCCCTGTCTCCTTCGGTATCGGTAACATCGCTATATTCAACCACGCCGCCAGCTTGCAGCGCAAAATTGGATGTTATCACTCGATCAATGTTTGCTCGCAGCTCGGCCTCATATGATAAAAAAGCATCAGTATTCTGGCGTCTAAACAGGCTCTCGAATGACAAAGTCTGATTCAATCGAGCAAAATGTGGCAATTCCAATTGACCAGAAAAAGATTGTTCAATTTCAGCACCACGTGCCGTAAGTTTTAACAGGCTGCCTCGGGCAAACATATTTCTGTGTTCCCAAAACACCTCTGTGCTGACACCTTCAGCAGTTGAATAACCTGCTGAAGCCCCTATCGTGCGCGGCGCTGCCTCCGCAACAGTAATAGAGATATCCACATAGTCCTTTTCTCGGGAAACAAGATCAATGGACACCTGTGAAAACAAACTGGTCTGCAATAAACTAGTGCGTAAATTCGTAATAAAGTCTTGCTGGAAATACTCCTTTTCCTGCCAAATTATAAATCGTCTCAGATAAGATTTCTTGACGGCATCCGACCCTTTAAAGAACACACGGCCCATCCGCCGCCGAGTTCCTGGCTCTACAATAAAAGTAATATTCAACTGCTTGGTTTGATGGTCGACAACAAGGTCATGTTTTACCTTTTGCGCAAAAGGAAATCCAAGCCCAGAAAGGCTATCACTTAAACGAGATTCGGCTGCAATAAAGTCTGTAGCAATAGCTGGAGAACCATATGTCAGGTCAATATGCTTCTCAAACTCTACAATAATATCAGTTGCCGGGGTCGAACCTTGAAACTCAAACTCTATATGTCCAAACACATACCGACTGCCAGGCAATACAATTAACTCAACCCTAAGCCGATTGTCAGAGCTCGCAATGCGTGTCGTTACTTTTGCAGCATAATAACCGTTTGACCTTAGGACGCGGCGCATCAAGTCAGCATCCGATTTGACGTGTGCACGAAAGTTTGAAGTTGATCTAAATTTCTGAGACTTTGCCGCCCTTAATAAAGAAGCGTCATTAAAAGTGCTACGTACTTTCGCGAAATCACTACCTTCAATGCCAGATACAACGATCTCATGAGAGATACTGTTTGATGCTGAAAGTGAACGTATTGGCTCAACTATAGCAAGCCCGAATAATAGGGCCATTATAGCTGTAAGCCTATATACGCAGTCACTTTTGAAATAGAGTCCAACCTGTCTCAACATAGTTCAAACAGATGCCTAAATGTATTCACTACTTTACCCGACTTCAAAAAATTGACACCTAAAGCACTCATATAGCCCACTATACTTTCCGCATAGTCTGTTCTTTTTATGACATGCCTGGCCCGCACTGTAGAATGATTATTTAATGCCATTACTAACAGTGTTTTTCTTCGCTGCTTTTTGTCGACTTGCAAAGTAAGGAAACATGATCAAAGTAACAAGTAAAGCGAGCCCCGCTCCATAGACTATTTCAATGCGAATTGATGCCTCTGATGTGAGCCAATGTTTTAACCTTCAGATGCAAAGCTTACCTACAGCTTTAAATGCAAAAAGGCCCCATTTGAGGCCTTTTTATCATATTGGTTACAGAAACATACTCTGAAGCACTATTTTAGACGGCTGTTCAATTACTAATCCAGCATGTTTTGCCTGAAAGCTTAAACCATTAAGAACGATCCCGTTGGTCTCCGAATAGCCGCAGCGCCTACTTTTATTGAATAAGCAACTGTCTGTTATCTTTATCTTCAGGGAAAAGAAAGGCAAGAAGGGTCGGCGACAACATACCACCGACCCCATGCGCTTTAGAACTTGAAGCGAAGACGTGCGCTACCACCGTGGCTTGAATAGCCAGAACGAAACTCACCGTCATATCCAACATTGAACGATACAGTTTCACTTTCGAACAGGCCGAGAGCAGCATCTACTTCAAAGCTACTACGGCTCGGGTCAACACCTTCAAGAGTGAAGGCATTTGCACCAGCGAAGCTTGCATTGATGAGGTTTTGGTCGCCTATGAAGTCATAGTAGTAAGCTACAGACACTTCAGGTCTAAACTGTAAGCCAGTTTTGCCTGATGGTGCAGCCAACTTAACGCCAACACCTGCCTCAAACAGATCAATACCACTTGCATCAACATTCAGGTTCAAGCCACCAAGCTCACTAAAGTCTTCCTGGCTTAGCGTTGCATACTCAAGGCTTGCAAACGGCGTCACCTCAAACGTATCCAGTTGGCGTGTATGGCCCGCTTTCAACGTTGCTGCGAACTGATTAACGTCATACTCACCGGCAATTGTATTTCCGAGTAAGCCACCACGTTCTGCCTCAGCATTGTTGAAAGAATATGACGCAGCGCCGTTGATGAAAGCAGCACCTTGCTCGTATGAGAAATACGCTGACAAAGAGTAACCATCTACTGACGTATTCTCACGTGCACCGCCTGCCTCATCAATATCAAGGTCTGTGTATGAGAAAGCAACACCAGCGCGCGTTGCATCACCAATTAACGTGTCCGCACCAAGCACAAAGCCATAAGCCGTAGCATCATAACCTGTCAGCGTTGCTGACCCTTCACCGTCACGGTCAGCACTGCGAACAAATAGCTGTCCCCAAACACCTTTTGCATCAGGAGCAGATGGAGATACGCGATCTTCAATCAGAGACAGAACCTCGTTTTGAGTTTCGTACACTTCACGCAGCACACCGTTATTAAGTGACGGTAATAGAGCTGCTGCAGCATCTTCAAACTGTGCATTGCTTGTGAAAGCATCCACAGCATTTGCGTTAGCTGCAAATGCTGCATTTCCGCCTGCTGCCAGGGCTGATGCAAATGCATTACCGAATGCATTGATGTTTGCGTCAGAAGAAACAGCACCAAGATTAGCAACTGTCGGCGTAACAGAAAGGCCAGACGCTGTTGAAACCAAATCAAAGTCTACAAGGAAACTGTTATCAGTTAATGAAGCACCAGCATCTGTCAGTGTACCTGTCGTGGAAATCAGGCTTTGGTTTTGGCCAAAATTAATTGCCGTTACATCACCTGTACCGAGTGTAATAGCAGTGTTCGCCGCCAGTGACACGTCACCAGTAACGGCAAGTCCACCACCAAGGCCGAAATTGATATTGTTGGCAATAGCAACATCACTCACAATCGTACGAGCCGCGTCAACGACAAAGCCTGACGTCGATGTAATATTCACTAGATTTGAACCGGCACCCAGATCAACGTTACCATTCAATGCGCCACCAGTGATATTCAGCATATCGTCACCAGAACCAGTCAAAACATCACCGTTCAGACTACCTGCCGTCTGGTTAATAACGACATTACCAAATGATGTACGTGTATCAATCGCAGCGGTTGCACCTGAAATATCACCAGAGTTTGTAATTGAACCTGTAAATGTAATGTTTTCAAGCAAGATACCCGCAGATGTTTCTGAACCAATTGAACCAGAGTTATCAATGGTCAAGTCAACGCCAGGGCGCATCATGTTTGGCGGGTAAAACGCCCGAATACCAGCAGCAGCCCCAGATGCCAGCGCATCACCGCGGCCCTGAATTGTGCCACTGTTTGTAATTGTATGCGTGCGTGTACCTGCAAGTGCCTGAATAGATACACCTGAGCCATTATTGCCTGCACCAGCATCAATTGTGCCTGAGTTATTCAGCGTTACATTGTTGGCAGTGCCGTCAAAATATACAGTACCGTTACGCTGATTGCCTGTACCAAGAATTGAGCCTGTGTTGTTTACCGTAAGGCCAACACCGTCAATATTCAGTGCGCGGCTGTCAGATGAGATTGTACCAGCATTGTTAACAACACCGCCCGTATGATCTGCACCACCAGCAGGAACTGGGTTGCCGAAGTAAAGGCCGTTGTTCACACCAGAGATAACACCGCTCGCTTCGTTGTTTAGCGTACCTTGGAAGGACACCCCGTTTACGAAACGGATACCGCCAGTTGTACCAGCAGTAGCTTCAGACGTGATATTACCTGAGTTGGTGATTGTACCTGTGAACAGACCGGTTGTTGATCCGTCCAATGCACCCGCAACACGTGTGCGTTCAAAGCGAAGGCCATCACCTGCTGTTGCAGCACCGGCACTTGCCTGACCGCGACCAGTGATGTCGCCAGAGTTAGTGATTGTGAAGTCATTACCTTCTGCTGAAAGCTCAACAGAGAAACCAGCGCCTTCATTACTTGCACCAGCGTCAATTGTACCATTGTTGTTCAGTGTGAAGTCTTGCGCTGTGCTGTCCGCATACACAGTACCATTGCGCTGATTACCAGCACCTACGATATTACCAGAGTTGTTCACAACTAGACCGATACCATCGATGTTCAGTGCACGGCTTGCAGATGTAATGGTACCAGCGTTGTTTACAACACCGCCAGTGTGATCAGCGCCTTCGCCGCTCACTGGGTTGCCGAAATACAGACCATTGTTTGTGCCGTAAATTACGCCACCAGCTTCGTTAGTGAGCGTACCTTGGAAGCCAATGCCGTTTACAAAACGAATACCAGCTGTTGTGCCAGCAGTTGCCTCTGAGCGGATCGCACCAGAGTTGGTGATTTCGCCAGTAACAGTGCCGATATTACCAACGTTACCAACGCGGACACCGTCACCAGCACCGCCTGCAGCAGCAGATGCCTGACCACGACCTTGGATTGTGCCAGAGTTGATTAGCGTGAAGTTGTTGCCAGCAGCAGACACTTCAGCACCAAAACCAGAACCTTCATTACCTTCGCCAGCATCAACGAGACCAGCATTATTGAATGTAAAGCCTTGTGCTGTACCATCAGCGTAAACAGTTCCGTTACGCTGATTACCCGCACCTACGATACGTCCAGTTTCGAGGTTGTTCACAACTAGACCAGTGCCATCAATGTTGAGAGCGCGGCTTGCAGAAGTGATTGTGCCAGCATTGTTCACAACACCGCCTGTGTGGTCTGCGCCGCCCGCAGGCGTTGCGTTACCGAAATACAGACCATTGTTTGTGCCGTAGATTACACCATCAGCTTCGTTTGTCAGTGTACCTTGGAAGGATACACCGTTTACAAAGCGGATACCGCCTGTTGTTCCAGCAGTTGCTTCAGAACGGATTTGGCCAGAGTTAACAATGGCACCTGTGAACAGGCCAGTTGTTGTACCGTCTAGCGCGCCTGCAACACGTGTGCGTTCAAAACGAAGACCGTCACCTGCTGTTGCTGCGCCAGCGCTTGCCTGACCGCGACCTGTGATATCACCGCTGTTAGTAATTGTGAAATCATTACCTTCAGCTGAAAGTTCAACAGAAAAGCCTGCGCCTTCATTGCTAGCACCAGCGTCAATTGTGCCGCTGTTGTTCAGTGTGAAGTCTTGGGCTGTGCTATCAGCATAAACTGTACCATTACGCTGGTTGCCTTGCCCAAGTATTGAGCCAGTGTTGTTGATAACAAGACCAACACCATCAATGTTTAGTGCACGGCTACCAGATGAAATTGTGCCAGCATTGTTGACAACACCGCCTGTGTGGTCACCGCCGCCAGCAGGCGTTGGATTACCGAAGTACAGACCATTTTGAATGCCTGAAATAACGCCGCCAGTTTCATTAGTGAGTGTGCCCTGAAAAGACACACCGTTAACAACGCGAATACCGCCTGCAGTACCGTTAGCGGCTTCTGATGTAATGTTACCTGAGTTGGTGATTGTACCAGTGAACAGGCCAGTTGTTGATCCATCCAGCGCACCAGCAACACGTGTACGTTCAAGTCTGATACCATCACCGGCTGTTGCCAGACCTGCTGCTGCATTGCCGCGGCCAATAAGATCACCTGAGTTGATAATACTAAAGTCGTTGCCTTCTGCTGAAAGCTCAACAGAGAAACCAGCACCTTCATTGCCAGTACCAGCATCAATTGTGCCGCTGTTGTTCAGCGTAAAGTCTTGGGCTGTACTATCAGCATAAACTGTACCGTTACGCTGATTACCTGTACCAAGTATTGCACCTGTGTTGTTAACCGTGAGGCCAACACCGTCAATGTTCAGTGCACGACTGTCAGATGAGATAGTACCTGCGTTATCAACAACGCCGTCTGCATGATCAGCATCACCGAAATACAAGCCATTATTTACGCCTGAGATAACGCCAGTTTCTGTATTAGTCAGTGTACCAGAAAAATTAATCCGATTGCTAAAACGAACGCCAGAAACAACACTCGCAGCACCTTCAGAAGTGATTGTTCCAGAGTTAGTTATGTCGCCAGCAAAGTCATAAACTGGAGCAAGGCCTGGGCCGAAGAAACGTAAGCCGTCACCCGCTGTGCCGCCTGTTGTCGACTGACCACGACCCTGAATAGTACCTTCATTGGTAATTGAGCCTGCGATTGGATTACCGCCACCGCCAATTTCCAGCGCAATACCAGCACCGTCATTGCCTGCACCTGCGTCAATTACAGATGCTGCACCAATGTTATTAATGCTGAAGTTGTTTGCGGTACGATTTGCGTACACTGTGCCGTTACGTTGGCTGCCAATGCCCAAGATTGTACCACTGTTGTTAACTGTGACATCGTCACCGTCAATGTTAACGACACGAGATTCTGCCTCAAGCACTCCCGTTGCAGCATTGTTCAAAACGCTGCCTGCAGTATCTGCATTAAACTGTACTGTTTGCGTAACGCCGCGCGTGCGCAAAGTACCTGCGTTGTTGACAACTACATTGTTAGTTGCCCCAACGATGACCGGAGCACCGGTTACTTCGCTTGTTACACCAGACGATACAGTGATAGTTTCACCGTCCGCTTGAGATGTCACTGTCGCGTTGTCGCCGTTATCAACGGTTGCCTGCGCATGTGCAGCGCTAATAAAACCTGGAGCACTCAAAAGTGTTAGTATTGATACTGAAGTCCTAAGCATTGAAAGCCTGTTAGACTTCGTTCGTCCGTTCTCTATAGCCTGTGTCATATCGATCTCTTCCTTAGTCACAAAATGTCAAACCTCAGAAGAGCGATAACGAGCTTTAAAACCATCAACTCATGGCATAACCCTTCTGATATGTGGCTCAGTCGGATCAGCATCAAAGATGGTTCAATTATTTTTATAAAAGATTAGAAATTTAGGCTTAAAAAAGCAAAAAGGCTTGGAAAAAGCCTTTTATACCAACTCAAATTTATCTGTTTTCAGCTTTTAACTGTACATTGCTCGTGAACGCGTACAAGGCCAGCACCAAATACAGGATCACGCCCAGATGCGCCCAGGTCGGTTGCCCTGCTCGCCATACGGGACCGAACGGAATCAACAGCATCAAGTGTAGCAAGCTTACTATCGCTTGCGATAAGCGCTGTTACAAACGGTGCAGAAACAGATGTACCACTAAGATACCGGGGCGACTGGCCATCATCGACAAAGACATCTACGCCCGGAGCAGAAAAATCAACATGATGACCCCGGCCTGCTGCAGCAAAAACCGCGTGGGCGCTATCGATCGCAGTTACCGCGATCACATCTTCAAATGCCGCTGGATACCGTGGAAGCGCATTTGGCCCGTCATTGCCAACAGCAGCAACAATAATCATACCTTGAGCAGCAGCACCTTTAACAACTCGGTCGAGCGCTGCATTGTATGGCCCTGCCAAACTTATGTTAACCAGCATTACGTTTGAGGAAAGCAACCAATCAACAGCCTCAATAACTTCGGATACCCCAGCACTGGAATTATTTTTTGAACCAGCACCAATAACTGACGCACTATAAAGATGCGCGTCCTTTAAACGACCCGGCCCAACAAGCAGGTCAGCGATTGCCGTACCATGCGCAGATACCAATGGTTTGCTATTGGTAAAGTCACGCGTCGTTATCATTGCAGAGCGTAGTCGTTCCGTTTTTTGATCCACAAGGCCATCAATCATACCAATGTTTACTTTGGCGCTGCAGCCATGCTCAGGCCAGTTGATCATCGTGCTTGCATATTGGCGCGGCGAAG
Source organism: Kordiimonas aquimaris (assembly GCF_025574485.1). Classification (GTDB taxonomy): domain Bacteria; phylum Pseudomonadota; class Alphaproteobacteria; order Sphingomonadales; family Kordiimonadaceae; genus Kordiimonas; species Kordiimonas aquimaris. The sequence continues at coordinate 17,000 of NZ_JAOBPO010000006.1, read as the reverse complement.
GCATGTTTTCCTCTGCCTGAATTGTGTAGTGATGGTCCAATTCTGCTGTTGCGCTTGGTTCCATGGTTTTCATGTCATTGATAGCAATGGTGCCATTGACCCCTATGGGACGCTCGAAATCAAGCATGATAAGATTAAGCGACGACAGACCAGTTTTGCTATTTAATTGATACCCACGCCGGGCAGCATTTATCATCAACCGATTGGCTGCCTGGTTCGAGCTCACCAAAACAATGACATTAGTATCGTCTGTTACATTCTGATTTACAGCAAGTAACTCAGAACTACTGGAAGCAATAGGCAATTGCTGCGAGCATCCCGTAATTGTCAAAAGTGTAATCAATCCTGCACATATAGATTGTAGTTGCATAACTTATGGCCTTGTTAACGCGTTACTTTCCAATCAGTCGTCTTGTTATCTTGTTTGGTTCAAACTTAATTTTATTAAAAATGACGCTGAAGACTTAGAAAAAACCTCGTGGTGTCCGTCGCAAAAGTACTTGCACGATATGATGCAACACCGACTGACAACACATTACCACGGTATGTGCCTTCAATAGTGACATCTGTTTCATTACCGTAATTTGCACCACCACGCTCAGCTGAAAACCAATGATGGCTTATTTTTGCAGAAACTCGTTCAAAAGCAGCAATTGTACCAGCTTTCCATGCAAAATTAGCCTCAATATCTACGACACCATTAATGGGCGTGATGAGAAAAACATTTGCAAAACCCTGAAACTTTCGAAGCGAGGCAAGAGGTGTTTGAAACGATTGCTCACCTCCACCGCCTAAAACCTCCGTACTGAAACCAAACCTTGTTTCACCCTTGTATAACAATATTTTTGCCAGCCAATACTTAGCGTCATAATTTAACGGGCTATCAGCATAATCACGCTGCCGTGCATACGCACCTTCCCAGTCTACCCCGTAATTTTCTCTATGTAAGCGCCCGTCCAACCGCACACCTGTAGTTTGCGAAGAAGCGCGATTGTTAGCATTAACATCAGGCCCAGATTCAAGATCTAACGCATAATGAAAGCCACCTAAACGGCCTAAAGGTGTTTCAATATTACCGGTAAGAAAATAGGAATTACCTGCAAATCGGCCATTTATATTGTCACCACCAAGCGGTCGGTATACTTTATTGAAGTAACCTGCCTGAAACGTTGCCTGACTACCAAACCGTTTTGAAAAATGCACAGCATCAAAAGTTTGCGTGTTTTGGCGGAAAGGTGTTGCACCAAGAATACGTTGATCATCTATCGCTAGAATTTGCCGGCCCACAGTTAAAAACGACTGTTCATCAAGCGAGTATTGCAACTGCAACCTGTTTAATTCCAGTGTATTGGGATCAGGTATCAGTAAACGGTTAGGATTGTTTCCTGTGCCGTCGTTAAACTTATCGACAATCGCAACAACCGCTTCACCCTCAACTAAAAACGTGAGACGTGGCGTTATAGTTTTTTCTGCAGCTAAACGAACCGACTGGGTGAGTCCTGTTGCCCTTCTCGATAAAAAATCATTATCTCCGATTTGAAGTCGAGTGATTGCACGACCAAAAATACTGAAATCACTAGGTGTGTCCGATGCCAATACATCGCCGCCATTCCACAACATATGTGAAAGCACTAGATTAATAAGATATAGACACCGTTTAAAAAACAAGGGTAACCCCTTACCAAAGCAAGTGCGACAACAGCTCATCACACAACACCCCCAACCAATGCTGAGTGTCTATTTTAATATTCCAATCAGGAAAAGGCTGAGCGCTGTAAAAATAAATGAACTTATTGTGATGCTGATACGACAGAGAAAGTATCTGCACATTGTTTTGACAACAATGTTCGCGTAATAAGTAAATTGGACTGAGGAGTTACGAGTGTCTGAATTGTTTGAAAACATGACCGAAGACGAGAAAAGTGCTGCGCTGCTAGACTATGTAAAAGGCCGCGTTAGCGATGATCTTCGACGCAATATAGATACTGTTGCACAGTCAGACATGAACGTTGCTGAAGAAATTGCATATTATAATGGGCTTGCAAGTGCTGTACAAAAGCCTGCTGAATCAGCGCCTTTTGATGAATTGGGCTGGTCTCGCCTTGTTCGTGATCTCGACCAGGAAAAGCAAACAGATACTGCACCCATTGCAGCCAATGACAATAATCGTATATGGCGTTTTGCAACAGCTGCTCTTGCTTTTATTGCACTAGGACAAGCCACATTTTTCACTATTCAGGATACAGGTCAGAACGAACAAGCTACATATGAAACCGTATCAGAAACTTCGGAGGGTTTTAGCCTTCAAGTTACATTCACACCCAATGTCACCGAAAGTGAAATACGTACTCTCTTTCTGAAAACTGGTGCAAATATTACGCGCGGACCAAGTGCACTTGGCATTTACGAAGTAACTTTTAAAGATGAAGCTGGCCGAGTGTCAGCAACAAAAATCTTTAAAGAAAAACCTGAAATAGTCTTAAGCGTTTACAAAAAGTAAACCTCTTACTGGCCCAGACAGCGCATTAGCAGTTTTTTTGCATGCATCATCCGCGTCTTGATAGTGCCAAGCGGTCGTTTTTCTATTTCAGCAATTTCTGGATACGTTAGGTCTTCATAAAAAGCCAAATGAATAACTGCTTTATGCAAAGCACTAAGTTTTTCGATACACGCACGAACTTTGTCAGCACTTTGAAACCGCTCGGCAATACTTTGCGGATCAGGTGCGTCATCCGATATATTTGGGTCAATCTCTTGTACTATGGAACGTGATGCTTTGCGGTTGCGATCAATGGACTTATTGCGCGCAATACTGAATATCCAGGTTTTTGGAGATGAACGTCCCTGAAATTTCTCAGCGGACCGCCAGACTTCAAGCATGGTCTCATGCAAGATATCCGATGCTTCAAATGGGTCACTAAGCCAGTTCTTAACAAATGCCGTTATGCTCTCTGCGTATCGTCCATAAAGCGTGTGCAAAGCATCACGGTCATGTGCGGCAACTCTCGTTAATAAAACGCTGTCAGAAGATAGATCCTTCAAGCCAAAACCCTTTGTGCGTATGGAAAACAAACACTCGTTAAAGAAAGCATGTTCTCTCACAACTGTTAGAGAACATGCTCCTCACTTGTAAATACAAATAACGGTGAACACACCTGACATCGAATGATTTAATTAAACAGGAATAGCTGTTTCAAACTTCTTGCAGGGCTAAGCTATATAGATTCCATAACCGCAAAAGTTGGAGCTAGACATGGACACCTATTTGCTACAATTCTAATAACACTCAATACTCAGACCATAGACAATAAAAGTACAATCTAGAGGCTCAGAGATATGGTAAGCTAGTAATCTTCTTGAAAGATCAGCAACTTGACGATCAGGCGCTTCGCATATTGTTGGGCTTTCCTGTTCGGACAACAAGGTTATGATCTAGACGCCAAATCTGGATAGAGTAAGTGAACTTTCAGTTTTGGCCGCTGATGCGCATATTAAATCCCAACTGTGACAGGCTATTTTGTCGTTGAGATAAGCAACAACGTTTTCAAAAGCTATAAGAAAGCCAAGGTGGAGCATTATCCAACACGACGACCACTTTGATACACAGCTTCAATTGCCTCGCCATTTGCCAATGACGACAACTCTTGCAATGGATTAGTATTCAGCATGAGAAAATCTGCAAAAGTGCCCTCTTGAATTATTCCAATTTCACGTTCAAGACCCATAAGCTCTGCATTAACTGCTGTCGCGGAATTTAATATCTGAAAGGGAGTTTCAACTTTTGACCGAAGTAAAATTTCCTGCCGTTGAAATTTATGTAGCTCCCCCAATAGGTCTGTACCAAATCCGATTTTTACGCCTGCTTCCCGACAAATGCGAATAGATTCCAGTCCCTTTGAAGCAACTTCATCAAGTTTGGCAATCATTGTATCGGGCGCACCAGTCTCGTGGCCATAACGACCAAGACTGTCATAGGTTATCAATGTTGGCACAACAAAGGCTCCCGCCGCTTGAGCTTCGCCGGCCACTTCCGGGGTTATCAGGTTGGCATGCTCAATAGACCTGATACCAGCCTTGACTGACCGGGCTATCGCTTCAGGGGTGTAAGCGTGAGCAACCACATATGCCCCTCGTCGGGTTACTTCATCAACAACAGCTTCCAGTTCCGGGTCCGAGTATTGCAAGGACCAAATTGGGTCGCTCGGGGAAGAAATTCCACCGGAGACAAAAACCTTGATATGGCTTGCACCGCGCCTTAATTCTTCGCGCGCAGCAGCGCGAATATTATCAACGCCGTCAACAACTTTGGTAAGCATGCCACTGGAACCGCAAGCGCAAGGCTCTAGCGATGGTGGCCTCATATCACCGTGGCCGCCCGTTTGGCTAAGGGCTTTGCCCGCATAAAACAGCCTGGGGCCGGTAAACAGCCCATCTTCCAATCCCTGCCACAGGCCATAGTCCGCGCCCCCCACATCGCGTACGGTGGTAAAGCCCCGCCGAAGTGCGCCCGACAATAGCTCTGAGCCCTTCAACGCGTGATAAGTCTGGGGCAACTGGTCTAATTTTGCAAAGTCCAGATCGGACGCGTAGGCATGAAAGTGCGCATCAATAAGGCCGGGCATCAGAAATTTACCGGTCATATCAAGGGTGTGAACATTTTGAGATGAAGGAACGGTATGCCCAATTTTAGCAAACCGCCCCTCTTCAATCAGGATGTTCTGAGCTGGCAAAACCTCTTCATCATGTCCGTTAAAAACAGAGACATTTTTCAGATACAGGTTAATGCACTCACGTTCCATTGGCAAAACTCTATGTCCAACCCATTACATCAAACGGCATATGACTTTTCAGCCTCAGTATCGGTAACATAATGGTTTTCGATATCAGCCTGAACAAGGTCAGGGTCGCGCTGCGCTGGAATACCGTACCCGCCACCACCACCGGTTTTCACCTGAATGACCGTACCAGCCATCAGGGGGGTTGCATTGCTCTTCAGCGCACGCAGTTCAGTGCCATCAGGATGTGTAACAACAACTTCCGGCGGTTTGCCTGACATGCCACCAAATAAACCCCACGCAGTCGTCTTAGACCGTTCAAACCAAAGCGACATATTGGCGTCATTAGTGATCTGATACTCGCGGACACTACCGTTTCCACCTCGATATTTACCGGCCCCGCCGCTATCGGCCCTGATGCCATATTTCTGGATGCGAATAGGGTAACGGTTTTCATAGACCTCTATTGGATAATCGCGGAAACTGCCGTTTACATTGTTGATCAAACAGTCCTGTCCATCATTACCATTCCAGCCGCCCCAGCCGCCGGTATTGGCTTCTACTGCGACAAAAAGCTCATCATTTTTTGACTGGTCATAGCCCGTTAGGATCAGCACCATGGAATCGCCGTAATGCGCAGCAGCAGCAGTGTCAGGCATCACGTCTGACATGGCCTTGACGAACAAATCGATCAGTAAACCAAGCGAAGAGAAATACCATGAGCATGCAGCAGGTTCTTGGGCATTAAAAATCGACCCTTCTGGCGCCACAATATCAAGGGCAGTAAATGTGCCTCCGTCAACCGGTCGCCTCGGGTTCACCAGCAGCTTAAAAGCCACCCTTGCCGCCGAAACTGTTTGAGTTGCGCCGCAATTAACAGCCCCTCGGGTCTGCTCCGCTGACCCTGTCAGATCAACCGTCATGTGGTCGCCTTCGACTTTAACGGTTAGCTTAACCGGCACAGCGTCGTCCGTAAGGCCGTCGCTGTCGAGCGCTCCTTCCGCAGAATAAACGCCGTTGGGAATAGCTGCGATTGTTTCATGTTCCATTTCAGCAGACTGCCTGAAAATATCATCACGCGACGCCCAAACTGTCTCAAGGCCAAAGCGATCCAGCAAAGCACAAAAGCGGTCTTTACCGGTGTTGCCTGCAGCGATCTGGGCATGCAAATCACCGAGCAATGCGTCACCAAACCGGCTGTTTCGCTTCAGGAAAGTCAAAATATCGTCAACTGGCTCACCAGCCCGGTAAGCCTTGGTCGGCGCCCATCGCATACCTTCCTGATAAATTTCATGGGAGTCGGTAGGCTGGCCTGCATCCTTAGCACCAACATCGAGCCAGTGCGCACGAGAGGTAGCAAAGCCTATCCTTTCGCCCTTCCAGAATATGGGGACAATTACGGTAACGTCATTGAGATGCGTTCCCGCGATGTACGAATCGTTCAGGAAGACAACATCGCCCTCGCCGAAATAATCCCAACCGTGCATTTCGGCAACGATTTGCACACACAGGGACAGATTGCCCAAAAACAGCGGCAGCCCTAACGATTGACCTAGCACTTCGCCTGTATCATCCAGGAGCGCGACGGCGCAGTCTTTACCTTCATAGATGATCGGTGTGTAAGCGCTGCGAATAAGTGCCGCATTCATATCTTCTGCAATGGAATTGAAGGCATTGCGAATAATTTCTGTCGTAATTGGATTTACTTCGGTAGTCATTATACGTCCTCCTCCGATTGGATAAGCAGATTTCCGATATCGTCGATTTTGAATGTGTAGCCCGGCGGAATAATGGTTGTGGCGCTGGCTTCCTCCACCACGGCTGGGCTTTGAAACACACCGTCCTTGGGCAAAAAATCACGTTTGTATATGGGGGAGCGATGAGAGCGCCCATTAAAAATTATGTTCCGGTGAGCAACGAGCGGCTCTTGTGACGCTTGCTCTGTAGACCCAGACACCGCGGCCCGCTCCAGGCGTCCAATGGCCGCCAGCCGCAAATTGATAATTTCAACAGCTGCCTCATGCAGAGCATGGCCATACCGTGCCTGATACAGATCATGGAATTTCTCGATCGCCGCATCAAGGTTTGCGGCATCCGCAAGGGGAACATTGATGGTATATTCCTGCCCGACATATCTCAGGTCTATTGAGCGAGTGAATTCCATATGTGGCTCTGGCACCCCTTCTTCAATCAGCACTTTTTTACCATCATCCAGCATGTCCTTGAACATCCCGGCCAGCCGATCAGTATCGGCCTCATCCGAAACGGCATAGTAGGTCACACTGAAATCGTGGCGAATGTCGCTTTGCAACATACCCCAAGCGGAGAAAGTGCCGGGAAATCTGGGAATTATTATTTGTTTAATATCAAGTTCACGTGCCAGTTCAACGGCATGCATTGGCCCGGCACCGCCAAAAGCAACCAACGTAAACTCACGGGGGTCGATCCCTCTGCCTACAGTAATGGTCCGCATGGCGTCGGCCATTTTTGCATTGCCAATTGCAATCATGCCTTCCGCTAACTCTGTTGCACTCAGACCAATTTCGCGGCCAAGCGTTTCAAAGGCGCTTGCTGTTGACGTCATATCCAGTGTCATGTCGCCGTTTAGAAGAGAGCCTTTGCCCAAGCGGCCCAAGAATAGATTGGCGTCTGTAATGGTAGGCTGCGTGCCACCCCGGCCGTAGCAAACTGGCCCTGGAACGGAGCCTGCACTTTGAGGGCCAACACGTAAGCCTCCATTTTCCACCCATGCCAGCGATCCGCCGCCCGCGCCAACAGTATCAATATTGATAATCGACATAAGCAGAGGTAACCCTTGCAATACTGTCTCGTTTGACAGTTCAGGCTGACCGTCGACAACAAGGCTCAGGTCAAAAGATGTGCCGCCCATATCCACGCACAAAAGGTTTTCTACACCGGTGCTTTTCGAGAGCTCTACGCCGCCAATACTGCCGCCAACGGGACCAGATAGAAGCGTTGTAATAGGATGCTTGCTTGCATGCGTATCTGTCATAACACCGCCATTTGAACGCATGACATGAATGGTTTGCTGCATGCCTATTTCGAGAAATTCGCGCTTAAGCGTCTCCAGATACAATTCCACAACGGGTGCAACATATGCATCCATAACCGTAGAAGAAGCGCGTTCTACTTCGCGCCACTCCGGTGCCACGCTATGAGACATGGAGATAGAAACACCGGGCAATTCTTTGGCCAATATTTCAGCAACCTTTTGTTCATGCGCCGGGTTTGCGTAAGCATGAAGCAAACATATAGCCACCGCTGGAATATTTTCTGCCTTAACTTTGTCAATGATTGGTTGCAGTGAACTTTCATCCAAAGGCGTAACAACGGAACCATCCCACCCCAGCCGCTCAGACACTTCATGAACGTCCTTGCGAGGCACCAATTGCTTTGGCTTGCGGTAGTGAAGTTTATAGAGTTCCTCTCGGTGCCCTCTGGCAATTGTATATGTATCGCTGATACCCGATGTCATTATGAGGAGTACTCGCGCGCCTTTCCTCTCCAGAAAAGCGTTCAGGCCTACAGTCGTGCCGTGAACAAAAAACTCAATATCTTTAGGGTCACCAATTAACTGACTAACCCCATTAAGGATCCCACGGGCCGGATTTTCGGGCGTGGTTGGAACTTTCCCAATCGTTATCTCACCCGACTTCTGGTCTTCGATCACGAAATCGGTGAATGTCCCGCCAATATCAGCTGCTACACGATACATTTTTTCCTCCAAAATTAGTTCAAACGCCGCAGACTGATGTAAATTAGGCAATAGAAACCATCAGCCGAAAACACTCTCGGTGCACACCTAAACGGCGAAATTCATTCCGTAATAACTGTTGGCAGGAGATGCCCTGTGGCACCTCCCCAACCTGAGCTAGAAATTGTAACGGAAGTCCAAGCGCCAGATGTCTGGCTGCCCGGCGTGGGCAAACCCACCCAATACCCATTCGGAGTTGTAAACTTCATCAAACAAATTAGTAACGGACCCGGTGAGCGACCATGCGCCGTCATTATCTTCAATACCCAGCCTTGCGTTGACCAGGTTAATTGCCGACCGCTCAGTCGTGTTTTCCGGATCCCAGAACTGGCGACCACGTCGCTCATAGTCGACCCGCATGAACAAACCGATATCTGAGGTAATTTCAGTTCTGTACTGACCGCCAATATTCAAGGCGGATTTCGGTACATAAGGAGCCTCATTGCCAACAGCAGAAGGTGTCACGTTATACTCATTAACTTCCGAGTCAGAAATTGCAAGACCAGCGTAGAAATCCAGGTTTGGTGTCACTCTTGCTGTGAGTTCCAACTCGCCGCCCTTGATGGTTACCTCATCAATGGGTACGAGAACCTGCGCACTTACAGCCCCAATGAAAACGAAGTAAGGTGCGTTTTTAACTGTGGTGTGATAGAGCGCACCATTGAGTGATACGCGGTTGTCCAAAAAGGTAGATTTCCACCCTGCTTCAAAGGTATCCGTCGTTTCCTTTCCTAATAGGTCAGAAACGCCAGAGACCCCGGCTCCTGCAGCGATTGCACCCACACCATTTTGGTTAAACTGCCCGCTACGAAAGCCCTGCCCCCAAGAACCATAGATTGAGAAATCTTCAGTCGCGATATACCGCAAACTGACTTTCGGCTGGAACTTACCGAAGTTTGCCTGATTAACGGCTCCTGCTGCCCCAACAGGCGTAACCACCACGCCGTTGGCATACAAACCCTGATCCGGTGAAACTGTTTGTTTGCGTTCATCCCGGTCATACCGGCCGGCAAAAGACAATTCCAAATTCTCTGCAATGTCATAGTCCACAGCCGCAAAAAATGCATAGGCAGTGTTGTCATTGTCATCTGCAATGAAAGACGTCAGCGGACTTGATGCAGGAGACACTGGTTCGCGCCTAACCCTCGTGATGCCTTGTTCCAAATCGTTTGCAATAGACGAAGATACAAAACGATCGGTCAACAGCAAGTAAGCTCCTGCCATCCAGCGGAGGCGTTGATCGCTGTTTGAAGTAAAACGAATTTCCTGACTAAAGGCATCAATGTCGAAAAACTGTGACTGAGTGCCATCAAAAAATGGAAATGCACCAAAGGTAACACTTGAAGCCGCCGTATAGGGGAACTGATCACTCCCAGTGCTCTGTGTGATACTGTCATAGCTGGTTACTGATGAAAACTCACCCCAATCAGCCTGATAGTTCATGCGCAGAGAAAACTGCGTAACATCCCGGTCATCAAGACCTAAGTTATTCGCCGAGAAGTTGCGCTCAACCAAATCTGCGTCGGCAATGGTGAAGTCAAAATTGGGAAGACCAGTAACAGGGTCAACAATCGCTGGCTGATAGGAAAAATTAAGTGATCCAGCATCAGTTCTTATGATATTCACCCGCGCATCAGCAGAAAAATTAGAGGTTGGCGTCCAGAGCAAATGGCCCCGAACAGTAACATCCTCAAAATAGTCTACATTTTCATCAAGAACGAAATTCTCGAACACACCGTCTCGGTTCGTATAACTACCTGACAAGCGATAAGACAATGTGTCTTCCGTTATCGGACCGGAGATGGACCCTTCAACGCTATATTCTTCACCGCTGCCAACACCAGCGCGAACATAACCTTCAAAACTCTCTGATGGCCCAACAGTGTTTATAATAATGGCGCCACCTGTGGCGTTGCGTCCGTATCTGGCGCCTTGCGGCCCGCGCAGAACTTGAATGTTTTCAACATCGAACAACGTTTGGTCGAAGGTACGAGAATTAACCTGCAACACGCCGTCAACAATCACAGCCACAGGCGGCTCGCCATTTCTGGTTTGCGACATACCTCGGATGGTTATGAAATTTGTACCCGCATCTTGCGAATTAGCTATTGTGATGCCAGATGTCAAAGCTATAAAGTCATCGACACGGTTGACCCGCGCATCTTCGATAGTCTGCTTGCTCAGCACCGATACCGAAAGCGGCGCAGACTTCAAAGACTCTTCGCGTCCACGCGCCGTTACCACTATCTCTTCAAATGCAAACTCAGGGTCTTCAGACTGCTCGTCCTGCGCCAATATCTGATTATTAATGCCTGCAATTGTCAAAGCACAGGTGGCCACACTCATTTTCAGGTATTTTTTCATTATTCCCTCCCAAGGATTTAGTTCCCTTAATAGTGAGCTTAGAAAACATTGGCTGCAATATCGCATCGGGGTAGTTTTAGCCCTTATTTGGGTGGGGCACTACAAGTCAGCCCTACCCAATCGGGTAGTTATTCTAGTTTCGCGCTGATTATTGGGATCTCTTGGCGTAAATACTCTTCAGATTCCGCGCGCTGAAATATCTCATCTAGTATGGTGAAGCCCGCGCAGACTTCACCAAAAGCTGCGAAGCCCTGACCATCAGGGTGGCGCCCTCCACCAAAATCGAGAGCAGGTTCATCTCGCATCATTATGAAAAAACTTCCGTAGACCTCTCCAACTCCCATTCGAGCGGCAGAGACAGTCCATTTCGTATGGGTTATGCCAGTTTGCAAAGTTGACTCGTGCTTGAGAAACGGAAGAAACTCGCGACCATTTTCACGCAGGCCACCCTGTACCACATTAATAGGGCAATCCGGATTATAACTATTGTTCTGATTATTGACGATCCTGAAAATAGAGGTGTTGTCTAGCATCCCCTCTCCGACCAGTTTCTTGAAATAATTAACAGTCGCAGGCGCTCGGCCCTCATTCAATTTTATCCGAAACTGCCCAAGCGGTGTTACAATCGCCATTGTGTGATTGGCATTCATATGTATCTCCGTCGTTTAAACAGAGAATACGTTTATTTGGCCGAACTGTAACCTGCCCACATGGGTAGGTCGGCTTTTGCAAGGCTAAATCAGGCCTTTTCGTCGAGCTTCAAATACCGCTTCACCTCGCCGACCAACGGAAAGTTTCATGTAAATGTTTTTGAGGTGAAATTTGACTGTGTTGTCTGTGAGGTCCAGCTCTCTGGCAATCAACTTGTTGGATTGTCCTTCTGCCAAGCAGGTTAGAACCTGCCGTTCCCGTAAGCTTAATATATCAGGCCCTTTGGGTTGATCGCTTTCAAACTGGCCTGAGAGAAATTTGTCAACAAAAGCCTTGTTGACCCCCTCACTGGAGCTTCCAAGGTGATCACGGTGATTATACAAAGCTTTCTTCAAGTCTGCGTTCACTTTAAACGGCCAGAAAAAATCATATTTAGCACACAGTTCTACCAGCAATGACAACTGCTCAACTAAACGTTTGCTGTTCCCTCGCACAAGGTAAAATTCAGCCTGGGCCGCCACAAGCCTAACATGATAAAAATTAAGGGTTCGGCCCCGCGTCCATATAATGTTGTCGGTTAGTAGCTTTTCTGCTTGCTGACCAGGCACCAACCCCAACGCATATAATTTTGTCGAGGCAATGACACGGCTAAACCAATTTGAGGGATCATCAATGTCACAAGCCAATGCTACAACCTTGCTCGCAAGAGGAGCAACTTCGTGCTCATACCCAACATGCCGAGCAGCTTCCACCCTCAAGGCTTTGCAAAAAAGCTTCAATCTTGCCAGATCTCTAGTGGAAGCGACACTTTGATACCGCTCCACAATCGAATAAGCCGTTGCCCAGTCAGAGTTACTGGCCGCTAGGTGATAACCGGCATCTAGCCCAATCAGATATACCTCGGTCCAGCCATCATGTTCCTCAAGGTCCGTCAACGACGCCACAAATGCTTGCAAGTCACTATCGCTCGCCCGGCCTGACCAAACAGCAATAGCAAACCGAAGTGACTTTGCGATGTATTTGAGGCCACTATCGGCGCCAAAATTTTTCTCAGCTTCTTCATAAGCAATCTTGGCATGGGCCACAGCCGCATCGAAGTCACACCGATATAGGGCAGCGACACAAGCGTGGACATAGCAATAATTTAGCCCCAGAACCGACCCGCCTTGACGCATAAGCTGAGAGGCATCTGTCAGACAGTCTTCAACAGGCATCATTTGAGCGTTGGCAAAAAAACCGTTTACTTCCATGCACCTCAACGTACCAATGGATAGCGAATCCAGCTCTGGCAAACCGTCTTTTGCTCGATCAATATAACCATCCAAGTCTGCCTCATCCATGATGATGTCCTGATAAACACCGAGGAGCTGGCCAACCACCAACTGGTCTTGCAACCATTTAGGTTCCGCGCAATCACGATTGGACCAACTAGTGCTATCAAACAGAAATCGCGCTTGCTGAAGCTCGCCGTCCTTACAATGCAAGTAGGTTCTTGCCAGGGCAACACGCGGAAAATTCTTCAATTCGTCTTCCGGCACAAAACGAAGAAGTTTCCTCATAAAACCAATGCCGCGCGTAACAATGATTTGCCACCCACCAAGCTCAAGGATTATGTCAGCACACCGTTGATAATCTTTGATTTTTGATGCGTAATTTGCCGCTTCCACCGGCTGACCATTTTCCCAGTGCCAATCACTGGCCCGAAAACACAAGTGACGAACACGATCCCAATTACTTTTACGCAAGGTCTCAAAAAGATACTCTGAAAATAGGTGATGATATCTAAACCATGTACCTTCCTGGTCCATCGGAATTATGAATGCGCTCAATTGACTAAGCATTTCCATATTTGCCCATGCATCTGGTTTTTCAAATACATGATTAAGCAAGTCGGCACTAAATCGACTGAAAACAGAGGTGGACAACAGAAATTGTTGCGCTTCATCTTCGAGAGAGTTCACGACCTGTTCGGTAAGATAAGAGGCAATAAAACTGTTTGGGTGCCCGGGGGCAGAAGCAGGGAAAGTATTTAAGCTTCCACTGCCAAGCCGGGCAAGCTGTACCGCCACTGGCCACCCTTCGGTTTTCTCATAAATTGCAGAAAAAACATTAGCGACAAAACCCGAGCCAACGGCTTGCTTCGCTTCGTCTTCGGTAAGCCGTAGCCCATCAGATCCGAGTTCCACCGCGATGCCAGACGCAATCAGTGTCGCACAATCAATATCAGGCACCACCCTACTATTCACCAAAATGGTAAAGGATTGAGGTGTTTCTTTGATCAGTTGCTTTAACAAGGTGTCAATTTGCGGTGAACATACCCTGTGATAATCATCTAACACCATGACGCAGGGTGTATCATTCAATTCAATTTCAGAAATCAAACGTCGCAGGATGACTCGTTCAGATGAATCGGCAAATCCATTTTTTGCCCCTACCTCCAGTTCATCCAGCTCAAAACCGGCAGCTGCGAGCGATAAGGTAAAGTATGATAAAAACTGTCTGCCATCAAAGTCATTTTCATCTAACGAAAGCCATGGGCACAGAATCTGCTCTTTACGCAGCGAATCTCGCCACTGAGAGATCAATGTTGATTTACCAAAACCTGCTGGCGCGATCACAAGGATCAATTTTTTCTGAAGCCAGCTGGTCAGCCTATTCGTTAAGCGCTGCCGTTCCACAAGCCTAATATTTGGTCGTTCCGGCTCAATTTTAGACGGAATAAACCAGTTTCCAAAATAGCTTGTGTCCTGCATTTGTCCCCACTTCCCTTGTCTGAGAGCTTCGACAGTAGCTTTATGTACCAAGCTATATCAATACTATTTAATTCGCAGATTCAGGTAGAATGAGAGTTTGGGCTACAAGCTTACATACCGGATTATTGTTTCAACAATTCGATAGTCCCAACGCCAAAACGAGCAGATTCATTCCGCAAGAAGGCTTTTACAACAAAGAACTAGCTCGCTTTTTAGAAACCCAATTAACCAAACACATGATTGAAATGAAAAAGGCCAGCATTCCAAAAACACCAGGCTTCGAAATGAAAGAACGTTGGATTCCATGGCTATTAGCCACCCTTATGGGTGGGTTATTCGTCGACGCCCTACCCTTTTTAGATATTGCTCCTCGTTAGTTGCAATGTGAAAATTCACCCTGATTTCAAAAGAATCTGTCAACCCATCTTTGATTGGCAGCTTTATCGCCACTAACTTATGGGGAGCTTCAAATGAAAACAACAGCATTGCAATTTCACGAAACGAACGGTGTAGACTCGCTTCGGATCGAAGAAATTGACCGGCCAAAACCTGGACCGAACGAAGTGCTAATCGATGTAAAAGCCTTTGCTCTCAATCGAGCCGACATTCTGTATTTAGAGGACAACCATTATTCTGTTGCATCCTTGCCTTCTGGCCTAGGCTCAGAAGCCACTGGTATTATTGAAGCCATTGGTTCGAATGTGAAAGGTTTTAAGGTCGGCGACGGTGTGTGCACACTTCCGCACGCTAACAGTACATATGGTGTTCACGCCCAGCATGCTGTTTTTAACGCAGATTTCATCGCCCCTTGGCAGGACACCTTATCTAAGGAAGAAGCAACCTCGACCTGGATGGAAATGTTGACTGCCTATTATCCTCTTATTGAAACGGCAAAACTGACGCGGGGCGATTTCGTTTTAATTCCTGCCGCAAGTTCCAGTGCAGGACTTGGCGCCATTGCGCTCGCAAAAGATGTTGGCGCAATCGTTATTGCCACAACACGCACGAGTAAGAAAATGGCAGACATTTTTGCCAGTGGTGCAGACTATGTTGTGGCGACAGATGAAGAGGACCTCACCGCCCGAATTCTCAAAGCAACCAACGGTGCAGGCGTTCGCGTTGTCTACGATCCGATTGGCGGTGATTTCATCGATGATTACGTTGAGGCGCTTGCTGAAAATGCGCTCGTGTTTATATACGGTGTTCTGCGCGGCATGCATGCTCAGGTGGACATCGTAAAGATGGTTCGCAAAGCCGCAACCGTTATCCCCTATTCGCTGTTCAATCATATACGCCACGCAGATCAACGAGAACGCGGCGTAAACTACGTTCTCGAACGCCAAGAAAAAGGTCTATTAATGCCCAAGGTTGATAAGGTCTTCGGTTTTAACGATGCCATCGCCGCATACCGTTATATGCTTAAGGGAGAACAAGTTGGTAAAATAGTGGTGTCAACCGAGAGAACATAGCGCTTCGCTATGAACCTATAATCTGCGCCTATACACGAACCAATATTTTCATCTATATGTTTAAAACTTAGCTATATTTTCTAAAGCAAAAGGCCCCATGTGGGGCCTTTTTATCGTATTGGTTACGCAAGCATGCTTTGAATCACCATATTGGGCAGCTGTTCAATTCCTCATTGAGTATGGTTTACCTGAAAGTCTAACCTACCACCTGCCCTGCATCAAACAGTGCTTGCAGTTCGGTTTGGTTGATGCCTTCGAGGGTCAGTGTACCATGGGTACCGATGGTGAGCGTGGCACCGCTCGCATCAAACGTGGCTGAGGATAGCAGGTCAGCCAGCACAAGGCCTTCGATCTCGGAGAAGTCGAGCGTGTCACTGTCACCGTCCGCTGTGCCAAAGTCAGTGATCGTGTCATTGCCAAAGCCTGTGATGAAAGCGAACGTGTCATTACCGTCACCACCAGTGATATTGTCATCACCGGCACCGCCGAAGATCAGATCATTGTCATCACCGCCGTCAACTGTGTCATCGCCCGCGCCGCCAAACAGGGTGTCATTACCAGCACCACCGTTAACCATATCATTGTCTGATGCGCCAAATGCCTGATCATCGCCGCCGCCACCAAAAAGTGTGTCTTCACCAGGGCCACGACCACCATAGATAATGTCACTACCCATACCGCCAGTGACACTGTCATCTCCGTTGCCGCCACCAAGCGTATCGCCACCATCATCACCAATGATGCTGTCATTACCAGCACCAGCATAGATGGTGTTACGGCCGCCGTTTCCGTTCACTGCCATATTTGTTGTCGTATCGAACGAACCACCAATGATGACATCATCACCATCACCACCAAACAGGCTGTCATTACCTGATGCATCTGTGCCATTACCGTCAATGTCACCACCAACGATAAAGTCATTACCGGCACCGCCGCCAACAACATCATTACCGCGGTTACCTTCAACCGTATCATTGCCTTCGTCGTCAGGACCAGCAAACACACGGTCATCACCCGAACCACCAGATATACTGTCATCACCCGCATCACCGCGCAGGAAGTCGGCGTTACTGCCACCATCAATGGTGTCGTTACCCGCGCCTCCAAGCACCGTGTCATCACCCTGATCACCACGCAGAGCATCATTGCCTGCGCCGCCGTCAACACTGTCTGTGCCAATGCCGCCAGACACCGTATCATCACCACCACC
>NZ_JAOBPO010000005.1:210000-212383 GCF_025574485.1 Kordiimonas aquimaris | reverse complement strand
GAGTAGGGTTTTAGGTGCGCATGCCTATCGGCATTGCTTCCTTGTCCTTGGCGCTCTTTCGCAATGCACTGCATTGCTGCGCCGGCGGTTGAACCTACTTTATCCGTAGGTTCAAGTCTTACTCACACAGCCCATATACGCAAAAAGGGCCCCTGATGGGACCCTTTTTATCGTATTGGTTGCGGGAGTAGGATTTGAACCTACGACCTTCAGGTTATGAGCCTGACGAGCTACCGGGCTGCTCCATCCCGCGTCAATTATATTATGTCACCCGTTCCGATGGCTTATGCCATTCTCCGATGTGACGCAGCTCAGGGCTGCTATGTGTCTGCTTCCGGTATTGCTATCGCAATCCCATGAAGAGGGCTCAAGATTGCCCTTGGTTGTCGACTATAGGAATCAATTGTCCTTTTAGACGACAAAACCGCCTTTTGAAGGGCGGTTTTTGGTATTTGATATGTGGTTATGTGTACACTCTTTTGTAGATCTGGCGGCGACCTACTCTTCCGCGCCTTAAGACGAAGTACCATCGGCACAAAGGCTTTTCACTTCCGGGTTCGGGATGGGACCGGGTGGGACAACCTTGTTATAACCACCAGATCAACAAAAGAGTGTTATTGCGAGTATCAAAGCATGCTTTGAGTAATGTTCCAAGACAATCTCTAATTACCGAACAGCGTAGCTGTGAGGCAAGGCCAAGCGGCCGCCGCGCACTTTTGCGCGAATTAAAGACAAAGAAAGCTTTCCTTTCTGTCTATGGAGAGGCTCAAAAGCCTATCGAGCAATTAGTATCAGTTAGCTTCACCCATTACTGAGCTTCCACACCTGACCTATCAACGTGGTGGTCTTCCACGGCTCTCAGAGAGACCTTATCTTGAGGGGGGCTTCCCGCTTAGATGCTTTCAGCGGTTATCCCTTCCGGACATAGCTACCCTGCAATGCGGCTGGCGCCACAACAGGTCCACCAGAGGTCCGTCCACCCCGGTCCTCTCGTACTAGGGGCAGCTCCTCTCAAGTCTCTTGCGCCCACGGCAGATAGGGACCGAACTGTCTCACGACGTTCTAAACCCAGCTCACGTACCTCTTTAATTGGCGAACAGCCAAACCCTTGGGACCTGCTCCAGCCCCAGGATGAGATGAGCCGACATCGAGGTGCCAAACACTGCCGTCGATATGAGCTCTTGGGCAGTATCAGCCTGTTATCCCCGGCGTACCTTTTATTCGTTGAGCGATGGCCCTTCCACACAGAACCACCGGATCACTATGACCGACTTTCGTCTCTGCTCGACCTGTCAGTCTCGCAGTCAGGCAGGCTTATGCCATTGCACTCGACGATCGATTTCCAACCGATCTGAGCCTACCTTCGCGCGCCTCCGTTACCATTTGGGAGGCGACCGCCCCAGTCAAACTACCCACCACAGAGGGTCCCAGTCCCGGTTTCACGGGACGTGGTTAGACATCAGAGACAACAAGGGTGGTATTTCAAGGATGGCTCCACTCGCACTGGCGTGCGGGCTTCAAAGCCTCCCACCTATCCTACACATGTTATCCCTAATGCCACTCTGAAGCTGTAGTAAAGGTGCACGGGGTCTTTCCGTCTGACCGCGGGTACTCCGCATCTTCACGGAGAATTCAATTTCGCTGAGTCTATGCTGGAGACAGTGGGGAAGTCGTTACGCCATTCGTGCAGGTCGGAACTTACCCGACAAGGAATTTCGCTACCTTAGGACCGTTATAGTTACGGCCGCCGTTTACCGGGGCTTCAATTCGCAGCTCTCACTACTCCTCTTAACCTTCCGGCACCGGGCAGGCGTCAGACCCTATACGTCGTGTTATCCACTTCGCAGAGCCCTGTGTTTTTAGTAAACAGTCGCCACCCCCTCTTTTGTGCCCCCAACTAAAAGTTGCCTTAAAGCTGGGCCTCCTTATCCCGAAGTTACGGAGGCAATTTGCCGAGTTCCTTCAGCATAGTTCTCTCAAGCGCCTTGGTATGCTCTACCATCCCACCTGTGTCGGTTTAGGGTACGGTCAATATGGTGGTGCTATTTCCTGGAACAGATTCGCGGCAAGACCAATCCAATAAGGTCTCACAACTTACTCCATTCGTCACATTCCACCTGGTTCAGGAATATTAACCTGATTCCCATCGACTACGCCTTTCGGCCTCGCCTTAGGAGCCGACTCACCCTGCGCGGATTAGCCTTGCGCAGGAACCCTTGGGATTTCGGCGACAGTGTCTCTCACACTGTTTATCGCTACTCATGTCAGCATTCTCACTTCTGATATCTCCAGAATGGCTCGCGCCACACCTTCGCAGACTTACAGAACGCTCCGCTACCACTTGATCATAAGATCAAATCCACAGCTTCGGTACTTGTCTTTA
>NZ_JAOBPO010000005.1:0-205000 GCF_025574485.1 Kordiimonas aquimaris | reverse complement strand
CGCGCTATACGAATCAGCATCCAATTCAACAACCTCTGCTCCATCAGCGAATGCCCCATTACCAATGGAGGCAAATGCTTGCGGAACTATGAACAGGCCGGAGAGCAAGGTCCATACATACATACGAACCCTGAATCCATTACAAAGAGCCACCATAATCAAGAAACAAACGCCCCAGGAACCGGATTTAAACCAAGCGCCTGCCTCAAAACAGCCCAATGCATCGCTTCGTCGCCCAAGATGCTGGCAGCAGCAGCAGATAAGTCTCTATTATCAAAAAGTGGGACAGCACCAAGGTATGCACTAACTGCACCCTGCTCCAATCCGGCCGCAAACGCCAACACGTCACGCTCTTTTTTCAACTGTGAAACAGGGAAATTATACTGTGTAGGCGCAGCAGGTACAACGCCGCCCAATGACGTAATTGTTGCAGCCAAGACATCCGCGTGTTCTTTATGATGCCCCTGAAAAGCGACAGCAACATCAAGCACACCCTTAGACAACAGCCCACTCTCAGCACCTAATTGATATGCAGCTATTGCTTCTCGCTCTGCACCAAGTGCTGTGCTCAATATTGTTACATCACCATGTTCATTTGCTTTGTATTTACTGGCTAACGCTTCTTTGCCACCAATTAAGGCTACCGCTGCAGCGGACAAACCAGCAGCGCCAGATCCAATCAAGAATTTACGTCTACTTGCCTGAGATGTATCAATATGATTAATCATGTTTTTAGAAAAATCTGTCATAGCTGTTCCCTTCATACAAAATAGAGGCAGCATGCCTCATATAAGTAAGAGATGTCAGCTAGCGGCAGAAAGTTCCCTGATCTTTATCTTTTTGCAAATTTTCCTTAAGGCGTATGCTTCCATCATGCACCTTATGAAGTTACTTTCTAAGTATGTGAGCCTTCTGCGCGGCGAAAGGCCATAAACTCGCGTCGACTTTTAGGGCCAAACGTCAGAAAGTGTGGATCTGCATTGTCTTTTGCATTTGCCTTAGCCAATGCGAACTTATCTTTTGACTGCATGTGAGCCACTTTCGCTACGTCTATTTTGTATGGCTTTGTTGCATTTAACCCAAACACTTTCGCTCTAAGCGATGGTGTCATTTCTGGGTATCCATAACGTTCCCGAAACTCTTCTGATATTTGGAACGAACGAAAAGCCTGTATTTGATCCTGCGGTGAGCCATACCAGATAGAGTCAGTGCCCCAAATCACATTGTCTTCACCCACATATTTTAACAATTTCCCCATCCCATGCGCAGCAGAATCAGGGTTTTGCATTAATATGCGCCACGTTGTGCCAAGATCCGCGTATACATTACTATTGGGCGCAACATCATTATCCAGCATCGACTGAACCAAAGCATCCACGCCGTCCTTACCAGCACCAGGGGCAAAGGCTGCTTCGTCTTGCCCAGGGACATAGCCCGAGTGATAAATAAGGAAATTCAAGTCAGGGTATCGTTTCGCAACAATACCAATATCATCGCAGCGGCTATGCTCATAAGATCTTCGACCAAATGGTATACCTTTGTGGACGGCAATGTTTCGAATGCCGAGCGCACGTGCCTTCTCTAGAAAGGGAATTCCTGTATCTTCGTCATGCAGCCAAAAGCCTTTTCCGTCAGGGCCCCACTGCGTGTATGTTTTCCATGCTGACACTTTCCAGCGCTCAGCAAGTTCATCCATCGTTTCCAGATCACCAGCTTGATTAGGATTAACACGCCCATGCACGAGCAAGCGCTGCGTACCATCAGCATTCAACAAATTCTTTGTTACTTCAGCCTCTTCAATCGTAAGGGGCTCAGCATCAGCTGGAGATGGCACAAAAGTTAACACCATCATGTCAGTGTCGCTGTCAACGAAGACATCTTTTCTGAATTGATCGCCTGAAAGGCATTCAAGATAATCAAGCCCTTCGGTTTTATCCGGACACGCTTCTACTGCAGGCAAACCTGAAAATGGCTTCGCGCCTTCAGGGATTCCTTCACGCCACTTGCCAAACGGGTTGATAAAATGACCATGCACGTCGAAAATAAATTCATCGCCGCCTATCGCATCCTCAGCTGCACTGTTTTCATAGCGGGCTTCAGAAGCTATCTCAAAAAAACTTCCCGTTTTTCCCGCCGCTGCGTTTACAGCATTCACCGAAAGCAATGTGCTTGCAGCCCCGCACGCACCAACTAAAAATGAACGCCTGTCGTGCCCTAATTTGCGCGCAGCGTCATCTGCATCGAGCAATGCTTGTCTGTTGCCCTCAATATTGCGTTTTGAAAGTTCAAGCGGTGAAAATTCTCCATTGGATGCATTATCAATTTTTATTGGTAACCTGATACCATTTGGATCGTGAATATAACTGCGCATTGAACCCTCCCCTGTTGCACGCAGCATGTTTACATGCTTGCCAACAGATATCTATCGTGTTGCGTTCAAATGCATTTTTCACAAGGTGAAAATAAATACAAAGCTTTGCATTACTTAGCTGCATCGCGCTCGAAACGTTCAACAATATCCATAATCCGACCGCGCTCCATAAATTCACCGCGTGTTTGCTGAAGAGCTGAAAAGAATTGATCATCGAACAAGATTGCACCGCCGCTGCTACGCTGCTCAACATTATTTGCATAGCCAACTTGAGAAGCGCGCACTGGCGCAACTGGCGCCCATTGAAAACCTTTATCATATCCACGACTTGACGGTGCCAAACCAGGGATAACTGTTGACAAAATGCCCTGAACCGCTTGCCAGGCCTCTGGCGGCCGGTGCGCAGTAAAGGGAATTGCAGTACCCGCATCTTGAAAACTACGGTAAATAAGATCACCGCTCAGGCCAACTGCCGCTCGCGCCGCCTGCCCAAGAAACAAACGGTTCTGATAGTCTGTCATGCCCGCACCAGTATTTGACTTGGTAACAGACCCAAGAACCCAATCCGCCAATGACAAAACCGAACCATCATCTAATACAATATATGTATCCTTAAGATTATCGATCGTTGCTGGCAACTGCTTGAGCTTAAATCTTGGGTAAACAGGAATGGTCAAGGCTGACGATTCACTTTGAAATAATGGGTCGGATGTTTGCCCATCAGTATTTTGTGTTGAGTTTTGTGCGTTTCCTTGAAGCGATACAAACAACACAAGGCTGAATGCGGCGCACATAGCGCCCCTTAATCTATTCCCCCATTTGTCCCCATGTACTTTCATTGTACTCTTATAATTTGCTCGCTGCGTGACTCGGGCTTTTCTTTTTCTGTCTATTTTGTTATCGTAATTTAATTACTTATTTCTGTAAAACAATAATTATTGACGAAATTATGACCAATATTTCAAACAGTCTTCGCTTTCTTCGGATCGTTATACTAATTCTAGGCACCGTTATTATGATAGCACAATTGTGGTATTGGCTGTTTCCAGATACATTCTATTATATAGGCTTACCCAACACTGCTATCGAAGAGCACGGCGGTATAGCCTCTTTATCATCTACTGAATGGTGGGGAAGCTTCATTCTTACCTTCTTGCCTAACAGTGCAATACTTTATGCTTTATATTATCTCTATCGGTTAACGACTTTTCTGTCTGCCGGACAATGGTTTGAAGAAGTTTGCGAACAGTGTTGTAGCCATATATCTAAGAGCTTGTTTGTATATGTGGTCTTAAACATCACACACGCCACACTATTGGTTGTTTTGCTAACAATGGATAATCCTCCCGGCAAACGTGAATTTGCCATTGGGTTTGGTGGTGACGATTTGATGGCTCTTGTTTTAGCATTATTTGCGTTAACTATTGCTCACATGGTTCGATTGGCGCGCCAGCAGCGCGATGAACTGAACGAAATCATTTGAGGATGTTTTGTGCCAATTGTCGTTAAACTTGATGTTGTGCTCGCAGACCGGAAAGTAAAGTCGAAAGACCTTGCTGCCCATGTTGGTATCACAGAAGCAAACCTTAGCTTGTTAAAATCAGGAAAGGTACGTGGTGTACGCTTTGAAACAATTGCTGCCATCTGCGAATACCTACAATGCCAACCGGGTGACATCCTGTCTTATCAGAAAGATAGCTAACCCTCACCTACTAGGCACTTACCATTAATATTCACGGTAAAACACCGCTATTAATACATGAAACAATCTATACAACGCGGTGTAGATGAGGCAGTGTTGCGAAAGCACTGGGGGCTAAAACAAAAAGTACAGCTATGCGCATTTTACACGTTCTGGACCATTCTCTACCAAAACATAGTGGTTATGTCTTCCGCACAATGAACATCGTACGGCAGCAAAAAGTTATGGGGTGGGACCCTATACTTGTTACAACACCCAGACACGGGGCAAGCGATAGCGACATTGAAGAGATTGAAGGCTGGACATTTTACAGGTCCCGTAAAGCACGCGTGTCTCATAAAGCGCCTGCTGGCATTCGTGAAATCATGGAAATGCGCCGCACAACAATAAGACTAAAAGCACTAATCGAAGATTTGAATCCCGACATTGTGCATGCACATTCGCCTGTTTTGAATTTTTTCCCTGCAGCACATGCCGCAGGAGACCGACCAACAGTATATGAAATACGTGCTTTCTGGGAAGACGCTGCCGTTGATCATGGCTCAACCAAAGAAGGTAGCTTGCGCTACCGTTTTACACGATACATGGAAACACGCGCCATTCGTCGCGCAACAATGGTGACAACAATATGCGAAGGCTTACGTCGTGATATTGTTGAAAGAGGTATTCCAGAACAAAAAGTAACAGTAATTCCAAATGCCGTTAATGTAGACGCTTTTCAGCCCATCACTTCCCGGGATGAAAACCTTGTCAATCAACTCGGGTTGCAACGTAAAACTGTTCTGGCTTTTGTTGGTTCGTTTTACGCCTATGAAGGGCTTGAATTTCTCATTCGTGCCTTGCCCAAGCTTATTGAAATAAACCCGGAAACAGTATTGCTATTAGTGGGCGGCGGCCCATCGGAAAATGCAATGAAACAAGCTGTTGCGGAACTAGGGCTTGATAACCACGTTATATTCACTGGCAGAGTACCGCACTCTGATGTTAACCGATACTACAGTGTAGCAGATATTATGGTATACCCGCGCCATTCAATTAGACTTACAGAAACGGTTACACCGTTAAAGCCACTTGAAGCGATGGCATTAAAGCGCCTTGTACTCGCATCCAACATTGGTGGCCACCGAGAGCTCATAGAAGACGGCAAAACCGGTTTCATGTTTCAAGCCGATGATGCCCGCAGCCTAGCCACCACATATAAACACTTGCTTGCACAACAAGATAGTTGGAGTGATGTCTTAAGCAATGGCAGGCATTTTGTAGAAGATATCCGATCCTGGAAAAACAGCGTTGCCAACTATCAGGGTGTTTACGAAAAATGCCTCAAGATCAATGGTTAACGAAACAGCGACTTAAGCAGTAGCAATGTAGGCTTTTAACGCCTCTGCTTCTTGCTGAGTTTCTTCCATCCGCTCTTTTACAACATCACCAATTGAGATCATTCCAAGCAATTCACCTTTTTCGACCACAGGCACGTGCCTGATACGCCGTTCGGTCATCATTGTCATAATTTGACCAACACTTTGGTCAGTTGAGCATGTAACAACCGCCTTGGTCATTAATGTTTTTACACTATCCTTTAAAACGTCACCGCCGCGAATAGCTAGCCCACGCACTACATCACGTTCTGAAATAATACCGCAAAGCTTACCTTTTTTCATGATGGGTATCGCACCGATACGGCGTTCTCCAAGCAGTTTTGCAACATCAAGTACAGACACTGTTTCTTCCAGGGAGATAATTTCTGACTCTTTTGCCTCGAGAATTTTCCCTACATTCATAGTACATTCCCCTAATATGCGCCTCAAAAGAGGCCGAGTAGACAGGTTCGAATAGTATGCATAAAATAATGCCTCGGTGCAAAAGCAATTCACTCACACTTTGCATCAAACTGCTACAAACTGTCTCAATCAGTTGGCGGTTAAGCTAAATACTGCTAAATCGCTCTCACTGAATGCAACCTGATTGTCGGGCGCATAATTGAAAGTTACGCGAATGAAAAACGTATTAGCACTCGTACTATCTGCCATTGCACTTATTGCCGTGTGTTATTGGGGGCTGACTGTATTGATAGCTACACAAGGCGTTGAGTTGTCATTTCATGGGAAGATCGCGATGGGGATTGGTATTGTTTTCACCATGGCTGTTGGCTTTGGCTTGATGGCATTGTTGTTTTACTCTAATCGAGGTGGTCACGATGAGAGTGTTTACAATGCAGCTAATACAGATACAAAGCTCTCACCTGCTGATGAAAACGAACCACAATAGATTAAAAACGGGAGTTGCAAGCTGTGAACAGCACTGATTTTCAAGAATTTTGGAGTCTTGTCGTTGAAGTGTGGACTAACGGCTTTTTGGGCATTGATATCGGTCAGATAATCATCGCTCTCGCTATTTTCCTATTCTTTATACTAATCCGGAACCTTTTCACGAGAATCATCCTCAATCGCATAGAGAAATTTGCCAGTCGCACCGAAACGACACTAGATGATACGATTGTTGATGCGCTCCAGAACCCTGTACGCTTCATCCCTGTCGTTCTTGGTATATTTCTAGCTACAAGTTATCTTGAATTGTCAGAAGAGGTTCAGGTTTTTGCCACAAGCCTTAACAAGAGCCTGATTGCTTTCACTATTTTTTGGGCATTATATCGCATAGCTGAACCATTGAGCGCTCTATTTGACCGCGTCGACAACGTGTTAACAGTTTCGATGATTCAGTGGTTGTCAAAAGCAATCAAAGTATCTTTTGCTCTTTTAGGGGCGGCTACTATTCTTGAGATATGGGGCATTCAAGTTGGCCCTCTTATCGCTGGCTTAGGGTTGTTTGGTGTTGCTGTTGCATTAGGTGCTCAAGATTTATTCAAAAATTTGATTGCGGGCCTTTTTATAATTGGTGAGCGCCGCTTTAACCCTGGCGACTGGGTCCTTGTAAAAGGCGTTGTTGAAGGGACAGTTGAAGAAATCGGATTTAGGACAACTACAATCCGCCAATTTGATAAGGCACCTGTATATGTGCCAAACGCAAAGCTCTCCGACAATGCTGTAACTAACTTTTCACGCATGACGCATCGCCGCATAAAGTGGGTTATTGGCTTGGAATACGGATCAACTGCTAAGCAGCTCAATGCTGTTCGCGATGGTATTGAGTCATATCTAAGTAGCAACAAAGATTACGTGCAACCGGAAGAAACAACAAGTTTTGTACGCATTGATCAATTTTCGGACAGCTCGATTGATGTGCTTTTATATTGCTTCACGCACACGACCAATTGGCTGGAATGGCTGGAAATCAAAGAAAAGCTCTTGCTTGAGATTAAACAACTAGTTGAAGATGCAGGAACAGGCTTTGCCTTTCCTAGCCGCAGTTTATATCTTGAAGCAATTGGTGACGAATTAGAAGTTGCACCGCTTCATATAGAGGCTAACACCAAAAACGAGAGTAAATAGCAATGGATAAAAGGCGCGTAACAATACGGACGGTCCCACAACCATCAGACCTTAACAAAAATGGCAATATCTTTGGCGGCTGGGTTTTGTCGCAAATGGATGTTGCAGGCGGAGCTGTGGCAGGCAGGCGTGCGCGCGGGCCTGTAGCAACTGTGGCCGTTGAAGGCATGAAGTTTCATCGCCCTATAGAAGTTGGAGATGTCGTCAGCGTTTATGCGGATGTAAGAGAAGTCGGTCGCACTTCAATCACTGTTGATATAGAAGTATTTGCCGAACGCGGTGCCGCAGGCGAAGAACACAAAGTAACTGAAGCTGTGTACATCTTTGTTGCCCTAGACGAAAACCTGCAACCGCGTGCGCTAGAAAACGATAAAGTCTAACTTGATCAAAGACTTCATCTGGAAGGTTCGGGAAGCTTTTCCCCTGTTCCAACCTCGATACCTTTACGTTCAATCTCTGCTGTACACATTTTGGCGACTCCATCCAGCAGCGTTCTAAGCTCAGGTGTAACTGCATTTTTTGACAATTGGACAGACATATCCAGATAAGCTTCAAAGTCCAATTGCTTCTTAAACTCCGAGACTGTGCAATCACACAAAGGCTTACAGGTAGCTTCACCAAACCCCGGCACGCAACCGTTCATACAGCGTTGATGATCAAGCGCTAACAAATCATCAGGGACAGCCTTACCTGATTGAAATGCTTGCGAAGCTGTAGCTGTCAAAGCCAACAGTACACATTGCATTAATGACCTGCGGAAAATTGTATTAAGCTGTTTATTCATTTTATTTTCTCCGAGATCACAAGTTTTTGTATCCTCAACCCTCGACAACTGCCGCATTCAATCACATATTCATGCCTTGGGTACGATGTATAGATACAGCATGTCTATAACACAGTACCTATGTAAAGAGTGTCGTGTATAAAAAAGGACAAATCATGGCGAAAGCAACCTTTGGTGCGGGATGTTTTTGGGGAGTGGAAGAAACGTTTCGCGTGCTTGACGGTGTCACGGAGACAACCGTTGGCTATATGGGCGGAACAACTGATGACCCTACATATGAAGACGTATGCAGTAAAACCACTGGGCATGCTGAAGTCGTGCAAGTAGAGTATAACCCTGAAATTATTGATTACGCAGGGTTAGTTGATGTTTTCTTTGAGAATCACAATCCAACTCAGCTCAATCGGCAAGGTCCAGATGTTGGTACGCAGTATCGCTCAGCTATCTTTTTTGCTGATGAGAATCAAAAAGAAATTGCACAAAGTAAAATAGTTGCGCTGGATGCTAGTAAGCGTTTTGGCAAACCGATAGTCACCACACTTGAACCGCTTGGCAATTATTGGCTTGCTGAAGAATATCATCAAAAGTTTTTGGCTAAACGAGGCCTAACCAGCTGCCATATTTAGATAATCTAAGTAACAAAGCTATATTAAGACTATAAAATTCAGTTTTACTTCATCTTAAAACAGGCTGCTTACGCGGCCTGTTTTTTCTTGGAACAAGCTGCACATACACCGTGTAATTCAAGTGTCTGTCTTTTAATAGAGAAAGATTTTTCTGCACTTGCTTTAGCAACAGCCTTGTTCAGGCCAGCAGATGTAACTTCATCCACCGTTTCGCAGACATCACATATGAGAAACTGGCTGACATGATCGCCGCCGGGATGAGGACATCCAATGTAAGCATTGAGGCTCTCGATCTTATGAACAAGTCCCTCGTCCATCAGAAAATCAAGGGCGCGATATACTGTTGGAGGTTTGGCGGATCCGCCTTCATTAGCAAGCTGGTCAAGCAGATCGTATGCCTTAACTGCCTTATGGCCTTGCCAAATCATTATCAGGATACGGCGACGTAAATCTGTAAACCGCGATCCTCTTTCAGCACATAAGCGTGCTGCTTCTTCTACTGCGTTGTCAATACAAGCGTCATGATCGTGTGAGTGTACCAAAGCAATTCCCCTGCGTTTTCGGCATGATATACCGAACCGCAGGAGGATTCCAGTGGATACATTAGCTTATGGAATTAAGTCCTTACTTAATTACTGTGCCGCCACGCTTATATTTGTGACATTAATCTTGTTGAGCATACTTGGTGAGAAATCAATCGCCAGTTCTTGATCTGACAAATCAGCAATGACTTCAGCAGCTTTAATCCGTGTTGATGCATCAACAGCCTGCAGAGCTTCAGCATAGGCAGCCACAATTTCAATATGTTCCGGATGTTCAGCGATAAACTCTTCCACAGCAAGAACAACAGCCGGTTTAAAGCCAATTTCTGCAAATGGTGTTAACTCACCCAACGAAAGCGAGAGAACAGGTTTGCGCATACGCCAGAATATTTTTGTTTTTCGCAGCGCAATTGTATCAAGTGTCAGGATTGTTGGCAGACCATAACCAATGGGCTCCCCATGAGAACCACCATATTCTGCCGGAAGACCTAGCTGTTTCATGTCCCAAGGCATATTCAGAGAACGCGTGTAAGTCGCTGTCTCAATAAATCCGGACAGTGTCTTGATGCCCCGAGCTATAGCATATTCAAGAATGCCTGCATAAAGTTCGTAATGAACTGGTTTGCCCAAAGCGCTTCTGTATTTCGTATCAACAATGAAATACCGCGACCACTCATAATGTTCAGCGCCAACAGGTTGCGGGTCAAGCACACAAGTATCTTTGAAAATTGTATTAAGTTGAGTTGGCCCTGTTGTTGGGCACATACGCATACCGCCAAGTATCCGCATGTCTCGATCTAACTTAAGGAAATACGTTGTTTCCTCATTGTCAAATTCATCAATTTCGTATCCATCTAGTTTTTCAAGTTTCTTCCAACCACGCTGTTCGACAAAGACTTTATGCCGCAAGCGGTGCATGTCATCGAGTACAGAATAGTACAGATGTCTATTATGCTTATTGATTACGTGAATCATTTTGGCCTCTCCTTAAGCTAATGTAACGCTTAAAAAGTACCCGAAAACCAACAAAAAACACAGTAGCAAGATACTGCCATCAACACACGCAATGGTTTAGTGAAACAACCCATACCTGATTGCCTTACCAATCGCTCCATACAAACTTTTAACTTCCAGTTTTCTTTTTATGTTTGCAGAATGATGATTAACAGTATGAATACTCACACCTGTAATCACAGCAATATCGGTTGGTGTTTTATCTTCAGCTAGAAACTTCAGAATATTTAATTCTGTTGGAGTAAGCCTTTTCATTTCAGGATGCGGAACAAATCCCAGCAAATCAGGCATCAATTGCTTGCCATGATCACGTAGCAAGATTTCCCGTGCTTTACGGTGGGCCTGCATCGAAACTGTATGCAGAATACCGCGCACTTCTGAATTTTGCTTAAAGTTCTTACCTGCCATAGAAACCATGGCAAGCTCATCATCGCTAACTCTTAGAGGAATAACAAGCCCCTCACGCAAGTCAGCGTCCCATGCTTCTCCAAATATTTTGTATTGGATTTTTGATAAATCCTTATTGGCGATCAACTCGGTCCAATAATAAGGCCTGCCGTCATCCTCAAGGCCATTACAGTGTTGAGCAACAGCGTCTTCAAGATAATAGCTATTATTGATGAAATGATTGACCCATTTCGTATCCCACATACCAAACATTGGCTTCCGGTCCGCAAGACAATCTAGCCCATAGATGTTCGTGCAAATAAAATGGTGTATGCCGTAATGTTCTAAAACTTGCCTCAAAAGTGTTTCAA
Source organism: Kordiimonas aquimaris (assembly GCF_025574485.1). Classification (GTDB taxonomy): domain Bacteria; phylum Pseudomonadota; class Alphaproteobacteria; order Sphingomonadales; family Kordiimonadaceae; genus Kordiimonas; species Kordiimonas aquimaris. The sequence continues at coordinate 193,754 of NZ_JAOBPO010000005.1, read as the reverse complement.
GTTCTGGTATAGTCTCTACAGTATAGACCTCGTCCAGAAAATTTTTGATCGTTTGATACATCTTGGTTTGGTGCACCTGCATTATTTCAGACCCATTAATAAATCATATCAAAGTTATTCTAACATAACCTTAAAACCATAACTACTTGGCAGATGACAATAGATCAAAAGCTATTCCAACCAGCGCATCAACGCCGGTTTTAATCGTTGGCTCATATGCCGGTGCAAAAAGCGAAGAGTGCAAACTGGGCAACTGCAGCCCTTCTTGTTCAGCTTTTGCTACCTGTTCCGGCGGAACGGCACCTAACCAAAAAATGACACTAGGTATTTTAGGATTCGTGCGCCCAAAATAGGAAAAGTCTTCAGCAGCCATAACAGGCTCAACATGTTGCACGCGATCATCCCCTAATGTTTGTCGCATGATTGCAGCTAATCGTTCTGTCATTGCAGGGTCATTATACGTCGATGGAACTGGCTCACTAAAAGTTACTTCAGGCCACAGTCCTTCTGGTAGACCAAATGATTGGGCTTGGCCGTGGGCGATACGCTCAATACCAGAGAGTAGATTTGCTCTAACATCGTCTTCATATGACCGGACGGTAATCTCTAAATGTGCCTTATTAGAAATGATGTTGTGCTTGGTTCCAGCATGGATTGACCCAACCGTTACTACCGCAGAATCAAGCGAAGGCGTTTCTCGCGATACCAACGTTTGCAAAGCCACAACAATATGAGATGCCAAGACAATCGGATCTTTTGTGGTATGTGGATAAGCGCCGTGCCCACCAATACCTTTAATCGCGATATCTACAGAATCTACATTAGCTAAAGCATAACCTGACACGACACCTACCTGCCCAGCAGGAAGAGAGGCGCTGGCGTGCAAGGCAACATTATAATCTGGTCGAGGAAAACGTTCAAAAAGCCCTTCTTCCAGCATGCGCTTGGCACCATCCACACGCTCTTCGGCAGGTTGGCCAACCAAAACCAAAGTGCCCTGCCATTTATCTCGCATTGCTGATAGCCTACGTGCAGCTCCAACTAAGGACGTCATATGAATATCATGCCCGCATGCGTGCATCGTTGGCACCGGGTCTCCTTCATCGGTTAAACCTTTAGCATTGCTGGCATAAGGCACTCCCGTTTCTTCTAGAACGGGAAGGCCGTCCATATCTGCGCGCAACAAAAGCGTAGGACCATCACCATTTTTCATCACTCCCACAACGCCGTAGCCGCCGATACCCTCTGTTACATCAAAACCCACCGCTCGCATTTCAGCAGCCATTCGCTTAGATGTTTCCAGCTCTTGACCTGACAGCTCTGGGTGTTGGTGCAAGTGTTTATACAGAGCTTCAAGGTAAGGATAATCATCTTGTGCAATAGCCACGCTTGGCACGCTGGACACTGCGAACAAGAGCGACAAAGTCAGCCCTACACTGTGAAGTTTTGAATTGAAATTGCCCATACCCTACCCTCTGATGAAATACTTAAATGTATACTTAGACTTATATAATACCGCTACCTTTTGGCGCTATTGTCATGTGTCGATGCGTAGCTACTGACAATATCAATCCATACGCTATCATCCATGTTAACATTGCCGAACCTCCATAAGAGATAAGCGGCAAAGGAACACCAACAACAGGCATAAGCCCCATCACCATACCCACATTGATCAAAACATACAGGAAGAGCGAAATAGAAAGCCCTGAAGCCAGTAATCTTCCAAATTGGTTGCGGCAACCAATACCCATTAAGAGGCCATACATCAGCACAATTGCATATAAAGCAAGCACGATACCTGCTCCTACCAATCCGAATTCTTCAACCAGTACTGTAAAAATAAAATCTGTTTTCATCTCAGGCAAAAAATTAAGGTGACTTTGCGTACCTTCCATAAAGCCCTTTCCTGTCATCCCGCCGGATCCAAGAGCAATCTTTGACTGTGTAATTTGATACCCAGCACCAAGAGGGTCCGCTTCAGGGTTAAGAAACGTAAGAACCCGGTCTTGCTGATAAGGCCGCATAAACTGCCACCCAATTGGAATTGCAGCAGCAATACCTATTCCTGAAATAGCAAACAACCAGGCTGGTGCGCCGGCAAGAAAAATAACAGCAACGCCGCCCGCAATAATCATCAAGCTAGTTCCAAGGTCCGGCTGACGAACCACCAGAACAAAAGGAATAACCAGCAGTATAATAGGTACAAACAATGACCGTAAACTGCGGCTCTGCGTATGGTTTCTGCCATGATAATAACGTGCTAATGCCATTATTGTTGCAATCTTTGTCAATTCAGATGGTTGAAGCCGCATAAAGCCAATATCAAGCCATCGCTGGCCGCCCATTCCTGTAGCGCCGTTAACCTCCACCAGAATTAGTAACAACACCCCCAAGAACCAAGCAGGATATGCAGCGGCAACCCAATATCGAATGTCGATAACAGCGATAGCCAACATCAAAACAAGGGCAACCGAAAACCTTATCATCTGTTGTGCAGCCCATGGCTCCCACGTACCACCAGCAACAGAGTACAGCATGGCAAAGCCCGCAGAAGCTAGCATCACCATGGCCAGCACGATTCCCCAGTTTTGTCCGATTATTCGTTGTAAAACAGTTTGCTGCACACGTCGCGAAGCGAACATACTGCTGCTAACACTCATGATGAAGCCTCATCTACTGAAGCAGTAACAGTTGGTTGTTCATATAGTTTTAGCGCTTCATCAATGATCGAACGTGCAAGTGGTGCCGCCACACTTGATCCACCACCGCCATGCTGGACAATCACAGAAACTGCAATCTTGGGGTTTTCAGCCGGCGCATAACCTACAAACAGAGCATGGTCCCGTGCTTGCCAAGGCAAATCCTTATTATCGACTACCCCGCCTTCTTGTTGTCGTTCCGCAATGGAAATGCGCCTCACTTGTGCCGTACCTGTTTTGCCTGCTAATTTTGCGGCTGACTTTGGCCTTCGCAAATCAAACGCAGTACCACCCTGCTCCATCACTTTTTCCATTGCTTGGCAAACTGTCTGCAAATGGAACGGGTTAATGTCCATAGGTTCGAAATAACTGTCTGTAGGCAAAGCCTCATTCGCAACAAGGCGCGGTGTTATCTTTCGCGTCGACGCAAGTCGCGCTGTCATCACTGCAAGTTGCAAGGGCGTTGCCAGCATTGCCCCTTGCCCGATTGCAACATTAAGAGTTTCACCTAATTGCCAGCGCTGATTTTGAATCACCTGTTTCCATTCACGGTCCGGCACCAAGCCTTCTTTCTCACCGTCAACACCAACATTGAATATTTCGCCCAAGCCAAAGCGACGTGCCATTTCTGCAATGTCATCAATATCCATTTGCTCGGCAATCTTGTAAAAATACACATCACAACTTTTGGCTATTGCATCGACTAGATTAAGCTTGCCATGCCCCTGCCTGCGCCAGCAATGGAACGTATTGTTGCCGAGACGATGCCGACCGTTACAGTAGAACTCGCTCTCAGATTTAATAATTCCTTGTTCAAGAGCCGCCAGAGCTATGATCATTTTTATTGTAGAACCGGGCGGATACATGCCCGTGACACTTTTGTTGAGTAGCGGCGTGCGAGGGTCTTTCAATAATGCTTGCCAATTGGTGTTACTGATACCGCGTGAAAACTCATTAGGATCATATCCCGGTGATGATGCAAGTGCCAGCACATCTCCGTCTTGTAGGTCCATAACAACCGCACCAGCGGCTTCTTCACCTAGTTGCCGCATAACAAATTGCTGTAACTTCATATCAAGTGTCAGCTGTAAGTTATTGCCCCGTGTTGCTTCTTCCCTTGGCGGAAGTTCTCTGATTTCACGACCAACTGCATTCACCTCTACGCGGCGCGTACCTGACCCGCCTCTGAGTAAATCTTCGTATCGACGCTCTAGGCCCTGTCTGCCTATCTTGAAACCGGGCAACTGGTATAAAGGGCTTTTATAAATGTCATCTTCATCCGGGCTCGCCATATATCCAACAAGGTGCGCAATAGCGTTTCCACCAGGATATAATCGACTTAAACCGGCATCTGTTTGGATACCAGGTAATTCAGGTATCTGTACATTAACACGACTGAAAGTTTCCCAATCCAATCCTTGTGCCAACGTAACTGGCACAAATTTGCGTTGGCGCTTGATACGGCGCTCAATTTGGGAAAGACGGCGATCACTAAGGTCGACTATTGATTGAACCTTGGCAAGAGTGGGGCCTACATCTTCAGTTTGCTCGGGCACTAACAAAACACGTAAATCTTGGACATTAGTTGCTAGAATTTCGCCATTGCGATCATAAATTTCGCCCCGCTCAGGTGCAATCAATCGAACAGAAATACGATTACGGTCTGCTCTCAGTTTATACTTCTCGCTTTCAACGACCGAGAGGTAATAAAGACGCAACCCAAGTCCCGTGAAAGCTACACCTTGCAAACCGGCCATTATAAGTGCTCTTCGAGAAAAGGCCTGGTATCTTAATCCTTCACGAGCCATGTAACACCTACAAAACCCAGCGCCGCACACGACCCAACAGGTAGGCTACAGGCGCATAAAAGAAGGATGTGATCAACCACTGAAAAAACACAGTGTATGGATCAAGAAAAGTACCCGATATAACCGACATTAATAACCAAGACATTAAAAACAGTCCAAATGCCATTACTGAAAATACTATCCAGTGAATACCGCGATTACGTCCACGGTAATGCTTCAATTGATTGAGAACAAACAGTCTCAGAAGGAGCAACATAGCCATGTTAATGCCCAAAGGCACACCAATCCACAAATCAAGAAGAATACCAATAATTGCGCAAGCACCGTATGGTATAAGCATCGGTCGCGACGACAACCAATAAAAACATGATATCATTGCCAGATGAGGCATCGCATAACCGGCAACACTGCTGCCAAGCGGCAAGAGCATAAATGCGGACAACAACAAGGTTAGAGCCACTGGTGTTAAACCAGCAAGACCAAATGTTGCTATTCCACTCGCATTGCGGCTCATTATTGCTGTGGCTCCCTATCTGTCTCTTCAATCACGCTATCAGTCTCCAGTTCAGGAGGCAAAGGGCGGTAATCCATCACTCTAACAAAATCAAGCGAGCCTAGCGAACTTAACGGGCTCAGCAAAATCATCTCGTTATCAACCGAAGCCACTTGCGCCACAGGCAAATCTGGCGGAAACAATCCACCATGACCAGAAGTTACAACGCGGTCACCTACTCTTACATTCACACCTGCAGCCAAAAAACGTAATCGTAATAATGGCTCATTTAAACCTTCAGCAACCGCAACTTCGTCAATACGCTCAAGTCTTACCGGAACACGGCTGTTGAAGTCCGTAATCAACAACACTCTGGATGTCATACGGCCTACCTCAATGGTACGACCAACCAGACCTTCCTCATCAACCACCGGTAAATTAGCTAACACCTGATCGCCGGAGCCTGCATTAATGATTACGTTGCGCTCGAAAGCTCCACCACCAACACCAATCACTCTTGCTGTAGCAAGAGGGGGTATTTCCCGTTGTGGCACTTTCAAGATATCACGCAAGCGTTCGTTTTCTAACAACAGACGTTGTGCAGCTTCTCTCCATTGACGCAAACGATCATTTTCGTCGCGCAAGCTAGCATTTTCTACATATATATCTGACACGCCAGCCAAGCGTTCCATTCCTGATTGTGCAACACGAATGGGCTCGTCAAGCACAATCAAAAGCGGTGCAACAAGATCATTTGCATACCCACGAATTGTTCGCGGCACTCCTGGGCCAAGCATTTCAAGAAATAACAAAACAAGAGCTACAATCATGTAGAGCCAAAACGCATCGCGCCCACGTGCACTGCGCCTAAGGCGCGCACGGCTGGCGCTGATGTTTTCTCTACGCATTGATCACCTCTTCCTGTTAAGAGCCACCTTCACTAAAACGGCGAAACAGGTCGATTAATAACTTTCTGTAAGCACCAAACGCAACGACTCATCCTCAAGCGCACGGCCAGTTCCAAGTGCAACACACGTTAACGGTTCTTCAGCGATAGTTACCGGCAATCCTGTTGCCCTGCGAATGACCGTATCCATATCCTGTAACAGTCCGCCACCGCCGGTTAAAACAACGCCTAAATCAACAATATCGGCAGCAAGCTCAGGCGCTGTTTGCTCAAGCGCAACCTTCACACCTTCAACAATAGCGCTTACAGGTTCAGACAGTGCTTCTGATACTTGCAACTGATTAATTTCAAGTTCCTTTGGAACGCCGTTCATAAGATCGCGGCCTTTAATGACCATTGTGTCACCAACACCATCTTCAGGAATTAGAGCTGTACCAATTTCTTTTTTGATACGCTCAGCTGTCGCCTCCCCGATTAGCAGGTTATGATTACGGCGAATATACGCGATCAATGCTTCATCCATCTTATCGCCGCCAACCCTAACAGACGTGGCAAACACAATGCCGCACAGCGACAATACTGCAACTTCAGTGGTACCACCGCCGATGTCAACTACCATTGAACCTTGTGCTTCTGTCACAGGCAACCCTGCACCAATAGCAGCAGCCATTGGCTCATCAATTAAATATACTTTGCGCGCACCTGCCTGCTCGGCCGATTCTTGAATTGCCTTACGTTCAACTGCTGTCGAGCCTGACGGTACACAAACAACAACCAGCGGGCTTGCAAATGAGCGGTTATGTACTTTCTGAATAAAGTGCTTGATCATTTGTTCAGCGACATGAAAATCTGCAATCACACCATCACGCAGTGGTCGAATTGCGCGAATCCCGTTAGGCGTTCGGCCAAGCATAAGCTTTGCCTCATCACCAACGGCAATAACTTTATCTCTGCCCTGATCACTTTTAATGGCTACTACCGAAGGTTCGTTCAGCACAATGCCACGACCTTTTACATATACTAGTGTATTGGCCGTACCCAAATCGATGGCCATATCAGAAGAAAACATTCCGAGTAATTTGGAAAGCATTTAGCGCCTCACATTCTTGAACAAACAGTTGGTAGAACCAACCCCACCGCTGGTTATGGGCCAGTTATACTGCGGATACAAGTCTATTGGCAGGCTAATGAGGCGAGTTTTTGTTTTTTTTTGCATGTTTAGTAAAAAAAGAGATATTTCCAGTGTTTGAAACAGAAAAATGCGCACCAAAAGCTGGAAACTTTATTAAAATTGTTTTGGACATATCAGCCTGTTGCAGCAATGGCTCTCTTTTCGCGTTTAATCATTAGCTTGTTCATCGCAGCAATATAAGCACGAGCCGCAGCCGTTATTGTGTCTTCGTCAGCGCCTTGGCCGTTAACCGTACGACCATCCTCCTCCAAACGAACTGTGCATTCTGCTTGGGCATCGGTCCCTTGTGTAATTGCATGAACCTGGAAAATAACCAGTCGCGGGTGCCAGTCCATCACATCTTTCACAGCGTTAAACACGGCATCAACTGGGCCAGCACCATACACAACAGACTTCTTCGGCTCCCCGTCAATAGACATCGTCAAGTCTGCAACCGCTGTGCCATCCGTGGACGAGTGTGTATTCAACGCAACAAGGCGAAGGCGGTTTTCTGCAGTTGCGACTTCATCATCAACCAGCGCAATAATATCTTCATCGTATATATTCTTCTTGCGATCAGCGAGCTCCTTAAACCGCCGAAAACAATCCTGAAATGCATTGTCGCCAAGTTCATAACCAAGGTCTTTTAATTTGTCCGCAAAAGCAGCGCGGCCTGACAATTTCCCCATGACTAAAGTGGTTTTGGTAACTCCCACCGATTCTGGCGTCATAATCTCATAAGTTTCAGCATTCTTCAGAATACCATCTTGATGGATACCAGATTCGTGAGCAAAAGCATTTGCGCCGACAATTGCTTTATTATTCTGCACATTAAAGCCAGTAACAGTTGATACCAGCTTGCTTGCTTTCATAATCGACGTTGTCTCTATATTTGTGTGGTAAGGCATGGCATCAGCACGTGTACGCAGTGCCATAACAACCTCTTCCATGGCAGCATTACCGGCCCGTTCACCGATACCGTTGATTGTACATTCAATTTGGCGCGCACCTCCCTCAACACCCGCAAGAGAATTAGCAACAGCCAAACCAAGATCATTGTGACAGTGAGTGGAGAAAATGGCTTTGGCAGCGCCGGGAACGCGGTTAATCACCGACTGGAACATCTCTCTGTATTCTCTTGGTGTTGTATAACCAACCGTGTCAGGTAAGTTGATCGTGGTTGCACCAGCTTTAATTGCCGTTTCAACCGCCTGACATAAAAAATCCATCTCGGTACGCGTCGCATCTTCCGCGCTCCATTCCACATCATCGACAAAATTTCTTGCATGGCTAACCGATGCGTGAATGGCTTCAATTACCGCTTTTGGCTCCATTTGAAGCTTAACTTTCATATGCAAAGGGCTAGTTGCTATGAAAGTGTGAATTCTTGGACGAGCTGCCTGTTTCAGTGCCTCGGCTGCGCGATCAATGTCAGGCAAGGCTGCGCGCGCTAGAGAGCAAACTGTAGACTGTTTAATTTGCTGTGCAATTTTCTGCACGCACTCAAAATCACCGTTTGACGCAATGGCAAAACCTGCCTCGATAATATCAACGCGCATAGCTTCCAATAGTTCAGCAATGCGTATTTTTTCTTCAATAGTCATTGATGCGCCAGGTGACTGTTCACCATCGCGTAGCGTTGTGTCAAATATGCGAACACTGTCCTTATCACTGTGTGACATGGGATTTTCCTGAATTTATATTGATACTGGGTAATGAATAGCTCTAGCAGTCCCCTTAAGCACCGAAACGAATACATACGTTTCTGCTGGTGTGCTTAAGGGCCGATTAGTCGGCCCGACCCTAGTAGCATGAGCACCATCAGCAACGCCGTAGAGGTTATGGCAGCATACCGAATACGCACAGCGATTTGTTGCTGCCTTATGGCTGCAATAGCTTTGCCTTGCGTTTCGCGGCGTGGTTGAATGCTCATATCAAATGCCCATTAAGTTTCACAAAGCAAGAAATAACATGACCTATTATTATTGCAAGCCGTAATTTTGAGTAATTATATTACAATATCATCAAAGGTGATTACTAACATACTCACCTCAGAAGCATCGTTTGATAGCAGATCGCCGAACAAAACCTGTTTGCCGATTTAATGCACTGTACCTGAGTATATAAGATACAAAAAAGGCCACTGGTTTATCCAGCAGCCCTTCTTGTATCTTTGATAATAAATCAGCAATTAGTTCTTGTCTTTATCAACCAGTTTACCTTCTTGCATCCAAGGCATCATACCGCGCAATTTAGTACCAACTTCTTCAATCGGGTGGCGCCGCGCCAAACCGCGATGTGCTTTAAGTTCAGGATTACCTGCCGCATTATCAAGCATGAAATCTTTTACAAAGCGCCCTTGCTGAATATCATCAAGCACGCGTTTCATTTCTGCTTTAGTTTCGTCAGTAATAATGCGTGGACCGGTTTTATAGTCACCGTATTCAGCAGTGTTTGAGATCGAATAACGCATGTTAGCAATGCCGCCCTCATAAATCAGGTCTACAATAAGTTTCACTTCATGCAAGCATTCGAAATAAGCCATCTCCGGCGCGTATCCGGCTTCGGTCAATGTTTCAAACCCTGCTTTGATAAGCTCAGAGACACCACCGCATAACACAGCTTGCTCACCGAATAGGTCGGTTTCACATTCCTCGCGGAAGTTAGTCTCAATAATACCTGAACGACCACCGCCAATAGCAGATGCATATGAAAGACATAAATCATGGGCTTTTCCTGACGCATCGCGGTCAACCGCAATAAGGCACGGCACGCCTTTGCCCATCGCATACTGTGACCGTACTGTATGACCCGGACCCTTTGGGGCAACCATAATAACGTCCAGGTCAGCACGCGCTTCAATAAGACCAAAATGGACATTCAAACCATGAGCAAACATAAGTGCTGCTCCCTGCTTCATATTTGCAGCAAGGTCTTCAGTATAGATAGCAGCTTGCAGCTCATCAGGTGCCAGTAGCATAACCATATCAGCCGTTGCCGCGGCTTCGCTCGCAGTCATAGTTTGGAAACCAGCAGCTTCTGCTTTCTTGCGCGTTGCCGAGCCTTCACGCAGAGCAACAATAACGTTTTTAACACCGCTGTCGCGCAAATTGGCAGCATGCGCATGCCCTTGGCTGCCGTAGCCAACCACGGCAATAGTTTTATCTTTCACTAAATTTAGATCGGCATCGCTATCGAAATAAACACGCATTGTATTTTCCTTAAAAAATGAAGCACGGGGATGCTCCGTCGTTTTCTTAAATTTAATTTATAGTCCGGTTTTCCCGCGCGAAAGTGCCACAGCACCCGTACGCGCAACTTCAACCAAACCAAGCTCACTCATAATTTCTGTAAAAGCGTTCAGCTTTTCTGCTGACCCTGTTAGCTCAAATATAAAACTAGAACGGGAAGAATCGATAACACGTGCGCGGAATGCATCTGCAATACGCAGTGCCTCAACGCGCTTCTCGCCTTCACCAGACACTTTCACAAGCGCAAGGTCTCGTGAAATGTGAGCGCCGTCTATTGTCAGGTCAGCAACTTTATGTACCGGCACCAGCCGGTCCAACTGCGCTTTGATCTGCTCAATAACCATGCGCGTTCCCGTAGTAACAATCGTGATCCTTGATCGATCATCACCATTATTAACAGCTGCCACAGTCAGGCTTTCGATGTTGTATCCGCGACCTGAAAACAAGCCACTAACCCGCGCCAGCACACCAGCCTCGTTATCCACCAAAACACTAATGGTATGTGTTGCGATTGTACCTTGTTCTTTCATTGAATATTCCGCTCAACTCATCTGCAGTAAATTGCTAAACAACAGCTAATGCATCTGCATCAGTTGTTTTAATCCCGCCATCGCTCGAAAGCATCATCTCATTGTGTGCGGCACCTGCTGGTACCATTGGGAAACAGTTTTCAAGTTTTGCAATCTGACAATCAACAACAACCGGCCCGTCATGCGCAATCATTTCAGTGATGGTTTTATCGAGGTCAGCTGGATCTGAAACACGCATTCCCTTAATACCATATGCATTAGCAAGCGCGACGAAGTCAGGTAGCGAGTCTGAATAACTTTCTGAATGCCTTCCATCGTAACTCAAATCCTGCCATTGGCGCACCATACCCATGAATTCATTATTCAGAATAAATATCTTAACCGGTAAGTTATATTGCTTGAGTGTTCCCAGTTCCTGGATATTCATTTGAATAGATGCTTCTCCAGCAATATCGATGCAAAGATTATCCGGAAATGCAAGTTGTGCCCCCATAGCGGCAGGCAAGCCGTAGCCCATTGTGCCAAGACCACCAGATGTTAACCACCTGTTTGGACCTTCAAACTCCATAAATTGTGCCGCCCACATCTGGTGCTGACCAACTTCGGTGGAAATAATTGTATCGTGATCTCTCGTCAGAGCTTGCAAACGCTCTAGAGCCTTCTGCGGCATAATAATGTCGCTGCTATCTTCGTAAGCAAGACATTGCTTGCTGCGCCAAACATCAATCTGTTGCCACCAAGTATCCAGAGGTGGCTGTTTTTTACCGTAACCTTCTTCGTTCCAAATATCGATCATGCGGCGCAGCACGTGTTCAGCATCGCCAATGATCGGTATCTCAACTGCAACGTTCTTGTTGATTGAAGAAAGGTCAATATCCACATGAATCTTTTGTGATCCCGGTGAAAATTTATCAATTTGCCCGGTCACACGATCATCAAAACGCGCTCCCATCGCCAGCATAACATCGCAATCATGCATGGTATGATTAGCTTCCCATGTACCATGCATACCAAGCATGCCAAGAAATTGCTTATCACTAGCAGGAAATGCACCCAGTCCCATAAGCGTGCTGGTTACAGGAAACCCGGTAAGGTGCGCGAATTCGATAAGTAACCTAGATGCTTCAGGGCCGGAGTTTATTACACCACCACCAGAATAGATCACTGGTCTTGTTGCTTTTGCCATCGCAGCAACAGCTTCACGTATCGCTGCTTCATCGCCTTCCAGTTGCGGGCGGTATGTGCGGTGCGTAGCTTGTGTAACAGGTAGGAACGCATCCTTATCAACCTGTACATCTTTCGGCATATCAATGACCACAGGCCCTGGTCGGCCATTTGTTGCAACATAGAAAGCCTCGGAAAGGACAAGCGGAATATCCGAAGTTTCTTTCACCAAGTAATTATGTTTGGTGCAGGGTCGTGTGATACCAACTGTATCTGCTTCCTGAAAGGCATCATTACCTATGAGATGCCGCGCAACTTGCCCTGTGATACAAATCATGGGGATCGAATCAAGCATTGCATCTGTCAAACCAGTTACAGCGTTTGTAGCGCCTGGCCCTGACGTCACCAGAACAACACCCGGCTTTCCGGTTGCACGGGCATAACCCTCCGCCGCATGCGTTGCTGCCTGTTCATGACGCACTAAAATATGCTTTATTTTGTCTTGCTTAAAAATCTCGTCATAAATAGGTAAGACCGCCCCACCAGGGTAACCAAAAATGACTTCGACACCAAGCTCCGCCAATGTCTTAAGAATCATTTCAGCACCACTAATTATTGGTGCATCGGCAGTCTTGGCAGAATCAATTGTTGTTGCAGCAGTCATGGTCACGGCCCACAATTCAGTTACTATACAATAGTGAACAGCTTTCGCTGTTACACCTAATTTTCACCCAAATATACATACCTGCAACAGTCTCCGCCGACGCTCGCTTCATCACACGCTTATTGCTAAAGCGCTATGTATTCAGCAACGTCATCGGCATTGTACACCGCCGTAAAAGAGATGCTTTTTAAAAAGAAAACACCTCTCAAATAATTGGGGGCGCTCTAAGAGCGCCCCCGGGGTGGGTCTCGTCACAGTTGGAGTCTGCTTTGGGCTGACAGACTCCTGACGACATCGCAGGCTGGCGTGATATCGTCACTAACTGTTTTATTGTACGAAAATTACTCAGTCAACCTTTGATTTGAGTATTTTATTAACAAAATTTGCAAATTCTCTTTCCGAATATTGCGCACTCAATCGATTCCAGTCAGAAAATTGGTTGCGAAACCATGTTAACTGCCGCTTTGCAAAACGGCGGGTCTGCATCTTGGCATCGTTCAAAGCCTCATCCATATGAAGTTGACCACGCAAATAAGCAATCAGAGAAGGCACACCAAGGGCGCGCATAACGGGTAGGTCATGGGGTAGCTGCTGAGAATCGAGCGATCTAACTTCATCCAATGCACCCTGAGTAATCATCTGATCAAAACGCCTATTACATCTATCGTATAAGACATCTCGATCAGGACTCAAAATTACCTTGGTCAAGCCACCCTGTTTATCCAGCTCTGTCATCGGACCCGGCGGCGTGTCCTGCTGCCAGACACTAAGCGCTATACCCGTTGCCCTATAAACTTCTACTGCACGACATATGCGTTGACTATCGCCCTCAGGCAACCGGGCAGCTGTCAAAGTATCATACTGTGACAACTCACCGTGTAATACCTTACTACCCTCTTCTTCACATTGTTGGCGAACAGCGCGGCGAACAACATGTGGAATATCCGGAATTTTCGCTATCCCATCAATCAGAATTTTGAAGTACATACCAGTGCCACCAACAACAATTGGTGTTTTATTCTGTAACCAGGCAGACTCGATTTCCTCCATGGCTTTGTCGGCCCAAAAAGCGGCCGAACACACCTGATCAGCATTGAGAAAACGATAAAGGCGATGCGGCGTTTTTTTTTCATCATCAGCAGACGGGCAAGCCGTCAGGACAGGAAGTTCCTTATATACCTGCATACTATCAGCATTAATAATAATGCCATCCAACACGTCAGCTGCCTGCAAAGACAATGCTGACTTGCCGCTTGCTGTCGGACCTGCAATAAAAAGAGCACGCTTCACTTTAACAATCGTCCAATCTGTTGCAAAAACTTCGGAACCACATCATGGATATAGTTTTGACTCTCGTCGTCAACCCCGGTGACCATCAAACATTTGAAAAAGCGAGGTCTTCGGCAAAAAAAGTTCTGGAGGCTTTTGATTGCACAGAAACACCACTCAGTGAGCAGCGTGCCCTGGATATAAAGTTTAATACGCCTTCTATAGGCGCACTGTATACTCAGTTTGCAAGCACATTGGATAAAATTAATGGTCTTGATTGGTGCCTGCAAACACTCGATGATACGCGCCGAAAATTGATGCTGATTGCTGATATGGACTCAACGATGATCACTGTTGAATGCATCGATGAGCTTGCAGATTTCGTCGGGCTGAAAGATAAGGTCTCTCATATTACAGAAGCTGCAATGCGGGGAGAACTAGAATTTGAGGACGCACTTAAAGAACGTGTGGCTTTGCTGGCCGGCCTCAAGCAAACCGATCTTGAAAAATGCTATAATGACCGCATACAGATTATGCCGGGCGCAGAAACACTTGTAAAAACAATGAAAAAGAACGGTGCTTTCGCAGCATTGGTGTCCGGTGGATTTACGTTTTTCACCAAGCGTGTTGCAGGTCATATTGGGTTTGATGATAACCGTGCCAACATTCTGCTTGATGACAACGGGGCGCTTACCGGTCAGGTAGCTGAACCAATATGCGGCGCAGAAACCAAGCTGGAAGCGTTAAAAGAATATTGCTCCAAACTTAATATCAAACAGTCGCATGTTCTTGCCGTTGGTGATGGCGCAAATGATATTCCCATGATTAATGCTGCTGGCCTCGGTGTTGCTTATCATGCAAAGCCAAAAACTGCAGCAGAGGCAAAAGCCGCAGTGAGATACGGTGATCTTACCACCCTATTGTTTTTCCAAGGGTACAGCGAAACCGAATTTGTCGTGGGATAATATTAGAAAAGAAAAAGGGCCGGTTTCCCGGCCCTTAATTATTATTTGGCTATTGATGAAAGATTATTCGTCTTGCGTTAAACGCAGTGGAATATGAACAGTGTTACCGCGATAGCTCACAAGTACCAATATACGCTCTCGGTCTTCCTCAATCGCCTCATTGAATAAATCAACGATCTGAGCAGGGTTATCAACACGTTGTTGGTTAACACGTGTTATAACGGCGCCAACACGAATACCGGCGCGGTAAGCAGCGCTTCGCCGGGATACCCGCAGCACAACAACACCTTCAATATCATCGTCTATTTCATGGCGTTGACGCATGCTATCGTTCAACGGAGCAAGCTCCATACCTTCGACGAGTTCACGATCAGAACGCTCGCGTGGGCGATCTTCACCCTCTTCAGCACCCTCTTCCGTAACGATAGGATCTTGAAAAGCTCCCGTTTTCACGTCAACTGTCTGGCGTTCACCGTTACGGTATATTTCAACCTTCACTGCTTTATCAATCTGCGTGCGCTTCACGCTACGACTCAGATCGCTAGAGTCTTTGATAGGTTTACCGTCCCACGTCACAATGATGTCGCTTTCTTGCAAACCTGCGTCATCCGCAGGGCTATCAGGCTCAACCGTTGTGATCATTGCACCGTCTTTGATATCCAGCTCAAGTGTCTCGGCAATTTCTTCTGTAAGTGCTTGAATTGTTACACCCAACCATCCACGACGTACTTTGCCGTGTTCTTGCAACTGCTCAACTACATCCTTGGCAAAATTTGATGGGATAGAAAACCCGATACCAACGTTACCGCCAGAGGGTGAGAAAATAGCTGTGTTTACGCCGATAACTTCACCATCCAGATTAAAGAGTGGACCGCCAGAATTACCACGGTTAATGGAAGCATCCGTTTGAATGAACTCAACATCGCCGTTGTTTATCGGACGATTACGGGCCGAAATAATGCCGGCAGTTACCGTACTTGATAGACCAAACGGGTTACCAATAGCCATCACCCAATCACCGATACGAGAACCTTCATCATCACCCCATTTTACAAACGGGAAATCTGAGTTGTCTTCATTTTCAATTTTAAGGACAGCCACATCCGAAAGCGTGTCGCGCCCCAAAAGTGTTGCGTCAAACTCGGTACCGTCAGCAAGGATAACTGTGATTTCATCAGCATCTTCGATAACGTGATTATTTGTAATTACGATACCAGATTTATCGATAATAAAACCAGAACCAAGCGATCGCGCCTGACGTGGCTCTTGTTCTTCGTTAAAGCGATCCCGAAATTGTTCCCAGAACTCTTCAAACGGCACACCGTCAGGCACTTGGGGTAGCCGACGATTATTGCCTCGACTGCGTTGGCGAATAGTTTGAACAGTTGAAATATTAACAACAGCAGGTGCTAGTTGCTCAACCAGATCCGCTAAATTGTCCGGCCCGCGCTGTGCTGCCGCAGGCTGAATTGATATAATAGCCATTGCCACGATCAATGTGGCAGTCAATAGGGCACGCATTGCCCACATGTTAGCTCGCTGGTCGATTGCTTTCGTCAAATTAGTGCGCAAAGCACGACTCCTTCTTTTCTTATTCACTCGATACTTACTCTTCATCATGACCAACAGGCTATTGCCCATCGTCACGACGCATGTGGTATCATCGCTACATCAGGTCAAGCACACAATAGTCTGCTTTGCGGCAGATTGTTCAGGCACTGCGACAAGCAGCGCTTTATGCTCACTTCTAATATAGTCTCTAATATAACATAAGCTCAGCCTCATAAATAAGGCAAAGCTTATGTTGGTGTTTACGACAATATACATGCCGTGGTTTTTGTCGCCTCAATCTTACTTCACTGAAGCTTGATCACCTTATTAGTTGCCACCTTTACTGGAACCAAGGAACAGCTTAAGGAAATCATTGTCTGGCGACAGAACAAGGCGCGTATCGTCTTTATTAATAGCGGCACGATATGCTTGCATCGTGCGGTAAAATTCAAAGAACTCTTGGTCTTTACCAAATGCCTCAGCAAATACCTTCACCGCACGCCCATCGGCTTCACCACGAATAATTTGCGACTTCTTCTCGGCTTCAGCCACCAAAACAGCAACCTGACGATCAGCATCGGATGTAATTTTCACTGCATCACGTTGGCCTTCAGCCCGTTTCTCTGCGGCTTCTTGTTGACGCTCTGTTTCCATACGGCGAAAAATTGCTTGGCTATTTTCAATCGGAAGATCAACACGCTTCAACCGAACGTCAACAACCTCAAGACCAATAGTCTCAGCACGTTCGTTTGTGAGGCGGCTAATTTCTTCCATCAACGTTGCACGCTGACCAGATACAATCGCTTGCATCGGTTGGCTGGCAAGAACTTGCCGAACAGTTGACACCATAATACCTTCAAGAAGATCACTGGCAATCGTGTCTGTTGCCGCCGCTTGATAACGACGCAGCGGGTCTACAACTTTATAACGCGCAAAACTGTCGACCAGAATACGGCGTTGGTCGCTCGCAAGAAGCTCCTGTGGTCGAATATCAAGACTGAGAACACGTTTATCGATAAATATTACCTGTTCAAAGAATGGTACCTTAACGTGTAGCCCCGGATTTGGAACAGTTCGTTGAGGATTACCAAATTGAACTACAATCGCCTGCTCACGCTCACTCACGATAAACAAACTGTTAAGACCGACAAACCCTGCTAGGCCAAGGACTACAATTAAAGCAATTGATTTAGTATTCATGGCTATTGTCCTCCGCTTTTCGATTTGTTCAGCTCATTCAGTGGTAGGTAAGGCACAACGCCAGACCCTTCACCCTCCAAGATGATTTTATCCATGCCAGAAAGAATACCTTCCATGGTTTCAAGATAGATACGTTTGCGAGTAACATCTTTAGCCAACACATACTCATTGTATACCGAAGTAAAACGTGCGGCTTCACCTTCAGCACGCGCGACAGTCTGCGCACGGTATGCTTCAGCTTGTTGTGTCATACGTTCTGCTTCACCTTGTGCTGCAGGAATAACCTCGTTGGCATAGCGTGCAGCTTCGTTTCTTGAACGCTGCTGGTCAGCCTCGGCACGTTGAACGTCAAGAAATGCATCCTTAACTGCTTCAGGCGCCTCTGATTCGATAATTTGAACCCTCAAAACCCTCACACCGCTTTCGTAGCTATCAAGCGTTGATGAAATTTGTTCTAACGCTTGTTGCTGCAAAGCTTCACGAGCAGTGGTGATAATTGGTACGATTCTATTTTGACCAACAAGTTCACGCATCACACTTTCTGCGACAGCTTTAATTGTTCCTTCAGGATCACGTAATTTAAAGAGATAATTACCAAGGTCTTTAATCTGCCAAACAACATTGAAACGCACATCAACAATGTTTTCATCCTGGGTAAGCATTAAGCTTTCATCCAGACTACCTGAGCGACGAGAACTAGCTGCACGATTTCCAATCGAGATTGTTTCCTCGTTCGTAACACCTCGCACTTCGACAGTTTCAATCGGATAAGGCATGTGCCAATGCAAGCCCGGCCCTGTTAAAATTGTACGCTCGCCAAACCTCAACACTACACCCTGTTCGTTCGGTTGAACCCGGTATATACCCATACCAACCCAAAACAGTAGCAAGATTAAGATAATCAGTAATGGGCCACCTTTGCCGCCGGGCAAGGCATTCTTGAGTGCTTCTTGTCCTTTGCGGATAGCCTCATCCAAGTTTGGCTCATTGCCACCGCCGCGGCCACCGCCGCCTTTTTGTCCGTTACCCCACGGGTTGGGACGGTCTCCGTCTCCATTATTTTGCCAAGACATTAAGATACTCCCTCTAGGCGCTGCCGATACGGCATAGTCATCAAGCTTATCGCACAGAAAAGCTTGTGTGTTGCTATGGTATATATGGTAGGGACCGTGCGGCTGCAATGATACAGGCTGATTTTCATGCAAATTCGTACTAAAAAGAGGTTTTTACAGTGACTGATCTCAAAAAAGACGTCGAAAATACCCTTCAGGCAATTGCGATTCCCGGCAAACAGACCAACTTGAGCTCATCTAACTATATAAGTGCCGTTATTGTGGATAATGATCAGGTTGGTGTTGTTCTGGATTTTGGTGACACCCCGGTAGAGGGCATGAAAGAGTTTCGGTCGCATGTTGAAGCAACTTTGTCTGCTCTCAACGGTGTAAAAGCAGTGAATGTTGTCATATCCGCCACAAAACAGACAAGCTCAGTTGAAAAACCGTCAATGGTTTCCAGTGGTCCCAGACCAGTAAAGCCAGCACCGACATTATCTCCTGCAACAAAAGCACCGCCAACGCCCACCGAAATTCCTGGCGTAAAACACGTTATAGCAGTAGCGAGTGGCAAAGGCGGTGTCGGCAAGTCAACGACATCAATCAACTTGGCGTTAGCGCTAAAGGAACAAGGGCTTAGTGTCGGCGTGTTAGACGCAGATATTTTTGGCCCTTCACTACCAATGCTTGTTGGCCTTGAGCAAAAACCTGAAGCCAAAGATAAAATCTTGCAGCCATTGCAGGCATACGGCCTCAAACTAATGTCCATTGGCTTTCTGATTGATGTTGACCAACCCGTAGTTTGGAGAGGCCCACGTGTAATGGGGGCAACGCAGCAACTCCTTAAAGATGTAGCATGGGGGCCTTTGGATGTACTGGTCGTTGACATGCCGCCCGGTACAGGCGACGTACAATTGACTATGGTTCAGCAAGCCCCGTTATCTGGCGCAGTGATTGTTTCAACACCGCAAGATCTGGCATTGATTGATGCCCGCAAGGGGTTGGCAATGTTCCAGAAAGTGGACGTGCCTATCTTTGGTATTGTTGAAAACATGACCAGCTTTATTTGCCCGCACTGTGAAGGTGAAAGCCATATTTTTGGTCATGGCGGCGCCGCAGACATAGCGAAGCAGCTTAAGTGTGACTTCCTTGGCGGCATACCATTGGAGATGGTAATTAGAGAGAGTGCTGATAGTGGTAAACCAATCATGGTTGAGCAGCCAAAAAGCACTGCTGCAAAAGCGTATCGCGCGATAGCAAGCAGTATTATTAAGAAGCTTGATTAATCCGCAGTAGCAGCACACCTTTTGTAAACGACAAAGCTGTATGCTGGATTTCTTTCATCAGCAGCATGTCGTTCTCGTGAAGCTTCTTGCCAAACTGCATTGTCAATAGCCGGGAAATACGCATCGCCGTCCACGTCACATTCAACTTCGGTAACATACAGGCGGTCAACATGATTCATCGTCAAATCATATATCTGTTCACCACCAATAATCATCACTTCATCAGCAACAGTTATTGATCGTGTCATATCGTTAACATCATTGATAACGGTAACACCCTCCGCAGACCAATTTGGATCACGAGTTAACACAATATTCTGCCGCCCAGGCAACGGACGTCCAATCGACTCGAAAGTTTTACGGCCCATAACAATTGGTTTCCCCATTGTTGTGGCTTTGAAATACTTCAAATCAGCAGGCAAATGCCATGGCAAAGCGTTATCTTTCCCGATCACGCGGTTACGTGCAGTGGCGACAATAATCGAAAAAAGCATGAATACTCCTAGATGAAAGCACTATCGTCATCGGCTTGATCAGCAACATTAAGCGGTAGCTGCGCACGAACAGTTGTTCCCACATTTTGTATACTACGCACACTAATGATGCCTTCCATTCGATCTACTAATTCACGACAAATAGCAAGCCCCAAACCAACACCACCGTGCCGGCGTGAAAGTGCTGTATCTACCTGCGTGAAGCGATCAAATAAAACAAGTTGCTTCTCTTCTGGTATCCCAATGCCTGTATCCTGCACTTCCATAACCCAGCCGCTTTGACCATTTTTAAATGGCTTGAGTAAGAATCTGATTACCACAGAGCCTTCATTGGTAAATTTAATCGCATTAGTCGCAAGATTGATCAAAACTTGCCGCAAGCGTAATTCATCACCGATAACGAATGCGGGCATGTAATCTGCAACCTCGTAACTTAACGTCACTTTCTTCTCATCAGCTTGGTGTTGTAACAACGATACAACATGAGTGCCGAGCGCCACGACCTCAAGAGGCCTTCGTTCTATTGTAACTTTCCCTGCTTCTAATTTAGCCAGGTCAAGTATATCGTTGATAATACTTAAAAGATGAGAACCACTGCTATGAATATCCGCAGCATACTCTTTGTATCGGGTATCACCAATAGGCCCAAGAGTTTCATCTTCCAGCAATTGCGAAAACCCAAGGATTGCGTTTAGCGGTGTCCTGAGTTCGTGACTCATTGTCGCCAAAAACTCCGACTTTGCCATGTTCGCGGTTTCTGCAGACAGTCGCGCTTCCTCAACGTCTTCATTGAGTTCCTGAAGCATACGATAGTGGTTCTCCAGTTCACTATGCGCTTCCTGCAATGCGCGCGTTCGGCGATCAACAATATCTGCAACACGATTTGAACGCTGCATCTGCAACCATATTATGTATGTAAGTAAACACGTAATGCCAATGCCTGTGAGTAACTCCATAATCACAGAATTATACGTGATGGGAAATGACTGAGGCGCACCATGAACGGCAAGACGCCACTTGGCATTCCCTAGATCGACATCCTTTTGGTAAGTCCAATAATTCGAAATAGAAATGTCGCCATTGGAAACTAAACCATTTGGACCAATCGTAACCGTAATAGGCTTTTCTATAGGCAAGTCATTAAGTTCGTTCACCTTGGTAAACGAAACATACTGGGCTTCTTCATTCATAACCTTATCAACATCATCCAGTAATTCTGGAAGGTCGATAGACTGTAAAAGAAATAGCTCAATTGAAGGCGCAACTTCAAAAGGGCTAATAATAATAAACTGACCAAAGTGATCAGAAATAATATCACCAGATTCTGTGAACAAAGCAGCGTGTGTTTGACCCGATTTAATTGCTGTTCTGATCAACGATGTTAATTCATTATATTGACCAATTTCGGCCCCAATCAGGTCGGTTGCAAGCTCTTCTATGTCTGCCAAATCTCCCGACCATTGAAACCTCACGTAAAAGGCCTCCTCGTCGTCTTTGAGGCTGCGATTATTTATCCCGTCCAAGTTCCATGATGTAAAATCTGTCTCATCCGCAAGCTTATTTAAGGCGGCGAATTCACGCTGCCTGTCATTTTCGCCAGTGACAGAGATCAGTAACGCCAGCAACGTCCTATTTTTTTTGAGCGCGGTATAAGAGTCAATAAATGCACTAAATTGTTCGTGGGCAATATCTTCTGAAATAAAAAAATAAAACTGAAAATCCTCAGCGGCCACAAAACCCTCGGTCAATTCAGAACTAATACGATCAAGATAGATTTCTGAAGATGTGCGAAACTCCACTCGTGCCTCATCGACAACTGCCCAATAGGCGCTGCGCATCAGAAAAACTGTTACACACAACCCTACTAGCAACACCGTTAGAACAGCAATAAGCTGCCGTTTACTAATGCGACGTGCAGACGACAAAAAAACACCTCAACCGACGATAACCGTACACTTTGAACTATACGATTACTCTCAGCCACTTATGCTTTAAACAGCAACGGGCGCCTTTATATGAGCGTGAGACGTATAGCCATCAATCCGAATATCATCGCCTGTAAATGCAAACAAATCCCTAACATCGGGGTTAATATGTAAAGTTGGCAATGGAAGCGGTTCACGGCTAAGTTGTAGGTCGGTTTGCTCAATGTGATTTGAATACAAATGTGCGTCACCAAAGGTATGGACAAAATCACCCACTTCCAAATCGCATACCTGTGCCATCATATGAGTTAGCAGAGCATAAGATGCAATGTTGAAAGGTACGCCTAAAAATACATCCGCACTACGTTGATATAGCTGGCAGGACAATTTTCCATCCGCAACATAAAACTGAAACAAGCAGTGACACGGAGGCAAGGCCATATGATCAACGTCTGCAACATTCCAGGCAGATACAATATGTCGTCGGCTATTTGGATTATTTTTGATTTGGTCTACGAGGTTTTTAATCTGATCAACAGTGGCGCCATCAGGTGTAGGCCAGCTGCGCCATTGATGGCCATAAACGGGGCCTAAATCACCATTTTCATCGGCCCATTCATCCCAAATTGATACGCCGTTATCTTTTAAATACTTAATATTTGTGTCACCAGCAATAAACCATAACAATTCATGAATAATAGATCGAAGGTGTAACTTTTTAGTAGTTACCATTGGGAAACCATCTGCCAGATTAAATCGCATCTGATAGCCAAAAATACTATATGTCCCCGTGCCTGTACGATCCCCTCTAAAAGTACCGTTTTCACGAATTGTCCTTAGCAAATCCAAATATTGCTGCATGTAATGCTTCCACTCTCGTTGGCCATTGCTTACTTGCTATAAGGTTTGCGAAGTTCTGGCAACATTTAGCCAATAAAATATGAAACAAGCATCAATTATTCTGCTGCAATTTCATTTGTGTCAGGCTCAGGCCGCCTAAACGGAGTAAACACCAACTGATACCACGGCACAGGTTTTAAATGTTCGATACCGTATGCATCTGGATAAGCACGCGTTATTCGCGCAGAACCAAACAATACATCCCAGAAGAACAACAAATTTCCGTAATTACCTTTATAATGAGTAACGCCGTCCGATAAGTGCCTGCCATGATGCATTCTGTGTGTGCTCGGGGTAGAAATAACACGTTCAACCACCCACATAATGCGCGCGCCAATCGGGTTCTGGTATAACTTCTCATCCCAAGGCACACTGGAATGTGCCCCAATAATCACTGTCATTTTAACGATCAGATACACTGCATAAACCTCAACACCCGCAAGTGTAACAAGCAACGCTGAAACCCAAATACCCGGCATGAACATATAATATATTAAACTATTGCGGTAAACGAGGCGCACACTCATATACGCTACATCATGATGCGCACGATGTAGACTATATAGCCAAGGCAAGGCATGGCTTAGGCGATGCCACCAATACTGGGTCATATCATCGCCGACAAGGAAACAAAGTAAAATCAAATACCACGGCCAATCGCCTATCATGCCAACAGTATTCGGTGCGTATGTTTGCATTAAAAAACCTACAGATAAGAATATCAGTGGTTGTATAATAACAGGCAATGAAAGCGTCATGATCACCTCGATCCAGACGTCCCCAGGTGTGGTTTTATCGCGGTTCAGGAACCGCCCCATAGCCAGTTCCAGAATTGCAAAGAATAGATATATCGACCCGATAATTAACGCTGTATTCATCACCTACTCCTGTACAGAGCCTGTTTAACAATGGGTGTATGATAAAGGAGCATTAATCATGCTGGAAATTCAAATTTATAAATTGTAATATGTATTTCATGCATATTAGAAATATTGATCTCAATCTCCTCGTTATCTTCCAGTATTTAATGCGGGAAAGGTCCGTAAGCAAAGCGGCAAACCAGCTTGGCATGTCGCAATCTGGCGTCAGTCATGCGTTAAGCCGTTTAAGAGACCTCACGGGTGATCAGTTGTTCCTGAGAGAGCAACGCGGGTTAATCCCTACTCCGCGTGCTTTAGAAATGATCGGGCTGATTGAACCATCTCTGAACGGTCTCAAGAAAGCAGTTACAGGAAACACTCTTTTTGATGCAAGAACAGATACATCTACTTTTACTTTGATGATGTCAGATCTGGGCGAAACATTAATCTTACCCAAATTGATGCACACACTTAGCACTAAAGCGCCGAACGTACATATTGACATACGCCCGGGATTTGGTCGTGGTTTTCCACATGAGATTGAGAATGGACGCATCCACGCTGCAATGGAATTACAGCCATCAACCAATGCCAAAATAATGAGTGTGCCCTGGTTCGCTTCAGATTTGGTCGCCGTCACGTCGGCACACAGTGCCCGTGAAGGGCACACTGCACTTGAAAAACATGATTACATAAATGCACAGCATATTCTCTATTGTCCGGAAGGATTGGATGAACCACCGCTGGAACTCTTGTTAAAAAGTAAAGGCATAGAACGGCGTTTTTCTACTACCATTTCCACTATGCTCGGATTGGTTTTTGCTGTTAGCGAAACCAAATTCATCGCCACAGTTCCTCGTCTGTTAGCTCAAAGACTAGCACCGCTTCTATCTATCAAAATATTAGAGCTGCCTTTCATTGAAGAACAAGCTCAAGCTTTTCTTTGGTGGCCCAAAACACTCAATGATACGCCCAGCAACATCTGGTTACGTAAAGAGTTGCTAGCGCAGCAGCTTTAGATAACTTCAACAATGCGTTTACTTGAGACTAGTCTCAAGTAAACTACAGAATTCTCTAATATCTTCTAGAAATGTTCTTGCAAAAATAGAAACGATTGGGTCACTGTTTAACTCCTCAAACGATTTATGTTCATGGAGTTTGCATAGATTAACAAATTGCCCTTGAAAGGCGTCGCTGAAATTAGAAATCTCAGCTAAACCCATTTCCCATTGAGAAAAATGCCGCTGTTCAGATTGCCCTTCTTGCAAGGTAAGAACGCCGCGGTGACGCTGATCACAGCTTATTTTTTTGTAAATGCTCTCCAGCTTATTGGCTGGTCCTTCCAGAACCTGAAAGAACTGCTGGTCATGATACATTAGTAACCCGGTAATGCCTTCTTTCTCATTGTTGGTCCGGCATTCCTTTAACAGTTTTGCTAATTCGTCTCTTGTAAACGGCCTTACTGCAGCACTGATGTAAACAATATTGTGTATCATAATGACGACACGGGCCCTTGAAAGAAAGAAGTTAAATTGAACGTGACACAAAACGTATTTGCATCAAAGTAGATTTCTCACAAAAGAGCTTCAAATTACACGGCACAGCGCCTATATAAGCACTGCTGACTTGTCAGCTATGACGATAAACGGCGCAGTTAGTAAGTATTGCGGACCCGGGGGCAGTGCCCGGCGCCTCCACCAAGAGTAGTTATCGTATATTTCTAAGGTAACTATTGTTGATGGGGGCGAACCAGGATCGACGTGTATTGAAAAGTGTATGCTCTTCGTTCGGCAAGGCTACCGCCGTAATGGACCAAATTTGATAAATGCTAACGACAATGACGTCGAGTTGGCTATCGCTGCGTAAGCAGTCATAGAAAACTACATTTACATAAATTCCTGAGGGTTGACGCCTTCAGGTGGGGGTTGGGCCACCTAGCAACAGAACGGCCCACTTCACCCTTTATATAATCATCATCTATATCTTTCACATTGCCGCCAATTTGTAGGGCATACTTCGTCTAATATGTTGTTGATGGCGCTATCAAGATCGGCAGCCGTTAAAACACGCCCGCTATGCGCCGCAGCATAATGATCTACTTCCCAACCCTCCGCAGCAATCGCAGCACGAAATTCATCCAGACCAACATACCCGGACGGTGCCCCTGATATCTGCCGCGAGAGAAAAGTATCTGCGGAAAATACTGTTTTAATCGAAGGAACATATGTGACTAAGCCATGATTAGTATGGCCACTGGGAATATCTAAAATCTCAACCGCACCACCTGCAAGGCTCGCGACTTTATCAATTAACATGAAAGCATCATCTTTCACTGCTTTCGTAATTTCACTCTTAATGGACTGAACATGATTGGAAACCGTAACGAATGTTGCGCCAAGCTCTGCCGCTTCCTGCATGCCGCCTAAATGGTCAAGATGATGATGACTAACAATCTGGTACTTCAAAGGCTTTTCAAGCCCTGTAAAGCCCCTCACCGCCTCGAAACGTTCTTTCAATCCACTGTATCCGCCAGAAGCAACATAATAATCACCCACATCAATAAAGATTGAAAAACCCCAGACCTTACCGACTATAAACACCTCATCTGATAACTGCTTAACTGACATTTCAGAGAAATCATGAACGGCGGCTTCTTGTGCATAACCGGTCGGCAGGACAAAATCAGATTCCAAGTCATTGTTGATGGTTATAGACCGGGATAACAGCACGTTAAATGGTTGACCGCCGCGCGTTACATACGTGTCCTGCGCGAAAACAATGCCGTCTATTTCTTCATGGTCACTGTACTGATAGACGAAATTCCACCCTTCCCGCCAATGAGGCCGTGTCATTGCACTGATAAGACCTGTCATCTCTTCAATAAAAAGCGTCAATACAGGAGAGCCTTCTGCTTGAAATGATATTTTATCATGCAGTTTGCCTTGATAATTTTCCTTACCTAAATAGTTCGCTTCTCCACGTGCTTCGACCAACAGTTTCAAAAGCACCGTGTCAAGCAAGTATGAAACTTGGCGGTCCACAGTGGCGAAATTAATGCTCGCATTTTCTGTAATAGTTCGGCTTGTACGATTCAGTCTGAAACCTCTTGTGCCATCGAAGACCTGATGCTGTACAGAAAATGCGTCTTTTCGTCCCGTAACCCACTGAAAGGATTTTCTTTTGTTTTCAAAATCTACCGAGATGCGTGCATCATAACTTTCTGCATCAACAAAATCTGGGCTGTTACTTTGACCAAACCGGAATCCTTTATACCGGTCTGCAATAATCAAATTGTCCATATTTGTGAAGTTCTCGCCGCCATATGCTTCAACTGCTCTATCTATCACATCGTCTTTAGCACCTTCGGCCGTGGCTGTCATAGCCCCCATCAAAAGTAAAAAACTGTTTACAACCAGTATCTTCAGACTTCTCATTGACAGTCGCTTTCTTGATCAAAAGTATTAAGTTTTTATTGGCACACATTAGTCATAGAAAGAGGCTCCGAAGAGCCTCTTTATGAGCTAGAATTAGCTAGATTTTATTCCTGCCAGATTAATCGGCGCAGATAACGCGGCTGACAGGACAAACCGAGACAGTATATCCTTCGGTAGCAGCTCTAAGGTCTGCCATCGTTAGCTGGCGTGTACCATGGGCCCCCAAGAATCCATCAATATCAAGATCAAGAGCTTCAACTGCTTCACGGAAAGTAACCATATTACGGTTTGCGGTCGGCAAACCTTCTTGCAGGTTTGTGCTAAAATGATCTGCACTAAACACGAGGTTTAGCTCCGGCAGATAAACCAAAAGATAGTGATCTGCATGCGCTGTGGCGATATCGTATATTTCCACTGCACCGTTAGCCAATGACATGGAACCGTCAACAAGTGTAATACGGTCATCAGGTAATGGCTCACTCAATGATGCCTGAACTGGGCGCACGTGATTTTCCACAGTTACAAAATTTGCGCCAAGTGTTGCAGCCTCACCCATTCCACCAATATGGTCGGAATGTTGGTGCGTAACGATCTGTTGTCCCAGCGGCTTGTCAACACCAGCAGCTTCTTTCACTGCATCGAAACGCGCTGTTAATCCTGCATAACCACCAGCGGCAATGAAATGGTCGCCAGCATCAACGAAGATGGAATGCCCACCGTTTTGACCCGCGTAATAAACACCATCAGCAAGCTCACGCACCTGCATTTCTGATGTATCAATATTAGCACCCTGATCACGGTAACCATCTGGGGCTACAAATACGCCATTTAAATTTGGGTTAACTTCAAGCTTTCGGTGCACAGTTAGAGTATTTGGTTGACCCGCAATCAAAAAAGCTGCCTGCGAGGCGTATGTAACACCGTCAGATTTCTTATATGCCGAAAAGACATAATCAAGGGCACCAGCAACAGGGTTTTCACGCCTCATTTTTGTCAAAAGCCCTGTTTCCTTATTAACATAAATTGTCAAATCAGGGCTGCCTTCCATAGGAAAGGTAAGCGTCTCATGCACGTTACCAGTCAGGACGACGTCATCGCCTTTAACTGCCGCATCGCGATTCTCAAGCAATATTCGTACAAGTGTTGTATCAGTCGTTCGCATAGTTCCGCCGCCAACAGAAAAGAATGTAAGGCCTGCGTTTTCAGATCGAGTTTTCGCCAAATGATTATAGGCATGGCCAGAAGTGCCATCAAACACAGCCTGATTCAAGAAAGTCCCCCCCCTATTCTCGTTCCAATTTTCCAAACTACTGCGCCGATTTGCGAAATCTACAAACAAGTCTGACTTATTTATAGCAATATCAGTAACTTCAGGATTGGCGCTTTGTCCTACCGAGATAATCCTGTTTGAATTTTGAATACGTAATGCTTTTGCATTGATCAATGCATCACCACCATATGCCGCGACTATTTTTGCAATTAATGCATCTTCGGTTTGACCTGCATTAGCAGAAAGGCTGATGCTAGCTGAAAGCAAGCCACACGCCGCCCCCATTAATAACTTATTGATAATCATTATCTTCCCCGCTTGGTTTTGTTGCTATTCCAAGCCAACACACGCATGTTTCAATCGAATGAATGACAGTACGTTGATGTTTTTTTGCTTGAGTTATAAACGTTAGTGTAAGACGTATGGTAGACAAACCAATTGCGGTAAGCAGATTTCCATATGCGACAAAATGTTATATTGTATCAGGGCTTATTTCTCAAAAAACCCAGACAAGCTGATACAGTAAACAGTCAGTTAAAAAATCTAAATACATGTATCTTTTGCCTTCACGCAGCGCCGAGCAGCGGTTATAAGAACGCGAGGCATGTAAACAAGTTAGGCAACACTAATGGCTGAAAGTCACATCGATTATGATGCGAAGGTGCAGGACGCACTGAGAAATGTCGTTAAAACTGTTTTAAAAGAAACAGCGGAAGACGGCCTTCAGGGTGATCATCACTTTTATGTTGCATTTAAAACGCAAGCAGAGGGCGTTAATATACCGCCACAGCTAGTTAGTCGTTTTCCCGACGAAATGACAATCGTACTGCAACATAAGTTTTGGGGGCTGGCTGTCCATGAAGATCGCTTTGAGATAGGTTTATCGTTCAACCAAAAGCCCGAGCATCTTGAAATTCCTTTTGATGCAATTGTCGGCTTTGTTGACCCAAGCGTTCAGTTTGCCCTTCAGTTCCACGATGATCAGGACAGTAACGAGCAAACATCGTTAACCCCTTCTATTCCTGATATTATGGATGATACTTCTGCTGAACAGGATGAAGAAGATTTGATGTTTCTGGATGAAAATGATGCTTCAGAGAACATTGAATCACCCGACAAAACCGATGCAGACGCTGAAGAAGACAACACAAATAATGTTGTCACATTAGATGCCTTTCGCAAAAAATGATAATCAAAGCCTTAAGTTATCATACATAATACATCGCTAATGACAGGATCCATAGGATGACCGATTGGAGCTATTCAAAACTCTTTCAACTTGGTGATGACGAGACGCCATACAGAAAACTCACATCTGAACATGTGTCAGAAATAGAGATTGATGGCCGCAAAATTCTGAAAGTCGAAGACGAAGGGTTGGAATTGCTGACCGCGCAAGCAATGTCAGATATTGCACACCTTCTTCGCCCCGGACATCTTCAGCAGCTCGCTAATATTCTAGACGACCCGGAAGCAAGCGATAATGATCGCTTCGTTGCAATTGAGCTGCTGAAAAATGCCAACATTGCTGCTGGTCGCATTCTTCCTGGTTGCCAGGATACAGGAACAGCCATTGTTGTTGGAAAAAAGGGTCAATATGTCTGGACAGATGGTGACGATGCTGCCCCCTTAACCAAGGGTGTTATGCGCACGTATACAGAGACAAACCTGCGCTATAGTCAGATGGCGCCGCTTTCAATGTACAAAGAAGCAAATACGAAGAACAACACACCTGCACAAATTGATATATACGCGGACAAAGGTAACGAATATCACTTTCTGTTTCTCGCCAAAGGTGGTGGCAGTGCAAACAAGACATTCTTGTTCCAACAGACGCCTGCGACATTGCGCGAAGACCGCATGCTTGCCTTTTTAGATGAAAAAATCAGAACGCTAGGTACGTCTGCGTGCCCCCCATACCATTTAGCAATCGTGATTGGCGGTTTGTCCGCAGAACAAAACCTGGCAACAGTTAAAAAAGCATCTGCTCGATACCTTGACAGCCTACCGACCAGCGGCGACGCGTCTGGCCGTGCCTTTCGCGATATAGAAATGGAAAAACAAGTCCACAAAATGACCCAAAACATGGGTATTGGCGCACAGTTTGGCGGCAAATATTTTTGTCATGATGTTCGGGTTGTTCGCCTACCACGACACGGTGCAAGCCTGCCTGTAGGTATCGGCGTATCATGCTCAGCGGATCGGCAAGCCAAAGCGAAAATTACTGCAGACGGTATTTTCCTTGAAGCATTAGAAACTGATCCCGTGAAGTTTCTTCCAGAAATTGGAGCCGACGACCTATCAACCGAGGTTGTTCAAGTCGACCTAAACCAACCGATGGAAGACATGCTGGCGACACTCAGCAAACACCCGATCAAAACAAGGTTGTCTCTTACAGGTACTATCGTGGTAGCGCGAGATCTTGCGCATTCCCGCATTCAACAAATGATCGAAGATGGGGGAGAAATGCCGTCATATTTCAAAGATCATATTATCTATTATGCTGGCCCTGCCAAAACGCCTGAAGGTTATGCATCTGGCAGCTTTGGTCCTACGACAGCAGGCCGAATGGATAGTTATGTCGGGCCTTTCCAGAAACTTGGCGGTAGTATGATCAGCCTTGCAAAAGGTAATCGCTCTCGTGCGGTAACCAAGGCATGTGAAGAAAATGGCGGTTTCTACCTTGGCTCAATTGGCGGTCCAGCAGCTATTCTTGCACAAAATAATATCAAAAAAGTTGAAGTTCTCGACTTTGATGATTTAGGCATGGAAGCTGTTTGGAAAATTAATGTTGAAAATTTCCCGGCATTCATCGTTGTTGATGACAAAGGGAATGATTTCTTCAAAGATTTATAATCATGGTATAAACTCTGATCTGATGCGGCATTCTTGTGCTGCAGACTAGTGCTTTGTCATATAAATATCACAGCACTCAAGGGGCATATGATATGAGTTACATGATAAGACCCGCCGTAGAGGCTGACGCGCCAGAAGCCTATAAACTGGTGCGCCAACTTGCCATACATGAAGGTCTTGATGACTATATGCAGATAGATGAAGCAACGTTCACAAATGCTGCTTTTGGTGACAACCCTCAATTCTCCATATTGCTTGCAGAACTAGACGGAGTGATTGCAGGTGTTGTTACGTATTTTCGGCGGTTTCACATCTGGTTCGGCGAGAATTTGATTGAAATTGATGACTTGTTTGTAAGCCCTGATGCGCGCGGTCACGGTATAGGCAAGAAACTGTTACTTGCCATCGGTCAATTGGGAAAATCAGAAAATGTACACGTAAAGTGGACAATCACCACTGACAGTGTCCGCACTATACATATGTACCGGCGGATGGGTGTTGACTATAACCCGCGTGGTTTGTGTTTATGGGCACCAAAAGATATCCCTGACACAATCGATTAACCCCAGTACAGTAGCATTTAGCTACCTTACTTTGCAGACTTACATCTGCAACTCAAAGTCTGCTATTGCGGCTGAAACACCATTGATAAATATCTCTACCTTATGCTTGCCGGGATAGTAAACTCTTGTAGTTATTGGCTTGATTGCATGCTTTCGCTGCGCCTTCAATTGTTTATCTTCAAAGCCTTTAAGGTCTTTCCATTTAAACACTTTAGGTGCAAGGCTGCCATTTGCTTTCATAAAATGTACAGCATAATCAATCATTAGATTAGTTGGTTTTCCATCGCTTGAAATTACGAGTTCAAACTCAAGTGCCTCATCACCGTATTTTACAGTAGGTGTTAATATCTCAAACGAAACTTGATTCAGCTTTACCGCCTTATACCCAAATGCACTGAGAACACGCTGATCACCACTTTTTATCAATGTTCGACAGGCATGTTTCACTAACCGATGACGATTTTTAGATGCATTCTTTAACCAAGCTTCAGCTATGTTCGCCACAACAGCCGGATGATCTTTTGCAATGTCATTAAGATTATTAGCGACGGAACGCCTCACATATTCATCTGGGTCATCTTTCAGTTTTTCAAGTAACGGAAGCAAAGGCGCCGGATCATTAACAAACTGATCTAAACGGATACCCCACGGCAACCGAGGACGAGAACCCTCACTTGCTAAACGTCTCACATGACGATTTTCATCGTCGGCCCATTTCATTAACGTTTCCATTGCAATTTCTGGATATTTCGCAATTAAAGGGCGCACAGCAAACTCTGAAGAAAAGCGTTTTGTTTGCTCCTTAAGTACAGCAAACGCTTTTTCAGGTTCATTTATCCCCCTGATCGTCACCAGTTCTGTTAGCGGCCAAATCGCAAAACCACAAACACCGTCCGGGCCGAACTTAATGCCATCTGCATTAGTGTCTTCACTTGGATGCAGGCAATTCAGCATAATTTCAGCAAAGGTATCAAAATCTTGAGGCAATGTTGCATCAAACGCATCTGCAACCTGCATAACCCGGTCCTTAAACTCTAGCGAGGCCAAGCCATTCATTGCATGCATTTCATATTGATCTTGGTTAAATGCGGCATATTTCGTTTTGATTATAGCACCCAGCATTCTAGCTACATCTGCATTCATTAATTCTTTAAACGGTTCCATTGACACTTCCTTGCCGATTATATCTCGGCATTCTTATCCTTGACGATATGGTATTCGAGATGCCACAGCTTATGCATGTATGACCTTGATGATGCAACGCTGCAAAAACATTCCGTGACCATTGCCGGTCACAGGACATCGATATCTTTGGAAAAATGCTTTTGGCGACATTTGCGCACAACAGCAGAAAATAGAAACATGTCTATTAATGAGCTGGTGCGTCAGTTGGATGAAGCCAGAAACGGGTCTCTATCGGGTGCGATACGCGCTTTTGTCATGCAAAACCTTGAGCAACAAATAAAACCTTAGTTATTATCTGGCTTATCTTCCGTTTCCTTTTGCGCCTCGGCCTCTTGCCGCTTCTTCTCTTCTTGAGCATTGCGAAGTTTAGTCAACAGCCCGAACGCTGCACCGATCACTGCTGAGCCAGGGTCTGCAGTTTGCACTTCACCATTTTCTGTCTGCGCCTTTTCAAAATCGCCAAACAATTCAGACCGCAAGCGACGTTGAATACCCGCAATAGCAAAGCGCTCAAGAGCGCTACTAGCCCAGTTGGTTGTCGGTGACGTTAAACTTCCTTGATAAACAACAGGAATAGCAGGTACATCCTGAGGGCTTGTAAGATCAAGCGAGCCCTTCATATTAAGCAAATCATCTAGTAGGTTTGCCTGCCCTTCAACACTGAAGCGCCCCCAATCTCCTGAGGCAACAATTTCATCGATTAACGCAACGCCACCATCAAATCGTAATGAACCACTAAGATTAGTGTAACCGGTCGTTCCAGAGCGAAGAAGGCCGCCAATAGAACGTAAGAAGCCTGTTTTACTGCCTGAAGATGTTAGCGATTCAACGATTTTAGGCACTGCCATAAAATACATAGACCCCGCACCGCCATTAAAGGTTACATCACCAGATAAACTAGCCATCATTTCTCGCGGCGTACCGCCTAGTGTTGTTAAATTTATGTCCGTCGAGATCAGCCCGGAAACACTTCCAGTAACCCCTGCGGCTGACAACAGTTTACCTGCATCCAATACAGCCGACTTTATGGCTATTGTAGAGGCTGCCTTATCGGCCAAATTCATTGTTCCTGTTACTGGTTGATTATTCAGCTTGGCATTATCTCCCAGCCTCACCTCTGTTACGTTTTGTCCCAGTATTAATGAAGCAGTTGGGGCATCCAGTCTTTGACCGAACAATGTCAGATTATCAATATTTAGAGCAACTGTGCCACTCAGGCTTTCAGAATCATCATCGCTTTGCGTATTAATTTGATCAAGGATCTGGTCAACATCTATATTACTAAGGGCTAAATCACCTTCAATCATGTCGCCTTGTAGTCTCGTCATGCCACTAACACGCATTGCACCATTGCTTACATCAATGTTCGATACTGAAATATCATTCTCGGCATAATCTAATATAAAGCGAACCCGGCTTGGTTTTTGTTCGTCAAGAAAACCTGCATATGCGCCTGCAACCTGTTGCAACTCAGCACTCATGCCTGATGGCATGTTCATGGAAAAATCTAGGCTCGATTTACTTGTTTCATAATTACCGGAAACATCAAGC
Source organism: Kordiimonas aquimaris (assembly GCF_025574485.1). Taxonomy (GTDB): domain Bacteria; phylum Pseudomonadota; class Alphaproteobacteria; order Sphingomonadales; family Kordiimonadaceae; genus Kordiimonas; species Kordiimonas aquimaris. The sequence continues at coordinate 158,703 of NZ_JAOBPO010000005.1, read as the reverse complement.
TGATGACTAGCAGCCTGCCCGTTCGCACGAAAAGTAAAAGCATCCACCGAACCATTTGCATTAACATTAAGCGTAATAGGTAAAATGCCCTGTGGTGATTGAAAGTCAGGGATTGCCGCTGCTAAAGCGAAGGCATTATAATGTTCCAGTGTACCCTGCAGATCAAATTTGAATGGCTCACCAACGCCGATTGCTCCTGAGAAAGCAGCTTTGTTAACACCTGCATCTGCCACTATTTGAGTTTGCAAGGCATCAAGAGGGCCGTTCAGCGTTATTGAACCTGTTATGGGAGCCCTGCCTGCAAATCCATCTAATACAACACCACCTTGCGGAGATAGCGCACCAATGATCGGGTAGCGCCACTTGCTATAAGTGATGCGACCAGCAATGTTTTCATTTGCGTCTTGGCTTAAGGTACCTGCCAACATACCTTCTTCATGATTAACAGAGAAGTTACGCGCAGCTAGCTCATTTCCTGAAGCTAGGATATGCGTAGTCAATCCTGAAAACGTACGGTGCAGCCACTGTAATGAACCAACTTTTAATGTGATTTCAAAATCCGGGAATGGTTCTGAATTACCTTCAGTTGCTGATGGAAGCTGTGGCTCAGGCCAATAGGCATCCAAATTTAGCTGATCAACCTCTATTGCGGCTATACCTAATGAAAACGGCGCAGTACTACCTGAAAAAGTGGCTGCAATGTTAGATGTATCAACGCTCCCAATAACATTAGTGAGCCTCCAGTTTTCATCTAAAACCTGCATATCAGCACTCAGGTCAGCCGTCGTAAGCCGGCCAGACGGCACGGCGTCAGATAGCGGGATATCCAGCCATTTGAACATCTCAGGTAATCGGCCTGACTGGAAAGTAACACGGCCTGCTGTTTGATTACCTGTAGCAGCAAAAGCTAGCCGAGAAGCCCCGGGCAACAAGGCACTAAATTGTGACAAAAACGGCGCGTTTCCATCAAAACCTACAACTGCATTTATTTGCTGTACTAATCCACCTTTATATTCGACACCCTCGACTGTAATATCAATAGCACCTGTAACTGATAGTGATTGACCAGACTCTGCATTTTCTGGATTGCTATTAGATGAAGGAGTAACCGTCAGTGGCGCGTCATTAGCAACCAGATAGTCATCCAGCTGAATCACGCCCAACGTTGTTGTTCCGGTCAGGTGATAACCTTGGTTTTTCTCTGCGATTGTCATATCAATCACACCGCGCGTTTCCGCAATAGAAAACTGACGCGAAACGATACGGCTAATATCACCTTCACGATCAAACTGAACATCAAGAGCAAACGGTGTATCAGGGATATACTCAGGCGCTTCAGCGTTCATCGTTCGTGATATAAATGTTGCCAGGTTTTTGACACTTGTCCCTTCCGCTTTCATCCGGCCTGTCACATTGCCTTTAGGGTTAATACGGCCAGAAAATTCAATAGACGAGTCAGCAACCTTTATCTCACTGCGAACAGATGTTTCATCACGTGTACGCACCGGCACAACACGGCCTGAAACAGATAACGGTTCACCAGCAATAATCATGCTGCCATCCCAATCAACAGGGCCTACAGGCAGGTCACCGGATAAATTCAGATTGATCTGATTTAGTGTAACATTTGAGCCATCAATACGTGTTGCTACAATTGTACTGTTTTCAAGTTGAAAACGATTAATAGATGCAAGGTTTGTACTATCATCGCCTTCAGAGCTTGTACTTTCTAATGTCTCTACTTCCGGCCAACCACGCACGCGCCAGCCAGAACTGGTTTCTACAAGGTTGATTGAAACACCTTCTAATGAAAGGCTTTGAAGCTCTATATTACCAGAGAGGGCTGCACTCAACCCAAGGCGCATATCAATACGGTCTGCGGTCGCTATCGTATCATTAAACTGTGTCTGTAACGGCGAAAGTCTTATTGCTCGCGCTGTAAGAGATGGTCTGGGCAGTAACTGCAATCCAAGATCACCAGCCAATTCCACACGCACACCAAGGCGATCACTCACAAGCTGTGCAAATGTATCCCGGTATTGATTCCAATCCACGATATAAAGTACCGCAGACGTCGCAATAATAAGCGCTGTCATCAACCCAAAGAAGAAATAAGAAATAGTTCTTTTTTGCATTCTACACCTTCGCGCGAAATCGCCAATTAACCATTCACGAATACATATTCAAATAACATGCGAATATGGGCAAAGATACGGCAGATTTGCACTTAACCTTTTAAAGATTCAAGTCTAAGCTGAACACTTGCGATATAATAATCAACTGTTCGCATGCAAGACTAACAAGGATATTCATGCCTGCTAACAAGCATTTAACAATCCAGCGTTTTATTCGCAGTGCTCGGGCAAGAATGTTCCGCACAGGGGCGTATGGGTTTGGTACTATTACCCTACTTGCTGTTTTGGTTGGCACTGTCGCTGGCTACGGCGCCATTGCTTTATATGTATTGATCAGTGCACTGCTCAAATTCTCGTTTGGTGTTGACGAGGAAATTCTGGCAACCGGCGCCAGCAGCCTTGATTGGTGGCATCTGCTTTTTGTACCAACCATCGGTGGTTTGCTAGTTGGGTTGTTACTGACATTTCACAAAAGCCGACAAACTAGCGGTGTTGCTAGTGTGATTGAAGCGGCTGCTATCAACGAAAACAACCTTGGCTTAAGGGATGGGTTAATTAGCGCAGCGGCAACCATTGTTTCATTGGGATCTGGTGCTTCTATGGGTCGTGAAGGCCCTGCTGTGCACCTGGGGGCCACACTGGCCTCAGCCATCACCAAAAAATTAAGATTAAACCCTGCATCGGGCCGGATATTATTGGGATGCGGTGTAGCGGCCGCCGTGTCGGCATCTTTCAATGCCCCAATTGCAGGCGTGTTTTTTGCGCTTGAGATCGTAATCGGTCATTATGCCTTGCATACATTTGCACCTATCGTTATCGCAGCTATTGCCGGCACTGTTGTTAGCCGCATTCACATCGGAAATTTCCCGGCTTTCCACACAACTGAATATTTTATCACCAGCTTTTGGGAGTTTCCCGCATTTTTCCTGCTCGGTATTGTTTCCGCATTAGTAGCTGTGATTTTTATGTCTGGTCTCAACTGGGCGGACAAACTTCGTGTAAAATTTGATCGTATTCCATACTGGCTACAGCCCGGGATAGCCGGGCTATTAATCGGTACAATTGCCCTCGCCTACCCAGAAATTCTCAGTATCGGGTATGAGGCTACAAGTCGTGCGCTTAACGGAGAGTATGCACTCAGCTTACTTTTGCCGTTAATCTTGATAAAAATTGTTGCTGCCATCATTTCGTATGCTGGGCGTTTTGGTGTCGGCATTTTCAGTCCATCGTTATTCATAGGCGCAATGCTTGGCGGCAGCTTTGGCATTATTGCAGGAAGTCTTTTCCCCGCGCTGGCATCAACACCAGGCCTTTATGCAATTGTAGGCATGGGGGCTGTTGCATCTGCTGTACTCGGCGCGCCCATATCCACAATGCTTATCGTTTTTGAAATTACACGTGATTACAACGTAACCATTGCAGTCATGATTGCATCTGCCGTTGCCAGCATCGTGACAAGCTTGTTTTACGAACGTTCTTTTTTCCTGATGCAGCTTGCAAATCGCGGCGTCCGCCTCGAAGGAGGAAAAGCAACATACCTTCTAAAGTCAGCGACAATCGGTCAACATATGAGCCGTGATTTCTTCACGATTCAAGGCACAGAAACCGTTCAAAAGGCAAGGGAACTGCTAATCGCACAAAGTGGTGGTATCCTTATTGTCACTGATGACACTGGAAAACTAACAGGTGTTTTGTCACTGGGGCAAATTCCAACTTCTTTATTCGAAGACGGAAGTGCCAGTGAAAGACATGCGAGCGAGTTTTCACGAGAACCATCTTTCATCGTAAAAACTACTGATGCACTTGAGATTGCTCTCCACCGCCTGGATGCTAGCGGCGAGGATGCATTGCCTGTTATTTCACCAACGCAAGACAAGACTGTGGTTGGGTTGATAAAACACCGTGATGTAATGAAACAATACAATCGAGCATTGCTGGAAACACAAGGTCAGGACCAGCGATTAGGCCGAACTGGTAAATGATTTAATTAATCAGGCATCCTTCTGTTTGCCATGCATGCCAACGATGCTATGTAGCGAGTTATGAATGATCCATTTGACCTTGATGACTTAAACGAAGAACCGCCTGTGCATCTGCCACAGGATGCACCGTTTGATGCAGAACCAACGCATTCTTCAAATGCTGCTGAACCACCTTACCTTGATGGCCTTAATGAGCCACAAAAAGAAGCAGTTCTGGCTGCCGATGGCCCTGTATTGGTTTTGGCTGGTGCAGGCACTGGAAAAACGCGTGTGCTTACAACGCGCCTTGGGCATTTAATGGCAACCGGGCGTGCCGCGCCCTGGAATGTGCTGGCTGTGACATTTACCAACAAAGCAGCCAAGGAAATGCAAGACCGTGTCGCACGCGTAATGGGGCGACCCGTTGAAGGTATGTGGATTGGAACGTTCCATTCCATCTGCGTGCGTATTCTCAGACGGCATGCAGAGCTTGTCGGGCTAAAATCGAACTTTACCATTCTGGATACAGATGATCAGATGCGGTTGTTAAAACAACTAATTCAAGCCGAAAACATTGACGATAAACGCTGGCCTGCTCGCGCATTGGCTGGCCTCATAGATCGATGGAAAAACCGGGCTTTAACACCAGATAAAGTGCCACAAGGCGAAGCATATGCTTTTGCAAATGGTCTGGGTAACGAACTATATGCATCTTATCAAGCACGCCTTAAAATACTGAATGCCTGCGATTTTGGTGACCTGTTGATGCATGTCATCACACTTTTCCAGACACGACCCGATGTGTTGAAAGAGTATCATAACCAGTTTCGCTACACCCTTGTGGACGAATATCAAGATACCAACGTGGCACAGTACCTTTGGCTACGTCTGCTTGCTCAGGCTAATCACAATATTTGCTGTGTGGGTGACGATGATCAAAGCATCTATGGTTGGCGCGGTGCAGAAGTTGGCAATATTCTGCGTTTTTCCGAAGATTTTCCCGGAGCAAAGGTTGTTCGCCTTGAACAAAACTACCGCTCTACCGGACACATTTTGGCAGCTGCATCTGCTTTGATTTCCGCCAATGAAGGTCGGTTAGGGAAAACACTATGGACTGACGCTGACAACGGTGAAAAGGTTGAAGTTAAAGGTGTGTGGGATGCTCCGGAAGAAGCGCGTTCTATCGGTGATGATATAGAAAACTTACAGCGTAAGGACTGCTCGCTCAGTGAAATTGCCGTACTGGTAAGAGCTGGTTTTCAAACACGTGAGTTTGAAGAACGGATGATCACACTCGGCTTGCCATATCGTGTTATTGGTGGCCCTCGCTTTTACGAGCGCGCCGAAATACGTGATGCAATGGCTTACCTTCGTGTTATCGCCCAGCCGGACGACGACTTAGCATTCGAACGCATTATCAATGTTCCAAAACGAGGACTCGGCACAACAACTGTGCAAAAGATCCATCATTTGGCTCGTAGCCACGGCATATCAATGACTCGCGCCGCACAACAAATTTTGGAGTTGGACGACCTAAGAGCTGCTGCACGAAAATCACTTTCGCAACTCATGAATGACTTTGACCGCTGGCGCAGCATGCTTTCCACACACAACCAATCCGAGCTAGCCGAAACAATGCTGGACGAAAGTGGTTACACTGAAATGTGGCAAAATGACAAATCACCTGACGCACCCGGCAGGTTGGATAACCTTAAAGAACTTGTTTCTGCCATGGGTGATTTCGAAAACCTTGCCGGTTTCCTTGAGCATATTGCCCTTGTGATGGACAATGATAAGGACAGCAGCAATGAAAAAGTATCACTAATGACTTTGCATGCCGCAAAAGGTCTGGAATTCAATGATGTCTTCTTGCCGGGCTGGGAAGAAGGTGTGTTTCCTAATCAACGCGCACTCGATGAAGCAGGAGCAAAAGGGTTAGAAGAAGAACGCCGTCTTGCTTATGTCGGCATTACCCGTGCCAAACAACGCGCACATATTTATTATGCAGGCAGCCGTCAGATTTTTGGTCAATGGCAATCAAGCCTACCTAGTCGCTTTATCGAAGAGCTACCTAAAGATCATATTGAGATGGAAGCATCTCAAGGGCTTTACGGAAACAAACCTACACGTGGCGGCTGGGGTGATAATGAATGGTCAGACGAAGGTTATTACACATCAGGCGGTGACAAATATGGACCCGGGTGGTCGCGGGCAAAAAGCCGTTTCCAAGACAACCAAACACAATCGCGCTATGATCCAAGACAAAGTTACGGTGAACGTGCTGCACGCAAGAAGCGCAGCAATGTAACCATTGATATGCCAACAATATCCAAACCCGCAAGCAAACCTGAAACTGTCAGCAATATTGCCGTTGGTGAACGTGTGTTCCACGATAAATTCGGCTATGGCATTGTCGAAGATGTTGAAGGGAACAAACTTTTGGTCGCTTTCGAGAAAGCCGGTACCAAGCGCGTTGTTGATCGCTTTATAACGCCAGCCTAAAGAACAGGGACACGATAATGACGCAAGAGAATACAGGCTGGTGCCTTTCGGGCCAATTACCACGAGAAAAATCAGAAGCGCTTGAAACCAGCATTGAAGTTATCGCGGAAATGCAGGGTATCTTCCCACCAACCTCTTCCTCATTTGAACAAGATGACAGCCCATTATGGCAGGTTGACGTTTATTTTACTGATGAAGCTGACACCGCCTTTATTGATGCAGTACTAACCCACGCGGGATTGGAAGGTTGGACATATACACTTACACCCATTGAGGACCGGGATTGGGTAAGCGAAAGCCAAAAACTGCTTGCTCCTGTTCGCGCAGGTCGTTTCCTGGTATTTGGCAGTCATGATGCAGATAAGCGAGACCCAAAACTCATCAACCTTCAAATTGATGCAGGGCAAGCTTTCGGTACAGGCAAACATGAAACAACATCGGCTTGCTTAAAGCTCATTGATAAGATTGGTCAGTCGGATGTACCAGATAACATGCTTGATATAGGCACTGGTACAGGCGTGTTAGCACTCGCCGCAGCCAAATTATGGCCAAGTTCAACTGTTACGGCCACAGATATTGACCCTATTGCTATTGATGTAACGCGTTTAAATCTTGGCGTTAACGACGCTTTAGAAAACACCGGCGGCCCCAATGAAGACGGAATCTACCTTATTGTTGCTGATGGATTGAAGGATGATGCTTTGCAGCGTAAAGCACCTTATAATTTAATCGTAGCTAATATTCTTGCCGGCCCTCTAATTACCATGGCGCAGGATATTATTGATGCAACGGCAAGAAGCGGTAAGCTCATTTTATCCGGATTACTGATTACTCAAAAAGAAGATGTCCTCGCAGCATACGAGAGCAAAGGCATGTCTTTGATTGATGCAGTTGAACAAGGCGATTGGACAGCGCTTTATCTAAAGCGCGCATAATTCAATCAGTACGCGCTTGGTAAAAGCAATTTCTGTTACTCGAGCTTAAACAAAGCTACGTTTGCACAGCTTGAAACAAACATAATAAAAGCTCGCTACATGAAGTAACGAGCTTAATAATATTTACTGATAGCTTTTAAGCTTAATGGGCAAATGCACCGCTTGCATTGTTTGATGTGCTAAATTTGCCCCAGCTAAGCGGGCGAACGATTTTAAACGAGAAAGCTGGCTTTGTTTTCTTCGTGCCAACAACTTCAAACAATTTGTTAACTGCGCGTTGTTCTTCTGCAATCGGTGTGCCTTCCACGCCTGGGATTTGACCTTTTGTTGCCAATAAACCCATGAATGAATAGCTTTCGATTAGTTCAATTGTCTCTACTGTGTGTGCCATTGTTCGTTCCAAAATCGCTGAATTATTATATACTTATTACCGTCGGCTTTATCTGCTGACAGGGAGATATATATGGACAATCATCTGCGGCGAGTAGAGGTTAAAACCACAACAGAGCCATGCATAAAATGCATACCTCATCACGTAAGCTATCACAGGCTCGTTATATTTAGTTGAATACACAATAGAAGAAAATCTGTTGCTATAATTTCAGATAATGGGATTACCGATGGCAAATAACAATAGAAGCAGTAACACGCTCCATACAGCGATACCGCCGAGCACATAAGGCTTCGCCATTCGCCTCTCGAACCACCGACGTGGCTTGATACCCTTGGCTAGGAAAACCAACAGGCCTGATAGGTTAACGCACACAATATTAACCGAAAGCAGTAGAAAGCTGCCATAAGCCATTTTCCACTCTTCTGCACCAAGCATAAACCCAAAAGTTGCCGCTGGCGGTAATATAGCAACCGCCACCATTACACCAACCAGTGTCATGGAAAGGCCAGAAGTTAATGATAACACACCAGCGACACCTGACGCGACCGCAAGGGCAACACCGTCCAAACCAATATTTGTTCGGCTAAGCAATTCGCTACTGTCTGGCACGGTACCCCACACCCAGCCAAAACCGTATGAAAGCAAAACTGCTAAACTTACACCTGCCACACCCGCTTTAAACGCATAGAACATCAGTGGGCGTTTACCAAGTGACGTACCAAATGCAAAAGCAAGATTGGGCCCCAGAAACGGCGCAATCACCATCGCGCCAATCACAACTGCAATGTTGTCTTGCAACAACCCGATCAAAGCCACAAGCGTCGAAAGAAATGTCAAAAGCAAATAGTTAAAATCCAGATTGGCGCCGCTTGCCATTTTTGCATTCAGTTCTTCACGCGTATCAGATTGCGAGTCTACATCAATCGACGGAACAGTTGTATCCACAGGGATAATATTAATGCGACACCGGGGTGACGTTTTCAGCAATTCTTGCAGTGCATCAATAATCTGTTGGCGTGTATTCGCGCTTGTAAGCATGTGGAACACTGCGTGATCATCATCAATTTCACATTGTTTGTGAAATGAAACAGCACCGTCTCGGTCTGCAATTTTCTGCAAGCTGGCTGCCGTAGCTGTTGGTGCAATCACTTGAAGCATTTTAAGAGCCACAGAAACCCCCTTCAGTTTTGATTTTCAGATAAAGAGTCGGCATTTTATTTTGAAGCAATAAATGCAATCCATTCATCTTCTGTCATTGTTTTAACGTTCAGCTCTTGTGCTTTTTTCAACTTCGAACCAGCACCAGGTCCTGCAACAACAATATCAGTTTTTTTGGAAACCGAGCCAGCAACTTTCGCGCCCAGTGCTTCTGCGCCCGCTTTTGCTTCAGCACGTGTAAGCTCCACTAAAGAACCTGTAAACACAACAGTTTTGCCTGACACAGGGCTATCACTTGCTTGTTCTGCTGCTTCAATAACCTGTAATTCAGATAGAAGATCCATAAGAGCTGCACGATTTTGCGGTTCAAAGTAAAAATCTTCAAGATTCAAAATTACATCAACACCTATCCCATCAATGCTGGCAAGCTCCTGATTATGCTCATAAAGGGCAAACAGTGATGGCACAATTGAAGCTTTTTCCGGCGTCTTGGCAAAATCTGCAACACGCTGCAAATGACTTACTTTCAGATTATCACCCTTCAGTACACCACTCTCGATACGTTGCACACGCGCATGCACCAGTTCGAGAAGGCCTTCGCCAGAATCAAACAAATCACGCGGTTGAATAATAGCTTGAAATTCTTTTAAATGCCCAAGACGCATCAACACATAATTTAGAGATGATATATCCTGTGCATCCATTTTCTGGTCTGTTTGTTCAATAATCGAGAGAGAGTGTTCCAGAAACGTAACAAAACCATCAATATTTTTGAAATGGCGCGCCAAAATCTTTGCTGTTTCTTGCCCAATTGAAGGAATACCCAAACCGAATAAAACACGATGGAAGTCTATACTTCTGCGTGCTTCGATCGCTTGCATCAAATTGCTGACAGACAGGTCGCCCCATCCATCCCATTTTTGCATCGGATTTTCATCTTTAACATTGCGTACCGCGAGCTTAAATATATCGGCAGGCGCATGAACCCAGTCGCGTGAAAACAGCTGTGTTATCTGTTTCTCGCCTAACCCGTCAATATCAAATGCGTTGCGTGAGACAAAATGAGATAACCGCTCCACTCGCTGTGCAGCACAAATAAGCCCGCCCGTACACCGCACAACAACATCGTCACCTTCAGCTGCAGCTGCTGATCCGCACACCGGACATTCAACAGGAAACTCAAACGGCGTGCTATTATCTGGCCGCCGGTCAGTCATCACGGATACAACTTGCGGAATGACATCTCCTGCTCGCTGGATAACAACCGTGTCACCGACACGTACGCCAAGCCGTTCAATTTCATCGGCATTATGAAGCGTCGCGTTTGAGACAACAACGCCACCAACCGTAACAGGCTCCAGTTTTGCCACAGGCGTCAAGGCTCCTGTCCGCCCAACCTGAATATCAATCTTATTTACAACTGTTGTTGCTTTTTCAGCCGGAAATTTATGCGCGATTGCCCAGCGCGGCGCACGTGCCACCATACCAAGTCGGCTTTGCCAGTCGAGCCTGTCCACTTTATAAACAACCCCGTCAATATCATAATCAAGAGCGGCTCTGTTCGCTTCAATCTCCCGGTAATGAGCAACGGCATTCGTTGACCCATTAACGCGTTTCATCAATGGGTTAACAGCCAGTCCCCAACTGTCGAAAAGTTCGACCATTCCCATTTGGCTATCTGATGGCAGGTCACTTATGTCACCCCACGCATAAGCAAAGAACTTAAGTGGCCTGGACGCTGTAATGCTGAGATCAAGTTGCCGCAACGACCCTGCCGCTGCATTACGCGGATTAGCAAATACCTTACCGCCAGCTTCTTCCTGACGTGCGTTTAACGCCAGAAAATCCGTTTTGCCAATATAAACTTCACCGCGAATCTCAACGACTTCAGGAATATTGGTTCCAGCTAGTTTATGGGGAACATTATCAATAGTGCGGGCATTTTGTGTAACATTCTCACCAATTTGGCCATCACCGCGTGTTGCAGCAAGTACTAATTCGCCTTTTTCATAACGCAACGCCAGGGAAAGTCCGTCAATTTTGGGCTCTGCGGTAAGCAAAACATCATCAGCTTCGCCCAAATTTAAAAACCGTTTTACCCGCGCAACAAATTCATGCACGTCATCATCATTAAATGCATTGTCAAGCGACAGCATAGGCCGCACATGAGAGACTTTTTCAAATTTGCTTTGCTTAACTGATGCCCCAACCTTTTTGGAAGGGCTATCACTTCGTACAAGTGCAGGAAAACGCGCCTCAATTTCATTATTGCGGCGGCGTAGCGCGTCATATTCAGCATCTGAAATCAGTGGCGCGTCATCGCCGTGATATAATGCATCATGGTTAGCGATTTCCATCGCTAGTATCGCTAGTTCGCGGCTTGCTTCTTTTTCACTAAGTTCATCAACAGGTTTTTGCGTCTGTTCACTCATTTAAGCACTATCGCCACTATTTAAAAGTTGATCAGCTGCTGCGCGAGCAGCGTCAGTAATTTCCGCGCCCGCAAGCATGCGAGCAATTTCTTCCTTACGTTCTACATCAGACAATTCACCAACAGATGTTTTCGTATCGCCATCAATATCATCTTTACTAATCTGAAACTGAATATCCCCACGCGCCGCAACCTGAGGGCTGTGAGTAACCACAAGTACCTGTGAACGAACCGTGAGTTTTTTCAGTCGGTCCCCGACAGCACTTGCCGTGGCCCCACCTATACCACGATCAACCTCGTCAAAAACCATGACGGGCACTGATGTATTTTTGGCAAGTACAACTTTTAACGCCAAAATGAAACGAGCCAGCTCGCCGCCAGATGCCACTTTTACCATTGGGCCAAAAGGGGTGCCTTCGTTTGTCTTCACTTGGAAAACAACCCGTTCACCACCTAATTCATTCCATTGTTCAACAGGCAATGCTTCCAAATCAGTTTTGAAGATTGCTTTCTCAAGCTTCAGTGCAGGCAATTCATTGTTAACTTGCAAATCAAGCTGTTCAGAAATTTTACGCCTTTCACTCGACACAGATTTTACGAGAGCATGGAAACTTTCTCTTGTGTCGTGAACCAGTTGTGTTGCGGCCCGCAGTACATCTTCGCTGCCTGTTATCGTATCAAGTTTTGCAGACAACCCCTGCCCTAATGACAACAACTCTGCTGGTTGGCAATTGTGCTTGCGCGCAATACGGTGAAACTCGAACAATCTTTCTTCCACTTGTTCCAGTTCTTGCCCATCAAAGTGAACATCCGCAATAACACGACCCAGCGCATCTGTTGCAACGGCAAGCTCATCTGCTGCGCGGTCAAGTGCTTCAAATGTAGTTGTTAGGCGCTCAGCCAAGGCTCCATCAAGGCGTGCCATTCTGCGAATAACACCGCGAACTGTCGCGTCAACACCACCGTGCGCCGTTAATGTTTTTTGGAAATCAGCTAGCTCCTGAGCAGATTTCTCTCCCTGCATCATCAACGCCCGTCGGTCAGCTAAAATTTGTTCTTCACCTTCTTCAGGTGCTAATGCCGCCAGTTCTTCAGCTGCATGACGAATATATTCTTCGTCTACACGCGCTTCCGCAATCTCGGCTTTAATACGTGCTTCTTCTTTTAATGCGGCTTGATAAGCAGAATAAGCACGCGACATATCAGCCTTAAGCGAAGCAAGGCCTGCAAATTCATCAAGCAAATTACGATGGGCAGAAGCATCCAATAGACCGCGATCATCATGTTGTCCGTGAATTTCTACAAGACACGCGCCAACCTCGGCTAATAAGGCTTGGCCAACCGGTTGATCATTAATCCACGCCTTGCTGCGCCCATCCGCAGTGATTTGACGCCGAAGAACAATTTCACCGTCACCGTGATCAAGTCCTGCATCATCCAATTTACTGCAAACGATGTGACTTTTAGCGACTGTAAAGCACGCAGACACAGTACCTTTTTCTTGATTTCGGCGCACAAGGGCTCGATCTGCTCTTGTTCCCAGAGCCAACCCTAAACTATCGAGTAGTATCGATTTACCGGCACCAGTTTCACCAGTTAACACATTTAAGCCATCAGAAAAGCGAAGTGCCAATCTGTCGATTAGAACAATGTCTCGAATGCTGAGGCTGGTCAGCATCCCTTCCCCCTAAATTAACTGGTTTAAAATGGCCAAATGGCAGAAAGCCATGAATTGCTCTTGGCTTCTGGCGACAAACGACCATCTACTAGCTGTGAATAACTGAAGCGATACCATTTGCTCTCCGGGAAATTATGTCCCAAAACAGCAGCAGCCATTTGTGCTTCATCAGTAATACCGAGCGCAAGATAACTTTCTACCAATCGGTGTAAAGCTTCCGGCGCATGGCTGGTAGTTTGGTATTTTTCAACAACACGGCGAAAACGAATGATTGCAGATAGATATTCTTTGCGCTGCATGTAAAAGCGCCCAACTTCCATATCCTTACCAGCCAGATGGTCTTGCGTAAGGTTAAGTTTTAGCTGTGCATCCTGCGCATACTCAGACTCAGGAAAACGACGAATAACCTCAATCAAAGCAACCTCAGCTTCTTCGGTCTTTTCCTGATCACGACCTACATCAGATATCTGCTCATAGTGGCTAAGAGCAATTAAGTAATATGCATACGGCGCAGACGCGTTGCCCGGATGCAATTGCAGAAAACGCTGCGCTGCCAATACAGCGTCATCATATTGATTACTCATGTACGCCGAGTATGCTGCCATTAACTGTGCACGGCGTGCCCATACAGAATATGGGTGCTGACGCTCAACTTCATCAAAACCTGCAGCTGCTAACCGGTAACGCTTTCGCTCTAACGCATCATAAGCAAAGTTGTAAATAACCTCTACGTCTCGTGCGACGTATGTATCTTCATCGTTGGAACTACATGCAACAAGTACAATAGATAATGCACTCATAATAATTGCTTTAAGCCGGGTGGAATCCATAGCCGCCACATACTCCAGTTACTCGTCAGCCCTAGCTGATTACTAATTTATTTGTTGTCACACATACACACAACCATTAGTATAATTTATACATTATGTTGCGTGCACACATGGTTTCAACGCTGGCCAAGAGATTTTCTAGCACAGCTTAACTGACAGGCCAACGGGAATCACGACCAGTTGTTTATTGCTTTCTTTTTGGGGGAAGAAAATTATATGAGCGATCGCTCAACAAAGAAAAGCCGAGTAGACGGCAGCACTGCGAGAAAAGCGGATTTTATCGACAAGCACGTTGGAAAACGTATTCGCGACAGGCGTCGTTCCATGGACATTTCGCAACAGGATATTAGCGAAATACTAAGCGTTTCCTATCAACAGCTTCAAAAATATGAAAGCGGACAAAACAGAATAAGCGCAGGCAGACTGTTTATGCTTGCTCATATCCTCAAAGTTGACGTCGGCTTTTTTTACAAAGGTTTGCCACCTGGTGAAATATTATTCAAAGGCAAGATTGATGAACTGGATTATTTGCTGCCGGAAATAGACGCAATGCCGCCTTCAAGTTTACGGCAAGCATTGGCAGATCTGGTTCAAGCCGTACAGGAAAGTGAAAAAAATAGCCCCGGCAACTAATGCTGCTGGGGCGTTAAACTTCTCTCAATTACAGCGAATGGCTCATTAACCACCGCTGCGAACGAGTGTATCGTAATCAGTCATGAGCGTCTTGGTAATATCACCAACTTCAAACCGATACGGACCAATTTCAGACAATGGCGTAACCTCTGCAGCGGTTCCTGTTAGGAACGCCTGCTCAAAACCTTCCATTTCTTCCGGCATTATAGCGCGCTCTGTTACCTTCAGTCCGCGTGCCCGCGCCAAGTCAATTACAGTACGGCGCGTAATACCATCAAGGAAACAATCAGGTGTCGGTGTGTGCAGCTCACCATCTTTAACAAAGAAGATATTAGCACCAGTAGCTTCAGCAATTTGTCCGCGATAATCCAGCATTAATGCATCATCGTAACCATTGTCATCCGCTGCATGCTTTGTGATTGTACAAATCATGTATAGCCCAGACGCCTTAGCGTCAGTTGGCGCAGTATCCGGCGCAGGGCGCCTCCACTTGGAAATGTCAAGGCGCAAGCCTTTGAGGCGGGCTTCTGGCGCAAAATACGAAGGCCACTGCCAAACAGCGATAGCCGCATGAATTGTGTTCTGCTGTGCCGCAATACCCATCATTTCACTGCCACGCCAAACAACGGGGCGGCAATACGCGTCGACAAACTCATGCTTGACGAGTAGTTCGTTACAAGCGTCGTTTATTTCATTTTTACTGAACGGTACTTTGTAACCTAAGATTTCAGCAGATCGGAAAAGGCGGTCTGTATGCTCTTCCAATTTAAATATACGTCCATTATACGCGCGCTGACCTTCAAATGCAGCACCACCATAGTGCAATGCATGAGTTAGGATATGAACTTTACTGTCACGCCAAGGTACGTATTCACCGTCCATCCAGATCCAACCGTCGCGATCATCATAGGGCTCTGCAGCCATCGTCTATACTCCACAATTGAATGATTGCCGTTTACGTACGTTAGTGTATTCGCGGCATCTATTTTTCCTTGATCTACGTATCAGCGCACCCCTATTGTGTCAACAAAGCTGCCATATGTTAGGCATCAATATTTAAAGTGAGCAACAAGGTGACAATGCAACATAAATTACCGCAATCCAATTTGTACCTGCGCGAAGAAGAATTACGCCGTGGTATTGAATTGCTATACTTTGCTTATCGAGATTTTACACGTGATCCTGACGAAATATTAGCAACCTCAAACTTTGGGCGTGCGCATCACCGTGTTCTTTACTTTGTTGGACGCAACCCTGGCACAACAGTGTCCGGATTATTAAAATTACTACGCATCACAAAGCAAAGCCTGTCTCGCGTACTCGGCCAACTTGTCGATGAAGGATATATCGTTCAAAAAACAGGCGAACAAGATCGACGACAAAGACTGCTGCATCTAACAGATAAGGGTGAGCTATTCGAAAAAGAGTTGTTTGCCACACAGAGAAGTCGTGTTGCAGAGGCTTATAAAAAAGCCGGTCCTGAAGCCGTTTCTGGGTTTTGGGAAGTACTGTTGAATATTGTTGATGAAGATGAACAAGGACACGTATTAAATCAAATTGGAAAGTAACACTGGACACGCGGCCTCGCATTGAGCGAAAAGTGCATATGGAAGAACAACAAAATTTCCAAGCTTTTCTTGATTGTTGGCATAATTTGCCACGGTCATCTCATTCGTTTTTACCTTCAAAGAAAGATTGCAGCCCCAAATTAATGGGGGCGCTTATGGCAAATATTGCATTGTTTCGCTATGAAGGGCCCTGTCAACTTGATGTGCTTTTCTCTGGCTCCGAAATAGAGCGCCTTTCAGGCCTTAATAAAAATGTCCGTAATTACTATGACATGGTGGCAGACGAGAAAACACGTAAAGCTCTCAATGCCTATCACACAATCATAATTAACCAGCCTTGCGGTGCTTACGTTGCAGATATGGTTTCTACACCGTCAAACATCAGCTATGTTTTTGAAACAATGCAATTTCCCTTAAGTGATGACACCGGAAAGGTTTGTTTCCTATTGGTTTACGGCTATGGCAGACGCCCCGCCCATACTGATGTGGAACGTGATGAAGCTGACAGGAAACTAGGCCATATTCGCGATATGCACTTTGTTGATTTAGGTGCAGGCGCACCTAGTGATTGTATCGTGGACTATCAATATAAGAAAGGTTGAGAGGCCAGATGGTCAAAACTGAAACCCAGCATTCAATCACCGAATGGGCGGATGCAACCTTTGGCAAAGTAGACAAGCCAGAGGCTCTAGTCAGTCGCGCTCGCAAAGAGCTGGATGAATTAGAAGAAGCTGTCATCTCAGGTAACTCTGAAGAAATCAGCAAAGAAGCCGCAGATGTTTTGATCTTGTTATACCGTCTTCTTCATATTCATGAGCTTGATGCCAGTCAGGCCGTTACTGAAAAAATGCAAGAAAACAGAGCGCGTCAGTGGCAATCCAAAGGCGACGGTACTGGTAGCCATATAAAGTAAAAGCTTACGCGTACGGAAAACCTTATTGTGCCGGTTTCACAAATGTTGTTTTCACAGGACCGATGCCAGTAATTTCAACAATGGTTTCGCTGCCGCAAGCGCCGTCATAATGAACAACACCTTTCGGATGTAAGGCGGTGCCACCAGCATTAATAGGCTTTGTGCCATCACAACTGCCACTTGGCCCAAGACCAAAGTGCCATATACCTTTCAGAACGGTAATATGACGTATCTGATCATGGGAGTGCGGCTTTGACAAAATGCCTGCAGCAAATTTTGCACGCAAAACATAAGGCCCCGGGGCATTCGGGTTGCCAGCTATAAGCGCTACTTCAAGCCCTTCAAACTCCGGAGCAGGTTGAAAAACAATCTCGTCATGTGTCTTAACAAGGTCTTCAATTGTCTGATTAGTAGCTGATGCACCAAAACTGAAAATAACAATACCTAACAAGATAAACTTCTTCATAGTTAGTTCCTTAAAATTTGCTGGCATAGGCGTAATATTTTCCAGTTTATGGTAGGCGCGCTTTCTGTCAATACAACGGCTGTGCCGCTTCATAGAACTACGGCAACTTTCAGATAAACATTTGTCGTGCCGAGACGAAAAAGGGCCGCCAAATTGGCAGCCCTTTTAATAATTTCATGCAACGAAACCTTAGTCTTCGTAGAAGTTCTTACCTTCTTTAACTGGCTTCCAAATCTTCTTCATGGACATGTAGAGAAGAATGGTTAGCATCAGAAGGAACAACAGTACTTTAATACCCATCTGGTGACGTTTTTCCAGCGAAGGCTCAGACACATATGTCAAGAACATAACAACGTCTTTTGCCATTTGGTCGGCAGAAGCTTCTGTGCCGTCTTCGTAATCAATGGAACCCGCAAATAATGGCGGCGCCATAGAAATCTGGGCACCTTTGAAATACTCATTGTAATATTTACCGTCTGTCAGATCAAAACCTGCAGGCGCAGAATCCTCATAGCCCGTCAGCAAACTATACACATAATTGGCACCATCATGACGCGCCTTCACCATTAGCGAAAGATCTGGTGGCAATGCGCCGCCATTTGACGCACGAGCAGCATTGTCGTTGGCAAATGGACTTGGGAATACATCCTGAGGCAAAGCATTGCGTGTTGTTGGATCACCAAAATCATCAACATCGCCAGCTACTTCATATTCAGCAGCAAACGCTTTGATCATGTCTTCGTCATAGCCAATTTCTGCGAGATTGCGGAAACGAAAGTACTTCAGGCTGTGGCACGCTGCGCAAACCTGCTTGTAAACCTGCCAGCCACGCTGTGCTGACGCACGATCAAACTTGCCGAATGGACCATCGAAAGACCACTCAACTTGCAAAGGGTGCTTACCCGCACCAGCAGCCATAGCGCTGATTGAAACGGCAACACCAACTGTTAGGGCAACTGTAATGTTTTTTATCATTTTCATTATTCTTACCCTTACTCTGCCGGTTTCAATACTGAATTGGAAATGCTTTCCGGCAATGGCAGCGTTTTCTCAATTTTACCGAGAAGCGGCAGCACTACCAGGAAATGTGCAAAATAATAGAAGGTTCCAATCAAGCCTAAGAGTGGCCAGATTCCCTCGGGTTTTTTACCGCCTACAACGGTAAGCAACGCCATATCTGCAACCAATATCCAGAAAAACCAGAAATACATCGGACGGAATTTAGTTGAACGCACCTTGCTCGTATCCAGCCATGGCAAGAAGAACAGCACAATAATCGCCGAGAACATTGCTATTACGCCGAGCAACTTGGCATCAATAAAGATGATGTCGGTTCCTGGAATACCGATATCAAAGGTAATTGAGCGTAGGATCGCATAGAATGGCAGGAAGTACCACTCAGGCACGATACTGTCTGGTGTCACGAGCGGATCAGCCGGAATATAATTATCAGGATGCCCAAGTGTATTTGGCATATAGAAAACAAATGCTGCGAACAACAAGAAGAACACACCAGCGCCAAACGCATCCTTAATTGTGTAATAAGGGTGGAACGGAATTTGGTCTGCGCTTGACTTTACTTCGATACCCAGCGGGTTACCACTATCTGAAACCTTCTTTGCCCACAGGTGAAGGATCACAACACCCGTGATCACAAACGGTAGTAAGTAGTGCAAGCTAAAGAAACGGTTAAGTGTTGGGTTATCTACCGAGAAACCGCCCCAAAGCAGCGTCACAATGCTGTCACCGACAACAGGAACCGCTGAGAACAAGTTGGTAATAACTGTTGCACCCCAGAAAGACATCTGCCCCCAAGGCAATACGTAACCCATGAATGCTGTTGCCATCATCAGCAAGAAGATAACAAGACCTAACATCCACAATACTTCACGAGGCGCTTTGTAAGAGCCATAATAAAGGCCGCGGAAAATATGAATATATACAGCGATAAAGAAGAAGGATGCACCATTGGCATGCATGTAACGGATCAGCCAACCATAGTTAACATCGCGCATGATGCGCTCAACACTATCAAAAGCGATGCCTGTATTAGCAGCATAGTGCATTGCAAGCACAATGCCTGAGATAATCTGGATCACCAACATCAAACCAGCAAGAGAACCAAAGTTCCAAGCATAATTCAGATTACGAGGCGTCGGTGTGCCCGGCCCCATAACGTTGTTCATCAAAGACAAAACCGGAAGGCGTTCCTCAAACCAAGATAACGCCTTATTTTCAGGTTTCACGGATTCCCATTCAGCCATGATCTATCCTCCTACCCGATTTTCAATGTTGTGTCGCTGAGGAATGCATACTCAGGCACCTCAAGGTTTTTAGGTGCAGGACCCTTACGAATACGACCTGATGTATCATAATGGGACCCATGACATGGGCAGAACCAACCGCCGTACTCACCTTTGTCGTCACCAGACTTGGTTCCAAGCGGCACACAACCAAGGTGTGTACATACACCGAGAACAACAAGCCATTCGTCTTTACCTGCAAGCACACGCTCATCATCTGTTTGACGATCAGGAAGCTCGGCCACATTTACGGTACGCGCCTCTTCAATCTCAGCTGCGGTCCGGTGACGGATAAATACAGGTTTACCACGCCATGTAATAACAACGGCCGCACCTGTTTCAATTTGACTAATGTCGATTTCAACAGACGCTAACGCAAGCGTATCAGCCGCAGGATTCATTTGATCGATAAATGGCCAAACAGCCCCTACCGCACCAACGCCAGCCATAACGCCAGCGCCTACATGAAGCATATCACGGCGTGAAACGCCTTCTTCTTCATGGTTTGTCGTCTCAAGTGTGCTCATTTAATATTCCCTGACAGGAAGTGATATAAAAGACCTTCGCCTATCGGCGTGGACCCTATTCTATCTAACCCTTGTCTCATAGTAATGCGTCACACAGACGCACTGTCCACAAAGCAAGGATTGCGGAAAGTCCCCTAGAACCATCCCGAATTTGGGATTTGTTTAGTCGCCTACGCCTCAAGAGGCAAGCGTTTATAGCCAAAATATAGAAAAAACCCGTTAAAATTTCGTGCACAATTGTCTGTCGTTGATCCTATCAACCAGACACTATAGGTTCCCCGCCATGGATATTGCATTGTTTCAGCCTGATCAACCACCCAACACCGGCACGCTTTTGCGCCTTGGTGCATGTATGAATACGCCCGTTCACGTAATTGAACCGTGCGGATTTCCCTTTTCAACTAAGGCAGTTAAGCGATATGCAATGGATTATGCCGATTTTGTCGATATTCACCATCACCTTGAGTGGAATGCGTTCAAGGGTTGGCAAGAAACAAACAATCGCCGTACGATTCTCTTAACGACAAAATCCGACATGGCGTATACCAACTTTTCATTCAAACCTGATGATGTCTTGATGGTCGGCAGCGAATCTGCCGGGGCGCCCGATTTTGTACACAAACATGCCGATGCATGCATTACCATACCTATGAACCCGAATGTGCGCTCACTCAACGTTGCAGTGGCTATGTCAATGGTATTAGGTGAAGCTCTAAGACAAACAGCACTATTACCTCACAACACCTGAACGTATTTTAAGAGTAACTCCCATGGATATAGAACAGAAAAAACTACAAGCCTCAGCCTGGTTCAAGGAATTGCGCGACCAGATATGCGCCAGCTTCGAAGCGATTGAAGATGACAATACAGGCTTAATGTCAGAAAAACCTGCAGGCCGGTTTAAACGCAAAAACTGGGATCGCACAAATCAGGCAGATGGGGCGCCGGGCGGTGGTGGTGTGATGTCCATTATGAAAGGTGGCCGTGTTTTCGAAAAAGTTGGTGTTAATATCTCGACTGTATTTGGCACGTTCACTGAAGAATTTGCCAAAAATATACCAGGAGCAGATCAAAACCCTGCGTTTTTTGCAACTGGCATATCTCTTGTCGCACACATGAACAGTCCGCGTGTGCCTGCTGTTCACATGAATACGCGGTTTATCTGCACCGCAAAAAGCTGGTTTGGCGGCGGCGCAGACCTTAACGCCCCCCTACCAAACACCAAAGATACAGATGAATTTCATACGGCCTTTAAAAACTGCTGTGATCGTCACGATCCTGCTTATTACGAGAAATACAAAAAATGGTGTGATGAATATTTCTATATACCTCACCGCCAGAAAGCGCGCGGTGAAGGCGGTATTTTCTATGATCAGCTGGCCACAGACAGCTGGGATAATGACTTTGCTTTCACACAAGATGTAGGTCGCACTTTTTTAGATATCTACCCCTCTCTCGTCCGGCAGCATATGGACGAACCATGGACTGCCGAGGAACGTGAAACACAGCTCATTTATCGCGGACATTATGCTGAGTTTAATTTGGCCTATGACCGCGGCACAACATTTGGCTTGAAAACAGGCGGTAATGTTGAAGCTATCTTGATGTCATTACCGCCAGAGGCTAAATGGCCGTAATACTTCATGATGCATGACCTTGCTGTATACGGCACCCTGTTTTGGAATGCTTTTCTGGCCGCTACGATATTACCGGCGCTATCAGAATTTGCACTTGCCGCCTTTTTAAAAAGTGGCAATGGACATCCGCTGTTGTTGCTGCTGTTTGCAACTGCTGGCAATGTAATCGGCTCAATAGTTAATTGGTGGCTAGGTCATAAAATAACGAAATTTGAAAACAGAAAATGGTTTCCATTTACACCTGATAAAATAGAAAAGGCTTCATTACATTTCAGAAAATATGGGATTTGGTCGCTATTGTTTGCATGGTTACCTATAGTTGGCGATCCATTAACTTTAATCGCTGGTGTATTAAGGGTTCCATTTTTGCCGTTTTTGCTGCTGGTAACGCTTGGGAAAACACTGCGTTATAGCATAATCGTGATCATTGTTCTGTGATTGTGAATCAGCCGACTATTGATTTCTTCGCCGTAAAAATGCCTTTATCTTTATAGAAATTACAACCGTCACAAATTTAAAAGGGTTCATTCTATGCTTAAGAAAAGCGTCTCATTAATTATAGCATCCACAATGAGCTTATTGTTGTTGGGAACAAGTGCTCTTGCAGATACACCTGAAGAAAAACGGGCAAAAATCCGCGAGATGCGTCAAGACGTGCTAACAGAGTTGTTTGAAACACGCCCTCAAGCCAATGCAGAAATTGATGAAGCTGTTGGTTATGCTGTATTTAAGAATGTTGGCATTAATGTTGTTCTTTTTGCCGCAGAAGGTGGTCGCGGTGTTGCCTATGACAATGCATCAGGAAAAGAAACATTTATGAAAATGGGCTCTGCTGGTGTCGGTATTGGCTTGGGCCTAAAAGATTTTCGTGCTGTTTTTATCTTTCATGACCGCGGTGCTTTTGACAGCTTCGTAAACAAAGGCTGGGACCTTTCTGGTGAAGTCGATGCAGCAGCACGCGCAGACGATGTTGGCGGTGAAATTGGAGAAGCTGCTTCTGTTCGCAAAAAAGTAAGCATTTATCAATTCACAAAAAATGGCCTTGTATTACAAGCAACTATTCAAGGTACTAAATACTGGAAAGACAAAAAGCTAAACAAAGGCTTGTAAGTTAATCTCTCAGCTAGTTATCAAGTTTAACAGCTCTTCTTTGGATAGTGAGAAATCGCTATCCAGCCATTTTGTTTCAAGACTTTTCAGTGCATCACCCAAGCCAGGCCCTGCCTCCTGCCCCAGCGCCATCAAGTCATGCGCAGAAACAGGAAGCGTTTTTTGTTCCCAGTATTTAGCTTGTTCATGAACACATGACGTTAAGGCGTTATCGCGCATTAAATACACAGCTTCACAGACAGTTAGCGGGTCAAAGCTATAGAAAAGCTGCCTGATATGTTTTTCAGTCAGAGCATTGCCTTCAGCATGTATCGACGCGACCTGACTAAGGTGCCTCTTCTGCGCGCCTGAAAGCTTGAATTTACTGGCGAGGCGTGCAGGAGTTGAATCTTCCCCAGCCAACAACCAAAGGCGTGTAATTGCCGATGTATGTACTTTGCTTTGATCATCGTACTCTAGCTGTTCGAGCAATTCGAGGGCATCAAAGCCATCAGGGAAAATACTCTCGCTAACCCCTGACTCAAACATAGCCATAAGAGCCTGCTGCGGCGATGTACCAGATAACAGTTTCAGCAGCTCATCACGGACACGTTCAGTAGACAACGTTTTGATTTTATCACGAGCACTTCTGCACGCCCTTTGACCTTCATGGTCAATATTATCAGCATAACGGCTAGAAAAACGATAAAACCTAAGGATACGCAGCGCATCTTCTTCAATTCGTTTAGTTGGGTCACCAATGAAACGCACGCGGTGAGCATTAAGATCGGCAAGACCATCAAAGGGGTCATAAAGTGCACCGTCCGCAGATAAATACATCGCATTTATGGTAAAATCCCGGCGTTCAGCATCAACAAACCAATTATCTGTATAAGAAACGACAGCATGGCGGCCATCGGTTTGTTGATCCACTCGAAGCGTTGTTATTTCACGCATTTCGTCGCCAAACACTGCCGTAACAGTACCGTGCTTCAATCCAGTTGGAATAACCTTCAATCCGACAGCATTGAGTTTATCCACAACAGCATCCGGTTTGTGAGTAGTTGCCATGTCAATGTCAGATACGGAAACATCAAGTATAGCGTCACGTACAGCACCACCGACAAAGCGCACATTTTGCACGCCTAAAGCACCAAAAATCTTCTTACTAAACTTCGATGACACCCATGCAGGCAATTCGCCATTTCGCAGAAATAGCTGATCGTTAACAGTCATTCTATGGTGTTTCCGGGTCATCTTTCGGAACAAATTTTCCGGGGACCACTTCACCATCCACGACATGCGGCGGAACATAAACCGAGTCAGTGTCACCAGCTCCATCATCGAATACACGTAGGCTCAGGCCAGTAAGCACCATAGCTACCAGCAAAAAGCCGACGCCAATCCGAAAACGCTTAGCTTCAAGCTGCAAGTCAGCGTCTTCCATCGACTGTTTCGATCGCCATCTAAGCCACAAAGCCACCGCCAAAATAGGCAAGATCAACAGCATTATTCGAAGAAAGACAAGCATGTTATGCGCTCTCCCGTACGGATTCCAAAATATCAATCAGGTTAACGAGCATAGCCGCAGTTGCCCCCCAAATGAAGTAGTCTCCATACGGCATAGCATAATAATGTCGTCTACGACCACGCCAAACCGCACTTTGCTGCTGATGGTTACTACGATCCAAAAAGAAGTCCAGAGGCACCTCAAACGCTTCGGCTACTTCATCTTCCGCGATTATCAACTCAAACCCAGGCTCGATTGTTGCAACAATAGGAGAAATTTCAAACCCTGTACCTGTGCGGTACATATCCAAACGCCCATGAATTTGCACCTGCTCAGGAAGCAAACCTATCTCTTCACTGGCTTCACGCAGTGCAGCAGCAACATCATCTTCATCTTCAGGGTCAATGCTGCCTCCCGGGAAGCTAACCTGCCCGGCGTGTTTACTAAGGTTTTCAGTTCGTTTTGTCAGAAGGACTGTCGGGCCTTCATCATGCATCACAATTGGCACCAAAACAGCTGCAGCCCGCAGCGTTTCAGATTCCAATTCAGCCTGGTCCGCTTCATTATTGAGATCAAAATCACTGCGCGACCCGCGTGCTGCAGGGTTCTCTTGTTTTAAGGCAGCATCAAGCCATGTTTTCATATGACCACTCACCTAGCGAAAACGTAACGCCGTTACTTAAAATACTGCATTTACTAACGCCATTTTGCTCCACAATATCTCCATGCTCCACAAGCTCATAATACACTGAACGACTAATCAATGCCTCAAGGCGACCACGCACCAAGATGTAAGGGCGTGGTTCTCCTGTTTCAGCGTCTATTTCTACGCGTATAGGATGCTCATTGTCTGCAATAACTTTGTCACCCGTATTGGTGACAAAACAAAGTGATTGATTGTCACCATGGTCGGCCACTTCAACAGAAACCGCTACAAAATGTGCATCATCAACAGTTATGCCAATCTTCTCTACTGGCGTAACTAGGTATGTTTGATCGTCAGCATCCTTACGTAAAACGGATGCAAAAAGGCGTACCATTTTTTCGCGGCCTATGGGCGTGCCCATATAAAACCATGTACCATCAACAGCTATGCGCATGTCAATATTACCACAAAATTCCGGCTCCCATTTATCAACAGGAGGGAAACGTTGTCCCTCAACCTGTTTAACAAAAGTGTTCAGGTCAAATGAACCAGCATATTGTTTTGTTGGCATTAGCAAATCTCCTGCCACCATTATATGGCGTGAGCACTAACAAATGAAAGAGGTACATCATTCTTTAGTTAAGTTATTCAGCAGCCACAGGTATTGAATTTCGTTTCATAAAACCACATTGGGTGTAAGGCTCAACCTTACCAACAGCTGGTAAAGACAATAAAAGCGCCGACTGTCGCACCAAAAGACGCCGCGCATCACGCCCACCAGGCAACGTGATGTAATTTGGCAATGTTGGCCGAAAACCAAACCGACCATAATATGTCATATCGCCTACCAACAGTATCCGTCTAAATCCTGACTTTTCTGCTTCGTTCAATGCATGCCAAACCAATGAGGCGCCAACATTTTGACCACGCGCACTACCGGAAACGGCTAAAGGACCAAGCAACAGTGCCTGTTCAGTATCACCGCACAACATGTCTTTCACCGTTATAGGCCAAAAACGAATAGTTCCTATAAGACCGTCATCGGCGCGGGCAATGAAAGATAAATCCTGAATAGGCATGACATTCCGGCGCACAGCGTATGAAGCCTTGGAAAAACGGTTTGGACCAAATACAGAATCTAGGAGTTGCTCTACAGCAGGGGCATCAAGCTGATGCTCAGGACAAATTTCAAACATAACGTTCTCATATCAACGGTGCCATGCACCAGGGACAACAAAAGGGAAAGCCTAAGTGTTATCGTCGTCGAAGCCGGTTAACCCGGTTGATATGAAGCATGTTTAACATAGGTATCATTACGCTTTAATGAAGAACGGAAGCGGATAATAAGGCTCTGCCTTGTAGAAATCTAGCGTTATTTTCACGCACCGCATTTATTTTTCAACATTTGTATATGCATCTCGCACAAAAACAAAATCGCAATGCTTGCTACCTTTGGCAATTGTTTGAGTGCGCTGTAATCCCCAACCAAATTCATCAGATAACACTTTGTCAACATTACATATGGTTGGCACAAATTCTTGCACATCTTGTTTCTTAGCCAAGGTACATGTGGCGCAATTCGTAATATTTAAGCTAAATGAATCCGCCCCCAGGCGTTGGTATTCCATACGGTATTGGCCGTCATTCATAACCGAGGATTTCTCGGCAAAGTACTTGGTAAAATATTGCCCTACTCCAGAAAACATAAACCAAGTGGATAAACGCTTCAGAAAATCAGGGACTCTAGCAATCTCCAACTCCATGATATCAGTCACCAAGCGCTCGGCGGTCCCCCTCTCAAACTCCTTGTTCAAAAGAAACTTATAAAGCGCGATCATGTTAGCTGATGCAATGTGTGACACTCTTAATGAAGCAGGTGCTTCATTAAGTTTTGGCAAATCTTCGGCAACTGTCAAAAAGATCGAACCTGCTTCGCCGCGCCACACACTTTCATCAAATTCAAGCAAGTGCGTAAAAACAGGCACACAGGAACGTTTCCAAAGTTGATCAAACTTTTTACCGAGCTTTTTTGATTGCTTTAAAGTCATGAGAGTTCCTTGTTCCAAATAAGAAACGTCTAGCTAGGCCATAACCACTTTACAATGAGAACCCCGTCAACTGCTCATCTACAGCGTGAACAGCTGTAACAACTGTTTTGAGCGAGCGGATAAAAAACTCAACCGGCACACTTTCAAACTCGTCAGAAGGCTGATGATAGTGAGGATGATCTTCAACGCCGAAATAGAGGAAAGGGATATCTGCATTATGAAATGGTCCCTGATCAGATGCTTGCGTCCAATCATTTATACCCAATTCAGGGTCATCATGCCCCATCAATAGCTTGGTGGGTACTTTGGCAGCAATGCCCTCAATAACAGGCTTTAGGTATGGTCGGTGGAATACACCTGCAACATATAGCTCGTTTTTATCACTGCGGCTTAACATATCAAAGTTAACATTAAAGGAAATATTAGGGTCTATGAGCTCTAGGTTGCGAACAAATGCCCTGGCGCCTTGCAGGCCCATTTCTTCAGCATCGAACAACGCAAATATGATGTCATTCTTAGGTGGATTGTTTTTGAAGCTTTCTGCAATGGCCAGCACCCCAGCAACGCCTGATGCGTTATCATCAGCACCATTGAATACTTTACCATCATTGACACCCACATGATCATAATGTGCCGAGACAACAATGGTTTTCCCGGTATCCGCTGTACCATTAATGCGGAATAGTAAGTTGGTACCAGTCACTTCAACAGCTGGTTCTTCTTCAACTTCACGCATAAATTTAAACATATGTTCGTGTGTCTGGCCAACTTCATCAACATCAAGTGCCGCAATGCGTTCAAGTAAATACGCACGTGCTTTAGCGTTACCATCTGTTCCAGTCTGACGGCCTTGCATGTCATCCGCAGACAATATACGCAAAGTATCGATAGCCGCTTGTTCATCAAAACTTGGCGATGTTTGCTGTGAACAGGAAACTACAAAAGTAAACGCTAATACAAGCAACAGACGGCGCATCACGCTCTCCCCAAAAGAAAAACTATTCTCACCGTTAGTCATGACGGCTTACAGGCAATAACTCAACAAAAAAGCCCCCGGACTAGAAGTCCGAGGGCCATACTCAATACTAAACAGCTTGGATGGTTTGGCTTAGAAGCCCATACCACCGCCCATGCCGCCCATGCCGCCCATGTCAGGCATGCCGCCGCCAGGCATGCCGCCAGCAGCTTTGTCTTCTGGAACATCAGCAACCATTGCTTCAGTTGTGATCATCAGGCCAGCAATAGACGCAGCGTCTTGCAGCGCAGTACGCACAACTTTAGTTGGGTCGATGATACCTTTTGCAACAAGATTAGTGTATTCTTCGTTTTGAGCATCAAAACCGAAGTTTGCATCGTCTTGCTCAAGAAGTTTGCCAACAACAACAGCGCCGTCAACACCTGAATTTTCAGCGATTTGACGTGCAGGTGCTTGTAGTGCACGACGAATAATCGCGATACCGCGAGTTTGGTCGTCATTAGCGCCTTCCATGCCCTCAAGTGCTTTTGTTGCGTAAAGAAGTGCAGTACCACCACCAGCAACAACGCCTTCTTCAACAGCAGCGCGTGTTGCGTGCAATGCGTCATCAACACGGTCTTTGCGTTCTTTCACTTCGATCTCTGTAGCGCCGCCAACTTTGATAACAGCAACACCGCCAGAGAGTTTAGCCAAACGCTCTTGCAGTTTTTCTTTATCGTAATCAGAGGATGTTACTTCGATTTGTGCTTTGATTTGCTCAACACGAGCTTTGATATCTTCTTCAGAGCCAACACCATCAACAATTGTTGTGTCTTCTTTTGTGATGTTCACACGCTTAGCTGTACCCAGCATATCAATGCCAACATTCTCAAGCTTGATACCGAGATCTTCAGAAACAACTTGGCCACCGGTCAAGATAGCGATGTCTTCAAGCATTGCTTTACGACGATCACCAAAGCCTGGCGCTTTAACAGCAGCAATTTTCAAACCACCACGGAGTTTGTTCACAACAAGTGTAGCAAGCGCTTCGCCTTCGATGTCTTCAGCGATGATAAGAAGTGGCTTACCTGACTGAACTACAGCTTCAAGAAGCGGCAACATAGGTTGAAGGTTAGAAAGTTTGCTTTCGTGAAGAAGAATGAGTGGGTTTTCCATCTCAACAGTCATCTTCTCAGCATTTGTGATGAAGTAAGGTGACAGGTAACCGCGGTCAAACTGCATACCTTCAACAACGTCAAGTTCACTCTCAAGGCCTTTAGCTTCCTCAACAGTGATAACGCCTTCTTTGCCAACTTTTTCCATTGCAGCAGCAATGTCTTTACCAACTTGCGCTTCGCCGTTAGCAGAGATTGTACCAACTTGCTCGATCTCTTCAGTTGTTGTTACTGTTTTTGTCCGGCCTTTCAGGCTTTCAACAACAGTAGTTGTAGCAAGATCGATACCGCGCTTAAGATCCATTGGATTCATGCCAGCAGCAACAGACTTCATGCCTTCGCGTACGATTGATTGTGCAAGAACAGTAGCAGTTGTTGTACCGTCGCCAGCAACATCATTGGTGCGAGAAGCAACTTCTTTCACCATTTGTGCGCCCATGTTTTCAAACTTGTCAGCAAGTTCAATTTCTTTCGCCACAGATACACCATCTTTGGTGATGCGTGGTGCACCGAAAGATTTGTCGAGAATTACGTTACGACCTTTAGGGCCGAGTGTTACTTTTACAGCGTTTGCGAGTACATCAACACCAGTCATAATTTTGGCGCGTGCTTCGTCGCGGAGTTTTACTTCTTTAGCAGCCATCGGGGGCCTCCTGATAAATCAGACTTAGAATTACGGGTTAGAAATCGAGGGTCGAGTAATTACTCGATGATGCCCATGATATCTTTTTCCTGCATGATCAAATAATCAGCGCCGTCGAATTTCACTTCGGTGCCAGACCATTTGCCAAACAGGATTTTGTCGCCAACTTTAACGTCGAGCGCAGTTACAGTACCGTCTTCAGCTTTGTTGCCGCTACCAACAGCGATTACTTCGCCTTCAGATGGTTTTTCCTGAGCTGTGTCTGGAAGAATAATTCCGCCAGCAGTTTTAGCTTCGCTTTCTAGACGCTTGACCAATACACGGTCGTGAAGCGGACGAAGAGCCATGGTTTGTCTCCTAATTGATAAACCGGAAATAAGGGTTGTTAGCACTCACATCAATAGAGTGCTAACTGCGCATCTATGTAAGGGATGCCTTCACAGGGTTCAAGAGGGCAAATGTGATTTTTTCGTCTTTTGGCTCCGAATTATTCATATGTACATCAACTATACGAGGCGCTGCAAAGCGCCTCTTGGCTTCATCAAAAGGTTTATTAGACCATATGGAGCTTGCTCAACTGCCAGTGAAGACAAAACACTCAAACACTAAACATAAGCTTCCTGACGAATACCATCAATTGTACCTATCTATGTAAGCACGTAAGGCAAACAAGAATATTTGCCTTACGTATCAGCTTAATATTTAAGTCACTGTTTTCCATCGTGCTGTTGGTAAGAACGTTCTTTGAACCAATTCAAATGAGTATTAGCAATCTGAAGCGCTAACGCACTTCGCGCATGATCACCCGCTTTTGCCAACCAATCACGTCCAAGGCTTTCCCACGCCTCCGCATCTGGCTCTAGACCAAGCGATGTGATGTAATCGCGGTCCACAATCATATATTGCTGCTTGTAAGGCAGCAGATACCCACCGTGTTCAGACCTTACCTGTTTTGCTTCTGTGTAATCGGCGAACCATATGTTCCAGTGAACGTGGCATCTTCGTGGATGCAAAAATGCACCATATGTTGCTTCTTCATTATCTGAAAAGCAATCAAGTGCGGTCTTCCAGTTATCAAAACCCAATTCGCGCCCGATTGTTGCCAAACAATGTTTTCGCTGTAATTCCGTACCAAGCTGTATTGATGGACACTGATCGGAAATCCGCTTCAATGCAAACACGTCGCCTTGCTGTGCTTCTCTGTGTAACAAGCGAGCTTCAGTTTTTAAAAATGAAATAAGTTTTACGGCGCTATCGCCGCTTGAGCCATTAGGCATTGTATTCTCCATACCATTGGACAATCACCGCGCTCTTGTGTCCTGAAGAACCATGCTTTTAGCTTATGGTCTTTATGTACATAATATGGGTGTGAAGACTTTTGGCGGTTCGGCACCCCAAAGCACCGATAAGCAGGATATAAGCGCAGCAATGATCCTTCGTCAACGCATTTTGGGCCTGCATTTTATTCAGGCTACTAATATGCTATGCAAAAGCTCAATATCTTTCGGGGAAAAGGGAAGTTTCAATGCAAAAGCTTATTTTTGGCGTGTATGGGTTGATTTGTTATACACTTGGTCTGGTTAGCCTTATTGGGTTTGCATTCTTTGCCAATAATACATTCGTCGATATCGGACTTGCGCTTAACACTCCTATTCTAGGCATCTTCGCAATTGATATTGCCGCCGCAATGACACCGATGCCCGCATTACTCACCAATATACTGTTAGTTATTCTGTTTGCTTTGCAGCATACTGTAATGGCGCGTGCATCCTTTAAGGCAAAACTTACAAAAGTCGTACCTGCGCCGCTGGAACGCAGCACATATGTGCTCGCAACAGCTCTTGTCATTTTTGTTATGTTACTATTTTGGCGACCAATGACAGATACTATATGGTCTGTTGAAGACCCAATGTTACGCACAATAATATCAGCACTTTTTTGGGGTGGCTGGGTTATCACTTTCCTCGCCACCCAAATGATTGATGGCATGCATCTGATGGGCATTCGCCAGTCAATGAATGCTGATGCATCAGATGCACAGAACAAAACCTTTGTTACACCACTGTTTTACAAACTGGTACGCCATCCCATTCAAACAGGTGTAATCATTGCCATGCTTGCCACGCCAGATATGACTGAAGGCCGCGCCATACTCGCTGTCGGCATCATAATCTATATTATAGTTGGCCTGCATTATGAGGAAAAAGACTTGATCAAAGAATTCGGTGATACCTACCGTGATTATATGAAACGCGTCCCCGGCTTGTTTCCTCGGCTTTTTATTTCAAAAAAACAGTAAACCGTCCATGGCGGTCTTCGTGGTAACTGAAGGGATGTTTCCCTTTGACAGGTTTGTAATTCATGGCAAACTAGCACCACAAAGGGAGGTAGTATGGAACAAGAGGGTCAACGTTCTAAAACCTTATGGGTCGCGGTTATAGGCGCAGGGCCAGCTGGGTATTATACCGCAGAAGCACTGACTTCAGGAGATGCAGATGTCCGTGTTGACATCATTGACCGCCTGCCAACACCTTTCGGCCTTATTCGTGCAGGTGTAGCACCTGACCATCAATCCATTAAAAATGTTGCACGGCGCTACGAAGCAACCAATCAACGTGACGATGTCCGATTTGTTGGCAATTTATCATTAGGGCGCGACATTACTCTTGCCGAACTTCGCGAACTTTATGACGCGGTCGTATTGGCTACAGGTGCCGCCAAAGACAGGCCACTTGGCATTGAGGGTGAAGACCTTACAGGTGTCATTGGCTCTGGTCCGTTTGTGGGCTGGTACAACAGCCATCCTGATTTCCGCAATCTAGACCCTGACCTTCGGATCGCAGCTGTCGCAGTTATAGGAAACGGTAATGTTGCCGTTGATGTAGCTCGCATTCTAGCTAAAACAGCTGATGAAATGGCACAATCTGATCTTGCACAACACGCCGCTGAGGAAATTCATAGCTCAACTATTCGCGACATCTATATTCTTGGAAGGCGTGGGCCGCTGGAAGCAGCATTCACTCCCAAGGAACTAGGCGAACTAAACAACTTGGATAACTGTGTCGCTCTTGTCGATCCAGCGCAAATGCCTGAAGAAAGCATCGATAGTGAACTGAAAGGCGCTGCAAAGAAAAATTTCATTGCCTTGCGGGCAATGACCAAAAACAAACCTGACGACAAAAATGTCCGTTTGCATATTAAGTTCTATCGTCGACCAATGGCAATCATCGGCGAAGACTGTGTTTGCGGCATAAGATTGGAAGAAACAACAGTGGAAGACGGTAAGTGTGTTGGTACCGGACGTTCAGAAGTTCTCCCTGTAGGTCTTGTTGTACCTTGTATTGGCTATCGTTCCAGCCCACTTGAAGATGTGCCTTATAATGAAAATTGGGGCGTCTTCAAAAACGATGAAGGCTTAATCACCGATGGCCTTTATTGTGTCGGTTGGTGCAGGCGTGGCCCAACAGGCACTATAGGCACAAACAAGCCAGACGGTGTGGGCATCGCTGCCAAGATACTTGATGAAGTTAAACCAAGTGGTAAGGCCGGACGAGATGGACTGGACACCATTGTAGCTGAACGCGGCTTACAGATTGTTACATTTCAGGACTGGAAGAAGATTGAAGCCGCTGAAATCGCTGCGGCGCATGACGGCGCACCACGCTCTAAATTAACTGATATTGAGGAAATGGTCTCAATCGCAGAAACCTGATATTTTCCCTATTTGCGGCTAGCGGTTAGTCTGTACTCACCTGTAACTTTGGTAAACTTCAGCGCCACAGCCATAGCAAACAATATTGGCGCAAGCGAAACAATAAGCGCAGACAAACTTGACCGTCGTGCTGACGTTACCCCTGTCATGTAGGACTGCCGCGCGGCAATATAATCATTCAGGTAGCCTTTGATGATCTTTCGGTCTGCATCCTGAATTCCACCGGTAATTTCATCAATACCGGAGAGCATATTAAACGGTATATCTGGCGGAAAACTCTCATTGGAGAGTATCAAAGCCAAATCGCTGCTTTTCACTTTCATCCATGTACATAGTTTTGGTGAGCGTTCTTTAGCGCCCTGCTCATCACATGCAAAAACACCGTATACATCAAACCAGTTTTCAATAGCTTGCAATTTGTCTTCAGCCAGGACACGTGATCGTTCAACATTTTGATTTGCACGCAGAAATTTCGCTTCTTCAAGCACGCCGACAATAGAAATAAGTGCTAATCCAACCCAGACATACTCAGCAAGCTTCCATTGCTTCAATGTGAGCGGCTTTGTAAACACCAGAAAATAGTGCAGCAATATTAAAGTTATCAGGAAAATGCTACCGATGAGGTACAAGTTCGTTGAAAGGTCAAGCAGCCTATCCATCTAAGAAAACACCTTCTGAAGATCTTATGACACAGCGAACTAATACTCAAAGTGACTAAGTTTAGCTTCTTCTGTGAAAACAATAAAATCAAGAGGCATTATCTATTGAGTGCCTGTTTCAGTGCTGTCACTTTCGCTCGTGATACTTTGTATTTATCATGAGGTTGCGAACTCAGACTTACTTTATAACCTTGGTCAGAGCGCGACATTTCGTCAATATGGCTCAAATTCACAATAGCCTGCCTGCTAATACGAACAAAGTCACTGGGACTCAATCCTGCCTCGATACCTGAAAGACTGTCTTCTATATGCCAGGATGAACCATCACTGTGTTTAATGAGCACTCCTTTTTCATGTGCAAGTAACACAGACACATCTTTGATATCGATGGGTAAGAAGCGCTTACCTGCAACAACCATTAATCGCTGCGTATATATAGGCATTTTTTTAATGTCAGGCTTTAAGTTATGCCAATTGCTGGCAGCATGTTCGAGCCCGCGTAATTTCTTGTATTTTTCAAGTGATGTCCGAAGATCAACTTCCACAATAGGCTTTAGTAAATAATCAATGCCTTTGACGCGAAATGCTCTAACTGCATATTCTGCGTATGCTGTACAAAAAATAATTGATGCAGTTACATCAACCATGTCAAGTATTTCGAAACATTCTCCATCTTCAAGGCGGATATCCATAAAAATTAGATCTGGCTGTTTATTTTTCTCCAACCACTCAACTGACTTGGCCACAGAAGAGCAAATACCCACAACCACTACTTCCTCATCCGACACTTTATCGACAAGACGCTTCAAGCGAGCAGCCGCGCGCGGTTCATCTTCAATGATTAAAACCTTCATGCACCATCCGTCCGCAAAACAGGCAAACGCGCCAGAAACAAACCCTTAGCATGATCAATAAGTAAGGGTCTTTTATGAATTTGCAGTACCCGTTCACTTAAACTTCTTAGCCCTGTGCCTGTTGAAGCAACGTCAGCGCGCGGCCTTAACTCATTTTGTACAACCAGTGTATCTTCTTCAAGGTAAACGCGCACACCAAGCGGTGCGTTGGTACTGTATTGATTATGCTTTAGAATATTTTC
This sequence comes from Kordiimonas aquimaris, assembly GCF_025574485.1. Taxonomy (GTDB): domain Bacteria; phylum Pseudomonadota; class Alphaproteobacteria; order Sphingomonadales; family Kordiimonadaceae; genus Kordiimonas; species Kordiimonas aquimaris. The sequence continues at coordinate 123,099 of NZ_JAOBPO010000005.1, read as the reverse complement.
AATAAGCGTTTGCAACGCTAGTGGCACAATTTGAGCTGAATTATCTTTGGACGCTATATTGATTGTGACATCCAGTGCACCAGGGTGGCGTACATCGAGTAAACCAAGCAGTGCCCTAACCGCATTAAGTTCTTCTTCTAATGCAACCAGAGGCAAGTCGCGCTTCTCAAGAATATAGCGATATGTCGCAGCCATATTCTCTATAAATTGAACGGCAAGAACCGGCTCACTTTCAACAATTTCAGCGAGCGTATTTAGGCTATTAAAAAGAAAATGCGGACTAAGCCGTGCTTTCAGCGCTTCGTAGCGCGCAGCCAATGCCAGCTCTTCCTCTCTTTTCGCCTGTTTTTCAGCATGGAGCGCCGCATCAATAAAAAATGTACGATCCGCCAACCCTGCAAGCAAAAACGGTACAAAAAGCGACACCAATGCCGTGTCAAAAAGAAAAGAAGCTGGCACACCTGTTGGATAAACCACATTGAAGAAAAACAATGCAAAAGTCACTGACACAAGTTCGCTTATGAGCAACAGAACCAATAACTGCGCAAGCGCTCTACCCGCAGTATTTACCTGAGAAAATTTACGAAAGTAATGATTGAGCCCCACAAGCAAGCCCGCAAGCGCAAAAGAAAAAACATATTCCGCAAGCGCCTCCAACACCAAGAGGTCAGTAACGGTAACCAGATCATCGAGTAGGTATTTAACCTTGTAGTAGGTCGGCATACCAAATCCGATAAGGCACAAAACCAAGATATCCGCATTTCTAAATTTACTGCTTTTCATGTAAACACCCTACCCTAATTAAGCTGCTCTCGCGAGAGCAGCTATAAGGCTTAATAATGTTGCCTTGTAATCCAGTAAGAGCGGAAATCCTTCGACAGTGTCGCGGCTTGTTTATTCAAAGCACGTACTTCCTTGTTTTCAAGAAAATCATGCGGAGCTTCCATATGCCATATAGCAACTTGAGAGGGAGGCTCCACTGGAACGACATCATCAGTTAAGCCAATGGTCGCAAACAATCCTTCCGCAGCATAGGCTTTATCTGCCTTTAAGTTACTTGCATACCTCAACAAAGCATCATCAATTCCTGCTAACTTCTTTTTCGTTTCATCGTCTTTGTTGATCAACCAATCAAGCGTTAACTGAGTGTAAGGCACTTTGGTCATTTTGGGCATTATCGGTTGATCCAAAAACGTAACAAAATGCGATTGCAGTGCATCAACCAATTTGGGGAACTGTGCTTGCAATTCAGCATCAGCAAAGAATTTCTGAAATGTAGTCTGATCAGGTGCTGTACCAAAAGTAATGTAATCAACAGGTATTTCGGGATTGCTATTATGATCAACCCTGTAAACCTGAAGCCCCATATCGTATTTTGCCATAATTGGCAGAATAGCTGCGATATATGTATTAAAGGCTTTATTGTGAGATACTTTTTGATCAACCTTTAGCGTGTTGAAACCAATATAACTGACTTGTGGTTTAGCGTTTTTCATTCCTTGCACGCTAGAAAACGTACCAAAAACCATCAATAGAATTATTGACGTTATTTTCATTGTTACCTCCTCATATTCGTCGGTAACAACACGGTGTCATGCACCAATCAGCATGGATAGAATCTGAGGAACCAATGGTCGTTTTAAGGAGATGAATGGAAAATTAGCTTTGGCGCACCTTCTTAATGATGCCGCTAAAAGTCATAATGACCGTATCACCAGTGAATATTTCACCGCGCACAAAAAGAAGCGAGCGTGTTGCACGTGTAACCTCACCGCGTGCTTCGATCAATGCATCAGCAGGCCCAGCGGAAATAAATTCTGAATTAAAGCCAAGCGTTACATGCATTCCTTCAAGATGGTCCTTTGCGATTGTAAACAGGGCAAAGTCAGCAAATGTCATCAACAAGCCGCCGTGCAACATACCGCCACCATTAGTGTGGCGTTCTTCGGAAATGAATGCGGAAGTATATGACCCATCATCTTGCTTTTTGAAATAGAAGGGACCAACCAAGTCTTCGAAGGCATCGCTACCTTCCCATGTTTGGTAACCGTCACGGATCAAATCTTCTGTAGTAATACGCATACTGTCTATTTCTCATGTTCCGACATAAATGGAAAGTGACGCTTCTATACCGTCATTGCCATTCTTGTCAGCAACTTAATATGTAATTGAGATATAATACCTAAAACCTGTTATCACCGTCTAACAGGCGACCAACACCGCCGAGAACCGAACCTTCCCCGCGATCACTCCCACCGGTTTGCGGCATGGCCTGCAACATACGACCCGCAAGCCTGCTGAAAGGAAGGCTCTGTAGCCAGACCTTGCCCGGACCCTGAAGTCTGGCAAAGAAAACACCTTCACCGCCAAAAATCATAGATTTCACACCGCCTACACGTTCAATATCCATATCAATACTACTGGTCATTGCTGCCAAACAGCCAGTATCAACATGCAACACCTCGCCCGGCTTCAATTCACGCTCAACAACCGTGCCGCCCGCATGTACAAACGTCCAACCATCACCGGAAAGGCGCTGCATAATAAAACCTTCGCCGCCAAACAAGCCCGTCATAATCTTGCGTTGCAGGGCAATGCCTATCTGCACGCCTTTGGCCGCAGCAAGAAAGCTGTCTTTCTGGCAAATAAGCTCTCCGTTATGATCGTCCAGCTTAATCGCCAGAATGTTGCCGGGGAATGGAGCAGCAAAAGCCACGCGCGCCTTGCCTACGCCGTCATGGGTGAAAACGGTTGTGAACAGGCTTTCACCCGTAATAAGGCGCTTTCCGGCACCCAAAAGCTTGCCCATAAATCCGCCATCCTGGCCAGACCCATCGCCGAAAACCGCATTCATGCCAATAGATTGGTCTTTAAACATCATGGTACCAGCTTCAGCAATTGCACTTTCTCCGGCATCAAGCTCGATCTCGACAAATTGCATCTCACTGCCTTTGATTTCAAAATCAATATCATCAGCTACACCGGCACGTTTTGTGTGGTGAACACGTGGAACATTAGGGACTTGGCTCATATATATTTCCTTTCTCGATGCATATTTTGCTTGGACTAAACTATAATTATTTACACCGCTACCTTGACGCAGCCATCTTTCAGTCGCACCTTTACTATTAAATTATAGCTTAAAGCATTATTACAAGTTTTGGAGTAGATCGTCATGCAAGGCGTTTGGGTAATTATTCGTTCCATCGGAAGATTTATTATGGGCCTCGGCAGTATTACGCTGGGCTTATTGGTAATCTTGATGTTGGCGATCGTTATTATGGCTCGTACAAAGGAACCTTTGCCTCCGGTACCAGAAGGAGCGGTTCTTGTACTTTGGCCTGAAGGTCAAATTGTAGAACAAATAGAACAACCTGACGCTTTTGAAGCTGCCCTTGCTGAATATAATAATGCACCCGCTAAAACCAGCATTCATGACATTACGACAGCGTTAAAACGTGCGAAGAATGATGATCGTATTAGCGCACTGGCACTTATAACCGAAAGTATGATTGGCGCAGCACCCAGCCATCTGCATGCAATGGCTGCCGCTATTCGCGACTTCAAATCTACAGGTAAAAAAGTTTACGCTTTATCTGCCGCTTACAGTCAATCCGACTATCTGCTCGCAGCTGAAGCTGACAAAATATACATGAATGATCAAGGCAGTGTCCTTCTCAGTGGCTACGGTCAGTACAATTTATATTTTAAAGACCTGCTGGAGAAAATTGGTGCCAATGTCCATGTCTTCCGTGTGGGCACATTCAAGTCTGCTGTTGAGCCATATATACGTAACGACATGTCAGAGGCTGCAAAAGAGGCAAATGCTACCTTCCTTGGCGATCTTTGGCGGCAATATCAGCAATCCGTTGTGAGTGCTCGTGACCTGCCTGAAAACGCACTATTAGAGAGTGCCAGCGATATATCTGCTCGATTAAGAGCAGCAAATGGTGACTTCGCAACACTTGCGATGAATGAAGGATTAGTTGATGAGCTAGCGCCGCGTGCTGTGTGGCGGCAAGCGTTAATGGATGAATATGGTACTAACAATAACGGTACCAGCTTCAAGCAAATACACTATATGGCGTATTTGGCAGCGACAGCCAAACAGGAAACAAACCGAAACGAAGTTGCTGTAATCACCGCTCAAGGTCCTATTGTTATGGGCGACGGTCCGGTTACTGTTGCTGCTGCCGAAACGCTTGTTGGCTATATTAGAAGCGCACGCCTCAACTCAAATACTGCGGCTATTGTATTGCGGGTAGACAGTCCAGGAGGAGCACAGTTTGCCTCTGAACTGATCCGCCAAGAATTGGTAGCAGCACAAGAACAAGGCATTAAGGTCATAGCTTCTATGGGCCCAGTAGCAGCATCTGGTGGATACTGGATAGCGGCAACCGCTGACGAAATATGGGCTTCGCCAACAACTATCACTGGCTCAATCGGCATTTTTGCTGTCATTCCTACATATGAGAACACACTTCAAAAAATTGGCGTTAGTGCAGACGGCGTTGGCACAACGCCTCTTGCAGGTGCTTTTAATCTCACACGCGGTATGACCGACCTGACAAAAGATGTTCTGCAGCAAAGTATCGAGTCTGGGTATGGTCAATTCCTTGAACTTGTAGCGCGTGGGCGCGGCATGACTGTTGAAGATGTAGACAAAATTGCTCAAGGGCGTGTCTGGATAGGCTCAACTGCTCAAGAGTTAGGCCTTGTAGACCATCTAGGTGAATTTGAAGATGCCGTGGAAGCGGCAGCAACCGCTGCTGGTGTTCAGGGTGATTATTCAACCGTATTTTACCGCGAACGCCCTGATCAATTTGCACAAATGGTTGCCAATATATTCTCATCAACAGTTGGCGTCGAAATTCAGGACTTCATGCCAAAAACACAGCCGTCTCCTCTTGTGAAAGCTGCTTTAGCGGTTAAGGAAGAGGCCGAATTCTTGCTTAATCTGAATGACCCGATGGCGCGCTATGTCATTTGTTTTGAATGTAATGTGAGATAACCCCATGACTGAAGAACATAATGCAAAAGTCGAAAAATCAGACGACGAGTGGAAGCAAGAGCTAACGCCAGAGCAATATCAAGTATGCAGATGTGGTGGCACAGAGCCTGCCTTCACCGGAAAATACTGGGACACAAAAACACCGGGCAAATACCTATGTGCCGGGTGTGGCTCTCATTTGTTTGACAGCGCTACAAAATACGATAGCGGATCAGGTTGGCCCAGCTTTTGGCAACCTGCGACAAATGGTGCTGTCACTGAAAAAACTGACCGATCATTTGGCATGGTGCGTACTGAGATTGTGTGCGCTAAATGCGAAAGCCATCTGGGGCACTCCTTCCCTGACGGACCACCACCAACAGGTGTACGTTATTGTATGAACTCAGCGTCACTGAATCTCATACCATCTGGAGACGAGAAATAACGGCGTTCCATTTTTAACAACATAGAGTGTCAAAATAGCGCTCTACATACGCCGCTATGAAATACATATTTAGGTTTCATCACATAGATGGAGCCTAAATATGAAAGATCAGCCAACAGAAAGAATACACAATATTCTTCGTGTAGACAGCAGTGCCCGACAAACAGGATCAATATCCCGCGACATTGCTGACAGGTTAATTAGTACATTAAACGCGCAAGGCAGAACGAGCGTTACAACTCGAAATGTCGCTAACGGCATCCCTTTCGTTGATGAAGAATGGATCAGTGCAAACTTTACGCCGCCAGAGAGCAGAACTAAAGCACAACAGGATAAACTCGCATACTCAGACATGCTAGTCAGCGAAATAGCAGGTGCGGAAACGCTGGTTATCAGCTTACCAATATATAACTTCAGTATCCCTGCCAGCTTTAAAGCGTGGATCGATATGATTGCGCGCACCAAACTGACCTTCAGTTATTCACCTAATGGTCCTGTTGGGCTGATGACTGGCAAACGTGCTTTTGTGGTTGTTACTTCTGGCGGTACACCACTTGGTAGCGAAATTGACTTTGCAACACCTTATATAAAGCAAGCATTGAAATTCATCGGCATAACAGATGTAACCTTCATTGATGCCTCAACGGGCAAACCCGAGGCCATTGAGCGCGCTAAGGACCAAATAACCAAAGCCACTCAGACAAGTAGTTAGCCTGAAAGGTTTTCTGCTGGGGGTGTATCTGGCAAAGCAGGCGTATCTAGCGCCTGCTCGGTTACTCCGTATTTAGCTTCATCAAGCAACGTCATAAATTCAGTAAAACTAGTGTCACTTATCCCCATAAACATAACCAAACTCATGGTACCCATCATCACCGCAAAATAACTCACCCAGATGAAGCCTGCCTTAAAGAAAGCTCTTATCCAGCCTTGGTCTTGACCGACTTTTAGCGCGATAATCAAATAAAGTGATGTGCCCCACCAGAATATAGCAAAAGCATTTTCCCCACCCACGGCAGGAACTACAAATGCAAAAGTGGTTAGCATGACAAAAAGAAAACTATGAAAATGAAGAGCAAATACTAGCTGATTCAAGTAGTACCGGCGTTTTCCCCAATGCGTAATACGCAAGATACCCGCAAAAACAGGCATTAAAATCACCAGCGCCCAAGGCAGCCACTCGTTGAAAAGCTTATTGAATTCTCGTGGTGAACGAAGTGCCTCTGCAAGGCCTGAAATTGCTTTCTTCACGATTTCCGGTGTGTCGTCTTTTTGCAAGACGAAGTCAATATCTTCCTGTTTAATTCCTGCCCGCTCAATGTTGTCATTCACAACAAACATAGCGATATCAAAGTTATATGGAAGTTCACCAAAATTAATGCCGCCTTGTGAAGAAGTAGGCGAAAAAATCAACGAGTTATCAGATAATGCCAGCACCGTTTGCAACGCTCGCCGAGCGCCAGGCGCAAGGTCTTCGTTTTCATTATCGAGTAATTCTTCTGCACGTTCCCGAGCAATAGCAATGTCTACTTCATCTAATTTACGGTTACCAAGAGCAACATCTTTTACAAAGTCTTCCAACCTGTTTTCCAGGGCCTCTTTGCCAGATTCATTACCTGCCTCCAAGTTTCCAATCGCCTCAATTAAAGAGAATAACTCACCATTGGCTTGTTGTTCAGATATCTGTCTAAGAGCAGCATCAACTTCTGTCAGTGCCTGCTCAGTTATCGCTTGAACATCGACTGGCTCAATGGGCGGCATACCTTCTTGGGAAGTTTGCCCTGGCCTATCGCCATTGTTTTGTAATTCGGCTTCCTTTTCTCGTTCCAGTTGGCGTCTGGCTTTCAGGTCTTCCCTCACTTTTTTAGCCGCTTCAATTTGAGCTTCGAGTGCAACACGCGCAGCTACCTGCTCTGCTTTGGGCTCCACATGAATATCGATAATGAGAACATTGGCGATACTGAGCGTTGAGAAGAAAACAAAAAGCAGAACAACATACAGTCGAAACGGTGGCAGAAAACGCGCACGCTTTCCTTCCATAAAAGCGCGAGACAAACCACCTGGCAATAAAACCAGTGTGATAATGGTCTTAATAATTTTACTATCGGTATCAAACAAAGCATCCAATAGCTCGCGGAAGAAAGTCCATATAGGTCGGCGGAGGTCATCATCTCGTTGGCCACAAATATGGCAGAAGGGCCCCGTAAGCGGTGCCTTACAGTTGTTACAACGGTTACCGTCTTCTCGCGTGTCTTCTTCTATGAACGTGTAACGCTGCATAAGTGCCCGCTCTTTTGCAAGCCTACGCCTCTTGAGTGCAATCGACCATTTTCGAAAATAACTTAACATGAAAACCCCTCTAAACTCCTTATAGCAAAAGCTTTTTCAGGAAGCCAGTAAGGAGAGGAAATCAATTAGTTATGCACCAGCATTTAGAATATGATCCGCGACAAAAGGGTTTGTCTTTCGCTCGGCACCAAAGGTGGAAAGAGGACCATGACCAGGCACAAACGTGACATCATCACCAAGCGGCCACAGTTTTTCTTGTATAGCGTCCAATAACGTCTGCGTATCACCGCGCGGAAAATCTGTCCGTCCAACAGACCCTTTGAACAAAACGTCACCAACAAATGCCACTTTGTGCTGTGGATCATGCAAAATAACGTGTCCCGGCGTATGGCCCGGCGTGTGGTATACATCAAGCGTAACATTGCCAACAGAGACCTGATCACCATCATTCAACCATTGGTCGGGCTCACAACACTTGAGGCCTTGCATATTATACTTAGATGCCTGTTCTTCAATTTGATCGAGCCAGAATTTATCCTCTTTGTGTGGGCCTATCACTTCAAGGCCTAACTTCTCTCGGATATCTTTTGCACCACCAGCATGATCAAGGTGTCCATGAGTCAGGAGTATTTTCGTTATATTTACGCCGAGTGACTTTGCGCGTTCCAGCAACACCTCGACATCTCCGCCCGGGTCAACAAACGCACCGTCCATCGTTTCATCACACCATATTATGCTGCAATTTTGCTGGAAGGCCGTTACCGGCACGATTTGGGCTTTTAACATTGAACAAACTCCTGACGATTTGCGCAATCGTAACGACATCATGCCCGAAAGAAAAGGCCGGGATTTATATTATAACTTGATTACGAAACCTATAAACCGTCATCATAATTTGCTGTATTGTAATCCATGGTTATTGAAGCTTTATATAATATTTCTTTATACATATTGTTATGATATATAATTTCATTACAATATGTACGGCGCTTTAAGCCTCAAAGTAAACTAGGCTTTTTGAGTACTGAACCAATATTGCAATGGAGATAGAATATGCGCTCTGCATTAATAGTCGCTTTAATCTTCACCTTATCTCAAGCAGGAATAGCTGCCGATTCAGAAAACGAGAGAAACAAATCAATCAAAGATTTGAATTTGCTCATTGGCTCATGGCGTTATGTAGATCAATCAACGGAAAACGCAGGCTTCAACTACAGAGAAGAAGGAACAATTGAGTGCGCATACGCCTTCAACGAAGCCTACATTCAATGTAATGGTACGGGCCATTACAACAACAAAACACGTACATTTATTGAATACATTAATTACAATCAGATAACGAAGAACTTTGAACGCGTGGGAATCTTTGAAAACCACCCAGCAAAAGCAATTTTTACTTTAACTGTGTCTGCGGATGGTAAAACTATTGAACAATTTGGCGCACCAATGCATCAACGGGATGGAACGGTAACAAAAAATTGGGGCAGCATTCGTTTTAGCGATGAAAATCACTATACATGGCAAACTCGCGTCAATTATTCTAATGAGGCGCCAGATCATTGGCCTGTTCGCTTCATAAGCACATATGAGCGCATTACATCTACCAATCAATAGCAAAGCCTGTTTGCTTTTCTTATAGTTTGAGCAGCAAAATATATCAGCCGTTGTGTTCGTCCCATATTCGCAACTAGAGTAACGTTTATGGTGAATTATTAGACGCAAGGTGACGATATGAGCTACATACTTAAAACCATGATACTGGCTATCACGATGGTAATTGCCAGCCTCCAAGCTACATCAGCAGATGACAAGTCGGTCCTTGCCTCCATTGATAAAAACTTCCAACAACAAATCAATTTCCTTGAAGAAATTGTAAACCAGAACTCTGGAACACTGAATATACCCGGCGTACGCGATGTTGGGCGCAGTTTTGAACGAGAATTTACTGCACTTGGTTTTGAAACCCGCTGGATAGAGATGCCGGAAAATATGAACCGTGCCGGACATTTCATAGCCACTAAAGCATTTGGAGAAGGTCCTCACATCCTGTTAATTGGCCACCTTGACACTGTCTTTGAACAAAACAGCCCATTTCAAAAGTTCGAACGCGATGGAGAAGAAGCCAGCGGTCCTGGCATTTCAGATATGAAAGGCGGAAATACCGTTATTCTTTACGCACTAAAAGCTATCATGGAAACGAATGCTGCCAATGCTGGAACTGTAACAGTCTTTTTCACAGGCGATGAAGAATCGGTTGGCTCCCCTATTGACCATGCACGCCGTGATTTGATCTCTGCAGGAAAAGCAGCAGACATCGCTTTAAATTTTGAAGGCGGCAGCGCCGAATGGGGTGTTATCGGGAGACGTGGTTCTTCTAACTGGTCATTGGAAGTAACAGGCAAACAATCCCATTCATCCGGTATTTTCAGAGACGGCGTAGGTGCCGGCGCTGTATTTGAGATGTCCCGTATCCTGAACCGGTTTTACGGCGAGGTTCGCGGGCCTTTTGGGCTCACCTTCAATCCTGGTGTTTTGGCAGGCGGAACACTTGTTAACCAAGGTGAAACACCAAATGATTTTAACACTTATGGAAAGGGCAATGTTGTTGCACAGAAAGCGGTTGTACAAGGCGGCTTGCGTTTCATGAACCAAGCACAACTGGATGCCGCCCGTGCAGCAATGCGTGGTATCGTTGAAGACAGCCTGCCTGAAACTTCTGCTAAAATCACATTTGAAGATAGATATCCAGCGATGGAAGAAACAGAGGCCAACAAAAATCTGTTAGCGAAATTAAATACAGTTCATACCCGCTTGGGACTAGAGCCCGCAAAAAGCTTTCCGCCTGAGCGCCGGGGCGCTGCTGATATCAGCTTTATTGCACCATTTGTTACATCAATGGATGGGCTCGGCGTATCAGGGCGCGGCGCGCACAGTCCGCGTGAGCGCATGAATATAGAATCCATGCGTATGGCAACCAAAAGGTCAGCACTACTCATTACGGATTTGTTATCCGGTAAGTGACGATTTAACCAAAATATTTCTTGCGGGCTTCTTCATGAATTCCAAGCCTCATTTGTAGGTCTGCAAGCTGTTTCATTGTCGCTCTGCGCTCTACTGGATCAGCAATACCCTCAATGGTTGGTATTAAAGCGGCTATTTCTTTCTTCAGCACAATTTCCTCGGGCAAGACACCTGCATTCGCCATGGTTTTGTAACCAAAGCCTTCAACGCTCGCGTTTGATGTTTGACCTGAAGACAAAGGTTTACCTTCACCTTTCAAATTATCCATCTCACCGCGAGCTTGGGTTTGTCTAATCTGGTGTTCTGCCATTTTGTCGAGTTTCATAACAAGACCATACCTCTGATGTGCCAATCAAACCACTATACATCATTTATGAGAACAGTTTACTGAGAAAAGAGATGCCAGCTTGGAAGGCTATGATGTCATTACCAATTTACGATCGAAACTACACATCGTTGCCCTAGGGTGGCGCAAGAAATTACGCATCACGAACTATAGCTCGATAATAAGAGATAAATTTTTGGGAAATGGCTGGGGCGGCAGGATTCGAACCAAAAATTAAATTTCTTTTAACTACTTGTATTATATCACTTAATTTAGCTCACCTTTTCCCCTGATTATCATTTTGTAATAAACTATGTAATAAAAACTGTACCACAAATTGTAATAAATTCAAATAGTACTGACCATGCAAACTCGTATTGCAATGGCCATTCAGTAAACTGGTTGGGGTTTGATAATTCAGATATAATCAGAACCAGCTTGCGAGACCTTCCCTAAAGCGGCCGTTCATTGGTAGCGGCACCATTTCCGCTTCCGGTCCAAACGCGGTCCTCTAACGATAACTTGATTACTACCTGCTCTTCGCCATAAACGGACGAACTTCGAAGCTATTTAGGCCAACACTTGATTGATGCCTTCAATCTGGCGCTTCAAACCACTTTCAATTATTTTTAAGGTGATTGTGGCCCAAAAAACTGTACCAGAATATTCCCGATCAGTTCAGGCTGCTCTTGAATGATCCAATGTGTTCCCTCACTTAGTTCTTTCACTTGACCGTTCTCGAGAAATTTTGCACTGTGTCTTGCCAAACTTATGGGGCTGAAAGCATCATCAGGCGCTATTATTGACAGTGTCGGCACCCTTACGCGCGCTTCCCCCACATTCATATCAAAGTCAGAGTTGGCACGGTACCAGGCCCCCATGCTGTGGATGGCACCATCATTGTCCCATGCCGCCCTATACTGGTCCATGTCAGCATCAGAGAACGTGTTAGGCATGGAGGTTCCACGCAGATTTTTTACCAGCAAGCCCCAATTTCCCAAACGACCAACATAACCTGGCAAGCCCGGAATTTTGAGGAATGTACGGTACCAGCTGATGGACTCCTCTTCAGCAATATACCCCTTACTGGCATAGGGGTGCGGCTTGTTGATGATGGCAAATTTCGCGATCCTGTCGGGATGTAAAAGGACAGTCCACCAGGAAACTTGCCCGCCAAAATCATGGCCTGCAAGGCTGACCTTTTGGTAGCCAAGCGCATCAGCAAGGCCCACCACGTCGCCTGCCAGTTTATCAAGATTATAGGCGTCAACGTCTGAAGGTTTGTCTGACTTATTGTAGCCCCGTTGGTCGGGCACAATGACCCGAAAACCAGCCCTAGCCAGTACCGTCATTGGCCCGCGCCACGCGTACCAGAATTCAGGATAGCCGTGTAGCAGGATCACCGGATTTCCGTCTGCAGGGCCCGCCATGACAACATGAAGAGAAACATCGCCAACCGAGACCATGCGGCTTTCAAGTGTGACACCATATTGCTTTTCGGCTGCAGCCACGGCGTCCCGCTGGGGCTGATTGCCTGAAATTTGCCCACCAATAGCAGCTAAAACGATCAATGTAACAACGATAAAGCCTGTTTTTTTCTTCATGCTACTGTCCTGTTAAACTACCATTTTTCTATGGCAATCGCGCGCTCGGTAATTGCGCGCCGGGTAATTACAACGGGCCTATTCGGCTGGCTTGCGGGCGGCGTATTCAACTTTTTCTTGTGGTTTGAAAGGCTGAACAAGCTGGCGCAAGTAACTGGTTGGATAGTTTGGCTGCGCCGCAATACCCAGATCCCCGGAGCTGATAACACGGTTTTCATCATAATAGGCCGTACCGAGAAGATAATCGGTAAAAGTAGTGAATAAACCAAAATTGACGTCGCCTTCCTCCCCGGTTTTAAGATGATGAAAACGGTGCAGTACATTGACGACAAGGACCCGTTTTAACGGACCGACAAAATAGGCAACGTTGGAATGCTGCAAGAGAAGCTGTAGCAAAACCGCAACCACAAACAGCAATAACACTTCCTGAGGGATACCCATTAACAGTAGCGGTGCAGTGCCGCCAAGTGTTTCAAGAAGCTGGTGTAACGGATGTTTCATCAGGCCGTTAAAGCCATACATGCGCTTGATACTGTGGTGGACCGCGTGCAGGCGCCACAGCGCATCAATGCGGTGACTGGCATAATGAACGAGTGTGATGCCAATGTCTGCAATGAAGATCGCCATCAACAGCTGTAGCACCAACGGGAGCTCGGTTGGCCAGATCGATGGAATAGTTACCAACCCGGCCAAAACTGGAACCAGAGCAACCCCGATCACGCTTGATGCTTCATTGAAAAGCGCGTGATAGAAATCTCTGGCCCGGTCTCCGTGCGGCTTGTTGAAGGCTGTGTCGAAGGGAACAGCGCGCTCCAACAGGAACGCCAGAGCGATGAAGGTCAAAACAAGGGCGGCAAGCCACAATTTTGAGTAACCAGCTTCAACGATAAAAAGGGCTAGTCCGTTTCCACCAATCAGAAACAATGGTAAATAGAAAAGCCGTACAAGGAATCTAAACATATCAAAATCTCCATATAGCGCTATTGGACAGTCCAAAAGCAGCAATGTCCTGCAGTATAGATACGGTGGACTGGAAACTGATGCTTGAACGTAGCGGCTACAGCCCGTTTTTTCTCGTTGTAAAGTGCGCATTTCTATTAAGATCAGCTGGAGAAAGACCAAAGGTGCGCCTGAAGGTACGTGAAAGATGGGCAGAATCGGCAAACCCGGCAGCATGAGCTGCGCTGGTGAGAGAACTATTCGTCGCAAGGCTTTGGATAGCCCGTTGCAGTTTAGACCAGAGCAAATAACTTTTAAGCGACATGCCAACCTGGGCGCTGAACAGGTGGCGGAACCGACTTGCAGACAGCCCAGTGCTCTTAGTTACTTGACCAAGGCGTATGTTGAGGTCTTCGGCGGCCTCAATTTCCGCTAGAGTTTGACTGATACGCGGATCAATCGGGGAAAACGCTTCGCCGCCTGTTCCTTTTGGCCAAATAAGATTGGCCAATTGTAGCCCAAAGTTGCTGTCTCTCTTTTTTATATCAATATTAAGGGCCGATTGAATGCTTTCCATTTGAGCTTTCGGCAATTTCACTATTACCATCTGGTCGACACTTAGTCGGGCAGTGTTTTTTCGGATCAGGTTGGGCTCTATATAGAGCAATTGAGCAGTTGGACTTGGGCTTGACAGACGGTGACTGACATTGGAGCCGACAATTAATATATCATCGACGACTTGGTTTTCCGCGTGGGTTTCAATATGAAGCGGACCGCTGAACGGAAAGCAAATTTGCACAGCATAATGTTGATGAAATTCGGTATCGCCGACGGGGCCATTATAATAGACCCATCCTAACCCGACGGTTAAATCCCCTCCCCACTTCTTCATAATTCGGCCCCTATAACTGCTCAATATAATTTTAGTGTACTCGTTTTACTGACGAACCAGGATGCGCCGCGAACTTTCTGTTGAATGACAAGCGGCACATCAGCGTTTGCAGTACCAAAGAAAAATGCCCAAGGCAAAAATCACGAAAAAGTAGCCCCTTATTCAAACCCCGACCAAATCAAAGGATTGACCAGCTTTCAATCTCCTAATTGGAATGTGACTGCCATTTTTATTGCATTTGGTCATTTTTCATTTGACTCTGTAGCAAGGTCCAAGGTGTAGGCTCGCCAAATGAAACAAACAGCTAATACAAATGAGGGCCCGAAACAGGACTATGTTCCGGCCCTTGGATTCGCCTGGGCAACCAGGTTATACGACAGCGCAATTCGTATATCCATGCGTGAGGGTCTGCTGCGCAAAAGGACGGTTGCGTGCGTCAAGCAAGCAAATCCATCTGAGGTTCTTGAGGCAGGATGTGGTACAGGGAGCTTAACCCGTGCTTTGGCAAGGGGACTTCCCAATGCAAATATCACGGGTGTTGACATCGACCCTCAAGCTCTCAAAATAGCTCAGGAAAAACTTGATGATGCCGACATCGTCAAGCTGATTGCAGCGAATCTTCTTAATTTGGTGGATGTTAAAGAATTATCAGAAAAACGGTTTGATCATGTTGTTTCCAGCCTGGTT
The DNA here is from genome assembly GCF_025574485.1 of Kordiimonas aquimaris. Taxonomy (GTDB): domain Bacteria; phylum Pseudomonadota; class Alphaproteobacteria; order Sphingomonadales; family Kordiimonadaceae; genus Kordiimonas; species Kordiimonas aquimaris. Next base: position 107,910 of record NZ_JAOBPO010000005.1, on the reverse strand, counting down.
TTACATCATTTAACAACCGGCCAAAAACATATTGTGCTGAAGAACCTGTGGGCTCTCTTGAATAAAGATGGCAAATTGACCATTGTAGATTGGGGGCCACCAGTCGGCATAGTTCAATATCTCGGCTTTTGGCTGGTAAGGCTACTGGACGGCCTGGAGTTTACAGGAGCCAACCGTGAAGGCAGGTTGCCATCACTATTGTCGGGGGCTGGTTTTACAGTCGAGAACGTCAAGCCACTTCACCAAACGGCGCTAGGCACCGTCTGGTTATATCAAGCTCGTCGCAGCCCTGAAGGCTCGACCAATCAAAATATAACACTGGGGGACATTTAATGATCGAAATTATTCCAAACTGGCATCCAATCTTGGTTCATTTCACAGTTGCGTTGTTGTTGACGGCGACGGCACTCTTGGCTTGGTCATTGTTTCGCGGGCGCACAACTGCTGATCAAGCAACCGTAATTTCGGGGCGGCTTGTTCTGTGGATTGGTCTTGTGGCCGCCGTTCTGACGCTAGCTGCAGGGCTTCAGGCCTATTACAGCGTGGGGCATGACGGTCCTTCGCACGCGGCGATGACTGATCACAGAAACTGGGGTTTTGGTGCGCTCGCAGCTTTCCTTGTTGCCGGCATGCTCAACTGGACACGGCGAAAATCCAATCTGCCGGTACGTGACGTTGTGCTTTTGCTTGTTTCCAGCGGCATTCTGCTTGTCACAGCCTACAAGGGCGGTGAACTTGTCTATCGCTACGGCCTCGGCGTTCAATCCTTGCCGACGGTTACGGGCGACGGTCACGATCATGATCACGGTGATGGTGCGGCGAAAAAGCACGATGATAATGCTGCAACCGAGCATGATTGCGGCGACGGCGCAGCGCAAGAGCATGATGATGCCGGTGCCAAAGAGCATGACCACGGCGACGTTAAAGAGGGCAAAGATGCTGCCGAAAAACAGGGCCATGACCATCCGGACGCTGTTCGGAGTGACCCCGGGCTAGTTGCTGACGCACTCTATACGGCGCTGCGTGAAGGCGATGAGGCCGCGGTTGAGAAAATCCTCGCCGAGGATGTATTGATTCTGGAGGGTGGTCACGCGCAAACCAGCCGAGCTGACTATATGGGCGGCCATATGAAATCGGACATGGCATTTCTACCTAATGTGAATAGCGCGACTTTAGACCGCAAGGTAGCCCAAGCGGGTGATTTGGCCTGGGTGATCACCCACTCTCGTACCCAGGGAAGCTACCGGGACAAGGAAATTGACGAGTTATCCCGCGAGATGCTGGTGATGAAGCATGATGGCCATAACTGGCGAGTAACGCTTATCCATTGGGGTGAGAAGTGACCCTATAACCGAAAGTGGATAACGGGATTTCCAGTATTTTCTTGACCTTAAAGTATACTATAAGGTGTAAGATTTGAGAAATCAAAAAACCAGATAAGGTGAGACACATGAAACCGATGACGATTGGAAAACTTGCCAAAGCGACAGGCGTTAGCGCAGAGACCATCAGATACTATGAGCGCTTCGGTTTCCTGCCCTCACCTGACCGCTTGGAATCCGGTTACCGCGTATATGGAAGTGATAGTATTCAACGGGTCCGGTTCATTAAGGAAGCGCAGGCACTGGGGTTCACATTGGCCGAAGTGAGTGACCTGATTGGCCTTACCGCCGACGAGCACGCCGACTGTGCCCAGGTCAACGAGAAAGCAACCCAAAAACTTCAAGAGATCAATAAGAAGATCAAGGCACTAAAAAAAATGCAGGGCGCCCTCAAAATACTGTCACAGCGGTGTCCCGCCGACGAGCAACCACTGAGCGAATGCAGCATTGTTAATCATTTGTATGATGTTAGAGAGGTCGCAATTTAAACTTTTCGAAGACTCTACGGCTTCATTGAGTACCGCTAATGCATGGAATGTTCGTTGTTTCTCGACGCAACCGGATTAAACATTTTCTCCAGTTTTTTGTTCTGTTGTAAATCTTTTATCTTGGCATTCAAAGTTTTGATAAAGCCTGTTGTGTCCACGCTGGTCCAACAGGCCACAACTTCATTTGTGGTTTCGATAACAAAATCCTGATCGAAATTATGTCTGGTGAAATTGTGAGTTGCCTCAGACCTGACATGATCGAATTCATAGGCAATTACCACGTCAACTCTGCCTCTGTCGAGCAGATCAAAAGCCTTTATATGATCCGTGGTGTCAATATGTATTCTATTGGAAGAAACATTGGCCAAAGATGTCAGCTTCTTCAGGTGGCTGCGCGCACCAGCAACTACTTTCCCCTTTAAGTCAGACATCGATTTGATCGCGGACTCATCAAGTCGCGTGTAGGCATGCAAGTTAATACTGTTAATTGGGTCGGAAAATACGATCTCATTTTTTGCAATCGCTTCTTGAGGGTAGTCTTCTTTTGTATCGGTCGCCACATACAGGCAGTCAGCACGACGCACTGAAAAATCCCGCATCGCGCGGCGGTAGGGTAGAAATTTAATTTCATGTGAGACCATGCTTTGCTGTATCACGTGCTGGTAAAACTCATTATGCGGCCCGGTTTGTTTTTGATGGAAAACATAGGGGATTTCCCCGCCAATGAAGGAGATATGCTCAGCCTTCGTTGGCCAAGAAATCACTATTGCAGTCGCCAGCGAGACGGATACCAACCGCCGCTTCGTTAAAGAATAATTTCGACCTGTAAGGTAAGTAACCATTGTCTGAGTTAACTACATTTCCCGCTCGCCGTATAGGTGGTTGATAATACTGCATTCACTCAGCGGTTGGTCATCAGCCGGGCAGTACTCTGCCAACACCGTCAGATTTCGTTTAATTTTCCGCAAAAGTTTCAGCTTTTCATTGATCTGTTTGAGTTTGGCCTGCGCCGTCTCGTTTATGCGGGCACAATCTGCGTCGGGGTCTTCTGTTATCGACAGCAGCTCCTTGGTTTCTCGCAGAGTAAAACCAAGAGTTTGGGCATTTTTGATGAACTTGAGTTGCAACAGGCTTTCTTGACCATAAACTCGGTATCCGGACGAAAGTCGACCCGGCTTGGGAAGGATGCCGCGGCGCTCATAATAGCGGATAGTTTCAACGCTGACACCGGTGGCGTCGGCGAGCTTTCCTATGGTCAATTGAACTGTCATTTTCCCCCGCTCACAATTGCCTCAACCTGTTAGAGCTTCACAGTCCTCAGTCTCAACGAGTTACTGATTACCGAGATTGAGCTGAGGCTCATGGCGGCAGCCGCGAAAATTGGTGAGATCAGCACACCCAAAAACGGATAGAGAATGCCTGCAGCCACCGGGACGCCGGCTGCATTATAAAATAGTGCGAAGAAAAGGTTTTGTTTGATGTTTCGCATTGTCGCTTTTGACAGCTTGCGAGCGCGGACAATTCCGTTCAGGTCGCCTTTCACAAGGGTGAAGCCAGCACTTTCAATGGCAACATCAGCGCCTGTTCCCATCGCAATTCCCACATCGGCCTGCGCTAGAGCGGGCGCATCATTGACGCCGTCGCCGGCCATCGCAACCTTGTGTCCGGCTTCTTGCAGGTCTTGAATAATTCTAGCTTTGTCCTCTGGTAGTACATCAGCCCGAATTTCATCTATGCCTAGGCGCGCGGCAACCGAGCGCGCCGTTCGCTCATTATCCCCAGTCGCCATCACAATGCGGAGGCCCTGAGCATGCAGGGCCTCCAGAGCCTCGGGGGTTGTTTCTTTAACCAGGTCTGCAACAGAGACGAGACCAGCGATTTCGCTGCCAATAATTACGAACATCACTGTTTCACCTTCGTCTCTCCGCTTATTGGCTGCTTCCAGTAGATGCTCGCTGTTCAGGCCAAGTTCAGCAAGGAGTTTGGCATTACCGAGCGCCACCGGTTTTCCGTCGACCACGCCTTTGACACCCATACCTGTAACCGCTTCGAACTCGTCGGTTTGGACTATGTCGATTGTGCGTTCTTCTGCGCCGGCGACAATGGCCTCGGCAAGCGGGTGCTCAGATCCTTTCTCCAAACTTGCCGCAAGGCGAAGAATTTCAGCTTCACTATGACCCGGCTCCGGTATTACCGCGACCAATTTTGGCTTGCCTAGCGTCAAGGTGCCGGTTTTATCGACAATCAGCGTGTCAACTTTGGCGAACCTCTCGAGTGCTTCCGCATTTTTGATCAATACGCCCGCCTGCGCTCCGCGACCTGTTGCCGTCATAATGGACATTGGGGTCGCCAAGCCGAGGGCGCATGGGCACGCAATGATCAGGACGGCAACGGCAGACACAAGACCGTAAGAAAGCGCCGGCGCCGGTCCCCATGTTGCCCAAGCGGCAAAAGAAAGAATCGCGATCAAAATCACGGCCGGCACAAATTTGCCAGCAACGGTATCAGCGAGTTTCTGGATGGGCGCCCGGCTTCGCTGGGCGCTGGCAACCATTTCAACGATCTGACTCAACATGGTATCGGCACCAACCCGCCGCGCCTCGATGATCAGGCTGCCCGTACCATTGATTGTTGCGCCGGTAACGTCGTCGCCTTGCACTTTTTCAACCGGTACCGGCTCGCCCGAGATCATGGATTCGTCGATAGAAGACCGTCCGTCAACGACCACGCCGTCCACCGGAACTTTATCACCCGGTCGCACGCGCAGGCGGTCGCCGACAACAACATCCTCAAGGGGAATTTCCTCTTCCAGGCCACCTTCGCGGATCACCCGCGCGGTTTTCGCAGCCAGATCCAGCAGCGCCCTGATCGCAGAACCCGTACGCTCGCGCGCACCAAGCTCCATCACCTGTCCAAGAAGCACCAGAACGACAATCACCGCCCCCGCTTCAAAATAGACGCCGACATGCCCGTCTGCATCACGAAACCCGTCTGGGAATATGTCGGGTACAAGAACTGCTACGACGCTGAATATATAGGCGGCGCCAACTCCCATTGCGATGAGGGTGAACATATTCAGGCTCTTATTGATCACGGACTGAACACCACGAACAAAGAAAGGCCACCCCGCCCAGAGAATAACCGGCGTTCCAAGGATAAGTTCAATCCACAAGGTCAGTTTTTCGCCGATCATGTCGCGGATAAAGCCCAAACCCACAAAAGGCCCCATCGATAAAACCAGCAGCGGGACAGTTAAGAGCGCGCCGACCCAGAAACGGCGCCTGAAATCGACCAGTTCGGGGTTTGGGCCTGCGTCTTCGGCAGGAATACCCATCGGCTCCAGCGCCATGCCACATATGGGACAACTGCCGGGACCTTCCTGTATGATTTCGGGGTGCATCGGGCAGGTGAACAGAGTGCCTTCTGGTGCCGGTTTTGCCATTTCTGAGGGCTCAAGGTATTTTTCCGGCGCGACAGAAAACTTCTTTTCACATGTGTCAGAACAAAAATAGTAGACGGCCCCGTTGTAGGAATGAATATGGGCCGCACTCGCGCGCTCAACGTTCATGCCGCAAACTGGATCATTCGATTTTACGAACTGCGAAGGCGCTATGGTGAATTTTGCTTCACACCCGATACTGCAGAAGAAAAAATCTTTTCCGTCGTGGTGCAGGTGGTTGGCCGCTGTCTCGGGGTCGACAAGCATGCCACAAACCGGGTCGCGTACAATCGACTGGTCCTTATCATGATCCGTTTCATGGTGATGCAAATGATCTGACGCCATTGCTGGGCCTCCCAATGGTTGGTTAAATTTGGGCCAGCCTAAAGGTTATAGCTGGTGGAAGGTCAAGGCCCTTTTTTGAAAACTCTATAAGTGCCTGCAGAGTTTTACAAAAAATCTTGTTGACCTTCCCGCCACTGGAAGCCCTATGGGTTAAATCCATAAAGGGAGATTATTATGAAAAGTGAACCTGGGTTTTTCCAGTCTAGGATTGGATTTGTTTTCAGTGTATTTCTGGCGGTGGCTGCGCTCATGCTGCTGTTCGAACATAAGGCACACATCAATCTAGGAGGAATCTTGCCATTGCTCCTGCTGGTTGGCTTATGTGTCGGGATGCATTTCTTCATGCATCACGGCCATTCCGATCATTACCATTCAGACCGGGATCATTGATATGGAACATTCATCATATGGTCTCTGGGCGTTGGTTGTTCTCAACTCCGCAATCTTTATATTTTTTGCTTTTAGTTTTACAAAGCCAAAAACCAAGACGGATTGGCGATCTTTTGGTGTTTTCAGCGCTTTCATCGTCGCACTCTTTACAGAAATGTATGGGATTCCGTTGACTATCTATTTCCTATCGGGATGGCTCCAGAGCAATTATCCCGAAATTGACTGGTTAGCCCACGATTCTGGCCACTTGTTGGAAATGATGTTTGGTTGGAAATCGAACCCTCATTTTGGGCCATTCCACATTCTAAGCATGTTCTTCATTGGTGGTGGCTTTTGGTTGCTGGCTTCAGCATGGCGCATACTTTATGCCGCTCAGCAGTCGGGAACACTAGCCATGTCCGGACCTTATGCTCGTGTGCGACATCCTCAATATGTAGCCTTCATTTTGATCATGTTTGGGTTTTTGCTCCAGTGGCCGACCATACTTACACTTGCTATGTTTCCGGTTCTCGTGATCGTATACTGGCGGCTTGCTTTAAGCGAGGAACTACAGGCTATAAGGGATTTCGGCCAAATGTACACGGACTATAGAGCAAATGTCCCGCGGTTCATTCCGACACTGAAGTCGATGGCTCGCCCTGATCTTGGAAACACGGACGAATACCGATAGAATCTGAATCACCGCATTGAAAGTCGTTTGAGCGATGACGTACAAAACAGACCTACGCATACTTCAGACTTATCTGGTGCAGTTCCAACGGCATTTGATTGCGCATAACCATCAGGTTGTTGTGATATTTGAAGGTCGGGATGCGAGCGGTAAAGACGGTGTTATCAAGCGCATTACTGAACATTTAAGTCCGCGGGAAACTCGGGTCGTTGCGCTGCCTGTCCCCAGCGATAGAGATCGCCGATCGTGGTATTTTCAACGATACGTCGACCAGTTGCCTGCCGCGCAGGAAATGGTTCTGTTTAACCGCAGTTGGTACAACCGGGCCGGTGTCGAGCGAGTTATGGGCTTTTGCTCTGACGCTGAATATACCGCTTTCATTGAAGCTGTACCTAGCTTCGAGGAAATACTGACAAGCTCCGGTATGCAAATCCTAAAATACTATCTGGACATCTCGCGCAAGGAACAGGAACGTCGACTGAAGGATCGAGCGAATAATCCACTCAAACAATGGAAAATCAGCCCAATTGACGCGCAGGCACTGAAAAAATGGAACGATTATAGCAAGGCAAGAGACGACATGCTGGCAAGCACACATTCTAACCATGCCCCTTGGATCATTGTGGACGCTGATGATAAAAAATCGGCGAGACTTAACATCATTCGGGATTTACTTGGGCGGGTGGATTGCCCGGAGCGAGACATTCATTGGCAAAAACAAGATCTTTCAATAGTACGGACCTATGAATCCGAACAATCCGGAAGCTTCCTCCATTACTAATGTAATCAAGGCGTCTCGTTTTGATGGGAGCATCTCAGGTCTGGCATATGGCTTAAATATAGAGAGTTAGCATGACGCACTGGAAAAACACCCTTGGCGCCCTCGCTAACCCGTTACTCGTCACGGCCGCCATCTTGTTGGCTATAGATCACTGGGAGCATTTCGGGATTGATGATCTGTTGTTATTGGCTATTTTGACGGGTATTGGGTTTAGAACAGGCCGCAAATAAAGTTGATGCTGGCTATGTGTTTATCGTTATGAAGCTGACGGCATCCTGTGAAACATTTACATATCAAGGTACTAATCAATTTCGAGAGTGTATCTTTTTTACCTATTGACCCTGTACCGTGGTCAAGGGTTATTATTCACCTTATGCGATTCGCTACGAACATTGTTACACGGTTAATAGCCCTTCTCGCTTTAGGCGTGATTTTGGTGGCGCCTATGGCGTCCGCTCTGGACACACATGATTGCTGTCCAGAGACCTATCAAGGCGGCATGAGGGCACAGTCTCATGACCTGATGGCACACTATAGCCAAGGGAAGATGATCAGCCACCAGACAGCGTCTGATCATGCGAGTATTGACCCGTCTTCCCCCGAAAAACTGTGTGATATTTCCTGCTGTGCAAATGTCGCCACTTGCGCCGTTATCTCATTAAACGCGCCTGATATGGCCGGATGGACTATACGCCCACAAGCGTTTAGGCCAATCGACGAAACGGCTTCCTCCCGGCATGCGAACCTAAACACTCCCCCTCCCCGTATCTCTCTGATCGTTTAAGGCTCGGTTTAACCCGAAGCTGAAGGCGTAATTGGCTGGAAATGCCAATTGCGCGCAGACTTTATGATCTTTGAGGTAACAATATGTACAATCTGACTACGGTCTCAACAGCCGTTATTATAGCATTTACTTTTACGGTAAACGTTGGTGCTCTACAATCCAGTCCCCTCGGTATAGCGCAGGAAAAGCCAGCCGTCTCAGGTGAGCTATCTCTTCAGGAAGCCATTAAACTGGCGCTTTCGTCTGAGGATCCTTACCTGATGGAGCCGGGCGAACAGGCTGCGGCCTTTGATGATCGTGCGGTTTCAGATTCGCAACTGCCAGACCCCAAACTGAGAATGACATTTGCAAACTGGCCGACCAATAGCTTCAGTTATACGCAAGAAGCAATGACCCAGCTTCAGGTGGGGGTCAGTCAGGCTTTCCCGAAAGGGGATACGCTCCAGCATCGGCGGTCAAAGCGAAAAGCGCAGGCGACCAGCGAACGGTTCCGTCAGGAACTGCGTCAGCGGGAAATCATCCTGGATACGCGCCTTAACTGGCTCGACCTTTACTATTGGACCAAGGCGGAAGCCAAGGTGGGCGAAAGCCGAAAGGCAGTCGCAGAGCTTATAGAAGTTATTCAGGCTATTTTCGCAACAGGACGCGAGACAAGCCAGGACATCCTGAGAGCCGAGCTTGAACTCAGCCTTCTGGACGATCGCTTGGTGGAAATCGGCAGGAAGGCATCGATTTCCCGCGCGAAACTGGCACGCCGTATCGGTGAGGCAGCGGCACGTCGCCCCATTGCGATAACACCGCCTGGTCTGGTTCATCCCTCGGATGTGACGGCTCTTATTGATATTTTACCCCAACATCCTGCGGCCAAAATGTTCTCGGCGCGCGTTGAAGTGGCAAGCAAAGATGTCGATATCGCCGGTGAGCAATATAAACCCGGATGGACCGTTAATGTGGGGTACGGAGCGCGCGGTGCCGAGCGCGCTGATTTTGCCTCAGTCGGCGTAGTTATGGATGTGCCCCTTTTCACAGCAAAACGGCAAGACAGAGAGGTTTCTGCCGCAAAGCGGTCTCGTCAGGCATCCCGCCTGTCGCTGGACGGTGTTTTGCTGGATTTGAGAAGGAAGCTGCAGACAACCTATGCCGACTGGACGCGGCTTCAGGAGCGGATTTCCCTCTATCAGTCGGTTGTCCTCAAGCGGGCAAAGGAAACCACAGAAGCATCGCTCACATCCTACCAGAGCGGTGTTACCGATTTTGCAGAACTGGTTAGAGCGCGGCTGGCAGAGCTTGATGCAGAGCTTAGTTTGATAAGGCTCCAGTCGGACCGATTGAAGGCTCAGGCCCAACTTCTATTCCTTGAAGGTGAAGACGATGCGTAAAACAATTTTAACAGTAGCAGCGACGCTGACAATCGGAGCTGGTCTTGGTTACGGCGCAAGCATGCTGGGCCAGGCACCTGAAACTGGTGCCCCGGCGCAAAACGACGAAAAAGAGGTGCTTTACTGGATAGCGCCGATGGACCCTAATTATAGGCGCGACGAGCCTGGGAAATCACCCATGGGGATGGAGTTAATCCCTATTTACGCCGGAGACGAAGCTGGCGGCGATGATCCCAATGCACTGAAAATAAGTGGCGCAGTGGTCAATAACATCGGGGTGAGAACTGATGTTGCGCTGGCTTCAGATCTGTCCCGTGAGATCGATACCATTGGGTTCATCACGTTCGACGAAGACAAGACGTCACATGTGCATGTACGCACAGCTGGCTGGGTTGAAAAACTATACAGGAAAGCGGTTGGCGAGGTTGTTCAAAAGGGCGAAGTGATATTCGAACTCTATTCACAGGAATTGGTAAATGCCCAGATAGAGTTTCTCCAGTCTGTCAGGCTCGACCAGAAAGGTTTTGCAAGCGCAGCACAAGAACGGCTTAAGGCTCTCGGAATGACCGAACGCCAAATCGCTACAGTTCAAAAAAGCGGTGAAGTGAAACAGCGTATCGAGGTTCTTGCTCCTCAAGATGGTGTTATTATAGCCTTGGAGATTGGTGAGGGCATGCATGTTACACCGGGCAAAACGGTGTTCTCTCTAGCAGATTTGTCATCCGTCTGGATCAAGGTTGACGTCTTCGAAGGCCAGTCCGACTGGGTAAGCGAAGGCCAGCAAGCAACTATGACACTGCCTTTTCTCCCCGGTGAAACCTGGAACGGCACAGTAGATTATGTGTATCCCATCGTTGACCCAATGAGCCGAACAGTACAGGCGCGCTTGGCGTTTTCCAACCCCGACGGCCGGTTGAAGCCAAATATGTACGGTGAGATCAGTATTGCGGCATCTCCGGTGAAGGATGTCGTTTCCATTCCGCGCGAGGCGCTTATTCGCACCGGCAAAACTGATCGGGTTGTACTGGCACTAGGCGACGGCAAGTACCGACCTGCCGAAGTTGTTGCTGGCATGGAAAGTGGTGACCGGGTGGAAATCAAAGCTGGCCTGTCAGCCGGCGAGGTGATCGTAACATCCGGTCAGTTTCTCATCGACTCCGAAGCCAGCATCAATAGTGCTTTTCTGCGTATGCTGGAAGCGGGTGCCAAGCAAGATCATGCCGGGCACGACATGGCTGAAATGGCTGACGAAATAGAGGTTCATCACGGCATGGGCACAGTTAACTCGGTGTCGGATGATGGCACCGTCAACCTTACCCATGACCCCATCTCTTCGCTTGGCTGGCCCGAAATGACGATGGATTTTTCCGCCGACCCTGAGGTTGATTTGTCATCTTTCGCACCCGGTGATCGCATGCATTTTGAGCTGACGAAAAGTGCTGATGGCCCCTTTGTTATCACCAAAGCGACAAAAATGTAGGAAGCGGAGACATCAAATGATTGCAAATATTATACGATGGTCGATAGAGAACCGCTTTTTGGTGGTGATCCTGACCTTGCTATTTACCGGCTGGGGCGCTTATTCGCTCTCGAAAACACCTCTGGATGCCATCCCTGACCTCTCGGATGTGCAGGTGATTATCAAGACAACATACCCGGGCCAAGCGCCGCAGGTGGTTGAGGACCAGGTAACATATCCGCTAACAACGGCGATGCTGTCAGTCCCGGGCGCCACAACGGTCAGGGGCTACTCCTTCTTTAACGATTCATATGTCTACATCATTTTTGAAGACGGCACGGACCTATATTGGGCACGTTCACGGGTTCTGGAATATCTGAGCCAGGTTGCCCCCACCCTGCCACAGGAAGCCCGATCAGCCCTAGGGCCGGACGCTACCGGGGTTGGATGGGTGTATCAATATGCCCTAGTAGACCGTACTGGTGGGCATGACCTTTCGCAGCTCCGCAGCATTCAGGACTGGTTTCTGAAATTTGAACTGCAAACGGTAGAGGGCGTATCCGAGGTGGCCACCATCGGCGGTATGGTCAAACAGTATCAGGTTGTCGTTAATCCCAACCGGCTGCGGGCATACGACATAACCCTGCCGATGGTGAAGATGGCCATTCAGCGCGGCAACCAGGAAACCGGTGGCCGGGTCATTGAAATGGCAGAGGCAGAATATATGGTTCGCGCGTCCGGCTATATCGATGAGCTGTCGGACCTTGAATCCATTCCTGTCGGCCTGACCAAAACCGGCACGCCCATTCTTCTGAAAGATATTGCCGAACTGCGCACAGGTCCGGAACTCAGACGTGGTATCGGCGAACTGAACGGCGAAGGAGAAGCTGTCGGCGGTGTGATTATCATGCGCTGGGGCGAAAACGCCCTGAGCACGATCGAGAAGGTGAAAGAAAAACTTGAAATCCTCAAACGCAGCCTGCCTGAAGGTGTGGAAGTCGTAGAAACCTACGACCGCTCATCGCTGATTAAGCGGGCGGTCACCACATTGGCTGAAAAGTTGATCGAGGAATTTTTGGTCGTCGCCCTCGTCTGTGCGGTCTTTCTGTTTCATCTAAGATCATCACTTGTGGTTGTCCTCAGTTTACCGGTCGGCATTCTGGCGGCGTTCATTGTTATGAATAGCCAGGGTGTTAACGCCAACATCATGTCATTGGGCGGGATCGCCATTGCCATTGGTGCCATGGTCGATGCCACCATTGTCATGATAGAAAATTATCACAAGCATATGGAGGAAGATGATGTCACCGATGAAAACAGGTGGCAGATTGTGACCAAAACCGCGGTTGAGGTCGGGCCGCCGCTTTTCTTCTCTTTGCTGATTATTACCCTTAGTTTCGTTCCCATTTTTGCGCTTGAAGCACAAGAGGGGCGACTGTTTCACCCGCTTGCCTTCACCAAAACATTCGCTATGGCAGCAGCGGCAGGTCTTTCGATCACCATCGTGCCGGTTTTGATGGGGTATTTTATTCGCGGCAAAATTTTGCCCGAACACAAGAACCCGATTAACCGGGGCCTAATGGCCGCTTACAAACCCTTCGTTGGAATAGTTCTGAAGTTCCCGAAGAGCATGCTCCTGGTCGCATTACTGATTATGGCCAGCGCCGCCTATCCCTTGTCACAAATCGGTGGTGAATTCATGCCGGACCTGGACGAAGGGGACCTCCTGTATATGCCCAGTGCCTATCCGGCGATCTCTGCTGGCAAAATGGCGCAGGTTGTCCAGCAGACTAACAAATTGATCAAGACCATACCGGAAGTCGAGGCCGTATACGGCAAGGCTGGACGCGCTGACACCGCAACCGACCCGGCACCGCTCACGATGATCGAGACAACGATCAAGCTTAAGCCGCAAAGCGAATGGCGCGAAGGTATGACGACAGAGCAATTGAAAATGGAACTCAATCGCCTGGTGCAAGTCCCAAGCCTGACCAACGTCTGGATTATGCCAATTAAGAATCGCATCGATATGCTGGCGACCGGCATTAAAACCCCGGTGGGAATTAAGGTCGCCGGGCCTGACCTGCAGGTGATCAGTGAAGTCGGTCAGGAGATTGAACGCGTGATACGGGAAGTGCCGGGCACAGCGTCGGTGTATGCCGAGCGGGTAACGGGCGGGCGGTATATTAATGCCGATATCGACCGGGTGAAAGCAGCGCGGTACGGCCTTAATATTGCGGACGTACAGGACGTGATACGAACCGCAATTGGCGGCATGACCGTGACAGAAAGCATCGAAGGCCTGGAGCGCTATCCGGTTAACCTCAGGTATCCGAGAGAGTTTCGGGATTCGCTCGACCGGTTGCGGGCGCTTCCTGTCGTCACACCAAATGGAGAGCATATCCCACTTGGCCAGATCGCCGATATCAGTGTCACTGGTGGACCGGGTGTGATCCGCAGTGAAAATGCCCGCCTCAACGGCTGGATCTATGTCGATATTGCCGGAGTTGATATTGGCAGTTATGTTGCGCGCGCCAAGCAGACAGTGACTGATAATATCGACCTGCCCCCGGGCTACTCAATCGCCTGGTCGGGCCAGTATGAATATATGGAACGCGCCAAGGCGAAACTGAGTGTGGTGGTGCCGGTGACACTCGTCATCATCTTGCTGTTACTCTATATCAACTTCAAAAACCTGACCGCCGTTTTCATTATCATGGGCACGCTGCCACTATCACTTGTTGGCGGCATCTGGCTTCTGTACGCCTTGGATTATAATCTGTCTGTTGCGGTCGGAGTTGGGTTCATTGCGCTTGCGGGCGTTGCGGTCGAGATAGGCGTTCTTATGATCGTCTATCTCAATCAGGCATGGGACAAAATCACAGCGACGGCTGCCAAGGAAAATCGGAACCTTGCAAAAGCAGACCTGGTGCAGGCGGTGATCAACGGCGCGCTGATGCGCGTGCGCCCGATCATGATGACCGTAGCTGTGATCATCGCAGGTTTGCTGCCGATTATGCTTGGTACCGGCACAGGCTCCGAAGTTATGCGCCGCATCGCCGCCCCGATGGTTGGCGGCATGATCAGCGCAACCATTCTGACGCTTCTGGTAATCCCGGCAGCTTATCTTCTCTGGAAAAGTCGCGAAACAACAGAGGATTCCCCGGCGCTTGCCCACGAAACAGACACTTAACAGGAGAAAGTCATGAACAGCTTCATCATTCCAAATTGGCACCCGTTTTTGGTGCACTTCACTATCGCTCTTGTCGTTACATCGAGTGTTTTCTTTGTCCTGACGAAACTGTTGCCCAAGCGAGCTGATACTTTTGCGATTGTTGCGAAATGGACCCTGTGGTCGGCGGCATTTGTTACGGTGTTAACCCTGCTTGCAGGGTTTGCAGCCTTTAACTCAGTAGCCCACGATGACACGGCGCATATCGTGATGAAAACGCACCGTCTATGGGCGCTATTTGCAGCAGCCGCGCTTTTCATCGTGGCAATATGGAGTTATCGGACGAAGGGCGCTCCATTAGTGTTGGTGGTAGGTAGTGTCGTAGTAGCGGGTCTTGTCGGGACCACCGGCTATCTGGGTGCGGAGCTTGTTTACCGCCATGGTCTGGGGGTTATGCGCCTGCCGGACAATACCGGCGAGGGCCACAGTCATGCTGGCGGGAGCGGACATAGCCATAATGACGGCGCCGTTTCAACCGGTGACCATCATACTGCCGTACCCCCTACAAAACATGAACAGAGGGGGGCAGATGGTCACGGGCACAGCAACGCGACCAGTCAACATGACCACGGCGAAGACTGCGGCGATATCAAACATGCTAACGGTGAAGGGTCGGCTTTAGCGTTTGCTAAGAGCTTTCAAGTTGCATTGAATGGTGGTGATTTCGATACGGTCGCGGGGAGCTTTGCCGCTGACGCCGTTATTTTTGAGAACGGCGTGAGAGAAGTATCGCTGGAAGACTACCTCGAGCATCACCTCAAGCCGGAAATGCCGATGCTAAAAGCGGCTAACAGGCAAGTCCTCAAACAAGATGTTGTCGAAACGAATAGTATAGCAATCGTTTCGACCGCCTCGATGCTCTCTATCAAAAGTAAGGGAAAGCAACATGACTTTTACAGCGCCGAAACACTTACCCTCCAAACTCAGAAGGGTGAATGGAAGGTGATCCACGTGCACTGGTCCTCTCGTCCAGTCGTAAAAAGGAACTAACCCCACGCTTTAACACCAAACAGAAGGGAAATATCATGAAGAAGCTTCCACAAATTGCCACGGTGTTGGCGATAGTTGTTGGTTTAAATGCGCCAGTTGTCTCGGCTGCAGACGAAAACCAACATTCGCATCAGGCTGAAAAAAAAGAAGTGATGATTCACGCAGTGGTCAATAGCATCAATTCAACTGACCGCATGGTAAATATAAGCCATGGGCCTATCAAGGATCTGAGTTGGCCCGCGATGACAATGGATATGAAAGTTGCACAAAACGTAGACATGGACGTGTTTCACAAGGGTGAAGAGATTATGGTTTCGTTATCCCGGGATGGAAAAGGTATATTTGAAATTGTCAAAGTGATGGTTCATGGTCACTAGGCTTTATCATTTCTTTTTAATTTATCGTTGTAATGTATTATAGTTGAACCAAGCGTAATGTAGGTTGAGAATGGATAGACTTGGAAAATGGGGGCGTTTGGTAGCTCTGGTCAACATCATTGTATGGACCAGTTCGCCTGTAATGTCGCTTTCCAACCCAGAGCGGTTTCACCCGCAGAGTAGTCTCGAGGTTTTAGCTGACGGGTTGTTGGTGCTTCAATCGATTGAATCCGTTGACTTAGAGAAGCTACCGGATTTGCGCCCTGAGACGTTCAATACATTTCTTAGCTTACATGTCCAGATACCATCGCCGGATGACAACACGCACCTTCACGGCATATTGGATGGATGTTGCGGGTCCGGCGGATTGGTTTGTGATGTAGGCCTGATCCTGAGATCGACAATTGTGCCGCAATCTTCAGTGACACAAATACATGGTCTGAGAGCAGTGCACAATCTTGCGAGCCTCGCCCTTTCTCCTTTATATCACCCTCCGAAACCTTAAAACTTCCGGCCATTCGATCAGCTGTCGCTTGTAATAACGAAACTGGTCCATTGGCATAAAACTCTCGAAAAAATATTGGTTTAAAGCTCGCTGAGTCCCTGAAGGCTCAGGCAGAGCGCAATGGGGCTAAACGGTCCCGTGGAGGAAGTTATGACTAGAATATTCAAACCAACACTGTCTCTTTTTGGAGCAACTTGCGCGTCGGCGCTGCTGGCGGGCAATGCATGGTCCCAAGAGGCTGATACAGATGGCAGTCTACTCGAAGAAGTAATAATTACAGCGCAAAAGCGCGAGTCCAGTCTTCAGGATACGCCTATTAGCGTATCTGCTTTGACGGGGGAGATGCTGGAGAACATCGGCATCCGCACGATAGAAGACTTCACTTTCTTTGTACCCGGAATAACCGTCACCAACGATTCAATGGCGATCGTAAATATTCGTGGCATCGGGACATCCGCCTTCGGCGTGGCTACTGACCCGAGTTCGACTGTTCACATAGACGGTATTTATCAGCCTCGTCCCACCACAGGCTACCAGGATATGTTTGACGTTGAGCGCTTGGAATTATTGCGAGGCCCGCAAGGCGTTTTGTTTGGTCGAAATTCAACCGGGGGAACGCTTAATATCATATCCAAAGCGCCGACCGACGAATTTGAGGGCGCCGTCGGTGTAACGTTCGGGAACTTTAACAAGCGCACGTTCAGCGGCACCGTTTCGGGTCCGTTGGCTGACGGAGTACGAGGGCGTGTTACTTTGCTCAAGAATGATCGAGACGGTATTTATACCGACATCGTTTCCGGAGACGAATATCAGGATCAGGACAACGTTGCCGGGCGCGCAACAATTGCTATAGACTTGGCAGAAGACTTTGAGTTGATACTGCGCGGCGATTTTAGCAGAGAGCGCGAAACTGGTTTTCCTGCAATACGAACTTTTTATCCACAAGAGTTTGTTGATGCGGGTGCCACGATTCCCAGCCGCGACCGCGACCTCGCTTTTGATACCACGCCGGTCAGTGATCTGGACGTCTGGGGAGTTTCTTCTACTGCCATATGGCACGGAGAGGATGTTACGTTCAAATCTATTACGTCATACCGTGAGAGCGATATTGAACAAGTAATCGACGCGGACGCCACCGACTTGTTTCTCTTCGACATTGGATTTCGGGAAAATTCTCGATCATTCACTCAGGAACTACAGCTTACTAACAATGATTCGTCCCGACTTGAGTGGATCGTCGGTGCTTTCTTTCTGAATGAAGATGGGGACGGCGGCATCGACTTGTTGTTTCAGGACCCGAAAATCAACATTTCCGAGGCCAATATCACCAATGCCTATGCGTTGTTTGGTCAAGGCACCTATAATGTGACTGACAGGCTTCGTGCGACTTTCGGCGTTCGTTACAGCTACGAGA
Organism: Kordiimonas aquimaris; assembly: GCF_025574485.1. Taxonomy (GTDB): domain Bacteria; phylum Pseudomonadota; class Alphaproteobacteria; order Sphingomonadales; family Kordiimonadaceae; genus Kordiimonas; species Kordiimonas aquimaris. Next base: position 90,275 of record NZ_JAOBPO010000005.1, on the reverse strand, counting down.
AAAAGAGCTATAATTTCTCGACAGATGTAAACGGAGCGAACGTCGACGGCGGTTCGCCGTCAGCCGATTGGAAGGCTTGGACACCCCGGTTCGCGGTAGATTATGACATCAACGATGATGTTTTGGCCTATGTATCGGCAACACGCGGTTTCAAATCGGGTGGTTTCCAGCTCGGCGATGCCGGCGCTTTTGATCCAGAATTTCTGTGGAGTTATGAGGCTGGCTTGAAGTCGACACTTTTGGATAAGAGATTACGCGCAAATATTGGCCTGTTCCAATATGATTACACCAATTTGCAGGTGGTAGAGTTCGTCGGTGGTGTTGCAACGACGAGCAACGCCGGTGAGGCGACGGTGCGTGGTATCGAAGGTGAGTTTGTTGCCAGGGTTGCCGACGATTTCGACATAAACGCAACGGTAGCTTATCTGGACGCTACATATGACGTATTCTTCGAGGGGGGCGAGGATTTTTCCGGAAACCGGCTCGCCAACTCTCCCAAGTGGGCTTATTCCTTCGGCGCTCAGTATACTACGGAGGTTGGTTCCTCGGGTCACCTGACCATCAGGGGCGATTATGCGTGGCGTGATAACGTGGATTTCAAGCGAGACAATCGACCGCAATTTCGTGCGGATACATACTCGCTGCTGAACGCGCGTATCTCCTTTACGTCCATTGACGAACTTTGGGAAGTGTCGCTTTACGGTCAAAACCTGACTGACAATCGTTATGCCACTTATATTACCCTTGGCAGAAACGTTGGCGGTGCGGCTGACCCGAACTTGCCAGTGACCGTTTTTGGTGAACCGCGTCAATATGGGATTCAACTGAAAAGGAACTTCTAGTTTCCTTGCAGCTCACGCGGCGAGCTCTTCGCCGCGTGAGCCCCGCAAACTAATTGTATTTGTTTAAATGTCGAGAATGTGCCGAGCACATCGACGCTGTTTTGGAGCTTCCATACATGACTACGACAACGATAGTGCAGACGGTTTTGGTCATGTTACTGTGGGCAAGCTGTTTTCCATTGATCACTGTGGGAATTGACTATGCGCCTCATCTGACCTTCGCCGCCATGCGCGCATTCATTGCTGGATTGACACTGATAAGCTTAGCCTTCCTGTTGAAGCGTCCTTTGCCCCAAAAGCGGAATGACTGGTTTTTGCTGGTTCTTATTGGACTTGGCGCAACCAGTCTCGGCTTTCTAGGCATGTTTCATGCCGCAGAATTGGTTTCACCTGGTATCGCAACCGTCATTGCCAATACTCAACCACTTCTGGCGGCAATCTTGGCAAGCTTTGTATTAGGCGAATATTTGACGGGCCGCAGTAAAGTGGCGTTAATGGTCAGCTTTCTGGGTGTTATTGTCATCGCGTCTCCTCATCTGTTGGGAGACGGGAGTACAAGTTTTGCTATTGGCTTGGCCTATATAATTCTGGCCGCTCTTGGTATCACCTTGAGCAATGTACTAATAAAAAAGATTTCGGGCCGGGTAGACATCTTCATGGCTATGGGTTTGCAAATGTTGTTCGGCAGTCTGCCGCTTATGGGTGTCGCCGCTATGACTGAGCCGACCGCGATCCAATGGTCATATACATTCATCTCGGTCTTGCTCATCCTTAGTTTGCCTGGAACGGCGCTTGTCTATTGGCTCTGGTGTTCTGTCCTGGAGAAAGTGCCGTTAAACCGGGCCAACGCCTTCAGTTTTTTAATACCGGTATTTGGCCTGACAATCGGCGTGTTATTTTACGGCGAGAGTTTGACAGCATTTCAGTTTGTAGGTGTTTTTATCACCATCGTCGGCGTTGCATTTGTGGTTCGCGGTGGCACTGACCGCGCTTCACAAAAGAAAAAGCCAGTTGAAGAATTGGGTTTTGCGACCGAGTCGAAACGACACAAATAGATAAATCGTGAAACGGTATTTAGCTCACTAGTGAGAGCTTCCCAAAGGAGTAAGAATATGGAAAGCACGTATCAAAAAGCCAGCCTAAGCCTAACAGGCACGGTGGCAATGGGTACTGGTGTGATGATCGGGGCGGGAATTTTCGCCCTCACCGGACAGGTGGCTGAATTTGCTGGGCCTCTTTTCCCTATAGCGTTCTTGCTTGCGGCCGTCATCAGTAGTTTCAGTGCCTACACATACATCAAGGTCTCGAACAAATATCCCTCCGCCGGGGGTATTGCCATGATCCTCCACAAAGCATACGGAACGACAACCATCACGGGTGCAGCCGCGCTAATGATGGCATTTTCGATGATTATTAATGAAAGCCTGGTTGCGCGTACCTTTGGCACTTATACGCTGCGGCTCTTTGATATTCAGGGCGATAACCTTCTGGTGGCTTTGCTGGCTGTGGGGCTGATTGTTTTCGCGTTTCTCGTCAATATCGCCAAAAACAGCGTCATCAGCAGTATCTCCACGGTGACTGCGGTGATTAAAATTGGCGGTATTATGATTTTTGCGCTTGTGGCCCTTTGGGGGGCGGGCTTTTCTTTTCAGTCGACTGTTACAACACCTAGTACCGAAACTGGTGTTACTGGTTTTCTGGCCGGTGTTGCATTGGCGATATTGGCGTACAAGGGATTCACAACGATCACGAACAGCGGCGGCGAGGTCAAAAACCCTGAGAAAAATGTCGGCCGCGCCATCATGATCTCATTGTTCATCTGCCTGATAGTTTACATGCTCGTTAGCTACGCTGTCGGAGCCGCTTTATCTATTGAAGAGATTGTCGCGGCAAAAGACTATTCTCTAGCGGAGGCCGCTCGTCCGGCCGTTGGCCAATACGGCGTATGGTTTACAGTTGCGATCGCCATGATTGCAACTGCTTCAGGATTGCTTGCCAGCGTTTTTGCCGTTTCGCGCATGCTGGCGATGCTAACCGACATGAACCTTATTCCGCACAGTCATTTTGGCATGCCCGGGACAGTTCAAAAGCACACCATTGTTTACACCGTTGTCCTGGCTAGTTTCTTGGCGGCGTTTTTCGATCTCAGCCGGATTGCTTCGTTGGGGGCGATTTTTTATTTGGTGATGGACATCATTATCCATTGGGGTGTTTTCAGGCATATTCGAAGTGATATCGGTGCCAACGGCGTGATCCTGATTTGCGCCATTATACTCGATGCGAGTGTCTTGACTGCCTTCCTGATCATAAAAGGTTCGAGTGACCTCCCAATCGTCGCAATTGCGATCATAAGTGTGGTGACGGTTTTTGCGTTTGAAAAGTTATATCTCAGCCGCATTCGCGCAAAAACAGCGAATTCAGCTAATCATTCTCACGGGTAACAGGCACATTATCATGCCAATACTAGACATCACATTGATACTGGTCGCCTCTGCAATTTTTTTATTGCTGCAGTTGCGGCGCGTCAGAAAAAACTTGTTTTGGACTGCGACAGTAACGCCGCTTGCGTCGATCATTGGAAGCGGTTTTTTGATTGTCGCGCCGCTATTGGCAGAAGTTGTTGGTAAGTTGGCGCCGTTGGCGATGGCCGCAATTGCGGGCGTTGCCATCTGGATCGGTTCGGTCATCCGGTTTAATATCAGACATGCGGAGCCCCTTCTGAACCAAGCCGACGGTGACCCACATCTTCAGCTTATGGAGCAGATGTCTCGCGTTGTGTTGTTTGCGGCCTATGTGATCTCAATCGCCTTCTATCTCCGCTTGATGTCGTCGTTTGTTCTGGAGGGCTTCGGTTACAATGTGGCGCTCTGGGCTCAAATCATGACAACGGTTATTTTGCTCGCCATAAGCGCCATAGGTGCGTGGTCGGGTCTTGCCGGGCTTGAGCGCATGGAGACGGTGTCGGTTTCCATCAAACTGGCGATTGTGGTGTCGCTCATGATCGGCTTGTTCCATCACAACGTCGTCGAAGGGTTTCAGATAGACGGTGTTGTCGCTGATCATTTAACGATAGGCGAGAAATTAGGGATGCTGGCGGGTATGCTTCTATTGGTTCAGGGCTTCGAGACCTCCCGGTATCTCTCGAACGGGTATTCTGCCGCTATCAGAGCCAGAAGCATGTTGCTCGCTCAGCTATTATCGAGCGTTATGTACGTCGCTTTCGTTGCTTTGCTGCTGCCGTTACTGCATCACCTGGAACAAGGCAGGCCAGATGAAACATCAATAATCTTCCTCTCTTCATTTGCTGCGAGCATTCTTCCATTGATGTTGATTGTTGCGGCGGTGATGAGCCAGTTCAGTGCTGCCGTTGCTGATACCGTCGGTTCTGGTGGACTGATGGAGGAGCAGACGTCGGGCCGCATAAGCGCTGCATGGACATATTTGATTGTTGCAGCGCTTGGTATACTTTTGGTCTGGACCGCTGATATCTTCGAAATCGTGGCAATTGCCTCACGTGCCTTTGCCGCATATTATTTGCTGCAAACAGGGATTTCTTTTGTTTTGCGGGCTCGCAAGCCTACAAATGGTCTTAAGGTGTTACACCTTCTGAGTTTAACAGTGCTTGGCGCCATACTATTAGCAGTTTTCTTTTTTGCTTTGCCGGTTGGTTAGAGTGTTTTGCTCCGGCCAAAACGTTAATCAGATACCGTAAATCATGGATAAAGAAATCTCCGTTTCTGGGACTGCGCATGTGAGTTTCCCATTAGCTGGTGGCGACTATTAAAAAGTCTTTGACCTTCCATCAGCTGGAACCTTTATAGTTCCGCTTATATGGTCGAGTAAGGCGATGCTAACGAAACTATCTGAATTCACCCAACACAAGATAAGTTCCTGTTAGCACACAATAGTCAGGGTGAAGCATAGGTTGTTCAGATGAAAGCAAGGAATGCAGTTGTTTTGGTACTTGCGTTGGCGGGCATCCTGATTGCGGCACAATATTACGCTGATGATCCTGTTTCCGAATCTGCTGAACTGGTCATTTCGTTTGAACCTGACAACATTGGTGTCGTTTCGCTCGGCCGCCAAATCTATGACCAAAATTGCGCTTCCTGTCATGGTTTTGACCTTGAGGGAGAGCTGTCATGGCGGCAGCGGAAAAAAAATGGACGATTTCCGGCACCACCTCACGATGAATTTGGTCACACATGGCACCATACAGAAGATGTTTTGTTCAACATCACCAAATATGGCCCGGCAGCTCTCATAGGTGATCCTACATATCAAAGTGATATGCCAGCCTATAATGACATTCTTAGTGATACAGAAATTGTTGCTGCACTTTCATACATAAAAAGCCGGTGGCCGGACAACATTAGAAAGAAACATGACGCCATAACCGCTGCAAATGAAAAGCAAAACCAATAACCAACTAACTAATTTTAATACAAACTTCTTTTGAAAAAAAGAAAAGGACCAAGATTATGCAAGACAACCAATCTGACCCTCCCATGATAAGAATTTCGGCGCTAGGCAATAGCATGAGCCTTTTCCTTGCAATAACTTTCATCCTCTGCGTGTCATTTGATCTCTTGATGCCCGAGATGGCAATGCACACGGCATGGGAAATATTTTTGCCTGGATTTGAGTGGTTAACTTTGACGAGTTTTGTGCTCGGCCTCGTCGAAACCTATGCCTATGGCTGGTATATCGCCTTATTATGGGGCGCCCTCTACAATCTCTTTAACCAGCAAAAGGTAGCTCCCCCAAGTTGATACCAAGCGAGCGTCGCATAGCGCCAGCTTGGTATCAATGCGGAAGCCTTCGGAGACAGCTATTGGTACCGAACCAAGAAATCCAGTATGGGGCAATCCGGCTCTTCGTTGCCTCGACATTGATCCGTCAGATGCTTCAGTTTTTCTTCGAGAGATCGAAGCTGTGCGATCTTCTCTCGCGTTTCTTCCAGTTGCTTTGTCGCCAGAAGCTTGACGTCCGCGCTTGTGCGGTCTTGGTTTTTATAAAGTGTCAACAACGATCTGCTGTCTTCTATAGAAAAACCCAGGCCACGAGCACCTTTAACGACAATAAGCGATTGAATGTCTTGTTTCCGAAACAGTCGGAATCCGTTTTCCGCCCTCAACGGCGAAACGAGTCCTATGCCTTCATAATATCGGATGGTTTTTTCGGGCAGGCCAACCCATTCGGCTGCCTGGCCAATTTGCATAAGTGCGTCCATAACAATACCTCTATCCAAGCATTGAATTACATGAACCCTTTTGCAACTTTACTAACTTACCCGCTCCTGAGTGTATTTGACCAAAATCAAGGAAGGTCTTTTATATCCGGCTATAATTTGATGCTTGAAAGGCTTGGCATATGAAAGGCTGGCGTAAAATACTCTTACCGCTCCTTGCTTTTGCAGTGGCTGTTTGGCCAGTTGCGAGCCTGTCGGCGTATGCTGTCGAGACCGAGAGCAATTACGATACCTGTATCACCTCTTGGGACGGGATGTTGTCCAACCTTTCGTCACTTGCCACAAACGTTGGAGCCTCCGAGGAGGTTTTCTGCGGCCATTTTATGAGCGTTGAAGATATACCTTTGGAGAATACCGCGGCAGATTTTGTACCTGCTCCTCCTGTATTTACCCTGCAAAACCTTCGTTTTTTCGTACCTGATTTGAATTCACACATCGTGTTCATCAATGCTGAGCATGCCCCCCACTCTCTAAATCCAGAAGTTGCTCCACACCCGCCCAAACACTGTTGAACCCCATCGCACGCTCTCGACCTTTTTTTGAATGAACCCTTTTAAGGGTCATGGCGTCTGGTTTGCCCGGCAATCGGGATCTTACATCAATTTACAGTTTTGGAGAGTTGCCATGAGAGCAATTTCTTACTGGGGCGTGGCTACCAGCATGGCATGCGCTGTGTCGGCACTGGGCCTGACCCCCACATACGCTCAGAGCACGGAACAAGCTCAAATTCTGGAACGGCTAGATACGCTCCAGGCAGAGTTGGATGCACTGAAAAAACAGCTTGCAGAAACAAAAACGCAAGCAGATCAATCAAAGAAACTTGCCGAAAAAGCGGATAACCGTGCCCAAAAGGCGGTGTTGGCCGCTGATCAAGTGCGACCAAATGCCTGGCACATGGCAGGTTACGCCGATGTGGGTATTGAGTTCAGCGACGGTGAAAACTCAGACACCTTCACCAGCGGCAAGTTCAACCCCGCATTCCATTTCCTCTATAAAGATCTGGTTCTGTTCGAATCAGAGTTTCAGGTCACCACAATGGACGGCGGCGAAACCGACCTTGAACTGGAATATAGTCAACTTGATTTTCTGCTGCACGACAACGCGGTTCTGGTAGCAGGGAAGTTTCTCAGCCCTGTCGGTCAGTTTCAGGAACGGTTACACCCGAGCTGGATCAACCGATTGACAAATGCACCCGTCGGTTTTGGTCACGGCGGTATTCAGCCGCTTAGCGATGTGGGGCTTATGCTCAGGGGCGGTATCCCTGTCGGTGAGCGATTATTCACCTACTCCGTGGCGGTCGGTAACGGTCCGCGTCTGGGGCATGACGGTGTGGAACTGGAGGGCTTTGGTCGTGACGACAATTCAAACAAAGCCATCAGTGGGCGTGCGGCCTTCTTCCCTATTGATAATCTTGAAATTGGTGGCTCCTTCCTGTTTGCCAAAGTGACAGCCGAGGGGGAAGAGGAGCCCGACGACGATCACGATGACGACGAAGTCCTAGCGAGCGTGGTAGCTGATTCCGGCGACCTACAAGACCTGCCTCTGCGAGATTACGACCTGTGGGGGTTTGACGCCGCTTTTACTAAAGGCAATTGGGACATCCGCGCGGAGTATCTTAACGCCAATCTGAAGGGCCTTGGCGACCCAGACGATGATCATGGAGATGTGATCGAACCGCTCTCGTGGGAAGCCTGGTATGCCCAGGTCGCCTATCGTATGTCGGGTGTTTCAGACTCATCGTTTTTCCAGAAGCTTGAACCCGTTGTTCGCTACGGACGGTTCACAGTGGAAGGAGACCATGACCTGGAGGACGAACTCAACGAGAAAAGGTTTAACATTGGCCTTAACTATTGGGTTTCCCCGTCTGTAGTGGTCAAGAGCGCGATTGAATTCCGCAATTATATGGCCAGCGAGCGTGAAGACGATACCCGCCTTCAGCTTCAGTTGTCCTACGGTTTCTAAGAAATGAAAGGAGATATTCCGATGACACGGAAAAGAGATTTTATTCCGCTTATGTTTGTAGCAGCAACGGTTGCGTTACTGGGTTTGGGCGCCGCACTTGCCCAAGCTGACAAACCTAAAGCAGATCCAATGCAATTTGCCCGCGGGGCCAAGGCCTGGGCCAAGAACTGCGCCCGCTGCCACAATATGAGAAGCGCGCAAGACAACTCCGATGAGGAATGGCAGGTGGACATCGCCCATATGCGGGTGCGCGCCAACATTCCCGGTGATGTCGCGCGCGACATCAGAGCCTTCTTGCAGGCGAGCAACAACTAGGACAACAGCCATGAAAAAACGAACGATATTCAGAGTGCTCGCCACATCGACTTCCATCATACTTTTGTCTGGTGTTGCCGGTGCGCAGTTCATCGACATCGCCAACGGCAAGGAAAGATACGAGGAAACCTGCATTGCCTGTCATGGCGGAAACGGCAAAGGGGCCTTTGCCGGCATGCCCGACTTGACTAGAAAAAATGGTCCCTTTTCAAAAAGTGATGCCGAGTTGTTGCAAACCGTGACAGACGGCCTTGACCGGCCGGAGGCCGAGATGGCGATGCCACCACAAGGCGGCAATCCCGACCTAACGGAAAGCGACATAAAAGACATCCTTGCCTATATGCGCAGGTCATTTAAATGGAAGTAAAATAACGCACAAACAGTCGGAGTGTTGGCCTCCGAGCAAGCATTCCGACTGAAATATTATTGAAAGAGAGCCGACCAGGTGCCGGTTAGCCCGCGGACATAAAGCAAAGCAGGAACACTGAGGCAAACTTCTGTGAAAATTGGCTGTTGTCACCGGTGGATTTTGAACAGCAAACTGAAATGAAATCGTTAGGTGTCTAACAAATCAGAGGTGGCTCGATACTCAACTATAGTGCAAACATAAGGAGCAAAGCATGAAAACTAATCTTCTCTCAAAACCATTGTCAGCGGCGCTGGCGATACTAATCACTCCAACAAAGGCATTCCCCGCCATTGTCCATGACGGCAAAAAAGAACATTCGTCCATGAAGGAACAAACGGCCGAGTACATGAAATTAAAAGGCCGCAAAGACCATATGTGCAGCATGCAAATGCATGAAAAAATGATCAAGTATATAACGAGGAGTATGACCAGCATTCTTATTGTATTCGTTGCATCAATAAGCGTATCAGCCGATGGTGACGCCGTAAAAGGTCAAAAGGTTTTTAACAAGTGCCGTGCCTGTCACACGCTGAAGCCTGGTCGTAATATGGTAGGCCCGAGCCTTGCCGGCATTATGGGAAAGGAAGCAGGAAAAACGGAAAAGTTCAGATATTCAAAAGTGATGCTCGAATCGGGCTGGACTTGGGATGAGGCCACAATGACCAACTACCTTGCCCAACCACAAACAGCCCTTAAAGGCACAAAAATGGCCTTCGTTGGTCTAAAAAAGCCTGAGGATATTGAAAATTTGATCGCTTACTTGAAAGAAAACTAGGAATTTGTACACTGGGATATAGATTCCAGTTCTTTTAATCTCATCAATAAAGATCATCCACACTCGAAACATGCCGGCAAAGAGCCTAGGTCGCGTTGGCCGCCAGCACCATATAGAGGTCCCCCCTTTACCCGTAAGCGGATTAGACAAATGCACGCTCAGTGCCGCAGGTTCGCCAGTTCCCATCGCCATCTGGTTCAGACTGATTTTCGGACCACCCGTCTCATCGACTACAATTTTCCAATTGTCATCGTCGGGGCTACGGCCCAGTGCCTGTATTTCGTCGGTATTCAAAAGAATATCGCCGAAACCTCCTCGCTTTAAACTCCAGTTTATACATCAGCTTTTGGAAACCACCCACCTAGTGTAAGCGCATTTAGAAGGACACTGATAGAACTGGGTGCCATAGTGCCACCCGCAATCATGGGGCAAGGATACATCGGAACATCTTGGGCGCAAACATATAGCCGCACAGGCATACAAGGTGGCTGAGAAACGACCATTCCGTCCTTCGGCACTGTTGACAGAACAGGTGATGGCGGCACCAGTTGAGACTCTGGAGCCCGGAGCGATGATGTCAGAAACGTTGCGGCAATTTGGGAAAATGCCTTCCGTCATCTGCCGATAGTTTCAACCGCGGGCAGGCTAGTCGGCATTGTTTCTGAGCGCGACATCCTGCGACATCGGGCTTAACCGCGAATTTTCAATCCAAAGCACCGACCAACCGAGACGACGTGCAGATAGAGCATATAATGACGCCAAAGGTGTTAACTGCCAGTGTGAATACCGATGTTCGGTATATGGCGCGCTTAGTATTACCGAAAGATGCGCTACTCTAATCTTGGCCTAATTCGCTATGTACTCGCACTCTCCCCCGTGCAGCATATTCGTCAAATAGGATAGCCGACTATAGGTGACGTAAACTTCGGCCTTTTTACAACCATCTGGAACCGCCTGCTTTGGGCACCGTCTAATAGCTTGTGCTTAAATACTTATTTCCTATTATAGATACTTTAAAATACCAAAGGGGAGAGAAAATGACGAAGCAACTGAAAAAATTTATTTGGGCAGCTATGATCATATTAACGCCTGGTCCAGCCTTCGCGGATACAGAAGGTGAGAAAGCCATCAAAGAAATTATCACGGCTATTGAATATGGCTGGGAAAATGGCGATGGCACACCCTTTAGAAAGCATTTTCTGGATTTTGATGGTGCGCGCTATATTGAGTCTGGAGGCCAGAACGAAGGGCTTGACGACCTTGTGACCCATCACGTGGAACCGGAAAAGGATGCGCTCGAATATCTAAGTATCGATTTCTCAGATATTGATATCTATTTCGAAGAAGGTTTTGCCTGGGCTATTGCCGATACACGCGTCAAAGGCAAAGTCCGCAAAAGTGGCGAGGAATTTGATAAAGCAGGCCGAGAAACATTTTTGTTCCGTATGGTGGATGGTGCATGGAAGGTAGTTCACACACATTCGTCCAGTCGCGATTATAAACCAAAGAAGCCAGCAAACTGATATTATGTTGCGCAAACCCGCTACGTGGTTACGGTCATCTTGATATTGAGCAAACTACATGTGGGGAGACGCCAAATGTCTCTTTCATGGTTTGCGAGAAGTGACCAGGTTCTGAAGTGGCCGCTTTAAGGGAGGCACTGGTCACATCTGCGCCGGCGACCATATCTCCGCAAGTGAAAAACCGAGTGACTGCGCTTCACGAAAAAAACGCACCTTGTTTATTGTCTCGCTGCCATAGCCCCGGCAGCCGGGGGCAGCCTATCTGGTGCAGACAGAAAGTCGTGGCGCTCATAATAGCGAATGGTTTCGACACCGACGCCAGTTCGGGCTGCCAGCTTACCAATCGTCAAATATTTCCTGTATTTTCTCCTACAGCCATTTTTTGTAAATAGACTGCAATCTCTTTGATTCGCCTCAACTTAAGCCCTAGCGTTTACTATAAGGTCATGGCTTTAAAAGCATAAAGAGTAGGAGACAAAGTTAAGATATTGGCCTTCAACGTTTTTTTCTGCCCAAGATAAAGTTGAAATCTCGGCGATAGAACCGGTAAAATAGCAGGAAAAGGCCAGATAAGGCAAAAACCAGCGCTGAAATGGAGAATGTTATCAAAAGTGGATTATTAAAATCTTGGCGTTCTTCATAATCCATAATGTGTAGCATCCAGAAAAAGTCGAAAAGACGCCAGTCGGATGAACGTCGGGCTACCACACGCGCCTGAACGGGCGAAACATATATTGATGTCTTCTCATCGTCCGCAAAATTCACGCGCCACACCGGAAGCGGTCCACGGTAATCAATATTGTTTTCCATCATTTCAATAACGGCAGAAACAGGATAGTCAGGCGCATAATCTGCCTCTGCAATTGTTTGCGCAAGCTCCTTGGAAATTGGCGTGATCAATTGCCCCGTAATGGCATCACGAATCTCTTGCCCATCTTCGAAACGGATCTTGGCAATGGTTTTTCCAAGTAGAGTGTCATAACCAAGCTGAATTATAGGTCTTCCCGCAAGTTCAGATAGCGCTTGGAAGGAAAGTAGGTCGAGCTGGTTATCAATTGCGGGCGGTACCTTGAGTGCTACCTTATGTTCGCCCCGGACTTCTTCGATTGGAATCCAAGACATGACAACACCGCCCATGACCCAGAATACAATCTGGAGGCCAACGAACAATCCAATCCATTTGTGAGTAGTGGCCATATATTTATGGAGCTTTTGTTTCTGACTAAAAGCCATACTTCCCCTTTCTATGCGTTTCCCAAGGGGATCATTTTCGTCCCCGCAATTAGTAGGCAGTATAAAGGTTGGAGTAAGAACAGGGTCAAGATCATCAATAAGAAATATTGATCCTGATATATTGTCAAAAGATCCCGGCCGCTTCTCAAGGCATGGCGATCACGCATGCTAGCGGTCTGTCATGTAATGCATATGAATATTCTTAAATGCAATCAAGGTTTACTAGTTACTCGCGTGTTATTGAGGTCACCACCGCTTGGCTGGTTTTCGCATGACTAACGGCATTTTAACCATATCAAGCGTACAGTTTACTCAACCCATAACTGATAACATCGACGCCGCAGGCTCACCTTTGGCTAATTCAGAATTTGCAAAGGTGACAATCACATGGGATTGTTGAAAGGGAAAAATTCAGTAAATCATTCGATTATCTAACCGTTTCTTGTTGTCAAAGGCGACCAGCCAGCCAGCTCTCCCGATTGATCTCGTAGTTACTCTTTAACGCCACCTTTCTGCAATATCATTTTTCTGAATGTCACCTGAAAGTACCTTTACGCGCGCAAAATGCTCGTTGATAACGTCCACAACTTCAATCGTACCGATTTCTTCGCGTAGCAAGTCCTCATCAGCGAACTCATCAGGAATAGAAATACGGAAAACATTCAAAACCTGCCCGGGCTGGGCGCCGTCTGCGGCTCCTATACATATGACGGTATCCGATTGAGTAGCAGAAACAACTAGACACCGCATAAAGACTCCATGAACCAAGCCGCCCCCGTAACCAAGCTTTGCGCAGCTTGCAATTGAGATTGCAAGCACAAGAGCAACGGCGAAACCGAATTGTATTCGACTAGGTTACGCCAAATTTGACACAGTACTGTTTGCTCGAATGCCTAGAGCAGCTTCTGCTATGCAGTTAATTTGCTGTGCTCTTCGCATAGATTGTGATCCGCCAGCACCTTGATAATACGGCAGTCGGAAACTGTGCCGCCAGCACAGTGACTGATCATGCGCCTGAGTTCATTTTCCATAACTTTCAGCGAGGCGATTTTGCGTTCCACTTCATTCAGATGATTGCACGCGATTTCGTCCACCTCATCGCACGGCCTGTCGGGCTGGTCTGCAAGTGCCAGCAAACTCCTGATGTCATCGAGCGAAAACCCCAGCTCACGGCTATGCCGGATAAAAGTCAGACGTTCCAAATGAGTGTCGTCATACATTCGCCGATTGTTGGCAGCACGGACGGCGGGCGGCATCACGCCGATCTCTTCATAATACCGGATTGTCTGCACCTTGCAGCCGGTACGCGCCGCGAGTTCGCCAATCATAAAATCCTGCGACATGCATTTTTTCCTTGCTCCTACAGCAACTGTAGCATGTAGGTTCTGAGTTGTGAAACTAACAATGATTCGGAAATGACAAATGTCTGACGACTGTGGCTGCAGCTCAACTCAAAATTTTGATGGTTCATCACCTGCTTATAAGCGCATCCTGATAATTATCATCGCAATCAATTTCGGTATGTTTGTGGTTGAACTTTTAGGCGGACTGTCGTCTGGCTCCATGGCTCTTCTGGCAGACTCGCTCGATTTTCTCGGTGACAGCGCGACCTATACAATTTCGTTAATTGTCATTGGAATGCCAATCGCAACGCGGGCGAAAGCTGGTTTATTTAAAGGCCTGTCGCTTTTTATCATAGCGGCATGGGTGCTTGGAAGTACAATTTACCGGGTATTTGTCGAAGGTGTGCCCGAGGCTTTGACTATGGGCGCAATTGGTTTTGCAGCCCTTGCCGCCAATGTGATCAGCGTGATTCTACTCCTGAAATATAAAGATGGAGACAGCAATGTACGCTCAGTCTGGCTTTGCAGCAGAAATGATGCGGTCGGCAATATTGCTGTGATACTCGCAGCTTCCGGGATTGCAGCTACAGATACAGCGTGGCCAGACCTTGCAGTTGCAGGCGTCATGGCGAGCTTGTTCATCCATTCTGCAACCAAAATTGTTCGGCAGTCGTGGAGTGAGCTTGAAGCTGAAAAGATACACCCGTCAACGACAACGAGCAAAAATTAATGACAGCACATGTTTCAGTCGGTACAAGTGCCGTGTTCGGCATAAACTCGAAAGTGATTTTGAAAACATAAATGGCAAGTTACCTTAAAATATTACTGCTCTTTATTTTTGTCGCAGCGCCTGCTCTGGATATTGCGTTTCTGGACTCTAAGGAGCCGCCAAATCATATTGCTGAATCATTCCATGATACAGAAAACCAAACTCCGTCCGGCGATACCGATTTGCACTGTATTTGTCATGTGATCCATCACGGCATGGCCTTTGGCAAAGCCGTGAACCGTGATATTGTCGCCCTATCAGGATTGACATGGCCTATCGCCGATGACATTTTGCTTGGCTTACATCCAAAGCCAGGCCTGCATCCCCCTTCAACCCAACTCTCATAAGACCAGTAATTTTCAACGCGCACCGCGGCAATCAATACACAGTCGCGCGCGCCTAAAACATCTATTTTTGAGAGTAATCAATCATGAAAAGAATGCGCCGTACCCTTGTGGGTATTGCAGCCGTCGGCTATTGCACAGCATTTGTGCCTTGGTTCACTGCAGCATTGGCGGACGACCAAAAGCGTCCAGTCCTCTATGAGTTTATCCAACAAACAGTTGGAGACCATCCATCCCTGAAAGCTTCAGAGGCCGCATTGTCTGCGGCTTGGGCTAGAGCCCGCGGTCAGGCTCAACCCGTCTATAACCCCGCATTGGCAGTTGGGTATGAAAATGCGGAACTAACCACCAAAGAGATTGGTATCTCTCAGGCCTTTGACTGGTCCGGTAAACGCGGGGCTCGGGCGGGCGTTGGCAGGGCTGAAATTGAGGCAGCGGAAGCAGCTTATGCTTTAGCCCGTAAAACACTTTTGACGGAAATTCTCACGGCGCTGGCAAATTATCGTACCGAGTTTCAGAAACACAGCGTGGCTGCTGAAAAAGAAGCGCTCAGTGTAAAATTTTTGGCCCTTGCAAAACGATTAAGCAGCGCCGGGGAAATGCCGCGCGCAGAATTACTAACCGCGCAACTGGCGCTGGCGGAATCTCGGGCAGCCAAAAACGAAGTAGCCGCGGCACTCTCCAATGCAAACGAAAGGCTGATAGCGACGGTTGGTGAAGACCGTGGCTTCTGGCCAAGACTAGACGGTGTCCCAAGCATTTCCAGCATAGGTGCAGACGGCAGTAAATTTATCGTTGAAAAACTACCTGAAATGCGGCTGGCAATTGCTAAAACAGAGATATCCCGGGCCCGTATCAAAGTGGCTAAAACTGATCGCATGCCAGACCCGACGGTTGGCTTGAGAGTTGGGGAAGAAGGAAACAGTAATCTCATCGGTCTCTCGGTTTCCATGCCCATTCCAATCCGCAATAACTACAAGGCTGAGGTTCAGGCCGCTGGCTCAGACCTTATGGTCGCCCAGCAAGACTATTATTCGGTAAACCGACAAGTCAGGGCCCGCTTCGATGCGAGCTTGAGACGCTACATATCCGCGTCCGACGCCTGGCGTGCTTGGGAAGAGAATGGGGCCGAACCACTTGGCGAGCAAAGAGCCCTTCTTGGTCAACTATTAGAAGCCCGAGAAATAAGCGCAATTAACTATCTCGTACAACTTAATCAAACTTTCGCCACAGAAACTGCATCAATAGAGCTGAACGGTCGGCTCTGGAGCGCCTGGTTCGAGTGGCAAAATGCTGGTGCCAATATCAGCACCTGGCTGGAGACAATACAATGAATAAATCCTTGAAATTTTCCCTCACGCTCTTTGCCTCAGGGCTTGCGCTAAATGCAGGGTCCATAGAGCTGGGCTATATGAACTCGCCGGTTTATGCCGCTGAGCAAGAAGATCACGGTGAGGAAAACGTCGTCGAGATGACAGCAGCCCAGAGGCGAGCGAACGGCGTCGTCACTGCTCTCGTTGCACGCCAGAAACTAGTGGAAACAATTGACGCTCCAGGAGAGGTTACGCTCAATCAATATGCCACATCACAAGTAACGCCTCGCATAACAGCGCAAGTTGTCGCGCGCCATGTCCGCATGGGCGATACGGTGCGAAAAGGCCAGCCTATTATAACGTTGACCAGTGTCGAGATGGCGGAAGCTCAGGGCGAATTGATCCTTGCGGAGAATGAATGGAAGCGTACTTCCAGGCTAGGTAGGGATGTTGTTTCTGAACAACGTTTCATTGAAGCGCAGGTTGCAGCCCAGCAGGCACGAGCGAAAGTCCTTGCCTACGGCATGACAGAAAATGGTCTCGTCAAATTCTCCAAGAATGGCAGCGCGTTAGCAGCAATAGGACAATTCGACCTGGTTGCACCGCAGGACGGCACGATTATTAACGATAACTTTATTGTCGGGCAGTTCATTGAGCCTGGCGACCTTCTGTTTGAAGTAAGCGATGAAAGGAAGATATGGGTCGAAGCCAAACTATCTCCGGACAAAGCATCAAATATTGAGATTGGATCACTCGCTTGGATATCCGAGGATGGTAACCGAACTGCGGGACAGGTGGTGCAGGTTTTTCATCAGGTTGACGAGGTAACCCGGACGCTTGCGGTGCGAGTGCAAGTGGACAATGAAGCAGACGATTTTCATCCTGGCGAGTTTGTTGATGTCGCTATTTCGACGGGCGAAAGCGTGCCGACGATCGCAGTTCCAAACCAAGCAATTGTACTGATGGCCGGGAAGCAGGTTGTCTTCAAAGTCGAAGGCAATGAATTGCACCCCACACCGATTGTTGTTGGTGCCACCCTCGGCGATTGGACCTCGGTTTTATCGGGCGTTTCTTTAGACGACGAAATTGTCATCAAGAACGCCTTCTTAGTTAAATCTCTTATCTTGAAATCCGAGATGGGCGAAGGCCACGGGCATTAAAGGAGGCTATCATGTTAAATAAACTTGTTGAACTTTCCCTCCAGTATAAATTTCTGGTGGTCATCGGATTTGTTGTGGTCGCACTCCTTGGCGTGCGGGCAGTTAACAATATCCCAATTGATGCCTTCCCCGATGTAACGCCTATTCAGGTGAATATTTATACGGAATCACCCGGTCTGGCAGCGGAAGACGTGGAACAGCTGCTAACCTTCCCTGTCGAATCCGGCATGGCGGGCTTGCCTGCGGTGCAAGAGATACGCTCCGTCAGTCTTTTTGGCCTTTCCTATGTCGCCGTCTATTTTGAAGACGATATGGATATATATTTTGCCCGCCGTCTGGTGATGGAGCGGCTAGCTGAGGTGGGAGACCGTATTCCGGAAGGCTACGGCACGCCTGAGATGGGCCCTAACACTTCGGGTCTTGGTCAGGTGTTTTGGTACACCGTTGAGCGAGCAGACGAGGAGCTCAATGCTGCTGTTACCGATATGGATTTGCGCACGCTGCAGGACTGGACAGTACGGTTGATACTGCGCACGGCCCCTGGAGTTGACGATGTGATGTCGTGGGGCGGCCAGGAACGGCAATATCAGGTTCAGATCGACCCGCAAAGGCTTATCAAATACGGCCTTGGTTACAAGGATATTATGGAGACGATTGAGGCCAATAACCGGCAGGTTGGCGGTCAATATATCGATCAGGGACCAGAGCAATATCTGGTGCGCGGCCTTGGTCTCGTAAAAGGTGAAACTGATATTGGCAATATTGTTGTGAAAGTCAGTGACGGTACGCCCGTCTATCTGAAAGATGTTGCTGAGGTCAAGCAAGCTGGCGGACTGCGTTTTGGCGCCGTGACGCGAGACGGCAAGGAAGTTGTACTCGGCATGGCATTGTCCCGGGTTGGTGAGAACGCCAAAAATGTGGTGGATGCCGTGAAGGCAAAAATCGCGATCACCGAACAGGCTCTGCCCGACGGTGTTGTGCTCAAACCGATTTATGATCGCACCGACCTCGTTGAAAAAGCGATCTCCACAGCTGAAAATGCGCTTATAGAAGGCTCTATTCTCGTGGCGATTGTCTTGTTCCTGTTTCTCGGGGAAATTCGCTCTGCAATAGTTGTGATCACAGCCTTGCCGTTAGCGATGTTAATTGCCTTTATCTTTATGGAATACGCCGGACTGTCCGCAAACCTGATGTCGCTTGCCGGACTGGCGATTGGCATCGGTATGATGGTCGACGGCGCGGTCGTCATGGTTGAAAACTCTTTCCGGGTGATGGCAGAGCGCCGAGAAGCCGGTGAGAAAGTGAACCGCACAGCGGCGGTGCTTGAGGCAGCAAGAGAAGTGGCCAACCCAATCTCATTCGCCATTCTCGTTATCATCGTTGTATTCATACCGCTCTTCTCGCTGGAGGGGCTGGAAGGCAAGCTCTTCAAACCTATGGCCTTCAATATCAGTTTTGCCATGGCGGGTTCGCTTGTGCTGACCCTCACAATCATCCCGGTGTTGGCAGCGCTGATCCTGAAGCCAAAGGCTGAGCGTGATACCCTTCTGGTAGCCTCAATCAAGAAGGTCTATTTGCCGTTCTTGGCGTGGTCGCTTGACCATAAAAAGGTAGTTGTAAGCAGTGCAGCGGCACTGTTGATTGCTAGTCTCGCGCTGTTTCCACTGTTGGGTAAAGAATTCATGCCCCAGCTTCAGGAAGGTTCGATTATGTGGAGGGTTACATCGATCCCATCTGCGTCCCTCGATCAGTCGATAAAAATATCCAAGGATATTGAAGCTGCACTAGGTGAGTTTCCGGAGGTGGAAACAACACTTGCCATGATCGGGCGCGCCGAAAAGGGTGAAACCGCCGATGTTAATTACATGGAGATATACACAGCCCTAAAACCCGATAATGAATGGACCAGTGATCGCTCAATCGAAGAACTCGCTGATGCCATGCGAGAGAAACTAGAGGTCGTTGTACCGACAGCTGTGATTGCTTTTACCCAGCCTATCCAGATGCGGGTTGAAGAGTTGATTTCAGGCGTGCGCGCAACGCTTGCGATCAAACTTTACGGCGAGGATCTGGGTGAGCTTGATCGAATCAGTAGTGAGTTGAAAGACGCTGTTGCAAGTGTGCCGGGCGTAGCGGATCTCTCGCTGGAAGCAAATCTGGGTAAACCCCAGGTTCGCATCGAAGTGGACCGTATGGCACTCGCGCGGTTCGGTATGAATGCTGATGATGTGCTCACGATTGTGCGTACTGGTATTGGCAATGAGCCTGTTAGCACCTTGATATCAGGCGTGAAGCGTTTTGACATCACTGCGCGGTTGCAGGATGCCTCCAAAACTTCAGTTGCAGCCATTAAGGCAATACCGCTCTCGACCTCATCTGGGGCAATTATTACGCTTGCGGATGTGGCCGATGTCACTGTGGCAGAAGGCTATAGCTTTGTCAGACGGGAACAACTCCAGCGCTACGCGGTTATCCAGATGGATGTGCGCGGCCGTGACGTGGACGGTTTCGTTCAGGAAGCAAACGAAATCATCGAGGCAACTGTGGATATGCCTCCCGGTTACTGGGTCGAATGGGGCGGTGCTTTTGAAAACCAGCAGCGAGCACTTACAAGGCTTTCTGTGATCGTACCGCTAACGATTTTCTTTATCTTTGTGTTGCTCTACACGGCCTTCAACTCGGTACGTTTTGCAACCCTGATCATTGCCAATGTGCCCTTTGCAACCGCCGGTGGCCTGATTGGTTTGTTCGTTACTGGGCAATATGTCTCGGTGCCGTCGGCAATTGGGTTCATTGCAGTGTTCGGGGTGGCGATGTTGAACGGCATCGTATTGGTGAACTTTATCAACGAACTGCGCTCAAAAGGCATGAGCGTGCACGATGCTGTTCGCAAAGGCACTGAACTCAGACTCAGGCCTGTGTTGATGACCGCAAGTGTCGCAATCCTGGGTCTGGTACCCATGTTGCTCTCTGCGGGTGTCGGTGCGGAAACACAGCGCCCGCTGGCAACCGTAGTGGTTGGCGGGCTACTCACGTCCACCCTGCTAACGCTTGTCCTTCTGCCCGTTATTTACGAGTGGATGGAAACTAGAGGCAGCACAGCAAAAGAAAAACCATCAAAAACCGAGGTGCTATCATGAAGGAAATCAAAGCATTCATTCATCGCAACAGAATATCGGACGTCGTCCATGAATTGAAACAGACGGGATACAAATACATTTCGGTCGTTGATGTGTTGGGGCTCCTTAAGGCACTGGATAGCCAGGAGCAGCAATATTCGGTCGAGATTGGGGACAAGGTCGTGGCCGAGGTCAAGCTGGAACTTGTCTGCGACAATGAGAAATTAAACCAGGCGATTGAGATCATTGTCGAGAATGCACGGACCGGCCAGAAGACGGCAGGATGGATTTATGTGACAGATATCGAGCGAACCATCATGATTGACGGTAGTTAACTGCAGGAAACACCTTGGGCCAAACAAGCGTTTTGGCCCAAGGCTATTCTCGCGTTCTTCACGCGCATACTAATGACCAAAATCAATGCGGCATGGAACCGATGTGTCCTAAAATTCGACGAATACTGGAATTATCCAGACCTATAGACAAGGAGACACGAAAATGAATAGCTACATGGCAACCGGGGCCTGTTTATTGGTTGCTTTCGGGCTGGGCTCTCCCGCCTGGGCTCAACCGGTAGACCCTCTGTGCAGACCGTCCATGATGTGGAGTGATGGTTGGCACGGCTGGTTTGTTGGGCCGGTTATGATGATCCTGTTTCTCGCAATCGCAGTTGCAGTCATCTTTCTTATTGTCCGGTGGCTCGGAGGGAACACTCATGGCCACTCGGCGGCACCTTCAGGGCCTCCACGGCAACACGCCATCGATATTCTCAAGGATCGTTTCGCACGCGGCGAGATCGATAAAGAAGAATTCGAGAAAAAACGTCAGCTTATAGAGAAATGACTGTCTAACCACTCCAAAGTGATAAGTATTTTGGGGTGGATTAGTCAAGTCGTGCATGGCGGCATACCTTTGGTACTCCCGTTTGACCGTGACGGTGCGACGAAACCTCCTGTTTTTATAACACCAGTGTGGCGATCGGCTCTAGGTGAGCAATAAACTTGCAAAGCTTATTGTTTCGGAATTTCTTGCCGCGCTAGAAACACGGCAATGGGACAATGCCAATTGATAGTTCCAAAACGATCAGCCTTTCGCTGAAAAGTTGGCGCAATATTAACCCCAGGTTTCTCATGGAAACTGTTGCGGATTTAAGTAATAATGATTATTATTTGCATAAATTAAATAAAGAACGGCTGAATATATATGAACCGCATATTTCATTTCTTTTTCCCGTTGACACTCTTGTTGGCCATTTCAACAGCAGGTCGGGCTGATACCAGCGACCGGTTGGTACAACTCATCGACTATGTTGGTGTGGACTATTCTGAAGCTGTTTCAGAAGGAACTATTGTCAATCAGGGTGAATATGCAGAAATGGTGGAGTTCACTGCCATAATCGAAACCTCTGTGGCAAGTATCGCGGGTTCTCCAATCGCGAGCGAATTGCTGCAGCAAGCCCGAGAACTAGGTCATTTGATAAAGAATAAAGCACCGGCTGGTGAAGTTCGAGCACTTGCGCATACCATGCGAACTACCATCATCCACCTTTATGACTTGAAAGTGGCTCCTGACCAGGCGCCCGATCTGCTGCAAGGCCAAGCACTATACCAAGAAACATGTGCGACATGTCACGGAGCCTATGGCAACGGCAATGGGGAGCTGGGGAAAGACTTGGACCCACAACCAACTGACTTCACAGAAGTGGCTCGCTTCAGGCAGCGATCACTGTATGCATTGTTTAATACGATCACTTACGGTGTTGAAGGAACTGGAATGTCAGATTATTCGCAGCTTTCAACGGTAGATCGTTGGAATTTAGCTGCCTATGTAGGCAGTATTGGTGTCGATAAGGAAGTTGCGGCTAACGGTAAAAGGACGTGGCAACAATTCAACGGTAACGATACCATAGTAGATGTAAAAGCCTATGCGGGCCTTTCACCTGATGAGGCTGCCAATAAATGGACCAAGGGCTATGCGTTGATGGCATATTTGAGAACAGAACCTGAGGTTCTGTTTGATTTCAAAACGCCGCCGCTCACCGTGGCAATGAATTCACTTCAAACTAGTTTGAAAGCATACGAGCAAGGCGAGACAGAAAAAGCCTACGAGTTCGCGCTCACCGCTTATCTAGAAGGTTTTGAGCTTGTGGAGGCAAATCTCGCCGCATTGGATACCCGTCTCATGAGGGATATTGAAAGTGAGATGCTGTTGTTGCGCAATGACATTGGCACCAAAAGCCCTTTAAAAAGTGTCGCCGCGCGCATCCAAAAACTTCAGTTATTGCTGCAACAAGCGCAATCAAAAATGGCTGACAAGGGGGGCTTGACACCAACTGCTGCATTCGTAACCAGCTTTATCATTTTACTCCGGGAAGGCCTGGAGGCTATACTCGTTGTTGTGGCGCTTTCCGCTTTCCTGTTGAAAACCGATCGGCGGGACGCCATGCCCTACTTGCATGCAGGCTGGATTGCAGCATTGATTTTGGGTCTGCTTACTTGGGTCGCATCTGAACGTTTTGTCCAAATCAGCGGAGCAACGCGAGAGGTTACTGAAGGAGTTGCCGCATTAGTAGCATCGGGTATGCTGCTCTTCGTTGGGTATTGGCTCCATAGCAAAACAAGTGCTTCGGGGTGGCAAGCATTCATTCAAAAAAGTCTTAAAGCCGCTCTTAATAAACGTACCCTATGGGGGCTCGCTGGACTGTCCTTCATATCCGTCTACAGGGAAGTTTTTGAGACAATCCTCTTTTATCAAGCGCTATGGGCCCAGGCGGCGTCCAGTAGTGCTGATTGGGTGACGGGTGGTTTTCTGGTTGCTGCGTTGCTGTTGGTGCTGCTGGCCGCGTTAATCATAAGATTTAGCGTAAAGATTCCTCTACGACATTTTTTTGCAAGTACGGGCATTCTTCTCCTGATTTTGTCTTTTATTTTTGCAGGCAAAGGCATCGCCGCCCTTCAGGCGGCAGGCGAAATACAACAAACTATGTTGCAGTTTGAAGCCGTTGAGTGGTTGGGCATTTTTCCCAGCCAGGAGGGGCTGCTTATACAGGCCACCATTCTTCTCGCATCCGCAGTTTTTTTGTCCAGAGGATTTTTCGCCAGAAGGCAAAAAGAGTGACAGGTTTTCTTCCCTTCCACCGATTACTATAATGAATCTACCTTGGGTCAATGCTAGTTAATTTGTTGAAATTGGGCATTCAATTTGATTTGACGGCGCTCGAGAATTAAAGAAACCCATCGCCGCGGAAACTCGCTTCCCGGGATTGAGCACAAAAAAGTGACTTATACGAGAGTGGGTAGCTTGATACCGTGTGCCTGCATGAAAAACATACCCCAACATATCTCAGCGCTAGTTCTTCTTGCATTCGTAGCAACGATCGTCGATGTGATTGGCATTTATGAAGCCGTCGCTCACGAAGATGCGCCAGCCTCGGCCTCCATGGGTTGTCACGGTGCCGAACCGCCGACCGATTGGGAACACGAAGAACCGTGCACAGGTACCAGTGTTGTACCTTGCCATTTTTGCGCCATTCTCATCACACTATCTTTTCAAAACTCTGCCGAAGAGTTTCAGGCTCAAAGCGACCGCCGCCTTCAATATTTCACTGATACCATCGCTGAGCTAGACCCGGACCCACCCAAAACACTCCTCCTCTGATTCTAAATGTTCACGCGGCTTAAGTGCTGCAACGTTTCAATAATCAATGGAGGAAAGGCGAATGAAGCCTATTTCCAACATATGCGCCTCGTTATATGAGGCCAGAGATCATGCTATGATCGGTGTGAGTCCTTTTAATAGCTATTTTTCCGAGGGTCGACTAGCGGACCTATTTTCATGGGCAAACCAGCATTTCAATAGTTTCCATGTTTTCGTGCCCGATGAAGCGACACGCTATACGCTTGAAGCAGCGGGTTATAGTCGAGCACGCGCACGGAAAAAAGCCAGACGGCAAGCAAACTACCTCCTGAACAAGATCAAGCGGGCGCTATTGAAAACATCTCCCAGACTTGACCAATCGTTCGTGCTCACAAACGGAGTGCTCAGAAAGAATAACCGCTACAATGTGCTTCTGGCACGGGTTGAACAGAGATTTGCAACTGACGAGGTGTTCAGACAGCAATGTCTGGAATGTACCCGCTGGGTCCTTGAAAACCAGGTCGAAGCAATCGACACAATCGATGAGGCTGCGTTGTTGCACGCTGTTCGGTATTTCCTCGAAGAGCTGCCGCTCTTTATGGACAGTGCCAGCATCGTCCAAACTCGGACATCGGTGTTCTGCTATCATCAATGTCCCGCAATCCTGCAAGGTCTCTACGAAGACCGTTCAGACGGTCTCATGGACGAGCAACAGGGCTTCTTAGTTGTCAACAGGCCGATGCTGGCAACAAAAGTGGCCTAAACCCAAAATATGTAGGGGCGTCTCAGGGCGCCTCTATTCTTCGAGCAAGCGATCAATGATAGCGCAGTCCGGGGTTTCACCGCCGCTGCATTCAGCGGCCATGCCCTCAAGCGCAGCCTGCATTTTAGCGAGGTCATTGATTTTGCCAGCGATGATGCCAGCGTTGACGAGGGCAATATCTCTTACTTCATCGCATGCGTACGACCCATCTACCATTTCCAAGAGGCCGCTAACCTCATTGTTGGTAAAACCAAGCTCACGTGAGCGCCGGATAAACTTCAATCGTTTCAGATGATCAATTGAGTAGCACCGATAGCCAGCTCCTGTGCGCGGCGGATCAGGCATAAGACCAATTTTCTCATAAAAACGTATGGTCTCCAAGTTTACGCCAGCCTCTTTCGCCAGCTTGCCTCTCGTATATTCACGTTTTTGAGATATGGTCATTTTTCTCTTTACCCTGTATTTAATACAGGGTGTAGGTTACGTTAAATTCAGACGTAACGCAAACAGCGTCTTGAACGAACACATAGACAAGAATGAAGTCAGTAACCAAAGAAAGACTACAGTAATGAGTGATATTAGACAGCCAGCGGACAAGAGCAAAAGCTGGAGCGCCAGCCTTGGTGCCATCGGGGCAATATTGGCTTCGTCATGCTGTATTTTACCGTTTGTCTTCCTGATGCTGGGTGTTAGCGGCTCATGGATTGGCAACCTCACAGTTATGGAGCCTTATAAGGACTATTTTGCATTGATTGCGCTTGGATTTTTAGGCGTCGGTTTTTGGCAGGTTTACTTCAAACCGAAGAAACAATGCGATGAAGGCTACTGTGCAACGCCGAAGTCTGAGCGTGTCATCAAATCGGTTTTATGGATTTCCACAGTGCTGGTTTTGCTGGCACTGACAGTTGATTTTTGGGCACCGATCCTCGGTGAATATATTTAAACGTAAACAAGGAGAATGAAGATGAAACGATTGATCAAAGCATGTGCTGTCGCCGCTGTACTCGGCTTGGCTATGCCGGTTACCGCTATGATGGCAGATGATGCCAGCACGATGACACAGCAGGTCACCGAAAAGAAAGTAACTTTCAACATTGAAAAAATGACCTGCGCCATGTGCCCTATTACAGTGCGCAAAGCGATGGAGAAGGTTGACGGTGTACTGTCTGTTGTAACTGATTATGACGCCAGAACAGCGGTTGTGACTTTTGACCCGGCAAAGGCAAATGTTGAAGCTATTGCCAAGGCATCTGAAAATGCTGGATACCCTGCTATTCTTGATGATAGCCACGGTTCTTAATGATCGCGTTTGACGGACCAGAGAGCAGTTGCTGCTCACCGGAAAATACCGACACCAAAACAAATGTTATGGTAATTGGTGCTGGCTCGGCTGGATTCTCGGCCGCCATTACGGCTGCAGAAGCTGGGGCTGTGGTAACGCTTGTCGGCGCGGGCACCATCGGTGGCACTTGCGTAAACGTTGGCTGTGTGCCGTCTAAAACCATGATCCGGGCTGTGGAAGCACTGTATCAGGCCTCTCATGCCGCACGGTTTAATGGCATCACGTCCAAGGCTAAAGTGCTCGATTGGCAGGCCGTTGTCGCCCACAAGCAGCAGCTTGTGGAAGAGTTACGCCAAGCCAAATATATTGACGTTCTGCCCGCCTATCCGGATGTGCATTATATAGAAGGGCGTGCGCAGCTTAGCAAAGACCGCGTTATAATCGAAGGAAAGCTCTACACGCCTGACAAAATTATCATTGCCACGGGCTCCTCAAACATGGTGCCTCCGATCCCCGGCATTGAGACGGTTGATCATCTTGACAGTACGTCCGCCCTCGACCTTGAAACCCTCCCGAGTTCCATGATCATCATTGGCGGCGGCGTTATCGGTTGCGAGCTTGGTCAAATGTTTGCCCGCGCCGGCGTTAAAGTTACTTTATGCTGCCGCAGTCGTTTGGTGCCAGATATGGAACCCGAGATTAGCCAAGCTTTACAAACCTATCTGGAAGCTGAGGGTATTAAGGTTTGTTCAGGCATTGGCTACCGAGCAATTGAACAACACGGCGACGGGATAAGGCTTTACTTCGAACGCCAGGGCCAACTCCGCGTATTGGAAGCAGACAGGGTTTTACTTGCCGCCGGGCGCAAGCCAAACACAGCAGGTCTCGGACTTGAAGAAGCGGGCGTTTCACTTGCCAAGAATAGCGGCATCGAGGTTGACACGTTGATGCGCTCGACCAATCCCAATATTTATGCCGCTGGTGATGTCACGGGCACGGATATGTTTGTTTATATGGCAGCCTACGGAGCAAAGCTCGCCGGCCAGAATGCAACAGGCGGTGACACACAGCCTTATAATAACACCACCATGCCATCGGTTGTTTTTACCGATCCTCAAGTCGGCAGCGTAGGCCTAACGGAATCTCAAGCGAACGAGCAAGGTTACAGTGTGAAAACAAGCGTCATCACGCTTGACCATGTACCGCGCTATCTAGCGGCGCGGGATACGCGTGGTTTAATCAAGCTGGTAGCTGACAAGGAAACAGACAAACTGCTGGGAGCGCATGTTTTAGCTCCGGAAGGCGGCGAGTTAATTCAAACCGCTGTGATCGCCCTTAAAGCCAATATGACCGCAACAGAGCTGGGGCAAACCGTATTCCCGTACCTCACGGGTGTTGAAGGTCTCAAACTGGCCGCACAAACCTTTGATAAGGATGTCAGCACACTGTCTTGCTGCGCCGGATAAAAGCTGAACCCAGATTATAAAACCTCAAACCGAGGAGAAACTGATGGCGACCACTGACTTGAAA
This sequence comes from Kordiimonas aquimaris, assembly GCF_025574485.1. GTDB lineage: Bacteria > Pseudomonadota > Alphaproteobacteria > Sphingomonadales > Kordiimonadaceae > Kordiimonas > Kordiimonas aquimaris. The sequence continues at coordinate 62,706 of NZ_JAOBPO010000005.1, read as the reverse complement.
CTTGAAAAGCAAGGAAGCCTGGCCAAGCCGGGACCGATTGGGCGTCTTGTCAGGCTTGGATTGGGGTTGCTTTGCCTCTCGTATGTTTACGGGCTTTGGCAGCTGCAGGATGATTTCATAACCGAAGCTGGTTCCATTAGGCCGCTCGTGTGGAACGGTATTCTACCAAGCTTGTTTTTGATCAGCTATGTTATCAACATCGGCTTTTCCCGCGCATGGAAAAAATGGCCTGCGATAATAAGCTTTTTATTCCTTACGGGCATCGCGGCGATTGGATATGTGCAGTCCGGCTCAGTCGGGACAGAGTTATTGGCAAAGACAATTCACTGGTGGGAGCTATATCTATACACGCACCTTGGTCTAGCGTTCGTTCTGTCGGCAATAATCGCGACTCCCGGCTGTGAGATGCGGGCGTTTCATCACCTATATTCGCTCGTAACGGGTACTTCCACCAAAGAACATCACTGTCCGGTTGGACCACTCCAACCTATTGACCGCTGGGAGGCGGCACGATTTAGTTAATTCTTTGTCATTGAGATCGAACAAATTTCAGGGTGGCCGTCACAACAATCATTCACCAGATAGCCAATGAAGCCTTTGGTTTCCTCAAGGCGTACAGAATATATTAGGCTGCGACCTTCGCGTATTGATGCGATAAGCCCGGCGTTGGAAAGTATACTAAGATGGGTGGAAAGCGTATTTTGTGGCACGCCCAATTCCGTCGCAATCGCACCCGCAGCCATAAACTGCGGTAAGGGCATCGTCATCTGGAACCAAAATAGGGTTGAATTTTCTCGTCACCTCAGCCGACAAAAGACGCCTCATTCAGAACTCTTTCATAAAATTTTCCCAATAGGGGAAAAGCCTTTCCCCTGACCTCAGCCAGCGCAAATACGCTGTCTTCGCTACCCCTTTCCAGCGGGGACACCCCGCAACGCCCCGGACTAGCCTCAAATGACAATAAGACGACCCCTGGCGGTCATCGCAGTGCCTGCGATGTCTCTTTTTTGGTCTTTCCCACGGCGGAGCGGGCTTCACCTCCCTTGTAGGGGCAAGCGGCCCTCCAGCAACCGTCAAGGGCCGACAAGGTTCGATAAAACGCTAACCCGTAACCCAGACAATTGCAGCAGTTCCTCATGCTTGCCCCTCCGAGGAGGTTTCAAGAAGCCCCCTCCGCAGGGGGAAAGAACGGCGGTTTTTTTGGACGGAGGGTTAGGCTATGCCAAAGGTAAACAGGAAACAGCAATACCAGAAAGAGCAAAACGGGCCAGATGCTGGTCAAGCGGGCAACCCCAAGCTAACTGTTTACCAAGAGGTGACGGGCCGGATTATCGCTGAACTGGAAGCCGGACGGGTGCCGTGGGTTCAACCGTGGTCAAGCACCCCGCACGGGGCATGCGTGGGCTTGCCGGTCAATGCCCAAACGGGAAAGACCTATAGCGGCATCAATATTTTGCTGCTTTGGGGAAAAGTGATCGAGCGCGATTTCGCGGCACAAAGCTGGCTCACGTACAAGCAAGCCCAAACGCTCGGCGGCAATGTGCGCAAGGGCCAGACATCAACATCCATTGTCTATGCCGACAGCTTCACCCCCAAGGGTGAACGAAAAGCTGCAAGAGAAGAAAACCGCGACCCACAGCGCATCCCGTTCCTCAAGCGCTACCGGGTTTTCAATATCGATCAATGCGACGGCCTGCCCCGCGACCTCCATACCCAAGCGCCCGACCTGCCCCAATGCGAGCAACAGCCTATTGCTGAAAAGCTGATCAAGGCAACCGGCGCAGATTTTCGCATTGGCGGTAACCGTGCCTTTTACGTGCCGGGAAAGGACTATATCCAAGTGCCGCCGCAGCCGCTTTTCCATGCCCAAATCGACTATTACCGCACCTGTTTTCACGAATTGGGCCACTGGACCGGGGCCAAGCACCGGCTTGACCGGCCAATGGAGACCAGCAAAGGCAATAAACTTTATGCCCGCGAGGAACTGGTTGCCGAAATGACCAGCGCCTTTGTCTGCGCGACCCTCGGCATTGTCCCAACCGTGCGCCATACCGATTATATCGGCGCGTGGCTTGAGGTCCTGCGCGCAGACGATAAAGCCATTTTTCGCGCCGCCAGCAAAGCCTCCAAAGCCGCTGATTATATCCTTGCATTTCACGGGGAGGCTGGCCCGAAAAACGACCCAGAAAGCGGCCCGGAGAGAAGGTTAGCATGAGCAAACAAATCCCAAAAAATACCATGGCTTACGAGCAAACCGAACAGGGAGAACAGGCGCTCATGCCGATCCTCAAACCGATCTCGCAGCGTCAGCGCCTGCAAGTGTTGGCTAGCGGTCCTCTCAGGGCGCGCCGCCAGCAAAAACCGCTCAACATTGGCCTCTTTAATGAGGACGCCAGAAACCAGTTGGCACTTTTTTAAGGATAAGGAACACCCGATGAAACTCATACCCCAAGAACTGGAGGCCAGACTGATCGCCAATTGGCGCAAAGGCGAAAGGTTGGACGAAGACCAAGCCAACAGAGCCGCGCATGACCCGATCCCGGTGGTAAAATTCTTCGACCCAACCGGTCCTGCCACTTGGCTGGTCAGCGAAATGGTGGCCCACAACCGCGACATTCTCTTTGGCCTGTGTGATCTCGGTCTGGGCATGCCCGAACTTGGTTACGTGAGCGTGAGCGAGCTTGAGAGTATCCGGGTCGCAGGCGGCAGGCTCGGTATCGAGCGCGATATCCATTTCACCGCCAGCTATCCGATCTCGGTTTACGCCCACGCGGCCCGCCTCCATGGGGCCGTGATCTTCGATGCGCCAGTGTTGGCGCAAGCCCATGCCGCGCTCGAGCGCGAAAAACGCTCAAAGAGCGGACACCGCTGAAGGTTTCGCCGCCCCGGCGAAACCGGCCCCACCTTCCCCGCCGTGCAAAACAGGCGGGGCCACCCTCAAACAAGACCCAGACGACCCCCAAACACCAAAAGGAGAGACACCATGCACTTAGAGCATATTAAACTGGAACAGCTCACACCCTGCGCCGTTAACATGCGCCACACCGGCAAAACCCCCGATGTCAGCGACATCCTGCCCAGCATCCGCGCACGCGGGGTGATTGTGCCCTTAATTGTTCGCGCAGGCACCGACCCCGAAAACTATGAAGTGGTCGCTGGTCAGCGCCGGATGACCGCTGCCAAAATTATCGCCGAGGAATCCGGGCAGATCGAACCCCTGCCCTGCGCGGTGATGGAAAGCGGCGATGACGCCGCCGCGCTGGAGATTTCCATTCTGGAAAACTGCGCCCGGCTCGACCCTGACCCGATGACCCAGTATGAAGCCTTCGCCGCCCTCAAAAAGCAAGGCCGGACAGTAGAAGACATCGCTGACACCTTCGGCGTCACCGCGCTCACCGTCAAACGCCGCCTTGCGCTCGGCAGTCTCATCCCCGCCATACGGAGGGCCTACAGGCTTGAGAAAATCGACAATGAAAGCATCAAGTCTTTGACAATGGCCTCGACCAAACAACAGCGCGACTGGATCAAGCTTTTTAACGACAAAGAAAGCTTTACCCCAACAGGTATGCGGCTCAGAAGCTGGCTCTTTGGCGGCAAGGAAATTGACGTGGGCGTGGCGCTCTTTGACCTCAACAAATACCAAGGTACGCGGGTCAGCAACCTGTTCGGCGACGATGAATATTTCTCCGATAGCGACCAGTTCTGGACGCTGCAAAATCAAGCTATTGCTGCACTGGGTGCCAAATACAAGAAAAATGGTTGGCAAGAAGTGCATGTTTTGGATCTGGGCAAAAGCTTCTATGACTGGGAGCATGTGGCGACCAGCAAGCATGACGGCGGCCATGTCTATATTGCTGTGGCGCAGTCGGGTGCGGTCAAAGCCTACGAAGGCTATATTACCGAGAAGGAGGCCAAAGCCCGGCTCAGAGCCAAAGCGACCATCGACGGCAGCGTTGCAGCGAAACCCCTGCGGCCGGAGATCAGCCAAGTGATGCAAAATTATCTTGCCCTGCACCGGCACGCTGCGGTGCAAGTCGAACTGACAGCCGCGCCCAAACTGGCGCTCCGGGTCACAGTTGCCCATATGATCATCGGCACCGACAAATGGCGCGCCGAGGCCGATGCACCCCGCCCGAAAAATGATGCTATCGCCGCTTCTCTGAAAAACGCCACTGCACGCAAAGCCTTTGCTGACCGGCGCAAGACCGTCCTGAAAATGATCAAGCTGCCCGAGCACCAGCACACGCTGATCAGCCGCACGCCGGATGCCATTGCCACCACCCAAATCCTCGCGCATCTACTGACGCTCTCTGACAGTGCCGTGATGAAGATCATGGCCTTCGCCATGGCAGAAACTCTCGCTGCCAACTCGCCGGTGGTCGAAGCCGTCGGCAATCATCTATCCGTCGATATGAGCAAATACTGGAAGCCCGAACAACCATTCTTTGACCTGATCCGCGAGAAAGCAACTGTCAATGCAATCTTGCGCGAGGTTGGCGGCAAGGCCGCAGCAGACGGTAATGTCTCGTCAACTGCCAAAGCGCAAAAAGCGATCATCGGCGATTTCCTAGAAGGCCGACAGGGTCGCAAACAGGTCAGCCCGTGGTTGCCGCGCTTCCTGCAGTTCCCGTTTAAAAGCTACACCAAAAACGGTGGTATCGGCATCCAGGAGGGCTGGGAACAAGTGAAGAAACACTTTAACGACAGGTGAGCAAAAAACCGCGTGAGGCGGTCCAAAAAATCGCCTCATAGTATCTTTTCGACTTAGACGGCGGGCGAATGCTCAACAATGATGAGGTTTTGAAGTAGCGTACCATTAGCATTTGTGGGTAGGCTTTCTATTACTCTGACAGTTAATATGGCTATTAATCTGGATTTCTTGACAAACTACGGGTATCCCGTATATCATGATAGATGAACACTTTGAATGGGATGATGAGAAAGCCACGTCAAATGCTGAAAAGCATGGCGTTACTTTTGAACAAGCCCTTTCGGTATTTAGTGATCCGTTTGCAATTGAACTCTTGGATGATAGGGAGAATTATAACGAGGATCGTTATATCCTTATTGGGATGGCAGCGGTCACTTTACTCGTTGTTGTCTATACAGAACGGAACGACAAAAATCGAATAATATCTGCTCGAAGAGCAGAAGCTAACGAACGGCGATTTTACCATGAACAAAACAAGTGATCTTGATAATATGCCATTAAGTAATGATGATTTACAACGGATGAAAAGAACGCCGCAGGCTAAAATAATCCGCAGAGCATTAAAGCTTAATCAACATGAATTTGCAGCCCAGTTTCATATAGCCATCGGTACGTTGCGGGATTGGGAGCAAAATCGCGCAGAACCGGACGGTGCCGCGAAAGCGTATCTTAGAGTGATAGCCCGTGAACCAGATATGGTTCGTAGAGCTTTATCCAGACCATACAGCTAAAGATAAGAACATACCGCGCCGAAGAAATGCCCGCCCCCACTATATCGACCACTAGTCACTAGGGGTCAGTTTTGGCCTCCGTAACACGCCTCTGCCTATTTCATACATGGCCCGTTCAACAACCTGCAATCATCAGCACACCAACAATATGGCCGGTACCAAGGTCGATTGTTCCGGGCGTTGGCTTTGTTTTCAATTGGTGGGCCTTCATGCACACGGTACGCTATGGCATGGCTTTGTCGCAGCCGCTGTGATGGGTAGCACAGGTCCAAACACAGTCAATTCATCCGATCTAATATTTAGCCCACAGTACCAATCCCTCTGCCCCGCCTTGATGACCTATCACTGACGAACACGGGCCAAAACCCGTCGCCGTGGTTATTTTCCCCACCTCTAAAGAGGTTCCTCGCGCATCAAAATAATCCCGCCTCGGGGTCAAGCAGCGCCCTGAACATTTGTGTCTTTTTTCCGCGTAAGGCGTTCAGGGCGCTGTTCAGCCCGCAACCCTCTGTAATCGGTCAGGCTTGCGCCGAGGGATTGGCCCTCCGGGCAACAATAAGGAGATGAACGATGACTGCTATTGGATATGTGAAACGTCAGGGAAACGGCTACAAAGGCCAACTCAAAACCCTGTCAATTGAGGCCGATATTGAAGTTGTGCCAAACAGCGACAAAAGCCACGACACTCAACCTGATTACCGCGTGTTTGCGGGCCGCGCTGAAATCGGTGCAGGCTGGATCAGGAAAGGTGAACGCTCCGGCAAAGAGGGTGTTTCGCTCTCGTTTGCCGCCCCCGAGTTTGGTCAGCGCAAGCTTTATGCAAACTTGGGTCAGGCCGCTGGTCAAGATGATCCTGATGTCTTCGCGGTGATTTGGAATCCGGCAGACTAAATCCGGTATAAAAGCCCTAGCCTCGGCACTCCGGTGCCGGGGCATTAATCCCAAGAGACAAGGCCCCCTATCGCCTCTCTGCGCATAATATAGTATAAGGGCATGATGGAACGCTTTTACCTGACATCGATTAAAACCTGCATCAAAAGCGGCGGCCTTTTGTTTATCGCTGGGGTTTTGATTGTGGTGGCGATCCGAGCAGCTGAGTGGTCGGTGATCGGCGGCGTGGTTGCTATCGTCATCGGCGCGGTCGTTTACGGTCGTTCACTTGCCCGCGCGGGCTTTGACGCCGTGTTGGTGCGCTTGAGCCAATATAGCCGCACCAAGTCCGTGCTTATCCTGTTGGGCGCACTTTTGCTCAATGGTTTTGGCTATATCGCCCTGTCGGTTATCGGCTATCTGGGCTTGGGGCTGGCGCTTGACCTGTCCCGTATTATCGCGCTGATTGCTGCACTTGTGTTTCTGCCGATGTCAGTGCTGATCATCACCACTTCCCGCGACTGAGCCTACGCCTTACCGAACCAATCTTCTGCGTTATCGATCACATGAAGGCGGACCAGATAGCACAAGCGAGTGAGGTCACCAGTCTCCAAGGCATCGATGATGGCGGCATGCTCGCCGTATGATTTGAAAACCTGTTCCTCATGGCTAAAGTTGGCCACATCATAGAAGCCTTTAAGCTGGTAAAGCTGGCCCAACTGCCGCGACAAGGGCCCCTCGTCGACGGACTCGACCATACATTGGTGGAACTCCCGGTTGAGCCGTGCCACATGGTCGTATTCGCCGTCGAGACAGGCCTGCCACATCTGATGATTGAGCGTGTGCAGACGCTTGAGGAAAGGCGCTGTAATCATCGGAACCAGCTTCTTCACCGCATACACTTCAAGCAGTGCCCGCAGTTCCACAGCCTGCATCAACGTACCTGCGCTCGTCTCAGCAATCGTGCGGGTGCCGTCTTCCGCCAAGTCGAGCCAGCCGCTTGCTTCCAGTTCTTCAAGAACCTTCATCGCCACCCAGCGACCGCAGCCATAAAGGGCGTGAAGGCGGCGCTGGGACAGCTGTTCTCCGGGCTTGAAGATGCCCTTATCAATATCGGCAATAATAGCCTCGACAAGGTGCTTTTTCTGGTCTTGACCGCTACCCATTCGTGCGCTAGCGGAAGAGCGTCGAGATAGATTTTTCCGGCCTGTGCAGGGCCATAAAATCAGTGACCGTGACCGCATCTTTCGGGGCCAAATTATCCCCGAGTTTGGCAACAAACCGCGCACCAACCGAATTAGTTTGCGCCTCTTTGCGGGAAACAATGTCGGCGACTGGTTTGCAGTGTTTTTCAAGGGGAATGATGAGACTTTGGGTGCGATTGCGCGGCACGGTTATTCCTTTCTCTGTTTTGCGCAATACACGGTATAGAAGATTAGATGTACATAGTGTGAACACCGCCCTTTTGTGAGCAGGTAGCGCAAGCGCCGAGCCGCCTGCGAAAAAAGTGAACACACCTGATGCACAAACTGCGTTCTTTTTTAGCTATATGTTTCATAGAGTTATATGACGTTAAGAATCTATGTTCAGTATACCGGGCACTCTTGGAATACCGAAATCAAAAAGAATCCAATGTCTTCAATGCCCTAATAGCGGTATGTGGAATACCGAGAACAAAAAGTTTGAACTCATGTATTGGTTGTGTTTTAATGATCTTGCTCGAAAAGAACGGCATGGACCTTCGAAAGAAGGATAATCATGTTAGTGCCGCTTTCTGTCAAAGTGTCCACAGAAACCCGCGACAGGCTCACCGCACTTGCCGAGGCACAGAACACAAACCCATCAGCGCTTGCTCGCTCGCTTATCAACCGTTACTTCGACGGTGTTGAGGATGCTGACAGCAATCTCCTGCCTCTCATTCAAGCCAATTTTGAAGACGTTACCCGCGCCCTCGTCCTGATCCGCTTCCTCGCTGAAGGCGTCGATAAGGACACAACCGACATTCTCCTAGAGCGCACCGATGCCTATCTGGCCTCCCGCATTCCGTCTGCCGACAGACAATTTGACGGGAGCGTGTGATGGCGAACTTCTTCAACACCCCCCTGTCCACCTTCATACGCGGTGCGCAAACCACAATCCACGAATGGCAAATGATGCTGCAAAGCCTGAAGCAAACCGTTATCGCCGGGCTGATCATTGTCGCACTGCTCGCTGGCTGGCAAGTCTACAACAAAACGTCCGAGCATGACCGCTATGTGATGCAGCGCTGGGTCACCGCAGGCGCTAAAGCCGCTTTCTTTGGCCCCGAAAGCGCTATCGACTTTGTCGACAAAAACGGCAAGACCTACAAGCTTTACACTGGCAAATATCTACGTTCAACCATGGCAAAGAAGGTGTGGTTGAAGGCGGGCCAGGCGAGCCTGGTTGGAGTCAAGGTCGGCTCAGCTTTGAGCTCGCTCATTCTTCTGTTGGTACTCTTGTTCTTTTACCTGAATGGCCGCCGTCAGGGCCGCGACTTTCATGTACGCGGCGCTCAGCTCGGGACCACCGGTGATCTTGCCAAAGCACTTAAGAAAGTCGGCAAGCGCGGCACGGTTTCGCTGGGCGGTATCCGGCTTCCTGCCGAGATGGAACCCACCAATATCGCCATGATCGGGGCACCGCGTACCGGCAAGTCTGTTCAGATCAGCGCCATCCTCGAGGAAGTCCGGGCCGCAGGTCAGCGCGCTATTGTCTATGATTACGGCGGTCTGTTCACGCGGCACTTTTACCGCGAGGGGATCGACACCATCCTCAACCCGATGGATGAACGATCTGCAGAGTGGCGCCCCTGGTATGATGCGTACGAGCCCGCCCATTTTGAGCAACAGGCGGTAAGCTTGATCCCGGACGATAAGTCGATGGAAGACTTTTGGCCGAAAGCAGCCCGTACAGTTTATGTCGCCCTCGCCCGCAAGATTGCCGCCCTGGTCGACAATCCCAATTTAAGCGACCTTCTCTTCTGGGGTCTGCAACAAAACGCCAATGAAGTAGCGAAGTTCCTCGCGGGCACCGAGGCCACCAGTGCATTCGGCCAGGATAAAACCGCAGCCTCGATCATGTCCCATCTGGCAACCTACCTGAAAGCCTTCAATTACTTGCGCACCAGCGGTACGCCCTTCTCGATCCGCGAGTGGGTTGCCGGTGAAAGTGATGATAGCTGGCTGTTTATTTCTACCAACGAGGCGCACATTGACACAGTGCGCCCCCTGATTAGCTTATGGGTCGACATTGCGGTTTCGGCGATCTTGTCCTTGCCCGAAAATCTCGATCGGCGCATATGGTACGCCGTTGATGAACTGACCTCGATGCAGGCGGTTCCCTCGCTCGCCAAAGCCCTCACCCATGCGCCCAAATACGGTGGCTGCGGCCTGATCGGCTATCAGTCGAAACCTATCCTTGAGAAGATTTATGATGACCGAACAGCGGCAGCGCTCTCAGGTGGCTGCGCTATCCACTGTATTTTCCGGGCCAACGATGTGGAGACAGCAGAATGGGCTGAACGGGCACTGGGTAAAACCGAAGTGGCGGAAACCAATGAAGGCATCTCTTACGGTGTGACCCAGCTCCGCGACGGACGAACCGCCAACATCAACCGCACCCTCAGGCCGCTGGTATTAGCGAGCGAAATCCGTGCATTGGAGAAGTTCCAATATTTCCTGTCAATGGGTTCAGGCTTGCCAACAGTCCCGATCCAGCTCAGCTATAAACCCCGCCCCGAAATCGCGGCTGCCTATATCCCTCATGTGTCGCAGCAACTGGTCATCGAACAGACCGCTGAGCGTTTCCCGACTGACACTATTGTGCCGCTTACCGATGTGTCCAATGGCCAGCAAAGCAGTCATCAAGCCGCCCCGCGACAACCACAAGGTCCGGCAGTATCCAGCGGAGAGTTAGCGCTTGAAGGGGGCTCCGGTAAAAAACCGCAAAAACAACATCTGCGCCGACGCCAAAACCAGCAAAAGGGCCAGAAAAAAGGCCGCTCAAAAAGCCATGCAGCCTCAGACCGATTAAGTCGGTCGTCTGCCAACGGAAACAACAAAATCGAATTTGAACAGATTTTTGATCCGACGGCAAAACCAACCACCCCCCAATCCTCCAGCGCCCAACCCACAAAAGCCGGTAAAGGCGGGCTTCCAGAATGCGAAGGGTCCTAAGCAATGCTATCCATGAGCCCCATCAAAGCCTCGCCGACCGTTGCTACCCGCTATTATGTCAAAGGCGATTATTACACCAAAGGCGGAGACGAGCCCAGCGTATGGGCAGGCTCAGGTGCTGCCGCACTCGGCCTTGAAGGCAAAGTCGACTCCAATGATTTTAAGGTAATACTTGAGGGCAACCTGCCGAGCGGGCATCGGGCCGGATGGCGCGAGACAACCGCCAATCATCATCCCGGTTGGGACCTGACCTTCAATGCCCCCAAAACTGTCAGCATTCTGGCAGCACTCGGTGCTGACAGTCGGCTTGTCACAGCCCATATGGAAGCAGTCGGGGACGCCCTCGGTTTTATGGAAAGCTATGCGCATGTGCGCGTGCGGGCTGAAGACGGGACACTTGAACACCGCGCCACCGGTAACTTTGTGGCGGCAGAGTTCACCGAATTTTTCTCCCGGTCACTCGACCCACATCTACACACCCACTGCCCAGTTGCCAACATGACCTACGACAAGGAACGCGACGCCTGGTACGCGCTCGACAGCTACCCGCTGTTTCGCATGAAGATGGCGGCGGGGCAGATTTACCGGAGTGCGCTTGCGGCAAGCGTCAAAGGACTGGGGTATGAAATTAAGACCGCCGCCGACACCGGCCTCTTTGATATCAAGGGGCTGCCTGACGAGCTATTGAGTATCTTCTCGCAGCGCCGGCAGCAAATCGAAGACTATGCCAAAGAAAATGGCTGGGCGTCTGCGGCCGACTATGCCCTCGCGACACTTCTTACCCGCCCGGACAAAGAGATCACTAACCACCAGCAGGTCATTGAGGATTTGGGCGAACGCGCCGGTCCGCATATGCAAAATCTTTATCAGCTGATGGACCACGCGCGCGAGCAAGCATCACCGCACAAACCGGATCCAAAGCAAGCCGTTGAGGCCATGCGGCACGGTCTCTATCATCTCTCGAACCGAGAAGCCGTCTTTGAACACGGCCACCTCCTCTTGGAAGCCCTCAAGGTCAGCGTCGGCGAGGTGACCAAGGATGACATTGAAAAAGCATTGGTGGCCACAGCCGGCGCGGAAACCTATCATAGGACCGCGCTGCAAACCGGCGGCAGACGATTGTATCACGGTCGGACAATCGACCGGTCGGTGGGCTGGGAACTGCGCCTGGCAGAGCAATTGCTCGAACACAGAGCCCGGGTTCGCCCCCTTGCCAGCCCAGATAAAATAGCAAATATTCTAAAATCCCATTCACTCACCGGCGAACAGGCAAAAGCGGCCAGTTATGTGCTGAGGACCCGCGACCGAATTGTCTCGGTGGTCGGTGTCGCAGGCGCTGGCAAATCCCATCTGGTCAAAACTATCGTCGCCGCAACGCCGAGCCGCGACCATCTGGCACTTGCGCCCACATCAACCGCCGCCATTGACTTGGGGCGCAGTGCAGACATTAGAGCGCAAACCCTGACCGGTTTTCTGCAAACCGGCGGCCATCACGTCTCCCGAAACTCGCTCCTGTTTGTCGACGAATCGTCCATGACCAGCACGCGCCAGGCAAGCCGCCTGATGGACATTGCCCGAGAGAGGAAAAGCCGTGTGATTATGATCGGCGACACCCGGCAGGCAGAAGCGATTAATCAGGGCAAACCGTTCGCCCTGATGGTCCAACAGGGCCTGCGCGGTCCTTTCATCATGAAAAGCTTCCGGCAAAAAAACACCAATATGCGCAACCTTGTAGACGCCGTTCGCAGCGGCAACATGCGGGCTGCCTTTACCATTCTTGGCAGGCGCCTTGTTTCATACGGTGCCGACGAGTTGGTTGCAAAAGTCGCCGACCGCTGGATAGGTCACAAAAACCGAGACACTATACAGATAGCCGCTCTCGATAACGCAAGCCGGATTGCGCTCAACAGTGAGATACGCCATCGCCTGCAAGCTGAGGGCGTGATAGGCAAGGCGGAAAACGACTTCCATATTTTATCATCAAAAGCACTGACACCGCACCAACTGCGCTATCCCGACTACTATAAAAAAGGCGATGCGCTGGTTTTCCATAGGGGCAACAAAGCGCTCGGCGTTGAGCGAGACAGTCGGTGGCATGTGGAAAGAACCACCAAGCAGTCGGTCTTCCTGCGCGCCGCTGGCTCGAAGGTGCAACTGGCATTTAACCCTGCGAGGACCCGCAAAGACGGCTTGACCCTTTATGATGTGCAGGAGCGCAGGCTTGCTATCGGTGACAAAATTCAATGGCGGCAAAATCTCACAGGCGAACAGGATATCAAAAATGGCCACACTGGCACCGTTGAGGGCCTTAAAGGCAAGCGGGCAACCATCGCCTTCGACCACGGCGTAAAGCGTAACCTGGATCTGGCAAAACATCCTTATTGGGATCATGGCTACGCCCTGACCGTCTACAAGCAGCAAGGCAAAACCACACCGGTTAACTGGGTCATTGCCAATACCAAAAAAGCGGGTGAAATCACCCAGACAGCCCTCTATGTTGCGCTCACCCGCGCGCAGCGATCTGTGAAGATTTTCACTGAAGACCGGGAGAAGTTTCAGCGGGCGGTACAAATGAACCCGGGCGGCAAAACATCCGCTTTGGAAGGACGCGGCGTCACCCCGAACTTGCAGGACGCTGAGAAACACCGCACGCCGTCAACCATCGAGTTGCTCGCTGACCGCCTACCTGAAAACCTGCGCGCCAAAGTGCTCAATATTCTTGATTGGCGCGACGACCGGCGACGCGACCAGGAGGCTTACGAGCGTGATCCACGGATCGCGGCGGCGGCCCATCTACACGCCGCACAAAGCGAATCTCAAAAACAAGCAGGCCAAACCAGCGCGGCTGAAACCGCCAAAGATATTGCCCGAGATATTGTCAAGGATATGGGAAGAGAGGCGTCACGGTGAGCGGCAAGAGTAAAAAATGTATCTCTGTCACTGAAGTGGCCGGGCTCGGTATCTGCGAGCAACAAGTCATCCTTGACCGGCGGTATGGTAAAGCGCGAAGTGCGCGTCTTCAGGCAAAAGCAAAGAGAGGTATCAGAGCCCACAGCCAATTTGACCAACAAGTGCGGCGGATAAGCGATCCACGTTGTTTCATTGCCAGCACGCTTTACGGGCCCAATACCCATGAAACCCGGTGTTTGCGCGGGTTTAGAGACCAACATCTCCTCCCCTATCGAGCGGGGCGCTGCTTATGCACCCTCTATTACCGGGTCAGCCCCATCCTGGTCCCGGCGCTCAGCCGCTGTCCGCGTTTGGCAGCCCTGCTGCGGGCGGGTCTGAATATTGCCGTCAAGTGGATCGAGCGCAGACCAAGGGAGGTCGCTGATGATCGGTAACCTTTCAAGCGTCAGCGGCTATCTTCTGACTGTTCTAGTTATAGCAGTGCTTATCGTTGCCACCCATCAAATCCGCCTGGGGCGGCTGCAAACCATAATGGACGAACTGCCTTGCCAGCTTGAACGAGCAGCACTCCTCTATAGCGAACGGCTGTTGGTGATTGATCGCCCGTTTGAACTCTTTGGTCGGGTCGATCAGGTATGGGCACGCGAGGGCGGTCAACTCATTGTCGCAGACACCAAAACCCGTGAGGTTATTCGCTATTATTACTCAGACCGGCTCCAGCTTACCGGTTATGCGTTTCTGCTAAAAAATCACCCTGAAACCAGAGCGCGCAGTATCGCCTCATACGGCTTCCTGCGCATCCCGCAAGGCCGGAAAGCCATCTATATCAAAGTGCCGCTTTTGAGCGAACGGGCCTACCGCGACCATCTACAACATCACCGTGCACTGACCCTCGGCACCGCGCGCCCGCGTCCTGCCACGTCGCCGCTCATTTGTCGGGGCTGCGGCCATGTGAACCGTTGCCCTGTTTCTCTCATCAACCCCCAATAGGAGATAGTCCATGTCACCCATGCTCAAAACCATCTTCGTTGCCACCCTTTGCCTGAGCAACGTTACAAATCTGGCGCTCGCGTCCGAAGACGGCGCACAAGTAACTTTTTTTGACGTTGGCAATGATATTTGCGCGCTGGCTGAGACGCCGAGCGTCAGCGTTATCTTCACCGATACGCTTGACCCCAAAGGGCTATGCTTCAAAAGCCTGACGGCGCTTGAGGGCCAATTGAGCAACCCTCTTCTGGTGAACCTGTCCGGGCACACGGGCAATAGTGAGGCCTGGGATAAAGCCTTTAGTCTTAGCCGTGTGGTCGATATGAAAAGTGTCACTGAAAGGAAGGTTGAAGAAGAACTGATGCTATTCGGGAACACGCGGCTTCTCATCTTGCCGCTCGCTAAATTGCATGATCGAGGTGCAGGTTTTATCAGCAAACTCTCCTTCGCTCATTTGAGCCTTTTGTTCGCCAGCAACAATGCCAGTGACGGCGCATCTGACATCAATGCTGACTGCGCGCAGTCCGGGCACGTCTACGACGCAGATACGGCGCACGATCTGAATTCAGACCTAATGCTTGTGCCAAATTCAGGTGGCACACCCTTGCTTTCCCACTGTTTTCTTGAGACCGTTTCGCCGCATTTTGCCGTATTCAGTGCCGGCAGTGGCCGCGACCAGCCAACAACCGGCGTTGCCAACCATTATCTTCAGCTTGGCTTGCAGCGCTATAATATGCTGCGCACGGACCGGGGCGACGATGAAAGTGGCAATGAGTGGAAAGACGGTCTTACCGTTACCGGCTGCATTGACAGGCCGGGCGATGATACCATCATTGCAAGTCTCACCTCGTCGGGGTCACTTGACGTGGTATATGCAATGCCTGAGCTGGCGTGCCAAGGCCCGTCAGATGGATAGAGCCGAGCGTGCTGCTTTTATTCTGTGCAAGCTCGGCGACGCCTATCTTTGGCAACCACGGGTAAAATGGGCCCAGCAACTCGTGCCCGGCGCAAACCTATACTTCCGTGTAGGGCGCGGGCGGCGGACGTGCCACAGCGTGCGCGGCGTTGCCCATAGCATTACGATTGGCACCCAGTGCGTTGCTGAGGCTATGCACAGTGCGCGCAGTGCGAGCAGTTGGATCAGCTACGATGAAATCAAGCAAAGAGGGTATTTTACCCATCGTACCCGCCCCGCAGAATTGATGGTACACACCCTTTGTCATGAGTTTGGGCACTTTGTTCAGTCCGTATTGGGGCGCCGCGCGCCCGGCCAGCAACATGACGACGTGTTTTATGCCATTCTTGACCGCATTCACAGCGGCGGCCATGCAGGCGCGCTTTTAGACGAATTCCAAAAACAATGTCAAACTGCAGGCCTATCCCTCGCCTTTGAAGACACAACACGCAACCTCATTCAGAGGAGGATCGGCGAGCGCATTCTTGCCCGAACTGCCAGTCATATTCTCGCCGGGCGAGTGATCAAAAAAAACAGGAAGTCAGTGACGGTTGGCATCACCCATCGGGGAAATCAGCACAAAATCAGGGTCAGCCCCTGCCTTATCGAACCAGACAGTGGCACCACGCCCTTAGAGCAATCTGAATGGCATTGAAATTATGTCTAATCTTCGGTCGCAAGTTTGATTTGATCGCGCATCCGCTTGACTTCGCGCGGCGGGAGCTTCTTCAACATGGTAACGATTTCGAAGATAAGCGCATGGGCCTCGGGTGATCGGTCATCACCGTCCACATCGTCAAAAAGCTCGGAAACAGGATAGTCCAGCTTCGCACAAAGCTCTTCCAGCATATCGAGCGCCGCGCCTGTGAGACCGCGTTCAAGTTCGGAAATAGTATCATGCGAGCGGTCCATAGTCTGCGCCAGTTGCTCTTGCGTAAGCTTGCGCCCGGTTCGCAATACTTTGATCCGACTACCAATTTTAGATTTCAAATCCATGAGAGATTTGTACTGGTATTCGCAATCTCTTTACATAGGATTAATACCGATTATAATATATTATTCGGTTTATTGCCGATTTACACATATAACTTCGCCGGTTGCCGTATAATCAATAGAGGAGTTGAGGTTGGCGGGCACCAAAGGACATCAGAAAAATAATAATATTCAGGGCGAAACAAGAACTAGTCCCGACCCTATCGATATTCACGTCGGGCTACGGGTCCGCGAAAGGCGCAAAATGCTCAGCATGTCCCAGTCTTCACTTGGCGACATAGTTGGTGTTACGTTTCAGCAAATCCAAAAATATGAACGCGGCACAAACAGGATAGGCTCAAGCAGGTTGTTGCGGGTGGCAAACGCGCTCGACGTTCCCGTTTCTTACTTTTTTGAAGGCGCTGCAAATCATCTGCAAGAACCAATGGGGGCGGACTCATCACTCTACGATCTGGAAGAAACACAAGAGTTAGTCAGTGTATATTATGGAATCCAGGGTACTTTTGTTCGGAAAAAAATGATGACGATTATTGAACTGCTAGGCCAGCCTAGATCGAGTTAAGCGCGTCAGCCTGATATTAACTCTAATGTATAGTGATCAAGATCTGATCTGAATGACGGTGGCAAATATTCCCTGAAGCAGGCGTTCGAGGTACGTGGCACCACTGATGCAGTCGACCCAAAGCGGAAGTTCCAAGGCCAAATCATACGGATTGTTCTTCGCCAGAAACGGCCAACACGTTTCCAAATTGCTATGACTGGAAGGGAGGCAAAAGCTGACACTGGACTGAACATAAGACTTAAAAAATTTGATTAGTCAGCCAATTCCAGATAACGACAAAATGCATTGGCAAGCTTCATATGTCGCGGTGTTTTACAGTCAGCCTCAAAAACTTTGGGACTACCTACAATAATTGAAATGCACTGTGCGCGAGACGTAGCTACATTTAAACGGTTTGGACTATATAGAAACTCCATGCCCCTTGGAGCGTCGGCATGCGAAGAAGTTGTTAGAGAATAGATGGCTATGGGTGCTTGCTGACCCTGAAATTTATCGACAGTCCCGACGCGGGCATCAGGTAGCAGTTTTTGAATTTCAAAGACTTGAGCATTGTAGGGCGCGATAATGAGAATATCCTCAAGCCTTATTTCTTTTTCTTCGCCATCACGATAAACCCAAGTCGAATCATTGGACAGTATAGCGTTGACAATTTCAGCAACTTTTGTCGCTTCCTCAGGTGATGAGCTTTGATTGCCTTCATGTTCAACGGGGAAATATCTCAAACCAGACCCTGAAATGTCGCCTTCAGAATTGACAACTTGAATCTCCAATCCGTCTATGGATGTCAATTTGCTATCGTAAAAGAGTTCAGAAGTGTAGGCGCTAATTGAGGGTGGCAGACGCCACGTTTTTTCTAAGAACAGTCCTTGGTTTGGTGAAATGGTTTCTTCGCTGCGAAGTATATGTTCCAAAGCTGAACAGCCCGTACCATCGGGGTGGCTACCCTGCATGGGTTGGTCGAGTTGTTGCGGGTCACCAAGAAGAACAACTGTTTGAGCTGCTTGAGAAACTGCTAAAACGTTCGCAAGTGACATTTGCGCTGCTTCATCAACAAATAATACGTCTACAGACTCAAAAGCGTCGGGGAGAGACCACAGCCACGCAGTTCCACCGGCTACATCACAATCGGAATTGAGAGCTGAAAACACGCCTGCAGGAGTCGTTGTTTTTCTTAATTTATGCGAGTTGTCTTCCCTCGTTTTTGGTTTTTGAATACATTGAATCTCAATGCCAGTATCGTCAGAAGCTTCGATGACACCATTGAGTAGATTGCGGATAACTGTGTGGCTATTAGCAACGACGCCCACTTTCTTTCCTTGATCCACTAATTCGCAAATCATGTGACTCCCCGTGAACGTCTTACCCGTTCCGGGAGGACCTTGAATTGGAAATATACCAGAATTTATAAGTGGCGCGACGCGTTTCGCTGCTTCAAATGCTTCCTCCATCTCACCCTGAATTGGCAGTCCGTCGTTAATTCTAGGTGTCAGATTGAGGAGGGCATCTCGTGCTGCTTGAAATTGGCCTGTCCCTTCGATCCCCTGCTCAATGACATGCTCAGCCAATCGGATAAGAGATTCTTGCATAGGCTTAGACGAGACACGGTCATGAGTATAAATGGCTTTTGGGTGAAATTCAGCCCTATCGCCCCGTTTCTTTATGTCAATACATAGCTGCTCACATGATATATCATCGATAGTTCCAAGCTTGTCTCCGCCGACGTTGAACAGGCTTTTGCCTGGTCGTAGGTCGGCATCTTGTGTTGGGAAATTATAACGATGAATAGGACATTTTGCAGTACCCCCGACTGTGTCCTGAAACACTAATCCCGACAGCCCAGCTTTTTCGTCGAAAAGTTCTTCGTCAGACAAATCCTTTAAACGGAAATATTCCCACGCAGCACCCTTTTCTTCGCGGCGGTGCCATTCCAATAAATTTGCGAGAAGCCATCTTGCGTTTTCTGCATCATTTCGTTCTTCAATATCAGGACTAAGCCCCTCCACCAAAGCATCCATAAGAGGTTGAATGCGTTCAAGCCATTCAGCGACGGATTCAGTGGGCGTTCCGTCTCCGGGCTCTGGTCGCTCAACATTCGCCCCGTCTGAAATCAAATGTGTTCTTATATCTTCTAGCCAGTCCCTCAGGTAAATTGTTGAATTGCAATCATCCTGATTGTATTTCTCTACAACGACCCGATCTGATTCAAAAATTTCATCTAGTTCATTCAATTCAAGAGATGTTTGTAGTCGAGTAAGTGCTAGATTTGCGTCTACTAAGTCAGCGTCACGCTCAAAGCCGTAGAACGGTTCGAGTTTTTTAATTGAATAACTTTCGACACTCGCTCTTATGCTTTGTCTAACAACACCATAGAGATCTACGAAGACTAGGCCTCTCAGCAGTCTATCAAGTTCGTCTTCTCGGGAGGCGTAACGCCCCATGAGGCGTTTCATTGCCCCCGGCTCATAACCCCCGTAGTGATAAATGTGGAGGTCGGGATATTGCACCCATCGTTCCATTACAAAATCGATGAAATCATCGTACTTCTGTTTTTCTTCCGTGCGGTTTAAAGCCCATTCCCCGGCATATTCATAATTCCCAACTTCCTTTTTAAAAATGTAGCCAAATAGATATTCCAATCCGTGTTCACCAACGAAAGAATCCCCCTCCAAGTCCAAAAATATGTCCCCGTCCGATGGTTCTGGAAGTCTTGCCAACCCGAAACCTGCTTCGTGAGGCAGTACCTCAAATTTACGTTCGCCGCTGTTTCGAGCTTCTATTTGAATGCGAGCCTGTTCCCTAATACGTTCATAGGTCGAAGCTGACCCACGCTCCGGCCTCCATTGCATGGGAAGAGGCATTTCTGAAAGGCCTGTCGCCGTCGTCACACCCTGTCTTTTGAGCTCCTCAATTTGTAATTTTGAGATATTGGCAACAAGACTCAAATGATCATCTGCACGGCGCTTCGTATCACAAGCATTTCGCCATTTGCAGATCGAACAATGATCCACCGGATCGGGATAATTAAGCTCTGCATCTGTTTCTGCTATCTTTTCTAATAGAGCGGCTTTTGAGCGGCGATAAAAAGCTGCGTAATCAGAAAGACGATAGGCTTCTGGCTCAAAGTCACTCCACGGTGTTACGACATGCATATATTCAGGCGCAACGCCCTGAACAGCTTCGATGAGTTCAGAATATAGTGAAAGTTGAAGAACCGTTCCGCCCTTGGTCGTTCGCGCTAGCTTCGTGTCAATTACTTCATAAGACCAGTAGCCAAGGTTACTAACGGCATCAACTTTGCGGAGAACATCAATACGGCCACGCCATACCTCGTTTTCCAAAGCAGCTTGGACAATTACATCTTTCCCCGCCTCCATTGCCGCAACAGTGGCAGCGATTGCGTCCGAGGTTACATCAACGCCTTCTATTGGGACTACGTCTAAGCCTTGGCTTTCAAGATGTTTAATGTAACTCTCTTCATGTCTTGTCCCACGTTCCCAAAGTGAATCCAACATGGGATCCCAAATCCTAGGTTGCTCACGATTGCCCTCGGCTACCTCAATACTAAGATCAGTCAACCGTCGACAATTCAAATTAGCAACAAGGTCTGTCGCGCTAAGATGAAAATTCTCGCCAACTTTAATCATATCTCAAAATAACATCCCAAAGTTTTCAAAGAAACTAAAATAACTTGTATCCATTTTGCCCCTTCAGTACGCAACCTATTAGAAAATTAAGATATCGGCTAAATCGGGAACAAGTGTCATCCGCGATGTTAGGTGTGCCTACGTCAGTGCATGGAGAACACTGGACTGTCATTTTAAGAAGACTAGTTGTTTCTTGTACAACCATGAATAGATGATATGTTCTTTTTGTATCAGAACTGAATAATTAATCCGCATTTATGGTGGCAGGAGGGAATAATTCAATGAGCATGTTCCCCATATGGCGTGGAGAGATCATTATCCCTTCTCTTCCCGAAAAACGGCGCCGGGTCGGCGAAAACACAATAGTTCAAAAAGCGTTCTTAGCCACTAGGCAGTCTGTTCTGATTTTTGACTCTCAACTTACAGGCTATTATCTTATTAAAACTACAATGGGGGCTCCATTTAATGACCTTTTACTCCGAAAAAAAAGAGCTCGGCGACTTATTGCGTCTCTCCCAGTTTTAAATGGCCCGACAATTGACTGCCCGGATGATATTGCTGATACAACAAAGTTTTCATGGGATAATTTAGGCGTCCTCGAAGAGTATGCGTCAACTCCGGAAAAAGTTCTCAATTCTTGGCAAAACAAATTTTCATTTAATCTCGAAGATGAAGGTAGTGGTTTACCAGGTTTACGTACCCCGCAGATCGGTGCTTTACATGCAATATCGGCACATTTCTCAGTTGGAGAAAAATTCGAGCCAGCTACTGTTGTATTACCCACTGGAACTGGAAAAACAGAGACTATGTTGGCTATGCTGATATATCGGCAGCTACCAAAGAGCTTAGTAATTGTACCAACTGATGCCTTAAGAGCTCAAATAGCACAAAAGTTCGCGACGCTTGGTGTATTACCAAATGCAGGAGTAGTTCCAACAGAAATTGCACGGCCGTATGTAACACGCCTAACAAAGGGCATTCATACAGTTGCCGAAGCCCGAGAAATTTTAGAAGGCTCTAATGTAATTGTTACATTGCCCAATACCTTACGAGTATCTAATGATGCAGCCGTGGAATATCTGCTATCACATTGCACTGATTTAGTTGTTGATGAGGCCCATCATGTATCTGCTCCCCAGTGGTCTGCTATCCGCGAGCAATTTAACTTTAAACGCATCACTCAATTCACGGCTACACCATTCAGAAGGGACAACAAGCGAGTAGACGGGAAGATTATTTTTAATTTTAAACTCAGTGATGCTCAAAAGGCTGGTTACTATCGGCCGATAAACCTCAGAACAGTTGAAGAGTTTGGGGGCGAGGATGAGAGAGATCGGAAAATAGCCATTGAGGCTATCGCTGCCCTACGAAGAGATAGGGAAGCGCTTGGGCTTGATCATCTTCTCATGGCCCGCACGAAGACCACAGAACGCGCAGAAAAGATTGTTGCTATATACAGAGAACTTGCGCCCGATCTTAAGCCTCAAGTTGTTTATTCAGGGTCAGGCCGAAATATGCTGAATAGGGCCTCACTTAATCAGTTGCTAGATCGTGGTGATGATGGCGCACGTATTATTGTTTGTGTTGATATGCTGGGGGAAGGATTTGATCTAGCAAACCTAAAGATAGCTGCCCTTCACGACACCC
The DNA here is from genome assembly GCF_025574485.1 of Kordiimonas aquimaris. GTDB lineage: Bacteria > Pseudomonadota > Alphaproteobacteria > Sphingomonadales > Kordiimonadaceae > Kordiimonas > Kordiimonas aquimaris. Next base: position 40,500 of record NZ_JAOBPO010000005.1, on the reverse strand, counting down.
ACAAATCACTTGCTATAACTTTGCAATTTATAGGCAGATTTACTCGAAAAGGCGCAGTTGGGGAGGTGGGAGAAGCCACTGTTGTTGCAAATATAGCAGATCAAGAAACAGAGCGAAAACTGGCAAACCTATATGCAGAAGGTGCTGATTGGGACGTAATCATTAAGCGGCTCAGTGAAGATAGAATTGATGGCGAATTACATTTGCAAGACGTTGTTACGGGCCTCAAAGAAAACGGTACCCTTCACTCTCAACTTTCGTTGTGGAACTTACGCCCTGCACTTTCAACACAAATATATAAGACTTCATGTGAAAGTTGGTCGCCTTTAAATTACGAGAGGGTGTTACCTAAAGGTGTTGAAAAGTGGTATTCAATAAGTGAAGAAGACAATATGCTTGTTGCTGTTGTCCATAGATCAAGCACTGTTCGATGGGGTAATTACCAAAACCTTTTTGACACAGCCTATGATCTAATATTGGCACATTGGGACAAGGATCAAAATGCACTCTTTATGTACTCCAGTGATTATAACGGGCTGCGAATTGAAAAAATGGCTCAGGAAATCACAAATGAAAATACGGAATTATTGAGTGGGCCAGCTATATTCAATATCTTAAATAACGTTGAACTACCACTGGTCAAAAATCTGGGTTCATCAACGGTAGGTGCTATCAGTTTTACTTCTTATTTCGGCCCAAACGTCACTGACGGTCTAGCGAGCATCGAAAAGGCTGAATCTGCATTAAACAATATAGCATGTCTGGGTTACGAAGATGGTGAACGTGTTCTTTGGGGAGGCACTCAAAGAAAAGGTAAAGTCTGGCAACAGACATCTGGCTCAATTGCGGAATGGCTGATTTGGTGTTCCAAAACATGGTTAAAAGTATCAAATGAAGAGGAGATCGACGCTAACATAACTCGCGATTTTCTCAGGCCAGAAAAACTTACAAAACCTCACACATCAATTCCAATCTCCGTTCAATGGGGTGAGCAGGCTCAAATACAATATAATGACAAGCAATTCATTCATTTTGACGATAACGAAGTGCCGCTTTTTTTGATAGACCTTGGAATATCCGATGTAGCGGAAGATGGTTCGCTCACAATTCAAATTTCCAGCGATGATTATTCGTCAGAATATCTATTTCAGATATCTGATAAGTTCGCTGGAGGGTATCAATACTCAAAAATTTCAGGTCCAGAAATTTGTTTTAAGAAGTCGAATGGCCCACTAGTGAGAATAGAAGAACACCTATTGAGCGATCCTTTCATCATCAGATATGTCGATGGCACGCTCTCATATAATTGCTTTCATATTCCAACTCGATTGGATGCCGGTATGTTTTCAAAAGATCGGTTGGAAACTTGGGATTGGGGTACTATTCCGCTTAATCATGAGTCTATGCATAAAGCCAATGATACCAACACTATTCAGTACAAAACATTTGAACATATTCAAGATGAGTATGATTTTGTGTTTAACGATGATGGTTGTGGTGAAGCGGCTGATTTAGTCGCTCTTAAAAATATTGACAACGAGACAATCAGGCTGTGTTTGGTGCACTGCAAAGGGGCAAGCGGAGGGCGGGTCTCAAACGATATTGGTAACTTCTATACTGTCTGTGGTCAGGCTCAGAAGAGTATATCAGTAAAGCATGGTAACCGTCCGCCCAATCCCCTTATGCAGCTTCTTCCAGCTCGGTTTTATAGAAGTTCCAAGGCAGCAGCTCATGGATACGGTTGATGGGGTGGTCCGCAATGGTGTCTAACACCCAAGTTAGGTAAGCTTGAGGATTAATACCGTTCAGTTTGGCTGTTTCCAGAAGCGTGTATGCAGCAGCGGCCCGCTCACCGCCTTTGTCTGAACCGATGCGAACACCTAGACACACTTATAACCAGCTCAAATCAATCGAGATAGGTGGGGTTCGCCGGGCGTTTACGCTTCAACCACAATCCGGCGTTTGAAATCGTCCGCATACCGTCGACGCGGTACCTTGCCTTTAGCCATAATAAGTGTCCACTTAATTTAAGCGGACACTAAGCCCGCTACCAGTCATTCATATAATATGGCAGGATAAGCTACGGAAGGTGGAGATCACCGGGCGCTTACGTTGAAGCGAATGCGGCTGATGTAAAGTTAACCTGCATACAGAAGAGAAAACGGGATTTTCTCGTCGCCCGATCACTAGCTGGGTAGCATAACAAATAATTGTTTCCATGGAAACATATAATTGATAAGGTCAACTCATGAGGCTTATTTTCCAATATCGAGGTATAAATGACGAAGTCAGGTCAGGTTGAACGATCCTTTAAAGATAACTCCCATCCCTTGTTTTCTCTGCTAAAACTTCGTGATGTTAACGCAGGCGGTGCACAAGTGCGTGCATGCCTTCCCTATCAAGAGAGCTTCACTGACGGAGCGGACAAGGGACTGGCCAAAGGATGGTCGGTCATCACGCTGGATACACTTCTTGGCATGGCCGTCTATGGCCGGTTGCAAGAAACCAGACCGATTGCAACCATCGATCTTGCTGTAGATTATCTGGAGCCTGCCGGCAAAGGGGCAGATTTAATCTGCGAGGCAAATTGCCACGACATCAAAGACAATATTGCCTTTGTCAGCGGCTGTATCAGCGATGCACGAGATGGTTATCAAATCACCAAAGTCGCCGCCAAGTTCATCATTAAAAACCCTCTAAGACCGCAAGGAGAGCGAGGTTCGTCGCAGTATATACCGCAGCCATGGGAATTGCCGCAGGCAGAGCTGTGCCCTGGCTTCGAAAAGCTGAAGTCCAATGTTCCTTTTGCCCGCTGGCTCAACCCTGAGCGATACACTTTCAACGGTAATGCTGTTTTCGCCCTTGAATTCAACGACAGCCATATCGGCGACCCTTACGCTCGTACCGTCCATGGTGGCATCTTGACAAGCCTGATGGAAACAGCTGCGGTAGGCACTCTTGCGATTAATAAAAACGCCAAGGAACTTGCTGATCCTCTGTCGCTAAAAGTGCAGTTCATGCGTCCGACCGGAGCGCGGGACACTTATGCATCTGCCTCGATCATACGCGACGGGAAAAATATTATTATAGTTGATGCGCACGCATGGCAGGAAAGTCCCGACAAACCGTCGGCCAGAGCTACATTTTTGTTCAAGGCGAGCAATTGAGACCCGATTCGGCCCTGTTTAACCCTGCTCAACTTCGCTCAATAGCCGCTTTTTGGCGTCTGCCAGAAAATCAATGATCCCTTCTCTTTTTTCTTCCGCCAAGTCACCCCAAATATAGGCGAATAAATCCTCTGCTTCGTTCTGTAATGTCGGCAGGATATGCTGAATTTTGTCTGTCAGATAAATTCGGTTCGCCCGCTTGTCGGTGGCGTCAGGCAAGCGTTGCACCCAATTACCTTTTTCAAGCCGCGACAGCATTTTTGAAAGCGGCGCACGTGCCATGTCCATCTGATCAGCCAGCTGCTGCTGGGTCAATCCATCACACCGGCGCAGGCTCGCCAGCGCAAACCATTGTGCGGGTGTCAACCCAGCATCTTTGATACGGCGGTCAAAAGCACATTTCATCAAACGGGCGACATCCTGGATAAGGAAGCCCAAATTTCTGTCATAATTTTCCATAATCAATCTATATCATTAAACATGTTGTATCCATGGAAACAGTATTATAGTCTTTTAACTAAATAAACACATATCAGGAACGACAGCCAATGCACCCCTTTTCCCGACTAGCGCTTGCTTTGCTGATCTCCGGGGCCTTTATTATATTGCCTTATGGTCGCACAACTGCCGTAGCGAGCCAAGCTCATGACGCCTTTAACTCTGTGCAGAGCGAAGAAGTAATCGTCGCGACCGGCGTCATGAAATCCAGGCGTACAAGTATGCTTGGCCCGGTTGTGCCCGGTGTGTTGGAGCAAACCTTTGTGAAGGTCGGCGACATTGTTACAAAGGGCCAAGCCCTGTTCAGGATCAGGCCGGTCGACTATGATATTGCGGTTCGAAAGGCAAAAGCCGCACTGGACCTGGCGCGAGCTCGTGTCGTGCTGCAAAACAAACGTTTTGACCGCGTATCAGAGCTTTTTAAAGACAAAAACGTGAGTGAAAGTGCGCTCGAAGAAGCTAGAGCCAGCCTTGATGTCGCGTTGGCCGAGCAAGCGCTTGCCCAGACTGATCTGGATAATGCAGAGCAAATATTGTCCGACACCATCATTCGAGCTCCTTACGACGGCGTGATTACAAAAAAAGTGGCGGACGAAGGCGTTTTCAAGACGGTACAGGCCTTCTCTGGCAACGGCGGCGTTGTAGAGCTTCAGGAAGCCGGGATTATGGTAGCTATTTTATTTGTACCCGTCAGCCAGACCGCGCGCATTGAACTGGGCCAGAAAACATTGCTTTCCATCGACGGCCTAGATCAGAGATTTACAGGTGAGATTGCCGTTATCAACCATCAGGCCCACGTGAGCTCCAATATGCTTGAGGTTCGGGTAGCTGTCATCAATGACGGCCTCGCCATCAAAGACGGCCAAACGGTAGTTGCTCGTATTTATGCGGCGGAACAGGTGAGCCAGTAATGAGCCTTTCCGATGTTTCAATTAAAAGGCCTGTGCTCGCCGTTATGCTGATCGGTGCGCTTGTTGTTTTGGGCTGGCTTTCCTTGCCCCGGCTCGGCGTTGATCTGTTTCCGGATGTGGAGTTTCCCTACATTTCTGTAACCACAACCCTTGAAGGGGCATCACCAGACACGATTGAGAGCGAAGTTACCGATGTCATCGAGGAATATGTTAGTACAATTTCAGGGCTGCGCCAGGTGCGCTCGACCAGCACGGAAGGCGTTTCGCAGGTCGTACTTGAGTTTGAGCTTGATGAAGATATAAGCGAAAAGTCGGAAGACGTAAGGGATAAAATCGCGCGCGCCGTTTCTGACTTACCGTCGGATGCAAACGCACCGATTGTTGAAAAAGTTGATCCCGATGCCGCCCCTATCATGACACTGATTATCTCTGGCGACGCCGATGTCGGCGCTTTAACAACCTACGTTGACGAGAAAATTGTTGCCGATCTGGAACGGCTGCCTGGTGTTGGTTCCGCCAAAATCCTCGGAGGCCGCTTGCGGGAAATGCGAATCTGGCTTGATCTTTACCGCATGCGCGCCTTTGGCGTTACCTCTTCCGACATCAGAAATGCGCTGACCCAAGAGCATGTAGAACTGCCCGGCGGCAGGCTGGAGGTAGGGGGAGGCGAGCGCGAATATATCGTAAAAACTGACGCAGAGGCCAGCACGACCAAAGAATTTGCTGATTTAGTTGTCTCCTTCCGTACCGGCACAAGACCAGTGAAGTTGGGGGATATAGCAACAATTGAGGACGGGCTGGAAGATGAGAGAAGTGTCGCGTTTCTGAATGGCCGTCCGAGTATTGCCGTTGAACTACGCCGCCAATCCGGTAAAAACACCGTTTCTGTCGCCAATCTTGTCAAAGACTATATCACTCAGAGCACTGAGCGGCTCCCCGACGGCATGTCAATCGAAGTTTCAAGGGACGTATCCCGTTTTATCGAGTCCTCAATCGAAGACGTGCAGAAAGACCTGGTTATCGCCATCCTGCTAGTGGTGGCGGTTACATTCTTCTTTGTGCTCAATCTAAAAGCAACGCTGATCGTGGCCCTCGCCATTCCAACATCGCTTATCGCAACATTCTTTGCGCTGTATGTCTCAGATTTCACGTTGAATACTCTGACATTGCTGGCATTGACGGTTGCGATTGGTCTCTTGGTAGATGACGCAATTGTTGTGGTTGAATCTATTCAGAAAGAACTGGACAAGGGATTGGAGCCGCACGAGGCCGCCTCCGGGGGCACCAGGAAGGTTTGGCTTGCGGTTATGGCGGGCACTGCAGCGACGCTCGCTGTTTTTCTGCCTATCGCCTTCATGTCCGGGATCGTGGGGCGGTTTTTCATGCAATATGGGCTCGCGATTGTGTTTTCCGTTTCGGTTTCACTTTTGGTGGCGCTTACCCTCACACCCATGCTCGCTTCCCGGTTTATGGCGAAAGCCTCGGTTGGCGGCGGTCTGCTGCATCCTATCGAGCGGTTTCATGAATGGCTTGTCCGGGCTTACGCATCCGCTCTCAAAAAAGCTATTCGCTTCCGCTATATTGTCATGGTTATTGCGTTTTTATCGTTTGCTGGCGGTATATTGATCGCCCAACAAATACCAACCGGGTTTTCTCCTCTAGCCGACCGTTCCGAATTCCTCGGGCAGGTCGAACTGCCGCTTGGTATTGGCATTGAAGAAGTGAAGCGAGCCGCAAACACGCTCAATGAGGCTCTTCATGCCGTCGATGAGGTAACGTATGTGCTGATTACCGCTGGCGGGGGCGCGCAGCAAAAAATCAACCTGCTTGATTTCTATGTCGCGCTGACCTCCAAACAAAGCCGCGAACTCACCCAACTTACCCTGATGTCCGATGCACGAAAGGCGATTGCGAGCGCTATGCCATCTGCCCTGAAAACGTCGGTGTCCGAGGTGCCGTGGGTTTCAGGTGGCGGGGTATCGAGCAGTAAGATGGAATATGTTATTCAAGGGCCAGTGCTTGAGCAGACAAATACCTATGCGAATACGCTGGTTGAGAAAATGAAAGTCTCCCCTTTGTTCGCTGATGTGCGCACCAGCTATGAAGCTGGAAAACCGGAGTTGAAACTGCGGCTCAACCGGCGCATGTCTGGAGAACTGGGTATCAGTGCGCGCGCTATCGCACAGGATAGTCAATTGATGATTGGTGGTGCGGACGTGGGCACGTTCGAAGCAGGAGGGCGCAGGTATGACGTGCGGGCCAGACTGCGCGCGGATCACCGCGACGAGCCTGGTGACCTACAATTGATGCAGTTTCGCGGGGCTGCGGGTGACCTGCTGGATGCTGGTGTTTTGCTTACCTTTGAAACGGGGACCGGCCCGTCTCAAATTGACCGCGTTGACCGCGGGCGTAAAATTTCCCTTTTCGCAAACCCGGCTGGCGGCGTTTCACTGGGCACAGCATCCGATGCCTTTGCACAGGTGATGCTGGAAACACCTTTACCAGATGGCATGACACTTATTGTTGAGGGAGAAGCCCGCCGCCTTGCGGAAACCGTCGAGGCAATCAGCTTTGCGTTCATTTTAGCAATCATCGCGCTATACATGGTTCTTGCCGTTCAGTTCGACAGCTTTGGTCAACCCGTTATCGTTATGTTGACGGCGCCACTGTGTTTTTCAGGTGCTTTCGCCGGTCTTTATCTCGCGGATTTGGAAATATCACTTTTTTCCCAGATTGGCCTAATCGCCCTGATGGGGATTGTGATGAAAAACGGTATTCTTCTGGTTGACCGGGCAAACCAATTACGTGCAGACGGCTTGACACGGCTTGAAGCCATCAAACTTGCTGGACCGGAGCGGCTAAGGCCCGTATTGATGACGGCCCTGTCTGCGGTGTTTGGCATGATGCCAATTGCGTTCGCCACCTCGGACGGTGCTGAATGGCGCAACAGTATGGGCTTCATTATTATGGGTGGGTTGTCTTCCTCGACAATCCTCACCCTGTTTGTGATCCCTGCCGCTTACGGAATCATCACCGATGCCGACAAGGCCGTGGACAAAGTACGTATGTATTTCGCTGGCAAAAAAAATTGGCGTAGGTGACTGAACTGTCTCCTTCATGAACTTTCGCCATTCATTCCGAGGTTAAGCGTAAGCGCCAGACGGAGTCTGTTTAAGCGGCTTCTTCCAGCTCGGCTTCAGTGAAGTTCCAGGGCAACAGTTCATCAATACGATTGACCGGGTGCTCTGCAATGGTGTCGAACACCCAAGTCAAATAGGCCTGCGGGTTGATACCGTTGAGCTTTGCAGTTTCCAGCAGTGTATAAGCAGCGGCGGCCCGCTCACCGCCTTTGTCAGAGCCGTAGAACAGGAAATTCTTCCGGCCCAGAGCTATAGATCGCATGCACCGTTCCGCCGGATTATTGTCTATCGCAAGACGACCGTCCGTGAGATAGACCTCCAGCCGCTTCAGTCTGGTGATGGCATAGCGAATGGCCCCGGCCAGAGCGGATTTGGCGGGTATCTTGTTGAGCTGCTGGGGTAACCAAGCTTGCAGGTCTTCAAACAGAGCTTTGGCCTTTCTGTGTCGGACCTGTCGTTTGAGGTCGGGCGGTTGTTGCCTGATCTGTTTCTCAATACCATACAGGGCAGCAATGCGTTCCAGTGCTTCCTTGGCAATCAGTGATCCGTTTGCTTTGTGCAGGTCGAAGAATTTGCGTCTGACATGCGCGAGGCAAGCAACTTCTGTAATTTTGCCGCTGCCGTATAGCTTCTCGTACCCTGCATAACCGTCCGCATGCAGAAAGCCTTCATAATCCTTGAGGTGATCCTGCGGCCGCGCGCCTTTTCTATCGGGAGAATAACGGTAATATGCCGCAGGAGCAGCAACACCTTGCCAATCGCGCTCGTCGCGCAGATAAGTCCATATTCTGCCGGTTTTGGTTTTGCCTGTTCCCGGTGCTTGCACGGGCACCGGGGTATCGTCGGTGTGAATGGTAGGGCCTGCCATTACATGCTTGCCAATGGCGTCCACAAGCGGGCGTACAAGCTCCATGCTGCGGCCAACCCAGTCAGCCATTGTGTTGCGGCTCAGGTCAACACCTTCGCGGGCATAAATACCGGATTGCCGATACAGTGGCAAATGATCCGCGTATTTTGATACAAGCACGTTAGCTAAAAGACCGGGGCCGGGTTTGCCTTTCTCAATTGGTAAGCTAATGGCTGGTGCCTGCTTAATGGTATCACAGGCTCTACACGCCATTTTTGGCCGTACATGGTGTTTCACCCGGAAGCTTGCAGGTACATAATCCAGCACCTCGGTGATATCTTCACCAATCTTATGGAGTGCTTTCCCGCAGCAGTCACACATGCCGCCGTTTGGCAGGTGCTCTGTGACATCTCGTGGCAGGTGTTCAGGCAAAGGCTTGCGAACCGGCTTCTGCTTTGCTTCAGTGTCATTGATGCTTTTATCAACATCAGGATCATTTTGCAGGATGGCCGCTTGCTCAGTGATCAGGTCTTCCAGCGTTAGCTCCATCTGGTCGACGATACTGTCGATTGCCTCAGACGAAGAGCCAAACTTCGCCCTGCGCAAGCCCGCAATCTGCAGCCGCAACTTCTCGATTACATAGTGCTGCTCAAGCACCAAGGTGTTTGATGCTGCAAGGGTTTTGGGCATGGAAAAGGGCGCTTCAATCATGGCCATTTTATAGCTCATCAACTGCCTGAAAGCTATGTACAATGTCAAAGAACGGGCAGAAAATATGACATGAAACCAACAAAGTTTAGCTGCTCATTCAGCCGGCTTTCAGCGGCTTCCAGGTTTTCTTCTGAATCCGCCAATCAATACCTTCAAGCAGCATCGAAAGCTGGGAAGCACGCAGCGTAATCTTGCCGTCTTCTGCGCGGGGCCAGACAAACCGGCCACGCTCAAGCCGTTTGGAGAACAGGCACGCTCCCTGATTGTCCCACCAGATGATTTTACACAAATCACCGCGCATGCCACGGAAGATAAACAAGTGGCCAGAGAAAGGGTCTTCCTCCAAAGCCTGTTGCACCAGCATGCTCAGGCCGCCAAATCCTTTGCGCATATCCGTAACACCCGCAGCCAGCCATATCTTTGTATTTGAGGGAACCGGGATCATATATTGCTGCTCGATGTAGCGGGCTTCAGTTCAGCGAGTGCAACAGTGAGGAAGGCTGGATTAATAGTGCCGCCGCACCGCAGCTTTGATACGCATGGAAAATCTATCTCAAGGATACCTACTGATGCGGGATCGCTGGTATTGACGGGTGTTTCATCCAGAGCTGCTTTAACCTCAACCGGTAACAGGCAGACTTCCTTGCCAGTTTTTGCCGTCTCTTGATCCTTGAGAAACTTTTGCCGCCAGCTATATAAACGCTTCGGGTTCAAACCGTGACGCCGCGCTATATCCGACATGGGTTCATCAGACGCTTCAGCCTCAGCAACTATACGACGCCTGAATGCCTCACTCCATTTACCACGACGCTTCTTGCCTGCCATAAATCATATACCCCATATCCAAGCAGACACCGTGCCGGCTTTGCTGAGATATCTTTACGTGAAGAGGAAGGGCTTGGGTATGTGGGTATCACCGGGCGCTAACAAAGCATGGGGGCATGCACACTCTGTATTTTGATTTGAAACGAAGACATGAGACATGGGCTAGAGAAGGCGCTTCTCGATTCCTTAAAGGGGATATGAAATTACTGTCCTTTTTCAAAGAAAAGGCTCGTAAGTCAAAGTTAGAATTTGAAGTATTGATAGTCCAACCGGGTGGGTCAGCTCAGACAGTAAGTGATAATATATTGAAACTACTAGGAACCACCGAGCTGTTCCTTGTTAAAACCACACAAGCTAAATTTAGAGTCATAGTCTCACCATAGAGCGTAAGAAGTTACAGAGGCGGAAGCGATAACAGGCAAAACTGTATGAGTAAAAAACTAATGAGGCGGAATTTCATTTATCAAAAATCTTTAGTTCAGATTTTGAATACGTCATCTCATCTTATCAACGCCCTTAGGCCCGCGACTATTCATGACTGAAAAAACACGGAAGTCCTCGGAACCATCACCGAATATTCCGATATCAACAAACATCGGTGGTACATACATTTGAAAAGCATAAGACTCCTATGGAATAGAAAAGTGCCCCACTTTTATGGTTCTATATTATAGCTTTTAGGTATATTCTCAGGATTGTAATCATCTACATCTTTTATTCGGTCAATTACAGATTGATGAATAAGCTCCCCATTCTTAATCAAACGGGGTTCTGCCCGAGGAAAATAAAACGCCCATAACACAATTGCCCAACGCTTCGGCCATTCTTTCAAAACATCAAGCTTCGGCATTAACTCCAATGGCCACCAACCAAACGTTAGAGAATTGTGAATGTCGGCCTTATGATCTGGTGACACATAGTTTTGGTTTCCGCCCTTGCGGAGTTTACCGTGAGCCAAGTGATTGTACATTTGAGTTTTAATGAGCAATCCGTGATCTTTAGCTTCATCCATCATCCACTTTAATGAGAATTTCGCTATTCCGCTCTCATCTTCCGGGTACCCACCTCCTATATCTGAATGAACACCCGCAAACCATACTTGTTTTGAATTTTGTGAAACAGTATTTACGTGGTCGTCATTCATAAAAGGATTGCTTTTGTATAGTTGGCCTTCTTTCCATCTATCAACTCTAAACATCCTTCTTCGCTCATCAATAGAAATGGCGTGCCTGAATACCTCTACAAGCTCATTACTGCCAGTATGGGCAAGCTTCTGCATGGTTGGTAATATTTGATCTTCTCGGGGGACTAAAACCGAACTAACCGTATCCCAAACGCCGATAAATTTAATCGGCACATAATTGCCTTCAGCAATTTTATTCACTCGCCAGCCGATAGCTTCATCATTGCTACCAAGGACTTTTTTGTAGCTCGTTAACGCATATTCAAATAAATTTTCTTGATTAGAACTTAGCAATCCGACAACTCTTAAAAACCCAGCTAGTACTCTTACTGTATGAGCGCCACGGCTGAACCCAAATAAATAAATATGATCACCTTTTTTGTAGTTTTTGACCAAAAACGTATAGGCGTCTAATACGTTTTGGTTCATGCCTCTACCCGTCATCAGTCCAAAAACTGATTTGATTTTATTCCAGCGCTGCCCCCAATCATCGCTTTGACTAACGGTACCGATGCCTGTGTCATAATAAACTACTTGTTCATCAGTCTTTTTTAGACACCTATAAAGTTTAAGCACATTCGATAGATTTATCTCAATTTCGTTTCCCGTACCGTCACAGCAGATTACTATATTTTTTGACATACAAGCCGCTCCCAAATTTGAATATCAATCTTGAAAATGCTCCTGCCAAGTCTCAAGAGTGTCTATATCTTCATCAACGACAGTGTCTTTAAAGAAATCTATACCAGTCATCGCCTCAACAACATCAATAGACGTTAGATAATTGTGTATGCCCTGATGAGCCTTCCGATGGTGTGGAAATAAAAATGCTAGTGTTCTTTGGGGCTTGTTTGCCTTCTTATTAATAACAATAATTTTGTAGAACATTGGTGGTACATGGATGTCTTTATTAGGTCCAATTTTCTCAACATCCCCCGGCCCAAATATGGCACCCGCTATTACATGAGCCGTTTCATTGTCAGCGGTTATGATCTTATCCTGTAACCATCTTTCCAATTTCCACCACATACCAGGGGACCCATTGAAGCCATTATGATGCTGTGGGGCAATATTACTCATGTAGTTACCCTCAAATACTGTTTTTTCATCATCAGGATCAGACAACGATGCTTCCAAGTTTGGCAACTCTCCATCATGATCTCTATCGCCGCCTAGCACTCCATATGGTGTGTAGTGGCCGCGCGCATATCCCCTAGAGTTGAAATATCCTTTATAGTCCGCGTCTTTCGCTTCACCGTCAATGTCAGGGTCATTTCTAAAGCGTGACAGTCGCCCCTCTCTTTTCGGAGTATTTCGAAAATCGGCAACTACTTTGTAGGCTGTCCAATTTGGCACTTTTCGCTCAGGATTAAAGCATAAGATATAAGCCGTGCGGTAATAGAGGTTATCTACATTACAGTCTGGCATGCCATCGAGCGTGTGCTCTTGAATTATCACAGCTTTTTTGGTGTCACTGATATCCTGAGCAGAAGACGGCGCAGTCAAAAAGACGCAAATAAAGGCTAAATAAATTATAGATTCATTAAAAGACATGATGGCTACCTCTCTTTTAGGTAAGGGGAAACTCAATACATTTGTTCATGTGATGTTCAGCAGAACGTGCTTTTAAGATTAGATGCTCAACCATTACCATATCAACCCAAACTTGCAAAGATCATCCTATTATGTGCCGCCAGGGTTGCACTTCCAATCGGAGGGACACTCAAAAAGAAAACATATGAGCACTATGAAATATGCATACGGCGACCAGGCGACCAACAGCAACTGTGTAGTATAGTTTTTAATACATTTCAGTTGCGGTCGAAGCCCACTGGCTCCTTGAGTTGGCTGACATTCATGTTGTTTCGCCATTCGGTCGCTTATTGTTTCATACGCTACCAACGGTCGAAAACTGTTGGCGGGTATAGCTTAACTCTTCGCCCATTCGGGCAGAACAGTAAGCCAATATTATTAAAACCATTCGGTCTAAAACTTGCACTGAAGACCTTTGGAAAGCCACTTGTACTGAAGTAAGAGTCGAAGTTGGCATCAACCCCAACCTATTAATTTCCGATAGATTATGCTACTATCAACTGAAATCGGAGAAGAGTAATGGCACGTCAAAATCAAAGCTATGTCGAAGGCTTGGCACAGATCACAACCGAAGAAGGTCAACTGGCTTACGGCATTCAACGCTATATTCTTGGCGTGATTGCCGTCGCTCTCTGGGTAGTCTTTATCGCCTATACATTTACTGATGTACAAATGCCATTTAAATGGCAAGGCAAAACCTCCTTCGGAGCCATTATGGTATTCGCTTTACTCGCTATCGGTTTTACAATCGGTAGCTGGTGGGCAAACCGCATTCACAGAAAGCTTACCGATTTGCGCGAGCGAACCCGCGACGAATAGCCCTCAGTGGCGTCGGTATCCGCTCCAACGACTATCATAATACCCCTTAGGCATTGCATTCGCGCCTGAAGGTTTTTCTTCCACCTGTTCTGCAGCCTTCTGTCCTCTGACTTGATGATCGTCGGCACCCTGCTCCTTGACCCAATCCTTGATTTCGTGCGCCTGACCGCGCAGATCGGACACGCCAGACAGGAAAGCGCCGACTTGATCGACACGATCACCTTCAAAATCTTTATTACCAATTGTTTCATCCCAGACATCCCGGACTTCATCATTCCAATAATCATAGCTATTTACACTTTGACTTGTATCCACATCAGATTCCGAAAGAGAACTCCTAGCACCAGCCTCGCCACTGACATCCACAAGGCCAAAAAACTTGAATCCGCCGCCAGCTTTCACTCCAGCATAGAGCTCATTGGTTCCAGTCTCTGAATCTGAAGAATAGTAGCTCACCTGCTTACCGGAAATTCCAGACAGATAGTTCGACGATTGCTGCGCTACGCTATCAAGGAAGGTTTCCGTCGAGCCCTCTTGTTGATGCTTCTCAAGCAATCGTCCAAAGCTCGCGGTTCCGCTATTATTGCCCGCTTGTGCAAGGTCAGCATAACGGAAGATCGTTTGACCGCCTTCGGTGCCTTGCCGCGCATCCACCCGGAGGCCATCTGATACATGCACACTGTCATCCTGCGAGCCGCTACGGCCTGATCGCACATCCACTCTGCCCACTTCATTGGTGAGCGGATCATAAGTAAAAGCAAGCGATGAGCCTGGCCGTGCGATATCTGTTTGGTCCGGCGACAAATACTGTCCAAACGCCTCAAGCGTCCGGTCATTGACGGCTGTTTCCAAATTAGCGCCGCGCGCGTTCTGAATATCTGAAACACTAATGCCGTGGGCATCAGCAAAGTCTGCAAGCCGTTCATTCTCAATAAGCCTGCCTCCAGCGTCGATGCGAGCTGCTTGCAACGACAGGTCCTGAGGGCTCTTACCGGTATAGGCACTTGCGTCCCGAACACCTGCTGCCTCACCGGACGCCCGCTCGCGCCTAAGCTCCCCGCCAAGCGTGAGATTATCAAAATCCCCTTCGCTGGCATTCCCGGCAAACCGCGTATCGCCCGAACTATAGAGCGTATCCAGAAACGAGCCCGCCCGGGATATCTGCTCGGGCGACAGCCCTGCCCTTGTCGCTGCATCGCGGATACCCTCTGCTCCGCCGAGGCGCTGACTTTCCTCTTGCCGGGCGGCACCGAAGGTCCTGCTCAAATCACCACCCGTGCCAGCGGCACGTCCAGCTGCAAGCTGATTACCGTATCCTGCGATCAATTCCTTCGCAGTACCCGCATCAACGTCGAGGTCTTTAGCTAACGATTGGGCGCTTGTCTCAAAGGTTTGTGCATCCAAAAAACCGCGTTCTGCCCCTGTTGCAGCGGCATCATGCGCACCGGTCGCCAATCCTGCTTCGGAAAAACCAGTTCGCTCCCCGAGACCGCTCACGCGCCCCGCCGCTTCACCGCCTGCTGTTGCTCCGGCAAACCGGTATATATCCGCGCCGCTAACGCCCGCATCTGCACCAGCTCCAGAAAATGCCCGGTGTCGGGAAAGATTCTGAAGCCACTGTCCTGTTGATTGCTGGGCGATCCCGGAAAACCCGCTTGGGCCCGTTGCACCAAGGCCGCTCAAAGCACCCGCAGCCTGGGCTCTCGACTGGGTATCACCTGCCAGCCGCGTCGGATTGAGACGGCTCTCGGCTGCCTCAGAGCCAATGGCTTCACCTTGCCGCGCAAACGAACTGGTAAGCTGTGCGAAACTGGCACCGGAAAAGCGGAAGATAGCAACAACAGCAATGCTGGCAAGACTGATAGAGATCAAACGACTTGAGCCAAACACCGTCAGTGCCTTAACCGACGCTGGCGGCGCAAGAATGAAGGCATTGAAGGCGAGGTTGTTTCGGCGCACTTCTTCAAAAGCATCACGGGCAACGCTTTCAATCATCACCTGAAGGCCAATGTCCGTAATTCCCCATATGGAAACAAAGACAAAAAAACCAACCGAGAGCGAGAGTGCCCGCCAACGCAGCGGGGTCACAAGAAACAATATTGTAATCGGCAAGGTCGCCATTGAAGCCGCCAAAAAGCCGGCTCTGATTGACTGGCCGTATTCCTGGGCGAACCCCAACAGACCTAAGCCTTGCGTGACGGCAGCCCGGTTCGCTTCCTGTGCTATCGCCCGTTCGGGGTTTTCATCGGCTGCTGCGTCTTGCATAGCGAGCGCCAGCGCCGCAGAGCGAAGATAGACCAACCTGTCACCCGCCTGCCCAAAAACAGTGGGGATAATCTGGTCAAGGACCATATTGCACTGGGCAGCCTGCGCCGCATTACTTGTGTCAAAACCAACGCTGCCACAAAGCGAGGCGACGAGAGAACTATAGGTGGCGGGATCAGTAAGTGCCGTTTGAATATTTGCATAGGCGTCAGTACATGTGGTCAGTGTCCCTTGCGGGTCGGCTTCGCTGCGGTAAGGAAACTCAACAGCGTTGGATTTTGCGTTCGCGAAGGTCGCCAGAAGGTCGATTGAAGTACGATTGACCGCGTTTAGATTGAAACCTGATCCAGGCAATGCTGCTGCTACCTGCCCGCACTCAAGATAATAGTTTTTGATGTTTTCCCAGAGATATTCATCGTCGAGCGGCTGATCGGCCCGGTATGTATTGCGCACCAGTTGAAACACGATACCGCCCGCTGTGTTTTCGTATGGCATGGGACTGGATGCATTGGCAATATCAACCGCAACCTGTTCAGCCAGATTGGTGAGGCCAGCAAGAAGTACAATGCCGTCAGGTACACCCGTGACCGGTTCGTAGGCGTTCAATGTCCTGTCATAAACGTGTATCGTGCCTTTCGGTGTGATAAAAGCTGTGTAAATTCCGACACCAATCCCGAACATAAAGAGCCAGTTTTTGAAAGTGCCTTCTTCGCGGTAGCCTCTCACCGATGCCATTACCGCAGCAGCCGCAAATCCGACGACAGCAGCAATATAGACCAGCGCGCCATAATCGCTATTGGAGAAGAAAAATCCAATATACCGGAACGCCGTGACGACCTGCGTGAAGCCATTGAAAGTGATATATTCCATTTCCAGAGCATTGGCGGCACTGGGTGCACCGAAAGCCAACCCACCCGCAAATGTCAGGTGTTTCAACGCGCGCGCTGCCTCAAGGACCGCCCTCTCGCCCTTGCGTCGTTCGCGGTTTAGCCCGCCAATAAGTGAAAAAACCACTTCCTTTTGAGGTGCTTTTCTCTCCTTTGACAGGCATTCAAAGCTCCGCGGCCCAGCTTGCTCAACCATCACTCTGCGCCTTAACAAAGTCTTTTGCAGTGGTGGCCCGGTCAGCCTTAAAAAGTGCCGCTTGCGCAGAGATTGCATGTTGTTGCTGAACGGTAACTTGGTAGGCTTCAAAAGCGCCGCGCCGCGCAACAACCAGATCTTCGCGCAGTCTGCCAAGCTTGGCGCGCGCAGCCCCGTAGATCGCCAAATTGCAGATGGTCTCACCGCCAGTTGCCGGTCTGATACCTGGTGTCGCTGCATCAGATGCTGCCTTGGAAATCAGGAAATCAATGTTGGTCAGCAGATCATCAAAGACCCGGTAGGCAAGCGAGGATGCGATCGGAAACTCGTAAGCGCCCACGGCCTGATCAAGGGAGCCATTGAGAACACCGTTTCTGACAATTTCCCAAACAGGCTGCGCCGACTGGTTGATAAAATTAACCTCATCGGCGGTGAAAGCGCGTTTGCTTTTGACCCCTGCGCCAATATCGAGCATGTTCTGGCGCACCATGGAAATAACCGACACAGCTGTTGCCCGGCTACAGGGGCCGCCGTTTGCTGGCCTGCCCTCAACTTCACCTGTCAGAAAATCATAGGATGAGAAACGATCAACGCGCGGACAACGATCAATGCTGCGGATGGTGGGGGCGTTCTCGCTTGAAGGCCAACTGATGAGAATATCACCGATATATGCCCGGACGATCGGCGCCATATCCAGCATGCCAACACGCTCAGCAGCGTGATCAATCACTGACCCGTCAGCAAACAATTCCCTGACGGCAGCAGGACAAGCCGCCACCTCATCGTGCAGATCAACAGGCACCTGGTTATCATTATCGCGGATCGATTGCTGTGCGCCGTGGTAGTGTTTTTCGACCGCTTCTTCCAGGCTCCGAGACCCCGTTGCCTCCTCAAGCACGTTCGAGACAAAATCGGGATTATCGCCCGTTACGAGCTTTGCTACCTGATTGGCCATCCTGCAATCATTGACCTGAATCGAATTCAGAAATGATGACGTTGCCTCCAGCTTACTCATCACATCTTCGCATGTTTCGCAGTGCGCTTTAAGCGCCATTGAAAAGGCAAGCGCCGGTGCGGCTTGCAAAATATTTTCAAACTTTTCCACAAGATACTCGGGGTCTAAAAAACTAAGTCCGCCCGCAAACAAATCAATACCGCCGCAGCCTGCCCGCACGCGCGGCGGAGAGACAGAAAAGGGATTGTCTGTCGCGAGCCTGAACCGGCCATTGAACTGACCACCCTGGATATAGCCGCGGCGCTGACCCGAAAAGGACGAAGGTCCGCTGTGGGTCATGGAATCGAACCAATCCTTGGTCCAATCCTGGGCAGTGGCGGACAGACTGAAAGAACCCAAATAGACCAAAATACAGAGGTACGCAGGTATCTTCAAAAAAGATTGTTTCATCGGTCGCTCCTTCATTACTTGTTCAGATCGAGGTGGTTTTCGAAAGCGGCGCTGCGGGTATCGAAAAAACCGCCGTCATCGCTCTCACTGTTCAGGAATTGCTGGACACTGATTTCGCCCTTCAGGACGCGGATCGCGCGGTAGGCGTTATCGCTCACTTCGGGCAAACTGACCGCACCTGCCGATACCGGAAACCACTCTCGGCTGTTTTTGCGGATCAAAATGGTCATCGGCGTACCGGTCACATTGAACCGGGCTGCACGTTCGGGGTAATCTGCAACATCCACTTTGGTAACGTTCCAGCCGGTGCGGTCCTGAAAGGCCTGCAATACGCCCCACTGAACACTGCAAAATCCGCACCCATCAGACGAGAACATCACCAGAGCAAACTCGCCGCGCTCCGCCTGAAGACGGGTATCTTTTTCCGCCTTGCGTTCGCGGCTTCGTACTGTCCTGCCCGCGTTTGTGATTGGGTAGCTGGTGCGGGCATTCAGGACCGGGTTCTTGAGCAGGGCAACACCCGTGAGCGCGGTGAATGTGCGTGATCGGCGGCGGACAAAATCAAGGAGGGTGAAATACTGTGCGACTTCGCCGACCTCTTCGCTGACAATGGCAAAGGAAAGCTGCGCTTCCATCAACTCACCGACCGCTTTTGGGGTCATTCGAGTGAGCGTCTCAAATGTTGGCAGCTCGGGCTCATAAGCAAAATCGGGGTTAATCTCCTCAGCTTCCTTTGGTGGGTCCTGGTACCAATTCCACCCGCGTTTCTCACTTGATTGCTGCCCAAATGCGCCAGAGACCACGCACCAAAAGAGCGTGAAAGTAACGACCATCAGGTTGACGGTCCGTTTTACCCATGAACGCGCGCTCATAACACTTTTTCCACTATGACCGCGCTGCCAAGGGGAACGAAGCCATAGTAACGACTGTCATAGCCATCTGGATGGCGCGTGCCCGCGAAAAAGACGCCTTCAGGAACCTGACCTTCAGACCAGTCAAAAACACGCAGGGGGTCGCCCGTTTTGGTCGCCCTTTTGGCGCGCGTGATCTTCTCACCGTTACAGTAGAAGTCGAGGCCGTCACGTTTTAGAATGTCCCCTGAAAAACAAAGCACATGCTTGGTCATATGATTGACGCCAGCCGGCAGCAGGGGATCATCTCGCTTGAACATCACCGTTGCTTGTTTCTCAACCGCAAGATCAGGCCGCATTTTAAAGATTTTACCGTCAACCGAGGCGGTCATATTAAACGCGTAGCGCCCGGCGACTTCACCGACAACGTCGAACCAGAGAAGTGCAAGTGCCAGGACAAGAAGTGATCGCCGCCAATCACGTGCGAGCTTGATACTATTGAACCAGATAAAGCTGATCATCGGACCTCTCCTGTGTTTTGAAGGGTTTTCAACAGTGAGAGCGCCCGGCGATCACCGAGCGCGACGAGGGCTTGAAAATGGCCTGAAAGATGTGCGTCGCCGTATGTAACGAAGCTGCCGAGCGCTGCTGCCGCTTCCTCGTCCGGTCGCTCGCAGTAAGCGGCAAAGGGATCGCTGTCAACGGTGGTTACAGCCGGAACGCGCTCGACACCGTTTGCCCTGAACATCAGCGGGTCGATGATGACGCCGATACCGTATACGTCGCAGTCCTGACCGTTACATCCAGGGTCTTTGACAATGATTTTATGGGTCAGTTCAACAATCGGCTGAATTTTGGCAATACCCCCCGGTATGCCTCTGAACACCATAACGCCGTTTGATTTCTCAAGCTGGGCCGCGTATGCTCGAAGCACCCCAAGGGGTACCGACTGCGAGGCGAAGAGGATTGCTCGAAAAGAACCTTCGGACCTTTCATTAGAAAAGTTAGTTTCTTTTTCCCTTCCCGCCTCGCTGCCGGTAATACCGAGGGCTCCCCGAACTCGAGAGCCCATTTGTTTGGTTAGGTCCACCATGCCTTTGTCGCGGAGCGCGTCGGCAACTGCCTTGGCGCGCTTTTCAATCTCCTCAGATGTTTCCTGAATTTTAGTTGGAGGCGTGTCTTCGCTCTCGCTTTGGCCGTAAAGCGTGCTGCCCGCTCCCCACCAGAGAATGAACAAGCCAACAACAAACCGGCTAGCCAGCCGAAACCTTATATTTCCAGCTCTCCTCATTGGTCTTTCCCCGCTTGAATGAAGGCATCCAGACCTTGTTCAAAAGTGTCTTTGAGCTGGGCCTCCGAGCGCGCGGCCAATTCGTCGTAATATTCGCTGAGGTCCATATCGGAGAAGTTGAGCGCCTGGAATTCAGCTGGAGTAAAACCGCGACACTCGGGCATTTTTGGCTCACCGAATCCATCGAAGTTTTTAAGCTGTTCGCGGCCCTGCTGGTGAATGATCCGCCCAAGCTTGGAGTTGAAACAGCAAAAGGAGCGGGCCTTTTGAATGCACCCAATGAAGGGGATGCGGGCGACACAGTATGTGCCGACAAAATGACACATGCCGGAACCATCCAGGAGTGCTGCCTCAAAGTCCTGCTGATCACAGCCGAAGCCAAGCAATTCGGTAAACAGCAGATACACACCGGCTCCAATGATGGCGGGACCGCCAGCCGCCGCTAGTGCCGCCGTCCCTGCGCTCGCCGCACTTGCCGCTGTTGCGCCGCTGGCAAGAGCGCTCACAGCCGCACTGGCCCCGGAAAACACCGCAGTAACTGTCGATACCGTGGCTGCAGCGCCCAGTCCGCCGGAGCTATCGGTAAGTATTTCGCCGCGATTTTTGCAGCAGTTCTTAAACAGCGTGAGCAACCCGGGCCGCTGGCAGTCCATGCCCCGTCCGGTGAAAACCTGCACATCGTTGAGGCATTCGCCGCTCGCATCAATTGTACCGTCGTTGACGTAAGCCACACGCTCCCGCTGCAACTCTTCGATAGGCGCGTCAGCTGTGTTGACACATAGTGTATCAGAACACCTACTAACACCGTCACCCCCCAGGAAGCATTCATCAACGCCTTCCAATGGGCAAGAGTCCGCTAGTGGTTCATCGCGGCACTGGCCCGGCACAGTGATTTGCACGCACTCTCCCGGTACCACACGCTGCGAGCATTCGCCCAGCACCCGCTCATCGCGGCAGTCGCCGGGAACCACTTCGCTGCGGCAAGCACCAGGAACGGTGACGTCCCTGCACACTGGCGGCGGATTAATTGTTCTACAGTCGCCGGGCACGGTGACCGTGCGGCATGCGCCCGCCGTCACGATATCTTCACATACCCCAGGCACCTCAACGTTTCGGCACTGGCCCCGCTCTGTGACTTGGCGACACTCACCTTGCACCGTCACAGTGCGGCACGCACCGGGAACGGTCACATTTTGACAGGCCCCTGGAACCCGAACGTCGCGGCAACTCCCCGGGGTGGTAACATTCCTGCAGGTACCGGGCACTGTGACATTGCGGCATGCCCCCGGCACACTGATAGTGCGACAAGCACCCGGGACAGTCTCTGTTGTACATTCGGTGCATGCGCGCGTATTTCTGCCGGTGCAACCCGGCTTACGCACAGTGGTACAGACCCGCCGGATTGTGTCTGCATCGCATACCCGGCGGTTGGTCGCCGGATCGCAAACTCTGGTCGTTGTGGCGGGGTCGCAGATACGCGCTGTTGTTGCGGGATCGCACTCGCGGCGCGTTGTATCTGGGGCGCACTGGCGCCTTGTCGTCGCGGGATCGCAAACCCGTCTTGTGGTATTTGGATCGCAAACCCTCCTGGTCCGATCAGGATCACACACTCGGTGAGTTTCCGCAGGCTGGCAAACACGCGTTGTTGTATCGGGCTCACACTCACGGCGGGACCTATCAGGGTCGCACTCTTCGTACGGCTGGCCCGGCGTACACTCCCGGCGCGATGTATCAGGCTCACAGATACGGCGCTCTGTATCTGGGTCGCAGCGGCGAACAACCGTATCGGGTTCACATTCATTGATGACCTCGTCAGGTGCGCAGCTGGTCTGCGTCTTATCCGCGTCGCAGACCTGGCGCACACGGTTTGTAACACATTCAGCGGCGCTCAGCGGACACACGCCGTTATCGCAGTCTGCGATTTCTCCCTCGCCGTCATAGTCCCCGTCGCCGTTGCGGTCGATGCCGCAAAAGGTGCGCCCCTGCAATGCGGTCAGATCTTGGCCATTGCTCGGGCTAAATACAGCAACAGCACCAAATAGGAATATGGCTACTGTAAGGCTTGTCGTGTGCCGCTGGTACATGTCAGGTCCTGTCCCGCTAACCGAAAGGTTTGCATGACCGTGACCGCGTCGTTGAATTCATTGAGACAACCACAATCGTTCACGATGGTTTCGCCCGGACCAACCGGGCAGACATTCCCTGCACAAGAATGATAGGTATATTTTTTTGTAATTGGATTTTTCAGGAGCGCGCCTGCGACGCCGCTCGATGACACTTCAGTGTCAGTTTCATCGATGCTGACTTTGCATATTTTCTCGCAAGCTTCGATACCGTATTCAGCATCAAAACTATAGTTGCCGGTATAATTCTGCAGCATTCCATCACCACCTGGCCGCAGATCTGAAAACTGGTCTATGGCAGAATTTGAATAAATATGGGCCGAACGAGCAAAATCAAAACCGCGCGCGCCAGCACCGGATGCCTCACACTCATAAGTCCGGTCACGCTGATACCAGTCGCGGCTGAAGGTTTGTGTGCATTTAGCACCGTAAAGTGTGCGGGTTTGCGCGATCGGGGTCACGCCGGTACGGCCTCCCTTTAACCAGGTACGCACACCGTCGACAGTTTCATCCACCAACCTGCAATCTTGGTTGGAAGCATGAGAGGCACATGTATTGTCGAGCGTTTCCACCAATTCACAGCCGGGGCGGTAGCGTATGCGGCCACGGACTTGGCCGCTACCGCGCTTTTGAACGGCTATTTTGAGTAGCATTCGGTTGGTGCCGTCCCTGAGCGCATGGCGGAAGCTTCGATTGACCTGGGTTGTTTCCTGATCATCAATCTGACATTGGCTCGGGTCCGACACGCCGTTAAAGCCACCCGTTGAAAAAATCGTCGTACCGTTCAGGCTGATATGGATTTGGTCTTCATAGGTTGCCGAGGTAAGCACAGCTTCGCTAATTCGCTCTACTTCGCCGACGCTCCAGATAATCTCGCGGGTGAATATGTTGCAGCCTTTTTTGACCAGATGGTTGTCGGTGTCATCACCGAGTGCAAACTCGAAACAATCGGGATCGCCGGCGCAGGTGCCTTCACCGTATTCGGTTGACGCGGTCACACGGTTGATAATGTCTGCTGGCAAAACCTCCTCAAGCGTCACTTGCCGTTCAATTTGACAGTCATTCCGGGTTAGTAGGACACCCTCACCCGAAGGTATGTTTGAGACGAGCCCAAAGATAGTATCGCTGGAACTTGCAGCGAACGCATCACTTGAAAGGCGCGTGGGCGTGTCGAAATACTCGTGCTGCGCTGCATCCGGTTCCGGCGCGCAGGCGCTCGCATCCTGGCCTGCAAGCTTGATGAGAAAATCCTCTCGGCTCACCGTGCTGACCGCATAGCGCGGATCACGCTCCATCAAGGCTCCCGCCATACCACCAGCCAGATCATCAAGGATGGTTGACCGGTTGGAGAAAGCCAGATTGCCGCCGCAGCTATCATTGACGCAGTAACATCCGGCCAACTCGGCAAGACCAACCTCAGTGAGACCAAGCCGCGTGCTTACATCCGCAGACCAGCGATAGGAGGCACAATTATCAAATGTGCCCGCATTGCAGGTGATGATGCCGTTTGCGCATACGCCTGCGACCGGGTTGCTAAAGGCCACACTCCAATCATAGCGACCGTCAAAGTTGGTATCCTGCTGGACGCTGATCGGTGATAAATCACCGCCGCTGCCAATACCGTAAAATAGCTCAAGATAACTGTTTGACGCCGGACAGGACAGCCGTTGATTGAAACTGGTTTTGCCGTCGAGCGTAGTAAAGCGACTGCCACTGGTCAGCGGGGCGGTAAAGTTCCGCTCAAAAGCTTGCTTGTCGCCGAACAGTGCTTTGATTGCATCATAGCTTTGCTGGGCTGCATCCTTTTGAGCATCGCTGTCCTGTGCAGATGAAGTATGGGCAGATAAAGTATGGGCAGACAAAATACAGGCACTAACAAAGATCAATCCAAAGGCCAATGCAAAAGCCGGCGTTACTGCAAGTATGTTACGGGGTGACACAGCAAAATACCTTTTCAAAAACCTGCCAAGCGTAATTATCTTGGGTAACGGGATGTTTGAGACTGCTCCACAAGAGACCCGTACGCCCAATGTTCACGCAGCTTGATTGTTTGACCGGGCGCATCTCCTGCATTTTATAGAGCGACTTGGTCCAGATCGGCGCTAAGCGCTCGCCGCACCCATTCCTCATGCTTTCGCGGGCAAGCCCGAGCCTTCCTGCGGTAAATATCTGTTTGGCGGCTATGGCGGCGTTTGCTTCCACATGATCAGCGCTCGAAGACCGTCCGCCGAGCGGGTAGGTCAGGCCCCACCCGCCCATGCACCAAAAGAGAGCATCAATAGTACCGCCTGTGTGGCTAACTCCGGCATCTGCAACACAGGCCAACAACGCGGCAGGATTGCCAAACAGAACCGCTTCCGGGTTGATGATTGAGCCAAGCACTTCGTTTTGGTAAGTGGGTAACACTTCGGAAATTAGCGCCACATCGAAGCCGCGTGTCTCCAAGCAGGGAATATCCTGAAACAGTCCCAGCATCGCCCATACGGGCGCGATATAAACATGGGTCTGCGCGAAGGTGGTTCCCTGCCGGTGTGTGTTTCGTGTGCTGCCGTGTAACCGGCCGTTTTCTGCCAAAATATCAACGCCGAGCGGCATCATACACCCGGGGTTTTCCACTGTATCGATCCAACGATTGGGAGCCCAAAAATTAACCCGAATGCCGGGCAGCGGAATACCAAACGAACTGGGGCAAAAGCAGATGGGCGAGCGCGGATTATCAGCGTCCAGCGGCGATTTGGACCCAATGCTGATACCCGCGATTTGAACCGGAAAAATACACGGCCAGTGCACGCTGGTGAGTGGATTGATAAAACCCTGATCGCACGGCGACGCTGTTGCCGGTTCTACTGCTGATACCGTTCCCACAAAAGTCAGAAATCCAATGATAACAAGCTTTCTAATCATCACTTCCTTCCGAAGGCCCGGCTGGGGTCTCTTCGCCTTTCATTTCACTGGCACGGGAGGGAAACGGTATTTCCTCAACAATGAAGTATGTTTTCTCCTGCTCGACAATTGACGGAACAAAGCGCAGGTCAAGGCGCTCGCGCACCCGGTCCTCGAGCTTGAAAATAGGCCGTCCATACTCCCTTGTGGCTTCAAGTGCATTGCCGCCTGACAAAATAATCATGTCAGCGGTTTCAGCTGTTGTGAGCGCCCACTGGATCTGATCTTCGGCGACAATAATCAGACGCGATGGCAGCTTTAGATACTCGAGCGGGTTAAAAGTATAACCGGCTGGATAAAGCACGCCGCCGTCTTGGTCGGGAATATCAAAACTAAGCGCGAAGAAAGGTACGACCACCCGGCGTTCATATGTGTCAGTGTCGGGCAAAATTGCAGACTGAAGCGCTGACCATTCATGTTCCTTGCCGAAAATCTTGGGGTCAAATTTGGTCTTTGCGATGCGTGCCTCAATCTCTGCCAGAGCGTCAGGTTCGACAATCGGATATGTCTGCCCGATCACAGTCCGGTCGACTTGGCGACCATCCGTCAGCGACATGGACCAGGGCCTATCAACTGCCGCCGGGAAGATACTGGCTGATATCAAGAGCACGGCCATCATTCGGCTGCCCTCACTTCCTCTGATTTCTTTATCCCTGACCTTGTTGCTCCAGGGGGTGTTAATCGTTTTGCCAATAGAGCTTGATCGGTACCGTTCACCAGGGCCTCAATGGCTTGAGCGGGCGTGAGACCAACCGCGACAAGCTTGGAGTAGCGCGCCACCTCATCTGCCGCAGATGTGTTCATCCAGTAGGTATGGGGGTCGACCACAAGCCGCCCGATACCAATACCATGCGGGCTATCTATAAAAACCTCAGAATAGTTAGGTTTATTGTTGGTAACCGACTTCAAGAGCTCAAGGGCAAACCCTTCATGGTCGATAACTTTTGCAGCGGCGGCGCGACCGTATGTTTCGCCCTGAAGCAGAAACTTGGTGGCGGCGTTATCCCAAATGACCTCGCCGACGTCGCCGAACGATTTAAGATCCATCACCGATTGGATGACCGTGCCAATGGCCCCGTTATATTTGCGCGCCCGCCTGTATCCGGCTTCGATCACCGATTTAAAGTTTTTGGCGCGGCCACCGGCCAGATTTTCCTTCAGGAAGGCAGCCGCTTCTTCAAATAGAATGAAATTCGGCACGGACCTGTCGCCCAGATACAGGTCTTGTGTTACCGCATTCATCACCTGCAGCACAATCACCCCGAACAATTGGGGAAATTGGCGCAAGCGTTCCAATTCAACAACGACAAAATCATCCTTGGAGATGTCAAAGGTACTTTTACCGTTAAAGTAGCTGCCATACTCTCCTTCGCTGCAAAAGGGCTGGAGATTGAACGCAAGTGCCCGCGCCCGGTCGATCAAAAACGCGACCTTTGCCTCGTCGAAGGCTTCAATCTGATCCGGGAAGGTGGCCAGAAATTCGCGCGCTGCATCAACGCCGGTGGCACCGCGCCCGGTCTCGATCACCCAGCGGCTGGCTAAGCGAAGGAGATTGAGCGATTCCTCATCCAGATCGCGTCCCGACGCGCTGGAACACATAAGACCAAGCGCGGCCGACGCAGTTTGAATACCAAGGTCCAGTTCTTCTTTGTCCCCGGCTTTGAAATCAAAAGGATTGATACAAAGCTTGGCATCCGCGCCGATATCGAGAAATCGACCACCCATCAGCGAGCACATTTTCTGGTAGGAGTAGCCAATATCAATGATACGAATTTTCGAGTTCTGCGCGTAATATTGGTTGGTCAGATAATTCAGAAAGAAGGATTTACCCGCGCCTGATTCCGCAGACACCAGAAAATTCTGGTTATTGTTGCCGGGATCGAACAGATCAACGGTGACAAGCTGACCCTTGCGGCCAACCAGCATCATCGATGGCTTGCCTGCTCCGCGGTAGTCTCCCTGCACCGGGATGAGATGCGCGAGCGTCGATACTGGCGCCATAAAGTCCCGGTCAAGGGTTCGCAGGTTGTTGCCTTCGTCGTAAAACCCGAACGGCAGGCTCATGATAAAAAGCGGCTTGTTTAGATAACTTTCATCCTGAACAGCAAAGCCTAGATCATTCCACATGCCCTTGGCGCGGCTTACCGCCTCACGAACCTGATCCTGGTCCCAACCAAACACCCACATAATCGGGACAAACCTGAGAACCTTCTCGCCGCTCTCGATAACATCACTGATCCACTGAAACTCCTCGGTGCGCCGTTCCAGATCAGTTGAGAATTTGGCACCGCCTTTCTGCAAGCCGGTCACATGTGCTTTGGTCAAAATATCGGTTTTGGTGGGTTTGAAGAATACGGTCATCGAATAGAGAAACGGCGCAGTGATCTGCCGGGTATCGTCCATGATCCCCATAATGCCGCCAAAGAGCCGGTTTATCTTTTCGGCAGATACCTGTTTTGGTATCGCTTGCGGGGTGAAGCAACGGGCGTACTGCGCACCAATCTTCGGACAGGCACCCTTGAACATATAGGGCTCGCCCGCGCCCAACATCTGTTTTCTCAGCGGCTTGCCATCTTCGCAGGTCCCGTTTTTGCGCACGCGCATATCGCTAAAAAGCCTTCGCAGAATTGCGAGAAGGCCGTCCGGTCCCTCGGCTGGCACTGATCGAACGCCGAATTTAGCAAGCGATTCCCGGATCGACGCAACAACATCCTGGTCGAGCGCCCTGCCGGACTTAAGTGCAATAAACACCCGGAAATTCCTTAGTGGAATGCCGCGGA
The DNA here is from genome assembly GCF_025574485.1 of Kordiimonas aquimaris. Lineage (GTDB taxonomy): Bacteria > Pseudomonadota > Alphaproteobacteria > Sphingomonadales > Kordiimonadaceae > Kordiimonas > Kordiimonas aquimaris. Next base: position 12,065 of record NZ_JAOBPO010000005.1, on the reverse strand, counting down.
GCTGGCGCGCACCTCCACTGTTCTCGCGCCAGAATTTGACATAACTTGCAACATTATCCTGGACGACTTTGCGGTTGCGCGTCTTCAGGCTTTGGTAGCTGTCGAGATAATCATCGATATAGGGGTCCCCATAGAGAATAAACTGAAGCTGCGCATCCGCTGGCATATCCATATTCAAAAGCCGTTTAACCGCGGCTAGAATTTGTTCTCCTGCATAGGCTACTGGCAGAATTTCCCAAAGGTGTCCAACCGAGCCGTCGGTCAGATTGTAAAGCTGTTCTGTTTCGCTGTAACTTCGGTATGGCAGAAAATCAGAGAGCGGCTCACGCTCCAGCATGCCTCGCCAACCCTTCTGAGTATCGCCGCCTTGCCTGCCATATAGAAATTCAAACATCAGATCACTCCTGGGCTTCAGCGTCGCTGGCTGCTTTAGAGCCAAACAAGGCTTCCAGTGTAAGCCCGCTACCGGGCTGCAGCAGATAATTGCCGAGGACGAAACGCGCATTCTCAAGAACCGAATAGACGTAGCGCGGCATATAAAGGCGTCCGCTCGAATTGGGGTCAGTGTAGGGGAGGATTAGCGTGCGCACGGTCTTCGCTGACGCAAGGACAGGCGTTTGCGGCGCAGCGATAAGCCCACCCAGCTCCCTGTAGCTGGCATCCTGGTATGATTGGTAGTCGTTTGATTGTGCCACCCGGCCAAGATCATGGCTGTCGTGCTCCAGATGCTTGTCTGCGCCGCCGCTTGCGGCCAAACCCGGCGCAGCGGCGAATGTAGGCGCTTCCTCCGTGCGTGCTTGCGCGTAAGCCTCCAGTGGGTGCGCGCAGCCGCCGTGGTCGCTGTTTTTGCAGCTAAAATCACTGTCATAGGCCGAGAATAACGAGGCGCACGCGCATAGCGGCAGAGCGCTCGCGCCTATCAAACACCGTTTGAAACATACCTTAGCTACCCGCAACATGATCAACCTCCTTGATTTCCAGATAAACACCCTCTTGGATAACGAGCACGGCGCGTTTGCCAGTACCCACTTCGATCACTGGTGTGATGGTTTTTGCCAGATCGAGGTAAAATTCCTTGAGGCTATTTGCCGAACTGCCAATGCCTTTGCCAAGACCGGCAACGACGGCTTCCTGCGTATCGAAAATGCGGGTCGATCCGAGCGGCGAGATGGTCTGGGTTCCCGCAGACGCTTCCGCGACACCGCCGAACCCTTCAAGTAGTCCTGCAGCGAACGCCTGACCGACGATCGCGCCGTCGCGGGTCACAACATTGCCTGACAATCCCTTTTTGCCATCTGTATCGACAAAATAGCCCTTGATCGGCTGGTCGATAACGGTCCGGTTGCGCTCGTCGACACAGCTCAGCGAGACGGCTCGCACATCCACGCGCTCTTTCGCCAGAATGCCAATACCGTTGCCGACGACAAAACAGCCCTTCAGATTGGCCCGCACATCGTTTGGCAGCACGGCCGGCGTCTGCACGCGAGCAAGAATGGGCTCCGGGTTTGATTGCGCCTGGTTGCCTACCAGCGCGTCGAGCCCGGTCAGCACCACAGCTTCCATCAAACCGACAGGCAAATAGACTTGATTGGCCTTTGGGGCCACTTTTTCAACAGCTGGCACAGGCTTTAGGCCGCCTATCCCGCCTATGACCTGAATAACGTTGACTTGCAGGTCAGGGTTGCTGGTAGCAGCCCCGCTACCCGAAGGGGCGATAGCAGGTGGATAGCGGGGTGCCTCGGGGCGTGCCAGGTCTTCAAGCTCATTGGCTGGCTTAATATCCTTCTCAGTTATCAGTATTTTCTTTTCAGGCATTTTCGCGGCTGGCGGCTGGTGTGTTTCGTCCAGGCGTTTGATCAAATCACCAACCAGTCGCTCCAGATCACCCATGCGTGCGTTGATGGCATCGGTTTCGCCGCGCACACTCTCGCGCAGCGTGTCCTCCATCAGGTCGGACGTGATCGTCAGCGATTCGGATGTCTTGGCGCTGCGTTCCTGGGAGGCATCTTGCTTGTCGCCGGAGTTGACAGAAAACCAAAAAACGAGGAAGGCAAAAACCATGATTGATCCCATAATCAGCCACTGTTTTTTCTTCGATGGCAGAACGCCGTATTTCTCTTTCAGATTGTCGGCAAGCGTCATGACGGCTCCCCCCGGTAGACAAATACTACCCGGCCTACCTCGCCCGCTTTCAGATTGAGCCGGTCTAAGGTAACTGCATAAATTGAAGCGCCGAAGAAAGGCTTGAGGAAATCGCGCTCAGCCAGAGCAACGTCGCTTCTTGCTCGCAGCAAATATTCGCGCGCGCTATAGCCGGTGCCTACAGCCGCGACTTCCTTAACCAGCCGCACATCAACGCGCTTCAGAACATGCTGATTGTAGGGCTCAGCTGATGGTTTTGTTGTGAAGGAGACGGGAATATCATCTTTCAAGATGCTGAGCGTCATTGTCACCGCCCGCTCTTCTTCTGAAAGCGCTTTAAATGTCATGCGATTGGCTTTCTCGTCCTGCCCGGAGCCTGGCACCAAATAGACCGTTTGCGCCGCGATGTCGCCGGGGGCGGAAAGCAGCGTGTAGGTGACACCTGCACACTGGAAATAAAACTCAGAGCGAATATTGACGTATTTTTGATCTTCACCGAAGCGCTCAATCTGAAACTTGATGAAAGCCTCATTGCCGCTACCATCAACAATAGCCCCTTTCTCCTCCGAGAAACGGTAACCGCCAATTTGGCCAGCGACACAAACTATGCGGTTTGTATCACGGTTCGACAAAACCACTGCAGTCGGGTTACCCGGAAGAACCGTTTGGTGCGGTGCACTGGTTTGCGGCGCATCGGCCTGCTGTGGGCTTTGCGCCGAACTTGCAGCTGCGGGGCCAGCTGATAGCCCGAATGCTAGTGCCAACTTGAGGGCATGCCTAACTAACAACTTGCTCATTGGAGACCTCCCCTTTGCGCTGGAATTTGATGTCTGTGAGCCAGAACCGACCTTCTTCAACCAGATAGTCCAGACGGTAGAAGCCGCTGTCTGTTGTCCTGCTTTTGCCGACAAACCGTTCCCGGCGAACCGGGATCTGGATTACGCCGTCTCCGAACCCAAACTCTTCGTCGTAGCGGATATAAGTCGCGAAGGAGATTTCGCGGAAGTCCTTGAGGCGGCTCACCTCGCGGCGAAATGCCTGCCGTTTTTCCGCATGTATTTTGGGGTGGACAAGTTTCAACACTTCATCCAGTTGGAACTCAATACCGCTCGTGGTGTATGTGCCAACGAGCTGGATAACATTACGCGAAATCGCAACCAGATAGGCTTCAGAGGGTTTGTCACCAACAAGATAGAGATGCTCAACACCCTGCCCGAACGGCACAACGATTGTCTTTTGCTGATCCATTACCGCTAAAACCAGATAACCGAGGACAATCGAGGCGGCGAGCACACAGACCGACAGGAAGCGAAGAACACGGTTTTCTGCCCAGATGTTGGATGTTGCGTCGGTAAACCGTTTAACCAAAGGCGGATACGGCACTTCATTGGATTGCCCAACTGGATCATAAGCTTTGTATGGCGTTTGCTCATTCACGGAATTTCTCCGCGACAGCAACCGGGTATCCGCACAGTTTGCCGAAGCCAGCACGGTAAAAAAGATGCCCGATATAGCCGCGTGGCTTGGACCGTTTGAACGGAACGAAGAGCGCCGCTGCGCCGAGAAAATAGAAAAATGAATATCCCTTGAAAAAAAGTGAGAGGACGTAGGCCAGGAAAACTACAGCGAATTCTTGATCCTCAAGGCCAATGAACTTCGTTGGTTTGTGAAGAAACTGCGGCATCCGTTCCATATGTCCTCTCCAAGGTGCAGGGGGTGTTAGATTAAAAAACCAACGGTGGTGACGATGTCTTCGCCTGCAACCATCGCCGTTGTGCCAGCGAAACCGCCGCCCATGGCCCACCAGTTACGGTTGGCAATGCCGAAGATGCCGAAGACCACGCTTGCGACCGCGATCATCGCACCGATGGGGCCTTCAATGCCGTCGTTGACGATAACGTCGTAAATCTCGAACGCGAGATCACCAGATGTAGGCGCAGTGAAAGCGAGCACCGGCGCCGATGCGACCACCAAAAGTATTATCAGTGCGGTACGGTCCAGGGTTTTGAGAATGGTGCCACCTGCGCGGATGCTGGCCGGCTCTGACACCGCGGTGTGAAACGGATTGCTCCAAATACTCATTGGTCTTCTCCTGTTGGGGTTTCTTGAGAGCTTGCAGCGAGGAGATACTCACGGATTTTCACCTCATCGAAGCCTTGGATGCGTTCGCCGCCTGCGAACAAGGTTGGCGTGGAAGAAACGCCCGCCGCTTGCGTAATCTGGATATGCTGTTGCACACGGGCATTGCCGTCTTCGCAGCGCAGCAGTCGCCCCGGGATTTTGCGGTTATACACATCCGCAAATGCTCGCTCAGGATCGTCGGAGCATAAAATATGCTCGGCCAGATCCTGTGATTGGCGCGAATGCCCCACGGCAAAAATGATCTGGCGGCGCACAGCAAGCTCGCGCCCTTCATTGTCGAACCAGCCGTGCAAGCGCTGGCACCAACCACAGAGAGGATTGGAATATTCGGTGAGCAGCGGTGCGCCCTTTGGGCCGAACTCGAGCGCGACGCTCAAATCCAAATCCTTGAGCCGTTCAGCGGCTGCGGCAGCGACGGCGACTTGTGACAGATTCTCGCCGCGATCATTATACATTTCGCCGAAGATCAAAACGCTGGCGTCCGGCGAATAATAGACGATGTTGCCGCCAGTATCGATTTCATAGAGGCCGGCAACAGCTGACGGTTTGATCGAATAGAACTGAAAGTTTGAGAAGCTCGACTTGAGCAACTGCTCGGCCTGGGCTTGTATATGGTCCATGCCAGGATTGATCTTCTGCTCGGTCTTCTGGGCGGTACTTTGGGCAGTGTTTTCGTCTTCAGCCCACAATGGGAGGCCGTAAGCGCTCAGCATCAACGCGGTTGCTACGGTGCCCGATTTTACTATTCGGTGGATAATCATAGGTCATTCTCCAATGGCGATCGCACACAACGATCAAACGCCGCACGGCGGCAATGAACACCGTTTGGGAGAAAAACTTTTAAGCCGGTGGCTTTTGAAGCGAGGACAAAACCACATGACCGCTTCCCCCGTCAGGTCGCACCATTAGGGTTCCGCCGAATGTCGAAATTTCAAAGGAAAAACGATTACGAGGGTGGCATGCCACCCTCTTAATTTTTTGTATCGCCAATCCTATAATATTGAATTGACACTATTTTTCTACGGCTGCTTCACATTGGATTCATGGCAAAATTATTTCTGTTTATGCATCAATTATGTATATTTTTTTAACTCGCATAAAACTGGTCACATGAATCAGCTGATTTTTGAGATATGTTGAGTGCCGTAACAAAACTTCATAATTACGCCATTCATTCCTATGTAAAATATGGTTGAATTTAATACAACTCAGGGTATAATAAACGAAACTTAAGGGGGCTCGGGTAAAGATAGACAAAAGATGCTTGTCGGTTTTTCACCTGACTAATAGGAACTAATTCTGCCAGTGTCGAAGCGAGGCAATGCAATAGGTCTTTCGCACGACTAAGGTGGGGGACGGGACATGGAACCTTCTTTTTGTATCGCTATCAAAACCATGCGTGAGCGTAAAGGCTTGCTACAAAAATACGTGGGCTGGACCTCTGGTCTTGGGCCCGTGCGCTACAACCAAATCGAAAACGGCAAGCCGCCAACAGATGGCGAGCTTGCCGAAATTGCCCGTGCCATGGGCACCGATCCGCCGTCAATGGCAATATTTTGGGGCGAATTGATGCGCGAAAACACAGGAAGCACTTCCAAGTCTAATCGGTTGGTATCTTGAAATCTATTGACCAATCTGATCGTTCATAAACGACGATAATCTGGTCGTCACTATCGGTCATGCGCACACCGCGAAGCGCCAGGGCGCTTTCTACTTTCTTCAAATACATTTCACAAGTTGTTATATCCAGCTCACAGTAGGTATCGAGAATTTTTGAAAGATGACCCTGCGACACATCAATCTCTTTCGCAATGTCCGATACGCGTAGACCAAGAGATTTAATTGCACCTTTGAGTACCCATCCTTTTTGGGCGCACTGAAGCCTCAAATAATGGTTATCCGCCATTCTTTGCCGGCGCGGTGCGTCCGCATTGCCGGTTTCAGTATGGTGCTTGGAATTACCCATAGCCCCTCCGTCTAATTGTAGTCACACAATAAAGTTTCATACTAAGCCGGACTGTAAATCGCAGTAGTGCTAAGCTGGTTATTATTGTTGGCAGTTAAAGTGTCATACTATTAGAGCGCAGCTAACCTGCTTTCGCTCTAATCAATACAATAAAGTATCATACTGTCTCTGTTATCAATGCAAGTTGAATCACCGCAGTACCACCAAAGGTGAAGGACAGCTTTCCCACAGCAAAGCAGACCTTCAGATGTTCCGTCGAACCGTCTTCTCCTGACCCATTGCGGTCATTCAGCCCGACCGGATAGAGAGGGCAACCTTCGGCCAAAAGCAGACATTCCTCTCCCCTTTACAGAACAAAAATGCATCTCTTGACAAATTACAAATGTAAGAATATCTTACGTAATGTAAGAGGAAGGATTTGCTATGAAACCACAGGCCCTAAGCGTTGCAGTAAAGAATGTAATCGCAGAAATTCAGGCGATAAGTGGATACGACTGCCCAGAAATCAAAGGCGATACAAAGCCGGGTAAGGATATTCAGAATTTCACTAGTGAGATATGGCCCACAGCTTCGGCGATGATAAGTGCATACATAGGTAAACAGATTCCTGCCGAAGAGAATATATTTTATAACGAGAAAACACACGAAGAGCTCACACTGGACGAGTGCGTTCAAAGAATTATGGCTGTAGTTGTTGAAAATGATAATGACTCTAAAACTAACGGCCTTACGACATGACACTGAAAGACCAGAAATCGGATATCTCGGCTAGACTAAAGGAAGCCCGAAAACTTGCTGGTCTTTCACAAGGTCAAGTGGCCAAAATCCTTGGCCTACACCGGCCTACCGTTAGTGAGATTGAATCTGGCAGACGACGAGTTTCTGCTGACGAGATCAATTCATTTGCAGAGGCCTACGAGGTAAGTGGCGCATGGCTTCTGGGTGAGATTAACGAAACACTCGAAACAAATGACCCACGTATACAACTTGCTGCAAGGGAGCTTGCCAAAATTAAACCAGATGATTTGGAAAAGTTGTTGCGCCTCATATCCTCTATGAGGGATACATAGGAAATTGTATGAATGACGGCATTGATGAAAAAATATCAGAAACCACCGTTTGATACTCGGCTTTTAGCCAATATTGCTTTGCGGGCAGCTAGTAAAGCTCGCGTTGACCTTGGCTATGACCAAATCGAACCACTTTGTATCTATGATGCTTGTGATAAACATGGCGTGAGCGTTAGATTCGTAGATATTAATATGGATGGGATGTACAACCGGGCGGCAAAGCCAAAAATTTTAATCTCAAACCTCAGGCCGTTGGTGCGCAGAAATATGACCTGTGCGCATGAATTGGGGCATCATGTTTTTGAACACGGTTCGACAATTCATGAGATCGAGTCAACTTCTGAGATCAAAAGCTCTCATGACCCAAAAGAGTTTCTTGCCGATCGTTTTGCATCGCATTTGTTGATGCCAACGCTGGGGATGCGGAAAGCTCTCAACATTAGAACGCAAAATAGTCCCGCATTAACTCCGCAGGATATTTGGGCGATCTCAAGTGATTTTAAGGTCGGATACACGACGGTATTGTATCACCTCTTTTTTGGTTTATCCGTCATTTCGAAGAATCAGTTCGAGAGCCTAAAAAAATCCACACCTCAATTGCTGAGAAACATTGCGCTTGGATTTACTTCAACCGACCCAGCCATTTTTGTTGATCAAAATAGCTGTGCCAAGACACTGGATTTGGAAACCGGGGACTGGATTGTAAGTCGGGACAACCTAATTTTTTCAGACTCGCTGTTTTCAGATGAGTTAAAAGTTCCGGGCGGCTTTGCGTATCAGGCGCTCAATCAAGGCATAGCGCGCGTTGAAGGAGGCACGCTTGGTCAGGCATTTTTTGCGAGAATATCAAGAAAATCAAGGCGTAATGGCTATGTAGGGCTCGCAAAATACAGGCATCTTAGCGAGGTAAATGATGGCTAAACTCACTGAACCCTTACCGTCAATACATCGTCAAAACCTCTCTTACGCTTGGGGCGACTTGCTATGCGCAATGTATGCTGCCTCAGGGGGAGAAAGAGGTCCTGTGACAGTTTGCATTGACGGCTTTGACGACAATAATTGTGTTGAAGAAGACCCAGAAATACGATCAGCTATAGATGCACTTCTAGAAGCAAAAGAACAAACTTCTATTGGCATTGTCGCTTTTACAATTTTCCCTCAACGTATTTGGAAAATAGCACAGGGCGATCGGCAGCTATTTTATGACCTGTATAAATATTCCTTCGTGAGTTTTCGAAAAAATAGATTGAACCGAAAAGGTCTATATTTTCAGCGCCTTGTCATGTTTGATGCCGATGATAAAAATTCTCCCAATCAGCTAGAATACATCATAAATAGATACAACGATAAGAAAGCCAACGGAGGCAAAGCAGGGCCACCACGAATTCACCTGATGGCATCTATTCATAATCCAAGAATTGATCATACTCACGATCAAGTTCCCAGTTTTCCATGTATGCAACAAATCAGTTTTTGTCCAACTGATAAAGGCTTAGTCGTAAATGCCAATTACGCGACACAACAGGTTGTAAGAAAAGCTTATGGAAACTTTCTTGGGCTTGCTCATCTGGCTAAATTTATGGCCGATGAGATGGGTCTTCAGCTCGCGCAATTGAATATTATGGTTGGTGTGGAAAAAATTGGAGATTCTCGGTTTCCGAAGTCCTCTCTCAGAGACATTGTAAATTTAATCAAATCGAAAGTCCCTAATGGAACTTAACTTCAAACTGCACGATTCAAGCGAAAAGCTTGAACATTTAAAACCACTTATAGCCACCCCTCTTTTGGACACATATTGGTATTTTGCTGCCGAACGGCAGAACATACTTTTCCGTCGTCTACAGCGCTCCAATTACCGCTGGACTGATGATCCAATTCTCCAAGAGTATAAGTTTACTAACACATACCGAGCCGCAGATAGAGCAAGTCAATTTCTAATCAGCAATGTTATTTACCGCGAAGACTTACCAAGTGAGGATGATGAAATTGTTTTTAGAATATTGTTGTTCAAACTGTTTAATAAAATTGAAACATGGGAATATCTAGAACACCAACTTGGAAAACTTACGCTCTCGAATTTCTCTTTCTCTGCCTATGATAAAGTTCTTTCTCACGCAATGGATGCGGGCCAGAAAATATATTCTGCAGCCTACATTATGCATCCGGGCAGTAATGTGTTTGGCAACAAGCGAAAACACCAAAATCACTTGATGCTTATGGAGAAAATGTTCTCCAGCGGCATCGTTCAAAAACTGAAGTCGTGTAATTCGATGCAGGAAGGCTTTGATGTTCTGTTTGGGTATCCATTAATTGGGGATTTCTTAGCGTATCAGTATATTACTGACATTAACTACAGTGAAGTGGTTGATTTTTCTGAAACCGAATTTGTTGTCCCTGGTCCTGGCGCTTTAGACGGCATTAGCAAGTGTTTCTATGATCTCGGCGGTCTAAATGAGGCAGAATTAATCAAGTTCATGTGTGATATTCAAGACGATGAATTTGCGAGGCTTGGAATAGACTTTAAAAACCTTTGGGGTCGTAAATTACAATACATCGACTGCCAAAATCTGTTTTGTGAAATAAGTAAATACTCGCGCGTATCGCACCCGCACATTGTGGGAAAATCTAATAGAACGCGCATCAAACAAAAGTTTGCACCGCATGAAAGCTTGGTCTCGTTTTGGTTTCCACCAAAATGGGGAATCAACGAAAACGTCAGAGCAACGGGAGCTCACCATGGATCGTAAAACACTAGAGTTCGATGAATATCAACAAAAAGCCCGGGACACGAATAGAATTCCCTACAGCAAAGAAAGTGCTGAGGGGCTAACGGAAGACATTATTCCGCTACTTGGCCTTGCTGGTGAAGCGGGCGACCTTCTTACGGAATACAAGAAAAGGTTAAGAGACGGTGATGCATACGTGGTGTTCAGAGATCGAGTTAAGGAAGAACTTGGAGATATTATTTGGTATGTGTCAAATTTCGCAGATAGGTTTGATCTAAAATTAAGCGAAATTATCCATTACAATCTTCACAAGACGTTTGAAAGGTTTAACGATACCTGCTCAATCGATGCACTTGACGTCGACCTAATCGAAGACCGGCGCTTTCCTCAATCTTTTGAAATAGAATTTCGCGAAATCGAACTTGACGGCCATAAAAAAATTCAGATGCGTATCAATGGAAACGAGTTACCTCCAGAGACAAATGTTGGAGCTGCACTCACTGACAATGCATACAGTGATGATGGTTACAAGTTTCATGATGCAATGCATCTGGCATTTGTAGCGGTCCTAGGGTGGTCTCCGGTAATGAGAAAACTGCTCAAAGAAGCAAAGGTAATCAAGTCTGCTCGCGAAGCTCGTATCGATGAAGTAGAAGATGGCGGCCGCGCAAAGGTAATCGATGAAGGCCTAGTAGCTCTAATTTTCACCTACGCATCGCAGCGTAACTTCCTCGTTGGAATTGATACAATCGACTATTCGTTGTTAAGAATGATTAAAGAAATGAGATGCCCCTAGATTTGTAGACACCTTGTTCATTATAAAATGGAAGCAAGGAGTTTATAGATTATGCCGATAGGTGTTCGTTATACAGAAGAATTCAAGCGCGATGCGGTCGCTCAGATCACAGACCGAGGGTACAGCGTCAAAGAGGTGGCTGAACGGCTTGGTGTTTGTACAAAGTCCCTTTATGATTGGAAGAAGCTTTTTTCAAAGCCAAGCAAGGAACGCAAGCAGGAAGCTGCTGACAGCGCTGAGATCAGGCGGTTAAAAGCTGAGTTGCTTCGAGTCACCGAAGAAAGAGATATCCTAAAAAAGGCAACGGCGTACTTCGCAAGGGATGCGTAGTGAAGTACGCCTTCATTCAGGCGCACCAAACTGTGTTTCGTGTGCGGGTGATGTGCCGCGTCCTGAAGGTTCATCACAGTGGTTTCTATGGCTGGGTCAAGAAGCCTCTCAGTAAGCGGGCCAGAGATGACAACCGGCTTATCGGGCTCATCAAACAAGCCTGGCTTGAGAGTGGTTGTGTTTATGGATACCGCAAACTTCATGACGACCTGCGGTCGCTCGGTGAGACCTGCTGCCCGAACCGTGTGGCACGACTGGCAAGCATTGCGGGCGTCAAAGCACAAATAGGCTACCGGCGCAAAGCTGGTTTTTACGGTGGCAAACCTGCGATTGTTGCAGCCAACAGATTACAGCAAGACTTCAAAGTGGCCCTGCCAGATCATGCCTGGGTCACGGACATTACGTATATTCGCACGCATCAGGGGTGGCTATATCTGGCCGTTGTCATTGATCTTTATTCCCGCCGCGTGGTGGGTTGGTCTATGCAACCCCGTATGCAGATGGATTTGGTGTTGAGTGCCTTGCTGATGGCTGTCTGGCGTCGCAAACCAAAGCAAAAGGTGATCATTCATTCTGATCAGGGCAGCCAGTTTACAGGCCATGAGTGGCAGAAGTTCCTCGGCGCTCACAATTTGGAAGCCAGCATGAGCAGGCGCGGCAACTGCCATGATAATGCTGTTGCTGAGAGCTTTTTCCACCTGTTAAAGCGCGAACGCGTCAGGCGCAAAACCTACGCAACCCGCAAGGATGCTCGCCAAGACGTCTTCGATTACATCGAAATGTTTTACAATCCAAAAAGAAAGCATGGTAACAACGGGTTGTTGTCTCCCGTCGATTTTGAACAACAAACTAAAATGAAATCGCAAGGTGTCTAACAAACTAGGGGCATCTCA
>NZ_JAOBPO010000004.1 GCF_025574485.1 Kordiimonas aquimaris | reverse complement strand
ATTATTCGATAATTTTAGCGACGACGCCAGCACCAACGGTACGGCCGCCTTCACGGATAGCGAAGCGCAGACCTTCGTCCATTGCAATCGGTGCAATCAACTGAACTGTCAGGTTCACGTTATCACCCGGCATAACCATCTCTGTACCGGAAGGAAGCTCAACATTACCTGTCACATCAGTTGTACGGAAGTAGAACTGTGGACGGTAATTCGCAAAGAACGGCGTGTGACGGCCACCCTCTTCTTTTGTCAGAATGTATGTCTCTGCAGTGAACTTCGTGTGCGGTGTGATTGAACCAGTGTGCGCCAGAACCTGACCACGCTCAATCTCTTCACGACCAACACCACGTAGCAATGCGCCAATGTTATCGCCTGCTTCACCTTGATCGAGAAGCTTACGGAACATTTCAACACCAGTTACTGTTGTTTTCGCAGTTTCCTTGATGCCAACGATTTCAATCTCTTCGCCAACTTTCACGATACCACGCTCAACACGGCCAGTAGCCACTGTACCACGACCAGAGATAGAGAACACGTCCTCTACAGGCATCAGGAACGCACCGTCAACAGCACGGTCCGGCTGTGGGATGTACTCATCAACAGCAGCCATCAGCTCAAGGATTTTCTCAGCGCCGATGTTTGCGTCACGACCTTCAAGAGCCGCAAGTGCTGAACCAGCAATGATTGGAATATCATCACCAGGGAAATCATACTCGCTTAGAAGCTCGCGAATTTCCATCTCAACAAGCTCTAGAAGCTCTTCGTCGTCTACCTGGTCAACTTTGTTCATGAAAACAACAAGTGCCGGCACACCAACCTGACGCGCAAGCAGGATGTGCTCGCGTGTTTGTGGCATTGGGCCATCTGCTGCGTTCACAACAAGGATACCACCGTCCATCTGTGCCGCACCAGTGATCATGTTCTTCACATAGTCAGCGTGACCCGGGCAATCAACGTGTGCATAGTGACGTGCTGCTGTTTCATACTCAACGTGAGCCGTTGAAATAGTGATACCGCGCTCGCGCTCCTCTGGAGCTTTGTCGATGTTCGCAAAATCTACAGCTTCACCGCCGCTTGATTCCGCCAATACTTTCGTAATCGCTGCCGTCAATGTCGTCTTACCATGGTCAACGTGACCAATCGTTCCAACATTACAGTGCGGCTTATTACGTTCAAACTTCTCTTTTGCCATTGCCCGTTTTTCCTTGCAAGCAATACGCCCCGCTAGCTGTCTCACGAAAAGAGAAGCGCGCGTGGGCGAACATTTAAGTTAACCCGGCAGCTATCCAATACGGACATCTGCGTGACATTTGCCCGAGAGGGACTGATTGGAGCGGGTGAAGGGAATCGAACCCTCGTCGTAAGCTTGGAAGGCTTCTGCTCTACCATTGAGCTACACCCGCATAAGATCAAGCCGCTCTCTCGAACACAAAGAAACCTTCCCGGTACGCAACATCGGGGAAGATCTATGGTGGAGGGGACAGGATTCGAACCTGTGTACTCATACGAGGCCAGATTTACAGTCTGGTGCCTTTAACCGCTCGGCCACCCCTCCATCGAACACACCCGAAAGCAAGGGCGCGACAGTGAGGCCGCAATATGCCCATATCTTATCCCTTGTCAACACCAACTTTTTCCAGCTAAGCACTTTTTTAAAAGTGTTTTAAATTAACGCAAACATTGCGGCACAGCCTTTATACGCAGGGAACCCAAAAAATGAAACGCCAACATAAAAATGCTGCCCATCCCAGCAAAGGTAAACCGAGCCACAAACCTCGTGGAAATAACCAACCCTCTGATCGACGAAGAAACGAGGCTACAGCCAGCTCAACCAACACTTCTCCGAGAGAAAACGCATTTAAATTTGCACGAAAAGATAGCTACCTGCTTTATGGACGCAACTCGGTTGAAGCGGCTCTCGCTAACCCAGAAAGAGAATGCCTGCGCCTGTTCGCAACAAAGAAAGCGCTGACAAATCTATCAGGCATAAAGTCTGTGCATAACACCCCCACGCACGAGATTAACGATACTCAGGCATTTGAGCACATCATTCCTTCAGATTCTCCCCATCAAGGTATCTTTCTTGAAACAAGACCTTTGCCAGGATGTGCGATCGAAGATTTGATTCCCATCTCAGAAGAGAAGAATATTATTCTTATGCTGGATCAAGTGACCGACCCACATAATGTAGGGGCATGTTTACGCTCTGCTGCAGCTTTTGGTGCTCGCGCAGTCATAACACAAGATCGCAATAGCCCAGGAGAGAGTGGTGTTTTGGCCCGCGCATCAGCCGGAGGCTTAGAAACAGTACCCTGGGTTCGAGCAGCGAATCTCTCCCAAGCTCTAGATACCCTGCGATCTATGGGATACTGGCACATTGGTTTGGACGGGAATACTGACATGGCCATCAAAGACGCAGATATAGGCAACAATGTTGTTGTGGTAATGGGGTCAGAAGGCAGCGGCCTGCGCCCACTCGTACGCAAAAACTGCGATTTGATTACAAAAATACCTATGTCTGGAAAAGTCGAGAGCTTGAATGTGTCAAATGCCGCAGCAATAGCGTTGTATCAATTATCAAATTGAAAATTCGCATAGTTAAAAAGTAACAAAGGGAAAAGCACCATGGCAAACCATCTTATTTTTTGGCCGATGATTGGACAGGTAGTACTGACAATCGCCCTCTATTTTATACTAGCCTACAGGAAGAAAACGGCTAGCGCAGAGGGTCGTGTAGATCAAGAGCGACGAGGGCTGTATGATGATGCGTGGCCCACAGACGTAATCCAAGTAAACAATTGTATTCGCAACCAATTTGAAGTGCCTATTCTATTCTATGTAGTCATACTGATGCTATGGTCACTCAATGGCATAACTATCGCTACTCACATTTTTTCATGGATATTTTTAATCAGTAGAATAGTACATGTTTATGTTCATATAGGAACGAACTATGTACCCTTAAGGCGCTCAGCCTTTACAGTTGGTGCATTACTAACAGCTTTATTATCGGTGAATGTAATATACATTCTTGCCATTCAGTAAAATCATATGAACAGCGTTTCAAT
Organism: Kordiimonas aquimaris; assembly: GCF_025574485.1. Classification (GTDB taxonomy): domain Bacteria; phylum Pseudomonadota; class Alphaproteobacteria; order Sphingomonadales; family Kordiimonadaceae; genus Kordiimonas; species Kordiimonas aquimaris. The sequence continues at coordinate 355,286 of NZ_JAOBPO010000004.1, read as the reverse complement.
TTAAACCGTTTGTACGTCAGCAAGGAAACCTTCAACATCGGTTTTCAGCTGCTGCAACACACCGCCTAGATCGCTTGTTACCTCCAGGACCTTGCCGGCGGCCCCTTGCGTCTGACTACTGCCCTGACTGACATCTGCGATATTCTCGGTTACCAAATGTGTGCCGCGCGCTACCTCGCGCACATTCTCAGACATCCGATTGGTTTGCTCTGCCTGCTCATCAACGGTTATGCCAATCACTTCAGATAACTCGCCAACCTTCTTGATAACACCAGCAACGTCATGCATTGAAGATACTGTTTCCTGTGTTGTGGACCGCATGGTCGCAATACGTTCAGCAATTTCATCTGTGGCACTAGAAGTTTGACTGGCCAAATTCTTGACCTCAGAAGCAACGACAGCAAATCCACGCCCCGCTTCGCCAGCTCTGGCCGCTTCTATTGTTGCGTTTAAGGCAAGCAGGTTTGTTTGATTTGAAATATCGGTAATTAGCTGCACAATGTTGGCAATATCTTCAGTAGACTTTGCGAGTAAGTTAACGTGCTCCGTGCCGCGCTCAGACTTGTTAACCGCTTCATCAGAGATGGTTCTGCTTTCCATAATTTTTTCACGTACATCCAGCGCAGAGGCAGATAAATGCTCGGCAGCCTCCGCCACGGCATCAACACTGGAGTTGGTTTCCTCAGCTGTCATGGCAACAATGGAAGATTGCTGAGACGCCTCATCTGCAGTTGATAGCATGAAACGCGATTGCTCATTCATTGTCATAGATGCATCACTGATCTTCGCCATTGTTTCTGCCATTTGCTGTCCAAATGCTGAAACTAGCGCGTGCAACTTTTCAGCGCGTGCTTCCTTTGCTTGAATATCAGCTTGTTCTCGCTCACGTTCTACTCTGGCACGTTGTTCTTCACGCTCACGTGCCGCGGCCTCTTCTTCTTTCTTAAGCTCTTCAGCGTGGTGGGCCTCGGTTTCCAGCTTTTCACGCTCCACAGCATTCTGCTTAAAAACAAGCAAGCCGGACGCCATTTTACCAACCTCGTCACCCCGTCCACTGTAGGGAATATGAGCATTCACATCGCCTTGAGCCAAACGATTAATAGCATCAGTAATAAAGTTAAGAGGTCTCATCACAACAACCTCGGTCAGAAAAATCATTGCGCCGCCAATAATGAGTGAAACCAGCAAAATCATTAATGCTAGCTGTTTTGCACTTCCAGCTTGATTGGCAACGATATCTGCCGAATCTTTTGCCTGTTCGCGTGCTTGTTCAATACGCCGATCAAGAACAGCGCCAATGGCTGTGATCAATGCGCGCACCTGCGTCATTTGCGTGTCGCCCTGGTCACGATTTTCCATCGCATACTCTTCCAGCGCAAATAACGAAAGCTCACTGATCTCTTTTATTTTGCCCTCAAAGTCATTGACCTCATCAGCGCTGAGAGCGAGAGGTTTCTCAAGCAAAACCAAAAGCGCGTCTCTGCTAGCACCAGCCTGCATTTCCGACTCTTCCGATAAAGAGTTTGCAAGATCAGTGTACCAATAGCTCATACTACTGAAGGTTTTTGAAAAATTCTGAAGGTATGCCAGTCGCTCTAGCGCACCAGATTGGTCTTCAATTGCTACAGCAACACTTTTTGTGGCGTTCTGCAAAAACAGCATTCCAACCGACACAGTAACAACAAGTGACAACAGCATTGCATACTGTTTCACTCGAACTGATAGGTCAGATATCTTCATTTGCGCCCCCAATATATGCTGCTTAACCTTGTTCGAGTATCAAGAAGAAAACTTCAACAATACCTTCACACCTTCAGGCTCGGTGCCTTTGCTCTCAATAATACCAACGGCACCAGGTTCACGCTTAATTAGACGTAGAAGAATGCTGTCAGACCCCACTGCCCTTGGCGGTGTATCACCTGTTGTTTGCTTCAAACGTGCCCAATGAGCACCGTGTTCGGTGTCAGTCATCATCAGGATTGAGCCCAATAACGCAGTATGCGCGGTGTTGCTTGCTTTCCGTGCAAAAGGAATCGCTGTCGTGCCGCCCGGCCAATTTTTCGCTGTCTTCAAATATACACGGCGCAACATGGCTTTCAGCTCGTCTTCACCGGCATTAAAGTTGTTTTCCGTATTAACAACCACATAATAATCAGCGGCATTGATCGCACTCGCACTGAGTATCGATACAGTTAGCATGGAGCCAAAACCGGCAATAAGTGCACTAAAGAGTTTTATTTTCTTATTCATGCCAGCCTCCTAAAACGAGTATGTTGAAGACAATTGATACAGCTGCGCATCAGCTTCACCAAAGCCGCCAATACCACTATCAAAATGACGGAAAGTAGCTGTGCTTCGAATACGGACATTTGGAATTGGGTTAAATGCAAGACCGAAAGCGTGCTCACGCCGATCGCCTCTTATAGTACCGTCGTCCAAATAATCGTATCTGTAGAAAGCTGTCCATTTGTCATTTATTCGCCAAGCAGGCTGTGAATAAAATGCTAGACGATCTTCACCGAGGTCTTCATCAGTCTTGAAAAATTCAGTTTTCCAAAGAATTGGGCCTTTATCATACAACAGGTCTGCACCAAACAATCTATATTCGGAATCACCCACTTCGGCCCGGCGTCCAAACGCGCCGTTCAACCCCACAGTAACGCCTGATTGGCCAAATGTATAACCAACCCGCCCACCAACGTTGAAGTTGTCTTGGTTGCCGCCAAAGTTACCAACGTAAAAGGCATAATTCAGCTCATTTTCGCCGCTTGCTCCAAGAAACTGTCGGCCATGAACCTGCACACCCGTTTGGAAGTTGGCAAAAATAGTTTGCCCACCAAAAGGCCTTAAAAATTGAGGCTGCTCTGTATCAAGTAAAATAGCGGGGAAATGTTCAATATTAATAATACCGTGGGGAGCAACCCATTTACCTACACGCACATTAAATGCATCGTTTAGGCGATAATTTGCCCAAGCAATCGGTGTCGGTGAACCGGTCCCCAAATTGAAATCAGGGCTCCGTCGCCCGGCCGGATCAGTAAATATAGGTGATGCTTCGCGTGTGAAAGCCTGTGCAACAAAGAAGGTGAAATCATCGGAAAGTTTTCCGTTGATTAAAAGTTCGAATACTTGACGATTAAAACTTGTGGTGCTGCCATCTTCACCGTTCACATGCGTGAGTGTTGATAACAAAAACCCACCAATATCCAAACGTTCTGCATCAAAGACATTGGCAACTGCACGCGATCCAATGCGGTCTTCCACGTCCACCACAACGCCTTCAATTTCGTCAAGCCGCTCAGTAACTTCACTCATTTGACGCTGAACAACCTGTACAGTTTCCAAGTCATCGGAGTTACTGTTTTCAGCTTTTGCCGATTTCAACAGCTTTATCTCGCTCGACAATTGCTGAATAAGCGCCATCGCTTGATCAAGCCTGTTGGAAAGCTCTGCAACCTTACTGTCTTCATCCGCTGACTGCGCAATAGCTGGCGCACTAATAAGAGCGCTGGTCATCATCAAGCTTGTAATTAATGGACGATAAGTTTTCTTATTGTTGTTGATCAATTTCATTCGCAACTACCTTTGTGTGTCAATGTTCAACTTAAAATTGATTGAACACTTTCATAATCAGAGTTGAAGACAACAATGATTAAAAAGGTTTAATTTTGAATTAAGATAGTAAGCTCAATTATTTTGATATAAATTGTTATACATCAAATAGTTAAGGTTAATTAATTAAGGATTTATTCATATTTACTTATCACAAAATGAGAGGGATGCCTGAACATACATGCTGCACAGAAAAACCCATACGCTCACGCCAGCAATGTGATGCCTGCAATGAAACAAACCTGAAAACTACTTGTAGTTATTGTAGGCTAATAACGTATGGGCAATAGTGGTGTCTTACGTTTTTTTCGTGCTAAAGCCCAAGCATCTTTAACCCAAAGCCTCTTGTAACTGGAATGCTGGCCAACCAGTAACTCCCAAGTCCGCTCGACAGGGCTTGTTCGCTTTTCTTCCTCGGGCCATGCGCTGGCCCAGTCTTTACCTTCAGCCGTCCACGTGAAATCATCAAAGAGTATAAGTCCACCATCAACCAACAGTTTATCGACCAAAAAGAATGCAAACCCTGTGTCACCCCAATTGTGTCCGCCATCAAGGTAACAGAAATCAAACTTGCGCCCTTCTTCTATAAACTTCATCAATCGCCACAAGTATGTGCGTTCTTCGAAAATAGCTTCAATACGACTGCTTAGGCCCAGCTCCTCGGCAAGTTGATTGATGTTAGGGTTGTTTTCTTTTGCTATAATTTTATCGATGGTTGTTATAGAGCGGTTACCGCCTAGTTCATCAAGGGTCGCTGCCATATACATGGTAGATACGCCGTGATAAAATCCCAATTCAAGCAGGTTCTTGCAATCATACTTTGTGATTATCTTCTTGAGCTTTTGTGCTTGCGTCAAACGCATGTACGGGAGTGCGCCTACATGCTCTGCGACCGTTTCCAATTTCATTACTAAAACTCGCTCATTTTATTACATCGTATGATTGAAATCTGAGTGTTACTGCGGCACCATTAGCGACAGTATAGGCATTCTGCAACAAATACATGGGCATGACACATGCAAAGCAAGCAAGATATTATCCGCACTTTAGCGTTAGAGCCACATCCGGAAGGCGGTTACTACCGACGCACATATAAAAATCAGGACGGGCCATTAACCGAAGGTGGCACCAGCCGCGGATACGCAACAGCTATCTATTATCTGGCAGAAGGTGATAGATTCAGTCGCTGGCATAGAACTGATGGTGACGAACTTTGGTTCTGGCATGCTGGCGCGCCCCTTACACTTGAGATCAAAGGCGATGACGATACGGTCACTCAAAAACAGCTTGGAGACAATTACTCCGTAGGCGAATTACCTCAACAACTAGCCCCTAAAAACCAATGGCAACGTGCAAAAAGCGCTGGTGAATGGACTTTGGTTAGTTGCTCGGTAAGCCCAGGGTTTCTTTTTGAAACGTTTGAAATGCTTGAAGACTAACGCTTCAACATTAAACCTGTCACGGCAAGTGCGCCCATTTTCTATTATTGATTAACACATTGGCTAACCTCGGTTTCAAAGTTACTGCCCAATGCCTTGAGCGTTACTAAGCCTAATCGGGGTAAGCTTTCATCTTTATCAGAGATTAGCGCATACCGGCCGACGATTGCGCGTGCTGGTTGTTGCAAAAAGCATAAAAGAACGCCGAGTCCATCATGGGCCTCAACCGTATCGAAAATTACAGCACCGACGGCATAAAACGGTGCATCAAAACTACCCGATAATCCTATGTTATTCACGACATCATAGGCCGTCATATTTGGGTTTTCATAAAGATAAACAAGAGCCATCTCCAACAAGTCAAAATTTTGCTGAATACGCCTTGCGTTTTTTTGGATACTTTGCTGGCTTTTAACCGTGTAACTACCGTCACTTTCAAGATCGGAAAAGTCGGCTATTGCTGTTGCACTGCCTTCTCGCATCATCGCAGACAGCAACCTTCCCAATGGGTCATTTGCTACTGACGCAGGCATGAACTTCTCTTGTATGCCGTGATAGCTCTCGTGAGCGAATAAATATTGCAAACCAGGTTGATCTCCAGCAATGCATGGCAAATCGACATAAAAATCATCACCTGAAGACCAACCACCGCAAGACGGTGTACCGACAGCAATAGTCGCCCGCCCCTCATACTCAATGCCCTTAGGCGTGTAAGCTGACAACATAGAGGTAAGTTTACCTGAATAACCTTTCTGGTTACTCTTCATCGCGTTTACCTCGGCAACCAATCGCTCCTTATTATCGATAACATCATTAAACCGGAAGATATCCCGATCTGATTTTTCGCAATTTGCCGCGGTTTGCCTTGCATTGATATAAGCGTCCATCGTGAAGTAGTCACGAAACTGACTAAAATGAGAAAGCATGCCCTTAACCGCGGTTGATGCCTGTATTGACTTTTCATCAATCAACGCGCCTGAGCAAACATCTGTCAGGACACTCTCGGCAAAGCCTGTATCCAGTGAAACATTAATATCCGCCTTGGCCGGTGCTGCAATGACAAGGAAAGCATAAATAATGGGAAACTTGATTTTCATGATATTCTCGCTCTTCAAAATAATGGTTAACAACTATTTTGGATAATAAAAAGCCGCCCTCAATATATGGAGCGGCTTTTCTTTCGACAACATGATTGGGAGTACATGGTCGGTTGTTTAAGTAGCCCGTTTCCGCATTTCGGTAGCTCCAAAGAAGAAACCTACTGCGATGATTGTGCCGAACCAGAAGCTACCGCTTGTTAGCGTGTAGCTAAGAGCTTCGCCCTGCCAACCACTCGTCATCATACGGAATAACTCTTGTGGTCCGTCAATATCGACATCTCGACCAAATCCATCGAAAGCGAACTCTTGCCAGCCACCCATATGAATAGCAATCCAACGCACAAGTTCGGTTGTCTCAAAGAACATAGCTTCGATCGCAATCAATACTGCTGGTGTCAACAAAGCCCACAAGAAAGGCATACGATTAGCGAATGAAGACACAAACAACAACCAGGCGAACAATGGTAAAGCCCATACCGCTAAAATCAAGTAGTGCATGAACGCTGTAAACCAGCCAACAATCATCAACCCAACAGGCCATAGTTCAAGTACAGGGCCACCCTGGAACAAAGTTACCACGCTGATAATCAATGCAATCGTCAACTGGGCAGCAATCGTCACAGCCAAGAAAGTAGCAGGCGCGATAAACACTGGTGCCAACAACTTAGCGAGCACTTCCTGCCAATCATCAACCGGCATAGACTTCCAGAACAAGATAGACCGGTCACGGCGCTCTTCGTAAAGCGAACCCAGAAGTGAGAAAAACACAACAAACGGAAACGCCATCCAGGTAATCATGCTCAGTGCCCAGTAACCAACTGTCACAGCAGCAGGTAGCTCGTCACCCTCTTCCTGTTGTGCCAATGAGAGAGCATCGCCAAAGTTTTCAACTTCATGGTGATCCATTGAGTTAACAAAGTTCAACTCACCGACACCAAGCATTGCCAAAATAACAAGTGAGATGGTGATGCCTGCTAGAATTACTGGAACACGAATATAGCCATTTTGGTTTTCCAATACTTCGCGTTTCATAAGGGTCAAGAATATATTCATTGTCCCTCTCCTGTCATTGTCGCCACGAATATATCAGCAAGCCCAAGGCGGCGCGTTTCGCCTAATTTAGCCAGTGTTTCGCGATCTTTATTTTTGTATACGCACGTTGATTTTCCAAAGCTTACACCTTTGTATATTGGTCCCAGTGCCATTGCCTCTTCTTCATTGTCTTTGGCAACCATCACTTCAATATATTGCTGTGTAAGGGTTTCCATATCTTCATCAACAACGATGTCACCATCTTTGATAAAGATCACATCAGTCAAAATATGCTCGATTTCTTCAACCTGGTGTGTGGTCACAACAATCGTACGGTCTTCATCGAAATACTCTTCGATAAGGCTTGCGTAGAACTGCTTTCGGAAAATGATATCAAGACCAAGCGTTGGTTCATCAAGTACCAGTAACTTTGCATCTATTGACATAACAACAGCCAAGTGCAGTTGCACTGTCATGCCTTTCGACAACGCCCTTACCTTACGGTCCAGCGGCACCTTTGTGCGGCCAAGGTATGACATGGCTTTAGAGCGATTAAATTTTGGATGTACGCCTTCGACGTAATCCAGAACTTCTGCAACTTTCATCCATTTTGGCAAAGTTGCAACATCTGCAATGAAGCAAACTTCTTGCATCAATTTACCGCGCTCTTTGGAAGGGTCCAGGCCCATAACACTTAATTCGCCGTCAAAGCTCATTAAGCCCAAAACTGCGTTTAACATTGTAGTTTTACCCGCACCATTTGCGCCGATAACACCGACAATCCGACCAAGCGGCACCTTGAAATCAACAGGCTTGAGAGCCTGAAAATCACCGTACGCTTTTGAGAGGCCGCGCGCTTCGATAACATAATCAGTCATTGTACAGCCCCCTAGTTAGTCGTGCTGTTTTTCAACAGCTCTTTTGTGTCTAAACCAAGCCTACGAATAGTTTCAACTACACGTGGCCACTCTTCATTTAAGAAACGATCACGCTCTGCTTCCATCAATTTGGAACGTGCGCCCTCGATCACGAACATGCCAAGTCCGCGTTTCTTTTCAACTAAACCGTCCATAACCAGCTCCTGATAGGCTTTTGAGGCAGTGATTGGATTAATCTGCATATCCACAGCAACATTTCTAACTGATGGCAGGGCTTCGCCTTCGCGCAGTGACCCTTCCATTATCGCTGAGACTACCTTGTCCTTCAGTTGCCGGTAGATCGGCTGGTCTTCCGTCCAATCCGGCGTCATACTTCCTCCCTCCGCTTACGCAAAAATTGCTGTGTGGGAACCCACGCCAGCAACACTGCGAAACGTGTTAGTGAGTGCCTGTGTATCGCGTGCAACACGGCGGCTCCTACGAACATTACGTTTAGTTTTTTGATAAACACGGGTTGTCATCGGTTTTCTCCTCGCTTTTGGCCTGTTTTCAGGCTCTGTTATCTGACCTTTTCGGCCTATTTTAGTTTTACTGTCGTTCGTTTTTTTATTTTTAAATAAGGGGGCCGGCTTTTGCCGGTTCCCCCTTTAGTTCCTCGCTCATGCGGCCAATTACTGGCTCTTTTATAATCTCGTGTCGTACTCGGGCCGTTTTGTTTTTTTATTACCCTTTACCGGCCTTACCTCGCTGCGCTTGCCTGCTTATTGCTGTGTACCTTTTGGTATCTGCTTGGGCGCTCTATCGTTCCGGTGTATTAGTTATGTAGTACACCATATCAAACATGACAAGAGAAAAGTTAAAGGAATTATAGAAATTATACTTAAGTATTTATAATTATTACATAATAATATGATCTATTCATAGCGAGAATGATGAAAAGGGTGTTATACTAGGTGTAATACACTACCGATATGAAGCATACATAGGTAGTAAGATTCGGTATTACGCAGCAGTCACACCTAAACGGAGTTCGCCCTTCAGTTGGCTTATGCTTATTGGCCAACCTTTACTTTTGACCAAACATAACGATGGTCACTTGAGATTGATTTACTATCACCCCTTCCAACACGGGGATCATTAAACAACAAACGACCCTCTGCGCCTTCTGGTTGCCAGTATGTACCTGCATCAATAACTTCCAGGTCCGAGGACGGTACAGAATAGTCAACCCTACTTCCAAACACTGCTGAGCGAATTTCAGGGTAAGGATGAATTCCCGACCAAGAGCTTGCAGGATTTAGGGCTTCTGCTGCCCCTTGACTGTTGGGGGCAAACTTCCCTGTTGCTTGACTAACAGAATGATTAACTCTTTTGTTATTCATCAACTTGCGAATTCCGTTATAACCAGCCTGAGACCCGGTTCCCTGTATTGCATCAGCGTTCAAATCGCCCATGATTACAAAGCTTTTTCCAGAGAACCCGCCATACTTTCCCTCGTCGTCATAGATAAATTCGGAGCCCTCGATGTAACGAAGCCAGAACTCAATTTCCTGACTATTGCGGAGCTTGTTGTTGTCAGATGCTTTGTCAAAACCTGACGGCGTAGGATGTGATAGGAGCACGTTGATAGTCTTTGTACCATACTTTGTTGGGATCAAAATTGGGGCATCAACATGGTTTTTTGAAGATAACCGAACCTCTTTCCACTCTTCTTCTGAGTACCAAGTCTCACCGCACCTCACAGCATACTTGCTTTCAATTTCTGAGCATGTTTGAGCATCGTTAATAGGAGATACAGTTGGGTTTTTCGCCCCTTCAAAGTCGGATCGCTTGAATGTTTGGAATGTACGTGTATTTGCAGTATCGATCTCATATCTTGACATCAACGCAAATGCGTAATGCCCATGATAATAACCAAACCCATGGGCATCATCTGGGTCAGTATCTTCAGCTGTAACGTTGTTTGCCAAGTCATGACCAGAGAACAATCCAGTATTCGTTGGGTAATTCTGCACAAATGGGTAGGAGATCGCTTCCAGCAAGTCACCACCATCAACACTATTCATACTTTGGGGGTGCGCTAGATAGTTAACTTGAAAACCAACCAGTGCTTCATAGCTTTCTGCTACGCCGTCATTGTTAAACTCCGTCAACAACAGCACATCTGGGCGTTGCTTTTGAATGATTGCTGCAATATTGCGAATCTGAATTACACGCTCAGCTAGCTTTAACTCAGAACCCTCCAGATTTCCTGTTCTCCATACTTCAAGCAACTCTTCCTGTCTCTCCACAGACAGCTTCATGAACATAACCCACTGTGCAAAGGTCTCGGCCGTATCGTTATCATGCGCAAAAGATACGTTAAAAGAAGCGAATGTTACTTCAGATGGAGCAAGCGGCATATCATCACTCTGCTCACAACTAGTAACAATCAAAGCAGTCACTAATCCTGCCAACAATTTCTTTTTCATTATTCACCTTAATAATGTGGTTAGTCGCAGATATTAGAACATTATAGAATCTATAAAAGCTCCGTATTATGCAGTAGTCACACCTAAACAGAGTTCGCATTGCAATCTGCTGCGGCATGAAGAAGAAAGGGTCCCTAGTAATTGGTTTATGCTACATCATTTAAGCAAGAAGGCTAGCCATTTACTCACCCTCGTTACGGCGTTTAAAATCTGCGATAATTTCTGCTTCGCGCTCCGTATTTAAAGGCCCATATGTAAATTGAAAGCTATCATCAGGGTAGCGGTCCCGATAACCAGCGATCTGATCCGAAATCAACTGGGTAAGTGAGCGGTTTACAAGCCCCGCGCTCTTGGCCCGGGAGACGTCAAAACGATAGGCTCCCGCTGGGTTTGGGCGCCATAAAGGCATGGTTCGATACGGCTTTACTTTATAATAGGCGAGAGTCTGGGGGTCCATGGGTACATATATCACTTGGGGGTTAAGAACCTTCTCGGCTTGCTGTAGATAATCGCTGAACCGAAAAGGGCTGTAAGCGACATTGAAAGGCCCAGTCTTGCCTGTCTCGCCGCAATGAACCATAAAAGAGGCTAGCGACTTGATATCCGTCACCTGGGCAAAATGATCAGCGGCATCAGGAATAATCACTTCGCCACCGCGCATAAGTCTTACTGGCCAATAGGCTTCATAAATGGGATCGTCCTGGTGATATGCCCGCATTCCGTGGGAACGAAATAAGACATGGTTTTTAGGATAATGCTCTCTGACGGCAGCCTCACCAAGCGTTTTACGTATTGCGTACCGGTATTCCATGGATCGATCGAAGGATCCAGCGCTTAGGTCTTTTATGGGATAGTTCTCAGAAATACCGACCTTATTCCAGTCGCGGTAAACGGAGATAGTCGAAACATAGTGATAAAAGGGGATATAATGACTTAGGAGCCGGGCTGTATCACGCACCGCAGCTGGGTGCTTTTGCCAAGTATCAACCACCCAGTCGAATTTTTCCAGCTTCACTCTCTCCAATAGTGCCGCCAAACCGATCGCTTGATCTTGTTCCCTGTCACACCATACATAAGAAAGTTCAGGAAAGAGATGCGGGTTGGTAATTCCACGATTGCTTATCGTCACCTCATGACCAGCCGCAATCAAGGCTCGGACCATATATGGCCCCGCATACAAGCGACCACCCAAAAACAGTACCTTTTTGGGTGTCTGTAAGTGGCTACGCGCTGGAAGGCTGGCAGCAGCTGACAGACCAGCTGCGCAAGATACCGTCTTTATAAAATCCCGTCTATTCATCGTCCTCTCCCTAATAAAGAGGTGATGTTCTGGGTGTTGAAAACCCCAGTTAAAAGAGCAATGGGACGAGTGTCGTCACTTCAGTGGCGAATGTCGCTTTAGTAAATTTAAGCGTGATATTGACGCCAGGTTGCCAGCTTGTCAGCAAGGTCTGTGGCATAGGTTCTACCGACATTGAGATGGACGCCAGTGGTTAGCTTCACATGTTTGCTGTGCCTACTGTATGGTTCGACAGCTTCCAAAAATGCCGAATTGACAATAACGGATCGACTGACACGAACAAAACCCATACCGATCAAACGTTCTTCAAACTTTTTCAGTGTATCTCTTACGAGCAGACTACGCGAGGTCGTATTGACGGTGACATAGTTTCCCTCAGCTAAGATGTGTGTCACTTCTGACGCCTTCAGCCAATAGTGTGCACGACCATCACGTATCTCGATAGTCGCTTCGTGCCCATCAGAATTAGAAGTAAAGGCTGAAGCATGAATGTTTCTAAAGAAATGCCATAGTGCAAAGGCATATAAAAGATGCTGAAACCACCTTTTATCGAAAAGATATAGCCATTCTGCGATCAAACCTTCACTTGGCGGCGCAAAAGGCACGTAGATCAAGGACGACAAAATAATCTGGCATGGACCAGCGAGGATAACGATAAGCATTAGGAAGGTAATTCGATGCCAGCCCTCTAATGATCGAACAATGGGGCTTATTTTTGAATAAACCAAACCCATAAAGAGAAACCAGACGGTCCAATCGACGCTAGACCACAGCAATGACTCGCTAGCAGATCGATCAAAGTAAAGATAAAAGTGTAAGAATTGCAGAAAGATAGCAGTGACCAGCGCAAGTATAGTCAGGCGAACAGTGCGATGGTTCGTGAGTGTTGCGATTTTCATCGAACGCAGGCCTTTCTATCCGTTAGGGCTTTTCACGGTTTCAGTACCGCCTGTCATAGCAAGTGGCACTAGGTCAAATCAATGCTGATAACCCAACAGAACAGAATAACGAGCAGTAATTGCTGGCTGCTTTAGGTGTGAAGGCCACATAATACCGTACACAAACGATAAGACTCGGTTTCCCAGACGCTTTAGTTAGAGAATTCTTCATCTAAACTATCCAAAGCCTTTGCGATAGAAGATAACGCATCAGCGCCAACAGCTTTTTCGATTCTGGCATTAATCGAAGCAAAAGGTTCTGCAATACGCCCCAAAACTTCATTACCAGCCTTCGTCAAGCTCAGCACCCAGGCACGTTTATCGACCACAGACCGAGAACGTTCAAGGTAACCGATCGCCATTAAGCGAGTGACCATTGCAACCACAGCAGACTCGTTTAACCCTAATTGATGGGCAACCAACCTTTGTGTTGTGCCCGCTTGCTTGGCCACAACCACCAACACAGCGGCCTGAGCAGTGGTAATATCAGCCACCGCCAGCAATTCTTTATCGGCTGCTTTCTTCAGCAAATGCGCACTGCGTTGCAGGCGCGAGTATATTTTAAGTGTTGATGCATCCATCATATGATCATTGCATATTGCCATATGTTCTCAACTTCTATATTACTTCACTAATGAAGTATATGGAGCTGTTACATGAAAATAATCGATGTGTGGGGACAAATTACGACTGACCGTATGGCCCGTGAACCCTGGATGGAAACTCTGCTTAGGTGGACTGGTAGATCCGGAGATTTTTCAATCCCGACTGTTGAGACAACACTCGCAGAAATGGATGCCGCTGGCGTTGACATTACATTGTTGTCGGCGTGGCATGGTCCAAATGGTTCCCTTATTAGTAACGAAGAGGTTTCCAATTACATTGATGCAGCGCCAGAACGTTTTCGCGGGCTGGCGACAGTTGATCTAACCAACCCGATGCAAGCCGTTCGTGATATACGAAGATGGGTAGACGGGAAAAAATTTGTTGGCGTGCGTGTAGTACCCTGGCTTTGGGACCTGCCGCCCAATCACCGGCTCTATTATCCAGTATATGCGGCATGCATCGAAGCAAACGTTCCCTTTTGCACGCAAGTTGGTCATACCGGGCCACTCAAGCGTTCAGAAACCGGACGCCCAATACCATATCTGGAAGATGTACTGCTGGATTTCCCGGAGCTTGTTGTAGTGGGCGGCCATGTAGGCTTCCCCTGGGTAGATGAGCTTGTTTCGCTTACAGTCAAATTTCCAAACTTTTACCTCGACACATCAGCATACGCTTTGCACCGTTTACCTTCAAATTTCGTAGATTACATGAAAGGGCCCGGCAGGAACCGCGTTATGTTCGGGACAAATTGGCCAATGCTGTCACCATCATTGTGCTTAAAAGGCCTCGCAGAGCTTGGGCTTGATAAAGAAGATGAAGCTGGGTTTCTATATAGAAACGCTACTAAGATTTTTGATTTAGATAGATAGCTAAAAGAATGAAGGAATACTCGAATCCGCGCTTAAGTCTTGCTCTCTATGGTACAATTCCGCCAGCACCATAGACCATAGAACAGCACTTCTTTCGTCGCCTTCCAACCTCAATTTGTTTATATGGTGGTCAACAAATTGAACAGCGTTTGCTCCTCGCTCTTTGATAACTTGGTCAGAAAGAACAAAAACATCTTGATGCGTGATAGGCATGCGTAAAGCCTCCTTTATAACACGACCACCACTTCGTATCATTTCAAGGGCAACAATTTAACTACTCTAGCGTATACATTAATAACCAAAAGTAAAAATTTTATACTATTATAAAAATACTACTTCTTGTTGATAGAAATAAACTTAACGTAACAAACTTATTAATTTTCATACAACCAGAACAATATTTCACTAGACGAGAAGCGCAATCATGGTCGCACTATTGGATGGCTTGCAAGAACGCAAACACTCGGCCCCATGCTGTATCCATTTCTACACCGGTAGACGATTTTAAAAGCATCCGCGAGCCATGCACGCCGTCCTTGACCTCAATGTAAGGTAACCTTTTTGCTCTGAATAACTTTGCTTGCTCAATGACACTGCCATACTCCATCTCAATGGACGGGCGAAATGTTAACAAAGGCACGGTTAACTGATCTAAAAATGCATCCGGTCTGCAAGCTGCCATTGGACCACCGGACGCAGGTGAGAACGCAAGCGCCGCAACAACATCATCTCCATTTTTTGCAATTAACTGTATGCCAAGTGTTGCGCTGTAACTGCTACCCCATACAATAACGGCACCCAAGTTTTTATTTTTTACCCAATCCAAACTAGCCTCCAAGTCAGGATATGTATCACAATAGGGAATATCAACATTGCCCAAACGTTGCATTGTTTGATTAGGTGCTCCGAGGCGATCACCACCGCCGCGCAGATCCACCGCTAAAGTATTAAACCCTTCCGCATTCAATATAGGTGCTATTTCAGCATACTCTCCGCGTGCAGAAGCACCACCCATATGAAATAGAATTATGGTTGGGGTTTCATGACCAGCATTCACCTGCTGCCAGTATCCAGTGATAATCGTGCCATCACTCGAATCGAAGTTTACTACTTCCCCAATGTCTTGCGCTTTTAGCCCGACTGCACAAAACGATAGAAAAACCCATGCTGTAAATCGAAGGACGAATCTATTTTTCATGGAAAATTCCTACTTTGCTAAACGACCACAAGTGATACTATATAACATACACTGTATTTTCTGCCTAGAATAACTTTTTTGTTACGTTCAAGGCCACAAATTGGAAAATAAACTCTGAAAACCAATGCCAACCACTAACATTGGTCACGCAAGTTTCATTTCGTGTTTATTATTTCATTTACCTTTCTCCCTTTATCTTATCGGTTCCAATTTGAACGGCACTGTATCTATTTTCGGGGCAAAGGGGCTTCTCATGGACTTCATCAAAAACGCAAAAATTAACACGCGTCTAATCTCAGGTTTCAGTATTGTTCTGTTACTGATGGTCGTTCTCACTTTTATTGGCATCCGCCAAGTAAGTATTATCAATGATGAACTCACGCTGATTAACGATGTAAACAGCGTGAAACAGCGATACGCAATTAATTTTCGCGGTAGTGTTCATGACAGAGCCATTGCCGTGCGCGATATGGTTATTTTAACAGCAGCTGACGATGTTCATGCTACACGGGCGGAAATCAACCAGTTATCTCAGGATTATATCGACTCTGCTGAATTAATGGACGACATCTTTGCGACACGCGATGACATTGAACCTCAAGAACGCCGTATTCTGGAAAGCATTAAAGAAATTGAAGCCCAAACACTTCCACTTATAAAAGCCATCCTCCAGCACGAAGCTAACGGCGAGCGTGAACCAGCAACACAGATATTAGTTAATGATGCACGCCCTGCCTTTGTTACCTGGCTAGCCCGCATTAATCAGTTTATCGACCTTCAAGAAGAAAAAAACAGGATGGAAACATCTATGACACGTGACATCACTGGAAATTTCGAATTTCAGATGATTACATTCACTATTTTCGCAATTCTCATTGGTGCCATTGGTGCTGCATGGACAATTGTGACTATCAGGCCTTTGTCTTCGCTGACTAAAAACATACTCGCTTTGGCAGACGGCAATCTCGACATCAGCATCCCCGAAACACACAGGCAGGATGAAGTCAGTATTATTACTGGGGCAACACGCGTGTTTAGAGACAATGCTATCGAAGCAAAACGCCTGCAGGCAGAAGCATCAGCACGTGAAATAAATGAACGCGAAGAGCAGGAAAAACGACGGGAGGAAAGAACACGCCTCGAAGAAGAGCGCCGCACTCAGCGGCAGGAAGCAGACGACCGAGCGCGGGAACAACGCCGGGCAGAGATGTTAGACCTTGCCAACAAATTTGAAGCATCAGTTATGGCTCTTGTGGAAGAATTAGCTAGCGCCGCAAACGAGATGGAAGCATCCGCTAGTCACATGACCGCCAATGCCGAAAGCACCATAGAAAATGCGCAGACCGTCGACACGGCAGCCAGTGTCGCCAGTGAAAATGCACAAATGGTTGCGACAGCCGCACAAGAATTATCCAGTTCTGTTCGCGAGATTACAACCCAAACAAACCAGTCTTCCGGTGCTGCACGCGAGGCAGTCGATCAAACCGAACAAGCTGGTAACGACATTGTGGAACTTGAAGGCGCAGCACAAAAAATTGGTGATGTTGTTAAACTAATCAGTGACATCGCTGAACAAACGAACTTGCTGGCTCTTAATGCCACAATCGAAGCGGCGCGTGCCGGTGATGCAGGTAAAGGCTTTGCTGTTGTGGCAAGCGAAGTGAAGTCCCTTGCTAATCAAACAGCGACTGCCACGCAGGAAATCAGTGAGCAAGTCAGCGGGATGCAAACAGCAACCAAAACAGCAGTTAGTGCAGTCAATCAGGTAAAAAGTAAGATCCGTCAGATCGGGGATACAACAGTATCCATCGCATCAGCCGTTGAAGAACAAGACGCATCAACACAGGAAATCGCAAGGAACATTAACGAAGTATCCAGCGGCACAAATGACGTAACCAGAAACATAAGTAGCGTAAGTAGTGGTGCCGCGGACACAGGAAATACAGCACGCGACGTTCTTGAGGCGGCAAAGATGTTAAGTGCCAAATCCCAGGAAGTGCGTGAAAATGTCCAGTCTTTCCTCGCAACGGTTAGAGCAGAATAAACCTGAAGGGCAATCACTAATCAATTCCACTTCAACCTTTGCAATTGACTTGAGCGCCTATGTCTAGTTTTGTCGTGAAAACAAAACTTAACCAATATGGCGGTATTCGTGCTTTCTCATTTAATCACCAAAGGTAAAAAACCGACCGCTTTGGACCGTGACCTGTCTGCTGCTTATGTGGCACTTGGTATTCGCGACGCAAACACAGTGGCAGAAGCCGGTTTAGCACGTAAAACTTTAATTGATATCTTGACCCGTCATGCAGACCTTCTCAATCAACAAGGTGAATCAATAAAAGCTGGCGGTTTGTTTTCATTGGCGATCCAGCTCGCAGACGAAAGCTATATTGATGAGTTAGCAAGCGAAAACGAAGAAGCTTCCGTTGCCGAACGAGGACAGGCCTTAATGCGTCGCGGCCATTTTGTCCTCGCCATTAAACTTCTTGAAAAAGTCGTTCAGGCAACACCTGAAGACGGAAATGCACAAAAAAACCTAGCGGCCCTTTATCACCGCGTTGGTGAAGGTGATCGTGCGCGAACATCGCTAACAAAATATTATGCAGACTACCCATTGGAAGTTGGCAATCTAGCAGATGAATCAGCGCCAGCAATCTTATGTATGTATGGGTATGATAAAACCCAGATTAAACTCGGACTTAAGGATGAAAGCGGGTTTCGCAGGTATCGGTCTGGCGGGCATTTCATGCTGCAACATCTGCTCGATCAGTCTGCATACAACTTATTTCGCTACACAATTGCTGCTGATAACATCAACGATAAACTGCCACCAACAGACCATGCTATAATGATCAACAGCATTGCAGACGCAGATACAGAGTATAACTCGTTAAAATCGCTGGAAGTATATCTAGCGAACCATCCCGAAATAAAAGTTATTAATGACCCTACGTCTGTTCTTGCAACAACTCGAGATGATAACTACGAAAAACTTAATGCCCTTCCCGGTTTCAGGTTTCCTAAAACACAACGCTTTTCAACCGAGAATACTAGCCCTCAAGCTGTAGCTGACACCATTGAAAAGGCAGGTTTTACGTTCCCCTTTATCATCAGGGAAACCGGCACGCATACTGCTGTTTCAACAGTTTTGCTGAACAGCCGTTTTGACCTTGAGGAATATCTAACCATGGCCTCTCGTGGCACCGTGTATGCAATCGAATTTATAGAGAATGCGACGGTCGAAGGCTATTATTCCAAAATTCGCTTTTTTAGTATTGATGGGCAACTCTACCCCGTGGTTTACCACACAGATCAAGTCTGGAATGTACACGGCGGCAACCGCAAAACATTTATGGCCAGCCATGAATGGATGATTGAACGTGAGCAAAAATTCCTGAACAATCCTGCTTCAATCATAGGGGAAGAAGTATATAGACGATTACAAGAGTTGCCTGAATTAATTGGTCTGGATTTCTTCGGATTCGATTTTACATTGCTGGAAAGTGGTGAAATTTTAATCTTTGAATTAAATCCAGCAATGCGTCACAGCTTCAAACACGGAAAAACATTCCCCTATATGATGCCTCACTTAGAGGCTATTTCCGAAGCCTTCGATACCATGGTAAGAAAACGTATTGAGATAACGCAAAAGTAAACCCTATGGCCCTATTTATAACTGCGCCAGAATTTCACACCCCTTCTCGAATGTTTCATCAGTTGCACAGGTAATCATGCGCACAGACTGTGCACAAGACGGCCCGTAAACAAACCCTGGAATGGTCGCCAGTTTACACTCTTCCATAAGGTATTGTGCAACGGCTGCTCCAATACCATCGGCATGTAAGCGATATTTAGGCGCCAACTGCTCACCAAACGACGCAACATTTGGAAATGCAAACATGCTGCCGTGTGGCCGTCGCGGCCAATCAAACCCTTTTTCAGGCGTTAACAAATCCTGCAAACGCTTGGATCGCTGCTCGAGCATGCGCGCAGTTTCATCCATCCAATTATCTGCATCCTTGTCCATTATCATGCGCAAAGCGAACCGTTCAGCAAGCATATTAACACCCAAATACATATAATCATGCAGTTTTGCCGCTAGGTCAATTGCATCGGCTGGGCCACATAACCAACCAATCCGTAAACCCGGAACACCGTATTTTTTTGAAAAACTATTGATCATTAATGTACGGTCGCGCAGCGCTTCATTTTTTCGCGCTGGAATATGCGGCCGGTCAAAAACCATACTGTCATAAACTTCGTCGTGAATAACCCATGTATTGTTATCTTCTGCAGCCTTGGCTACCGCAGTCCAGTCATCATCATCAATCACATAACCGCTTGGGTTTTCAGGTGAATTTACCAACAAAGAGCGAACATTTGACAGGCACCTTTTTGCATCAGCAAACATACCAGCATATTCACTTCCGCCCTCAGGTCTTGTCAGGCAAACAGGCTGTCGCCCAAGCGTGCGAAAAGCACGTTGGTACAACATATAAGTTGGATCAGTAATCGCGATACGATCACCCGGCTCAGTCGTGATAAGAGCCGCAAGGTTAATGGCTTCAACACCGCCGTGCGTAATTAAAACCTCCCTTTCAGGATCAACATGTAAATTGTATCTGCGCCTGTAATAATCAGCCACGCCTTCACGCAATTCAAGCATACCTCTATTTTGCTCATAGGTTTTGCTTGTATGGTAAAAAGCGTCCCAAGTGAGATCTTGGTCAAGTATCGTTGCCTTAGATGTGTCTGGTGGTCCGAATGCTGGCTCACCGAAGGCCAAATTCACAACACCCGGTATTTCCCGCGCACGTGCAGCCATCGCTTTTGTCGCATAACCATCCAGAGAAAGAAGATCAGCACTCAATGGGGGGGTGGCCATGAAATTATCCTTGTCTCTGAAAGATTGCGTTGCATTTACAGCAATAAGCTTAAAGTCACTTTGACTTACAACATGCATTGATGCAATAAATCTATGCCCCATAATTATGTGAAGAATGCAAAATCAGAATGCCAAAAGACCATTCAAAATCAGGTACATATACAGCACCGCCAATAACAGGGCATTTACCGTTGGCGACACAGCTACGCCATATCATCTGTGGACCTGAAACCGGTTTTTTGATGGAGGCACACAATGCATTGTCCGCACGTATTGCTGAAAATGCCGGCTTTAAGGCGCTATGGGCTTCAAGCCTTACCATCTCAGCATCTATGGGGCTTCGTGATGCCAATGAACTGACGTGGACTCAAAGCCTGGATTTGATTTCAGGGATGATTGATGCAGTGGGCATTCCTATATTAATGGACGCTGACAGTGGTTACGGTGACTTCAATATCTTTTCACGGTTCGTACGCAAGGCAGGTGAGCGCGGCGTAGCAGGAGTATGCATTGAAGACAAGCTGTTCCCCAAAATCAATTCTTTTGCCAAAACTGAACAACATCTCGCATCAGTAAATGATTTTTGCGCCAAAATACGCGCAGCAAAAGACAATCAAATTCACCCCGACTTCATGCTGGTTGCCCGCACTGAAGCCTTAGTTGTTGGTGCTGATCTTGAAGAAACACTAGTGCGGGCAGAAGCATATTATGAAGCAGGCGCAGACGCTATTCTTGTTCACTCCAAATCAAACACTGCACACGAGATATTAGCCTTTGCGGATAAGTGGAGTAACAAAGCACCAATTGTCGTTGTGCCAACCACATATGCAGATACACCGACAGACACCTTAACAAATGCAGGTGTGTCCACACTGATCTGGGCCAATCATAGCCTGCGCGCAGCCATTCGCTCTATGGAAGACATAACCGCACGCATATTCAAACAACAATCCCTGAATGGTATTGATGCAGATGTTACGTCAATTGAAGATGTCTTTTCATTAACTGATATGAGCGAGTTGATTGCAGCAACCAAACGCTACCAAGGTCACTCCTAGACATGTTAGATGGGCACGCGTTTAACCAAGCCCTATCCAACGCCGGTATAGATTTCTACTCAGGCGTTCCTTGTTCTCTATTGGGCGCGGCTATGCAAGACGCGGCACAGCAACAAACATATGTCGGCGCCGCAAGCGAGGGTGAAGCTTTAGCCATCGCAGCGGGCGCATGGCTCGCAGGCTGCACACCAGCTGTGTTTTTGCAAAATTCAGGCCTCGGCAACCTCGTTAACCCGCTTACATCGCTTAACAATCCTTTTGGAATACCTTGTCTTTTAGTTATTGGCTGGCGCGGGATGCCCGGCAAACTTGATGAACCACAACATGAAGTCATGGGGGCCATAACATCAGCGCTATTGGACCTAATGGGCATTGCCCATCATGTACTGCCAGAAAATTTACCCGAAGCAACCAGTGTTATACAAACATCTGTACAACAAATGCACGAAACACGGATGCCCGTTGCTTTACTTGTGCGGTCTGGCACGTTCAAAAATGCTGTTGACAGCCATGACATTAAAGTCAGGTCCTTCAATGAACTAAGCTCTTGTAATCAAATACCACAAACTGGAAAACTGCCGACACGTTTCGAGGTTTTGCAGACCTTTGTTGATAATACGCCCGACAACGCAGCTGTCGTTGCAACAACAGGCAAATGCGGACGCGAGTTGTACACAATCAAAGACAGTTCTCAGCATTTATATATGGTAGGGGCAATGGGCTCCGCAAGCGCTGTCGGGCTCGGTATCGCACTAAAAAAAGAAAGCCCCGTCATCGTGCTTGACGGTGATGGTGCTGCACTCATGCGGCTCGGCACCTTCGCAACAATTGGCCGCGAGGCACCAAGCAATCTCGTTCATATTATGCTTGATAATGCCGCTCACGATTCAACTGGTGGGCAACCAACAGGGTCCGAGCATATGAACTTTTGCAGCATTGCTGCAGCGTGCGGGTATTTAACATACACACGCCCTATCGCCATAAACGATTTCAAAACCGCACTTTCTGTCTCACTAAGTACAAAAGGCCCTCACTTCATACATGTACCGATTGAAACTGGTTCAAAGGCAGACCTTGCACGCCCAAATATTCTACCGCGTGATGTGGCTACACGACTTGCCTCTTTCTTGAAAAATATACCATAAAAACAATACTTAAAGGCCGAAGTACTGAACACCACTACATGGTTTTCATAATTGAAAAGTGGCCTTCAATTATGATTATAGGTGATGTTTTTATTATATGATAACATATACCTTCACGACATATTATGGAGGAAAGTCTGTGTTAAAAAAAATCCTGATAATGATTAGCATTTCAATGTGTTCATATACCGCATACGCTGACGAAGCATCTGATAAAGCTGCAATTGAAGCCGCCGTTTACGATTATTTCCACGGCCAGGGCGAAGCAAGCCACGAACGGTTGTTCCGTGCCTTTGCGGCTGAACACACCACAATGGTCGGTGTCACTAAAGGCGATGATGGCCAGGACAACATCAGATCATGGAAAGATATGACGACCGTACTAAATGCTTGGGCTTCAAATGAAAATCCAGCAGGCGGTGACCGTGACGGCGAAATTATCAGCATGAATATGGTTGATGGCCGCTTGGCTGTGGTCCTCTTTCGTTCAACTAACCGTTTCTTTGACGCATTGACATTATCAAAGATTAACGATGAATGGAAAATCGTCGGTAAGGCTTTCGTCCTACAATAAAGACGAACTATATATTATGCCTCGCAGACGTTTTGCGAGGCATATGTGCTTACTTAAACGCTGGCTAATTCAACCAATTTTTCTTCTGCCTCTGAAACAGCCCGTTGGCGTTGCCACATTGCATAATATGTGCCTTCTGCTTCCATAAGTACCTTATGAGTACCGCGTTCAATAATACGGCCTTGCTCCATCACTAGAATTTCATCGGCATTCACAACCGTTGAAAGCCGGTGTGCGATCACAAGCGTTGTTCGACCTGTTGAAATTTCTTCAAACGCACTCTGAATTTCTTGCTCGGTTTGGCTATCCAGTGCCGATGTTGCTTCATCCAACAATAAAATAGCAGGGTTCTTCAAGATCGTACGCGCAATAGCGACACGTTGTTTTTCACCGCCAGACAATTTCAGGCCGCGCTCACCTACTTCGGCATCATATCCTTCAGGCAAGCTTTCAATGAAATCATGAATTTGTGCCAAACGAGCTGCCTCGAAAACCTCATCATCGGTTGCATCAGGCCGACCGTAACGGATGTTATAGAGAATGGTATCATTGAACAGCACTGTGTCTTGCGGCACAACGCCGATACAGGCTCGCAAGCTTTTTTGTGTCACCCCTCGTATGTCTTGTCCGTCTATCGTTACACTGCCATCGCTTATGTCGTAAAATCGGAACAGTATCCGAGAAATTGTTGACTTACCTGCACCGCTTGCTCCGACAATCGCAGTGGTGGTGCCGGCAGGCACTTCAAAACTTACATCGTGTAATATTTGTCTGTTTTCGTTATAGAAAAACGCCACATTATTGAACGCGACCGCACCACCTTCAGCAACAAGTGGTTCAGCGCCGGGCCTATCCAGCACATCAGGGTTTGTCGCCACTACTTCAAACATTTTCTCCATATCAGTTAGAGACTGTTTGATTTCACGGTACACAAACCCAAGGAAGTTCAGCGGCATATATATCTGGATCAACAGGCTGTTGATCAAAACAAACTCACCAATGGTAAACCTGCCTTCTGCAACACCGCTTCCGCCCATCCATAAAACGATCACGAGACCCAGAGAGATAATCAACCCCTGTCCCACATTGAGCATCGTCAGCGATAACTGGCTGCGAACCGCCGCACTTTCATATGCAGCAAGCGCACTATCGTAGCGGTTACTTTCATATGTTTCGTTGGTGAAATATTTAACTGTTTCAAAATTCAATAAGCTATCAATAGCTTTAGTGTTTGCCTTGGTGTCCTGATTATTCATCTCACGTCTGAACTTAAGGCGCCAGTCGGTCACGCTTGCGGTAAAATAAATGTAACTGACAAGACATACTAACGTAACAGCCGCATATGTAAGGCCAAACTTCACCCAGAAAATACCGGTAATAAGTGCGATTTCCAGCAGTGTTGGTAAAATGTTGAACAACATGAACCGCAGCAGAAAATCGATGCCGCGCGTACCGCGCTCAATTATGCGGCTAAGACCACCTGTTTTTCGCTCAAGATGATACTTCAACGATAGATTATGCAGATGTCTAAATGTAGAAAGCGCAATTTGGCGCAGTGCATGCTGCCCCACTTTTACAAAAACAGCATCGCGTAATTCACCGAACAATAGTGTAAGCACACGTGCAATGCCGTAGCCAACAATCAAACCGGTTGGCACAGCAAGTGCAATTGCTGAAACGGACGGCGCACCAGTAACAGGTGTTAAAGCATCCACCGCGTCTTTGAACAAAAACGGCACATAAACACCGATGAATTTCGCGAGCACGAGCAGCAACAACGAAATAATAACGCGTATACGCAAATCCCAGCGCCCCGGCGCCCACAAATAGGGCAGCAAGGACTTTACAGTCTGCCAATGATTGCTGTCGCCAGCTTTGTCTGGGTCTTCGTATTCTTGAGCTGGTCTCACGTTTACGCTTTCTTGATTATCAGAGGGCAGCAATAAGTGCGCCTCAATTGTTCATTTTTCAAGCCCGCAAGCAAGCTTATTCACTAACCACATACACAATACAGCCCAATTGCATAAACGATTGCTACTGCTATAGTCCCTTCACGGTTGTGGGGGCAATTAATGTTGGGGGATGTCAAAATGGCGAGCGCTACAAATGTATCCGGCACAGGGTGTTGGCAAAGTGGCTAAACGCAAACAAAATGCCCCCAGGAAATCAGGAAAGCTAAAGCACTCACGTTTTTTCTTTTACTACGCTGTCGCATCGTTAGCTGTTGTAATTGCAGGATTTGCTAGCCGTGCCATTGTACTGCCTGACTTGCTGCCACCTATAACGCCGACAATTGTATTTCACATCATACTTATGCTGGCATGGTACAGCCTTGTTATTGTGCAGGCTCAATGGATTGCAAAAAAGAATGCTGCATTCCATAAACAGGTTGGCAAGCTAAGTCCGCTCTTGGTTGCTGCAATCCTTATCACTGGTACACTCGTAACGTTGGAGACATACGCTCGCCGCATAGCTGCTGACGCATACGCACCGGAATTTGCTGTGTATCTTTCGTTTTCAAGTTTGTTGGGCTTCGTTATTTTATATGCACTCGCATATATCAACCGCGCCTCAGGTGATGATCACAAACGCTATATTGTCATGGCTGGTACCGCCATGATACTAGCCGCAACATTTCGGCTTGCTGCCGCTTTTGGTGCACCACAGCCAATCCCGATGGGCATTGTTATTCAGTTTGGCTTCTTAACGGCCTTGATGTTTTACGATCTTAAAAAGTTTGAGCGCATGCATGTTGCAACCATGTTAGGCATGTTAGTGCACCTCATTATAACAGCAGGCATCTTCACGCTTGGCGCTTCATCCATGTGGGCAGGCTTTATAAAAGAAGTTTTAACACCATAAGACGTAAATGGCATGAAACACTGACAATTTGCTATCGGCACGCCGCAAGTTAAGATAGCCAGCGAACAAATAGACTGGGGAGAGAAAATGAATAAGTACGTAAAAATTGCCGCCGCCTCTTTGCTGACCCTTGGCGCTACACTGGGCACTCATGCTAAAAACGGTGACCTCGGCGATGTATTAATGGACAACAATGAAGGCTGCATGACAGGCCCGGTTGAACAGTTTGGCCGTTACATCGGTGACTGGGACATAGCCGATCAAGGTCTTCAACAAGACGGTACAACTTGGCTACCAGGCAACGGTGCCCGATGGAATTTTACCTGCGTTGGCAATGGCATTGCCGTGCAGGATTTCTGGATGCCTAACGGTCCTGAAGGCGGACCACCACCCGGTGTTGGAACCAACCTGCGCATTTATGATTCGAAGGCAGAGCAATGGGAAATCGCATGGACAGCTACCAACGCGCCTGGATTTACTCATATACGCGCAAAGCAAAACGAAGACGGCAATATCGTCATGCATTTTGTTTCACCTGAACAAAACCCATCACGCCGCATTACATTTTTCACCCCCACTGATGAGGGTTGGGACTGGCTGATGGAAATGTCATTTGATGGCGGTGAAAACTGGACAGCCGTATACAAGATTAAAGCCACCCCACGCAAATGATCTTGCGAAAGATATATAGAAACATCCCTGCCCGCCAGTCACTTATCTCAGCGCTAATGATGCTATCGCTGGCCGCATGCGCAGAAAATACACCTGAAACGTCGCCTTCATTCTGCGCGGAAATTCCGCGCATTGATTGGGCAGCCTATGAAAAGCAGACAATCAGCAATGAATGGTTTCACGTTTATCGATTAAGTAAAAAGCTTTACGCTATTACCGAACCTTTCCAATGGCAGGAAGTAATCAGTTATCTGATAACCGGTGAAGAGAAAGCACTGTTGTTCGATAGCGGCAATGGCTTGGGTGACATAAGAGCCATCGTTGACAAAATCACCACACTGCCAGTTACCGTGCTCGCAAGCCACAGCCATATCGACCATGTGGGCGGTCACTGGCAGTTTGATACCGTGCTGGCACCAGACACCCCTTTCACCAACAATCGTGCGAAAGGTAAAAACAATGCTTTTGTCCGCGAAGAAGCGAGCAGCATTGCCTTGTGCAAAGGCTTACCCACAGGTGTCACTGTGGACAATCATCATACCAAACCTTTCACACCAACTATGCGCGTTGAGGATGGCAGTCAAATAGACCTTGGTGGCGTCACCCTAGAGGTTTTAGCTATACCCGGCCACACACCTGACAGCATCGCGTTGCTTGACCACAAAAGCGGCAGGCTTTTCACTGGAGACAGCTATTACAAGGGTCCTATCTGGCTTTATGCGGACGAAACTGACCTCGCCGCATACCGTTCATCAATTGCACGACTGGCTGCACTAGTACCCAACCTCAATGCCGTTCACGGCGCACATAATGTGCCCTTCAGCAATCCAGATGAATTGGTGAAAGTACGAGACGGATTTGAAGCCGTGTACACCGGCCATAAAACCTCTGACGAGAAAACAAAAACACAGGCTCGCTACCACTTCAAAAGTTTTGGTTTCATCTTGCAAGCAAATCATGAGGTAACACAATGATCCTGCGCCGTATGGCGGATGCAATCCGCACCCAGAACTGGTTTACGGTCATCATCGAATTTTTACTGGTGATCACAGGCGTGCTTGTTGCCCTGCAGGTTGATACCTGGAACAACGAGCGGCAAAACCGCGTTGAGGAACGCCGCCTTGCGTCTCAATTACTCAGTGAGTTAACGACCACGATTGAGACTAAAAACGCATGGATTGAGGAAATTGATACGCAGCGCAAAGCGCTCGAAGGTGCAATCTTTGTGGTGCAGGATACTGATCCAAATGCGCATATGAGCGACGAGCAATGCACCGCTGCATGGGCATCGCACATTATTGTTTTTACCACCTCACAGCTTGCAACGCTTGACGAAATCCTGTCTACAGGCGGGGTCCGCACCCTGAAAGATAAAAACCTACGAGACACGTTGCTGGCATTCAGTGACACCAGAAAAAGAGCCGCCGCAAACTTGGCTCTCATTCGTATTGACTTTGCCAATTTGATCGACAACTACCCAGACGCCTTCCCGCGCACCTTAACCCGTACCTCACCAGACACTTCCAACAATAGCAATCTATCTATTAGTTCTGAAGTGGTGTGTGATCTTTCGCTTATCCGTGCAACTCCTGCCATTCGAAACAAGTTGATAAGCAATCTTGGGCGCACAACAGGCGCCATAGATACGGCACGCGAGGAAGTGGTCGCCATGGAAAACCTGAAGATACGTCTGTCGGAGACAAGCCAATGATCCTGAGGAAACTGGCAGACGCGATCCGCGAACAAAACTGGTTTACGGTGATTGTTGAAATTTTCATCGTGGTGATCGGTATTTTCCTCGGCTTGCAAGTCACTGAATGGAATGAAAGCCGTAAAGACGGTGCACTTGAACAGAAGTACCTCACAAGGCTTCACAGTGAAATTGAAGACCTGATTCAAGCTGGTCATAATGCATCAGGCAACTTAGGTATCGGCGTTATCACAAACGAATTGTCCCGGTATGAACGGCTTCAAGAAGTGGGGCAATTTCTCATTGGCGAAGACACTGCAAAGCCAATGGAACAAAGACATTGCAGAGCGCTTTATAGGTCGCATATTTATTTCAGTGATACTGTGCCCATGCCAACCATCGATGAAATGTTGTCGACCGGTCGCATTCTTCTGATTGGCGATGACGAATTGAGAACCAAAATAATTCGGTTTAGTCAGGCAGGCATGGAATCATCGCTGTTGATGGATAATATTAGAAATGACCGATTGTTATTATCACGCATTCATCCTGAGCTTATCCAGTTGAAAGCAAACGACGCTGCTGGCAGTGATGCCTTCTGTGACTTTGAAGCGATGCGTGGCAAACGCTCCTTCATTAACGATTTTGCTGATAATCTGGGACGTTACCGTGCATACTCAGAGTTGATTTTAAAGCCACAACTAAGCAGGCAACAAACCCTTCATGAAAGGTTGGATACTGCACTTAATCTGGTTCATTAAACAGGCTTTCAAGCGCATGGGTGGGCATATCTTTGTTAGCGGCGAGATATGAGTTTAACTCACTAATTTTGTGCATTTTCACCAGCTTATTCGGGTCCAAACCATGACGTTTTGTTAGATCCTCATAAACTTTAGGGTCAAATACAGTATACTGATTACGCCCATTCATCATCAGCTCATATCGCTTTTGAACCGAAGCATCTTCAATACGCACAATAGATTTATTTTCAAAACCTTGCGTGGTCAGTATCTGGCATTGAATGGAATTTGTCCCACATGTTACCAGACCATCACTTGCAATAGCTTCGTCAAGACTAACGGCAGCAAGATCAGTCCCGGCTATTCCATACAAATAATATTCAGCAACAGCTAATGACTTAATCCAGTGAAATGCATCTTCACGTTCAGGCGTCCTATCCACTGGAAACAGCAACGCATGCTGATTAAGTTCCGTGCGCCTGTACGCGGCTGACCAAGGCAATAATGTTATTTTATGGTTTAACTGCCGGCCTTTCATGTACTCGCTGACAACAGAAACAAGTGTGCCGCTAACCTTATTGTCTGGCTCAGGTTGTGCGTAAGGTGGTACAAATGCCGTATATACATCAAAGGTAAATTCGAGAGACTGTGCGTTTGATCTGCTTGTAAGAGAGAGCTGTGTCATACCGATAACAATAGACAACCCTATTGCAATTACCTTGTAACGTGGTTTCAAATCTGTACTCATTTTCAATTTCCGTATCACCCCAAAATCAAACATATCATTAACACTAAATGTAAAAATTTCTTAAAGAACAAAAGCCTTTGCCTATAGAGGACACATATTATGCCCCTTCCTCACAAGCACACATGACAATTAAGATCATATCCGCTAGGGTTTTCCAAAGTCAGGGGAGAGACTAATGAGCGATGCAGAAACAACACCTATAGAGACCAAAGGTTTAAAGCCCTTTCTAAGGTTTTTAATTCCATCTGTTATCGGGATTATTCTGTTTCTTGCCCCCTTCCCCACAGACGACGGCGTGACCATTTTGTTTGGCATCTACTCTTCATGGATGCAGGAAACCTTTGGCTTCATCCTTCTTGATATTGTTGTCTGGGTTACCATTATCGCAGCCATTGGTAGTGCTTATGCGCTTGTGGTTAAGCCTGACTGGCAAGAAAAACATCCGGTATTGTATGCCATTTGCGACACGTCTATTGGATGGTTTGTGTTCCGTGTGATCGGTGCTGCCATTGGTGTGATGGTTCTGTACAATGTCGGTCCTGAAGTATTCCGCCTTGATGACACTGGTATTGCCATGTTCAACGATGTGGGCATTGGTTTTGCAATTGTCCTGTTTCCTGCATGTTTCCTTATGCCACTACTCACAGAGTTTGGTGCAATGGAGTTTTTCGGTACGTTCGTTGCGCCTGCATTCAGATCACTGTTCAAGCTACCGGGCCGCTCGGCGGTTGATGCAACTGCATCTTTTATCTCATCATCCAACATCGGTGTATTGGTGACCGGACAACAATACCGCCGCGGGTTTTACACAGGCCGCGAAGCCGTTACTGTTGCGACAAACTTCTCTGTTGTTTCATTGCCGTTTGCGCTCGTGATTGCTGATGTCAGCAAGATCGGTCATATGTTTTTCCCGTGGTATTTGACCGCTATTGTTGTGTGTATTGCCTGCGCCGTTATAACGCCGCGTATACCCCCTATTTCGAGCATTGCTCATACCTATAAAGACGGCATTGATAATTCTCATTCCCACGATGCATCCGAAGATAAGTCTCTTCTTTCACGCTGTATGGACAGTGCCCTCATTTCTGCCGCTAAAGCGCCGAACCCGCGCAAACTTGCCCGTGACGGTAGCCTGATGTTTATGGAACAGTTATTTGGTGTTTTAGGTCCAATGATGGCGCTTGCCACATTGTCTGCAATTGTTGCCTTCCATTCGCCGCTGGGCGAAATAATCACAACACCCATTGCATGGGCTTTGTCACTATTTGATGTTGCCGAAGCGCCGCGTGTCGCAATCGGCTTTTTGTTTGGCTACATGGATCAATTTATACCTGCAGTAATCGCTGGCGACCTTGCAAGCGAACCAATGCGGTTCATACTGGCGGGCTTGTCGTTAAGTCAGCTCATTTACATGTCGGAAACCGGCCTTGTGATGATGCGTGTTGGATTGCCAATTACCGTGTTCCAGCTATTTCAGGTATTTGTCATTCGCACCCTTGTTTCCATACCAGTTCTTGTTGGTGCGGCCATCATCCTGTTTTAGCGGAAGCAAGCGCAAAATGGCGTCAAGTGACACAGTAATCCGCAACGGCAAAATATGGCTGTTACTAAAGTTTTTACTGCCAACACTTATTGGCATACTGCTTTTTCTGACGCCTATAACATATGGCGGCAAGCAAACCATTTTGATGGCAATTATTACTGATTTTCTGCGTGCACCACTGGAGCCAATTTTGTTGGGTTTCATTGTAAGTGTTGTGGCACTCGGTGCAGTTGGCAGCGGCATATATGTTATATTCAAACCAAACTGGCAGGAAGAACAACCATCACTATATGCTGCGTTTCACGCAACTCCCGCATGGCTTTTCATTCGCACTTTAGGTGCGGTTATCGGCTTGATGGTTTACTTCCAGATTGGCCCTGAATTCGTTTGGAGCATAGCCACCGGCCAGACGGTTTTCATCGAGATTGGCGCGGCAGTATTTTTCATCTTGCTGGTTGCCTGCATGCTGATGCCTTTCCTTACCGATTACGGATTCATGGAATTTGTAGGTGTATTACTGCGCAAACCCTTTTCGATGTTGTTCAACTTGCCCGGGCGTGCCGCCATTGATGCCACCGCATCGTTGGTGTCTGCTGCGTCAGTTGGTATGCTGATCACTATAAACCAATATGAGAAAGGCTTTTATTCCGCACGGCAGTCAGCGTCCGTTGCCACCAATTTCTCTATTGTATCTATCCCTTTCAGTCTGGCTATCGCTGAAGTTGCAGGCTTGGGTCATTTGTTTTTCACATGGTATCTTGTTGTTATTGCAGCCTGCCTGATTTGTGCTGTTATCACGGTGCGCATACCGCCGCTTGCGCGCATTCCTGACACATATAATGGCAGTGTTGGCAAGCAAATTCATGAAGACACAATGCCCGAAGCGTCCCTGTTCACGACCAGTCTTCAAAACGCAATGCGGCGTGCTGAAAACGCCCCGGGGCCAATCCAGTTCATCAAGAATGGCTGGTATGCAAGCTTGGATGTTGTCTTCGGCGTTATTGGGCCTGCAATGGCGATTACCACAATTGCCACTATTCTGGCGGTTCACACCGAAATTTTCAGTACGCTCAGTTTGCCAATTTACTACATACTGGATGCTATCAATTTACCGGAAGCTCAAACTGCTGCACCCGGTTTCATTGTCGGGTTTCTCGATCAATTCATGCCGGCTTTGGTGGCAAAAGACATTGATAGCGAACTGACGCGGTTTGTCCTTGCTGGCCTGTCTGTCACTCAACTTATTTACATGGCTGAAATCGGTGTCATAATTCTACGCTCTAGCTTACCGCTGAATTTTGGGCATTTGGCCATTATATTTACGCTTAGAACAATCATTGTTTTTCCAGTGTTCCTGGCAGCAGGCTTTTGGCTTTTATAAAACACAATACGATCATTGATACGGAGAATGCACCGTGAATAAATTACTATTATCAGCCATAATAATAAGCACAGCGACGGTCGCGGCCTATTCGGAAAATATAGATGATGCGAGGCCAGAAGGTGTTACGGGAGCCACATGGCAATTTGGCCCATTAAACCGCTGGGCTTATACCCATATTCGTGAAATTTTGCCTACCAAGGACATTCCTAACGACAGTCTCAATATAAGACCCATGACGGGTATTGAAACGGCTGAAACTGACCTGAAGATCGAGCTTGATGGCAAAACAACGGCTTTGTCTGAAGCAATGAAAAAGCAATATATTGATGGCATTGTTGTCATGAAGAGCGGGCGTGTCATCGCAGAGTTATATGATGGCACACTCACACCTGAGCGAACGCATCTGATGTGGTCAACCAGCAAAACGGTGACAGGGTTAACGGCCGCCAGTGTTGAAGCCAGTGGTTTGATTGACCTAAGCAAAACCGTAGCAGATTATGTGCCGGAACTCGCGAAAACCGGTTGGGGCGACAATAGCCTGCGCACCCTGCTTGACATGCGGGACACATCAGACTGGAACGAGGATTACAGTGCGCCCGATAGCACGGTAAGACGGCAAGACTGTGCTGACGGATTACTTACTGGACCAAACTGCGCCGACACGCCTGTTGTTGGTAACTACAACTTTCTGCCAAATGTAGGGCGTGACGATAGTAGGTATGATCGTTTCAACTATAAATCCGGCACAACAGATGTCATTGCATGGGTTTTGGAAGCTGCAACAGGAAAGCGTTTTGCAGACTTGGTTTCTGAGCGACTATGGAAACCACTGGGCGCAGAGCGTAGTGCATATATTACCGTTGATGTATCAGGTTTCACACTAGCAAGCGGCGGCATGACGTCAACACTTCGAGACTATGCCCGCATCGGACAATTGATGCTTGATCGTGGCAAAGTCGGGGATCGGCAAGTTATCCCAGCACAGTGGATCGAGGATATCTTCAATCAACCTGGCGACCCTACATGGAACGGATACAAAGCAGACGGTACAAACCCGTATTACCGGTCATTTGTATGGGGTATCGGGGACGGCGAAGGCACTGTTCAGGCCCGCGGTGTACATGGTCAGGTAATTGACATTTCACCGTCCACAAATACCGTTGTTGCGGTGTTTTCATCGTGGCCTGACGCAGGTGGAGGTGCCCCCGGTGTTGGCGGCGAAGGTTTGGGCAAAATTATAAATGCTATTAAAAATGCAATTAAATAGGTTGTTTTCATCAGTTTTTAGTCGAAAATAACAACAAAACGAGGGG
The DNA here is from genome assembly GCF_025574485.1 of Kordiimonas aquimaris. Lineage (GTDB taxonomy): Bacteria > Pseudomonadota > Alphaproteobacteria > Sphingomonadales > Kordiimonadaceae > Kordiimonas > Kordiimonas aquimaris. The sequence goes on along the minus strand of NZ_JAOBPO010000004.1, from coordinate 321,229 downwards.
GAATTATCATGCGTTCGGTTCTTTTGAGCTTAATAGTAGCAGTTTTCACACTGTCAATCACAGCGCGAGCAGATCAATCTGGGCAATCAGATACGCTTGATACATTGCTAGGTCTCACCATCGTTCGCGATGCTTATATCGCGCCGGACGGTAAACATGTAGCGTTTATAACTTTTGAGAATGACTTTAAAAACAATAAAGACATGAGCCAATTATGGGTTGTTGGTACCGATGGCGGCGAGCCGGTGCAATTAACCCACGGAGAAGAGTCTGTTGGTGAGATTGAATGGTCCGCAGACAGTCAGTGGATCGCCTTTATGCGCAAAGGCAAGCTTGGCTTTATGCGTGCATCTGGCGGCGAAGCCAAAATGGCTGCCCTGGACATCAAAGGCATTAGCTCGCTGCGGTTCGCGCCTAATGGCCGCACGCTTTATTTCACCGCTGGCCCTGACAATAAAGACCTGATGAAAGCCCGCAAAGAACGCTACGGCGACTATAATGTCGTGCGCGAAGATGGCGGATACCAGCATATATGGCGCGTTGGCATAACGGCAGATATGGGAATTGACGGTGAACCAGAACAACTCACCGATGGACGGGACTTCTCTGTTACTGGATACGCAATTTCGCCGAACGGAAAACAACTAGCTTTCGCTACATGGCCCAGCCCACACCTTGCTGATCTTCTCAAGGGCCGCATGTATGTGATGGACACTACTGGTGGTGAACCTATACTGATTGATGATGCATACGGCGTAAAATCACGCCCAGTATGGCACCAAGGCGGCAACAAGCTTGCATATACCAACGCAACCGGTTTTCCCACGCTCAGCGATATCGTTATTCGCGATGCCAACGGACGGAACGCTAAAACCATCGAGATGCAGACTTATGACCCCTTCATCGTAAGGTTCGACGGCGACACCATCATGTTCAGCGCTAGTGAGCGCACAGATCTGGCTCTATTTCAAATCAACACCAAATCCGAAAATGTTAACCGTGTTAGCTCGCCGGATAATTTTTCATATGGTTTCAGCATATCTTATGATGGCAACGCCACTGCTTTTCTCAACGCTGCCAGCAACGGCATTACAGAAGTCACAACAGCCCAAGGGTTAACAATTACAAAGCTAACCAACTTCTCGGCCCAAACTGTCGAGTTGGAAAAACCAACCAGAGAGCTTATCACCTGGGTGTCTGATGAAGGCCTTGAGATTGAGGCTGTATTGACAAAACCCGTGGGATACGAAACCGGCAAACGGTACCCATTGTATGTGCGTACGCACGGCGGGCCAACCGGTACTGACAGACCCTGGATGGGAAGCGCTGCACGTTCCATATACCACCCTGACGTACTGGCCGCAGAAAATGGCGGCGCACTGGTCTTACAAACCAACTACCGCGGCAGTGCAGGTTATGGTGAAGCATTCCAAAGCAGCAACCTCAAAAACCTTGGTATCGGCCCTGCCCGCGATATTATCGCAGGCGTCAAGATGTTAACTGAAAACGGTATGGTTGACCCAGACCGTGTTGCCTGCCTGGGCTGGAGCCAAGGTGGTCATATCTCAGCAATGCTCGCAACATACTCTGACATCTGTACAGCAGCTATCATGGGAGCTGGTATCAGTGATTGGCGGACATATTATTACAATACCGACATTACCCAGTTCACGACCGAATATTTCGGCGCGACGCCACTGGCTGATGACGCTGTGTACGCAAAAACATCACCGGTGACATACATCGAGAACGCCCAAACACCCGTGTTAATTCAACACGGTGAGAATGATCAACGTGTACCTATAGCTAATGGTTACCAGTTTCGCCAACTACTGCTTGATAAAGGAGTAGACGCACGAATGGTTGTATACGGCGGCATGCAACATGGCCCCTCAAAGCCGCGAACACGGCGTGCAATCACTGAACACGCTTTAGCTTGGCTTCGAGAGCAGATGTTTGACAAGGAAAAGGCAAACTTTGTTACGCCAGTTTCTAAAACGGAAACAGATGAACAATAGCAATCGGAAACCGGGATCAACCCTCGCCTAAGCTAGCTAAATGTAACGCTTTTAAGCCATGAAGTTAATGAGTTAGGATTACAGAGAGAGGCGTTATGGATAACCTTGAAGCTACATTGGCAACAAAAACACAGGGTATCTATAACCGCCACGGTCAGCAATTTGATACCGAAAGGTCCAAATCACTATTTGAGCGAAAATGGCTAAAACGTTTCGAAGCCTTGATCAAGCCAAAGGCTCATATATTGGATGCTGGTTGCGGTGCAGGTGAGCCAATTGCTCAGTATTTTATTGAGAAAGGTCATGAGCTTACAGGCGTCGATTTCTCAAATACGATGATCAACATAGCTAAACAACGCTTCCCGCAGAATGACTGGCACATTTTGGATATGCGGGAGCTACAATTTGATAAGCGATTTGACGGTATTATTGGGTGGCATAGCTTTTTTCACCTAACAGCCAATGATCAACGCACGACGCTCAATCGGTTTGCCGTGCATTTGGTTAACGGCGGGGCCCTTATGTTAACTGTTGGTCCAAAATCCGGTGAAGAGGTTGGGCACGTATGCGGGGACCAAATATATCACGCAAGCCTTTCACCAAAGGAATACAGCGACATTTTACAAACGCATAACATGCAAATTGTTGAATTTGTAGCTGAAGACCCAGAATGTGACTATGCAACGGTTTTACTTGCGCAAAAAAGCAACACTTAACCCATTTTTACAAGACATGGTTACAGCAAGAGTTAAACCTCGAAACGTATGATTGTTGCAAACAAACCATAGTTAGTGTGACTGAATCAGCGCATTTCAGCTAAATAATGTCACCTGTCAATATACGTTTGTCCCAATCGACATTGATATACCGCCCCGTAAAGGTGTTTGTATGTGTAGGTTTCTATTTGATATCGATTGGGTGATGGCATGAAATTAACACGCCAAAGTATAGATAATCCGGCCGCTGTTGCAATTGTTGCCGCTGTAATAATGCTGCTTGGAATTGCATCCATATTCCAATTACCTGCCCAGCTGCTACCCCAAATCCAGAAACCGATAATTTCTGTGATAAATACCTGGCCTGGCGCCTCTCCTTCAGAATTAGAGAGCGAGATCACCGTACCTGTTGAAGAGGTACTTCAAGGCACACCAGGCATGACAGAGATGATGTCGTGGAATATGCCGAATTTTGGCTTCATGCAGCTTGAATTTGCTATCGAAACAGATATGACACGTGCGCTGATAGACATCATCAGTCGTCTCAATCGCCTGCGCCCCCTGCCTGCCAATGCAGAACAACCGCAAGTCATGATGGGTGAGTGGGGCGATGCAAACGATCAACTTATTGAATATTATGTGCAACAAATACCAGGTACGGAACAGCGCACATCAGAAAACATCAAATATCTACGTGACGTAATCAAACCAGAACTACAGTCTCTGTACGGTGTATCTGAGATCCAGTTTGACGATGGAAACGGCGGGCTCGGCGAACAACTTCAGATCATTTTTGATCCTTACCGCGCTGCAGAACTAGGCATAGACATCGCCCGTATTCCAGCACGTATTGGGCGTTCAGCTGACATATCCAGCGGCATGGTTGATGTTGGACGCAGGCAGTATACTGTTAGGTATGAAGGACGCTACGATGCAGATGAACTTGCAGACCTGATCCTCGAATGGCGCGACGGTCTCCCTATAAAATTGGGTGATATAGCACGCATTGAAATTGGACCTGGTCGTGCTGATGGATTTATCTACCAAAATGGTAACCGTGCCTTCAGGCTCGGCGTGTCGAAAACCAATGACGCAAATGTTTTGGAAGCATTAGCCACAGTCAAAGCCAGAGTTGATGAACTTAATGCTAATGAATTCAAGGAACGCGGCCTTGTTGCGCAATATAGTTTTGACCCCGGTCTATACATTGACCGTTCCATTAACCTGCTTGGTAGTAACTTGTTGATCGGTATGTTGCTTGCCATCACGGTTTTATGGCTTTTTTTACGCCAATGGCGTGCGACCCTACTAATAGCAATAGCAATTCCATTATCGTTACTGGCAACTTTTGTTGTTCTCAATCTAACTGGTCGAACACTTAATGTAATCTCGCTTGCAGGCCTTGCGTTCGCGACAGGCATGGTTCTGGATGCAGCCATAGTGGTCCTCGAAAACATTGTCAGGCTGCGTGAACGCGGCGAAACACCTAAAGAAGCGAGCAACCTCGGCACCACTCAGGTTTGGGGAGCACTGCTTGCCTCCACGGCAACAACCGTAGCTGTTTTTATTCCTATTATGTTTCTAAAAGACGCTATTGGGCAGATGTTTGCTGATCTGGCCCTAACAATCGCTATCGGCGTTGGCGTTTCGCTTTTGGTAGCCATTACCGTGTTACCTACGATGGCCCGCTTCTGGATGCGCAAACTTCCCGACACCAGCGATCGCAAAACCGTGTGGGAGAGCATGTCGGATAGATTAATGTCCCTCACAAACAGCACAGTAAAGCGGATGGCATGGATAATTAGTCTAGTCGGGGCATCTTTCACTCTATTTTTCCTGTTAATGCCGCAGCTGGATTACATGCCGCCTGTAAAAAGGGACACTGTAGACAGTTTCTTATTTTTCCCGCCCGGCACCAATGTCGAGACAGCGGATACGGAAATCGCTCAAGTTCTGGATGAACGAATTCAGCCATATTTAAATGGCGCAAAAGAGCCTAAGGTAAGGGACTATTTCCTTTGGTCTTTCCCAGGCGCAACGGGCGGCTGGCTTGCGCTAAACGCGGAAGATGGAACGCAAATAGAGACATTGCAAAATATCGTTCAAACCGAAATCATTACAGGCATTCCGGACATGTTTGGCTTCACACTAAGGCGCAGTCTGTTTGGCGGCTTTGGTGATGAAAACAGTGTAGAGCTGCGCATCAGTGCTCCAGACTTGGAGGCTGCAAGAAATGCTGCCATGCAAGGCATGGGCATGGTTATGTCGCAAATACCCGGCGCATCTGCAAATCCGCAACCTGATCCTTTTGCCGAGACAACAGAGTTACGGTTTGAACCAAATGACGTAAGGCTTGCCGAGGTAGGCTGGAACCGTGCTGACTTAACGCAGGTTATTCTCGAATTGGGTCAAGGGTCATGGCTTGGGGAATATTTTGATGGCACAGAGCGGCTAGATATTTATCTAAAATCTGAACGCTTCGATACACCAGAAAAAATATCAGCGTTGCCAGTACAAACCCCGCTTGGTGGTATAGTACCTTTGGGAGAGCTCGCAAATATCAGATCGGCACTCGGTCCAAATGCGATTGTGCGTGTTGATAGGGTACGAACATACAGTCTGTTGGTTAACCCACCAGAAGGTATGTCACTTGATACCTTGATTTCCGAGCTTAGAACAAAAATTGAACCAGGGCTTCTTGCAAGCTTACCGCCGAATGCCTCTATTAAATACGCAGGCAGTGCCGATGATCTTGCACAAGCACTCATTATACTGGGTAAGAACTTTGGCGTTGCTCTTGTTTTGCTGATGCTGATACTCGCCGGTCTATTCCGCTCTGTATCAGATGCCTTCATGGTTGTGATCACCATCATTACAGCAGTTGCAGGCGGCATGATTGGCATATTTGTTATCAACATGATCAAGTACCAATCCCTGGACCTATTAGGCATGATCGGTTTCATTATCCTGCTAGGACTGGTTGTTAACAACGCAATTTTGTTGGTTGCCCAAACGCGCAAAGCACAAACACGGGGAATGAACCGGCAAGAAGCTGTTCATGAAGCCTTACGTCTGCGCCTAAGGCCTATTTTCATGAGCACGTTGACGAGTTTGTTTGGTATGCTGCCACTTCTTCTGTTTCCCGGAGCCGGCAGTGAAATATACCGCGGAATGGCAGCCGCCATTGTTGGCGGTATGAGTGTCTCGACCATTTTCACGCTTGTATTGCTGCCAAGTCTGCTGCAATTAGCGAGCGGAAACATTAAAACTACACATTTAGGTGTGAACCAACCAACAGCGGCTGAATAAATAATAACATCAAAAAAACAGTGATAACCGATATGCGAAACCGTTCACCATTTCTTCTTAATTCTGCTGTTTTGGCAGCTGCAATTCTTGTGTCACTTAACGGCGCAAATGCGCAGCCACCGGAAATGCCACCCGCGCAAGTGGAGGTTGCTTTAGCGGAAGAACGGATCATGGCACCATTGATGGATGTCACGGGCACAGTTGTCAGCTTGAATGATAGCCAGATAGCTGCTGAGGTTGAAGGCGTATTAACCAGCATTGCAAATGTTGGCGCTCAAGTAGAACAAGGCGATATTATCGCTACCATCGACAGTCGCTTGCTGGATATTGCACTACGCCGCGCAACTGCTGCACTGGCCAGACTTGAAGCAGACATGGTTTTTCGCCGACAAGACGTAGAACGGTTTCAGGACCTTGCTGCCCGCGATAATGCATCACGGTCACGCCTGCAGGAAGTAATTGCACAGCGGGATATGATAGAACAAGATATCGCTGATGCTCGCGCTCGTGTTGAACAAACACAAGGCGACAAAAACCGTGCTCAAATTCGCGCACCATTTTCAGGCACTATTGCTGCACGCATCGCCAATAAAGGCGAATATGTGCGTATCGGTGCAAATGTTGTGCGATTGGTTGACACAAAAAACATCGAAGTTGCGATGCCTGCCCCTATCAGCATCATGCCTTACCTCATGGTTGGTAACAGTGTTGATGTAAGCACTGGTGAACAAATTACATCTTTACCAATCAGAACCGTTGTACCAGTCGGCGACAATGTTTCGCGCATGGTTGAAGTACGCCTGTCTGCGGCAAGCTCAGGATGGGTCACAGGCATGCCCGTTAAAGTAAGCTTACCGCGCGGTGAGGCACATACAAGCATTGCTGTACCTCGTGACGCTGTGGTGCTTAAAAGCGGTGCCATGTATGTATACAAAGTGACCGATAACATGACCGCAGAGCGTGTTAACACCGATTTACGGAACGCTATTGGTCTTTGGGTGCCAGTAACATCCGGCGTTTCAGCGGGGGACCGCATTGTCATACGCGGTGCAGAACGGCTTAACCCTGGCCAAAGTGTCGTTATTTCACAACCAGGCCGCTAACCCGCAGTACATTAAAATATTGTAGTCAGCCAAAGTGATGTTTGCTGGCTTGCCTGTTTTATCTACCTACCCTGAAAGCCTGCACGATATGTGCCTGCCTCTCGTATTGTAACTTGCCAACACACCACGAGCCGTAAAGATAGGTACAATATAGAAACCTAAAGAAATTAACATTCCCCCAACCATCTGCGACATTTGCCCTCATATATGATTGTTCTGGATTCGCCTTACAACTCTTCAGATAGCAAAGTAAGGACACCATAATCATGAATATATTTCTGATGTCGGCAGCCGCCATATGTACAGCAACAACTTTCATTCATTGTTATTTAGGGGGTAAAACCATTGCAGCGCCTTTGCTTCGAGCCAATGATATTAACGATGTCGCTAAATACACAAATTATTACTGTTGGCATCTAGTCTCAGCGACACTCGCAATGATGAGCGCTGCTTTTCTCTGGGCTGCTGTTAATCCGTCGGCATTTGAAGCAGCGATAATAGCCGAAATACTCGCTATCATCTTTCTGGTTTGGAATATCGGTTTAATTATCTGGAAAGGGCAAAGCTTTACCGGGATGCCACAATGGATTTTATTTGGGGTAATTTCCGTAACAGGCGGCATAGGCCTTTTTTCTTAAAGCTATAATTTAGGCTTTAAAAACTATCTAGATACATGAACCTTTTAAAACACGTCGCCATTATTATCTAAGATAAGGGTAATAATGGAATGCACGGGGCATAAAGTGGAAGATTTTACAGAAGACGATAAAAATAACATCCAGGAAACAGCCCTTAAATTTCCAACTCATACGCAATTATCTGTCGCTAAGATATGTGAGCAAAGCGTGCATTTCTACGGCACATGTGTCACCGGTAGCAAAACGACAGAACCAACAGATAACGCGCAGTGCCTGTTTGAAATAGGCTCAATCACAAAGGTTTTCACATCACACCTGTTGGCACAGTTGGTAACAGAAGATAAAGTAAACCTTGATGATCCTATTGATAAATACCTTGGGTATTCACTGAACAAGAATGCTGTCATCACGCTGAGAGAGCTTTCAAACCATACTGCCGGATTGCCCCGTTTGCCACTAGGCATGTTCTGGGAAGCCTTGTTTAAAAACAGACACAACCCTTATAAAGATTTCAGTACAGAACGGCTGGAACACTATCTAAAGCACGCATTAAAGCAAAAAAAGCGAGGCAAAAGCCGTTATTCAAACCTTGGTGCCGGCTTGCTTGGTTTTACACTCAGCAAAATAACCAACACTAATTATGAAACCATGTTGAAAAACCGTATATTCTTACCCTTGAATATGCACCAAAGCAGTACTCAAAGAGATACGCTTCAGGGGCAAATCGTTAAGGGCCGCAACAAAAAAGGATTAGAGACAAGCCACTGGGATTTAGCCTCACTGGAAGGGGCCGGCGCCATTCTATCGTCTGTGTCAGACCTGGCAAAATTTGTACAAGCCGGCTTTAACAAAAATAACAAGGCACACGCTCTGCAACACCGCCCCACCGTTAAGTTGAATGACTTTGAACAAATGGGGTTGGGCTGGGTTATCCGTAAACACAAAATAACTGAAAACAGATCATTACATTGGCACAACGGCGGCACGGGAGGATACTACTCTATCATGGTCACAGATATAGAGCACAAAACAGGCGTTGTTATCCTTTCGAATGTTTCAGGTTTGTTTTTAATGAAAGCCGAAAACATCGCACATCTTGCCTTCAATATATTGAAAGACATGTAACAAACCAAAAATCAGGGACAACTATTAAAACCCAAGATTAGGCCTTAGCCAGCGTTCAGCCGTTTCAATCGGTACACCTCGCCTTTCGGCATAATCTTCAAGTTGATCCTGATTGATTTTACCAACGCCAAAATAGTGAGAGTCTGGATGCGCAAAATAATATCCAGAAACTGCCGCCGTTGGCAGCATGGCGTAACTATTGGTAAGTGTGACCCCCACCGCTTCGGCTCCATTCAGGATACGAAACAGCTCTGTCTTCTCCGAATGATCGGGACATGCCGGATAACCAGGGGCCGGACGAATGCCCTGATACCGTTCCTTAATAATATCTTCGCTAGACAATGCTTCATTTGGTGCATAACCCCACAACTCTTTACGTACGCGTTCATGCATACGCTCAGCAAAGGCTTCTGCTAGTCGGTCTGCCAACGCCTTCAGCAATATCTCATTGTAATCATCGTGTGCAGCTTTGTAGCGCTGCACATGCTGATCAATACCGTGTCCGGCAGTTACGATAAAACCACCCATCCAGTCATCCGGGCCATGGGCTTCAGCTATAAGGTCAGCGAGGCAATCATTGGCACGCCCAGCCCGTTTCGTCACTTGTTGACGAAGAAAATGAACCTTCGATAAAGGCGTTTTACCATCCTGATCAAACAATAGAACATTATCACCGCACCGTTCCGCTCTCCAGAACCCAACTACACCTTTAGCGGTTAGCCATTTTTCATCAACGATGCGTCTTAGCATGGCCTGTGCATCCGCAAACAAATCACGAGCACTTTCCCCAACTACTGCATCGTTAAGGATTGCCGGATAGTTACCAGCCAGCTCCCACGTACGGAAAAACGGTGTCCAATCAATGCAGTCCACAAGATCATCAAGCGGGTAATCATCAAACACCTTGGTGCCGATAAAACTTGGCTCGGTCGGTGTATAATCAGCAAAGGAAACAGGCGCCGCATTTGCGCGAGCAACCTCAAGGCTTACCAGTCTGTCTACTTTGGGCTTCGCCAGTCTTTTTTCACGTATATCATCATAATCTGCGCGCACTTCATCAACATAAGCGGCCTTTTGATCATCCGAAATCAGCTTACTGGCCACGCCAACTGCGCGCGATGCGTCCAGCACGTGAACAACAGGTCCAGAATACTGCGGTGCAATCTTAACGGCGGTATGAACACGACTTGTTGTCGCGCCACCGATCAAAAGCGGCATGGTAAAACCAGACCGTTCCATTTCAGCGGCAACCGTTACCATTTCATCAAGTGAAGGTGTAATAAGTCCGGACAATCCAATCATATCGGCATCATGTTCTTTGGCAGCCTTGAGAATGTCTTGCCAAGGCACCATCACGCCCAGATCAATTACTTCAAAGTTATTGCATTGCAGCACAACACCAACAATGTTCTTGCCGATATCATGAACATCACCTTTCACGGTCGCCATAACAATCTTGCCCTTGGCTTTGGCGCCTTCTTCTTTTTCGTCTTCGATAAATGGCTGCAGATAGTTAACAGCCTGCTTCATCACACGGGCAGATTTCACCACTTGCGGCAGGAACATTTCACCAGCGCCGAACAAATCACCAACGACATTCATGCCGTCCATCAATGGCCCTTCGATCACTTGAATAGGACGATCAAACTGTTGCCGGGCCTCTTCAGCGTCTTCTTCAACAAAATCTGAAATGCCTTTAACCAGCGCATGTTCAAGGCGTTTCTCGATTGATCCTTCGCGCCACGATAGATCTTCGACGCGCTTTGCACCGCCTTGCCCTTTAAATTCTTCAGCAACATCAAGCAAACGCTCGGTTGCGTCAGGGCGACGATTAAGAATTACATCTTCAACGGCTTCCTTCAGGTTGGGAGGGATATCAGAATAAACCGTGAGCTGCCCAGCATTGACAATACCCATGTCCATACCCGCACGGACGGCATGATACAAAAATACACTATGCATGGCTTCGCGTACTGGGTTATTGCCGCGAAATGAGAAAGAAACGTTTGATACACCGCCAGATACCTTTGCATAAGGTAAATGCGTTTTAATCAAGCGCGTCGCTTCAATGAAATCCACGCCGTAGTTGTTATGTTCTTCGATACCAGTTGCGACAGCAAAAATATTCGGATCAAAGATAATATCTTCGGCTGGAAAACCAATTTCATTTACGAGGATGTTATATGAGCGCTTACAAATCTCAAACTTGCGCTCGACAGTGTCGGCCTGACCATCTTCGTCAAACGCCATAACCACAACAGCAGCGCCGTATCTCATGACCCGTTTGGCCTGTTGCACAAAGGGCTCGCGCCCCTCTTTCAAACTGATCGAGTTTACGATCGCTTTACCTTGCACACACTTCAAGCCAGCTTCAATAACTGACCATTTAGAACTGTCAACCATCACCGGCACACGTGCGATATCTGGCTCTGCCGCGATACGGTTCAAATATTTAACCATCGCATCTTCTGCATCCAGCATCGCATCGTCCATATTGATGTCGATGATCTGCGCGCCGCCTTCCACCTGGTGACGAGCAACCGATACTGCTTCTTCATAGTCATCTTCAAAGATTAGCTTTTTGAATCTGGCTGATCCTGCAACATTGGTGCGTTCACCAACGTTAATAAACTGCGCGATTGGCTTGCTCATAATGTTTGCTCAATTGGCTCAATAGCGGCGATTTGCACAGGGTCAATACCAGATAGTCGCATGATGGATTCCGATGTAGGCACTAACCGTGGCGGCATGTTCGAGACAGCGCCCGCAATCGCAGCTATATGATCAGGTGTTGTGCCACAACAACCACCCACAATATTCAGCAGGCTTTCCTCTGCCCATTCTTTTAACAGGCCAGATGTTACTTCGGGAGTTTCATCGTATTCACCCATCTCATTCGGCAATCCTGCATTTGGATAGACACAAATCCGCGTATCAGCAATACCTGCAATTGTTACCGCATGAGGGCGCAGAAGTTCAGCGCCAAATGCACAATTTAGGCCGACAGCAAACGGTTTTACATGCCGCACACTATGCCAAAACGCTTCAATGGTTTGGCCAGAAAGATTGCGCCCTGACATATCGGTAATGGTGCAGGACATAATAACCGGTAAGGTAATTTCCTGTTCTTCAAATACATCCTGAGCAGCAAAAATAGCCGCTTTTGCATTTAAGGTATCAAACACTGTTTCGATAAGAATGATATCAACGCCGCCTTCTATCAGCCCTTCGATTTGCTCTTTGTAAGCAGCAGAGACCTGATCAAAACTGACAGACCGAAAACCAGGATTATCCACATCCGGCGAAACTGAAAGTGATTGATTCATGGGGCCGATTGCTCCAGCAACAAAACGTGGTTTTTCAGGTGTTTTCGCAGTCCATTCGTCTGCTATTCGACGCGCAATTTTCGCACCTTCAACGTTAATTTCACGTGCCAGTTCCTGCATGCCGTAATCAGCCATCGAAATTCGCGTTGCGTTAAACGTGTCCGTTTCAATGATGTCTGCCCCTGCTTCAAGAAAATCGTTATGGATTTTCGTGATGATGTCCGGCTTTGTTAACACCAAAAGGTCATTGTTACCTTTAACATCGGACGGCCAATCCACAAACCGCGCGCCACGATAATCGGCTTCAGCAAGCCCTTCGCGTTGAATCATAGTGCCCATAGCACCGTCCATTATAAGGATGCGCTTTTTAGCTAGCTCGGATAATTGCTCGGTGACAGACGTCATCAACCTTGCTCCCCACTTTGAGCTCGCTCAGGGCGATGCCCCAGCATGTGACATACAGCAAAAGTAAGATCAGCACGGTTTAATGTGTAGAAATGGAAGTCTTTAACACCGCCCGCATAGAGCTTACGACACATCTCACCAGCAATCGTTGCTGCTACAAGGCTGCGCGTTTCAGGGCGATCATCAAGACCTTCAAACAGATGCCCAAGCCAATCAGGTACACTGGCACCTGTAGAAGCGGCAAAGGCTTTAAGGGTTTTAAAGTTAGAAACAGGCAAAATACCTGGCACAATTGGCACATCAATGCCGTATGATTGGCAGTGATCAAGGAAGCGGAAGTACTTGTCAGTTTCAAAGAAAAACTGTGTGATAGCCCGATTAGCACCGGCATCAATTTTACGCTTCAGATTATCAAGGTCTGCCGCCAAATTCGGGCTGTCAGGATGAATTTCTGGATATGCAGCGATTGAAATATCAAAATCGCCGATCCGCCTTATACCAGCCACCAACTCAGCAGCATTTTCATACCCGCCTGGGTACGGTGTGTAAGTGTCGGCACCGTCCGGCGCATCACCACGCAGAGCAACAATACTGCGCACACCCGCTGCTTTGTAGTCTCTGATCACATCGTCGACCTCATCACGTGTTGCTCCAACACATGTAAGGTGCGCTGCAGGCGACAGGCTTGTCTCATCGATCAGCCTTTTAACTGTGTTGTGCGTGCGTTCACGCGTTGAGCCACCTGCCCCGTATGTTACCGATACAAAAGACGGATTGAGGCTCTCAAGCTTTTTTATTGATGTCCATAGAGTGTCTTCCATTTTCGGCGTTTTAGGTGGGAAAAACTCAAACGAGATATTGGCGTCAGCAATCGGGGACGCAAAAAGCGATCCTGACCTCGCTGTCGTATCATTAAATGGAGACATAACTCTATACCTTACTCTTAACAAACTTCCAGATCGAAACGCGCAAATCACCACCGTCAAGATGTGTCACAGATACCGCTGCAAGGCCTGCAGCATCGCCCCACGCATTTACTTCATTATCAGCAAAACCAAGCCTGCGGTGTGCGTGTTCATCACGCAAAAACTCTTGCGCATGAGGGGCGAAATCAGCAACCAACAACACACCATCAACCGCCAATGCGTGTGCCGCTTCTGCGATAGCGGCTGATGGTTTATCTGCAAAATGCAGTACCTGATGAAAAACTATTAAATCCTGAGTGCCAGCAGGAACACCCATGTCGTACATATCACCGAGGCGAACCTGACAATGACTGAGATTTTGTGCAGCCAGTTGCGATCTAGCAATTGCAAGCATTTCGCGGGACACATCAATACCTAATGCTTGATCCGCAAGCGGTGCAAACAACTCAAGCATGCGCCCTGTACCAGTACCAACATCAATCATTGCCTTGATGCGCCTGTTGCCCAGTAAATCTAATAACGCTGATTCAACTTGTTCTTCAGCAACATAAAGAGACCTAATCTTGTCCCAGTCCGCTGCATTCGCCCGAAAATAATCTTGTGCACGCGCACTGCGCTCTACACGAATAGCATCAAGTGCAAAAAAATCTTGCAACAGATCACTGTCTTCACTGTCAATCAATGGGACAACAGCAGCATTCAACGCCCCGCCAACACCTGTTGGCGCTAAACGGTAAAACACCTGCGTGCCTTCCTGAAAACGGTCTAAAAGGCCAGAATCGCACATAAGTTTTAAGTGGCGCGACACACGTGGCTGACTTTGGTTCAATATTTGAACCAATTCCCCTACTGTCAACTCCCCTTTAGAAAGCAAGGCAATGATGCGCAGTCGGGTTGTTTCACCTGCGGCTCGTAATGATGTTAAGAGTGATTCCATGGTGTCCTCTATCGCTATCTCTCAACTATATAAAGAAATCTTTATATAAGTAAAGATCATTTTAAGAGTGACTCGTTATTGATTTGAACTATGTTTCAGTAAATTGTGAACCAATGCCCTCTATTGTTATGCGAAGTTTCTTGATACACGCAGGGCATAACACCGTTCGTATATGGCCAACATACGCGCGCTTTAATAACAGAGATATGTATGAAACTTTATTCCATTACGAAATTCAGCGCACTTGTGCCTCTCTTATTCTTGATCACAGCTTGCGCCACCAATCACCAGAGTGCTGAAAACAATCTGGATACAAGCGTTAATGACCCTTACGAGGAAATGAACCGCAAGATATTTGCTTTCAACCAATCTTTTGATCGGGCAATTTTACGCCCCATCTCGTCAGGTTATAAAGCGGTCCTTCCCAAGCCGGCGCAAGACGGTGTGAGTAACGCCATGCGCAACTTGCGTGAGCCCTGGGTTTTTGTGAATGATATTTTGCAATTTAAATTCAAGCGCGCCGCAACAACCTTGACACGGTTTGTTATGAATACAACCGTAGGACTGGCTGGGCTTTTCAAAGCGTCTGACGGCATTGGCATTCCTTATCATTCCGAAGACTTAGGGCAGACACTAGCTGTTTGGGGTATCGGTGATGGTGCTTACTGGGTTGTACCATTTTTAGGGCCATCCAATGGTCGGGATTTTGCAGGCCTTGGTGCCAGCTTCTTTCTTGATCCCGTTACTTATACGCTGGGTCAGGAAAACGAAACCACGCTGAACTACATTCGCACTGGCGTTGATGTTCTTGATGCACGTGTCCGTGTACACGAGGCATTAGACGGCTTATATGCAGAAGATGACCCTTATGTGGTTTTCAGATCGCTTTATCTTCAAAACCGCCGTTTTGAGATTCATGATGGCAACCCTCCCGCGAACCAAGAAGAAGAAGACTTCTTCGACTCGCTTGAAGATGACGATTTGAATTGATAGTCATATAAATAAAAAGGGACCTAACGGTCCCTTTTTATTGCCTGCCCGTATTGTTCATAAAGCATATTCGACCCAATTTAAGTCGGAACATTAACGCTGGACGGCAATATCTCGCTGGACTAGCTTATGATCATGACGTCCTAGAGTACACTTATTCACATTGCCAAGTCAGCACTCGGTATTGCGGCGGGGAAATAAAATATCATATGCTATTCAATTCTTATGAGTTCATTTTCTTCTTCTTACCAACCACTCTTCTTATTTTCTTTTACATAGGTCAAAAATTTAGTGGAAGAATCGCGTTAGCTAGCCTTGTTACGGCTTCGCTATTTTTTTATGCATGGTGGAACGCCATTTATGTGGCCCTACTGATAGCTTCAATCTTGGCTAACTACGGTATTGGCACTTTAATGGGTGAGCACGGGCCGCGAAAAAAAACATTCCTAACAACAGGGATAATATTCAATCTGTCCCTATTGGGTTATTTTAAATACGCTAACTTCTTCATTGAAAATGCGTCGTTCGTTTTTGGCGGCGAAGCATCAGTAACACCAATAATATTACCTTTGGCGATTTCATTCTTCACATTTCAACAAATAGCTTATCTGGTCGATGTTTATAAGGGAAAAACGCCGGGTTATAGCATTATCGAATATACATTGTTTGTAGCTTTTTTCCCCCAATTAATTGCCGGACCAATAGTCCATCACAAGCAAGTTATGCCCCAGTTTCTCAAGCAGTCTTTCGCCAAAGTTAATACTGCCAATTTTGCAATGGGAAGCTCAGTTTTTGCGATTGGGTTGTTTAAAAAGGTCGTTTTGGCAGATGGAATTGCAATTTATGCAAACACTGCCTTCTCCAACGCTGCAAATGGCGTATCTCTGGATTTTCTAGCTGCATGGGGCGGAGCCTTGTCCTACACTTTTCAGCTTTACTTCGACTTTTCAGGGTATTCGGATATGGCCATAGGTATCGCTTTATTATTTGGTATCCAATTACCTGTTAATTTCTATTCTCCGTACAAGGCAAGATCAATAGTCGACTTTTGGCGGCGGTGGCATATTACATTGTCCTCATTCCTACGAGATTATGTTTACATTCCACTAGGCGGCAACCGATCAGGTCAACACCGAAGATACATAAATCTATTCGCAACCATGGTATTAGGTGGCCTTTGGCACGGAGCTGCGTGGACTTTCGTATTTTGGGGGGCGTTACACGGCACATATTTAATGATAAACCATTGCTGGCGATGGGCTGTAAGCTATACAGCAATTGTAAAATTAACGCCTCAATTTATCGGAAATTTTCTATCTTGGGCTCTTACTTTTATTGCAGTTGTATTAGGTTGGGTATTTTTCAGGGCTGAAACCTTTGAAACAGCTATAACTGTTATCGAAGGCATGACTGGCAACAATGGATTAGCCATTCCACAGGCATTAGCTAGAAACTTAGCATATCTTATACCCGCATTTCAGGAAGTGTTTAACGTCGACATATATTTAGGCGGCGGTTCAAACTTTCTCTATATGTGGATGTGGATCATAATATTAGCGATCATAGCATTTTTCGCATCTAATACAGTTCAACTAATGGCGAAGTATAGTGATGCGTTTGCGAATATAATTACCTCGTTGGATGGAAAAAAGCCTGGCACCAAAGAATACTTTACTACAATGCGTTGGAAACCAAATACCATATGGGCATTATCGATAGGAATTGCTTTTGCCGTAGCAATTTTAAACCTTAACAGTGCTTCCGAATTCCTCTATTTTCAGTTTTGAATTTATGATTAATTTCACCAACTATATCAAAAAAATGCTGAGCATCACAATTGCTTTGGTAGTTTTAACCAGCGGTTTCAATATTATAATTGACCCTCATCGTTTATTCGACACGCCACTTATCAAAGGCATTAATGCCTATAGACCTGAAGCTATTAACGCAGCAGCACGCTCAAAAAAGTACAATGTTTTACGCCGAAAACCTCACACTGTTATTATTGGAAATTCCAGACCTGAAATGGGCTTGTCGCCAGAAAATATATGCTGGCCTAATAGCAAAAAACCCGTTTTCAATTCAGCCTTCAGTGGGGCAACGCTCTCTAGCCAGATCATAGCATTACAAAATGCCTACAAAAATAAAAATGTACGTTACGTTTTAATGGCCCTGGATTACACAGACTTTGTTCATCTAGACACATCAAGTAATGCTAAATACATTTTTCAAGACATAGAAAAAAGATACAGCGATAGCGCTATAACAACCTCCCCTGATTTTTCAACTGAGTATATGGCAGACTTTCTAGAATCTGCCATATCCTTCGACACATTTTTGGCAAGTGTGCAGACAGTTATCCGTCAAGGGCAAGAGGACACATCCTCCATAGCCATAAACGGTTTTCACAATGCAAGCCTATTGTATCGTCAATTAATTGCGGATGAAGGTCACCAAGCGATATTAACTCAAAAAACCATAGCAATAGACCAAAGTTTCAGAAACCTAATTAAACGAACCGAGCGTGCTGAAGATATTTCTGACGTGTCATACAAATTGATATCGTCGCTAATTAAACACAACAAAAACCAAGATATAAGAACTGTCTTTTTTATTAATCCATACCACGTTCAATATCTTAGTTTGATGAAAAAAGCCGGTATGTGGCAAGCCTTCAACAAATGGAAGAAGCGTTTAGCTGCACTGGCTAAAATAGAGAAAGTCGATCTTTGGGATTTTAGTGATATAGGCATATATTCAATACAGCCCATCGGCAAAACAAACAAGATGGCGCATGCTGTTGATTGGTTTTGGGAGCCGTCCCATTATAGTAAAGAGCTGGGTGACATAGTGTTAGAAACAATCCATCATGGTAGCTGTCCTAAGAACAATAGAATACAGCAAGATAGCTGGGGTAAGCTTATCAGTGCTTTATCGCCAAGTAAGCTTAATGAGTACCTTATCAAACAAACCAATGCTCTAATTGCATATGAAAATGACAGAAAAAGGTGATGCAACGCATTTAAAATGCATCACCTTTTATAGCATTCATCAAGTCACATAAATTGAACACTTACACAGAAAACTAGCGCGCGAACTTGCGGTATTTAATCCGGTGTGGCTGCGTTGCGTCAGCACCCAAGCGTCTTTTCTTGTCTTCTTCGTAAGCCTCAAAGTTACCTTCGAACCACTCAACATGGCTATTGCCTTCGAACGCGAGGATATGTGTCGCGATACGGTCAAGGAAGAATCGATCGTGACTGATGACCACAGCGCATCCAGCAAAATTCTCAAGCGCCTCTTCCAGTGCTGCTAGAGTTTCGGTATCCAAATCATTTGTTGGCTCATCGAGCAGAAGAACATTGCCGCCTTCTTTGAGCATTTTTGCCAAATGCACACGGTTGCGTTCACCACCAGACAGTAATCCAACCTTCTTCTGTTGATCACCACCCTTAAAGTTAAAGGCGCCCACATAAGCGCGTGTGCTTAACTCGCGTTTACCAAAAGTGAAAATGTCATGACCGCCGGAAATCTCTTCCCATACATTTTTGTTGTCATCAAGTGCATCGCGGCTTTGGTCAACATAACCAAGATTAACAGTGTCACCGATTGTAATAGAACCACTATCAGGTTCTTCCTGTCCGGTAATCAATTTAAACAGTGTTGTTTTACCAGCACCGTTTGCACCAATAATGCCTACAATACCGCCAGGAGGCAGACTAAAGGTAAGGTCTTCAAACAACAGCTTGTCACCAAATGCTTTAGTTAGACCATCAGCTTCAATAACTTTCCCGCCCAAGCGTGCTGGCGGTTGAATTTTAATTTGTGCTGGGCCACTAACGCGGTCTTCCTGCGTTTTAAGCATTTCATCATAAGCTTTAATCCGCGCTTTAGATTTTGCCTGACGCGCTTTCGGGCTTTGCCTAATCCACTCGAGCTCATCATTCATGGCTTTTTTGCGCGCAACATCAGCGCGCTCATCTTGCGCCATACGCTTGGTTTTCATTTCAAGCCACGCACTATAATTACCCTCGAACGGAATACCTTGGCCGCGATCAAGCTCAAGCACCCAGCCAACTACATTATCCAAGAAATAGCGATCGTGCGTTACCAGAATTACACAGCCTTTATAGTTTTGCAGATGGTTTTCCAGCCATGCAACAGTCTCGGCATCCAAATGGTTTGTCGGCTCATCAAGCAAAAGAATGTCCGGTTTTTCCAATAGAAGCTTGCACAGTGCAACCCGGCGTTTTTCACCGCCAGACAAGTTATCAATCTTCCAGTCATTTGGCGGACAACACAGTGCATCCATCGCCACTTCAGCTTCAGACTGCAGGTCCCATGCGTCTGCCGCATCAACCTTTTCCTGTAACTCACCCATCTGGGCAAGCAGGTCCATGTTTTCTGGGTCTTCGCCGTACGCCATGGCCACAGCATTGAACTCGTCAACCAATGCTTGGGTTTCGGCCATGCCATCCATAACATTGCCGAGCACATCCTTGGAGGAGTCAAGGTCTGGTTCCTGTGACAGGTAACCAACCTTAATACCTTCCGCGGCCCATGCCTCGCCGCCGAACTCTTGTTCCTGACCCGCGATAATACGCATCAGTGTTGATTTACCGGCACCGTTTTGACCAATAATAGCAATTTTGGCATCAGGCAGGAAATTAAGGCTAATACCCTTCAATACCTCTTTGCCACCAGGATATTTCTTGGTGAGCTTTTGCATTTGATAAACATACTGATATGCGGCCATGGAGCGTGATTCCTTAAATAGGTAATATTCATGCTTCTGTTAGCGCAGAATGCGCGCAGGAACAAGCGCGTTTGCCCGAAAACTAAAAGGAGAACTAATCGTCTTTAGCGAGCTTCATGCGCTTGGGTAAGTTGTCATCAAGATTCAACCAAGGCTGCTGGGTTTTCACATAGACATGACCTTGTGGTTCAAACATACCTGCATCATCAAGGAGCACCAAATGCAAGTGAATTTCACCTGGCCATGCTTCCCCTTCAAAAGACACTGCACTACCACAATTGCTACAAAACCGCCGCGTAACTCCGGGGCTCGAGCGGAATGTTTTTAATGTATCGCCGTTTATACGTACAGTTTCGGCCAGAAAACCAGCGTATGTTGCAAACGCTGCGCCCACCGCCTTCTGACAGCTTGGGCAATGACAATGACCCGCCCACCGTGGTTCACCGCTCGCTTCAATGGAAACGTTACCGCACAGGCAGTGACCCTTATGTAGATTAGGCGCCGCCATCAAGGCTTTCCACCAAAGAATTTGTCAAAAGACGCGTCAGCCCGAGCCTTACTGTCTTTGTACAAGTCTGTTCCTGTAACATGGTTCCAGTATGCTGACAGATTTGGATACCCGCCAAAACCATTAACACCAAACTCAGGCATCAATCGCTCAAACCAATAAAAGTGTGTCATCAAAGCAGCATCAGCATGGCTCCAGCTGTCCCCAACAGCATATTCACTGCCATTTATCAGTTTTTCAAGATATCCGAGTGCAGCTGGAATATCTATATCTCTGGCCTTGGCAAGCTCGTCATCTGTTGCGCTGCCACCAAATGCCACACGCCCCATTGGACCAATCGCATTGGTGTAATATATATCAAGCACACGACTGATCTGGCTTGCAGTTGCAGCGGCAAACGGATCTGTCGGTATTACTTTACGGCCATCCAACACGGCATCAAGGTATTCAACGATAACCTGACTTTCTGTTAATGATTGCCCATCATCAAGCAACAAGAACGGAATTTTACCTAAAGGATGATAAGTAAAATGCTCATCAGATTTGAAACCGCCCGGTACATCAGATAGAACAACGGCATCCGCGATGCCTTTCATCTCCAGCACAATCAAAATACGTTCCACATACGGTGAAACGCTATGTCCACAAAGTTGCACGATGATCCCCTTTTGTAACCTGTGTTTAAGGTAGTTTCAGATTATGTCTATTTCAACATTGCTCCGTAGTCTTTCAATGAAATAATGCTGCTCAATATAAGGTCAACAGCTATACGGCATCAATGTGAAGATAGCTGAAACATAACCAAATTAGCTGCAACCAGCAGCATGATGGCAGCTATGATGCTATCAAGTATGCGCCACGTTAGGGGCTTACTGAATAAAGGTGCTGCTTTTTGCGCACCGAATGCAAGGCCGTAAAACCAAACACATGATGCAATAACCGCACCCAGCAAAAACATTAAACGCAAAGCATCTGTTTCATAACGAACACTAACACCGCCGATCAGCACCATCGTATCCATATATACCCAAGGGTTTAATAATGAGAATGCCGCAGCATGCATCATAGCGACACGCACTCCGCCTCCCGCTGCATCACCCGCAGATTGCTCAATACTATCACCATCAAGACCTTCAGCACGGATAGCCGAACGAATACTTTTAGCGGCAAACCAAAGCAAGAAAACAACGCCACCCCAACCAAGCCACAAGGAAAATGTTGGACTCTCCGCGATCAAACGCCCTACCCCAATGACGCCCAGCGTTATGAGTATGGCATCAGCGACAAAACAAACTGATGCAACAGGCAGAGCATGGCGTCCGCGAATACCTTGGCGCAGCACATAGGCGTTCTGCGGTCCAATCGCGACTATCAAGCCGATTGAAATTATAAAACCTTCAACAAGAGTTATGATTGAGGACATAGAACTCGCTATCACTTATTCACTTTATGCCAGTATACATCATCGATTTTTTGTACACGGTCGCTTAAAGACGGATTTGGCAATTCATATAGCTTTCTATCACCTTTATCCACATATTGCAGTGCCTCTCTGATCAATAGGTTAGTATTGAACAACTCCATAAACTCACCGGATTTATATAAGTTTATCAGTCCCTGCTTCAGAATTTGAGCTCCCTCCACATCACCTTTTGAAACGTAGAAAAAAACATCAAATGGATAATGAAGCATTATGGTTTGTTCTGGAGCCAAACCGTCAGCATTCAGTTTATCTGCAAAACGTTTCACTTCAGCACTTATTTCAAGCACACTTCGAGGGTAAGCGTTAAATCTTCCTCTCGCAAGCATGTGCCACAAGTTACCATGTAATCCCTTCAAAACACGAAAACCGGCATTTTCAAGAATATCTGTATCAGGCCAACTAGAGCCAGACCCCATGGTTGTGCGGCTAATCAAATCGTCCAACGCCGAGATGTTATCAAACATAGGTTGGTTTTCACGGAGAATGGCAAATACGCGGTAGCCAAACAGGCCGCGTGTTAACGGAATGTCAATCTGATGGAAGTCCTTTTCTCGCTCGGGTGTATGCCCGGTAAACGTGACGTATGAAACCTCATCCGTACTGTGCATACTGCGCAACGTTCTGTTTTGAGGGTTGCCACCTTCACTCGGTAAATCTGTTAAAACATGAGAGCCATCCGCAGCCTCCAGGGCCGCCTTCAGAAGGTTCGCATAATAATCCGGGTCATTAGGGCTATGGATAAAAACAAACTCTTTTGCGCTCAGTCCACAAAACGAGGAAACAAACAGAAGAAATACAAACACGCTTGTCTTTAGAGCATACTTAATTCGTAATTTTTTCACTTACTCAGCACTCACCCAGTTACCACCCGGGACATATTCATGAGAGTTATTTGCAACAATACAACTATTTTTTTGCTAAATTTAACAGCTAATAAAACGTGTATAAATAACCATTTATATCATGATAAAACAACTCGTCAGAAATGCCTGCCAAGCCACTCAGTAAGTGCGGTATTTACATCATCTGCACGTTCATGCTGTGTCCAATGACTACACCCGGTATAATCAATACGCTCATATGGTTCGCATAACGCTTCCATCCCGTCAGCCAAACGAGGCGGGCACGGTAAATCAAGGTCTGCAGTAAACATCAAACACGGCTTTTCAATCTTGGGCAACATGCCATCAACCAGAAACCGTTTCTGCACTTCCCAGTTTGCACGCATATTTCGGTACCAATGCAATGGTCCGGTAAAACCGTTACGCGCGTAGGCCTTCATATAAACTTGCTTGTTCTCAGGGCTTAACAGCGCGCTTCCGCTCCACAAATCTTCGCCTGCTTCAAACATGGTAATTAGATCAAGGCTTTTGATCGCACTAGCAAATTCAGGTGTTATTGCACTACGTTCAAGGCGTTTACCGTGTGGCCCGCGATGGAAAAATTCAAATGTTTCCGCCAAATCGTGTTCCAGAATTGGCTCACATGCACCTTCTTCCTGAAAGCGCACAATATACATGTTCTTGCCGAGGTGTTTTTCAAACAGCGTAACCGGGTCTACTGGGTAATGCGGCATATGTGGTACATTCATACCAGCACATCCCTTAACGCGGTCTCCGATGTAAAAAGGCGTTTGCCACAAAACAATTGCCCCCCAATCATGGCCAACAAGCACGGCGTCTTTCATACCAAAATGATCTTGAACAGCGACAATATCGCTGGTGAGCTTTTCCATAGTATAGTTTTCGACACCCTCGGGCGCGTCCGACCACCCGTACCCTCTGCCATCAGCGGCAAAAACAGGGTAGCCAGCGCTCGCAAGCGCTTCCATCTGAGAACGCCAACTATAAGCAATATCAGGCCAGCCATGCAGAAATATTACCGCAGGCTTGTCTGTGTCATCCGGCACAGGACCACCACGATAGACCGCAAGCTTTACACCAGCATTGTCAACATAATCCGGGTTATTAAAGTCTATCATGTTTCTCTCTTATTCAAGCGATGGCCCTCAGCCTAAAATAGCCGATACCAACAAGGCAACCACTGCTACAGGCACCACATACCGAACGGCAAAATACCAGATAGTAAATAGCGCTCCATTATGCATTGGCAAGGATGCTTGAATACGGTCCCGCGGCAATGCCCACCCTACCATCAAAACAAAAGCAAGCCCCGCCATTGGCAAGAAGATGTTATTAACGCCGTCCTTGATGAGCTGGAACCATGTCAGGCCATCAAGCCCAATTGCTGCCAATGGGTAAAATTCACGCCATTCAGCAAATGACTTAATCGTTAATATGCTTAAGGTAAAAACAAGCAGGGCAACTAACGTAGCGGCAACTGGCCGCGAAACACCGCGCTGCTGCAGCTTTGCAGTTGTTGGCGCCATCAAAATAATCGACGATGTCAACGCGGCAAATGTCAACAGCAGGAAGAACACAAAAGCAACCAATGCACCAGCTGGAATGTCTGTAAACACCAATGGCAGCGTTACAAAAATCAAACCGGGTCCAACGCCTGGTTCTACGCCACCAGCAAACAACAATGGAAAGATGGCAAGTCCGGCCATTAACGCGACCGCTAAGTCCATCAAAATTATCCATAAACTGGCACGCGGCAAGTCTATTTCTTCGCCCATATAAGCGCCCATAACCATAACTGCGCACACACCAACAGATATAGTGAAAAATGCCTGTCCAACTGCGTCCAGAAACAAACCAGAAGTAAAAGTCTGATCATTGAAGCCAAATAAAAAATCTACTGCTCGGGCAAATTCGCCAGTAAATGCCGCATATATAACAAGACCGATAAGTATCAGGAAAAGAGCAGGCATCATCAATTTGCTGGCGCGTTCAATGCCTGTTTTCACATCAAAACCAACAATAAAAGCAGTGGCGGCACAAAAAACGGCGGTCCAAAACATGGGCATAATTGCATGCGCTTTAAACGCAGCGTCATATTCCCGAACTTGTTCATTGCTCCATCCAGCAAATCCACCTCGCAGCGCTTCAAATCCATACGCCATGATTTGGCCTGCAATAACACTATAGAAGCTAAGAATAAGCACCGTTCCAGCAAGCCCTGCCCAAGCAACCCACTGCCAAGGCAACCGGCTACCTACGCTACGTTGCAAACGCTTGAGAGAAGAAACGGGGTCATTTCCCCCCATACGGCCCAGTAGCAATTCAGCGATAAAAACCGGAGCAGCAATAAATGCTAGTGCCAACAGGTAAACCAGCATAAAGCCACCACCGCCGTTTTTTCCAGCAACATAGGTGAAGCTCCAGATGTTTCCGAGGCCAACAGCACCGCCAGCTGTTGCAATGATAAAACCAAAACGGCTTGAAAACTTTTGCGTGTTTGTGCCTGGTCTTTGCGCCATCTTTGTCCCCTTATCACCGAGCTACTTTATAGAAGCGTTCATTGATGAACACCGATAACAGCACACCACAGACGATCATGCAAAACATCAGTGTTGGAAGCATGCCCGTGATACGATATGAAGGATACGCACCGGGGAGGGTTTACATATGATTTTCAAGCAAATATCTACCGCAGTTATAGCCATTACACTTGGCTTCTCGCTTTCAACAACCGCCATGCAAGACAAGCGTCCTGCTGTTGGAGAAGAACGCGCACAGAACATAAAAAAGTTACCCACAATCGCTAGTCCGCGTGAAGAGCGTATCAGCGCTGGCCCCTACAAACGAATGGTTATTCGCGGCGCCACAATGGTCGATGGCACTGGTGCACCGCCAATCGGGCCTGTGGACATCGTTGTCGAAAACAATCGCATCGCGGCGATCAGGTTGGTTGGCAATCCGGGTGTGCCAATCAACGAAGCTGGTCGTCCAGCAAAAGGGGATCATGAAATTGATGCATCCGGCGCCTACATCTTACCCGGTTTAATCGACAGTCATAGCCATATGGGAAATGCGCTCTGGGGCTTAACCGGTGATATGCCGTCGATGGATTACGTCTTTAAACTGTGGATGGGCCACGGCATCACAACTAGCCGCGAAGTAGGTTGCGGCTTGGGTGCTGGTTATACCATTAGCGAAAAGCGCCGATCGGATCGCAACGAAATAACAGCACCTCGTATGATTGTACATTGTGGCTTCCCCACTGATTTCTCGGAAGCCAAACAAGCACGTGGCTGGGTAAAAGCACTTAAAAAACGCGGCGCTGATGGTATCAAGTTTTTTGGTGGCAATCCGCGCGTATTGGAAGCCGCATTTGATGAAGCAAAGAAACAGGGACTGCGCACTGCTTTCCATCATGCGCAGCTTTCAGTTAGCCGTGTGAACGTTCTTGATAGCGCCCGTTGGGGCCTAAACTCCATGGAACATTGGTACGGCTTGCCCGAAGCCTTGTTTGATGACCGTATCGTTCAGGACTATCCGCTCGATTATAATTATGCCAACGAGCAAGATCGCTTTGGGGAAGCTGGTCGTTTGTGGCGGCAAGCAGCGAAACCAGGCAGTAACAAATGGAATGCTGTGATGGATGAACTGCTCTCACTTGATTTCACACTGGACCCAACCTTTACAATTTATGAAGCCAACCGCGATGTCATGCGTGCACGCACCGCAGATTGGCACGACGAGTACACACTGCCGTCCGTATGGCGCTTCTTCCAACCAAACCGCATTCTACATGGCTCCTATCACTTTGATTGGACCACACAGGACGAAATTGACTGGAAAAACAATTTCGATATGTGGATGACATTCGTCAACGAATACAAAAACCGTGGTGGACGCGTAACTGCTGGTTCTGATAGCGGCTTTATCTTCAAATTATTCGGTTTTGACTATATCCGTGAGCTTGAATTGTTGCAGGAAGCTGGCTTCCACCCGCTTGAGGTTATTCAGTCCGCAACCATAAACGGTGCAGAGCTTATCGGTCGCGAAAAAGACTTGGGCAGCATTGAAGTGGGTAAACTGGCAGACATGATCATTGTCGATGAAAACCCGATCCATAACCTTAAAGTACTATACGGCACAGGGCATATGCGCCTTAATGATACGTCAGGTAAAGTGGAGCGTGTCGGTGGCATTAAATGGACAATTAAGGACGGCATCGTATACGACGCGAAGGCCATGCGCGCAGATATTCGTAAAATGGTGCAAGATGCAAAAGACGCGGAGCAAAACTGATAAACTGATTAACAAATAAACTAAAGCATGAGGCCCATATTGTCAGAACAAACACCCGTATCTATCACTTTTATGCTGTTTGACGGCATCACTCAGCTTGACCTTATGGGGCCGGCACAAGTTCTCTCGCGGCTTGGAAACACAACGGTTCACCTAGTGGCAAAGGACGTACGGCCGGTTTCGACAGATTCTGGATTTCCGCTTATGCCAACAGCATCAATGAATGAAGTTAAAAGCACTGATATTCTCTGCATTCCCGGCGGTTTTGGCACGCTTGAGGTCATGAAAGATACGCAGTCGCTGGACTGGGTTAAAGAAATTGCTGAAACAGCCACATGGATTACAAGCGTTTGTACAGGTTCACTTATTTTGGGCGCGGCCGGGCTGCTTAAGGGGTATAAAGCAGCCTGCCATTGGGCATCACGTGATCAGCTGTCATACTTTGGTGCCATTCCAACAGCAGAACGCATTGTCTTTGATCGCAACCGGGCCTCTGGTGGCGGCGTTA
Source organism: Kordiimonas aquimaris (assembly GCF_025574485.1). Lineage (GTDB taxonomy): Bacteria > Pseudomonadota > Alphaproteobacteria > Sphingomonadales > Kordiimonadaceae > Kordiimonas > Kordiimonas aquimaris. Next base: position 293,322 of record NZ_JAOBPO010000004.1, on the reverse strand, counting down.
CGTCAGGCATAGATTTTGGTTTGGCATTGGCAGCAAAAATTCGCGGTGAAGATTATGCCAAATTCATTCAATTAAGCCTCGAGTATGATCCAGCGCCGCCCTTTACTTCCGGATCACCAGACAAAGCATCTGAAGCAACGTTGAAGCAATATCAAGACATGGTGAACAAGTTTGCACCTGACAGAGATCAGACCGTACAAAAAATCGCGCAAGACTTGGGGTTTGATTAAAGCAATGCTTCAACCGCCTTGTGGCGTATCAATTTGACTATAAATTTAATGGACAGGTCTTAGTATTAAATATTTTCTCTTAAATTTATGAGAAAAGATGTTGATAGGCTGACAAAGTTGCCAATATCTTTTAAAAAGATACAACTATTTGTGCTCTCACATTACTGAACAGGTTAATCGCTAATGAAAAGCTTTTTCATCATCATACTTATTAGTATTTGCAGCTTACCAGCCTTCTCGAATGAGACGCTTTATACCGCACTAGGAGAGCACACCGGTATTCAAGCAATTATCCAAAGAGCGGTAAATCTTGCTGCCGAGGATGTCCGAACAGCTCAACAACTTAGACATACCAATAAAGAGCGCTTAGCGCGTTTAATAGCCGAACAAACGTGCGAATTATCTGGTGGCCCCTGCAAATACAAAGGCCTTACGATGAAGAAAGCACATTACAAACTATATATCACATCCTCTCAGTTCGACGCATTTGCCGAACATCTTCAGCAATCCATGCAAGAAGCTGACTTGGACATTACAATACAAAGTCAATTGCTGGCTGTCCTCGCACCTTTGAAAAAAGATATTATCAATCAATGATACGCATCATGTTGTTGGTAAAAACTATAGCAATACTTCAATTGAGCGTCGGATGGATGCTGGCGTATCTGTTGGTGCGAAACGCTTCACTACTTTACCGTCTTTACCGATAAGGAATTTAGTGAAATTCCATTTAATACGCTGACTACCAAGCAAACCTGGCTTCTCGGCTTTCAGGTACTTGTAAAGCGGATCAGCCTTCGGGCCATTAACATCTATCTTTGAAAACATCGGGAAACTAACGCCGTAATTAAGTTGGCAAAATTCACCAATCTCATCATTACTACCCGGGTCTTGACTACCAAACTGATTGCAAGGGAAACCAAGGATCATCAGCCCTTTGTCTTTTAAGTCTGCAAACAGCTTTTCCAAACCTTCAAACTGCGGTGTAAAACCACATTTAGACGCCGTGTTAACAACGAGCAGAACTTTACCTTTATAATCAGCCAGCGATTGTTCTTTGCCAGTTAATAGTGGTGCTTTAAAATCATAAACTACGGTCATGGCAAAGGCCTTTCAGGCTGAGTTAATCTGTTCCTTCACTCAAAGTAGCATTTTTGTCCCTGATGGCAAGTTCAACCCGTGTGATCGCACGCACTGACGATGCTCTGTTCATCTCCATCCATGTCCATAATTCAAGCCCGATCAGGATAATTCCCGACAGCACGGCCCAAACACCCCAGAATATCTGGTCCTCAACAGTTGCTGCCGTCCAAAAACGCCAAACGTCATAGATCAACCCGACAAAAACAATACCAGCTAAAACCAAAACAATGCGAACCGCCATGCCCATGTTACCCTTCAGCGCATTCTGCAACATCTTGGGCGCACCACCTTGTTCGCCGATAATTTCATCAAGCTCCAGGTTTTCATCCTCCAGTGCCTTTTTTATCCGTTCATCTATACTGTTCATGTTTTTCTCCAATCATTTACTGTCGCACTTCCGGCGTTATTCTTCAGCATTATCAACCGGCTCAATTTCAACCTTTAAACGTGCCCTCGCTCTCGAAAGACGTGACTTTACTGTACCCATTGGCACCCGCTGGATAAGTGCAACTTCTGCCACATTTAACTCTTCAAGATAGAAAAGATAAACGGCCTCACCTTCATCGACGGGCAGCTTAGCCAACAAGCTTTTCATCTGGTCAGATGTTGCCCATCTCTCCAAGGTCTCATCTGCAATCGTTTCTTCATTTAATTCCTCATGTGCGCGAGCACCGCGCCGAATGTAATCCAGCGTGCGCCAGCGTACGGCTTTAAAAACGCGTGCCCGAAAACTCGACACAGGAAACGCGCTCGACATGGATCGCAGTGTTTGCAACCACGCATCCTGTACGGCATCAACAGCGACGGTGTGGTCCCTACATATTCGAAAAGAAAACCGTAATAATGAAGGCTGATAGAGGTTATAAAGCACACCGAAGGCACGCACATCGCCTGCCTGTGCCTTAAGGATCAATCGTTCCTCTTTTGCTCTAACATCAACCAAGGACTATTCACATTCGCCGTATCATTTGCCTGCTATACTAACGCAAACAAATGATATTTGGTTCGCAGATTACCGCTTTTTTTCTGCAAGAACGGCAACCGCTAGCTCTAGCCGCTTAATTTCACGCATTAAAGAAGCTCTGTTCATCTCCATCCATTGCCATTGCTTCAGTGCTACCTGTGCCATGGCGCTAGCGATAAACCATACACCCCAAAAAATGCGCATATCTGAATTTTCAGCGCTGTAGAATTCAAATCCGCACCACACCATAACAGCCGTTGCAATTACAGTTACAACAGAAGTAACCCAAACCCAGCGCCGCATACTTCCCTTAAATGCTGCAGCAACCATGTCTGGCATACCACCATCATCACCTTCCAGCAGCGCATCAATTGCCGCTGTATCTTTTTCTAACTCCGCCTTAATACGGCTATCAATATCTGACATTATTCTTCTCCTGTCATTTGCTGTCGCAACTGGGACCGTGCGCGGCTTAGCCGCGATTTTACCGTACCAATTGGTATTTCAAGGATGCTTGCGATCTCGACTGTCTTTAGCTCTTCCAAATAAAACAGCGTGATAATCTGCCTGTCTTGGGGAGAAAGCCTCGCGAGTTGCGTTGAAAGCTGATCACTGGTCGCAGCCACTTCATTGTAACTGTCATACTCGCACTGCTCATCGCTAACTGCTATGACGGCTTTGTTTTCTTTGCTTTGCTTTCGCAGTAAATCATAAACACGCCAGCGCACAGTTTTATATGTCCAGCTTCTAAAGCTACGCGGATCATTGAGTTTGCGCAATGAAGCAGACAACGTTATCCACGCGTCCTGCACTGCGTCAAAGGCGAGTTGATCATCTGCACATATACGGTAAGCAAAGCGCGCCAACGGTATACGATGAAAACGATAAAGAGCCTCAAATGCTTGCCGGTTACCCTTTTGGGCGGCGATGACCAACAAATCTTCTTCTGCGCGTTTCATACTTTAGCATCCTCTTAGTACCCTTAGGACGCAAGTAATGATGAAAAGGTTCAGGTGATTTACTGTATAGGCACCGAAAGCTGCCCATACAGTACTTGTACAGCCTGACCACTGATGAGAATACGTTCATCTTTAACTTCCAGCCATAGATCGCCGCCACGCGGTGATATTTGCCGTGCAAATAAGTCCGCCTTACCCAACTTCGAAGCCCAATACGGTCCCGACACACAATGAGCAGAACCGGTTACAGGGTCTTCCCCAATACCATGATTGGGGAAAAAACAACGAGACACGAAATCAACATCAGAACGCGTGTCCTTAATGTTTTCAGATGCAGTCGCGATAAAACCGTAGGGAGCAAAAGCTTTCAAAGCTTCAAAGTTAGGTGTCAAAGTCTCAACTACTTCAATATCATTATACACCAACAGCAAATCCCTATCGCCGGTTTCACTCTTCAATACAGCATCTGGTTCTGCACCCATTGCTGCGCCTAAACCATCAGGTTTGTTATATGGCAAGGGCTTTAGGGCAGGAAAATCCATCTGATACCGATCACCGTTTCGCATAACGGTCAAAATGCCAGATAAAGTCTGAAACCGAACCCGCTCTATGTTTTGCTGTAAGTGGTTGAAAACGACATGAGCAGATGCGAGTGTTGCATGTCCGCATAGTGCCACTTCAACACCAGGTGTAAACCAACGCAGATGGTAGTCTGCACCCTCTTCATCATGCGGCACTAAAAATGCCGTCTCGGACAAGTTGTTTTCTAACGCAATTGATTGAAGCAAAGCGTCATCAAAGATTTTTTCCAGTACACACACTGCCGCCGGATTGCCGCCAAATGCATGGTCAGTAAACGCATCAACCTGATATATCGGAATTTCCTGCATGTGCTTTAATTTTTGAGCCATTCAGCGATACCAGTTTGGTCCTTAGCTGCGAAACCCAAACGGTACTCTCCGCCTTGTTGCCAAACCGGGCGCTTCACCAATGCATCATTAGCAACCATCAGGTCAATTGCCTTGCTTTCATTCATGTTCGCCTTTTCAGCGTCATCAAGCTTGCGCCATGTTGTACCACGTGTATTTAGCAATGCTTCCCAGCCGAGCGCATTGGAAAAAGCAGAAAGCATTTTGGCATCAATACCGTCTTTTCTGTAATCATGAAACTCATAAGCAATGCTTTCAGCATCTAGCCATTTCATGGCTTTTTTCATCGTATCGCAATTTTTGATGCCATAAAGTGTAAGCATGTTCATTCCTTTTTATGCTGAGTATCAATAGATAATTCTGCTTGCGTCAATTCGGTCGAAAGGTCACTCACCGGGTCCACATGAATAAGTATTTCCGCATCTGGGAATTGTTCACCAAGCGTTGCTTCAACCTCATCGCCAATCAGGTGCGCCGCTTTAACTGTTAGCGTGCCGTCAACTTCAATATGCATCTGGATAAACTTGTCGCGGCCTGCTGCGCGTGTTTTCAGGTCATGCAAGCCAAGCACACCAGCACTTTCCATCACGGTATTGAAAATGGTCTCGCGTTCGCTGTTAGAGAATTCTCTATCCATAAGCATATCTGTAGCTGGTCGGCTAATGCCGTACGCACCCCAGAGAATATACAAACCAATCATCAAGCCTATTGCCCCATCAGCATAGATGTAACCAACCCCCGCACCGTATGCCGCCACGACAACACCCAAATTCAGCAAGAGGTCACCCTTGTAATGCAGGTGGTCGCCTGAAACAGCCAATGAGCCCGTTTTTCTAATCACGTAGGATTGAAAAATGACAAGTAACAACGACATGGCTATTGCCAGAATTGATACCTGTATTACTTGATCAGATGCAGTTACCGGTGCAGGCGCCCATATACGCTCAATGGCATGCAGTACTATAAATACAGCAGAACCCGCCATGATCGCAGCTTGAAACAATCCAGCCAGAGCTTCCGCTTTACCGTGGCCAAAGCGATGCGCATCATCCGGTGGTGTGATGGCTGTGCGTATTGCTAACAGCGTCACAACAGATGCGGCCAGATCCAGTGCTGAATCGGCTGCAGAGCCTAGCATGGCTGCCGAGCTTGAAATAAACCACACATAGGCTTTAACAACCACCAACGTAACCGCGACCGAAACCGAAGCATAAGTCGCGCGCTTCATTAATATATCTGCCTGTGCTCTATTCATAGCACGGCGCACCTTGAGTATTCATTATTCAACGCGGCGACCTTCAGGCCCTGAATAAGCACGCTCAACCTTGGCAACACGCAATTCATAATGCTCGTACCATTGCTCGATACCCCGCTTTTGGGCAACCATATGCTGCGCAGATTTTTTCCATGCACTGATACTTTTTTCATCCTGCCAGTATGAGACAGTAATGCCTAGCCCTTGACTATCACGGCAGCTTTCAACACCTAAACAGCCTGGTTGTTCCAGTGCCATTTTAAACATAGCATTACCCATTTCTTCATAGCCTTGGTCGTTATCGCTAAGTTGATTGGTAAAAATAACAGCATAATACGGTGGTGGCGGCGCATTCATATACATCGCATTCACTCCCAAACAGTCATAAGGACATCAAGCTAAAATTCTCAATGCATACTTGTCGTGTCAAGTAAGTCTACTGACCCTCGTCACCTTAACAAAGTATGCTGCTGCACACACAATGTCCATTACACACAGCACAAAAAAAGCGCTCTTAAAGAGCGCTTTTCAAATTTGCATTTTCGAACTGTGTCTGGAATTAATGAAGTTTAGACTCGACTTCCTTAATCGCATCATTCACTAGCGCCGTTCCTGCCTTGCCTTTCATGGCATCAGTCAAAACAGAACTTGCAGCAGCAACAGCAACATCAACGGCAGCAGCGCGAACTTCTTTAATCGCGTTAGCTTCCGCCTGCGCAATCTTCTCAGCTGCCGCGCGTTCACGGCGCACCATCATGGCATCAAGGTCTGCTTTAGCTGCTTTCGCCATCAGCTTGGCATCTTCTTTAGCCTGTTCAACCATCTCAACAGCTTCTTTTTCAGCGTCACGTTGCTTGCGCTGATAGTCGATCAACATGTTTTCAGCTTCAGCACGCAGAGCTTTGGCTTCTTCTATCTGCTCTGCGATACCGTCAGCGCGTGCATCAAGCATCGCACCGATTGTTTTGTGTGTTTTGGCGTAAAGAAGACCCGCAACAAAAACAAAGAAGGCAACACCAACCCAAAATGTAGGGTTCTGGTAGAAAGGTTCTGCTTCAACCATCTTACGCTCCCTTCGCTGTTATTGCAGTTGCAACAGCTTTTTTCACATCAGCAGCAGATGGATCAGCACCAGACAGTTTGGCAATCATATCTGCAGCAACATCGGTAGCAATTTCATCAAGGCTTGCTAGCGCATCAGTTTTAGCCGCATCAATACGTGCTTCTGCTTCAGCAGAGTTAGCAGCTATCTTAGCATCCAACTTAGCTTGTGCTTTCGCAATATCTGCTTGAGCAGCATCTTTTGCCTTCTGGATTGTCTCCTGAGCACCGGCACGCGCCTGAGCAATTGCTTTCTCATAGCTTGCTCGGACTTCTTCGGCTTCTTTCTGCAAACGCGCCGCATCATCAAGATCACCGGCAATCTTCTCTTCGCGTTCACCCATGACATCTGTCACCTTAGGGACAATCATGCGTGAAACAACGATATAGAGAAGCGCAAACGTTAACACCAACCAGGCAATCTGGTTCGTGTATGTGCCGTCTTCAATTACATTCAACTGCGGTAAACCGCCTGCGTCCTGTTCAACAATTCCAGTAGTGGCGTCAGCCATCACAAACCTCTGTCGCTTTGTGTTCTCATGCTCGGCGCACCTAATAGCGCCGAACTATTCATCTAAGCGCTAAGCGCCGATAATCTTGTTCTTAAGTGAACAGGATCAAGAATGCGATAACCAGTGCGAACAGACCAGTTGCTTCTGTCAGTGCGAAAGCAATCAGCAAATTCGTGAACTGCTTAGGTGCAGCAGAAGGGTTGCGCAGCGCGCCAGAAAGGTAACTACCGAAGATGTTACCAAGACCAATACCGATACCCGCGAGAGCAAGCGTTGCAATGCCCGCACCGATCATTTTTGCAGCTTCGAGTTCCATGTTAAGTTCCTTTTATCAAGTGTCAGAAATAAGTTGTTTAAAAAGTTTAGTATTTGCTCGTATCTATCAGTGGCCTAGTGGCCCGGGTGCATAGCATCGTTCAGGTAGATACAAGTCAAAATCGTGAATACAAACGCTTGCAAGCAAGCAACCAAAATCTCAAGGCCTGTCAGCAAAACTGTTACAGCGAATGGTGCTACAGCGCCTAAAACACCAAATGCACCAAGCGCGCTAAGACTGATAATAAAGCCTGCGAAAACCTTCATCATAATATGGCCAGCAAGCATGTTAGCAAACAAACGTACAGCAAGGCTGATAGGGCGCGTACAGTATGAAATAATTTCAATTAAAACAATCAACGGCAGTAACCAACCTGGCACACCTGAAGGCACAAACAGTCTAAGGTATCCTGCACCGTTTTTAACAAAGCCAATCACAGTAACAGCCAAAAATACAAACAATGCCATGGCAAAGTTAACAGCGATGTGGCTGGTTACAGTGAATGAGCCAGGGATCATGCCTGCCAGGTTGCTACCTAGCACAAACATAAACAGTGTAAAGATAAACGGGAAGTAGCTCTTGCCTTCCTTGCCGACATTGTCACGTACCATGCCAGCAACAAACTCGTAAGCAAGTTCAACCATTGACTGCCAGCGGCCCGGTACTACTGAACTGCGGCGCATGCCGCCAATAAGAAATACTGACACCAAACCGAGCACAATAACCATCCACAAAGAACTATTAGTGAAGGATACATCAATACCAGCAAGCTGGAATTCTGCGATTGGTTTAACTTTAAACTGGTCAATAGGACTATGAGCCACGGCACTTGTCTCTTTTAACTTATGCAAAACGCGCCCTGCGCTTCGCCATCAATTTCCATTCGCCTTGTCAATCAGCGTTATCGTCCTGCATCTTATTTGCTTCACGAATAACGTTTCTGATCCCGCTGGCAAAACCCAAGATCAACAGCACGATAAGAAATACCGGCTTAGTATCAAACCACCGATCGAACCAGAAACCGATAAAGGCACCTACGCCACTACCAACAACAAGTTCGATTCCCATTTTGAAAGCGATCCCCATCGGAGACCCGGATTTATCTTCCGCATTCTCAAACGATGGCTTGTCGTCCGCTTTCTTCTGGGCACGATCCAAACGCTCATCAAACGATGGCTCTTCAGGGTTTTTTCTCGTGTCACCCATCAGAAACTATCTCCTGAATTGCGCTTTAACCGGGTCACAATGACACTCAATCAAAGCTCTGCCTAAGGCACGCGCAACATAGTGAAGCCCCTACCCTGTGTCAAGGAACAATAAAAATATGTTAACTCTTTGTTATTGTTATATTTTTAATGATTTACAGATTAACTTGCATCACGCAGGGCCTCGGCACGCTCTAGGTCAACGGAAACAAGCGTAGAGATTCCTCGTTCAGCCATCGTAACACCGAACAAACGCTTCATTCGCGCCATACTCACGGCATTATGCGTAACAATCAGAAAGCGTGTATCCGTACGGTCCATCATCTCATCAAGCAAATTACAGAATCGCTCCACATTCGCATCATCAAGGGGGGCATCTACCTCATCCAAAACACAGATAGGAGCAGGATTGGTAATAAACACTGCGAAAATTAACGAAAGTGCAGTTAATGCCTGTTCTCCACCTGATAGCAATGACAGTGCTTGTAGCCTTTTGCCCGGCGGACTGGCATATATTTCCAAGCCCGCATCCAGCGGGTCATCTGACTCTGTAAGTTTCAGATGCGCTTCACCACCGCCAAACAAGCTTTTGAAAAGCTCACCAAAGTGATTGTTAACAATATCAAAAGCCGCCAACAAACGCTCGCGCCCCTCTCTGTTAAGACTGCCGATAGCTTGGCGTAATCGAGCAATTGCGGTTTCAAGGTCATTACGTTCAGATGCCAGATGGTCCATCTGTTCCTGAATTTCATTCAATTCTTCGTCTGCACGTAAGTTGACAGCTCCCATACCGTCACGCTCACGTTTCAGCTTCTCAAGTTTGTGCTCAAGCACGCTTGCATCAGGCAGGCTATCACTAGACTCGAGTTCGACTTTTTCCAGTAACTGCGTAGGAGCACATTCAAACCGCTCCCCAATATGCGCCGCAATATCTTTCCGTCGTGATGTCGCATTTTCAACAGCAGCTTCCGCACGGATTTGCAGCTCTCTGGTGTTTGCTTGCGCTTCCTGGATATCTTTCAGAGCTTTGTCTTTTTCAGCTAACTCAGCTTCAGCGCGCATCAGGGTATCGCTACTTTCTGCACGCGCGGCTTCTGCTTTACCTATCTGGTCCAGCAAAGCATCACGTTGGCGAATCAAATCATCTGGTCCCGCTTCAACAGCAGCCAATTGTTGTTTCGCAGAAGTTTCACGTTCGTCAAGCTGCGCCAATTGCTTGACAGCACTGGAAACCCGCAGTTCCCACGCACCACTTTCTGTCGTAATGGCTGTCAGGCGGTCATTACGCGCGTCAGCTTCACGGCGTAATCCGTCATAGCGTGAGCGGGCCGATGACAAATCAGCACGCAACGATTCTACCTTGGCGCGCGCAGCCTGTAACTGCTCTTCAAGATCATCCATAGCAGGCAAGCTTTCAATGCTCTCAGCAATATCGGCCAGACGCGTGTCTACTTCTGACGTTTCACTTGCCAAACGAGCCATGGTTTCTTTCAGTATGGATGCTTTGCTTGTGCGCCGGCTTGCCTCTTGCTCTGCGGCGACAAATGCGCGTCGTGCTTCTGCAACAGCACGTTCAGCGTCTTGCCTCAATTGTCTTTGAGCTTGCTCGGCTTCTCTCGCCGCGGTGTGCGCTTGTTCTGCAGCTTGTGCCGCAATCACCATGTCATTTGCCCGTGCTTCTGCCTTTTTTAGGTCTTTCGACAAGCCTGCTAAGCGGTTTTTTTGTTCAAGCTTTAGTGCCGCTTGCGTTGGTGCATCTGCTCTGGCGGTGTACCCATCCCAGCGCCACAATGAGCCACTAAGGCTTACCAAACTTTGCCCGGGTGAGAGCTGGGGCGCCAAAGCGTCCCCTTGGGCATCACTTTCAACAACAGCGGTAGCGGCAAAAACACGACCAAGCGCATCAGGAGCATCAATATGATCCGATAATGGTTGAACATTATCAGGCCAGGTTATCTGCCCAAGCTTACCCAAGTCTTTCCAAAACCGGGTTGCGGCTTCGTCCAGACTTGCTTCTGCGTCCTCACCAAGTACAGCACCAACTGCTTTTTCAAAACCACGTTTCGCGCTTAATTGATCTGAGACAGGTCGGCCTTGTTCATCCTGGCCAGCTTCCAACATCGACTTGAGGCTCTCAACCTCAGCAAAAATAGCTTTAACGTGACCGTTTAATTCTGCTTGTGCAGCATCGGCCTCATTCCGGCGTGACCGTGCATCAACAGTAGCTTTTTCTGCTGCCTCTAGTGAAGCGACTGTAGTTTCCAGCCGATTTTCTTCCTCAGCCACTGTTTTTTCGGCCCGTTGCAAAGCAGCCAAACTGTCATCGCTCTGCATCAACGCATTCAACTCACTTTCCAGCCGCACTTTCTCGGAAGCTAATTGTTCAGCGCGTCTTGCAATAGCAAGTTTGTCGCTTTCCAAGCTTGATCTGCGTGCACGCGCACCTGCTGACTGCTCACTCACTTGATCAAACGTTGCTTCGGCTTCACCCGCAGCATTAACTGCCGCATCAAGGGCTTCGCGCGCTTCAATTTCCGCAGACTTTTCGGCATTTTGCGCCGCAACAAGCCTATCCTTCTCGGTATTCAAACGCTCAAGAGCAGCGCTCGCATCGGTTTTTATTTCAAGTTCGCGGCCTCGGTCACCAGTGATTTGCTCTAAAGATGCGCGCAATGCCAAAGCTGTTTCTTTGCGCCGCTCAGCCTCTGCTTCAAGGTTTTCACGCGCTATTGTTAACCGCTGCAATGTCGCAGCAGCGCCCACATCTATATCCCGCAGTGGCGGTAATTTGGCCGCTATTTCAGCCTGCATGGCAGAAAGCCGGGTAACCTGCTCAACAACCCCACCAGCCAGCTTTTCAGCATCACGCAAACCGCTTTCAAGGCGAATTACTTCTTCCGAAGCCAGTTTCCAGCGCAGATAAAGCAAACTCGCTTCAGCTTTACGAATATCACCAGAAATATTGCGGTACCTAACGGCTTGGCGCGCCTGACGTTTCAAGCTTGCGATCTGGCTTTCCATGCCCTGGATAACATCCTGAACGCGTACGAGATTATTTTCCGCACCGCGTAACCGGCTCTCAGCCTCTTTGCGTCTCGTGTGCAATCCAGAAATGCCCGCAGCTTCTTCAAGAATGGCGCGTCGGTCCTGTGGCTTAGCATTAATCAGACTACCAATACGCCCCTGGCTAACCAGCGCCGGTGAATGCGCACCTGTTGCAGCATCAGCGAATAAAAGCTGCACATCCTTTTGACGCACATCTTTGCCATTAATACGATATGCAGAGCCAGACTCGCGCTCTATGCGGCGCGTAACTTCAATCAGGTCATTTTCATTATAATCGGCAGGAGCGGTACGGTCGAAATTATCAATAACGAGAGTAACTTCAGCCATATTACGCGCAGGACGCCGATCTGTACCCGCAAAGATGACATCATCCATACCAGAGCCACGCAAGGACTTAGCGCGGTTTTCGCCCATAACCCAACGGATCGCTTCAAGGAGGTTTGATTTTCCGCAGCCGTTTGGGCCAACGACGCCAGTTAGTCCGGGCTCGATGTGTAACTCGGTTGGATCAACAAAAGATTTGAAGCCCGAAAGCCGCAACCGCGAAAACCGCATAAAGCCTTTTAACTCCCCCTAGATGCCCAGCTTTCTATTTCTTACATGTGGCTTATCCCCATAAGCCACACTATCACTGGACAAATCCCATTATTATTGCGCAAACAACGCTTCTTATTGCTCAGCTTCAATCAATGTTTGAAGATTTTCCAAGCCATAATTATCAACTTTATCACCGTTTAAAATAATAGTTGGTGTCGCATTAACTTTGTAGCGTGTTGAACCATCTTGCGTCATTTTAACCAGATGTTTCTGCATATCCTGATCAGAGACACAGCGATCAAACTGAGTCCGGCTTATACCACCAGCACGGCGCGCGAGAGCAGCCAATGCACCAGCCGGATCTTCCGAACGCGCCCAGTTATTTTGCTGTGCAAAAAACACAGACATCAAACGCTTTGCTATTTCTGGCGATTTACAGCGCGCCACAACAGAAGCAGCCATGTCGTACTTATTCATAATGAAGTTGCGGTATACAAACTTTACCTTGCCTGTATCGATGTAAGATTCTTTGATCTTAGGGAAGATCTGTGTCGCAAAACTAGCACAATGCGGGCAAGTTAAAGAGGCATATTCTATAATTTCAACTGGCGCATTTGGATCACCGTAAACGATATCCCCCCACGTGCCTTCAGCATTTGATACGCCTTCAGGGATTTCCGTCCCCGTGTCAGCTGATAACGTGCCGGTATCGCTAGATCCATTGTTAGCGGCATCGTCACCACCACTACATGCAGACAAAACCGCAAAGACAGCAGCCAACGCTGCAAACTTCATACTCTGAAAATAATTCTGGTAGCTCATTGAACCCTCACATACTAGATATTGTGTTTAACCCGATTGAAACAGGGATACGAGTCATTTTTTGATAATGACAGTTTTACCGCGTATTGCGCCTATTGATAGCCAAGCAATGGTTTATTGTTCAATTTTCGCAATCGCTTGGTTTATGCGCTCCTTAAGTGCATCGTATCCGTTAAATCCAAACGATGTACCGTTTAGAACCAATGTGGGAATACCCTTGATATCATATAGCTTTGCGCCGTTTTGAGTCATTTCCACAATATGTTTACGGACGCTCTGTTCTGACAAGCAACTGCTAAATTCTTCTTGGTCCAATCCTTCTCGTCCTGCAATTTCTGCAATTGCCGCAAAAGGGTTTTGTGCCTGCAACCAATCTTGCTGTTCAGCAAATAGTGCTTTCAAAGTGCGTTTTGTTGCGTCCTCCGATGACAAACAACGACTCGCAACAGCAGCAGCCAGATCGTAACGGTCTCGCACAAAATTCCGGAAAACAAATCGTAGCTTACCGTTTTTGATAAAATCTTCCTGCAGGCGAGGTAATACCTCGGCAGAGAAACTGGCACAATGCGGGCATGTTAAAGAACCATATTCGATAAGCTCAACACGGGCTGACGGGTCACCGTATACAATATCACCCCACACACCTTCGCGGTCAGGGATTGTTTCAGGTGTTGATAGTTGCTGTGCATGCGCGGCAACCGCAAGCGTAACAGCAACCACAGAGAAGCATATAAGCACAATCGCCTGTCTACAGGCTGCAAATATTCTCATGACCATTCCTTTATCTATTTGTTCTTATCGTTCTTTTGATTTGGCGACATTACATATTCACCCAAACTCTTTACAGCAAGCTGCAAGGGGCTAAGGTCATTGGTACCCACTATGCCATCAAGTGTTTTTTTAGCCCGCGGCTCAAGCGGTTTCTTTTCTTTTTGTTTCGGCAATACGGCAATATTAAGAGGGCCTTGCTTAACCTGAATACGTTCCACAGCACCGTAACCAAAATACCGATTTACCAACTCAATAATAAAATTGGTGCGTTGTTGCAGTATTGGCGCAAACGCTGATTCAGCTCTAACATGCAATGTGGCGCCTGCACGCTTACCACGCGGAAAGGCAAGGCGCAGCGGTATAGTTGTCCTCGCCAGATCAGGGCCAACAATACGTGCCCATTTAGTCACCACTTCTGCTTCAGCAAAACCTTTTGCACGCATCGCTGGTGAAATAAGCGCCGTAGCACTACGCGCAAGCTTGGTCGTACGACCTTTTCGCTTTGATGGAGCAGTGCTTTTTTTGGCTGGTGCCTTGGCCATTTGATGCCTTTTTTCCCTAAAGTCTGTATTCTTGCTAATGTAATGTAAGCAACACCGCAACCGCAAAGACTGCCTTTCAATAGCTTGTGATCAAACACGCCATGTAGCATAAATATATATATTAAATACAAGGTTGATACTTGACCCTCTCTCTTGACTAGTGTTCATGAACCAGATGCAGGAAATTTCACAACATCTTTTGAACTGGTATGACACAGAGCGGCGGCACCTTCCATGGCGTGCAGCCCCCGGTACGACTGCAAATTCATACCATGTCTGGTTGTCAGAAATCATGTTGCAACAAACCACGGTTGCCACGGTGAAAGCATACTTTGAAAAATTCACAAAACTATGGCCAACTCTTGAAGCATTAGCGGCAGCGCCTGTTGAAGAAGTACTCAAAGAATGGGCGGGGCTTGGTTATTATGCCCGAGCACGCAACTTACATAAATGCGCCAATGTTGTAGCGACAGAGTTCGCTGGAGAATTCCCTGCTGACGAGAACACACTGCGTAAACTGCCAGGTATAGGAGACTATACCGCAGCAGCGATTGCCTCCATTGCCTTTGGTCAACGCGCTGTCGTTGTGGACGGTAATATTGAACGCGTCGTTTCACGACTAAATCGCATCGAAGCGTTTTTACCACAGGCTAAAAAGCCCATCAAAGCAGCAACAGACTTGATCACCCCAACAGAACGCGCAGGCGACTTTGCCCAAGCAATGATGGATTTGGGGGCGATGATATGTACACCAAAATCACCAAAATGCTTGCTATGCCCAATACAGAAGTTTTGCAGTGCAGCCAAAACTGGCGATATGGAAGCGTATCCACGGAAAAAACCAAAGAAGGCCCTGCCAACACGGCGAGCTGTCAGCTTTTGGCTCATGTACAACGGTGACATTCTGCTTGAACGCAGACCAAACAAAGGCTTGCTAGGCGGAATGCCTGGTTTGTTTTCAACGCCTTGGGTAGAACGCAATAACTTCCCTCAACCCGATGAATGGCCAGAACATAGCCCTACAACCATTGAATGGAATTTGATAGAAGATGTGACCACGCATACTTTCACGCATTTCCGGCTCGAAACACAAATCGTAGTTGCGACAGTTAGCGATAAGTTAAATATTGAAAATGGCTTTTGGCATCCTGCCAAAAGTATAAACAGCGTCGGCTTACCGACCGTTTTCAGCAAAATGGTAAAATTGATTACCTAAGCGTACCCTTAATGCATTGAACGCGTCACATAAGACACTGGCTACCACCTGGCGCGATATTTAAAGCAATCACCTTAGCTGGTTTCGGCTGTTCAGCATCAGGATCAATAGAACCATCCTGCCCAATGGCATCCAATGAAGAATTCGCGATGTAATAAAGACACCCTTTATGCACAAACCCCGTTGTTGGCACGCGAAACTCAGGCCTGTCCACATCAAATGCTTTCACATCGCTGGTTTTCGGTGCTTCTGAAATATCCAGTGTTAACACCTTGAGAATACCCAGGTAGTTTTGCACGCCAACCAGTGTTTCATTGCTTAAATACAGGCCATCGATTCCACCGAAAGACACCCCTTTAGCGCTAATCAAACGTTGATGATTAACAGGGTTCTCTTTCTTCAAAGTGCTCACACCGCGAGAATCGGATACAAAGATTGTGTCTGTACCTTCATCACATGCAATACCATTAGGATAGTTTATATCTGTGTCTGCATAGAAGAGTGCCAGAACATCACTATTTACACTGCCTTTATATATCTTACTGGCGGTACTATCCGTGATATAAACATTCTCTCTGGTAAAACACAGGTCATTGAGCTCAACCGGCTGTTCACCTGATGTTTTATAGGTTTTAACGGCTTGGCCGTCATCGTTCAGAACGGTCAAGGCACCACGTAGCAGCGCACCATCTCGCCGGTTATGCAGAACCCAAAGCTCACGCCGTTCATCATGGTATTTCATACCATAAATGACGCCCCAGTTAACATTGTCTGCCAACGGCATATCGTCATTCATTGACGCATTATTCATGTGCACGCGCACAATGCGCGGCTCAACAAGACTGCCTGCGTAAAGCACGCCTTTTTCACTGTCATAAGCAATATTCTCAGGAACAAGCATCGGGTCGTCTATGCGCATCGCGTGTGACACCATACCTGTATCTGACTGCGGAATTCTTGTCGCATTCAATGCTTTAACCAGTGTTTGTATTTCAGATAATACCGATGTGTCTGATGTTAGGTGCTTAGCTGTAAAATCAGGCGCATCAATGCCCATCTTCCAATCAGATTTCTGGAGGACGGACAACCATTTTACTGTCTCAGAATATTGTTCAAGCGCAAAAGTAATCCGCGCCAAATGGTAGGCAATAGCAAGATCTTGAGTTTGCTCATAACTGTTGGTCAGCCGTTCAACAAGGCCACCATTTTGCGCGACAACAACAGTATGCAAGGTAAGGGTAAAGGTTATAATCAGTGCTATTTTTTTCAACATGATACTTACCTCCAATTACCCACACTCAATTCACGTCACGCACTTCATAGTGCACAGCGTGTTCATCCCACCGCTTCAGAACTTTTTGCGCTACACCTGGCACGTGAGCGCGCGTGTAATCATCACCTTGAAAAGCGATTACGTTTTCAAGAGAGTTAAATGTCATGATTGTTATGAATGCGACTTCACCTTGAACAGGGTCTGCCACACGCAGTAACTCAATACCTTGATATCCTGATATATTACTTGCCGCAATAGAAGGTGCGACATGCTCACGCAGCGTTTGCTCGTAAAGGTCAGCATTTTCTAAGGTGGTCCACCCATGCCAAACACGCTTTATCGCCATTCTTCTACTCCCCAAATACCTAAGCTACTTTAATCAGGTATATGGGGTTGTTTTTCAAGTAGAATGAGGCCCATTATCTCACGCTTTTATGAGGCGCTGAGGGACCGATACAATTCTGTACCTTCCTGAGCAAATTCGTTGGCACTCTGTACAGCGCTGGAAACAGAGCCTAAATTGGTGTTGATTGCATCGACCGCTGAGGTAGCCGCTTGCATGCTCGTTGTAATTTCCTGAGAAGTCGCCACTTGTTCTTCCACCGCGCTGGCAACAGTTGTCACACTTTCTTCAACCGACGCAACAGCGCCTTTAATGCTTTTCAGGCCAGACACAACTTGGCTGCTGATGTCTTGCATACCATTAATCTCTGTCGAGATTTGAGTTGTTGCACTTGCCACTTGATTAGCGAGTGACTTAACCTCGCTGGCTACTACGGCAAAACCTTTACCAGCTTCCCCCGCTCTTGCACTTTCGATTGTGGCATTCAGCGCAAGCAGGTTAATCTGACCCGCAATATCATTGATAACCTCCACGATGTTATTCATAGCGAGTGCCGCATCTGACAATTGCTGTGTTGACTGATCTGCTTCAGTCGCTTCTTCCATGGCCCGACCTACATCAAGGCGTGAAGATTCCATGCTCCGAGCGATCTCTTGCGCAGAGGACTGAAACTCCTCTGCCGCAGCAGCCACTGATTGGACTGTTTGCAGCGTTTGTCCCGACGCTGACGATGCACCATCCGTTTGTTGACCCGCTTCATTTACTGCAGTCAGAATTGCTTCCAGCTTTTCGTCGATCTATGCGCCGACTCGACTTGCCTTTTCACGAGCCACAACTTGTGCAGTAATATCCGTTGCATACTTTACAACCTTGAACGGCTTGCCATCAGGATCAAAGATCGGATTATAGGATGCTTGTATCCATATTTCATCACCATTTTTCCTAATGCGCTTGTATTCAGCAGCATCGAACTCACCGTGCCCAAGCTTTTCCCAGAAATTCTTATACTCGGCGCTGTTGGCATAGTTACCGTCAACAAACATACGGTGATGTTGCCCTTTGATCTCACTCAAAGAATAACCCACCGCATTCAGAAAGTTCTCGTTGGCGTTCATAATTGTACCATCCAGCTCAAACTCGATAACTGCCTGCGCTTTTCCAATAGCTGAAATCTGACCACTGAAATCAGCAGTTTGAATTATCTGTTCCGTAATATCCGTTGCATATTTTACGATCTTAAATGGCTTACCACTTGGATCAAAGATTGGGTTATAGGATGCTTGTATCCATACTTCACGACCACCTTTGCCAAGGCGTTTATACTGCGCCGCCTGGAATTTTCCTATGGCCAAGTCTTGCCAAAATTTAGCATATTCTTGACTGGCTGCAAGTTCAGGCTCAACAAACATACGATGATGTTGGCCTTTAATTTCACCCAAAGAATAACCCACCGTATTCAGGAAGTTCTCATTAGCGTTCAAAATCGTACCGTCTAATTCAAATTCGATAATAGCCTGCACTTTATTAATAGCTTTTATTTGGCCATCAAAATCCGCATTCTCCAATACCTGCTGAGTTATATC
This sequence comes from Kordiimonas aquimaris, assembly GCF_025574485.1. Classification (GTDB taxonomy): domain Bacteria; phylum Pseudomonadota; class Alphaproteobacteria; order Sphingomonadales; family Kordiimonadaceae; genus Kordiimonas; species Kordiimonas aquimaris. Next base: position 274,555 of record NZ_JAOBPO010000004.1, on the reverse strand, counting down.
AGTGGCAAATTTAATGATCTTAATAACATTGCCATTTTTATCCAAAATGGGGTTGTAAGAAGCTCGTATCCATACTTCTTTATTACCTTTACCGATACGCTTGTATCTGGCTGCCTGAAATTCACCTTTTCTCAGTGTTGCCCAGAAATCCTTATATTCATTGCTACTTTCATAACCTTGCTCAACAAACATGCTATGATGGTTTCCAACAACTTCTGTCAACGTGTAACCAAGGGTTTGCAAGAAGTTTTCATTTGCATTCAGAATGTTACCGTTAACGTCAAATTGGATAACTGCCTGTGATTTATCAAGAGCCGCTAGAATAAGCTCCATCTCAGTAGAGTTAAATCGACTTCCTCTACTGGCACCACGGCTGATTTTTTCTGAGTTACTTGGTAAGCGCTGTAAAAACGAGTCAAACACAACTGAAACCTTTCCATTTGACCCCCACAATCAAAATGCACTAATTTAGTTAATAACCAGTTAGCGAAAAGACCAATCTATAGTTGTGTTAGTACACTAATTTACGATAGGCTTACTTACACAAAAAAGGCGCCCCTCTCGGGCAAGAGGAGCGCCAACGGAGGAGCCTAAAACTAACGCTTCAGGCTCTTGGAATTGTCTTAATGCATTTCTGCCCTTACTTGCTGGCGAAACACATCAATTGGTACAAGCTGACCTTTGGTCTCAATATGCCAGAAAGTCCATCCGTTACAGGCTGGCGCACCTTGAACACTGGCACCAACCTGATGAATAGAACCCTTACCTTCACCAGCTATAAGCGTGCCATCAGTACGTACACGCGCTGCATGGTTGCGGCGACTATCATACAGTGTTGTACCGGGCTGAATCATACCGCGCTCAACAATGGTGCCAAATGGCACGCGCGGCGCACTACGTTTACTTTCTGTGTAACCAAGTGCTTCGTTATCCAGCTCTTCAACAGCAGCAATACGCTCCCTCGCCACCTTGATGTACGCACCTTCACGTTCGATACCAATGTAATTACGACCAAGCTTTTTAGCGACAGCGCCTGTCGTGCCTGTACCAAAGAATGGATCAAGAACAACATCCCCCGGTTTGGTAGAAGACATCAACACTCTGTACAGTAGCGATTCAGGTTTTTGTGTAGCATGTGCTTTTTTGTCACCTGACTTCAAACGCTCATGACCTGAGCATATTGGCAATGTCCAGTCAGAACGCATTTGCGTATCTTCATTCATTGCCTTCATGGCATTGTAGTTAAACGTATAGCCGCCTTTGTCTGCCGATTTAGCCGCCCAAATCAGTGTTTCGTGCGCATTGGTAAAACGCGTGCCACGGAAGTTTGGCATCGGGTTTGTCTTACGCCAGATAACATCGTTCAACACCCAGTACTCAAGGTTTTGAAGCGCTGTACCAACACGGAAAATGTTATGGTAAGAGCCGATCACCCAAATAGTGCCTGTATCTTTCAGAACACGCTTGGCAGCAGTGAGCCATTTATATGTAAACTCATCGTAGGCATTAAAACTGGCAAATTTATCCCAAGCATCATGCACGCCATCGACCTTGCTGTTGTCAGGCCGCGCCAAAGTATCCTTCAGCTGCATGTTGTATGGTGGGTCTGCAAAAATCACATCAACTGATTTTTCCGGCAGCGCATTCATTACCTCGATGCTGTCACCTTGAATAATGCGATTTAGTTTGTTTTTAAGTGTGCCCGTTGCTGCTGATTTCACAGCAGATTTCGCACGGCTTTTAGCCGCCGGCTTCGACGCTTTTACCATTAATTCTCTCCGTCCCTATGCACCGGAATGGCCTCTTTTGAAGCCTGATTTTAAAGATATTTCCGGTTAATTCGGATAGAATCATGAGTCGAAATCGAATCGAGGTCAAGCGATTCTTTTCTATGAATCAATAAGTTGTGCTTTATTCTTCATCTAAAATATCTCGAATCGGCTTAAATGATCGGCGATGATGAACGCTAACACCTACAAGCTTTAGTGCATCCAAATGTTTGGGGACACCATATCCTGCGTTTTGCACCCATCCGTAAGCAGGTTCTATTCTATCCAATCCAGCCATCAAACGATCACGAAAAACTTTTGCGATAATGCTCGCCGCAGCAATGGAAAGAGACTTTGCATCTCCTTTAACAAGTGTTTTGGTTCGCAAATCACCCAAATCAGGGTCACGGTTACCATCCACCAAAGCACCTTGTGGTTTTATGCTCAAACCATCAACAGCACGCCGCATCGCAAGCATGGATGCTTGCAATATGTTGATTTCATCAATTTCGGAAACTGAGGCTTCCGCAATACATACTGCAATTGCATGCTCATGGATAATATCAAACAAAGCTTCACGGCGTTTTTGAGTTAGCTTTTTACTGTCATTCAAACCGTCGGGTATATTTTCTGGGTCCAGAATAACGGCGGCAGCAACGACAGGGCCAGCTAATGGTCCTCGCCCAACCTCATCAACACCGCAAACCATTGATGTTTCGACATCACCAAGGTGTTCTCCAATCTCAATTTTTAGCGCCTGCTCATATTCGTAATTAGGTAACATTGGACCCGCACTATTTGCCATTTTCACATATCCATTATCGTAAAATACCGCGATATACTTGCAAGACTCACCAGTTTGTGAAAGAGCATGAACTTAAAATATAAGCCATGATGACCCATTTAGGTTATGGTGGCGACTTGGTTTTACGAGATAACATCATTTATGGGCTAACATTTTAATGTCATCTGAACCGGTAAAATTGATGCACGATCAACTCGGGCCTGCCTTAAGGCGGTTGGCGCCGAATGCCACATGGCATATGTCAGGGCCAATTGGTCGTGCACGTAAATGCAATATTTTCAAAATTACCAATAATCAAGACACACATACTTTAGCGCTTAAAGTTTACCGCGACGGCAAAACCAACGCGCGTGGTCCGCAAAATCAGTATGAAGCGCTACAACAGTTAGAAAGAACAAGTGGCAGTGCCGCGATTAATGCGCCGCGTGCGCATGCTTTCTTGCCAGATGTTAATGCTATCGTAATGGACTGGGTAGACGCACCACCACTGCGAAATGCCTTGTGGCGCAGTGCTTTTTCAAGCGAGGACAAGCTGGCGTATGTTAAGTCTGCCGCACAGTGGTTGCGCCGTTTTCATGAAAATAGCGGTATCGAGAACAAGCCATTTGATGCCACAGCGCTTTGCAACCAAATAGAAAACAGGCTTGAACAAAGTCCTGCAAGTGCTGTGGATATGAGAGATAGCGCCTTATTCAAAAGCGCTTATGAACGCCTTAAAACCATCGCCAGTACAAACTCGGTATTAGCGCCGCACGCCAAACTTCACGGCGACTTCACTCCCACCAACATACTCATTAAAGATAACGACGCTGTTGGCATTGATATATGGGGGGTTCGGTATGGCACAATATATGAAGATGTTGCGCGAATACTGACATATCTGGGCATCAATTCACCGTTTGCATTGAAGCGTTCAGTACTAATGAATGAAGACGACCCTACACCACTGTTTCATACATTTGCGCAAGGTTACGGTGCAGACTATATGCGCTGCGACGCATCAGCTCTATGGTTCTCATTACTCTATCAGCAATTGCGACGCTGGTTGGTGTTTCTGGATTGGAAAAAACAAGGACGATCTGCGATCAAGGCCAAACTTGAAATTGAACGCGTAAAACGCCTTGTTATACAATCGCTCAGGCAAATTGAAAAACTTGATTAACCTTCAGTAACCGCCCGACTTTTTTGCTTTGTCAGTCAGTCGCTTTTTACGTTCGGCTTCAATCGCTTCATATTTAGCATTGCTTGCTGCTACATCCAGTAAGTGACCTTGCTTTTGCAGGCATTCGTTAACACTTGCACGGTAATCAGGTCGTGGCCCAACAAACGATTTATGCGCATCATAACAAGCGTCTAAATCATCATTGAACGAACCTTTTATATCACCAACAGTAATCGGTACATACTCACCAGGTGCATAACCAGATGCACATGCGGTTACCAAAAACATAAAACAAATCGCCATTACATGTTTCATGAACAACCCTCAATTGCTGAATTGTTCATTATGATACTGACATTGCAGTATTAAGCAAATGTGGCTGCCATGGTTAAGCAATTTCAAGGCTAACCTTTAGTTAAAGTTTTCATCTTATTTTAGCTATTCGAATCACAAAGGGTGGAATATGGACGACACTATAAAATGGCTCACCACCATGTTTAATGCTGGCGGAACGGACATGGCGATTGCCATTGCAATCATGGTTGTTTCAGGCTTATTGCTAATAAGCTGGCTTCTGTTGCCGTTCGCTGTGTTCGGTATTAAATCGCGTATAGGTGCCTTAACCCGTGCCACTAACTACAACACTGCTGAAGTGCGTGCGCTTAGGAACGACAACGCCAAAGCGGCAAAGCGCAACCTCCGCGCGGAAGTTATGCGCTAATAAGTTACCGTTTACAGTTTTTAACTGAAGAGTTTTCTAACACCAGAAAACAGGCCCATACTCGTGCGAGCTTGAGGTGCTGAATAATATTCCCGTTGTCTGCGCACTTCTGCTTTAGTTACACCGTACGGGACTGGTTTATTGCTGCTGTCGTTCATTTTTATTATCCTCTTCGCATTTTTGCGATTTTATTATGTAATTAATGTAGGTACTTTCTCAGCGTATACAAGCCTTCCTCTTATAAATAATTGTGTTTAGTTTAAAAAATAAAATCAACGATTATTACAACAACAAAACCCCCGCGCAACAAGAGGCATTCATGTTTACATGCATTGTTAAGTACACAGTAATCCCTGAAAGATTGGATGATTTCAAAGAATATGGAACAGCATGGATTGCACTCGTAAAAAAATACGGTGGTATTCATCACGGATATTTCTACCCACCAGTAAAAAGTGAAAAAGCGAAGATACCTAGTGCCAGTTTTAGTTTTGGTGGATTAGGAATAGAAGGTGAAGCAAACACAGCTTTCGCGATTTTCAGCTTTGAGACCGAACAGACGTACGACGAATACCGCGACACCGTCGCAGATGACCCTGATTGCATATCGATCACAGCAAAATTTGAAAAAGCACCAAGCTATTCATCATATGATCGATGGTTTTTAACGCCGCAGTTCAAATAAGATAAACGTTAATACGCTAAAAGGCATCCTTGGGAGGGATGCCTTTTGCTTGGGTGGTTCATCGAAATCCCCTTGGGAGAAGGGACATACTCAGTACTACACAGATAGGCACTTTCTTTGATGGGGTACCTACCCGATTCTTCTGTAGCGGCGTTCTTGTATCCATGAAACATGAACGTTTTATGGCAGCAGCCGCTATGATTTTCACTTCGTTACGCCTAACCAAAACTATTATGTTCTTCAGGCGGTGGTTAATAAGAAGGCCGGGCCACATGCGGACACTAGGGGCTAGGGTCAGGGGCGTGGTTCACACATAAACCCGGCCAGAATCTGCAATCGTTATAGGGCTATAAGAGTTAAGCCGAGGCTTATCGTGCGAGTGCAGACCCAAACTGAATTTATGCCGCGATCAAATGGCGACGGCTGCGTTCTGCCCGACGGCGATGGCGCCGTGACCGTGCAGTTGGCTTACTGACATGCCTATCTGCTTCAGGTAGGTCAGCGGTGCCCGTTGCGGCACCATCAATAAAATTGGTAAACATTTTTCTGTCCTCGCATTTTGAACCCACATTTTATTTTTGTTTAAAGGTTCGGTTACTGTCGTTTGGTTTTATCTCGCTTTGTAGCCGCTGCTTGTTTTCAAGCTTATTTCGTTGCTACACCCTTAATTTAGGGAGTGCCCTCAATGAGTTCAATAGCACCCAGCGCATTTCACGCACGCTTCGCCGCAAAGACTGTCAAAAAGCTGCCACAATTGAATTTTGAAAATTCAGGAAATACGCCGGAAGTTATCTGTCGACCCCAGCCTGAGTTACTACTCAAGCAGTTCATTGGCAGCGCTGTCTTCAATTTCGTCAACAGTTTTAAGGGCACGCAGCATAACGTTTTTCCGCGTCTCCAGTTTATCGATATGATTTTCGAGCGCTTTAACATTTTTACCCATAAGGTTGATTTGTTCACCGTATTTCCCAAACTCACTTTTCACAGCGCCCAGCACTTTCCATACTTCCGCTGCATGCTCCTGCATTGCCATTTGCTGATATCCCATTCGGAATGTGGTCAATAACACCTGAAAATTTGTAGGCCCTGTGACAGTGATGTTAAAATCACGCTGTAAATTCTCAACAAAACCTGGGCTACGAAGCAACTCGGCATACAAACCTTCTGTCGGTAAAAACAGAATTGCCGTTGTTGTCGTGTATGGAGGATTGATATATTTTGTCGAAATATCTTTTGCAAAACCACGTATGCGGTTCATTAACGTTTTTTGCGTGGTGGCGATAGCATCAACATCTCCGGCCTCGACAGCTGACAGCAATCGCTCATAATCTTCAGTAGGAAACTTCGCATCTATTGGCAGATATACTTCACCTTCAGTGCCTGGCATACGAATGCCGTATTCAACGCGCTGCTGACCAGACGGTTTACCACAATCATAATTTTCTACATATTGGTTCGGCGTCAATACATCCTGAATAAGAAGGTCTAGCTGAACCTCCCCAAACGTACCGCGTGATTTCACATTGGTTAGAACCCGCTTCAGGTCGCCAACACCCGTTGCAAGGTTTTGCATTTCGCCGAGTCCGCGTTGCACAGCCTCTAGCCGTTCAGACACCGTTTTGAAACTTTCGCTCAAACGGCGCTCAAGCGTCGTCTGCAGTTTTTCGTCAACAGTCTTGCGCATCTCATCCAGCTTTTGACTGTTTTCTGCGCGAAGTTCCTTCATCTTCTCATCAAGTTTGGTGCGAAATTGCTCCTGCTGATTAGCTTGATCATGGCCCAACTTGCGTACCGTATCGGATAAGTGATTGATAGACTTGGCTACCTCTTCGCGGTTGTCTTTAAACTCGCTGCGTATCGTCTTTTCCCGTTCATCTGCTTGGCGGGAGAAGTGTGAGAGCAATGTTTGGATTTCAACCAGTCTTTGATCAACCTCTGAGCCGTTCATATTGCGCGATAGGCCTGCCAGTCGGAACAGAACAACTAGGCTAATCAACAACGCAACCGCGATACCGCCGATAACGATATATTCAAACAAAGACACTGGGACAAACCTCCATCACACAATCAATCATATGAGTAACCCGCTCCCGCGGCGACAGCAAGGCTTGACCGATCATTTATGCTATGATTGATTATTCGCATCAAAGGTTTGCCTTAATCAACCTCCGTCAGACAAACGTCTAATCGGCGGGCAACCTTTCGGAGATCACCATGATACCCCGTTTTAATGCTACTGCTTTCAGCGGTTTAACAACGGAAATGCACAAAGCCTTCACTACAAACGGTGTCTTGGTTTTGGACGAGCTGGTTAGCCACCAAGACTGCGACAGACTAAGACTACATATGAACACCATGATGCAGTCTTTTGATGCATCTGAACACAGCACCGTGTTTTCAACAAAGAGCGAAGCACATGCACAAGACGATTATTTCTTATCATCAGGCCACCAAACACGCTTCTTTTTCGAAGAAGAAGCCTTTGATAACAATGGTCAACTCACGCGCCCACTGCCAGAGGCAATTAACAAAGTTGGGCATGCAATGCATGACACCGATGACATTTTTGCGGGCTTTGCACGGCAACCTGCCTTTAAGACCATTGCTACAGAACTTGGTCTTGTTGACCCAAGACTTGCGCAGTCCATGTATATATTCAAGCAACCCGAGATTGGCGGTGAAGTTGGCTGCCATCAGGACGCAACATTTATTCGCACAGAACCAAATTCATGTCTTGGCTTTTGGGTAGCCCTTGAGGATGCAACAGAAGAAAATGGTTGTCTCTGGGGGATACCAGGAGGGCATTTAGGCGATCAACCCAAGTCACTCTTCATTCGTGAAGGCACACAAACGCGAACAGAAGTATTGGATGATACGCCGTATGAAGAGGACAAGTGTGTTCCCCTTCTCGCCCCTAAAGGAACTGTATTGGTATTTGGTGGATTGTTACCGCACATGTCGCGGGCCAATAGGTCAAGCAAGTCAAGACACGCCTATACACTACATGTGATAGACGGTGCGGCGCACTACCCTGAAAACAACTGGCTACAACGCCCTGCATCCATGCCATTTGGACGCTTTTAAAACAAAACGGCCACCCGAGGGCAGCCGTTTACATTCTAGATCAATCAGTACCTGAAACAGGGCTTACTGAAGCGCTTTGTCAATTGCAGCGCGAAGCTCAGGTGATTCCGGCGTTACATCGCTCGGGAAATAAGCAACAGGCTTACCATCAGGGCCGATCAGGTATTTGTGGAAGTTCCACTTCGGGCGCGATTCTTCACCTAACTCTTGAGCCAAGTAATCATATACCGGCGCATTTTTTTCGCCGCCTTTAACAACCATTTTCTTGGTCATCGGGAAATCAACCTGAAAGTTCACTTTACAGAAGTTTTTAATATTGCCTTCATTACCTGGCTCCTGATCACCAAAATCATTGGCAGGAACACCAAGAACAACAAGACCTTTGTCCTTATACTCGCCCCAGAGCGCCTGCAAGCCTTCATATTGCGGTGTGTAACCACAATATGATGCAGTATTCACCATCAACACGGCCTTACCTTCATAAGAAGACATTGGCAGATCAGTGTAGTCGATCGATTGAACTGTAAAATCATGGACAGACTTTTCATCAGCCGCTTGTGCAGCTGTAGCCCAAACTGCAGCAACAGCAATAGTCAGAAATTTCTTCAAAATCATTGGCTATACTCCCTAACGCCAAATTAAGTGGTAACCCAGCCAGTTCCACAAATTGATACGCTTATATATCACGTTTGGTTTCGAAAAATAGAGACATAACTCTAACGTGATCACTTGAAACATGGAAACTGTGACCTAGCTATCTGTGCTACGCAATGCCTCGCAGCATTGAGCACAATACAAGGATTATCATGTCACAGTCTGCTTTATTTCAACCTTTTCAATTAGGCCAACTTGAACTCAAAAACAGAGTGGTTATGGCTCCGATGACACGGTCTTTTTCACCGGGCAATATACCAAATGACAAAAACATCGCTTACTATAAGCGCCGCGCGGCTGGCGGTGTAGGCCTCATCGTGACTGAAGGCACCTGTGTTGGGCATAAAGCCGCCAATGGTTATCCAAATGTGCCATATATATACGGTAAAGAAGCACTTGAAGGCTGGCGCAAAGTAGTTGAAGCCGTGCACAGCGAAGGCGGTAAAATTATGCCGCAGCTATGGCACGTCGGTTCACTAAGGCGCGAAGGCATGGAACCAGAGCCAGAAGTACCGGGCTTTGGCCCATCAGGTCTTGTAAAGCCCGGCAAGAAACGCTGCCATGAAATGACCGAAAGTGACATTGCTGATGTGATTGCTGCATTTGCAAAAGCTGCCGCTGATTCTAAAGCAATAGGTTTTGACGGCGTCGAAATTCACGGAGCACATGGCTATCTGATTGATCAATTCTTCTGGGCTGATTTAAACGAACGGACAGACAAATGGGGCGGTGACCTTTTTAGCCGCACTCGGTTTGCAACTGAAATTATAAAAGCTATCCGCGCCGAAGTCGGACCTGACTTCCCAGTGATGCTTCGTTGGTCACAATGGAAACAACAGGAATATAGCGCTCGCCTTGCAACGTCACCGCAAGAACTTGAAGCGTTTACAACGCCGTTAGTGGATGCTGGCTTAGATATATTCCATTGCTCTACCCGCCGTTTTTGGGAGCCTGAATTTGAAGAAAGTGATCTCAATCTCGCAGGATGGGTTAAAAAGATTACCGGCAAGCCAACAATTACAGTTGGTAGCGTGGGTCTTGATGCCGCATTTGCAGAGGAAGGCCAAAGTGGCTTTTCAGAAGCAAAGCCAGCAAGCCTGGACAATCTCATTAGCCGTCTAGAAAACAATGAATTTGATCTTGTAGCAGTTGGCCGCGCACTTATCGCCAACCCAGATTGGGCTAACCAGATTGCTGCAGGCGATAACGTAGCCTTGCAATCCTACACTAAAGAGATGCTTACATCACTTGTATAAGAACGATAAGCTCCGAATATATTATGGGCTTTGCATACGGTATGCAGAGCCCTTTCTTTTATGTGGCAGACTTTTATGTAGCAGGCGTGAAATCAAATCCAAACTGCCCTCCCTGACCAACAGGTGGAATAAATAAATCAGTACGCAGTTTCATATGCCTCTCGTTCAAACGAAGGCGTGCACAGAGCTTTTGAAAGCGCAATTTCATCAAATCAGCCTCCACACCTTTGCCCTTCATGCGGTGTTTGAAGCGTGGGTCATTAAAACGCCCACCCCGCATTGCCACCAGTCTGTTTAAAACACGTGATTTACGGTCAGGGTAATGAACGCTCAGCCACTCCTCGAACAAATTAACAAGCTCGAGCGGCAACCGAAGTAAGATAAAAGCGGCTTCCCGCGCGCCAGCATGAGCAGCGGCAGCCAAAACTGCCTCCATCTCATGATCATTGATCGCGGGAATCACCGGTGCGAACATCATGCCCACGGGTACGCCTGCGTCTGCCATTAGCTTAATAGCATCTAGGCGCCTTTGTGGCATCGCAGCACGCGGCTCCAGTTTTCGGCAAAGGCCCCGATCAAGCGTAGTTACAGAAAGCGCCACCTTAACCAAACCCTTTTCAGCCATGGGCACAATGATATCCATATCACGTACAATCAGGCGTGATTTGGTCAGTATAGTCACGGGGTGGTTATGAGCTGCAAGTACCTCCAGTATCTGACGCGTAATTTCTCGCTGCTTTTCAATTGGCTGATACGGATCAGTATTCGTTCCCATAGCGATGGGAGCTACTTTATAATTTGGACGAGAAAGTTCTTCCTTAAGTAATTTTGCCGCATTTGGTTTAGCAAATAGCTTACTTTCAAAATCCAGCCCCGGAGAAAGCCCCATAAAACTGTGGCTAGGACGAGCAAAACAATAGACACAACCATGTTCACACCCACGGTATGGGTTAATCGAACGATCAAAGGGAATATCAGGAGACGAGTTTCGAGCAATGATGGTTTTAGCTTGTTCGTCAGTGACGCTCGTTTTCAAGCGTGGTTTTTCCATATCTGTCTCTGAAGACCATCCGTCACGGAAAGTACCGCGCTGCAATGTTTCAAACCGGCCGCTCCGGTTTGAAATTGTACCACGGCCCTTCTGCGGTTTATCTTCCCTCACCAACCATGGGGAGTGTTCGACCTGATCGGAATTTACCGAGGTATGCTTTGTAGAAAAATGTTCCATAATCGGGATAATATCATAAGAACAAAACAAGAACAATAGTAATGCAACAGACCTCTTGACGCCGTAACGTAACACTATTACATTCTCCTCCGCAGAAAGAGTGCTTGAAGCTTAAAGGCTATTTCCGGCACAATTTGGGGTTTCGCAGAAGTAATAACGATGAAAAATGCGTTTTGGTTATTCAAACTGGTAGGTATCTGTGCCTTTTTATGGGTGCAAGGCCTTCAGCTTGACCATAACGCTGATCAGTCACTAGACAATCAACATACCAATTGCCTCGTATGTAAAAGCGCTGGTGACCCAATGGCATCTGCTGATGCCGTGTTCATTGCAGAAAACATTGTCTATAATTCCAGACAAGCTCGCCTCTTAAGCCACGTAGCACCAGCAAATGCACCCGACCGTAGCCTGTTAACGCACGGCCCACCTGCCCTCATCTAAACTAACTACGCCTAAACAGAACATTCCTGTCCCGCGTAATACACACATTAATATGAATATAATCACATGCTTAGCGCCCTAAGGTGCTGCATGTGTATGTTAGTTTACACTAGGGTATCATCATGACTACTACGTCTGCATTTAAAAACACATATCGATTTAAAGCGCTTCTTTTGACAACAGTATTGGCCTCACAAAACGCATATGCCGCCGAGTTAGGGGCTCCGCCACATGAAAATGAGCTGGAAGAGATTATCGTTTCAGGCGCTTTCGAAGGCCGTAAAGTTGGCGAAACCATTCTTGGTTCAACCGTGCTGCGGCAGGAAGAGATTCTACGCCAACTAAGCGGCTCCATCGGCGAAACACTACGCCGTCAACCAGGTATTTCATCAACATTCTTCGGACCCGGTGCTTCACGGCCTATTATCAGGGGACTAGGCGGGGACCGCATTCGCGTTCTGGATAACGGTATTGGCTCTATTGATGCGTCATCAACAAGTCCTGACCACGCTGTTGCAGTAGAACCTGCACTTGCTGAGCGTATTGAAATTCTGCGTGGTACAGCCATGCTTGTTTATGGTAGCTCAGCGGCCGGCGGTGTTGTCAATGTGATCGACAATCGTATTCCAAACAGCGTACCCGAAGACGGTTTTGAAGGCGCAGTAAGATACGGCTACACAACTGTTGATGAAGGACACGAGCTATCTGGCTCATTCAATGCACTTATTGCTGATACAGGCAGCGCTCAAGTAGTACTGCACGGTGATATTTCATACCGCGACACAAATGATTACGACATCCCGGGCTTTGCAGAAAGTGCCCGTTTGCGTGCACTTGAAGAAGCTGAAGGCGGTGAAGAAGAGGAAGGCGAAGAAGAGGCGTTTGGCACTGTTGAAAACAGTGCTACAGAAACAACAGCCGGCTCTGGCGGTGTTGGCTTTATCTTCGAAAACGGCTTCTTTGGTTTTAATATTAGACAACTAGACAGCCTTTACGGCGTTCCAGGTGCTCATCACCATGAAGAAGGTGAAGAGGAGGAAGAAGGCGAAGAGGAAGAAGAAGTAGTTCGTATCGATCTCGATCAAACACGCTATGATTTTAACGGTGAACTGCGCGGCGACTTCGGCTTATTCTCGAAAGCTAAATTCCGGTTCGGCTACTCTGACTATACGCACACAGAACTTGAAGGTGACGAGGTAGGCACTGTTTTCTCTAACGAAGGCTACGAAGCACGTGCAGATTTTGTTGAAAACCACTCCGGCAACTGGGGTGGCTCTACAGGCTTTCAACTTCGTAGTCGTGATTTTTCGGCTATCGGCGCAGAAGCTTTTGTTCCACCGACAGACAGCACACAATTTGGTATTTATACTGTAAAAGAATACACATCAGGTCCATGGTTATATGAATTTGGCGGCCGGTATGAAAACACGTCTTATGACGTTACTAATCAAAATGTAGAACGCTCGTTCGATGGCTTTAGCGCCAGCGTCGGTGCCGGGTATGATATTAGTGAAGAGTCTTTCTTTGGTGTCACTTTGTTCAGAACTGAACGTGCGCCTTCTACAGAAGAACTATTCTCAAATGGCCCACACTTGGCAACGAACGCCTTCGAGGTCGGCGATCCAAATCTGGGTCTTGAAACTGCTCTCGGCCTTGAAGCAACATTCTCGCATTCAACTGACGACTTCAGCTTCATCGCCAATGTGTATTACACGAGCTATGATGACTTCATTTATGAAGTGGCGACAAGCGGTGAAGAAGATGGTCTTCCTATCTTTGAGTTCCGCGCCAACGATGCACAGATCTATGGTTTTGAAGCAAAAACAGAGCTCAAAATTGGAACATACGACACCGAGATGTTTGATGACGTCGATATCCACATCGACGGTCAAATTGACCTGATCAAGGCAGACCTGGATCGAGGCGGTAATGACAATATCCCACGTTTACCTCCGCTAACGTTCCTTGTTGGCCTTGAGGCAAATGCTTCATTGTTTGACTTCAGAACAGAACTGGAATTTGCAGGTAGTCAGAATAATGTTTCTGATGTTGAGTTACCGACAGATAGTTATGCATTCTGGAATGTGTATTTGACTTTCCATCCATTCGAAAATTCAAATTACTCGTTTGAGCTACGTGGTAGTAATCTTAATGATGCAACAGGGCGGCAACACGCAAGCTTCCTGAAAGATGTTGCACCACTACCAGGCCGGAATATCAGAGCATCTTTCCGCGCACAATTTTAGGCGACAACGCCTCTAAATAAAGAGAAAATGAGCTGCATACTGTGGCTCATTTTCTACTCTCAGGATTTTTTGCTGTCGTTTTTTGTTTCGACCTATAATGTTAAAGCATTCTGAAACAACAAACTGGTGGGGCAAAATGGAAATCATTGAATTTGGTCTTGAGCGTATTCAATCACTCTATGAAAACACTGTTGAATATAATTTATCAGACAGTGGTGTTCACCCATACTCTCTCAGGGAGTTTCTAACACCTGATCAGATTGAAGAAATGCTTGATCTGGAAATCGGATATGGCTGGACTAATGGCACCGTTGAGCTTCGCAATTCCATTGCGCGCCTCTACAAAGGTAGAAATCAAGACAATGTCATTGTGACAAATGGTTCTGCTGAAGCTAACTTTTTGATGGTTATGTCACTCCTTAATCCTGGTGATGAATTGATCGTTTTTGTTCCCAACTATTTGCAAATTTGGGGTTGGGCAAAGTCATTAGGTATCAAAGTTGTAGAGGTTGAGCTGCGTGAAGACCAGAGCTGGCAACCAGATCTGGACGAACTTGCAAAAGCCGTTACACTCAAAACAAAAATGATAACGATTTGCCACCCTAACAATCCAAGTGGCAGCATTATGGACGAGGCGTCCATGATAAAGTTGGTTGAGTTTGCAAGGTCTCGTGACCTCTATCTGCACGGTGATGAGGTATACAAGGGATCGGAACTCAGCGGTGTTGAAAGCCCAAGTTTTGCAGACCTTTACGACAAGGCTATCGTAACATCAGGCTTATCAAAAGCATTGGCATTACCAGGCCTGCGCATCGGGTGGCTGGTTGGGCCAACGGACTTCATCTATAAAGCTTGGCAGTGCAAGGATTATACTTCGATTACCACCAACACTGTTAGCGAATATGTTGCTGACATTGCCTTGCAACCTCAAAAACGCGCTGAAATTTTGAGCCGCAGCAGACGTATCCTTAACGAAAATGTTGCGTTGCTAGGAGGCTGGCTCGAAACAAATGCCAATCTGTTTTCAAGCATTTTGCCTAAAGCTGGCGGCATGGCCTTTGTCCGCTATAATATGGATATAAACTCCACTGACTTGGTCCACAAACTACGCGAAGAACGCAGCATTATGTTGGTTCCGGGCGATGTGTATGGCAAAGATGGCTATATTCGCCTTGGCGTTGGTGCGCCCAAAGATCACATAGAAGCAGGACTTTCGCACTTGTCCGATTTTGCTCGCTCCAATTTCTGATTTATCACAGCCAATGCAGATATTTAACAAAACACAAATCGAAGCAGTCCTGTCACGTGATTTGCTTACTGATGCCGTAGCAAATGCTTTTGTCGCTTTCTCTAAAGGTAGGGTGACCATTCCGCCCGTGGGTTATTTACCTTTTACTGAACCATCAGGTGATATGCATATAAAATACGGGCATATCAAAGGTGATCCAGTATTTGTCGTGAAACTAGCAACGGGCTTCTACGATAATCCAAAACTTGGTCTGCCAAGCAGTAACGGTCTTATGCTTGTACTTTCTGCAGAAACCGGTGTTCCGCTGGCATTATTGCAAGATGAGGGCTTTTTAACCGATAGCCGCACTGCAGCAGCTGGAGCCATTGCCTCTAAGGCACTTGCACCACAAGGCGCCAAACATATTGGCATTGTTGGTACTGGGATACAGGCGCGTATGCAGCTTATGTATCATCGCAGTTTGATGCCTATTGCCAAAGTGTCTGTCTTTGGGCGCAACACTGACGCCGCGGCACTTTTTGCTAAAGATATGCAACAAAAAGGAATTGATGTCTGTCAGCTTGATAGCATTGAAGAACTGTGTGCAAACGCCAACATCATTATTACAACAACACCTGCAACAAGCCCTTTGATCATGTCAAGCTGGGTAAACGGTGGCACGCACATCACAGCAGTTGGCGCAGATGCGCCCGGCAAACAGGAAATTGACAACAACATATTTGAACGCGTTGCATTTACTGTTTTTGATTCCAAGGAACAATGCTTGCATCACGGTGAAACCTGCCATGCTTCTGTTGTATTTGATGACAGAAACTCTGCGGAACTTGGTGCGCTTATTGACAATCCAGCACTATATAAACGTGCAGACCAAGACATTACGGTAGCCGACCTAACTGGTATCGCGGCACAAGATATTGCCGCTGCCAAAATAGTATGGAATGCATTGAAAAGCGGATAAGACGTCAGGTCAAACCCGGTATGGTAATAACCCCGTCTTTATAGTCTTCTATCCAGATCAAAAATTCGCTGGAAGACATAGGCTTGCCGATAAAATAGCCCTGTGCAGTATCAACACCCATGCGCTTGGACATTGTCAATTGCGCTTCAGATTCGATACCTTCAACCGTGCAATTTAACTTAAGCTTGTGCGCCAATTCTACAGCCGTCTCAAAGATTATCTGCGCTGTCTCATCTTCAGCGGCACGCGAGAGAAAATCCCGGTCAATAACCAACTCATCAAATGGAATAGCCTTCAATCGTAACAAAGGGGCAAAACCTGTACCAAAGTCATCAAGCGCTAACCCAAAGCCACGCGCATGAAGCCGCGACAAATTTTCAAGAGGCACGCGCTCATCAACTTCAAAATCAGACTCGGTAATCTCAAGCCGCACCATAGAAGGCTCCACACCGAATTGTTCGGCCAAGCCAGTGACGACATCTGCAAAATCGGGTTTTCGTAAGTTCTCGCTGGATGTATTGATCGACAACGGAACATCCTGTCCCTCTCGGCGCCATTTGCCTTGCTGTTGCAGCGCCAACTCAAGCATGCGGTATGTCAAAACATCCATATAACCTTTTTCGCGTGCAACTTTAATAACGGCGCCTGCCCCCAGCAAACCACCCCCGGGTGCACTCCAGCGCGCGAAAGCTTCTGCACCCATCATCTTGCCTGTTTTCAAGTTTATTTTAGGTTGAAACACTGGTGACAAACCATCTGTCATGAGGCCGCGCATAAACTCTGTTTCAACAATGCCCGTTTCTGACGCCTGCCCATCAGAACCACCAAGGTTAGCAACTTCACTTAAGGCAGACAGCAAAAGTTCACCGTCTATCGGCGCAGACAAAACACCCAGAAGATTGACGCTGTATGCCATTGCTTGATCCCGGATTTCCTGACGCAAACGCGGATCTTCATCTGCCACCAGGATAACCGATGGGCGACGTTCCAGTTCAGATACATATTTAATGAGGTCAAAACCGCTAAAATCCGCAGTACGATTATTAGCGATAACTACGTCGAAACTCTCGGTATTCAGCACATCCAGCGCCTGCATGCCGCCAGCAACACCTGAGACAAAAAAGTCCGAAGATACCAGGTAGCTTGATAGTTTGTCTTTCAAGCTTGCTGTGTCATCAACAGTGAGAATGCGTTTAGTCACGCAGGCTTCCTTCCAAATGAACTACCTGCGCTAACGTGTAGCGCAGGCCTCACAATGAATAAAACCAAATGCGTTAATAAAGCTTTAACTATAACAATCTCTATTCCGCAGCTTCAGTAAAACGCAGCACAGGACGACGAGCGGCTTGTGTTTCATCGAGGCGCTTCCACGGCGCAAAGTAAGGCGCACCTTCAAATCGCTCCGTTTCTTTGCGCTTTGCCGTTTCAGCAAGTCCACGCATCGAACGGATAAACTGATCCATGTTGTATTTAGACTCTGTTTCCGTTGGCTCAATCAACATGGCACCGTGTACTACCAGCGGGAAATACATCGTCATCGGATGATATCCTTCATCAATCATCGCTTTGGCAAAATCAAGCGTCGTAACGCCAGTATCTTTTAGGAAACGATCATCAAACAAAGCTTCATGCATGCATGGACCTTCAAACGAGGCAGACATTACATCTCCGAGAGAAGCAAGCACATAGTTTGCATTTAACACAGCGTCTTCTGATGCTTGCTTCAGCCCATCAGACCCATGACTCATCATATAAGATAGCGCCCTCACATACATGCCCATTTGGCCATGGAATGCTGTCAAACGCCCAAGTGACTTGTCACCATCTTCAGGCCATTCATGCAACCGTTTGCCATCTGCGGTTTGTTTTACATATGGCAGCGGTGCAAAATCTTTAAGTGCATCAGAGAAAACAACCGGCCCTGACCCTGGGCCGCCACCGCCGTGCGGCGTAGAAAACGTTTTGTGCAAATTCAGGTGCATCGCATCAACACCCAAGTCACCAGGGCGTGCTTTACCCATAATCGCATTAAAGTTTGCACCATCACAGTAGAAGAACGCACCTGCCGCATGAATTGCGTCGGCTATTTCCTTAACTTCCGTCTCAAACAAGCCGCACGTATTTGGGTTTGTGATCATTACGGCTGCAACAGTATCATCTAATGATTCTCTCAACGCCTCAAGATCAACGCGTCCATTTTCACGGCCCGGTATTGATTTCACTTTGTAGCCACAAAACGCTGCGGTCGCCGGATTGGTACCATGTGCGCTTTCAGGGCATAGAATAACCTCACGTGCATCGCCGCGCGCCTCAAGTGCAGCACGAATAGCCATCACACCGCATAACTCACCGTGCGCACCTGCCTTGGGAGACATGGCGACAGCAGGCATACCTGTTATCGTCATGATCCAATGACTTAATTCCTCAATTAACCCAAGTGCACCCTGTACTGTTGATTCTGGCTGTAGTGGGTGAATATCCCCAAATCCCGGAAGGCGTGCCATTTTCTCGTTCAGTCGTGGATTATGCTTCATGGTACATGAGCCGAGCGGAAAAACGCCCATATCAATGCCGTAATTCCGGCGCGACAACCGCGTGAAATGGCGCACAGTGTCAGGCTCGGCCAATCCAGGGCAACCAATTTCTGTACTGCGCTCCAAACCACCGAGTGCCATTTCGAAATCGTCAACTTCAGCAACGTCAACACCCGTTGTATCGGTTGAGCCCAGTTCAAAAATTAATGGCTCATCGAGACGCAAGCCTTGGTGCCCAGAAAAGCTTTCAAATACTGGTTTCATTTCCTGCATATCTGACGCTTCAACCAGCGCAGTTGGGCGCCCTTGTGTATTCATGCTCATTGAACCGCCTCCGTCAAGTTAGACACTAATGCCTGAATATCTTCTTCGGTAACTACCTCGGTGACAGCAACAATAAGCATGTTTGCATGCTCATCGCCGGGATAAAGCCGAGACATAGGCACACCCGCAAGCACGCCAGCTTCAGCAAGTTTCTCAACCACAGGCGCAGCATCTTTAGGTAAGCGGACAGTAAACTCATTAAAGAATGTTTTGTTGAGAACCTCAACGCCATCAATTTTCTTTAACGCATCTCTTACAGTAACAGCATTGCGATGGTTTACTTTGGCTACAGCACGAATACCTTTCTCACCAAGCAATGTCATATGAATGGTAAACGCCAACGCACAAAGACCAGAGTTTGTACATATATTAGATGTCGCTTTCTCACGGCGAATATGCTGTTCACGCGTAGAAAGCGTCAGCACAAACCCTCGTGTGCCTTCCGCATCAACAGTTTCACCGCACAGGCGACCCGGCATTTGCCGGACATATTTTTGATTGGTTGCAAACAAACCCAGATACGGTCCCCCAAAGGTTAGACCATTACCTATTGATTGACCTTCGCCAACAACAATATCCGCGCCCATCTCGCCAGGGCTTTTTATCAGCCCAAGTGACATGACTTCTGTCACAACAACAATCAACAAAGCCTTATTTGCATGTGCCGCTTCTGCAACTGCACTAAGATCAAGAACATTACCGTTAATGCCTGGGTTTTGTACAACCACACAGCTTGTATTCGCATCAATAGCATCAATTGCGGCCTGTAGTTCAGCTTCTGCGTCCATTGGATTAGGTGCAAGTGTTACGATTTCATCGTCAGTGTACTGTGTCGTTGTTTCAACCACAGCACGGTAATGAGGATGTAAGCTACCAGCCATAACAGCCCGTTTTTTACGTGTTACACGCCGTGCCATCATCACAGCCTCAGCAGTGGCTGTTGAACCATCATACATGCTGGCATTTGCTACATCCATGCCTGTCAGTTGTGCGACTTGGGTCTGGAATTCAAACAGGTACTGAAGCGTCCCTTGAGCAATTTCCGGCTGATAAGGCGTGTATGCGGTCAAGAACTCACCGCGCTGTATCATGTGATCAACTGTTGCTGGCACATGGTGCTTGTATGCGCCCGCTCCAACAAAGAAAGGAACTGATCCAGCATGAGTGTTTTTAGCCGCTAACCGTGAAAGATATCGCTCAACAGCCATTTCACTCTGGTGTTTTGGCAAATCAATTTCCGGGTTCAAATCTTCTTTGGGAACATCCTTAAAGAGATCATCGATATGAGATACACCAATTTTAGCCAACATGGCCTGTCGGTCATCATTAGTAAGCGGTAGATAACGCATGCGCGCGCTCCTTGGTCACACGAATTTGTGCCTTCTTGGCTATCACGACAAGAACACACACACAAAAAAGGGCGCAAACCAGTGCGCCCCAATATTAATCTAAACCAGCAACAAACGTGTTGTAAGCTGCTTCATCCATCATGTCGTCTAAGTCACTGACAGCATTAAGCTTCATTTTAAAGAACCAGCCGCTTCCAGTCGCGTCAGTATTCACGAGAGCTGGACCATCTTCCAGCGCTTCATTAACTTCCACAATTTCGCCGTCAAGTGGTGCGTATACTTCGCTCGCTGCTTTTACAGACTCAACAACA
Organism: Kordiimonas aquimaris; assembly: GCF_025574485.1. Lineage (GTDB taxonomy): Bacteria > Pseudomonadota > Alphaproteobacteria > Sphingomonadales > Kordiimonadaceae > Kordiimonas > Kordiimonas aquimaris. The sequence continues at coordinate 253,779 of NZ_JAOBPO010000004.1, read as the reverse complement.
GAAACTTCATCGCCTTTGGCAAAGCTTGTACCAACTTCAGGCAATTCAACAAAAACAACATCACCAAGTGCTTTTTGAGCGTAATCAGTAATCCCGATTGTTGCGATATCACCGTCCGCATCAATCCATTCATGATCTTCAGTGTATTTAATCATCATTTTTCCCCATGATTAGCGATTGTAGTTATTTGCGCTTGTACCGCTGCGCAACAAAAGGTGTGGATACGACTTTAGCAGGGTACGGTTTGCCGCGAATCATTAACTGAATTTCCGTACCAATAGATGAAAGCTCTTTCGGTACATAGCCACGTGCAACAGGCCCACCAAACGTGGGACCAAAGCCACCAGATGTAACCTTGCCGACAACAGTACCGTTCATGTCTGCAATTTCGGTACCTTCACGAGCTGGAGCTCGTCCTGCCGGCACAATGCCAACAAGTGACTTCTTTGGCCCATCCTGAAGCTGAGAGAGAATGCGTTCGCTTGCGATAAAGTCGCCTGCTTCCCTGCGCTTTTTACCAAGTGTAAATGAAAGACCGGCTTCTACTGGCGTTATCGAACCGTCAAAATCATGCCCCGAAAGACATAACCCTGCTTCCAGGCGCAAGCTATCCCTGGCACCCAAGCCGATCCATTCTACATCAGCATGGCGCAACAATCGCGCAGCAAAGGCAGCAGCATCAGCTTCCGGCACTGAAATTTCAAACCCATCTTCACCCGTATAACCACAACGGGATACCCAGCAAACGGCACCCTCCAAGGTAATCATGGTTGTTTCCATAAACACCATATCCTTCACTTCAGGAGCAAGCTCAGCGAGAACCGATTCAGCCTTTGGTCCTTGCAACGCCAGCAGCGCCCGGTCAGCTAAAGGTTCAAGAATAAGCCTGCCTGCGAAATGTTCCTCGATGATACGGTAATCTTTCTCTTTGCATGCACCATTAACAACCACAAAAAGTGTACCCTCTGGTTCAAAGGTACGAGCGATCATCAAGTCATCTTCAATGCCACCCTCATCATTCAAAAGTACTGTTAGCCGCATTTTTCCGGGCTTGAGCACGCTAAGCGCGCTTGGCATTAACTCTTCAATAATTTTTGCTGGGTCGCTACCATCTGTTGATCGGATATAACATTGACCCATATGTGATACGTCAAACAAACCCGCTTTTTCACGTGTATGGATGTGCTCTTTCATAATGCCAAGCGGATACTGGACAGGCATGCTATAACCGGCAAAAGGCACCATCTTGCCACCATATTCTAGCTGTAAATCGTGAAAAGGGGTCTTAAGAAGATTGTCGTCCGTCATGCTACACTCCGCGCGCAAGGGCACCGGTTAAATCCGGCTAAATGCGCCCCCTCTGTCACGGAACCTGAGAGATTTCACTAGCAGGATTTACTCCCTCTAGCTTACCCCGTCGGTGAGAAGCATAATGCTTCTGCTTTCCAGAGTGTCAATCGAATGCGCGGTCCTTTTGCCTGAGAGTTTCCGGGGCGGTTGCTCCTTCGGCGCCAGCAATGCTGAGCTCTCCCGCGCATGGCTGCAAAATACTTTTGCATGACCTTAACGTTGCGCCGGATAATAGGCGTAAAGATTTCAGAGTCAATCAGCTAATATGATAGATGAAGTAATCGTTATAAAAACAGAGATAACGACAAACTTAAGGCTGGCTTATATCAGCGCTCCATGTTGTAAACGACATCATTTACATCCAACTGAAAACCAATAAGTAATTCGTAGTTATAGCGGCGTGCCTGCTCAATTGTAGGGATAAACTGGCTTAATGTTTCCAGCGAGTCCGCAAAACCGTTTTCATCAAAATTTAGCGCGACATCATAAACGCGTTTAGTCACTATTTGACTATTATCTTTCAACACAACCACGAAGTACGGCACAGTTACTGTTTGATTGGTAACACGACCATCTGATTGAGCCCCTACATAGAAGCTGATAGCAGATGCAACAGCATCGCCTTCTTCACAACTAACTGAAACATCACTGATTGAAGCGGTATACAGAACATTCTCAACATTCCGGTCTTCACCATCAAAGCGCGTTAAAGTTCCAGCATCGCCGACAATTGCAACAGCTGGGCAACGAGAAATAGTTACTTCAAGCGGATTGGACGCACATGCGGAAAGTGCAAAAACCAGTATAAACAAACTAACAACGCGAGCGGACATACTGCCCCTTTCAAACCTAAGTAACATTGCCGTAAAGGCCTATTTTGCCGCGATCATAAGGATAAGCTTTTAAAAGAGCAACCCACCATCACAACGCATTTAAATAGCGAATTTAAGTAGTTGAAAAGGCAACATTATGACATCAGAAACTATATGCTATAATGCTCACCAATTTTGCCAGCAAGCACACTCGGCTCTAAAAGAAGAATATATCTTATCTTGTTGCATTCGCCGCACTTGACCCCCATCGCACTAAAGGTTAGCACATAGCTATTCCGTTTGTTTAAAGGCACCTTCATGTACGACATAAAACCAGTATCTGCAGCCGAAACAAATTCTGATATTCGCATTTTGCTTGCTAATCCTCGGGGTTTTTGCGCTGGTGTGGATCGTGCGATCAAGATTGTTGAATTAGCGATCAAGAAGTTTGGCGCGCCAGTCTATGTTCGCCACGAGATTGTTCATAACCGTTACGTTGTTGAAGGCCTGGAGGCTATTGGTGCTGTCTTTGTTGATGAATTAGACGAAGTTCCTGCAGATGCACCTGTTGTATTCTCGGCACACGGCGTTCCAAAGTCTGTACCGGCAGAAGCTGAAAAGCGTAAAATGGTTTATGTGGATGCGACATGTCCTCTTGTGTCCAAAGTTCACCGTGCCGTGGAACGACATCAATCCTCAGGCCGTCATATTTTAATGATTGGTCACGAGGGGCATCCAGAAGTAATTGGCACAATGGGCCAAATTGCAGAAGGCTCTATGTCTTTGATCGAAACTGTTGAAGACGCTGAAAGTTTCATGGCAGATGACCCTGCAGAATTAGCATACGTAACACAAACAACACTTTCGGTTGAAGACACCGCCGACATTGTCAGCACTTTGGAAAGGCGATTTCCTGAGCTCACCAATCCTAAAAAAGAAGACATCTGCTACGCCACAACCAATCGTCAAGTTGCTGTGAAAGAGGTCGCCAAACAGGCAGACCGCGTTATCGTTATTGGCGCTCCTAATTCTTCAAACAGTATGCGCCTTGTAGAAGTCAGCGAGAAGCGCGGCTGCTCTGCAAGATTGGTACAGCGTGCCGCAGATATCGATTGGGCATGGGTGAAAGGTGCAAAAACTATCGGCATAACAGCAGGAGCAAGTGCTCCAGAAGTACTGGTAGAAGAAGTCATTGAAGCCCTAAAAGAACGGTACAATGCAAATGTAGAACTTGTTACAACTGCTGAAGAGAATGTAGTCTTTAAGGTCCCACCAATATTGAAAGATATTACTTAATGGCAATATATACCCATGTTGACGAGCGTACGCTTGCGCGCTTTCTCAGCAGCTACAATCTTGGGTCAGCCGTCGCTTTCAAAGGTATTGCTGAAGGTGTTGAAAACTCCAATTACTTCCTGGAAACAGAAAAATCACGTCTCATTCTTACGCTTTACGAAAAACGTGCAGACCCTCAAGACTTGCCCTATTTTCTTGATCTGATGCAGCATCTTTCCAGTGATGGACTACCTTCCCCAGAACCTGTCAAGGACAAGAACGGTAAGGCATTGCAAACATTGTTAGACAAGCCGGCTTGTTTGATAAGTTTCTTGAACGGCGTAAGTACAGATGACCCCGATAAGCAACATTGTGCTGCTCTTGGCACCATGATGGCCAGGATGCATAGCTCATTAAGCAGTTTCAAACAGGTACGCCGCAATGATTTATCCATTTCAGGATGGCAGAAACTCATACGTGATATTGGGGACAAAGCAGATACCGTGAAACCTGGCTTGTCCAAAATTATTCATGATGAAATAGAATACTTGTCTACGCATTGGCCTGAAAACCTGCCAACCGGTCCCATTCATGCTGACTTATTTCCTGACAATGTGCTCTTTACTGGACATGAAATTACAGGCGTGATCGATTTCTATTTCGCCTGCACAGATACTCTAGCTTACGACATTGCTGTATGCCTCAATGCATGGTGTTTCGATAGCCAGCAACGCTTTGTGCCGGAAAAGGCCAAACGGTTGATTGAGATGTATGATGCTACGCGCTCTCTTTCTGGCGCAGAAGTGTCAGCCTTGCCTATCTTATGCCGCGGTGCTGCCTTACGCTTCCTGCTGACGCGCCTTTATGATTGGCTTAATCCTGTTGAAGGTGCGGTTGTACGCCCTAAAGACCCGATTGAATATCTTGCAAAACTATCCTTCCATCAAAACGTGAAAGATGCCGCTACATATGTCGTCTAAGCCAATAAATAATACTGTTCAAATTTATACTGACGGTGCTTGTTCTGGCAATCCAGGCCCAGGCGGTTGGGGTGTATTGATGCTGTACGGCGAAAATGAAAAAGAGCTCACAGGCGGCGAGTTTGAAACCACAAATAACAGGATGGAGTTGACAGCCGCGATTGAAGGTTTGCGTGCTCTCAAAAGGCGCTGCAAGGTGGAACTATACACTGACAGCACATATGTGAAAGACGGCATAACCAAATGGATCATTGGCTGGAAAGCCAAAGGGTGGAAAACAGCTGCGAAAAAGCCAGTGAAAAATGAAGACTTATGGCGCATGCTCGACGATGTATCTGCTAATCATGACATTGATTGGAAATGGGTAAAAGGCCATGCCGGCAATCCAGAAAACGAACGAGCTGATGCTCTCGCAAACCAAGGCATGTCACTGTATAAGGGCGATATTTAATTTGCGTAATTATAGATATGTTTTATAGATTCGCGCGCAAACAAGACCAACCAAAGTTTTGAAGTAACATTAATTATAAATCAGGAAATAAAAATGAGTAAAAAAGAAGGCGAGATTAATTTTGCCCACACAGTCATTGAACTGGAAATTCGCGTTGGCTTACTAGAAAGAATGCTTATCGCATCTGGCCGTGGCGGCACCATAACGCAAGATGATATTAACAAAATGCGCGACGAAGCAAAGCAGCAAGTTGCGGCTAAATATCCAGGCCTTGAGATCAAATAATATACCAAGCATTAGTGCAGGGATTTTTAGTGCTTTTGCGCACTTCCTGCACCAGCTGGAATACGAATATCATCCACAAGAGCTTGCACGGATGCAGGTGTTGCCTTGGTAAACCGGGCAACGGTCATCGCAACCACAAAATTAATAACCATCCCGATCGAACCAATACCTTCCGGCGAAATACCAAGCATCCAGTGCTCGGCGGTATTCACAGCGCCAAACCAGTCAGACTTGAAATAAGCGATATAGGAAACTGTGAACAACAGACCTGAAACCATGCCTGCAATTGCACCTTCACGGTTCATATGTTTCATGAATATACCCATCAAAATCGCTGGGAAAAGCGAAGACGCAGCCAAACCAAATGCAAGAGCAACAACTTGTGCAACAAATCCCGGTGGATTTATTCCTAGATAACCGGCAACAGCAATAGCAAGTACAGCAGCGCCGCGGGCTGCGAGCAGTTCCATTTTATCTGTTATATCAGGCATGAAGGTTTTCTTCAGCAGGTCATGACTGATTGACGATGAAATAACCAGAAGCAAGCCAGCTGCGGTTGAAAGTGCGGCTGCAATTCCTCCTGCTGCAACCAGTGCAATAACCCAACCAGGCAATTTCGCAATCTCAGGGTTTGCGAGCACCATTATATCTCGGTCAACATTCACTTCATTATGGTTAGCTGTTGGGTTATTTGTAAGCAAACGTTCACCACTCTGCCCCCGCTCGCCTGTATATTCTGCACGCCCATCAAATGGTGCGCCGGGTCCGTATTGAACGATGCCATCGCTGTTTTTATCAACCCAGCCAATCAATCCAATATCTTCAAACGTTTTGAAGAATTGCGGCGTGCCACCTTGATCTTCACTTTGTGCATACGTTGAGCCATTCACTGTCTCAATAAAATTAATACGCGCGAAAGCACCAACAGCAGGCGCTGTTGTATAAAGTAAAGCAATGAACACAAGCGCATAACCAGCGGAAACACGTGCATCAGAAACTTTTGGTACAGTGAAAAATCGCACAATCACATGCGGCAAGCCTGCTGTACCAACCATTAGAGCCAGCGTAATAGCAAATATGTCGATCATAGACTTGGACGGTAATGTATAGGCCGTGAAGCCAAGGTCGAGAAGTGTCGCGTCAAGTTTTTCAAGTACAGTCAGGCCAGAGCCGTCCAGCACCTCCGAACCTAAGCCAGCTTGCGGAACAGGGTTGCCCGTAATCAGCATTGAGATAAAAATTGCCGGTGTCATGTAAGCAAAAATCAATACGCAGTACTGCGCAACCTGCGTGTAAGTGATGCCTTTCATGCCTCCCAGAACGGCATAAAAGAATACAACGGCCATGCCTACAAGAACACCCATCGTTATAGGGATATTTAGGAAATGCGAGAAAACAACACCAACACCCCGCATCTGCCCCGCAATATAAGTAAACGAGATTGCAATCAAGCATACAACAGCAACGACACGCGCCGTACCTGAATAGTATCGTTCACCAATAAAGTCAGGCACTGTATATTGGCCAAATTTGCGCAAATACGGCGCCAACAACAATGCAAGCAATACATAGCCACCTGTCCATCCCATGAGGTAAACAGACCCGTCATAGCCCGCAAAAGCAATGATGCCAGCCATTGAAATGAATGAAGCTGCGCTCATCCAGTCAGCTGCTGTTGCCATGCCGTTAGCAATGGGATGCACACCGCCACCGGCAACATAGAAATCTTTTGTTGAACCGGCGCGAGACCAAACAGCAATGCCAATGTAGAGCACAAATGAAAAGCCAACAGTAAGGTATGTTAGAAGCTGTGTACTCACGTCACATCTCCTGTATCGTCACCCTCATCTCGTTCATCCACACCGTACCGACGCTCAATAGCTTTCATTTTGCGTGTATATACAAAAATTAAAATGACGAAAACGTATATTGAACCTTGCTGTGCAAACCAGAAACCGAGAGGAAAGCCAATAAACGTAAAATCATTTAGAACATCAGCAAACAAAATACCGGCACCAAATGATACGGCAAACCATACGACGAGCAGGCCCAGCAGCAGTCTTATGTTCGCGCGCCAATAAGCTTTGGCGGCTTCACTGTCTGCCGCGGCATTGTCACTTGTCTGCTTTGTCATTCCGCCAACTCCCCGTTAAATCGGTCCATACTTCTTAACGTCAATGGTTACACAAGTGCATCAACACTGCCAAGCCCACAAAAAAAGCGCCACCAGTGGTAGCGCTTTTTGAGCTTAATTTATCAGTTATTTCTTACGGCTACCGGCAAACGTACGACCGAAGAAATCACCTTCATTCCAGGTTGGTCTCTTTGGTGCATTAGCGATATCGCTTGCGATCAACCAATTAGCATAAGCAAACTTAGCCCCGGCATCGAAATCAATATCCTGCGTTATATCATCTGCAGGCGAATGGTATGTCTTACTAAGGAATTGCTGGAATATCTTACCACCATCTTTCCCACCAAGTCCTTTGTTCCATCCCGTCATCAAAAATACCGACGGCACACCCTGCTGCACAAACCGGTAATGATCGCTACGCGTAAAAATACCTTCTTGTGGGATAGGATCTGGGCTAAGTGCGACATCGAGCTTCGCAAGTGCTGCTTCGGTAATAGGACCAAGACTGCTGCGTTCAGCACCGAACGCAACAACGTCCGTGAAATCATACAAAAGCAAAGGCATGTCCAGATTCACATTTGCAACAATGGCTGGCTTCTCAACAGTTGGATAATGCGCAAAGTATTCAGCACCCAACAAGCCACGTTCTTCCCCTGTTACAATCGTAAACAAAATAGAACGCTTTGGCCTTTCGCCGCCTGCAACATAGGCTCTTGCCACTTCAAGCAATGTTGAAACACCGGAAGCATTATCCAGTGCGCCATTATTGATCTTATCGTCGCCTTTCGCGTTCTCACTAACGCCGATATGGTCTAGATGAGCAGATAAAACAACATATTCAGACTTAAGGTTAGCGTCGGAGCCTTCAAGAACCGCAACAACATTTGGTGTATCAAATGGATCGGTTAGAATACTTTCACGTTTCATTGTTACGTTGGCGGTTAAGTCAAACCCGTCCACTTTGCCTGTATCTGCTTGAGCTAGCACATCGTCTAATGAACTGGATGACCCAGCAAACAGTTTGCGCGCCACATCATGGCTGATGGCTGCTGTCGCTTTTACGGAGCCCGCTTCAGACGCATCGCTATCTGGTGCAATCCAATCAAAGCTTTCACGCCCAAGAAACCGTTTAAAACTTGCAAATGGGCGGCGCTTTTCATCTGACGCACTATTGAATGTAATGATACCGACAGCTCCGCGCTCTTCTATCGCTTTCAGCTTTGTTGCACCCGAACCATGATGTGCTCTAATTTCAGTATTAAACGTTGACGGCGCACCTGATAAAGCAACAACGATCTTGCCACTCAGATCAAGGCCTGCCAAATCATCATGACCCAGGTCCGGTGCGTGGACACCGTAACCAACAAAAACAACGTCAGCCGACACTTCCCCTGACGGGTTTTTAACACTGCCAGACATAAAGAAATCGTCGCCGAGCTCCAACTCCAATGTCTCGTCGCCGTTACGCACAGTCATTGCTGCCGTATCAACATTCACCTTTGCCTTGCGCATAGGTACTTCCTGGAAGTAACCGCCATTATCACCCATCGGAGCAACACCTAGACGAGCAAATTCAGCGGCAACATAATGAGCAGCAATTCGGTGCCCTTCAGAACCGGTATCACGGCCACGCAATAAATCCTGCGATAAAAAGGTAACATCCGCCTTAATCCGATCAGCACTGAAAAATGCGCGATCAATGTTTTGTTGTTCCGAAGTTGCACCTGGCTCTACATATGCAACATCACTATTTGTCGTGCTATAAGAAGCACAGGCACTAAGAGCGAGCATTCCGGTTAGGAAGCCTCCAGCCCTTAAAGCTAAATGAAGTTGTTTTTTCATGATTATCCTATCCCCATTTATATTATCATTTGAAACTTAACTTAAGTAGCCCGCAGCATATCCAGATTGCATTAGCAGTCAATCTGTAGCCAGTCGAAATAAACTAAAGTTTATTCTCTATTTCAATTGCAATGCTATTGCTTCAACGCATCCACAATAGCCCACATCCTGTCCTGGCCCCACACAGTTTCACCTTCAACGCGAAAAGTCGGAACGCCCCAACTGCCATAGCGAAACATTTCATTCTTGTTCAGCTCAGCACGCCGTTTGGTTTCTTCCCGTGACAAAGCCTGTTTTTCAAAATCGGTAGCAAGACCAGATTTTACCAGAATTTGTGCCATACCTTTATCCGTTGAAGCATCCACACCTTCTGACCACACGGCACGCATACATGTACGGAAAAAAGTCAGCGCTTTCCCACTTTCATATTGGCCATCCTTTTCGAGGTCCTGCAACGCATACCCTATTTGCATTGCGCGCCAAGTCGCTTCACCGAGTGGGTCCACTACCTTGCCAAAAGCCACACCTTCTAATCGCGCTTCACGCGCGGTGTCCTGAAAAATATAACCACGCTTCGCTGGCGGCACTTTCATACCACGCATCATCATTGGCAGTACTGGCTTTAACAATAACCTTACTCCCGTTTTTTCGGCGAGCTCAGAAATAAGTTCCAAACCAACATAACTAAACGGGCTTCGGACAGAGAAAAATACCTCAACGGTTTTGGCAGAAACAGACCGTTCAAGCTCTTCCAGATCATACCGCCACAACCGATGTATTTCGTAGCCGGTCTCATCATCCCCCAGACCGAGCGCGTTCAATCGTCGCTCCAGATGATCAAGACGGTCGACGCCTACATAAAACTCGCCGCCGTAACTCAGGCATGCGCTGGCATAATGGCCCAGTTCATGGAGTTTCTTCTCGTTTTCAGTCAAAGTGTCCTCAGAAACATCCGCTATTGAACACATATTGCGTACAGTCGCCAGATCCTGCCGCCATAATGCAGCACCGATTTCCTCTGCTAAAGTGAAGAAAGCAGGATCAGATTGCCTGCTAGCAAGAAATCGATTTGCCATTCCTACAGCCAACCGGTCCGGCACCGTTGCTGACAACGAAAAACCCAAGCCGTAAAGGCGCGCCAAACGGCTGGCGTCCAGGATTGTATAAGCTTCATAACGCTGCGGGTCTGGGTACATGTTAGCAGGTAGTTTTTCGACCACGAGTGGCTTAATCACTACATTAAACCGTGACGCAATATCAGGCAGCACTTGTACCATCAACTGACAGTATGGGTCATCCGCTCTATGAAAATAATATATGATATGGTCTGCACGCCTTACCTTGCGCACAAGTTCTGTCCTGAAGCGGGCAAATTTTAACCGCTTTTCGCTGCTAAGCCATCTTGCGACGCTTGCCTTCAAAAAATTAGCTATAGTCATTTAGTGTGTTGGTCCTGTTAGCCTTTAACAGGTTCTACCACCAAAACTGTTCCATCAACAGCAGTAACATGTACTTGCGCACCTTTTGCGGCATCAGGGCCTTCTGCAAGCCAACGACTATCTCCCACCTGCACATGCCCGCGGCCATTTTTTATGGCCTCAACCACAACAAAACGCTTACCTACAAAGCGCCTCTCGTTAACATTAACTTCAGTTTCATGAGTGTCCGAACTTTGTTTATAAACGAAACGATTGCCCACATATATTGAAATGGTCGCCAAGGCGGCAAAGATAAGGCCGTGCCCGGCAAAACCAAGCGATGGCAACATCCATGCGACAACACCTGTAAGAGCCGATGCAGCACCAAGCCACAAAAGGTAAACACCTGGCACAAGCATTTCACCTGCCAGTAACAGAACGCCTGCAGACCACCAAAGCCAGTGCGCGTTATCAATCATCCAGTTCAATGACAACTCCATTCACTTCACTCCTTTCATAGCTACTGCAACATTACTCAACTATTGGAACGCCGCCCGACCGGGCAGGTTTCGCGCCCTTGCTTCCTGCTGGGCCACCGCTATTAGTTCCTACTTCTTTGAACAATTCAGCAATGCCGCCTATAGAACCAATGACACTCGATGCTTCCATCGGCATAAAGACCAATTTTTCATTCGGAGACCTTGCAAACTCTTGCAGTGCCTCAACATACTTTTGAGCAACAAAGTAGTTAATTGCCTGAGCATCCCCTTCAGAAATAGCTTTCGAGACCATTTCGGTAGCCTTGGCTTCTGCTTCTGCCTCACGTTCGCGGGCTTCAGCGTCTTTAAATGCAGCTTCGCGGCGCCCTTCCGCCTCAAGGATTGCAGAACGCTTCTCACCTTCTGCACGCAGAATTTCAGAGTTACGCTCTCCTTCAGCTTCAAGAATAGCGGCACGCTTCAAGCGCTCCGCTTTCATCTGGCGAGCCATCGCATCAACAATGTCCCGTGGCGGCGCAATATCTTTAATTTCAATACGCGTAATTTTCACGCCCCATGGCTGTGTGGCACCATCAACAACATTCATGAGCCGGGCATTAATCTCATCACGTTTGGAAAGCAACTCATCCAAATCCATAGACCCCATTACTGTCCTGAGATTAGTCATAGTGAGATTAAGGATGGCTAGAGTGACGTTACTAACCTCGTAGCTAGCTTGGGATGCATTTAAAACCTGGAAGAATACGACACCATCTGCCGCAACCATGGCGTTGTCTTTTGTGATGACTTCCTGTGTTGGAATATCAAGCACTTGCTCCATCATGTTCATGCGCTGACCAATGCGGTCAATAAACGGAACAATCAGATGAAAACCTGGTGTAAGGGTCCTAGTGTAACGTCCCATTCGCTCTACGGTATATTCAAAACCCTGACGCACGGTAACAACAGCAGAAAAGACAAGAATGATGGCAAGAATACCAACTAAACCGGCAAATATGCTTCCAATTTCAATCATATAAAACACTCCCAATCCCAAATAATGTATTTTTCACTACCACTACATGTAGGGAATACAACCGCAAAATAAAAGGGGCAGCCGCTGGCCACCCCTTAAATAATAAGATGAAAATGTTGCTATAATTGGTTCAAAACATACTCTGCACTCGACACTTGAAACGCGCCAGGCTCTTCGATATTAAGCGTTGTTACAACACCATTTTCCACAATCATGGCAAACCGTTTTGACCGTATTCCCATACCAAAACCACGACCGTCCATTTCCAGATCAATCGCTTTGGTAAAGTCGCCATTTCCATCAGCCAGCATTATAACTTTGTCTTCAACGCCAGCGTCTTTACCCCATGCATGCATAACGAACACATCGTTCACAGACATACACGCAATTGCATCAACGCCTTTAGCAAGAATTTCATCTGCACGTGTTACAAAACCCGGTAGATGTTTAGCTGAACATGTAGGCGTGAAAGCACCTGGCACTGAGAAAAACACAACTTTTTTACCTGCAAAAAACTCATCAGTAACAACTGGGCCAGGACCGTCTGCTGTCATTGTTGTCATAGTAGCTGTAGGAATTTTATCACCAACTTGGATTGCCATTATCTGCTCCGTTTAAATGTTAGTTCACCCATAGAAGTTTTCGCGGGCAACCTTGCATAGCTACTTGCTATGGACAAGCTCTATCGACCACTCAGGTCAAAAAAGCGATCAATTGCATTACCGCGTCCATCAGTAAGCGTTACACGTACTTTACCTTGGCTAAGATCATAATTAGATTGCGCAGAAACAACAGGCAGCACAAAACGCGCGGAACGACCGTCACGTCTTAAGCGCACTTTCGGTGAGCGAAACTGCATGCTCTCATTCGCTTCTGCCAAGACATCAGCCTTAGTCAAAGGCGCAGCAGCGGTCGCATCAACAATTAGATTTTGATGGCCCGGTGTACCAGCAAGACGCACAGAATCGATCACTAGTCCACCAGGCGCCGCATCACCAACCTCCGGCACTTTCGCAAGCCAGCTTTGTACTCGTATATCAGAGGTAATATCACCAGCGTTTTCTATATCTACTGCTAAATTATATGATGCTTCAAAAGGTACACAGATATCTTTACACACCATGAAATCAGCCTTGAGGTCTAATGACCCGGCAACATCGGAAGCCTTTACCTGAAACGGAATAACAACTTGCTTGCTGTAGCCATATGTTTCCAAACCAAATAATTCAAAACGCTCAGGAAACGGGTACAAAAGCTCAATCTGATTATCATTGGCGAATAGACGCACAGGCAACCCAGCTTCACCGGGTGATCGCCAATAAGTTTTCCAACCATCAGTTAACTTGGCTTCCCAAGCCAATAAAACTGTATCCTCACCATTACTGACGCGCGTAGGAAATAACTGTGCTATATCAGGAGAGGCAACGAGAATACGTGTTGAAATCATACCCTGATGATCCTGCCAAGCAGACTGATTAGCACTGATTGCAGGCACCTCCATTATAAATATAGTAACCATAATGGTACAAAGTGAGGTAACAAAAATACGCATAAATCTATCCTTTACATGCGCAGTGTCTAGCAACACAGGTTCTCAATAGCTAATAGCAATGCTTCACATTAGCGTTAATTCAATATCAGGAAATATGATTGTATTCATGGTTAGTATCCGTGATTATCCTGACACATTGCGTCCTTATAACATTGAGGATAGAATTATCTAAAGTGAGAAATGAATGCCTCAGTCCACTTACTTCGAGAATAAACTACTACTGGCTATGCCGTCCATGAGTGACCCACGCTTTGAGCGTAGTGTTATTTACATTTGCTCGCATGACGCATCTGGAGCAATGGGACTTGTTATCAATGCTCAACATGAAGCGCTGGATTTTCAGGGATTACTTGAGCAATTATCAATTGATGTAAGTGAAGAAGTGCCCAATGTAACTATTCACGCAGGTGGTCCTGTAGAACCTGGTCGTGGGTTCGTTCTACATTCAGCAGATTATGTTCAAGATTCAACCATGATTGTCAGCCAAACCACAGCACTGACCGCAACCGTTGATATATTAAAAGCAATGGCAAGCAATGCTGGCCCTATTAATCACCTGCTGACTTTAGGCTACGCTGGGTGGGGTGCGGGACAATTAGAGTCAGAAGTCCAAGCTAACGGCTGGATGATTGCTGACGCGGATGAAGAAATCATTTTTCATACTGAATTAGAACACAAATGGTCACGTGCAATGGCAATGTTGGGTATTGATATAGCTATGCTTTCAAGTGATGCTGGTCATAGTTAAACCGTCACTTGAGAGCAGGCTGGAAAATAATTAATGCGCTTGTGTTGTAGGTAAGACGTCCGATGTGAAGCAAGGGAACCGTTTATTCTCCTGCATACCGGCAGCAACATCAGAATTTAATACTGCCTCAACATCCAGCACACGCAGCTCTACACTTTTATCCTGCAGCTTCGCAGAAAGGCGCTCCGACAATTGATCTTCAGATAGAAAACGTGGTGATGGCACCGACAGCAATTCATCAATGAATTGGTCAAAATTTGGCCTACGGTCCACAAAACCAGGATTATTGTAATCAAAAGGCTTCACCGCACCAACCATAACAACGCCTCCCATCGCGCGTTGATCTGCAAATGGCAATGCAAGAACCTGAAGGTCCATCGTGGTCTGATTATCTAATGTGAATGACCCGCTGCGAAGTAAACCGCTGCCTTGTACAAGAGAGAGAGCGTATAGTTCTTCAGTAATATTGGCATTTTGATTAACAGAAAATAAGTCAGCGTACGACTGGTCTGTCATACCGCATCCAAGTGCTTCTTCGATACACGAGCCCGCAAGTCTGAATTTTAGCAAGCCGCTTTCGTCCATCTCAAGTATAAACATCCACCTGAGAATAGATGCGAGCTGCCTTAAATCCAGGTGACTACGCTCTGGCGGATATTTTCCACCCCCTAGCGCATACCAGTATTCTAAAAATTGTCGTAGTTCGCGGCTCACCCCTGAAACACCCCACGTTTAACTGTTGCGAATTCGTATCATTTTTACACAAACACTTCAATAGGATGGCAGCTCAGAAAAACGCATAAGTAGCAAACTAAAGCTTATTGGCGTAATTACACTGCAAATACAGCTTTAATTTAGAAACTCTGTTGCAGTTTTATTACCAACCGCAGCAAGCGAAGGCGAAGAATCAGATAAGATGTTTGCTCCAACTGTAGCAACATCCTTCATTGTGACGGCATCCACATTAGCTATCATTTCTGAAATAGGGATGATTTTATCAAACACCAACATCTGACGTCCGATTTGTTCCATACGTGACGTCGTTGCCTCAAGCGCCATCATAAGGCCAGCTTTGAGTTGAGCTCGCGCAACATTAAACTCCTGCTCATTAGGGCCTGCTGCCAACAGTTCCATCTCGCCATTGATAACGGGCAGTAATTCATTAGCCATTTGTGGCCCCGTGCCCGCGTAGATACCAAATAAACCTGTTTCAGCATGGCTGCTGCTGAAACTATACACAGAGTATGCAAGACCACGATGCTCGCGCACTTCCTGAAATAAACGCGATGACATACCTCCACCTAAAATAGTGGAGTATAGTTGATGCGCGTAATAGTCATCGTCATGATAAGATACACCCTGCCATCCAAGTGTCAGGTGCATTTGCTCAAGATCTCGCACTTCTACATGCTTGCCACCAATATATTTAGCAGGCAGCGCAGGCACGCGGTTCCCGGTTGGTAAACGCGCAAACTTATCAGTAACAAGCTCTATTAATTTTTCGTGACTTAAATTACCAACAGCAGAGATAACAATATTGGACGCTAAATAATGCGTCGCCAAAAACTCAGTTAAATCATCACGCGTAAAGGCTCGAACATTGTCAGCCTCTCCTAAAATGGTGCGGCCAATAGGCTGACCTGCAAATGCTGCTGCTTGAAGATTATCAAAAACAACATCATCAGGTGTATCAAGTGTCTGACCAATTTCTTGCAGAATGACATCTTTTTCGCGCTCTAGCTCAGCACTATCACAAACACTGTTAACAACAAGATCTGCCAACAGATCCACGGCTAACTCCATGTCGTCTTTAAGCACCCTTGCATAATATGTTGTGTTGTCACGCGAAGTGTAAGCGTTCATGTGTCCGCCGACAGCTTCAATCTCAAATGCAATGTCGCGAGCTGTTCTTTTTTTTGTGCCTTTAAACAGCATGTGTTCCAGACAATGCGTCAAACCGTTCTGACGCTCCGTCTCAAAACGCGCCCCTACATCAACCCAAACACCTACAGTGACCGTTTCTACAGACTTGCGGCTTTCGCTAACGACACGCAAGCCATTCGAAAGTTTTGTTACTTCAACGCTCAAGGTGACACCCCGTCTCGCACGAGCGATTGAAGCGCTGCCTTATCGTTTGCGAGCGTAAGATATGCTTCTTTTCTGTCGAAAAGGTCACTCATATGCTCAGGAAGCTTTGGCTTAACACCGCATGCAGCTTCAACAGCCGAACCAAATTTAACCGGATGTGCTGTAGCAAGTGTAATGTGCGGTGCATTATTTTCTGGCAGTGTTTCCATCGCCTTTAAGCCAATTGCAGTGTGAGGGTCAGCAAGGTATCCACACGTATCGACATATGTTTTGATAACATGCTTTGTGGCTTCATCATCCACTTGTAACGCATTGAAAATCTGTCGCGCAGTCTCAAGTGCTTCTGAGGTTAAAGTGATGCTGCCATCACGTCCGAATGCATCCATAGACCGCTTAACAGCAGCACCATCTCTACTCGCGAGGTCAAACATCATACGTTCAAAGTTACTTGAAACCTGAATATCCATACTAGGTGACAGTGTTGCATGCACATCACCTCGTCCATAGGTGCCTGTTTGTAGCGTCCGCGCCAAAATATCATTGCTATTGGTTGCAATAACCAGCTTCTCGATAGGCAGCCCCATCTGGCGCGCTATATATCCTGCATAAATGTCGCCAAAATTACCTGTAGGCACACTAAAGCTTAACGTCCTATCCGGGGCGCCCAAAGCAGCACCTGTTGTGAAATAATATACAACCTGCGCCATAACGCGTGCCCAATTAATCGAGTTCACGGCAGTTAGCCCAACTTCATCGCGAAAAGACAGATCGTTAAAACATTCTTTTACAAGTGCCTGGCAATCATCGAATGTCCCATCAATGGCAATATTAACAACATTCGGTTCAATCACAGTTGTCATTTGACGGCGTTGCACATCTGAAACGCGCCCTTTTGGATGCAACATATATATGGTCACATTATCGCGGCCACGGCAGGCTTCAATTGCTGCCGAGCCAGTGTCACCTGATGTAGCACCAAGAATGGTTAATTTTCTTTCCTTACGTGCCGTGAAATGATCGAAAAAGCGTCCTAATAATTGCAAAGCAAAATCTTTAAACGCAAGTGTGGGACCATGAAAAAGCTCTAAAACCCAATCTCTCTCATTGAGTTGCACAAGCGGCGCAACAGCCGGATGTCGAAATGTATCAGTGCTATATGTTTCTTCCAACATACGCTTAAGGCTGGCATTATCAATGGTTGTTCCAACAAACGGTTTGATAACGCGGTAAGCAATTTCTGCATACGTGTTACCAGCCATTGCGCGTATTTCATCATGAGAAAAAGAAGGAACCATTTCAGGTACATACAGGCCGCCGTCGCGCGCCAGCCCGGTCAGAGTTACACCTTCGAAATCTAGTGTTTCCGCTTCACCGCGTGTAGAAATATATTTCACTGCATTACAACTTAACTAACTGATTATTGCGCAAATGACGGACAGTCATAAAAGGCAGCGCGCGGATATGCAAGCCTATAAGCAAGGACTGACTTGTATATAGCAGTATATTGCAATGCTTTGTGCCGCAAAACCACACCATGAAACCATGGTAACAGATACTAATCTTTCTTTTTAAGACTAAAAGCGAGAAATACACCAATTAAACCAAGCGCCAAACCATACCACGTCAGCATATATTCGAAGTGATCATTGGGAATATCCACCCGCACTTGGCCGCCTTGCGGAAACCCCGCCGTATCATCACTATGGTCCGCAAATATACGAAAATGATAGTATTCCTTGGAGCTCAGCCCAAAAAATTGGGCCATTTCATGAACGTTTGCTGTGTACCATTCATTTTTTTCAAGGTTATCAGGCGGCGTAAAGTCACCAGCAACAGCACTTTCCATCAACACACCGTTAACCGTGATCTCACCAACCGGCAGTATTGGCAATTTCTGCTGTGCCAATGGTATCCAGCCAAAGTTCACCATAACAGCCCGCCCGTGCTGCCGTATCACCGGCTTATAGAGTGAGTAACCTGGCTTTCCCTTTAGGTTGGTTCCAAAAACCTTAATTGCCGGTGCATCGGCCGCCACACCATCAAAAGAAACACGACGATACACCACTGATTGCGGATCATCCAAATGCACGGGCAATAGCATGGGGTCCGCTGACATGCCTTGCTCGATGGATTTTAGCAGCTGTGTTTTAGGGCCAATTTTTTGTGCTTGCCACGTACCAAGGAAAATAAGAATAGCCAGCGCCGATAATACAGCTGTCACTATCTTCCAGTTAGTTTCAAAAGCAATCCGGTTCATAATTAGGCACCTTTATCATCCAATTTGCCTTCATGGGCATCATGATGAAACTGCAAGGCCACCAATGTAGCCTTGAACACACGCAGCATCCAAATGCTACCAAATAAGATAACCATACCGAGCACAGCAGCAATCATCCACGGTGGCATAGAAAACGTTCCGTACAGGATGAAACCAAGCAAGGCGCAAACAAAACCCAGGATCAGAATAACAAAAACCTGCGCACCATCACCCGGATCTGCAGCACTCAGGTCAAAATCGCAGTGTGGGCATATTTCTCGTACTTCAAGCACGTTATGAAACAGCGGTGCTTCACCGCAATTTGGGCAAACGCACCTAAACCCTGCCCTATAAGGCGAAACCGACCGGCTATGCCGATCGGTTTCATGTTTCGTATTGAGTGTATCACTCATCTATAATTAGCCGCCCCAGATATAAACGGCAAAGAACAGGAAGAGCCACACGACATCAACAAAGTGCCAATACCAAGCCGCAGCTTCAAACCCAAAATGGTGATCTGCTTTAAACTGGCCTTTAATCGCGCGTCCCAAGCATACCGCTAGGAAGATCGTACCAATTAATACATGAAAACCATGGAAACCCGTCGCCATAAAGAATGTTGCGCCGTAAATACTGCCTGAGAAGCCAAAGGCTGCGTGGCTATACTCATAACCTTGCACCATAGTGAACACAGCGCCGAGTGCTACTGTCAGCCATAACCCTTTGATCAAACCTTCACGGTCACCGTGCACAATTGCATGGTGTGCCCACGTAACTGTAGTGCCTGATAACAGAAGGATAAGCGTATTAATAAAAGGCAGGTGCCAAGGATCAAACGTTTCAATACCCCTTGGCGGCCACACAGCTTCATTACCAACAACTTCCCAGAAAGTGCCAGGCTCGATAGGCAAGGCTGGATATAAAGACGCATTAAAAAATGCCCAAAACCATGCAACAAAGAACATTACTTCAGAAGCAATGAACAGGATCATGCCGTACCGAAGGCCAATACCCACAACAGGAGTATGATCACCTGTCTCAGCTTCATGAACCACGTCTTTCCACCATGCAAAAGCAGTGTAGATAAGCAGCAAGAAGCCACTACCAAAAGCCCATGAACCAAAACTGCCACCAGCAATACCAAAGAAGTTAGCTTCTGGTTTCATCGCAAAAACGGCACCAAACAGCATTACAAAAATTGCAAGCGAGCCAATAGCTGGCCATGGGCTTGGGTTTACCAGATGGTAGTCGTGTTTTACTTCGCCTGCCATTTATTCCTCCTCAAAAAGCACATTACATAGTGCCTTACATATTGGGCCCTAGCGCCCCGTTACCGTCTCAACCTTTTCGTCATCAATAACGAAAAAAGTATATGAAAGCGTTACTTCCGTAACTTCATTCAAATTACGATCCTCTTCAATTAGAGGGTCGATAAAATACACCACCGGCATCATCATACGCTCGCCCGGCTTAAGCGTTTGTTCTGTAAAACAGAAACATTCTATCTTGGCAAAATACTCACCAGCTTTGTGTGGCGTGACATTGTAGGTTGCCGTTCCTGTAATTGTTTTGCTGGTCGGATTGAAAACTTCATAATAGGCAAGCCCCTGCTCCCCCACCTTTAGTTTCTGAGACACCTGTTCAGGCGAAAATTCCCAAGGCATATCGCGGTGAACATTAGCTGCAAAACGGACTTTCATGTCGCGGTCGGTCGCTTGTGCATCAAACAAGGCTGCACGCTGTGTCGTACCCCCGTATCCTGTAACCTTACAGAACAGGTCGTAAAGTGGTACAGAAGCATACGCCAGACCGATCATGCCGACTACGACACCAACAACAATTGTTGCTACGCGGCTATTTTTTTGCGCCACATCTGTCACGGTGCAAGCCCTTTGATCCGAAAATAACTGATAACCATCAAAGCAACTACAAAGATACCAAGTGACAGGCCCATCACGCGGTTACGCTTCTTCATGCGCGCATGCATATCAGGGTCAGGCGTAGGGAAATTATTTTGATCTGTTTCATGTGCCATCAGGATAGCCATCCTAGCGTTATGCGTTCACCTGCAAGGGCAGCAAACACGCTAAATAAGTAAAAGATAGAAAACACAAACAGCTTCCTGTCTGCTTTTTCGACACCACGCCAAACATTTACGGCAAGATACATAAAGCCTGCACCAAGTGCGCTGGAAACAATACCGTAAAACGGTCCCGCAAATCCCATAAAGTATGGTGCGATACCGCACGGTACCATCAACAAAGTATATAGAAGTATCTGTTTGCGCGTTTCAGTAACGCCTGCCACAAGCGGCAACATGGGAACACCAACCTTGGCGTAATCCTTCTTGATAAACAATGACAGCGCCCAAAAATGCGGCGGCGTCCACAAAAAGATAATACCAAACAGAACAATGGATTCGATTGTAACACTGTCTGTAACAGCAGCCCATCCAATCATCGGCGGAAAAGCACCCGCAGCGCCGCCAATAACTATGTTTTGCGGCGTACGACGTTTTAGCCACATGGTGTAAACAACAGCATAGAAGAATATGGTCAGAGCTAACAACGCCGCAGACGTTACGTTGGCAACAAGACCAAGCAAAACGACAGACGCGACAGATAACGTAAGGCCAAAGCCGAGAGCGTCTCCAGCCGTTACCTTACCCGATGGCACCGGGCGTGAAGCTGTGCGCTCCATGACAGCGTCAATATCGGCGTCATACCACATGTTTAACGCACCAGACGCTCCTGCTCCAATCGCAATCAATGTAATTGCCGCAAGTGCAAGCACTGGATGCATCGTACCAGGTGCGGCAATCATGCCGACGAATGCCGTAAACACAACAAGTGACATAACGCGTGGCTTCAACAATGCGAAAAAGTCACGCGCTTCAGCCTCCTGCCCACCATAGGCAGAAGACCGAGCCGTTTGTTTTGTTATGTCTACAGTGTCACTCACACCTGTTTCCTTAAGGTCTACTGGATACAAACCCAGCGATTACTTGATTTCCGGCAACTCATTGAACTGGTGGAATGGTGGTGGTGAAGACAAAGTCCACTCAAGAGTATTCGCGCCTTCGCCCCACTGATTGTTGCCCAGTGTTTTCTTGCGTGAAAGGGTAATGCCCATCACAACAATAAACAGAAGCACGCCAACAAGTGTCACAAGATATCCGATACTTGATACCCAGTTCCACTGTGCAAACGCATCAGGATAATCCACATAACGTCGAGGCATACCCTGCAAACCAAGGAAGTGTTGCGGGAAGAAAATTAGATTCACACCAATGAAAGTAATCCAGAACTGAACGTTTGCAAGGAAGTTCGGATACTCTTTACCAGACATCTTACCCATCCAGTAATAAAGACCGGCAAAGATTGCAAACACAGCACCTAGTGACAATACATAATGGAAGTGCGCAACAACATAGTATGTATCGTGCAATGCCACGTCAGCACCAGCGTTTGAAAGCACTACGCCTGTAACACCACCAAGGGTAAACAGAAGAATAAATGCAATCGCGTAGAGCATAGGCACCGTGAAGCGCAGCGAACCGCCCCACATCGTCGCAATCCATGAGAAGATTTTCACACCAGTCGGCACCGCAATAACCATTGTTGCAGCGACAAAGTATGCCTTCGTGTCAACATCAAGGCCTACTGTGTACATGTGGTGTGCCCACACGACAAAGCCGATAAAGCCGATTGCTGCCATTGCATACGCCATGCCCAAATAACCGAAAATAGGCTTCTTGGAGAAGGTAGATACAATATGACTAACGATACCAAATGCTGGCAAAATCATGATGTAAACTTCAGGGTGACCAAAGAACCAGAACAGGTGCTGGAACAAGATC
The DNA here is from genome assembly GCF_025574485.1 of Kordiimonas aquimaris. Lineage (GTDB taxonomy): Bacteria > Pseudomonadota > Alphaproteobacteria > Sphingomonadales > Kordiimonadaceae > Kordiimonas > Kordiimonas aquimaris. Next base: position 231,213 of record NZ_JAOBPO010000004.1, on the reverse strand, counting down.
GGATCACCACCGCCGGCAGGGTCAAAGAATGTCGTGCCGAAGTTACGGTCAGTCAACAACATAGTAATCGCGCCAGCTAGAACTGGTAGAGACAATACAAGCAAGAAAGCTGTAATCAGAATTGACCATGAAAACAGTGGCATCTTGTGGATCGTCATGCCTGGTGCGCGCATGTTGAAAATTGTAGTGATATAGTTGATCGCACCCATGATTGATGACGCACCCGCAACGTGAAGCGAGAAGATCGCCAGATCCATCGATGGACCCGGGTGTCCAGTAGTTGAAAGCGGCGCATATGCTGTCCAGCCACCGCCGAAACCATTTTGACCAACTGGACCTTCAACGAAAGTCGAAAGCAGTAGCAAAATGAATGCAGGCGGCATCAACCAGAACGAAATGTTGTTCATACGCGGGAACGCCATATCAGGTGCACCAATCATCAGCGGCACAAAGTAGTTACCAAAGCCACCAATCAAGGCAGGCATCACCATGAAAAATACCATGATGAGGCCGTGACCTGTTGTCAGCACGTTAAACATGTGCCGCGCTTGTTGCTCGGTCATACCAAACAAATCAGGAATAAAGTTTACGCCCGGATTCATCAATTCCATCCGAATAATACCAGACATACCAAAACCGATCATGCCGGCGATAAAAGCAAACCATAGATACATCACACCGATGTCTTTGTGGTTTGTTGAAAACACCCAGCGTTTCCAGCCGGTTGGGTTTGCGTGAGCCATTGCTCTTCCTTTCCCTAACGTATCTTATCGGCCGAGCGTAGGTGAGAGCAATGAGGCTGTTGTGCCTCCTTGACGCTCTACCCAACGGGCGAAATCTTGTTTTGAAACTACTTCAACGGCTATTGGCATGTAAGCATGGTCTTTACCACAAAGCTCCGAGCATTGGCCGTAATAAGTGCCAACTTCACGTGCCTCGAACCAAGTCTCATTCAAACGTCCTGGCACTGCATCCAGTTTCACACCAAAGGCAGGTACCGTCCATGCATGCAACACATCAGACGCTGTTAGCTGCACTTTAATCTTCGTATTCACCGGCAGTACCAAGCGATAATCCGTGTCCAACAAGCGTGCATTAAGTTTCGCAGGCCAACCAAGGAAGTTAGACAGTTCAGCTTCAACGGCTTGACGCTCATTTGCGTTTTCAAACGCACTATTTTGAACAACGTTTGCCGTCAACTCAATATCACCATAATCAGGGTAGCTATATGTCCAGTTCCACTGATTACCAGTAACATTAATCGCCATGTCCGTTTCCGGTACAACGTCTTGCCAATATAGAAGCGGTAAAGAAATCGCTCCGATCACAACCAGAATAATGATCGGAACTACAGTCCACACTACCTCGATAAATGTGTTGTGACTTACCTTTGACGGAACAGGATTCGCTTTTTCGCGGAATCGCCACATTGTGTAAAACATCAATGCAAAAACGAAAATCGTGATTACAGTGATGATCCACATTAACAGTTCGTTGAAGTCACCTATCTTTTGTGCTTGTTCACTAGCAGCTTCCTGCAACCATAGACCACCAGCTGTGGGTTGACCCACTCGGCCTTGTGCGAAAGCGCCAACCGTCACACCGAAGACAGCTGCCCCTGCAGCCATTAGTCCGGCGGTAAGCCTTTTGACGTTCATAACTCTGCTTCCCTTTTGCTTTGCCCTATACGAGCACCCGATTGCGGTAATACTAACCGCTTTCTGGTTATCAAGCCAGTCACATAGCCAATCATATATTATGATTATTCAATGCTGGCCCCTATTGAATGCGCGCTTGTTATACCAGAGGTTTTCGCTGGCTCAAGTCCATGTCGCACTCTTAATGCATTTTTCTTCGCATTACCTATGTTAATTTCAGGTTATCAATCGCAGATAATCCCTGAAATACTTGAGTTTTGATCCTATAATAGTCAAAGTAATTTAAATTTCACGTATGAACGCGCGGCAATTAGCCGCAATTTACTGCGTGATTAATGCTTATGTTTTGATTAAAGGGACACCTGAATGGCCGAATCCACACCTGCTCTCAACTTTTTCTTCAACGAATCCGACCTGGATGAGAGCAAAACGCAATCTCTGATCGAAAAAAGCCTGCACGGGATGGATGATGGTGAGCTTTATCTTGAATCGACTCAATCAGAGGCCTTCAGCTTTGATGATGGACGGTTAAAAGCTGCAAGTTTTGATTCGAGTCAAGGTTTTGGCTTGCGTGCCGTTACAGGCGACTCAACAGGGTTTTCGCATTCAAACGAACTGTCTCATGCTGCCATAGAACGAGCAGGCGACACTGTGCGTGCGATTAAATCCGGCAACGGCGATGTTATGAGCAATGCTCCAGCGCGCACAAACAAGCAGCTGTACAGTCCGAACAACCCATTAACCGGCATAGATTTCGATAAAAAAGTAAAACTACTGGAAAACATCGACGCTTACACGCGCGCACAGGATGACCGCATCCGACAAGTTAGTGCCTCGCTGTTAGGTAGCTGGCAGGCTATTGAAATTATTCGCGCCGACGGTCACCGTGTGCGCGACGTACGCCCGCTTGTACGCTTAAATGTTTCTGTTGTTATGGGCGACGGCGAACGGCAGGAAATGGGATTTGAAGGCGCTGGCGGCCGTGAAGGATATGACTTCCTGTTTGATGAAGCTGTTTGGCAGGCTCAGGCGCGAGAAGCAATCAGGCAAGCGGATGTTAATCTGGAAAGCGTGGCTGCACCAGCAGGTGAAATGACAGTTGTCCTAGGCCCAGGCTGGCCCGGCATCTTATTACATGAAGCAATTGGTCATGGCCTTGAAGGTGACTTTAACCGGAAAAAAACATCTGCATTTGCAGGTTTACTGGGTGAACAAGTGGCTGCACCCGGCATTACGATCGTTGATGATGGCACCATTAATGCGCGGCGCGGTTCTCTAACCATAGATGACGAAGGAACACCGACAGAACGCACCGTGTTGATCGAAGACGGCATTTTAAAAGGCTACATGCAGGACCGGCTTAATGCGCGGCTAATGGGCGTTAAAGCAACAGGTAATGGCAGGCGCCAAAGTTTTGCGCATGCACCTATGCCTCGCATGACCAACACATTTATGTTAGCTGGCGACAAAGACCCAGCCGAAATTCTCGCAAGCGTCGATGACGGCCTGTACGCCGTTAACTTTGGCGGCGGGCAAGTAGATATTACGTCAGGTAAATTCGTATTTAGTTGTACTGAAGCTTACCGCATTCGTGGCGGCAAGCTGGCGGAGCCCGTTAAAGGCGCGACGCTTATCGGCAACGGTCCTGACGTGTTGAAACGTGTATCAATGATCGGAAATGACCTAAAACTGGATAACGGTGTTGGCACATGCGGCAAAGGCGGACAAACCGTCCCTGCTGGTGTTGGCCAACCAACGTTGCGTGTTGATGGTTTGACGGTCGGTGGTACCGCTGCTTAACAAACATGGTGTCCTCGACCTGAGTGATTGTATGACAAAGGCAAAGACTGATGATTAGTGAACTACAATCAGTTCGGGAACAGAATCTCCGCGAAATTGCGCACCCCATTACTCATGAGGAGGCAATGGCCACTGCATCATTCGCGGAGCCGTTTAAGTTGTTTGAGATTTGGCGTAAATTACCCGGTGACATTCCACACTACAGCCACGTCAAACCAACCCTTTTCAGGCCTAGTTTGCTCCCTTCCATGTATATTCTGGATGTATTGCCAGCGGATGACGACGAAAATGAAACCGGTGATGTCGATTTTCGATTTCGCCTATTCGGGACGGCAAACCGCGATAACTATGGTAAAGAGGCAACTGGCAACCGGTTGTCTCAATCTGCCCGTGAAGGGGCAGACCAGGGTGTAGCAAGCGGATTTGGCCTAACTCAACAAGCCTACCATAAACGTGTCGCTCAATTTCTGATGTGCGAATATTACAAGAACCAAACCATTATAAAAACCGTAAGCTTCGTTGTTTTGCCTCTATCTGACGATCAAGGTAATATAGTGCGCATGTTTGGTTGCGGCATATGGATGACACCTTAAGCATGTTGCTGGCATGAAACATCGATGAAATTATGGTAGAGTTACACCGCTAACATTACTTGGTGCACAACAATGATCGGCTCACTTAAAGCTATATTAACTAAAACTGAACGGAAAACTCACAGGTTTATGAAGATTCACGCTCAATCAGTTGTTGAAGACGAACTTAGGGAAGTATCGCGTGTTCTACCTTATGAAGAAATTACCGAGATCAGCTCATTTGAAGAACCGGTCAAGCTTTTCAGGCAATGGTTAGCGCTTCCAGGCGATATCCCGCATTATCGTGACATCAAACCCAACCTTTTCGATCCAAGTCTCTTACCCTTTATGCATATCCTTGATGTGATCCCTCTTTCCGATGAGACAAACGATACCGGCGACATTGATTTCCAATTCCGCCTGTTCGGCACCGGCGCCCGCGACCATTACGGCAAAGAAGGGACAAGCCGCCGCTTATCACACATGTCTCACGCAGGATCAGGCAACGGCTTTGATATCACAAAGCTTGCCTGTGAAACAAAAACTGCACAGTTTTTACTCTCTCATTATTACAAAAATGAAAGGCACGTAAAAACAGGGAGCTTTGTGATCATGCCGTTATCTGACGATAAAAATGAAGTTGTACGCATGTTTGGTTGCGGCATATGGACAACACCGTGATGATCACGGAACATAAAATATTTTTGAGCGTTAAAATACGAGGCTGTGTTGACTGAGTTCAGTACATATACACCCTGGAAGTCTGTTAAAGAACAAAACCTGAAGGCTGTGTCTTGTGAGGTATCCGAACGAAAAGCCTCCAACAACCGAATTTTTGAAAAGCCGCTTGAATTACTTGAAAAGTGGAAAGCGATGCCGGGGGACGTGCCGCACTTTAAAAACATAGACCCTGTAAAGATTGGCGCAGATATGCTGCCGATTCTTTTCATTCTGGATGTAATAGAACAGGAAGATGCCGCACCGGACTTTAAATGGCGGCTGTTCGGTACTAAAAACACCCAACGTTACGGGATTGAAGCAACAGGATACAGGCTATCCAAGGCCATGCATCTGGACGCTTCTATTGCACAGAGCCTGCGTTTGGCCCGCCTTGTATATCACACACATGAGCCGCGGTTCATGGAAACACATTTCGTGAAAAAGGCCGAAATCGTTTATCAGGCCAGCACAATTATTCTACCATTATCGGACGATAGCGGAAAAGTTGTTCGTTTATTCGGCTGCACAGACTGGCATTAAAATCACAAGAATCTGTATTTCTGCGCCAGCATTAATATTCAAACATGGTTAGAATAACCCGTCTGCTTTCGTTATTTTCACAAGGATAAATGCAACGGCGATTGAGCCGACAAGCGTTTGGATTAGCCACACTATAAAAAATGCATTTTTTTACTTGCAAGCTATAAAGCATAGCGATATACGATCCTCCGGTTCAGGGACACACTCCAATGAACCACACATCGTTGTGCTTCGCATATAGATGTTTGAAAAGATGCCGGTATAGCTCAGTTGGTAGAGCAGTTGATTTGTAATCATCAGGCCCCGAGTTCGAATCTTGGTGCCGGCACCACTTTCTCCTCTCTCATGTAAAACTGACATAGCTACAATGACGTTTATCCAAACGTTCGCTAGCTTGTCTATTTACATAGCTGGCATGCCTGCTCCTATGTCGATTGAGCTATATTGATCTGAGGAATTCACCACATTTTGCTCATCAGATTTTGTAAAAGATGAATGTGGTATAGGTCTTAATATTGCGGCAACTTGCATCAATTGCATAGGCGCATCATCTGTATTCGGCTGAATTGGTACTGAAACACCAACAATATCAATACTTTCATCTTTACTGGATACAATTGTTACGGCCCATGCAGCAATGCATGGGTGCTTGGCAACAACCATTAACCGTCTTGAGCGTTCCGCTCGCTCATCCGGATGTGTTAGGTCCAAATAGTTGTGACCGGTAAAGTCCTGACCGTATATATCCAGGAATGTACTGCCAATATAGCGGCAAATGATCCTGGTATCCGAGATCATATCAAACATAAGGCTGCTTTTTAACAGATTGGATACATCCGTCAGTTTAATATCAGCCCGCTTAGGCAACAAACTATCGCCGCGCCAATTATCCCAAGCAGCCAATAACTGACATATATCAGGGTGATCCGCATATTGCGGCAATTCAAAATTAGTTTCGGTCATTGCATAACCCTCAAACGGCTACCATGCTGCCAAAACTACAATGCACTGGATAGGATAACAAATTGATAATCTGGCGCTTAAAGAAGGCAGGCCTCTGTCTTGGCTCTAACTTCTTCCATTGAAATACCGGGCGCTAATTCAACAACCTTCAAACCACCAGCAACAACATCAAACACACCCAAGCCCGTAACAATACGATCAACCACCTGCGTACCTGTTAACGGTAACGTACATGCCTTCAACAGCTTTGGGTCACCAGCTTTGTTCGTATGATCCATGAGAACAACAACACGCTTCACACCAGCAACAAGGTCCATGGCGCCGCCCATACCTTTGACCATTTTGCCTGGGATCATCCAGTTTGCCAGATCGCCGTTTTCGGCAACCTCCATGGCACCCAAAATACTGAGATCAATATGACCACCGCGGATCATACCGAAGCTGTCCGCGCTAGAAAAGTAGCTGCTGGTCGGCAGTTCCGTGATCGTCTGCTTACCTGCGTTAATCAAGTCAGCATCAACTTCATCATCTAGAGGAAACGGTCCCATGCCAAGCATACCATTTTCAGACTGCAGCGTAACGTGCATACCATCCGGAATGTAGTTGGCCACAAGGGTTGGAATACCAATACCGAGGTTTACATAAAATCCATCTTGCAATTCTTGCGCTGCACGGGCAGCCATTTGATTACGGTCCCAACCTGATGCATTTGTCATGATCAAACCTCCGCTTTACTGGCAACACGAACTGTGCGTTGCTCAATACGTTTTTCAAAATCACCTTTGATAATACGCTGTACAAAAATGCCGGGCGTATGAATATTATCCGGGTCTAACGCTCCCGTTTCAACGATCTCTTCCACTTCAACAATCGTTACCTTGCCAGCCGTTGCCATCATCGGATTAAAGTTACGTGCAGTTTTACGGTAAACCAGATTACCTTCCGGGTCTGCCTTCCATGCCTTAACAATTGACACATCAGCAACAAGACCTGTTTCCATGATGTATGTCTCACCATCAAACTCTCTATGATCTTTACCTTCAGCGATCAACGTGCCGACACCCGTTTTGGTGTAGAAACCCGGGACACCTGCGCCACCAGCGCGAATACGCTCCGCAAGCGTGCCTTGCGGGTTAAATTCAAGCTCTAATTCGCCTTCAAGATACTGGCGTTCAAACTCTTTGTTCTCGCCGACATACGAGCTGATCATTTTCTTGATCTGTTTTGCATCCAGTAAAACACCGAGGCCAAAACCATCAACCCCGCAATTGTTTGATACAATTGTAATGTCACGTGTTCCGGCTTTATGGACCGCCGCAATCAAGTTCTCAGGAATACCACACAGACCGAAACCGCCTGCCATCATATTCATGCCATCAAAAAGCAAACCGTCCAGCGCACTTTCCGCACTATCATATATTTTCTTCATGTGGTTACTCCTTATACTCGGGTAATAATGAGGCGCTTCTTATAACAATACAACAGCCTAGGCAACATAGGCCAAACTAAGCTGCCTTGAACAAACCACAATGCATTCTTATATCTAATATTAATAATAAAAGAACGACAGCGAATTTGGAGAAATACAATGATGCGCATTTTATGCCGTGTAATCGGAAGCGCGCTTTGCTTTATTGGCTTAATCGGTATGCTAACACCGATACCATTTGGTTTGATTTTCTTTGTAATTGGCCTGTTATTTCTTATCCCAACAACACCGTCTGCAGTTACTGCTGTTCAGTGGGCACGTCGCAAAGTACGCCTTTTTGATCGCACCATGAGCGCGGTAACTAACCGCATGCCCTACCCTTATCGTCGTGTGCTTAGAAAAACTGAAGTAACGCCTGATTGGTAAAAATGGCTTATTTTTCATAAAGAAAGGCAATTAGTTTTTATTTACCTTTTTTGTGCCGGTTACTTCTTCTTTCCAGGCTGCCAGCAATCTTCCGTTGCCTCCGTCGTATTTGTCTGTCGTCACGTGAAAATGTGTAATTCTATCTGTCCTGAAATGACGAAATGCTGCGCGCAGTTCACACCAGGCGGAGAGAAGCGTGCTGCCAGCAAAAAAGGCAATGGCAACAGGCCATACTATACGTTTCGAAATCACACCATTGGCGTCACCGTACTCAATTTCGACTTTTGATTGGTTGCGGATGCAATCATTCACAACAGCCATGTCTATAATACCATGCCCGATACCAAACATCGGTGGCGCATAAAGTGCGACATTCTCCATTCGTGATTGCAGATTGTCCGGCACAGCTGATTTGATTTTGGCAAGCACACGGTCAGCAGTTTTCTCGATGCTGTCACCACCACGCTGTGCCGCCAAACGTGCGCCAAGAACAATCGTTTCGATTTCGTCCATTGTGAACATGAGTGGCGGCAAATGAAACCCTGGCCTCAGCACATAACCAATTCCAGCTTCACCTTCGATAGGGACACCCTGCCCCTGAAGTCCAGCAATATCCCTGTATATCGTGCGCTCAGACACACCAAGTTCGCGCGACAAACTAAGCGCCGTGACCGCACTGGGCTTCTCACGCATAATTTCAATTATCTCAAATAACCTGTCAGCACGGCGCATAAGCATTTCCTCTCTGAATGCGAATATACCCTATCACTCCTGACACAATATGTCAGGAGGCTGGCAGTATGATGATTTTGGTTCCGAGCACGACACGAACCAAAGAAGTGATTTTCTTTAAGAGGAATAAAAAATGTCATCAGAAAGCTTGACACTCTATACTTTTGAAACTCCCCAAGGCTTCTTCAATATGAGCCCTTTCTGCGTAAAAGCAGATATTCTATTAAAAATGGCAAACCTGCCTTTCAACACAGAACTGCCAGAGGATTATAAAGTTTTCTCAAAAGGAAAACTGCCTGTTCTCAAAGACGGTGATACTATTATTCAGGACTCTGAATTTATTCGCCGCCATATCACTGACAAATACGGCGAAACACTCGACGGCAACTTGACAGCACAAGACAAAGCAACTGGTCATGCACTGATACGTATGCTGGAAGAACGCACGATTATGGGCCTTGTTCAAGGCCGCTGGATTGAAGACGCTGGCTGGGAAGTGCTTGAACCTCTGTTTTTTGGCGAACTACCTGCAAATGAACGAACTGAAGTAGGAAAAACCGTTCGCGAGCAAGTCAGCGAGAGCTTGAAATCCAATGGTTTTGGTCAACACACGCATGATGAGCAGCATATACTTTTGTCTGCTGATATTGCCGCACTTGCAACCTTACTGAACAACAGAGATTGGTTTTTCAGCGACCAGCCAACCTATATCGACGCCGCCGTATTCGGCATGCTCGTTAATTTTTACGCGGCTCCCGTTCCAACACCAATGGCTGCTTTAATGGCTGCCCATGACAATCTGGTTGCATATGTGAACCGAGGTCTTGAGCAGTGGTACCCTGATGTATTGAAAATGATGGCAGCAGAATAATAGCGAAACCCCAACACATTAAACTGACAACAACAAAGGAGAGAGAAATGATTGGATATATTACAGTAGGCACAAATGACATGGCCAAGTCGGCAGCATTTTATGATGCATTACTCGGCGAAATGGGTGCAAAGCGCGCGATGGATGAAGAGAGTTTCATTGTATGGTCAAACGGTGCTGGCATGTTTTCCATCACCAAACCATTTAATCAAGAACCTGCAACAGTCGGCAATGGCGTGATGGTTGCCTTTATGGCTCAAGACCGCGAAAGCGTTGATCGTTTGTATGCAAAGGCAATTGAACTGGGTGCAACTGATGAAGGAAAACCGGGTGTACGCGGTGGTGATGAAAGCTCGTTTTACGCAGCTTACTTCCGTGACTTAGACGGGAACAAGCTAAACTTCTTCCATGCACCAATGCCATAAACATTGATATCGAGAAAAACATTAAAGACCCAGCATTGCTGGGTCTTTTTTGCGATATAAACCGTTCAACAGCTAGCTGGTCGTCCCACCTATTTGTGTTTTCGTATCTTTAATTATCCACATTTAAAGACTATTTAAAATAAAGCCTTATCATCCAACGCAAGATTAACAAAGCGGATGTCACAGTGAACGAGACACAACCAGCGAGAATAGAGCTACTGGACGTCATCAGAGGCGTTGCCGTCCTAGGTATTCTGTTGATGAACATCCGCATGTTTTCAGAGCCATCAGCGGCATATTTTAACCCAAATGCATATGGCAACTTCACGGGTATCGACAAAATATGGTGGACATTTCAGTATGTCTTTGCCGACCAGAAGTTTATGGCAATATTCTCAATGTTGTTCGGTGCCAGCACAGCGATAATTTGTGATGGACTAATGCGGCGCGGTGAGCCGGTTTTTGCGACTTATGCCAAGCGTATTATCGGTTTACTTCTTATCGGTCTAGCCCACGCGTATCTGCTATGGAGCGGCGATATTCTTGTTAGCTATGCATTGGCTAGCTTTATCCCATTCTTATTTCGCAATGTGAGATGGTATCTAACGGCACTTGCTGGGTTAGGCCTGTTAGCGTTCGGTGCACTCTCCAGTGTAGGAGCATATTACTATTTCATTGAATTACCGGCTGAGGCGATAAACGAAATATCACAGCAAATGTGGCAACCAACAGAAACAGCCTTGCTCGCTGAAGTTAACGCACATCAAGGGACATGGCTTGAGCACTTTGCCTATCGCATGCATCATGCCTGGGAGTTTCAGACCGATATTTTCCTAAGTTGGGGTATCTGGCGTGTTGGCGGCATGATGCTGTTGGGGCTTGCGTTATATCGCCAAGGGTTTCTTGCCGGTAAATGGACAGGTAAGGCATACGCAGTTACTGCACTTATCTTTGTAACATTAGGCCTTGGTCTGGTCGTTAACGGCTTTCTTGCCAACGAAGCAGCCATGTGGCAATTCCCATATTCATTTTTCCTTGGAAATATTTGGAACTATGCAGGGTCTGCCGTCACAGCTATCGGCTATATCGCCATCATCGGATGGCTACTCAATTCTACCAACTTCCGTTTTGGTTTCACGGCTTTCGCTAATGTCGGGCGCGCAGCCTTATCAAACTATCTGTTCCAGACCATCTTTTGCATTACCATATTCTACGGTTTCGGCTTGGGCTTATACGGCGAGCTTGTTCGCGCCCAAGCGGCTTTCATTGTATTTGCCGCATGGGCAACACAAATTACGCTGACCAGCTTATGGTTTAGGCACAAGTCTAAAGGCCCAATAGAATCCATTTGGCATCGATTTACCTATGCACGCTGGTTTGGCAGCGGCGCATAGGAAATTTCAAGTTTATTTGTTTAAGCTTGAGTACTTCCATCGCCAAGGCAAGCCCGTTGGCCCCATGATAAACTCAACAATCTGAGGAAACACACGGTCACCTTTGGCGGTATTAGATAAAAGAACAACACACTTCTTAGCTTCTATCAAACAAACCAACATATTATCTGTTTTTTCATTGTGCCCACCTTTAGCGAAACCCAACCCTTGCGGACCGTACCACGTTTCAGCGCCGAGGCCAGCCGACAGGCGCAACTGAACATTACGCGGGTCGATTGTATTATCTAAAGTTGGAAACTGACTGGGTGATGTAATGTTGATAACCGGCTTAAGCAGTTCATCAAAAGCAGCATTAGACAATATTTTGCCGCGCATCAATGCAGCCACCCATGCAGATAGGTCATTGAGAGTTGTATCCATTGAGCCTGCCGCACGCACATTTGATTGCATGTTGTGGCCAAGATTTTCACCATCAACAGCATAGCCTTGCGCAAAGTTAGGCCGAAAATCGTCGCGCCAAACCAAACTTGTCCGTGTCATGCCCAAAGGGTCAAAAAATCGCCGTTGTAGTTCACTGCCTGTTTTAATACCAAGTGCCTCTTCCACAACTAACTGGGCAATATAGTAGCCCTCGCCCGAATAGCCATATCGTTCACCAGGCTCATAAAAAAACTCCAGTTTTGCATCAGGGTCAAACCCGCCATCAGGGGTGAAGAAACGAAAATTGGGAAAACCGGTCGTGTGACCAAGTAGACTACGCAAAGTCAATTTGCGCCATCGCTCGTCCCCTTCCAGGTCTGAAAACCTTTCATATGTAGGGAGCGGATTTGGCAAAAGCTTGGCAATTGATGTATCCAAATCCAGTTTCCCCTCATGAACCAGCTGCATTACAAAAGTTGAAAATACAAATTTAGTAATTGAAGCACCATACATAACGGTATCAGCATCAAGTGCTGTTTCAGTCTCGGTCTCGCGAAAGCCATAGGCCTTTTTGTAAACAACCTTGCCATTTTCAATGACCGCAAGCGCTATTCCCGGCACATTCTCTTCCTGCATATGCGCATTCACTTTATCGTCAATAGCATTTGTTTCTGGCAACGCCGTAGCCGCCATCGCAGTCGATACTAAAAGTAATGATACAGACAGTAATTTTATGTAACGGGTAAACACCTTATTTTGCTCCTTGTTGTTGCTGTCGCAAGGAACATTCGCGAGAATTCACGCAATGCATACAAGATGAATATTGATGAATATTAATGAATATTCTGATTTCGGACACAAAAAAGCCCGGCGAAACCGGGCTTTTTAATAGTTATATGTTTTTATTACTCGCTAGCTGCTTCGGCTTTTATGCCACTTTCAATCAGTTCTGCGGCTTTTTCTGGACCTTCCCAGCCCATAATTTTCACCCACTTTCCTGATTCCAGATCTTTATAGTGCTGGAAGAAATGTGCGATTTGATCAAGGAATATTTTTGGTAGCTCCTCATAGCTTTGCACACCTTTATAGAACGGGTGTAGCTGATCAACAGGTACCATCAGAAGTTTCTCATCCATACCAGCTTCATCTTCCATGATCAAAACACCAAGAGGACGACAACGCACCACAGCGCCGGGCATAATCGGTGTTCTGTTAGCGATCAGTACGTCAACGGGATCACCGTCATCAGCAAGTGTGTGCGGGATAAAGCCGTAATTACACGGATAACGCATGCTCGTGTGCATAATCCGGTCAACAAACAACGCACCAGAGTCTTTATCCAGTTCATATTTCACTGGTTCTGTGCCTGCCGGCACTTCAATAATCACATTGACGTCCCAAGGTGGGTTTTCGCCAACGGAAATTTTCTTGATATTCATCGATAAGTTCCTTGATCGACGGGTTTGGGGAGGCGTTCAATCATCGCATCTGGTCAGGCTGTCAATTGCCCAGCAACAAGGCTGGCAAAAACAATCCAGCCAAACGCTATGTTTGAGCGGAAAACTTCTAAACAAACCACAGGTTCATCAATATTTACCCGTTTGATTTGTGCGCCGAGGTGTAAACCAGCCAGCGCGATGCCGACATAATAGATTATACCAAGGTTTGCAAGATATCCTGCATAAATAAGACCAAGAAAAAACACAGCGTAGAATCCGGTGAGCCAGAGGCGCGTATGCTGCCCTAGTGTCAAAGCGGTCGATTTCACACCGATGATGGCATCATCTTCCTTATCCTGGTGCGCATATATTGTGTCATACCCCAATGTCCAAAACAAACAGCCAGCATACAGCACCATAGGCGCTGTACTTAACTCACCCTTCAAGGCCGCCCACCCCATGAGCGCCCCCCAGTTAAACGTTAAGCCCAGCCATGCCTGCGGCCAACCGGTAATCCGCTTCATAAACGGATAAGCAGCAACAAGCACAAGCGAGCCTAAGCCAAGCCAAACAGCAAAAACATTCATGGTCAGAAGTACAGCGAGACCAATCAGACTAAGGGTAGTCAAAAACATCCACGCTTGCTTAACCGTAACCTCGCCAGCGGGAATGGGCCGCGTTCGTGTGCGCTCGACTTTGCCATCAAAATCACGGTCGATAATATCATTATAGGTACAGCCAGCACCACGCATTGCCAGCGCACCAATTGCAAATAGGGCAAACCATGTCGCAAGCGCTAACACAGCTTCGCCGCTGTATGCGAGCGTAACAGACCACCAACAAGGCCACAGCAACAGCCATGAACCAATCGGTCGGTCAAGCCGCGCCAACTTCAGGTAAGGCCGCATAAAAAACGGTGCCTGCCGGTAAACCCAGCTACCCTCAACTGCATCGGCCGCTTCCACTACTTTCTTTTTTGATCTCAAAAACATGCTCTGTCGCTACGCCGGGGCATACAAAGTGTCAAGCCTCGACATACAGTATGCTATGATTAAACATCCTGCCTAAACCTTACTTTGTAGGTTTGCGGGCAATAAATTGTGTCACAGCACTTGATCCAAAATGATGCTCGCCTTCGTGAATTTCGCGCACAATGTCCTGTGCCAAAATGAGGTCAAACTCTTCGAAGAATTCTTTAAGTTGGTCGAGCGACGCTAAATAGGAGGCATCGCGTGGTCCGCCAGTTCCATACTTCAACTGCTTTCTATTGTATGCTTCCAAAATAAAAACACCGCCCGGCTTTAATGCCTGCTTAACTGACTTATAAACAGTAAGCCGTTCCGTATCATGCAAATGACAAAAGATTGAAACGACAGCATCCCATGATGCAACCCCCATCTTATACGCTGTGAGGTCAGCGAGATCATATTCAATGACCACCTTATGCGCCTTAGCAAGCTTCAAGGCTTTTTCCTGTCCATTTAATGAAAAATCCACGCCGTGAACATGGTATCCTTGCTGCGCTAAATAAACAGCATTGCGCCCCTCACCTTCCGCAAGGCTCAACACCTGACCGCCATGACTTATAAGGTGAGCTTGCGCTTGCAGAAAATCGTTTACCTGCACCCCATACATATAACTTTCGTTTTTATATCGCTCATTCCAGAATTCTGATCCTGTAAACTCGTGTGTCATGGTTTTCTCCTGAAAATACCTATTGTTCTTCTATTCATAAACACTAGAATACAAGTTCAAGTTCACTTTAGGTCAAGAGAAAATGTTGGATATTTCTGAAGTATCAAAACAAGCTGGCATACCTGCATCTGCAATCCGTTTTTACGAAGAAAAAGGGCTGATTACGTCTACAGGGCGGCGTGGGTTAAAGCGTCTGTTTGATTCAACAATTCTTGAGCGCTTGTCGCTTATTGCTCTTGGCCAACGCGCAGGCTTTACGCTTGAAGAAATAGGTGGCATGTTTGCCGCTAACGGCAAAGCCTTGATAAATAGGCAAGTCTTATCCGACAAGGCGAATTCGATAGATCGTACCATCAAACACCTAAGTGCCATGCGCGACGGGTTGCGCCATGCGGCTAACTGCCCTGCAAAAAACCACTTTGAATGCCCAACTTTTCAGCGCCTGTTACGCATCGCCACCAAAAGAAGGGACTAATTGCATTAGCAAGCAGCGACGACAATCAAGCAAGACGAAACACAGATTATTTAATTATTTTCTATAAAAGACTATAGAGTTCCGATTGGTCTGCAATACCGAGGTCACCATGAACGACAAAGCCAACATTCGCCTTTATATAGAAGAAAGCCTCTCACAAGGCATGTCCATCACATTTGATAAAGACCAATCGCATTATCTGGCAAATGTGATGCGTAGTAAACTTGGTAGTGAAATTGCGATTTTTAATGGGCAAGATGGTGAATGGATTGGGGAAATTACGGACATTCAGAAACGAGCAGTTACACTGCAGCTGAATGAGCGTAGAAGAGAACAAGCAACTGAACCCGATGTTTGGCTGGTATTTGCACCTATTAAAAAAGCACGTATCGACTTTATTGCACAGAAGGCGACCGAACTTGGGGCCAGCCTCCTATTACCAATTTATACACGCCGAACAATTGTTGACCGTGTAAAGACAGACCGGCTACACGCCAATGCTGTTGAAGCAGCAGAACAATGCGAACGCCTCACTGTACCAACTATCGGCGAACCCGTTAAGTTTGAGAAATTAATGGCCGATTGGCCCGCTGATCGCCGCATTATGTTTTGCGACGAAACACTGTCTGGTAAGCCAGCGCACACAGCGCTTTCCAACTTTACAAAAGTGCCAAAAGAACCATGGGCTATTTTCATTGGGCCCGAAGGCGGGTTTGATGATAGTGAACGCAGCTTTCTACATAATCATAAAAACGCTGTTCCCGTTTCATTAGGGCCGCGTATTATGCGTGCAGATACAGCTGCAATGGCCGCTCTTAGCCTTTGGCAATCAGCATTGGGTGATTGGTAAGATCTTACAAAAATAACTCTATTATTAGAATGAACATCATAACTAAACGCCAATTAAATAGAATTTAAAAAACAAATTTCAGTTAATAATTGGTATATTCACCCACATATCCAGATTAATGTAAATTGAATAGGCTACTTATTATTATGGACGGAGCATTCTATTTTGAAAGCGACAAGCACTTATCTCGATTAATTGATGAAACCAGCAATGTTACACGTGCACTTGATGGCACAAACCATCGCATTACAGTCGCTTCACTATTACGCCTAGCACTACCGCATGTTGAAAAAATTGAATTAGATAATTCGCCCATCAATGAAAATGGATATTCACGCCATATGATATATGCTGATCCTGCTGGCCGTTTCAGCATTATTGCAGTCAAATGGATGCCCGGCGCATGCACACCTGTTCATGGTCACAACGCTTGGGGTTGCGTTGGTGTGGTCAATGGTGAAATCGGATGTGAAACATACGAGCATAAAAACGGAGGTTGTCCAGAAGGGTATGAACCCGAAAAAGAACTGGACGTTACCGACCTTGTTTCAACAGGGAAAATAATAGCCGGCCCCGGCAAAGTAGCGAGCGTAGAGCCCGACCCATGCGGCATTCACCGTATTTTCAACCCAACAAATGCGCCAGCTACAACACTACACATATACGGCATGAATTTATCCGAGAATCCAGACGGCCTTAACAAATGGTATGAACGTTAGAGCTTGATTAACGGCGAATATTTACCGCCCAAATAATATCGGATTAGCTCACATAGCTGTGAACATATTTTAAGTTGCTTGAAACAACGCGATCAAAATCCTATTTTCTCTGCTTACAGAGGATTAGGAATTCCCCCTTTTATGTCTAGCAGCACCACATCCGATAAAAATTCACTTATAGAAAATAAAGAGCAGCTTGTCTCTTATCTGGAAACCGGATGTAAACCGGACCGGTCATCATGGCGTATTGGCTGTGAGCATGAGAAGTTTATCTTCCACCGCAAAGATAACTCTGCATTGACATATGAAGGCGAAAATGGCGTTGCCGGTGTTCGCGACGTTCTGATGGAGTTTGTAGATCGTGGTTGGAACCCGGTTGAGGAAAATGGCAATGTTATTGCGGCTCTCAAGGACGGAGCGTCAGTGACATTGGAGCCCGGCGGCCAATTTGAACTTTCCGGCGCGCCGCTCGAAACAATTCACCAGACATGTAACGAGACATCTGAACACTTACGTGTAACTAGGGAAATTGGCGAGAAGTTTGACATCGGCTTCCTGGGGCTTGGTTTTCACCCAACCGCAACGCGGGCTGATATTCCTATCATGCCGAAGCCACGCTATGACATTATGCGTGCCTATATGCCAACCGTTGGTACAATGGGCTTGGATATGATGCTGCGCACATGCACTGTGCAGGTAAATCTGGACTTCGCTAACGAACGAGACATGGTTGAAAAATTCCAGATCAGCCTTGCTCTACAGCCACTGGCCACAGCATTGTTTGCCAACTCGCCGCTGAAAGAAGGTCGCCCAAACGGTATGCGTAGTTTGCGCAGCCATGTATGGACCGACACAGACGATGATCGTTGCGGAATGCTGCCTTTTGTATTCGAGGACGGTATGGGGTTTGAGCGCTGGGTTGATCACGTGCTTGATGTGCCTATGTATTTTGTGCGTAGAAATGGACAATATATTAACGCTGCAGGGCAGTCTTTCCGCGACTTCATGAATGGCAAACTACCCGCCCTGCCCGGTGAGCTACCAACACTTGCTGACTGGGAAGACCATATGACGACATTGTTCCCGGAAGTACGCCTGAAAACATTCCTTGAAATGCGTGGTGCAGACGGCGGACCTTGGTCAAGGCTGTGTGCATTGCCGGCTCTATGGGTAGGCTTGCTATATGACCCATCCGCACAAGCTGAAGCCTTAGCGCTAATTAACGGCTGGTCGTTAGACGATATGGAAAAAATGCGCGACGACGTGCCTAAAATGGGGCTTGCCACAGAAGTAGGCGGACAATCATTTCAAGACCTTGCGAAAGTTGTTTTAGGTATTGCTGACAGAGGTCTGAAAAATCGCGGAAAACTTTCTACTAGCGGCGAAACAGAA
This sequence comes from Kordiimonas aquimaris, assembly GCF_025574485.1. GTDB lineage: Bacteria > Pseudomonadota > Alphaproteobacteria > Sphingomonadales > Kordiimonadaceae > Kordiimonas > Kordiimonas aquimaris. The sequence continues at coordinate 212,693 of NZ_JAOBPO010000004.1, read as the reverse complement.
CAAGGCTTTCTGTCGGACCTTTGGGAAAGCGCACAAACGGGCATGACACCAGCTGACCATATCCTAGCTGACGTAAACGGTAAATGGGGCGGCGACGTTTCTCGTATCTTTAAAGAATACAACTATTAAACTATAGTTTAATGCACAATTTTCACTCCTTTCGTTAGCGCATAAATTGCGACGAATAGACGTAAACTTGCGACTAGCTGGCAAGATTTTTGTTATCAAATAACGTATCTTACTTATCAACCACCATAACGCTGACGGCTATATGTCGGCTTTGATACCAATTGATAAGGGGGATAACATGGCAATTTCATTCACAATTAATGGCGCACGCAGAAGCTTTAACGGCGACGAAGAAATGCCGTTACTTTGGCATTTACGTGAAGAAGCTGGCCTGAAAGGAACCAAATTTGGCTGCGGCATCGGTCAATGCGGAGCTTGCACTGTTCATTTGGACGGCGATGCGGTCAGAAGCTGTTCTGTTCCCATGTCTTCATTAGACGGTGCTTCCATTACAACGATTGAAGGTTTAGCTGAAGGCGATGACCTGCATCCTGTACAAGAAGCATGGATTGAGGAAGATGTCCCGCAATGCGGCTACTGTCAGGCCGGTCAAATCATGGCCACCGTTGCTTTCCTGAAAGATACACCGAATCCGACCGATGATGACATTAATAATGGCATTACTAACCTGTGCCGTTGTGGAACGTACTACCGCATTAGAAAAGCGATCAAGCGTGCTGCTGAAAATATGCAAACCGCATAATTATCTTCATCAACATACGCCATCCTTAAATTGCGAAGGTTCGCTATGACCAATTTGTCCAGACGGTCTTTTCTTAAGACCTCTACTGCCGCTGCAACGCTTACCATTGCACTGTCAAACACACCACATCTAATTGCCCAAGCTACACAAGGTGGCCATGTGACACCGTGTCTTCGTGTTGATGAAAGCGGTAATATCACTGTTTGCGTTCCCATCCCAGATATGGGCCAAGGTATGATAACAACCGCCGCGCAAATGATTGCAGAAGAACTGTCCGTCAACCTTGATGATGTAAACGTTGAGCTTATGCCCTTTATCGGTCACACCAATGACCAGGGGCGGGCCGAATTTGGCCGCTTTTATCAAGGTGCCGGCGGTAGCGGCTCCACAGCACGTATCTGGTATGAAATGCGCCGCACTGCAGCTTACGCAAAAACTCTATTACTGGAAACAGCGGCGCGCCAATGGCGTGTACCTCGTGCTTCCCTCGAAGCACGCAATGGTGAAATCATTGAAACTTACGGCACAAGGAAAGCATCTTATGCTGCGTTCGTGAGCGATGCCAACGGCAAAGCACATGAGATATTTACAAATGGTGTCGAGACAAAACCTGTCAGTAAGTTTCGAGTTATTGGTAAAGATCAACGCAATGTAGAAGCACGTAAGATTGTAACCGGTGATCCTATCTTTGGTTTAGATGCTGATGTGCCTGACATGCTGCACGCTGTCATAAAACGCTGCCCGTACCTCAATGGTACAATGGTAAGCTATGACGACACTGCTGCCAAAGCAGTGCCTGGTGTGCGTGGCACAATGGCAATATCACGATCATCCTCAGATGGAGCTCAGCGCACAATTGCTGCAGGCGTTGCTGTCATTGCAGACAGTTTGTGGCAGGCTAAGAAGGCAGCTGAGTTGTTGGATATTCAGTGGGACGGGAGTATATCCGTTGATGACAGTAGCACAACTATACACAGCAAATGCATCGCTCAAACCAAAGACGGGTCCTCAGTAAGAACTGCGGTTCAAACAGGCGATATTGACGCTGCATTCGAGCAAGCAACAAATACCATAGATGTTACGTATGATCATCCAACCTGGGCACACACATGCCTAGAACCTCATAGTTGCATAGCACATGTAGATAATGACAAAGTTGAGATATGGGTTAGCCATCAATTTATGGACTCAGCTATCAATGCTGCAGCTGGTGCTCTCAATATCAGTGCTGATAATGTTAAAGCCAATTTTTACCGCATGGGTACAGGCTTTGGCCGTAAAGCAGAAGGTGATTTTGTCATCGAAGCCTGCATCATCGCTAAAGAGTTTGATGCTCCTATTAAAGTTACATGGTCACGTGAAGATGAAATGGAACAAGACTACCCTAATCATATGGGAGCTTACCGTGTAAGAGCAGCAACTGACGAACAAGGTAAACTTTCCGCATGGCATATACGCACTGCATTGGATACAGGCAATTCAACAATTGCGCGCCTGTTTCCTAGTGACAATGCACCAAACGTACTGGCAGAAGGAGCAAGAATTCCTAACAACATTAGCCGTGGTGCTTGGCGTGGACCATCGCACAATACCGGTGCGTGGGTTATTCAAAGTGCGTTAAGCGAAGCGGCCTACTCTGCAGGTCTTGATCCACTAGATTTCATGACAGCACTTTATAATGACGCTGGCACATTAAAGTCACCAACTTGGCCGTATCATGATGTTGATTATCGACGGCATTCTATCCTTTTAAGAAAAGCAGCCAAAGAAGCGGGATATGGCAAAGAAATGCCTGATGGCTGGGGGCAAGGCATTGCAGTTCACCACACGTTTGTGAGCGCTTGCGCGCATGTGGTTGATCTCGAGATGATCGGCGACAATGACTACCGCGTACATAAAGTAACATCAGCCATAGATTGTGGCCTCGCCGTTAATCCGCTTGGCATTAGGGCACAAGTGGAAAGTGGTATCATGGACGGTTTGTGTGCTGCGAAATACGGCAAGCTTGTTTTTGAGGCAGGTGTTCCTATCACCAACAATTTCGATACATACCAGAAAATGCGCATTGATGAGGCGCCGCCAATTGTTAACATACATATTATGGACTTCGGCGACACTGAACCACGCGGAACAGGTGAAGTGTCACTACCACCCATCATCCCAGCACTAACCAACGCCATCTTTGCAGCAAGCGGCAAACGCATAAGGTCTCTACCAATAAGCGAGAACCTTTAGATACACGATTATTAAAACACACGGATACACAGGAGAATGGTTATGACTAACCTCTCACGTCGTACTTTCATCAAATCGGGCGCAGGCCTTGCAAGTTTTGCTATTTTAGTATCAGCAAACCCAAGACTGGCTCGGTCCAACGACACTGGCCACATTACAGACATTGGTCCATGCCTCCGTTTCAGTGATGACGGATCAACGGTTCTTTGCGTCCCAACTCCCGATATGGGACAAGGCATAATGACTGCTGCAGCGCAAGTTATCGCAGAAGAAATGGACATTGACCTTAATGCTGTATCTGTTGAATTTATGCCCTTTATCGGCATAATTGACGATGAAGGCATCGCGCGAGACAAAGACCTGACACAAGGTGCAGGTGGCAGTCACTCAATGATGGACCTTTGGCCTGCCTTGCGTAAAACAGCTGCTTATTCACGCGCACTACTTGTCGAAGCCGCGGCACAAAAGTGGGGCATTGATGCATCCAAATTATCCACATTAGATGGTCATGTCATAGATGCAGGTGGGCGCAAACTTGCATACAAAGACCTTGTAGCAACTGTAGACATTAATTTGGACCAGTCCGCAGTTACGCCCAAACCAATAAAAGACTATAAAGTTATCGGTAAAGACGCACGCAACGTTGCGGCGCTTGATATCGTGACAGGCAAGCCTGTTTTTTCTCTCGATGTAGACGTTCCTGGCACCTTGCATGCCGTCATTCGGCGCTGCCCTCACCTTATCGGTAAAGTAAAATCCTACAATGAAGACGAAGTCGCTTCTATGGAAGGTGTAAAAGCTGTCGTTAAAATGGATCAAGTGCTAGAGGAAGACGGCTGGCGCACTATCGCCGACGGTGTTGCGATTATTGCCGATACATATTGGCATGCACGCCAAGCTGCCGATGCACTCACTATTGAATGGGATGGCTCCGCCGCTACAGAAGATGACACCAACATCATTCTTGATAAATGTGAAGCACTAACGAAAACTGAAAAACTAAAAGAAGTTGCTCGCAACGGCAATCCGGAAGAGGCGTTTAATGCAGCTGCAAAAGTTATAGATGTTACCTATACTCATCCATCATGGGCGCACGCATGTATCGAGCCACATAACTGCACTGCACATGTAAATGGCAACAGTGCAGAAGTATGGGTAGGCCATCAAAATACAACGCGGATAGCGAATATCGTAAAGCGTTTTGCCGATGTAGATGCAGCCAATGTAAACACGCACATGTACAGGATGGGTACTGGCTTCGGGCGCAAATATGTTCAAGATTTCGTCGCTGAAGCTGTAATGCTATCTAAGAAAATGCAAGCACCCGTAAAAGTAACCTGGTCACGCGAAGATGAAATCGAGCAAGACTATCCGAACCATATGGGCGCATACAGGGTGAAAGCAGCAATTGATAAAGACGACAACCTATCTGGATGGCATATTAAAACAGCGCTTGATACAGGGCGAGATTGGGTCGCCAAAGACTTTCCAACTACCGCTGTAGCAAATTCACTTGGTGAAGTTGTTTCTGTGCCCAACAACATCAGCCACGGAGCATGGCGTGGGCCATCCCATAACACCGGCGCATGGGTCGTCCAAAGCGCGTTAAGCGAGGCCGCTTACGCTGCAGGGAAAGACCCTTATGACTTTCTTATCGCACTTTACGGAAAATCTGGCACTATCCAAACACCAGACTGGCCAAACATGGATGTGAATTACGACAGACATGTTGCGTTACTTGAGAAGGTGGCCCTCGCTTCTGAGTACGGCAAAGAAATGCCTGATGGCTGGGGGCAAGGCATTGCAGTTCACCACACGTTTGTGAGCGCTTGCGCGCATGTGGTTGATCTCGAGATGATCGGCGACAATGACTACCGCGTACATAAAGTAACATCAGCCATAGATTGTGGCCTCGCCGTTAATCCGCTTGGCATTAGGGCACAAGTGGAAAGTGGTATCATGGACGGTTTGTGTGCTGCGAAATACGGCAAGCTTGTTTTTGAGGCAGGTGTTCCTATCACCAACAATTTCGATACATACCAGAAAATGCGCATTGATGAGGCGCCGCCAATTGTTAACATACATATTATGGACTTCGGCGACACTGAACCACGCGGAACAGGTGAAGTGTCACTACCACCCATCATCCCAGCACTAACCAACGCCATCTTTGCAGCAAGCGGCAAACGCATAAGGTCTCTGCCAATAAGCGAGAGCCTGGAAACAGCCTAAAGGAAGCGTAACCACTGAATAAGAAAATACAGACCAAATACTACTGCACCAAGCGTGACACTCCACAACAACGCAACAGGCAGGCTGGCAAAGCCAAGAGGTTGCTCACGGTAATAGCTCTCGCATTCAAGGCAATGGAACCAACCATCGCCGGGTTCTGCTTGTATCTTAAAACCCGGCACCCATGTGGCAACAGCGCCGGTATAAGCATGAACACGCATAGAACCGCAGTGTTGGCAGGCCCGCTCTTCGCCGTCTGCATCCAAGCGTCGAGGAAACTTCGACGCGGGGATAGCGTCAACCTTTGAGAGCAACTTTTCAGCAGCGTCTTTATCTATTGAACGCACCAAAAGGTCCGTATGAACAACATAATTCAGAGAACCAATGTGTTCATTTTCAAGAAAGGCTGCAATGCCGTGACCTTCAAGATTTGACTTAAACAGTCCTGCCTGATGACGGTCGAGGCCTCTGCGCACTACGACTAAATTATCCATAGCTTTTATTTCGCCTGCTATTTCACTTGTACATTCAGTCGTTCAAGCCAGTATCAAATCCATCGATAGATTTCAGGTTATTTTTCTGTTCGTATTCACGAATGACGGTTTCGCCTTTTTTCTCGACCCATTTCACGAGCGTATCGCGTGAAACCATATCATTAGCCAATGGCACCGCATATCCGCAGCTTGTTTGCGTGCTTTCAACGTCAATTAGCACAATCTGACGTGCAGGTAATTCAGCAGGAAACTGTTTGCGCAGATCAGCAAATTCATTGTGACCAGGGCGCACAACACGACCTTTTCCGTATAAACGATATATCAGTGGGTTGCGGGTAAAACTGTTGAACATCACAGTGATACGACCATCATTCTTAATATGCGCAGCGGTTTCATTGCCGCTACCACCCATATCAATATAGCCACACAAGTTTGGTGATATAACACGAAAACTATCGTTTCCCTTGGGGCTCAAATTAATACGGCCACTGGCACAGGCAGTCGCAGTGAAGAACATAGGTTGTTCAGCTATAAATTCAGCATGTTTTTCTGTTATATGGTCAAAGAAATCAGCCATGTCGCACCTCTTTTAACGCGACGCTTAGGTCGCCTTGATTACATAATGATAATGGATACTGATATCCTATTCATCAAACCACTTGTCACCGATATCTTGTCATAAATTATCAGTAATATCTGTGTAAAGACACAGATATGTTTTCACATCATAGAAAATCAAAACGTACAATAATACGCTGGATAGCGATACCTATCGGAATGGTTCTCTTTGTGCTTGGTTTACTTACCTTTCCATTACCCGTTCCAACAGGGCTTGTTTTAATGGTGTCAGGTATCGCCATTGCAATCATTAATCCGCTTGCACTGCGATGGTTCAAGCGCATGCGAAAGCGGTTCCCACGAATAAACGCGAGCATTCGCCGAGTAACGCCGCATATGCCAGTATTTCTGCAGCGCCTACTAAAACGGACAGACAACCACCAATGCTAGCACCGACCTTAGTCCAAATAGTCAAAAACTATTGTCAAAAATAGGCCGATCTGCACCAAGTTACTCAATGCGAATACGTAAAAACGGTGCATCACTCGGTTGTAGGTGCAGTGAATGATAGAATGTAAAACACGTAAACCGACATACGCCCAAGCAAGCTGAATACTGAGTTCATTGCCAAGTCCGGTGATCATAGCTGTTAGGCAAAGCACATAAAATAAAACAGGCGCCTCAAACTGGTGATTATAGTTTTCTGCAGCAAACCGTGCAGGCATAGGTAATTTGCTAGCAGACGCTTTATCTTGCATCATTTCATTGGTAGGCTTTATCGCAGCCATAGCTGGCAAGCGCCGTGCATACAGCAAGAAAAGCACCAAAAGTGTCAGTCCAATCTGCGCCAGCACCGGCCCTATGAAGCTTGTGTTTGCTATTATATTTGTCATCGTGAACTCCCGTAATATATTCTAGCCCAGCAATCTAAACATGCACCTTAGTCGCACACCACCCAAAAATATGAATAGCATACATCAGTATTTGATACGGTAACTTTGCAGGCTTGCACGAATGATAAATTCGATAAATACTGTGTAGGTACAGAGGATTTAACATGCTCAAAATCAGACCTTACAAGCCCACAGACTGGCCGGATGTTGAACGCGTATATGCTGAAGGCATTGCCACAAACCTTGCAACGTTTGAAACGAAACCCAAGCAACAAGCGTCATGGGAAACCGATAGCATAAATGGCAGTCGTTTTGTTTGCCTTGATAATACCGCAGATACCCTACCTATAATGGGCTGGGCGACTTTATGGCCGGTTTCTGACCGTTGTGCTTATGCAGGTGTTGCTGAAATCAGCGTATATGTTAGCGCAGATGCTCGCGGAAAAGGCGTTGGAACCGTGTTGTTAAATAAGCTTGTTACGGCATCAGAACAATTAAATATCTGGACATTGCAGGCCGGTATATTTGCAGAAAATACACCGTCCATATTACTGCACGAGAAATGCGGATTTCGGCGCATCGGCATTCGCGAGAAGCTAGGTGCATTACACGGCGAATGGAAAGACATTATGCTTATGGAACGCCGCAGCAAGACCGTTGGTATTTAGCGTTAGTTAAACAATATTTACGTTCCCCTTTTGTTCTGATACATTGCTTTTGATTCATTTGGGGAGTGATTATGCGTATTCTTTTCATTGTTGGTCTTTGTATAAGCCTAAACATTAGTGTTCATGCTCAAGATAATAACAAACCGTATACTGAAATGACCATTCAAGAGCTACGGTTAATCGAACCTGACTCCTTATCTAAATCGGACAAAAAGCAATACAAAAAGGCATTAAAAGCAGCCAGAAAAGCTGAAAAGAAGCGTATTAAGGCAGAGAAGAAAGCAGAACGTGCGCGAAAAAAGGCCGAAAAAAAGCGGTTAAAAGCTGAAGCGAAAGTACGCAAGAAAGCACTTAAGCAAGCTCGAAAAGTCTATAAGTATGCAAACACAATCTATGAAGACACCTACTTTATAAAAGATGATTTTGAAGCAACAATACAAATCCGCGGTGCCAACACTCAGAAATATGACATGCAAACCTTGGGAAGGCTGGGTAATGGTGGCAATATCACCTACTTCTTACGCAGTTTCTATAACCCATCCACCGGGCTTATCACCACACAGCTATATGCTACCGTCAAGTTCAGTGAAGCTGTTGTTAATGCTGATATGCAAAACCCGACAATCTCTCCGGAATTATACGCTGCACAGCATGGATGGTGGAAAGGCTTTCACTCTGCAAGTCTAAGAGGCGGAATAGCTTTGAGGTTCAATCCCATACGCCGCCGCGCAGATACTTACTGCGAATATTATTGTAGTTTTCATGAAGAGTTTGCCATTGACTTGCTTACGGCATCCGTCATTCAAGCAGCGAACACAGACACTTCGCTCGACATAAAGATCAATTCACAGCGTGCAGGCTCAATGATTTTATCAGTGCCATGGTTGTACCTTACAGCATATTTGGCACGTCTATCTGAGTTAGACACAACACTTGCAGACTATGGGGCCAAGGCTAAAGCAGAAATGGAAAAAATGAGGTTAGATGCATCCCCTCCCTAAGCATCAACATTCCCCTCGACACATTTCTCCCGCAAACTAGCCACAATTAACATTAAATCTTCTCACACCATGTTGAAGTAACTGACATTTGCAGGAGGAAAAAATGAATATCCAGAGGCCTATTTATATCATTTCTGTCATCATACTTTCGGGCTGCGCCAGCACGCCAGACAACACTGAAAAATTAGCATTTGAATGCAAACGTGTAGACACCTACCCCTCAACATGCAGAGAGCAATGCCTCAACAGCGATCCGTTCTCATCAGCAGACAATGCGCTACAATGCCAGCGTACATGTGATGCGGTTCAGCAAAATGTTTGCACAGCAAAATAAAGTGGCTATATCAGCCCCAGCTCACGTTGCTTCACTTTCGTCAGCTTGGCGGCAATGATGGCGTGTGCATCATCAATGTAACTGCGAATATCATCATCGGATAGCGCATCAGGTTCTGAAAGCTGCACCCATTTGCCGCGCGCCAAATACGGTGCGGGAACAATATCTGGCAGTTCGCACAATATCTCAAAACTCATATCTGCACACTTAAAACTAATTTTATCCTCGCGCCCCTCACCCCATATTGAGCAAATGGCAAAAATCTTGCCGCCCACTTTCCATACGGACGAATTGCCCCATTGAATTACATTTGTTGTCGCTTTCAAACTGCCGCAGTAAGCATCAAATTCATCTCGTGTCATGATATGCCCTCTAAATAGTGACAGGTATTGGCTAGTACATTTTCCTGTGACTTTTCGCTTTCTTGGTACGCGTGCCAGGCCGGCCACCAGTTGCACGTCCTTTGGGCCGTAACCGTTTATCAGGAATACCAAGCTCACCAGCTTCTAGGCGGCGAATATCGTCCCTAATTTTAGCAGCTTCTTCAAACTCAAGGTTTTCGGCTGCTTCACGCATCTTCTTGTTAAGCGCGGCAATATGTGTTTTCAGATTGGAACCAACCATGTGCCCATCATCAATACCGATATCAACCGTGACATGATCACCGGATGCTGCATGCTCGATAATATCGCCAACATTTTTGGCAATTGTTTTCGGTGTGATACCGTGTTTTTCGTTGTAAGCCACCTGCTTTTCCCGGCGGCGATCTGTTTCAGAAATAGCGCGCTCCATTGAGCCTGTAATTTTGTCAGCATACAAAATAACGCGCCCCTCAACATTACGCGCTGCACGCCCAATCGTTTGCACTAGCGATCGCTCGGATCTTAAAAAGCCTTCCTTGTCAGCGTCCAAAATAGCGACAAGCCCGCATTCAGGAATATCAAGCCCCTCACGTAACAGGTTAATACCCACCAACACATCAAATGAGCCAAGGCGTAAATCGCGTATAATCTCGATACGCTCCAGCGTATCAATATCTGAGTGCATGTACCGCACCTTGATGCCATTTTCATGCAGGTATTCGGTGAGATCTTCTGCCATACGTTTGGTGAGCGTGGTACACAGCACACGCATTCCTTTTTCGGCCATGATACGTGCTTCATGCATCAAATCATCCACCTGTGTTTCAACAGAACGAATTTCTATATCCGGGTCAACCAGTCCCGTAGGACGGATAACCTGTTCGGTATACACACCGCCGGTTTGTTCCATTTCAAAATCACCTGGGGTTGCAGACACATATACCGTCTGCGGGCGCATGGCGTTCCATTCCTCGAACTTCAACGGCCGGTTATCAATACAACTGGGCAAACGAAAACCATGGTCTGCCAACACTGATTTCCGCTTGAAATCTCCCCGGCTCATGCCACTAACCTGCATTACCCCAACGTGGCTCTCATCAACAAAAAGCAAAGCGTTTTCAGGTATATATTCAAACAATGTAGGCGGCGGCTCACCCGGGTTGCGACCAGTAAGATACCGGGAGTAGTTTTCAATACCAGCACAACTGCCTGTTGCTTCCAACATTTCAATGTCAAACGTAGCACGCTGTTCAAGGCGTTGAAGTTCAAGAATACGGCCCATTTTTTCGTATTCAGCCAAACGACCTTTCAATTCATGCTTTATGTGTTTCACTGCCTGATCAAGTGTTGGCCGCGGTGTAACGTAATGGCTATTTGCATACACTTTCACCGCATCAAGCATACGTATTTTCTCACCCGTCAATGGGTCAAATTCAACAATTTCTTCAACTTCATCACCGAACATCATAAGACGCCAGGCACGGTCTTCCAGGTGGCTGGGGAAAATATCGATGACATCACCGCGCACACGAAACGTTCCGCGTTGAAACGCCGCATCATTACGGGTGTACTGCATAGCAACCAGGCGGCGCAGCAGATCACGGTTATCAATCTCCTGACCTTTGTTAATACCAAAGGTCATAGCTGTGTATGTCTCTACGCTTCCGATACCGTATATACATGATACCGATGCAACAATGATCACATCATCACGCTCGAGAATAGCACGCGTTGCAGAGTGCCGCATGCGGTCGATCTGTTCGTTAATAGACGCTTCTTTTTCAACAAATGTATCTGTACGCGGTACGTATGCCTCAGGCTGGTAGTAATCATAGTAAGACACAAAATACTCAACAGAGTTGTTGGGAAAAAATGCCTTGAACTCACCGTAAAGCTGCGCCGCCAACGTCTTGTTAGGAGCCATAATCAAGGCCGGGCGCTGCGTCGCCTCAATCACTTTTGCCATCGTATAGGTTTTACCGGAGCCGGTAACACCAAGTAGAACCTGATCTTGTTCTTTACCTTTTATACCCTCAACCAATTCAGCAATGGCTGTTGGCTGGTCACCTGAAGGTTCGAAATCGGACACAACCTCAAACGGGACACCGCCCTCAGACTTTTCTGGCCGGGAAGGACGATGCGGTACAAAGGGGCTGTTTATGGGTTGATGAACGCCGCCGGCGTTTATCATTTTTGCATCAGTCATTCACGAAAGTTCCAATTCATTGAGGCACGCATGGTCGGATTGTGACGTCTAGCGAAGGGTGTTTCAATGCCTTTCTATGCAGAAGATTAAGGCTCCTGACATTTCCCTAAATGCTTATTTTTTAACCACAGATTAATATTTAGTCATAATTAATGCAGCAATACTGACCATTCAGTTCAAAAATATCAAAGTATTCAATCTTTTCAATAAGTTAAATAATTCAAAAATAATGGCACACACCTTGCTGCTAGAAACATGCAGGCGGGATTGAACGAATTTTATAATTAAAGAGATTTTATGGTACTTCTTGAGAACACTAAAACAAGACGCGTATTTCTTGCGTTTATGTTTATTTCATTACCCGTCGATCATGCGGTTGCACAAAACCAAGCCGCATTAACGCTCACAGGCAGCGCAACACTCACAACAGACTATCGTTTTCGAGGTTTGTCACTGTCTAATAAGGATACAGCGCTTCAAGGCTCTTTCAGCCTATCCCATGAAAGCGGGTTCTATATCAGCACATGGGGCTCTTCGATTGAAAGTTTCAACGGCGCGGAACTTGAGCTCGATATATACGGCGGGCATGCAGGGCAAATTGGCAATCTAAGCACTAACGTCGGTTTCTATGCCTACACCTATCCCGGCGCGACCGATAATACCGACTATTATGAAGTGTTTGGCTCATTGGGCGGCACCGTAAAAAACACCAGCTGGACACTTGGCACCAATTACGCCTTTGATCAGGATGGTACCGGCAACCAAGATAATATCTATATTTACCTAAGCACCAGCACCCCTATTGGTACCACGCCTTTTACCGTTACTGGAAACATTGCATACGAGGATGGCGCTTTTGGCACCAACAAATGGGATTGGCTTTTGGGCTTTTCATATTCATTCAACCGCTTCTCTCTATCCGTCAATTATATAGACACAGCCAATACGAACAGCAGCGCCGGCAGCGCTGGTGTGGTTGGCATGTTGTCAGCAAGCTTTTAGGAGGCGCCCGACACAAACATTATTAAGTATCTTCCTGTGCCCGATCTTCCCATATGCGGGCCAAATGTCGGCATGACAGCACAACACACTCTCCCCGTACGTGCTGTCATGCCAGACCACCACCGTATACAGTGACGCTTTATTATGTAGCGCTGTACTAGGCTTTTTAAAAAGAACAAAAATCGCCACATGCACGCAACTATTCGTTGCTCTCACATCATGACAGCCCTAAAGTTTGCTCAAATTATAAACATGCCTACCGCAACGGAAAACAATCATGACCCTGCTGTCCAAAACACTTGATCGTATCAAACCTTCACCCACAATGGCTGTAACGGCTAAAGCCGCAGAGTTAAAAGCCGCAGGTCATGATGTGATTGGCTTGGGCGCAGGCGAGCCTGACTTCGATACACCCGATCATATTAAAGGTGCAGCTATTGCAGCGATTAACGCAGGCGACACAAAATATACGAAAGTAGACGGCACACCAGCCTGCAAAGCAGCTGTTATCGAGAAGTTCAAGCGCGAAAACAACCTGTCGTTTGAGGCCAATCAAATCACCATAAACAGCGGCGGCAAACACACAATTTACAACGCCATGATGGCAACGCTAAATCCAGGTGATGAAGTTATTATTCCTACACCTTATTGGGTTAGCTATCCCGATATAGTGCTGTTGGCAGGCGGCACGCCTGTATTTGCGCATGCATCAATTGCAACAAATTTCAAAATGACACCGGAAACGCTGGAAGCCGCCATAACACCGAAGACAAAGTGGCTCATCTTCAATTCGCCATCAAATCCATCAGGCGCGGCCTATACAGCAGCAGAAACCAAAGCATTAGGCGAAGTTTTGAAACGTCATGAACATGTCTGGGTTTTCGCTGATGATATCTATGAGCATATAACTTATGAAGGCTTCACGTTTAAAACTATTGCGCAAGTGGTGCCAGAAATTGCCCACAGAACCTTAACCATGAACGGTGTTGCAAAAGCCTACGCCATGACAGGATGGCGTATAGGTTACGCTGGCGGCGATGCTACACTGATAAAGGCAATGGCCAAGGTTCAGTCACAAAGCACATCAAACCCATCATCCATTAGCCAGGCAGCTACTGTTGCGGCACTAACGGGCGTGCAGGATTTTCTGGCCGAACGGGCCGCCGTATTTCAGACGCGGCGCGATCTCGTTGTTGATATGCTAAATGCCGCAGACGGCATTACCTGCCCTGTCCCTGAAGGAGCATTTTATGTGTACCCCTCTATTCAGGAATGTATCGGCAAACAAACACCAAGCGGCAAACGCATCGAGACAGACGGCGATTTCGTGACATATATTCTGGAAGAATACGGTGTTGCAGCGGTACAAGGAGAAGCATTTGGCTTAAGTCCGCACTTCCGTGTATCTTACGCAACTTCGACCGAAGCTTTAACGGAAGCATGTTCGCGCATTCAGGATGCGTGTGCCAAGTTAAAATAGGATAATAGATGAACCGTCTATCAGGTATTATTATCGTCGTGGCAATGCTGTCGTACACAGCTAAAAGCGCCGAAATAGACGCTTCCTTATTGCCACAATGCCTACAAATAGCCGATGCACCAAATGATAGTAATCTACGATCCAGCCTTGAGCAGCATGAGAGTATCTTGCAGCTAAAAAAGAATCTCGGCGATGATTTTCACCTCTCATTTGAGCAAATCCAAGAACAAAAGAACCGACTTCAACATTATAAAAAGTCATTGCCTGACATTGAGGAATCCCTCCCCTCTCTCATTGAGCAAGCGACTATTTTCATAGAAAAAAGCGCATTACCTGATGATCAAAAAATATACTTTATATGCGGCGCACATGCCGATGGCTTTGGGTTTCAAGCTGAAGGGAAAACTCAGCTTTTTATTAACCTAACGCAGATTCAACCTGATTTTCTGCCTTCGCTTTTACGACATGAAATCTGGCACGCCGCCTTTAGAACTCAACATCAAGCAACCACAGATAGTTCCGTTTATCATAAAACCGCACTCAAAGAGCTTGCGTTCATTATGTTAAACGAGGGTGTCGGTCATTATTACTCTTTTCAACGACGCGTTGAACCAGCAATGGCCTATACAAATTGGACCGAGAGAACCGAAAAAATATTTTCATTATTGAACGAAAAAACAATGTTGCTTGCCCATGATATTACACCAGCGCAGCAACAGGAATTTTTATTTTCATCTCATGCTAACGTGCCATTTTGGAAAAAATGGGGTGCTGTACCCGGTGCAATCATTACATATCGCTTGAGAAAACTACTAGGAACAAAAACCTTAAGCAAAATCATTGCCGGTGGCCCGTGCGCGTTTTTAGCATCATATCAACGGGAAGCAAAAAGAAGAGATGATTGGCAGAGCCTTCCGCCACTATTAGTCAGCGGTGCCTGTCAAGATTAGAATGAAATTTCAAGCGCTCGTTAGCTTTAAATCAATTTAAATAATAATCCTATAAAAACGATTATTTTTATGAATTTAATTAATTTTACCAATTAATTAGTAGCCACTATGTTAATACTCAACAGCAACCAAGGAGTTGAAACATGGCTAACGAATTTAATGATGCAACACGAACAACAATTGCAAATGCACTGAAACCCATACTTGCTGAAAGCGTCCAGCTTTATGTTGCCACGCAAAATGTACACTGGAATGTAACAGGCCCATTGTTCCAGGCTGTTCATACACTTACCGAAGAACAGTATACTGAATTGGCGCCAGCCATTGATGAAATAGCAGAGCGCATTCGTACGTTGGGCGAAAAAGCACCTGGAACCATGACACAATATCAATCACTGGGTACAATCCCCGAAGCTAATGAAAATGCAAACGCAGAGGACATGGTGAAATCGTTAAAAGCAGGCCACAATACTATAGCCGAGCGTATTCGCCCGCTGATAGCTATGGCCGCAGATGCGACAGATGATGTAACTGCTGGACTGTTAACTGACCGCTTAACTGTGCATGAAAAAGCGCAATGGATGCTTGGCGCAATGGTGGCCTAACAAGATCAGCCAAATCAGTAAGGCATGTCTGTTTGGACATGCCTTTTTTATTATTCACAATAACGTGGTGACAATACAGCGCACTTGCCGCGCGCAAATCGCCATGCTACTAGCCTTGGGTAATTGCAAACGATTATCAATTACTGTTACTGAGGTTATAATGGCGGACATCAACGAAGGCACCTTGCTTGGCAACTTGAAAGTTGGTTATCACGGGCAAATCAAAGGCTTTGTCGGCCAAAATGCAGCCGCCTCAAACATGATAGACCAGTTGCGCGAAATGGGCTTTTCCGAAGGCCTTGATGTTTCAATTCTTCACCAAAATCCATTCGGGAAAGATCCCATCGCTGTTAAAGTTGGATCAATGACAATTGCACTGCGACGTCGCGAAGCCAATCTGATTGAGGTGATGGCGTCATGAGTGAGCAAATGTCAGAAACAAATGCGCCTCTTATCGCTGTCGTCGGCAATCCTAACTGCGGAAAATCAGCACTCTTTAACGCACTCACTGGGTTACGCCAGAAAGTCGCCAACTACCCCGGCGCAACAGTAGAACGCCGTGTTGGTAAAATAGACAATACAAACTTAACGCTAATTGATCTTCCTGGCTCATATGGCCTTGAGCCAAGAAGTGCAGACGAAGAGGTGACCTGTCAGGTCATAAAGGGCAAACACGCAACTGAACAAAAACCTGCGGTTATACTGAGTGTAGTTGACGCCACAAATTTAGCACAGCACTTGAGGTTTTCTCTAGAATTACGTTCGCTGGGTTTGCCAATAGTTATTGCGCTTAATATGACAGATCTTGCTGCGCGTGAAAAAATCAAGATTGATGCAGATGCATTGTCAAAAAAGCTGGGCGTTCCAGTGATTGAAACTGTGGCCGTACGTAAAAAAGGTTTAGATACATTGGTGTCTGCGCTGACAAAGGCATTGGACGCACCTGCACCGGATCAAATGGATATTGGTGATAGCGTACGTCAAAGACAAAAAGTAGCACGCAAGATTGCGTCTGACGCAACGCTTAGTGAAGGTATCGGCCACAAAACCACAAGAAACCTTGATCGTATTCTGCTTAATCCCATTGCTGGCCCCGTGATTTTGTTCACCATCCTATTCTTGATGTTTCAAGCTGTATTTTCTTGGGCACAGGCCCCGCAAGACATGATTGAAGGCGGCATAGGTGCGCTGCAATCTACGCTCGTTAATACGTTGTCAGACGGTTTGCTACTTAGTTTTCTTAACGATGGCATACTTTCCGGCGTTGGCGCTGTGATTGTTTTCCTACCGCAAATTTTGATCCTGTTTCTATTTATTCTGGTTTTAGAATCAACAGGATACATGGTACGCGCTGCCTTCATTATGGACCGCCTCATGGCATCTGTTGGCTTAAACGGCCGCGCCTTCATCCCGCTACTTTCGAGTTTCGCGTGCGCTGTTCCCGGTATAATGGCAGCTCGTTCAATTGCTAATGAACGCGATCGCCTCACCACTATTCTCATTTCGCCGCTAATGACATGCTCTGCCCGATTACCGGTATACACTGTTATCATTGCCGCTTTTATACCAAACAACACACTTACCGGTGGCATCGGCCTGCAAGGGCTTGTCATGTTTGCGCTATACGGTATCGGCATTATTGCAGCCTTGATCGTTGCTGCAGTCCTGAAACGTACTGTGGCGCAAGGCCAAGCCGACACTTTCATGCTGGAATTGCCTAAATATCAAGCGCCTAACGTGCGCTTTGTATTAATTGGCTTGTATGAAAGAGCACGCATATTCATTCGCAGAGCTGGTACAATCATCTTCGTTTCGACAGCATTATTGTGGTTACTGGCCATATATCCTAATGCACCTACAGGCTCAAACCAACCTGATATCGCTTATAGTTTTGTCGGTATTATCGGTGGCTGGCTGGAAGTCATTTTTGCGCCAATCGGCTTCAATTGGGAAATATCGGTTGCATTAGTACCGGGCATGGCTGCCCGTGAAATTGCTATTGCTGCTCTGGGCACCGTATATTCACTTTCAGGCAGTGAAGAGGTGATTGAAGCAGGTCTCGTGAGCGTTCTCAACAACGCATGGTCACTGCCGACCGCGCTTTCTTTTCTTGCTTGGTTTATCTTTGCACCGCAGTGCCTTTCTACAATTGCTGTCACCCGCCGTGAAACCGGTGGCTGGAAATGGCCTCTGTTTATGGTTGCGTACCTCTTCGCCCTTGCTTACGCTGCATCTTTCATAACCTTTCAGGTCGCTACCGTGTTGTTAACATAGTGCTGATCTCGAAAACTGAACGAATATATAGGCATGTGGTTGGGGCGTCTTTACGCAGTGCCTGCCAAGAGGGGGAAACTCGTGAATAAATTTCTAATGGGCTTGTCAGTGCTAACACTGGTTGCGTGCTCTGAGAACCAAGAGACAGCAGCACCGGATATTTCAGAAACAGCAAACCGAATTGCTCAGGAAACAATTATCATTGATGGTCACATTGATGTTCCTTACCGCCTCGCTGCAGGTTGGGAAGACGTTTCAAGTGCAACGGCGACAGGTGACTTCGATTACTTGCGTGCTGTTAAAGGTGGTTTAAATGCTCCGTTCATGTCGATCTATACGCCAGCGCAGTATGACGGCACAGAAAAAGCTAAAGAACATGCCGACGAAATGATCAACATTGTTGAACGCATTGCAGCAGAATCACCAAATAAGTTTACCGTGGCCAAGTCAGTTGCAGATGTAGAAAACGCCTTTTCAAAAGGCATGATCGCCTTGCCACTGGGAATGGAAAATGGGTCACCATTACTCGATGAATTAGATAACCTCGACTATTTTCATGAACGCGGTATTCGCTACATCACCCTTGCCCATTCAAAATCCAACAAAATTTCAGATTCGTCCTATGATCCTGAACGTCAATGGGATGGCCTTTCACCATTCGGCGAACAAGTCGTGAAGCGCATGAACGAGCTTGGTATTATGGTTGATATCAGTCACGTATCAGACGCAGCGTTCTGGGATGTTATGGACATAACCGCAACTCCTGTTATTGCTTCGCACTCATCTGCGCGGAACTTTACACCAGGATTTGAACGCAACATGGATGACGACATGATCAGGGCACTGGCCAAAAACGGTAGTGTGATCATGATAAACTATGGCTCATCGTTTCTAACCGAAGACGCGAACCAGTATAATAGCAAACTGGGTGTCGCATATACAAAACACATAACGGACAATGGACTTGAGGACACAGAGGAAGTGCGCCAAGCATTTCGTAAAGAGTATGCTGTAACTACACCTTATCCATATGCAACTCTTGATGATGTTCTGGATCATTTTGACCACGCCGTTAAACTGGCAGGTATTGATCACGTGGGCATCGGAACAGACTATGACGGTGTTGGTGATAGCTTGCCCACAGATCTGAAAGATGTTGCAAGTTATCCTAATCTCGTCGCAGGCTTGCTAGGACGAGGATATAGCGAAGACGATATCAAGAAAATTCTCTCCGGTAATGTATTACGCGTTTGGCGCACTGTTGAAGCATACGCTGCTGCCGATTAATATCTAAATTCGCTTATAAGTATTTTTGAAAGCTGCCTGCAAAGGCGGCTTTCTGTCTTTGTAGCTTTTCTAGGCGAATAAATCGTTCGCACTGTTTCAGCACATTTGGCTATTTTCTTGTAATTATCGGATCAAGAGCTATCGTTCTTACCTCATGCTAAAATCACACGTGAACTACATCAGACGTTTAACATCATTAAAGAGGATTATATGGCCGATAACCATAAACCGCTCTCAAGCAAACCACTCTCTAATGGTGTAAAATATTACACGCTGTTTATTCTCACAGTTGTATACGCATTTAACTTTATCGACCGTCAAATACTGGTCATCCTTCAGCCCTTGATTAAAGCTGAACTATCCTTGAGCGATGCACAACTAGGGCTTCTTTCAGGCTTCTCATTTGCAATATTCTACACTGTTCTGGGCATACCGATCGCCCGTCTGGCGGATAAAAGCAATCGCCGAAACATTATTTCCATTGCCCTTACAGTCTGGAGCGGCATGACTATTGTTTCAGGATATACACAGAATTTCATACAATTACTGTTGGCTCGTATGGGTGTGGGTGTGGGTGAAGCTGGTGGCAGCCCACCAGCGCATTCGATGATCTCAGACATCTTTACTGCCAAAAAACGCGCAACGGCCCTCGCTGTTTACTCCGCCGGTTTATATCTTGGTGTCGTTATTGGGTACTCACTCGGTGGCTACTTCGGAGAAATGTTTGGCTGGCGGCAGACATTTATGATTGTTGGTGTGCCGGGGATTATTCTCGCTCTTGTTCTTTGGTTAACGGTGCCAGAACCGCCGCGGAGTGAAGCATCAAAGAAATCCTCTCCCTCGTTCAGAGAAACATTAGACCGAATGCGTACGCTTAAATCTTTCCCGTTTATTGCTTTTGGATGTGCGCTTTCGGCTTTTGTTAGCTATGGCACAACAAACTTTATGCCAAGCTACATGGTGCGTTACCACGATGTACCACTAACAGAAATTGGTTTTCTGCTTGGTATTACAGGCGGCGGCGGCGGTATCATTGGCACATTTCTTGGCGGCTATTTGACAGATAAAATTGGCAGCAAAGATCCGCGTTGGTATCTGTGGCTTCCTGGTGCAACGGCAATTGTATGTGTTCCGTTTGCGATACTGGCATTTAACACAGACAACACCACATTGATGCTCGTTTCCTACACGATATTTGCAGTTCTTGGTACGCTTTACCTTGCACCCGCTATTGCTGTGACACACCGTTTGGTGAGCCCACGTATGCGTGCCATGTCGTCTGCAGTTCTTTTCTTTGTGCTCAATCTGATTGGTCTAGGCCTAGGGCCTGTAGCAGTTGGCCTGCTAAGCGATACTTTAAGAGAAATTAATGGAACAGACAGCCTTAGATTGGCACTAACAATTGGTGTCTGTGTCGCATTTCTAAAAGGATATCTTTTCTATGCCGGTGGCCGGCGGTTGCCAGAAGATATCGAAGCAACCATGATATTGGATCAGAAGTAGCGAAAGCAGCTAAAAGATGCACTCATTGCTAAAAATACGCATCGCATCCAATAGTTTTGAGATTGGTATCGTTGCTTTTTTATTAATTGCTGTAAGCTTTCGCGCTACCATAGGCTTAAGCGGCACTTTTGTGGCCATTACACACATAAGTGCACTTTTGCTCGCTTACATCCTGTCACAACACATCGTATCACTGATCAATAAAACTATTGGCCGCTTGTATTTTGCAAGCATAGTTATGCTTCTGCTTATTGAAGCAGGCATCCAGTTTTTAACAGGTTTGCACGTTAACTGGTTCGTCATTTCTCTTTTACTTGAAGATAACAGCAGTCAAAATATTGGCATTTCCTTTACAATCTGGATTGCCGCAATTTTCATTATTTTTGTACTGACTTTTATGCTTAGAACAAAAATAAGCCATCGCCGAAATATCTATATACCAATACATTTTATATTTTTAGGCGGTGCAATATCCATTGCATCCGGGCAAGCCGTATACAGCATTGCTCACTATAGTGGTGTTGCGAAAATTATGCATGTTAAACGCAATTTGCCATTTTTCTTTGCACCACACCCTTACCATATACGTTCAATACTTGAAGTTTTTAATGAACAGCACGACGAAGACACACCATTTTCAAGAGCTCAGGTCAAACGTGGAGAAGAACAAGGGCGCTCACATCAAAACGACGTATTGAAAGCAACGACAAACAAGCCAAATATCCTGTTTATTATAACTGACAGCGTAAGGGCCGCAGAGATAAAAAATTACCCTGCGCTAACACCAACGATAAATGCTGCAGCTACACGCGGCTACTTTTCATTAGGTCAATACAGCGTATCAAACTGTACACACTTTTCATTATACAGCATGTTCACTGGCCGCATACCAACCACGTTTGGAGAAGCACGACAAAATGCATCGGCACGTGGCCTTGTTCCTGAGCTTGCTGGTGCAGGATATAGTGTCAGCACCGCGGAAACCATATCCTTGAATTGGTACGATATTCAGAAAACAATTTTACCAGATTCAGTCAACCGCTGGATTGCTCCAAGCGAACTAGATGACAATACTATAAGAGATCAAGCAACTACAAAACGTACCATTGAAGAGCTGAATTCTTGGTCCGAGAATGATACACCGCGCCTGCATATTACATACTTTGAAGGTAGCCATTTCCCTTATAATCAAGCCATTACCAATGCAGGTGATACAATACAGGAGCGATACCGCGAATCCATCCGTTTATTCGACCAGCAACTATCAGATATCTTCACGGCACTTGAGGATCAAAACCTGATGGATAACACTCTCGTTATTGTGACATCTGATCATGGAGATGAACTTTTATCTGAGGGCCGTATGGGGCATTCAAGTGCTTTAAATGACAATCAGGTAGTTGTGCCTCTGCTCATATTAGGCGGTAATGAAAACACCGCCAACATCCGTAGTCATGCAGATATCAGGCAATTTGTACTTAATCAACTTTCACCGGAAGCATATCCATTTGAGCCTCCTGAGGCTATTTACCTAGCCAACTGTGACTACGATCACCCTAAAGACTTTCGTGTATTAACAGACACTGGTGAATATAATTTCGACTATGACGATGGCTATCTTGTCCCGATAGATGATAAACAAGAGCAATCCTTAAATGCAGCCAAACTTTTAATTAAAACAATCCAGAATGGCGGCATTCCAGCACAGCCCTAAACAAAGCCATCATACGCCCTGATTTAAGCCTGCACTTTGTACAATCATACGTATTACACAGGACTTAGCTTCTTCAAATTGAGCGTCCGATAACGGCGTTCCATCATTCATAATGTTAATTTGCGCAGCAAAGTCAGCATAGTTTTGAGTAGCAGCCCAAATCATATAGAAAAAGTAACGTGTGTTCATCGGTTGCAAACGGCCTTCTTTGATCCAGCCTTGCAAAACCTTCTCTCGACTTTCAAGCCATGGCTTCACTGTGCTTTCCAGATATGTTTTGAGAAACGGTGCTCCTGAAGCCATTTCTATGGCCCACAAACGTGATCCATTTGGCCGTGCACGTGCTAGGTCCATTTTAGCTGCAACATACCGCTTGATAGCCGTAGCAGGGTCATCTGTTTCATCAAAAGTATCTGCCGCCTGCAACCACATGGAACATACGTCCTCAATAACGCGGCGGTACAAATCTTCTTTGGTGCCAAAGTAGTAATAAACATTTGGTTTTGGAACATTTGCTCGCTCGGCAATCAAACCGACACTTGCACCATTAAAACCATTAACGGCAAACACACTTTCCGCTGCTTCGAGAATTTTATTCACGTTCTCACGGCGTATACCCGCCTTATGTGTCGTATTATTGTCAGCCGGATGAGACATATCTATTCCCCAAATTTATGCTCATAAGTGCAACCAAAACAACCACTCACCGAACCCCGTATAGCGCCTGTATTACATTATGGATAGCCTTGTTTGCACCATCTGTATAAATGTCAAAAAAAAACGCCCGGGCAAACCCAGGCGTTTATATATCTCAGTTCAAACTAAAGCTTAGAACTTGTATTTGATACCGAACTGAATGCGCCATAGCGTATCACCAGTATCAATGTCTTCGTTAATCGCAGCAGGGTTAAAGTCGCGGAATACGAAACGACCGTCAACGATATCTGTTGCAACAACGTCAATACCCTCACCTGTGTTACTTGTATTCACAAAACGCTGAACACCAGCACCACTATCGATGAAGTTAAGTACGTTCTCAAAATCGATGAACAACAGGAACTCGTCTTTGTCAGTGAAGCCAAAGCCAGGAAGCTCTTGTTGGAAACGAATATCAAGATCTGCGTTCCAAGGCTGTTCAAACGACGTCCGTGGTACAATGCCACCAGCAAACTGAGACAAGTTGTTTTCTTCGATAAAGTTGAAGAAAGCAGTTGTATCAATTGCAGAGAAATCTACCAGTGGATCATTCGGGCCAGTTGGAATGTATAGCAAGCTACGTGCTTCATCATCACTATCACCAAATGCATCACGCGATGTACGTGCATCAAACACAAATGATAGTGGACGACCAGAGTTGGCGCGGAAGAAGAAGCTTAAGCTTGACGTAAGATCATCAAAGAAGTCTTCACGGAAAGTCGTGCTAATTACAATGTTGTGCATGTTGGTGAATGTAGAATTGCCAACAGGAACATTGTTAAAGTCTGACGTTCCAACTTCTTCAAAGTTCGAACCCGCAGTAGAACTTGTACCTGGGTTACCAACATTTGCATCAGCATATGCATAACCAGCACGGAAGCTCATTGATGCAGTGTCAGAGAAATCAAACGTTTTAGCAAACTGTGCCGAGAATGAGTAGTTGTCGCCGTTGCGGCCATCAGCAGCATTCGTCAGAATGATGTTCTGACCAAAACCACCAGTGAAACACTCAGCAGTCGTACCTGAGTAACCACGAAGGTCATCGTTTAGTACAGCATTACATCCAGCAGCAGTCGGATCAATACGTCCATAAATTGGACGACCATCCGGTGCAGTACCTGTTTGCGCAATACTCAAATCAACGAAATCTACAGCGTTTCTGTTTTTACCGTAGATAAAGTCAAAGTTTACTTGCCAATCGTTGAAGAAGTCTGCGCTCCAGTCTTGCGTATAGTGTGAAATACCAAAGCTGAAACGATCTTGGCTTGGTGGCTTAAAGTTTGGATCAGTTGCCGCCACATCAGCAAGGTTTTGGCCAGCTTGTGCTTGCTGTTCAAGAGCCACACATGCAGGAATGCCTGTGAATGCGCCGCCTTGAAGAACTTGCAGATCAGCAGCTGTACATAAACCATTATCGTCGCTTGTTGCATTACCAAAACCAATGGCACCGCCAAAGTTCTGGAATGAGTTCGCAAACCAAACTGTTGGATCACCACCTGAGAAGCGAGCAAAGCCACCAGTTATCGATGTATCACCAAAGTTTTCAGGCAATTCCCAGCTGAAGCCGATGCGTGGCTGGAACACATCCAAACCATCGAATGCTTGCGTATTGGCAAAACCGAAACGGTTTTGGAACACTGGGTTATTGATTGGGCTATCGCTTGATTTATAGAAATCGTAACGCAGACCAGCAACAATGTTTAAGCTGTCTGTTGCCTGCCACTCGTCTTGTAAATAGATAGAGTGGATATCACGAGAAAATTCAGCAGCCCCATCAGCAGCATTACCGGTGAAAGAACCATTGCCAGTAATTTCACGGGCCAAACCAGCTTCAAGTGCATCAATATCATCAAACAGGATTGTGCCTGTTGCGTTGATAATGAACAGGTTAAACACGTCAAGGCTATCAAGCTCGTAACCAGCAGTGATAGTGTGGTTACCCGTTACATAGTCAGCTTTCAGCTTGATCTGATCAACTTCAGTATCTAGTTGGTTCGCACTACGGAAAACACCCGGGCCAGAAGCAAAGTCCTGACCAAAGAATTCGTTGCCGAATGGTCCAATAGCAATCCTTGGAATTGGATTAGCTTCTTGTGCTTCACCACCAAGTGTTGGACTTTGAATATCACCAACTGTGTTACGAGATGCGCGAATTTCAGTCGAGAAGTTATCTGTCCAGTTTGAGAACAAGCGAACCGCATACGTGTCAGAAACAGAACCACGATCCTGGAAGTTGTCTTCGAACGTAAACTCACCGCGGCCACTGCTAATATCATCACCAAGTAGTGCATTTTCTTCAAGGCGTGAGTATGACGCTTCCAGACGGTGCTGATCATTGATCTGCCAATCCAAACGACCGAAGAAACGACGGCTCGTTTGTGGCAATGTACGAATGATACCGCCCGGATCACGACCATAGCTATTGATCAAGATGTTACGAATACGTTCTGCTTCAGCAACAGTTACGCCGCTTTCGTTTGCAAAACCACCACCAATTGGGCCTTCATCCTGAATGCCGCCAGAGCTTGTTTCTTCATATGAACCATAGAAGAACAATTTGTCTTCGATAATCGGGCCACCAAGTTCAGCGCCCCAGTTATAGTTATTGAAGTCAGAGGCAATAGTGGTGTCTTCAATCTGGTCACCCGTGAAGTTATCACCAGTGTATAGGAAGAATGCAGAACCCGTGAAGTCGTTCGTACCGGATTTTGTAACAACGTTAATGTTACAACCGGTGAACTGACCATATTCAACATCAACAGGCGAGAACTCAACAGATGTTGCAGCAATCGTGTCGAATGGAATTGGGAATGTATTACGCGCCAGGTTACCAGATGAATTCAAACCAAATGGGTCTGCTGCACGCACACCGTCAATTGTGAAAGAGTTAACCCGGTTACTGCCACCAAGACATGAAATACCAAAACCTTGTCCCCCGCTACCACGGTCAATGTTTACGCGTGGATCAATACGGATAACGTCACGAATTTGACGGCTAACAGATGGAACAGCTTCAATATCAGTCAGGTTGAACGATGTACCAGGGCCAATCGCAAGGTTTGTGATAGACGCTGCAGAAGCAACAACAACGATTTCCTCAATACCTGATTGCGCATCAGATAGAGCAAGGTTGAAACTTGCTGTATTACCAAGAGACGTACTAACGTCTGTAACCAGGATATCTTCATATTGGCCACCGCTTACACGAATTGTGTATGGGCCACCAACTGTCAATGAGCGAACACTGAAGTTACCACTAGCATTTGTTGTCGTTGTTTGGCGAGCACCAGTACGCGTGTCAGTTACAACCACAGCATAACCACTTGCAGGATTACCTGCTGGTGTTGTCACTGTACCACGGATGGATGTTGTAATTTCTTGCGATATTGCTGGCACGGATGCTGCCATAGCAGCAAGCGCTACACTACTGCATAGCGTCGTTCTAAATAGGCGATTCATTCCCAAGCTCCGTTTATGAATGGTTGCATTCAAACCACAGGACGTTTTGAAAGCGACCAACTAACCTCTCACGAGAGGTCTCTAAAAAAAGATGTACACATAACCCCGACCTGTAGCTGATCAAATCTTGACCCAAAGGTCAAGTCCATCCAGAAACCGGCACAAAAGCTGGTGTGTCGCACCCTTCTAGGAGCGTTTCATTTCAGTTTTTTGACGAAAGTGTCAAGATTCGTTAAACCAATGATCAGTTCTGGGCACATCAAGTTCTAAACTGTTGCCAAAATGCGACATAGTTGCCGCTCAAGGAATACATCAACATGCCACATGTATGTGTGCACGCATCAAAATTCGCATTATCTAGCTAAATCCGCCCGAATCGACGCAAAATCGAACTATAGTTGAGAAAGGCTATGGTTAGCCTAGCTCACACGCCAATCTATTTAAAAACTTCGTTGAGATAACCAGCTAAACGCACACCGCCCTTTGACAATTGGCTTTTAATCAGCGGCATATATTTGTAGGCATAATCCCATGACAGGATACCATGGCTATTTGCGTAGATGTCATCACGCAGAACAATATCTTCATGCACCCAGTCAATCGGCTTGGCTTCTTGCCACCTAGTGATCATTTCAGGTTTGATCTTGCGATTGAGAAAGCGGGTCCATTCCGTAAAAGACAAATCACGATGATCAATAATATGCTCGTCCCAAACACGGTGTAGATTTGTTAGCTCTTCCATCCAAACAACATCAACCCGGTTACCGCCCCGATCTTCCGGATGGCCGACATGAAGCGGCTGATGCAAATCTCCAACGATATGAATCACAAACCAGATAGCACGGCGCTTGTCTTCTACACTGGCAGCATCATCTTTCAAAACTGCAGTAAATTTCTCAAGGGCCGTGAGTGCATCTCCTGCCGGATTTTTCTCACTTTCTTCGTATGTTTGCCCTGGCGAAACATTAATATAATGGTATGGGCCAGCTTCTCGCTGCCAAAATTCATCCGGGTTGGAACGCATTTCATCAGGCATGGTGGAAGCCTCAGCCATAAACTCGTCACCAAGAATGCGCTCAACTGCTGCCCGTGCTTCTGGTGTTAGGTGCAATGATGCCAACTCCGCAATGACACGGTGCCCTGTTGGGCCGTATGCGCTTACGTTGCTTGTAGCCAATGTGACAGCGAATAATAGAAATGCAAATTTCCGCACGATGAATTTCCTTGTTAAATGAAACCCCGAAAGTTTCTTGAATTGACGTACTTTAAATTACGCTTTCGCCTTCACTCAGAGGAGCGATTCCCAAATGACTTGCAACCGTTTGCCCAATATCAGCAAAGCTTTTACGTACGCCGCCACTACCAACCTTAAATGACGGGCCATATGCAACAAATGGTACATGTTCGCGTGTATGATCACTGCCGGGCCAAGTCGGGTCACAGCCATGATCTGCCGTTAATATAACAACATCATCGTCACGCATTTTATCTGTAAACTCAGGAAGGCGTGCATCGAAATATTCCAATGCAGCTGCATATCCCGCCACATTACGGCGATGACCATATGTTTGGTCAAAATCAACAAAGTTGATAAACGTAAGCGAGCCATCCTCGGCTTCGTTTTGCATTTTCAAACTTAAGTCAAACAATCCATCCAAACCGTTGGCTTTAACTTTTTTGGTTAATCCACTATGTGCGAAAATATCAGCAATTTTGCCAACAGATATAACTTCCCGACCCGCTGCTTTTAGCTTGTCTAACAATGTTTCTTCGTGCGGTGGTGTCGCATAATCACGGCGATTTCCGGTTCTGGCATAATCACCTTCATCACCAACAAACGGCCGGGCAATCACACGCCCGATATTATAGTCATCAACCAAAACACGTGCGGCTTCACAAACCTCATACAAGCGCTCTAACCCAAAATGTTCTTCGTGCGCAGCAATCTGAAAAACACTGTCCGCTGATGTATATACAATCGGCATACCGTTGCGCACATGCTCTGCACCTAATTCATCCAAAATCACGGTGCCAGAAGCGGCTTTGTTACCAATAACGCCGGGAATGCCGGTTTTTTTGATCAGTTTGGCTATTAAATCGTCCGGAAAACTCGGAAATTCTGCTGGGAAATAACCCCAATCATATTCAACTGGTAGACCTGCCATCTCCCAATGACCGGAAGGTGTGTCTTTACCATACGATCGCTCAGCACATGCAGCATAAAAGCCGCTAACCTGACCGTCATATTCAGTTCCAGCATGAACTTTTCCCGTTGCAATCTCAGCTGCTTTACCAAGACCAAGTTTCACCATATTAGGCACATTAATCGGACCAGCATTTGGACGGTCTTCGGCAGTATTGCCAGCAGCACACCATTCCGCAATATGACCAAATGTATCAGAGCCAACGTCGCCAAACTTTTCAGCGTCCGGAGCTGCGCCTATACCGAAACTGTCCAGAACCATTATAAATGCACGCGCCATAACTTAACCTTCAATCACTTCAGAAATAACAGGCAAAGGTGCCTCTTTTATATCAGCGACAACAACTGCCGACTGAACCGCCTTTATGGCCTCACGTGCTTGCTCATCAGAATGGCAACGCACAATTGCCAAAGGTGCATCCGCATCAACTTTATCACCAATCTGGCATATATCGGTGAACCCGACGCTATGATCAATGGATGCTTTCGGGTCGATACGCCCACCCTTCATCGCAACAACCGCCATTCCAATGCTGCGTGTATCCATGCCAGTCACTATTCCAGCTTGTTTTGGTTTAATGGCATATGCTTTCGCCGCGACTTTCAGCGTTGCTTGATAGTTTGACAGAATATTTGGTGTTCCGCCTTGCGCGGTCACCATCTGCTCAAACAATTCCGCCGCTTTCCCTGAAGCAAGGGACTGCCGCGCTTTTTCTGTAGCTATCTCAACACTGTACTCAATGCCCGCTATCACCAACATATGCGCTGCCAGCGCTAGCGTTACTTCCATCAAACGTGCATCGGCAGTAGCAGGATTTACAAGGAATTCAATTGCCTCAACAACTTCAACTGCATTACCAGCTGTTCGCCCTAAAACTTGGTTCATATCAGTTAACAGTGCCCGAGTAGGCGTGCCCGCCGCACAGGCTACCCGCACAATGTTTTCAGCCAATTCCTTGGATGCTGCATAGTTCGGCATGAATGCGCCGGTTCCGAACTTTACATCCATCACCAATGACCCCAATCCAGCCGAAAGCTTTTTGGACAAAATAGAGGCAGTAATCAGTGGTATTGATTCTACAGTCGCCGTGACATCCCGCACGCCGTAAAAGCGCTTGTCAGCAGGTGCTAGTTCCCCCGTTTGGCCAATAATGGAGCAACCAATTGTTCTGACAATCTCCGCGAACCTATCAATGCTGGGATATGGGTCGTAGCCTTCTATCGCTTCAAACTTATCCAACGTGCCACCTGTATGACCAAGCCCGCGACCTGAAATCATCGGCACCAAACCACCACACGCTGCAACAATCGGCGCAAGCATCAAGCTTACCTTGTCACCCACACCGCCTGTAGAATGTTTATCAACAATCGGTGCACCTGCGTCAAAGCCAAGCGATTGCCAATTCATCACATCCCCGGAATCGCGCATCGCAAGCGTGAGGGCAGCACCCTCCTCTGCTGACATACCATTGAAAAACACAGCCATAGCAAAAGCTGAGATTTGCGCATCGGCAACTTCACCGCTAGTGATGCCTGCAACAAATCGTTCGATATCAGCATCGCTGACTGTCTGGCCGTCACGCTTCTGGCGTATAATTTCTTGCGGTATAAAAGCACCCATACTCATGACTTATTACTTTCCATACTCGATACTTCAGCTACATTTTCCGGAGCAAATGAATGCGGCAACAAAGCCGACAAAGTTGTTTCGCTCACAATTGCGCCGGTTACATCGCAAACCGTTATCCTAATATCGTCCGCACCTGTAAATTCACGCAATTGCTGCCGGCAGCCCCCACACGGTGTACACACATGATACCCCGGGCCTGCGACCACCAAATGCCGGATGGTTTTACCGCCCCCCATAATCATATTACCAATGGCGTTTGGTTCACCACAAAACCCGAGTGGGTACGCAGCGTTTTCAACGTTACAGCCGCTATATATGTTGCCGTCATCAGCAAGCAGTGCCACACCAACTGGATGATTAGAGTACGGTGCATAAGCTTTCGCTCTTGCTTCAATCGCTGCTGCAATCAACTGATCCTGTTTCATGTCATCGATTCTTTTCATAAGGAATGCCGCTGGCTTTCGGCGCATCCATTTTACCTGCAAATCCAGCTAAAATCACTACTGTAAGAATGTACGGCAACATAATGGTAAACTGTACAGGAATTTCACCGATAAGCGGCAACTCAACACCTTGCAATCGTCCTTGAAGCGCATCAACAAAAGCAAACAAGAGGCAAGCCAGCAGCGTTGGTACGGGCTTCCAGCGGCCAAAAATCATCGCAGCCAACGCGAGATACCCTTTGCCAGCAGACATGTCTCGTATGAACCCAGCTCCAAGAGCTGTGGACAAAGAACTGCCCGCAATACCGCATAAAATACCCGCAATTATCATGGCTTGATACCGTAACAGAACAACTGAAATACCGGCTGTTTCGACAGCCTCCGGGTTTTCACCAACAGCACGCAA
Source organism: Kordiimonas aquimaris (assembly GCF_025574485.1). Classification (GTDB taxonomy): domain Bacteria; phylum Pseudomonadota; class Alphaproteobacteria; order Sphingomonadales; family Kordiimonadaceae; genus Kordiimonas; species Kordiimonas aquimaris. Next base: position 181,286 of record NZ_JAOBPO010000004.1, on the reverse strand, counting down.
ACGCAAGCCAAAACGTGTTTTATATAGTACCCACGCCACCACAGGTACGGACGCAAAGGCTACATATGTCAGCATAGAGTGACCGGATAATACATTACTATATACATCACCGATTACTGGCACCGAGCTTAATGTATCCGCAAGCGGTAATGTAATTTCGGTAAAGCGTGCCTCATTTCCCAGCAACGGTGTTTGGCCACCCCTGGAAAACCAGGCATTTGCTAGTGTTGGTGCAAGCCCTGCCACAAGAATGTTAATTGCCATACCTGATACAATCTGATTGCCACGCTGGTTGATGGAAACATACCCATGAATAAGCGCCAACAGTACAGATGCCATTATGCCCGCCAGCAACCCGGCCCATGGTGAGCCGGTTACAGCAGCAGCGCTTGCAGCAGCAAATGCAGCCGCCAGCATTTTACCCTCAAGGCCAATATCGACAATTCCCGCGCGCTCGGAACATAGTCCCGCCAAAGCAGCAAGTAATAACGGCGTTGCTACACGCAGCGTAGAATTCGAAAGCAAGACAAGGTCAGTGAGGAACTCCATCACACATTACCTCGCGTTTTAAACCGCGCTGACAATGCATCAATAGGTCGTTTGAACAAGTGCGGCATCGCGCCGGCGAACAGGATGACCAAGCCTTGAATTACAACACTCATGTCTCGTGTGATTTTGCTCATCTCAAAGCCAAGCTCTGCACCGCCTTGATAAATTGCACCAAACAATATGGCGGCGAGCACAATACCAAAAGGATGGTTACGCCCCATAAACGCCACAGCAATACCAACGAAACCATAGCCAAGAGTAAAATTACCAATCAGCCGCAATTGCTCACCCAGTAATTCATTCAACCCCATCATGCCTGCAAGAGCGCCAGACAACATAAGGGCTATAACGGTTACTTTCGGCACTGAAATTCCCGCGTATTTTGCTGCTTCCGCGTTTTGGCCAACCACACGCATTTCGTAACCAAATCGCGTCCGGCGCAATAAAAACCAAACAGCGAATGCCGCAAATAAAGCTATTAGAAACGAAACATTCAGTGGACTTTGTTCAAAACTGATACCGACCAACTCAAGTAATTCATCAGCCTTCGTTAGGGCTATACCATCTGGATAATCACTGCTTTCAGGCATTTGACCACCAGGCCGTTGTAATGGCCCCACCAACAAATAAGCCAACAATGCTGAAGCGATAAAGTTGAACATGATCGTCGTTATAACAATATGACTGCCGCGCTTAGCTTGTAATACTGCAGGAATATAGGCCCACCCGGCACCAAAAAGTGCGGCACCTACAATCGCCCCAATGATAGCAAGCAGGGGCGATACATCACCCAACCAAAACACGGCGAGTGTAAGCCCGAGCCCACCAAGCATTGCTTGTCCTTCACCGCCAATGTTGAAATGGCCAGCATGAAACGCGACAGATACGGCGAGGCCTGTGAAGATAAAGTTCGTAGCATAATAGAAGGTATATCCGATTGCTTCTTCATAACCAAAAGCACCTTCGATAAGAAAACCAAGCGCAGCAACAGGATCTTCACCGATTAACCACACCACAAAACCAGATAGCAACAGTGCCACAACAAGGTTAATTAGCGGCAATACAATCGCGGAAACAACCCCTGATATTTTAGGTGCAGCATTCATTACACGGACGCCTGAGTTTGCTGTTCAGCAGTACTGGCATCTCCGGCCATCATCAGGCCAAGTGTGCGTTCATCTGCTTGATCAACAGGAACAATCCCTGCTAATTTCCCATCACACATCACCGCTATACGGTCACTCACCACCATTAATTCATCCAAATCAGCCGAGACAACCAATAAAGCTTTGCCTTGATTACGAAGAGCTATGATTTGGTCATGTATTTTTGTAACGGCGCCAATATCGACACCCCGCGTTGGCTGCCCTATAACCATAATCTCAGGGTCACGCGCAATTTCGCGTGCAATCACCAACTTTTGTTGATTACCTCCTGACAGGGCCTCCAGCGGCAAATCCGGATCACGTGGTCTTACATCCTGCGTTTCATAGTAAGTATCAGCGGCATCAGCTATTGCATTTAGCTTGAGTAGCCCGCCTTTACTGAAATCATTTGTCCTTTGATAGCCCAGGACCGCATTTTCCCTACCAGTCATGCTTGATACAACGCCAGTTTTTAAACGGTCTTCTGCGATGTGCGCCAAGCCCATGTCACGTAACATTATTGGATCATACATATGATCCGATGTATTCGTTACTTTTCCTGAAATGGTAACTTCACCATCAGTGACACGGCGCATACCGGATAATACTTCCAGAAGTTCTGTCTGACCGTTACCCGCAACGCCCGCAACACCTAATACTTCACCGTCGTATAGTTCAAAGCTGATACTATCCAGCGCAGCATGACCCATATCCGACAAAGCACAAACATTGGTAAGCCTCAGGCGTGCCTGCGCTGCTCCGCCCCTATCTTCTGCTTCCACAGCACGCGTGATTTTCGCACCAACCATTGCCTCTGCCAGTTGATCAGGCGTGGTTTCACTCGTCGCCATACGCGTGATCACTTTACCACCACGGATAACGGTTACAGCATCCGTAACAGCAATAATTTCATGCAATTTGTGCGTTACAAACAACACCGTTTTGCCCTGACTCTTCAGCACATTAATCAGCGCAAAAAGCTGATCACATTCCTGAGGCGTTAACACAGCCGTTGGTTCATCAAGGATCAACGTTTCCGCACCGCGGTATAATGCCTTAAGTATTTCAACGCGTTGTCGTTCGCCGACAGAAAGATGTGACACAGGTGTATCTAAAGGCAGATTAAAACCAAACTCTTCTTCTAACTTTTTGATTTTTACTGATGCTTCGGCGCACGCACGTTTAAGCAAGCCTGCACCTTCAGCACCAAGAATAATGTTTTCTAATACCGTGAAAGGTTCAACCAGCATAAAATGTTGGTGCACCATTGCGATGCCAGCACTCATTGCATCGGTAGGATTGGAAAACCTGCAATGCTCACCATCAACTAAAATATCGCCGCTATTTGGTGTATAAAAACCAAACAACATCTTCAGAAGGGTAGATTTTCCAGCACCATTTTCACCAACAATGCCGTGAACAGACCCCTTATCAACGACCAGAGATATCTGGTCATTCGCTTGCACAGCGCCGAAACGTTTTGATATCTCTCGCGTCTCAATTGCTGGCTTCATGTCAGTCTCTATACTTCCGTTATCGTCAACGCGAATGCTTAATGCCCCGCGTTACTACCCGCAACATCTGAAACAATGATCTCACCTGCGATAATCTTGGCACGCGCATCATCAAGTCGCGCTTTCATCTCGTCAGTGATGAGTGACGCATTGTGCTCATCAAGAGCATAGTCAACACCGCCTTCAGGTAAACCAAGTATACGGTGGCCCGGTGCCCATGTGCCATCTCTGGCTTCCTGCATCGCTTGATATACAGCAAGATCAACGCGTTTTAGCATGCTGGTCAGCACCGACCCGGGCTGTACATGGTTCTGATTACTATCAACACCGATTGCCAGTTTGCCGTCATCTTTTGCGGCATTAATAACGCCAAGACCAGAGGGGCCTGCAGCAGAGAAGATAACATCAACGCCGCGCGCATATTGAGACTTCGCCATTTCGGCAGCCTTAATAGGGTCATTCCACGCTGCAGGTGTTGTTCCAACATAATTTTCAATGAAATCAACATCTGCGTTTGTAAAGGTTACCCCTTGCTGGTACCCCGCCTGAAAGCGACGAATAAGTGGAATGTCCATACCACCAATAAAGCCAACCTTACCGGTTTTAGTTGTCATTCCAGCAATCATTCCAACCAAAAACGATCCTTCGTTTTCTTTGAAAGTGATCGACTGCACGTTCGGCAGGTCCACAATACCGTCAATGATAGTAAATTTGATATCCGGGAAACGCTGCGCAGCATTACGCACAGCAACAGAGTATCCAACACCGACGGCTACAATGATATCCGCCTTGCGGCGTGCGAATCGCTTCAATGCCTGTTCGTATTGTGTTTCGCTATTTGGCTCAAAATCCCGAAACGCAATACCCGTTTCCTGGTTAAACCGTTCAACACCGCGGTAAGCAGCCTCGTTAAAGGATTTGTCAAATTTTCCGCCAATATCATAGAGCAGTACTGGCTTGAAGTCTTGCGCAGTGGCAGCACTTGCGTAAGCAATTAAAGATACAAATACAGCTAATATTTTGCTTATCGAAAGTTTCACTAATTTATACTCCTCAATGGCGTAAAAATGCCTATGCTCTCTTATGCATCGAATAGGGGTGCGGGCGCAAGGGAACCAGAGCAGACATCAACGGTCAACCATTTTTGACAAACTAGTCAAGATTGAGTCGACATTGCATGGTAAAATTGACTATTTAATCTTCTCGTTCGGCACAAGGAGAGCAAACGCATGAACACATCAGTAACCGTTGTTGACCATCCGTTGGTTCAACATAAACTCACCTTAATGCGCCGAAAGGAAGCAAGTACTGCGGAATTTCGTAAATTGCTACGAGAGATAGGTCTATTTCTGGGCTATGAAGTTTTACGCGACTTGCCCTTATCTGATGTACAGATAGAAACGCCCGTTTGCCCAACCAAATCACCTGTTTTGGCTGGAAAGAAGTTAGCATTCATTTCAGTCCTGCGCGCAGGGGATGGCCTGCTTGGGCCAATGCTGGATTTGGTGCCTTCCGCACGCGTTGGCCAGGTTGGACTTGCCCGTGATGAAGAAACGCTTCAGCCCACGCGGTATTTTTTCAAGGTGCCTAAAGGTATAGATAAACGGTTAACTGTTGTGCTGGACCCCATGCTTGCCACAGGCCATTCAGCCATACGCGCTGTACAAGAACTTAAAGACGCCGGTGCAAAAGATTTGCGGTTTGTATGTTTGCTGGCCGCACCTGAGGGAATTAAGGCCTTCACGGAAGCACACCCCGATGTACAGGTAGTAACAGCGTCTATTGACGAGAAATTGAATGACAAGGCTTACATTGTGCCAGGTCTAGGTGATGCCGGTGATCGGCTATTTGGTACGAAAGAAGGGTAAGCTATATGTCCGTTGAAAAGAAATATGTAACAGCGCAAGAACTCCTGGATGATTCGTTTGATCTAGGTATTCAGATCCTTAAAAGCGGATTTCGCCCCAAGTTCATCGTTGGTGTATGGCGCGGCGGCACACCAACCGGCATCGCTGTTCAGGAAATCCTCGACTATTACGGCGTAGATACTGATCATATCGCAATCCGTACATCAAGCTATGTTGGCATGCAGCAGCAAAAAGAAGTCAAGGTTCATGGCTTAGAGTACATCGTGAACAACATTAATGCTGAAGACAGCTTGTTAATAGTTGATGATGTTTTCGATTCAGGTCGCTCAATCGCAGCAACAATTGACCATATCCGGGCAAAATGTCGTCGAAACACGCCTGAAATCATCAAAATTGCTACGGTTTTCTATAAACCCACACGCAATGTCACTGATTTTGCGCCAGATTTCTATTGCCATGAAACTGATGATTGGTTGGTCTTCCCACACGAATTGTCTGATATGTCACGTGAAGAAATCAAAAAGCACAAAAATCTGGACCTGCCGGAAATAGAAATTTAATTCGGCCAAACATTCCAACACAAGTATTAAGGGGCACCGCCATGACATATAAAGATGTACAATCATGCGCAGCATACATCAAAGAACGTTTTGACGGCGACATACCAAGCATCGCAATGGTATTGGGCAGTGGATTGAACAGCCTTGCTGATGCAGTTAAGAACGCAACGGTATTTTCATTTCTTGATCTACCAGGTTTTCCCAAACCAACCGTTGAGGGCCATGCTGGCCGCATGCTGATTGGCACGCTGGAAGGAAAGCCCGTTATTTGTATGCAGGGCCGCGCACATGCATATGAAGGTAATTCACCGGAAAAACTTGCGTTTTCCACACGCGTTTTATGGGCACTGGGTGTTGAAATTCTGGTGCTTACTAACGCGGCAGGCAGTCTCATGAAAGACGCAGGCCCCGGCAGCTTGATGGCCATCACAGACCATATCAATTTCTCAGGCATTAACCCTCTTGTTGGTGTAAATGACGACCGCTTTGGCCCTCGGTTTCCAGATGTAACCAATGCCTGGGATAAAGAACTAACAAGTACCTTCGAAAAATGCGCTGATAAACTCGGATTTCCACTGCATAAAGGTACATATTTGATGGCAATGGGCCCTAACTTCGAAACACCTGCCGAAATTCAGGCTTTTCGTGTAATGGGCGCAAATGCTGTAGGCATGTCTACGGTGCCTGAGTGCTTAACCGCGCGCCATGTTGGCATGCGCGTATGCGGTGTAAGTTCTATCACCAATTATGCCGCAGGTATGACAGGTGATGAGCTAACGCATCACGAGACAATGGAATTCGGTGCAATTGCTGCAGTGAACCTTGAAAAGCTGCTACGTGCTTTCGTAGAGCAAATCGCCGCTTAGATAATAATTTAGTAGGTAAACACTTGAGATTAATCGCCAGTATCATCGCAATTATACTGATTTCATCTTCCGCTTTTGCGGATATGAAAATTATATTGCTTGGTACTGGTACTCCCTTTGCTGATCCTGAGAAATCGGGGCCAGCGACAGCTGTTATAATTAATGACAAAGCATGGATTGTTGACGCTGGGCCCGGTGTTGTGCGCCGCGCATCAGCCGCACATATTGCTGGTGAAAAGGCTTTGACCCAACCAAACCTTTCTCGCGTTTTGATCACGCATTTACATTCAGACCATACACTTGGCCTGCCTGACATCATGTATTCTCCGTGGACATTAAACCGCGTTGATCCGGTTCAAATTTGGGGCCCAACAGGCATCAAGGAAATGGTCAACGGTATCGAGACCGCCTATGCCGTTGACTTGCAAATGAGACTTGAAGGTGCTGAGCCAGCAAACGCAACAGGTTGGAAAACAGTTGTGAATGAAAGCACTGGCGGCATAATTTTTAATGATGACAACGTAACCATAGAAGCAATTCCTGTTTGCCACGGTGATTGGGAATTAGCATTCGGGTATAAATTCACCCACAACAACAAGGCCGTCGTTATTTCAGGTGACACAACATATTGCCCGGCGCTTGAAGCAGCGGCAAAAAATGCGGATATTCTTGTTCATGAAGCCTACGATGGCGCGGCGCTTAAAAAACGAAAACCAGAATGGCAAAACTATCACAGTAAAGCGCATACTTCTGCCAAAGATGTTGGCAAGCTTGCTACAAATGCTGGTGTAAAGTCGGTAGTGCTTTATCATCAACTCCCATTCAGTGGCAGCAAACAAGCCATGTTGAAACAAATTGGCTCTACCTACACAGGTCCAATTACATGGGGCGATGACCTCATGGTGATTGATGTTGAGTAACACTGCTAGAACTTAAACCCCCTTGATGCTCAATCTTATCCATGACACAGAGGTCGTGGTTGATGAAACGAGGGTAACATTGAGTGACAAAACTATCTGACAATATGCGCGGCGCACTTTTTATGGTGCTTGGCATGATGGGCTTTACCTTCAATGACGGCTTGATGAAGCTGATCTCTTCGGATTTGCATTTGTTTCAATCCATCTTCATTCGCGGTGTCATGGCAACTACGCTCATTGGCATTTTGGCTTGGCGGAACGGGGCTTTGTTGCACCCAAAAGCCAAAATGAGTCGCTTGCTCATTGTGCGAATGCTCGCAGAAATGGGAGGCACTTTTTGCTACCTAACGGCTCTGTTCAACATTCCTCTAGCAGACGCAACGGCCATTTTGATGGCTTCCCCGCTTGCCGTAACATTAGCAGCGTCTTTATTTTTGAGAGAACGTGTTGGCTGGCGTCGATACATCGCCATTGCCATCGGCTTCATTGGCGTTGTCGTTATTTTACGACCAAGCGCAGACGGCATAAACACCTTTTATTTATTTGCATTAGGTACCGTATTTTTCATGGTTTTACGTGACTTATGCACACGCCGTTTTGACCCTGAAATGCCGTCGCTATTCATCGCCTTTACAACCTCAACATTGATGACACTAGCGAGTGCCGCAATGATTCCCTTTGATGGTTGGCAGCAAGTCTCTACCAAAAACATAAGTGTGCTGGCAGGGGCGGCTATCTTTATATTCTTTGGTTATCTTTTCACCATTATGACAGTGCGGGTTGGCGAAATTAGCTTTGCTGCACCATTTCGTTATACAGCTTTAATTTGGGCAATGATTATTGGTGTCGTTATGTTTAATCACATACCTGACACAGCTGTTCTAATAGGCAGTACTATTGTGGTTACAACAGGCCTGTACTCATTACTGCGTGAACGCACTGCAAGCAGTTGGTCAGTCAGGAATACCCGGCCAAGTCTTTAAGCATTATGATTTTGCGGTAATAAACGCTGCAGCGCCGCCCATTGCAGTTGCGCCGATACGATTAGATAAGCGCAGCGCTCTCGGGCTTTGCAAATAGCGCCGGGCCCTGCTTGCCAACATAATGTAGGCAATATCAATACATGCCAAAGTAACAAGTGTTACAACGGACAGTATAAGCCACCCCGCAATCGTGATATTTTTCAGGTCAATGAGTGTGGGCAAAAGCGCCATATAGAAAATAACAATCTTGGGGTTACCCATTGTTACGGCAAAACCGGCAAGAAACATTTTAAAATTATTCTTCGCTTCGGGCGCTTGCAATTCTGCGGTGCCAGATGTTGGTGCCGTCCACATTTGCCAAGCCAAATATACCAAGTAAGCGACGCCGCAATATTTGATCAACGTAAATGCCCATGCGTATATGTCAGCGACAGCCGCTAGACCAGCGACAGCCAGTGTCATCCATATTACTTCACCAATCCACATGGCAGCCACAAAGGGCACAACGTCTTGCCAGCCCTTAGTCACAACGCGAGACACCATTGCAGCAATGCTAGGCCCAGGTGAACCCGCACTTATCAAAAGTGCGACCACAAACACAACAATCGCAGAAACATCAGGCATATATCACTCAATTTTCTCTTGCGAGCTAAACAACGACTCTATCACAGTTCCGTCTACGGGAGTTCCTGGATCAATGCCCAACCACGAGGCAACGGTTGGGTGAACATCAACTTGATTGAGCGTATCAATGGTAATTGCACGCTTAATACCGTCACCCCAAGCATAAAAAGCGCCATGCATTTCAACTACATCCGGCGGATAACCATGTGTGGATTGCAATCCACCTGTCGGGACCTGAAACGCAACGGGCCAGATGTGTGTCATACCTAACCAGTGAACGATATCGGGAAACTGATCAGGGTCTTCCAACCAATACGGCGGTTTCGCCTGCACTAATAAATCACCTACACGGCTACCCTTGCCAATCCGAGCATATGAAGGGAGCTCGTTCGAGCGGTACACATTCAAAAATTCATAATCTGAAAGAGCCGTAAACGCAGCATCTATTGCTGCTTCATTCTTGAAATATAAAAAACTGCTGGCGCCAGAGGAAGCGTAATCAGCTTCAATATCGTGTTTATTTAGTATCCTTTTGATATTTACATATTGTTCAACAGGCTTATGACCGTGATCAGCTCCTATGAACAACGCCTTTTCAACATCATCTGGTAACCCACCTAGCGCATTCAACACCTTTCCAATCGCAGCATCTAGATTAGACATCAAAGTCCTGACGATAGAGGTATCATAGTGGATTGAATGATCCGGCTCCTGAAAATATACAACAATCAGTGATGGCCGCTCTTCTTTTGGTTTCCTCAGTAAACGCACAACTTCATTTGCGCGCTCCGTATCGCTTGGGTAGTCAGACCATTTTGTTTCTTTTGATACAAAAGTTGCTCGCTTACCCTTACTAGAAGAAGCAAAACCCGTAATACCAATTGCAGCCGAGGTAACACCTTGACGTTCGGCAGCTTCAAAAATGCTCTCACAGCCGGTTCGCCAATCAGCATCGAGCGAGCTATCATACAAACCACGCTCAGGGTCGATAAATCTATTTGATAGTATCCCGTGATTTTCTGGCCAGCACCCAGTCGTGAAACTAGTATGGTTAGACATGGATACAGTTGGATAAACAGGGATCAAATGATCGCTTTTAACACCTTCACGAGCTAACCGGTCAAACGTTGGAGTGTCGACTTTATCAACGAATGCCGGTGCGAGCCCATCAACAAGTATAACCACCGCAAGTTTGTCTTTTGCATAGCTCGCGTTTGAAGTGCACACATAAGCAAAAAGGACTAAACATAAAGCTTTATAGAAAGGCTTCATTAATACGGTTTACCACCCTCGTTGGCATCACCGTATGGCACCCATATGTTTTTCACTTCTGACGCACGCTCCATCATAGTACGGGCACTAAATTGCGTCGCATCCATGAAATCATAAGTTTTCCCATAGTTAACCCATGTGCGTTTCATGTTCTCGGCAGCTTCGCGTTCAACCATTGTGCTACCGTCTTTTGTTCCAAAATACCACAGTCCATCAACACCGTAATGCTTGGCAAGCGGTAGTGTCATTGCCCCGCGTTCACCTGCAACAATGTTAATCACACCGCCGGGCAGATCAGATGTTTCAAGAATTTGATAGAAATCTGTTGCAAGTAGGGGATATCGCTCACTCGGTATAACCACTGTTGTGTTTCCGGCAGCAATTGCGTATGCGGCAAGCGTTACTAGCGCAAGCAACGGTGCTTCGTCAGGGCATACAATACCAATGGTGCCAACCGCTTCATTCATAGCGAGCGCAACACCGCGTATGGGTGGCTGGTGTACAGCACCGTCATGCTTGTCTGCCATTGCAGCAGCTGTAAACAAACGCTCGATCGAAACCGCGACTTCCTGCGCGGCTGCCTTTTTGCTGGCTCCCGTCAATGAAACAAGGCGTTTTTCAAATTCTTCTGCACGATAACCAAGATTTTCAGCGATATAATATAGAATTTGCGCCTTCAGATGCCCTGAAGTTGCAGCCCACTTTGCAGCACCGTTCGCTGCTTCAACTGCATTTCGAATATCTTTGTAATTACCTGCGCCAATCAAGCCTGCAAAATCACCTTTATGGTCAGCTACTACAACAGAGTCGCCGCCATCAGGCCGCGCTTGCTTGCCACCAATGTAAAACTTCGCTGTTTTATCAATGCCTGGCTCACCACTTGCCTTGGGCTTTTTAACGGCACTTGGCATTAGAGTTGATTTCATATCTTTAAGCGAAGCTTCATAGCGTGGTTTCAAATATGCAAGCATGCCTTCGCGGCCACCTTCGCGGCCGAATCCACTCTCACGGTAGCCACCAAAGCCTGCAGCGGCATCAAACATGTTGGTTCCGTTTATCCATACAATGCCTGCCTTTAACGCAGGCGCAACTTCAAGCGCACGACTTATGCTTTCAGACCACACTGTCGCGGCGAGGCCATAACGTGTGTTGTTAGCCAAGCCAACTGCTTCACCTTGGGTTCGGAAAGTAATTGCTGTCAGAACCGGACCAAACACTTCTTCTTTGAACAGAATGTTATCCGTACCCACACCTGTAACCAGTGTTGGTGGATAGAAAGAGCCAGCAGATGGCATTGGACAGTCTGCCTGAAAAATTTCAGCACCTTCATCAACGCCTTTAGCAATCAATTCTTCAATGCGTTTTTTCTGTACACTGTCAACAACGGCACCAACGTCGATACATTTATCAAGGCTGTCACCAATGCGCAGCTTGCCCATACGGGCCTTCAACTTCGCAAAGAAACGTTCAGCAATGCCTTCCTGAACCAGCAGGCGTGACCCTGCACAGCATACTTCACCTTGATTGAACCAGATAGCATCGACCAAACCTTCAACTGCACCGTCTATGTCAGCATCTTCAAAAACGATGAAAGGCGACTTGCCACCAAGCTCCAGCGTCAATTTTTTACCACTGCCTGCAATAGCGCGGCGAATGGCTTTACCCACACCGGTGGAGCCCGTAAAGGCAACCTTGTCCACATCAGCATCAACGATCATGGCACCAACATCACCAGCACCGGTAACAATGTTAACAACACCAGCAGGCAAGCCAGCCTCTTCACAAAGCTCGGCAAACATCAATGCCGTTAGCGAAGTAAATTCAGCCGGCTTCAATACAACTGTGTTACCGGCAGCAAGCGCTGGAGCCACCTTCCATGCCAACATTAGAAGCGGGAAGTTCCACGGAATAACCTGACCTGCAACACCTATTGCCTCGTGTGCCGGAAATTCTTCACCTAGAAGCTGCGCCCATCCCGCATGATGATAGAAATGACGCGCAACAAGTGGGATATCAATGTCTCGGCTTTCTCGGATTGGCTTGCCGTTATCAAGCGATTCTAAAACAGAAAGCACACGTGAATGCTTTTGCACCAAACGCGCCAATGCATACAGGTAGCGTGCCCGGGTATGCCCGCCTGACTTTGCCCATATCGGCTGCGCCTCGCGCGCAGCTTTAACAGCCGCATCAACATCTTCTTGGCGTGCGGCTGTAATTGTTGCCAGCTTCTCACCTGTTGACGGAGCGTAAGTATCAAAAGACTTAGCACCTTCTGGCTTTACCCATTTACCATCAATAAACATGCCGAAGGCATGATCATTTGACGTCAACCACGCATCTGCGTTCGCGCGACTTTCCAATGCTGGGCTATAGTCCATAGTTTCAAACTTTTCAGTAACACTCATGATTGCCCCCTAGCCCATCGGATGCCGATACGCGACGGAATAGCCGCCTGTTGCATGATATTCTAATTGTCGTTCCAGATCGCCTAGCAAGCTGGATGCACCAAACCGAAATAACTCCGGCTCCATCCACGCACGCCCCAACTCTTCTTTGATAAGAGACAAGTATAACACAGCTTGCTTCGCAGTTTTAATGCCACCAGCTGGCTTGTATCCCACCTTGATACCGGTGCGTTCATAAAAGTCTCTGATCTGGCGGATCATCACAAGGGACACCGGCAATGTAGCATTGATACCTTCCATCCCTGTGGATGTCTTGATGAAGTCAGAGCCTGCCATCATGGCTGTCATTGACGCTTTACCAACCTGTGTCAGGTTCCCATGTTCACCTGTTGCCAGAATGGTTTTCATGTGTGCGTGGCCACAAGCTTCCTTGAAGGCCTTAACTTCATCGTAAAGTGCTTGCCAATTGCCGTTAAGTACATGAGCTCGCGTCACAACAATATCTATCTCGCGAGCACCGGCAGCAACCGAACGGCGAATTTCTTCAAGACGTGTCTCCATTGGTGCAAGACCAGCTGGAAACCCGGTAGAAACAGCCGCGACAGGCACCCCTGAGCTACCAAGTGCTTTCACAGCCTCTTCGACCATTTCATGGTAAACACAAACTGCGCCTGTAGTTAGACGCATATCCTGCGCGCCAAAGGCAACAAGGACATCGCTACGTACCGGATGCATAGCTTTACCACAAAGGCGGCGAACACGGCCCGGCGTGTCATCGCCAGCAAGGGTTGTCAGATCAATGCAACTTACCGCCTTCAACATGAAGGCAACCTGCGCTTCTTTTTTTACAGCCCGGCGACCAGCTAGCGTATTCGTACGCCGCTCAACCGCACTTTTATTAACCCGGATACCATCCAGCCAATCAGCGTGAAATGCGGTTCCTTGATTTACAAAATTCTCAGTCACATCATTCGTCCCAAAACAGTATTAGCATGGTTAAACGCTAATACTGACTGTTTGGTCAAGATTTGTTTTCAGCCTCAGGTAAATTTTTCATTCGCCCAAAACCCAGTAACAACAAACCAGCAATTAAATATCCAGCAGCCAACCGGTGCGGCAGCACCTCAAGACCACCAAGATCAGGAATAGCCCACGGCAGATACATACCGGCTGATGGAAGTGCTGAGTGGATTAACCCAAACTCAGTGAATATTGCAGCGGTGATAGCCGCGAATGCAGCACGTTCCAACCGCTTGTCAATAATCCAGACAATCAAAGCTGCCCATATAATACTGGTTAAAATGTAGCCTCGCGACATCACACCAAGCAAGTGGTAACCCGCTGTCCAATCTGCTCCCAGCGCTTGTTGAACCGTGTTATCAATCCTGCCGTAAAGATCTGAAACCTTTGTGTATGTATAGTTCAATACACCCGGCACAATTGCAAACAATAGCGCAGGTGCGTGGCGCACATCTCCGCCTGTAAAAGCAAGTCGCATGATATCGCACGCAACAACAACCAGAATTGGTTTCAAAACGCCAGCAGGAATCATCTGCGATGCCAACGCAATAACACCAAGAAAGCCACCAACAGCAATAACACTGACAGCGCCAATGGCATAATTAGTGCGGGCACCCATACGTTTGTATGTCGCATGGCCAAAATAAGGTGTGGTTTGCACAACACCGCCAAACAAAGCACTTATAGCGGTTGTCAGTGCATCAATACGTACAACTTTACCCGCATCGTAATTATCGCCAATAACCCGCGCACCCGTCACAACATTGACACTGCTTGCCGCAATCAACAAAGCAAACGGTAGCACAATGCCCAAGTAATTGGTTGCATCCCCAAATAGAGCAAACAAACCACCAAGTGCAGGTTTTGGCAGCGCAGCAATAAGTTCAGGTGCTTCTCTCACTACATAGTTCTCGCCTGCACCAGCATAAGCGAGAATGTAGTAAAATACCGTTCCTGCAAAAATTGCGATAACCGCACCGGGCATATTAAACGGTAATCTGTGGCCTGCGATAAGAGCAAAGGCCATAATTATGAGGGAAACAATACCAACTTCCGGCAATTCAAAAATACCAAAGATTGCTTCAGCACCAAGCCATACTGTCGCAATACCTGCCATCGCACCAATGAGAGCCATTTGCGGCAATTCTGTTTGCATTGCCCGACCAAAGAAGGACAGGCCAAACTTAATAAGCGCCATCCATAGCGTGCATGCCATACCAACGATCCAAGCCTTTTCCGCTGCAGCATCAGGGCCTAGAGCTTCCAGGTTGAAAGTATAAATCGGGCCGATAATGAAGAAGCACATACCAAAAATTGTGGGGAGATCAATCCCAAGCGGGATACTGGTTAGTGCGTCATTTCCAATTTCTTTTGCCGTACGTTTGGCAAACCAGATATAGGCCATGTTACCAAACAAGATTCCGACAATAGCACCCGGCAAGATACGGCCAAATACATATTCTGAAGGGAAACTAAACGCCCCCAAAAGCACACCCGCCAGCACAAACATATTGACCACCGCATCCAGAAAAAATGCAAACCCTGCATTAATATCTGCAGACGTTTGTGAAGAAGGCGATGCAACAGCAAACGCTGTTGGTGTTTTATTGTCAGACATATACTCTCCCCTGAGGATCAGATTCTGATCCATCGTCATCAGTATTTAGCGCACGCAAGCAACGCTGAAATATTTTCATACTTAGTAAGCGAACAAATCACTATTCAAAAGAAGTTCTTTCTCTTTTTGGTATCTTTAAATTAGCTTCAAACACACGCAGCTTCTCTTCCAGCTTCCATTGCAGGCGCGCTTTTTCGCTCTGATCAAGCAATTGCTGACAAGTAACACTAGGTGCTTTTGCTTCAATTACGTCATGTGAACAGTCATCGGAAGTCCAGAGACTTTCGCCGTCAAGAAAGCTATAAGATAGTGAGTTGCGCGAAACATACCGAAGTTCGAAATAGCTTACGCCGAACGTTTGTGCCAAACGTATATATTCATGCGTCAGGTCAATACGCGATACACCTTCATCATCAGTGCTTACAGTATATGGCACGCGTAAATCACGGTATAATACAAGTGGGTGGTTTTGACCTTCAACGCCGAGAATAACCGCATTACTTGTGAGATTGATTTCAACCAAGATGTCGTCATCTACCATCTTTTGCAATAAGGCCTCATGATCATCTTCATAGGCAATAGCAACACCGTGCCCTATGCGCTTGGCGTGTCCGATTTCAATCGCCTCCCGAATATGAAACCTCAATTGCTTTGGACGCACCAAACCAAGCGCCAGCTCGCCTGCATGCAATGTTATGTTTTGCGGACCACGTGTTCTGTATAGATGATCAATCATCTCCATGTGATATGTATAGTCTCGAAGTGCCACATAACCGTCTTCAGGTGCGACAAGATTAAGACCAACGACCAGCGGATTTTGTTCCATCACGGCCCACCCGAGCATGATTTGGGCATAAACCATCGATGGGTCAAATTCACGTATAACCTGATGAAGGAACCTTATCTCAACATCACAACCAGCTTTAGCGTTTGGTGTACCGCAAAGAAGCAATTTGTCTTTCTTGGTCCGAGCGTCCGCGATTTGCCGGCCAATCGATGCAGCCAGCTTGTCAATTTCACGACCAAAAGCACTTTCAGATAAAGATTGATAATCAGTCGCCACATCACCCGACATATTGATGCCTGCAACCAGAGGGAACAGTTCCGGTAAAACCAGTGTTTCCATCAGCTCAAGGTACAGGATATTCTGTTTTCCTGCTCGCTCTGCGACAGCTGCTAGCTGATCACCCAAGCGGTGCGGCGCCACGTTAATACGGTTAAACGTTTCAAAAAACTGGTCATGGCCTGTCCAGCCATTGGTTGGCACATAGCTGCGCGTGCTCAAGGCGTCAATGATGCTGCGTCTATAATAAGGGTCAAGCCGAGCCGCCTCAGCCGTAATCCAACCACTTGCTTCACATGTGTTGGCCTGCTTGAAAACAATCGCGGGCACAGTAGTGTCAACGCACAATCCGTCTTCTGCGGCCCAGTCAAGCCAAGTTTCCGCATAAATTGCACCGCGCAAATGTGTGTGAATATCGCCGCCTTTGGGTAATTTCTCAAATGCCTGGCGTGCGCGACCGTTCTCCATATGCCAGTCAAGAGCCTGTCCTGCTACCCGCGCCA
Organism: Kordiimonas aquimaris; assembly: GCF_025574485.1. Taxonomy (GTDB): domain Bacteria; phylum Pseudomonadota; class Alphaproteobacteria; order Sphingomonadales; family Kordiimonadaceae; genus Kordiimonas; species Kordiimonas aquimaris. The sequence goes on along the minus strand of NZ_JAOBPO010000004.1, from coordinate 164,376 downwards.
GTCTTGCCTGATCCTGCGCAAACAGCGGTAAAGACACAAAACCACTTAAGACAAAAGACAAAACAAATATAAACCCGCGCATTTATCTCTCCATGAAAGCTTGCGTTCATTGCTGGTCTTTTTTAGGTTCAACCAACTTAACGAAACCAGACACAGCCTAACCGAGCTGTAACAAAAAGAATATAGGGCAAAATCAATATGGCGAAGCTGTATTTCTACTATTCTGCAATGAACGCAGGTAAAACAACGACCTTGCTTCAATCCAGCTTCAATTATCAGGAGCGCGGCATGGCAACCATGCTGTTCACTGCAGCCATTGATAACAGGCACGGAATCGGGACGATTTCATCACGTATTGGCCTTGAAGCCGAAGCTCACCTGTTTGAACCTGATATTAACCTTCGTGAAGTTATTGAAAGCGAGCTAAAATACCGCACGGTTAATTGTGTTTTGATTGATGAAGCCCAGTTCCTCACACGCGATCATGTTTTTCAGCTTGCTGCGGTTGCTGATGAACTCGGTGTGCCTGTTTTATGTTATGGCTTACGGACAGACTTTCAGGCCAACCTGTTTGAAGGCAGCCAATGGCTACTAGCCGTTGCTGATGAATTGTTGGAGCTGAAAACTATTTGCACATGCGGCAGTAAAGCGAGCATGAATTTACGTATTGACGCAAATGGGAATGCCGTAAAGGAAGGTGCGTCTATCGAAATCGGTGGTAACGACCGCTACATTGCACTGTGTCGCAAGCACTTCATGGAAAAACTAAATGCAGTGTCTTAATTAGTTTTTCGTGCTCGCATACGCTGTACTTGAGGCCCGAACCGGAAGTACAGCAGTATAACACCGCTAATCACAAAGAGGGATGCCGTGATTGAGGCAACAATGATTAGTGGGTTATTGAAATCATCACGTGTTTCATAGTCCATGATATGTAGCATCCAGAAGAAATCGTATAAGCGCCAGTAATCATTACGCCGCGCCAGCACATCTCCAGTATCCGGTGATACATAAATACGTGTGCCATCAGGGTCGTCCAATGTAATTTGCCACACTGGTAATTTACGGCGAAAATCACCGGGCTCTTCTGTTAGAAGATATGCCGACAGTACAGCCACAGGAACATGCGTTTTCGCGGAGGAATGCTGATAATCATATACAGCAATTTGCGTTGCCATTATTTCATTGATAGGTGTTAAAAGCACACTCGTTTTCGCGTCATAAAGGCGCTTCATCCCGTCGGTTTGTTCCAACACAATTGCCGCCTGACCAGCCAAGTCTTTAATAGACACACGCTGCAGGTCTACAGCACCAACTTTCTCCAGTACTCTTGCCACTTCAGTACTACTCAATGGTGTCATTTTGCGATCCGCAATGTTGACCTCACCGCGCACAACTTCAATTGGGATAACGCTCATTATAACGCCGCCCACGCACCAAAATAGAAACTGAATGGCAATGATAAGCCCCACCCAATTGTGGATACTGAGCGAAACTCGACGCACCCGAAGAGAATTAATCATATAATATGACCATCGACCTGAAAAAATACGAAGAGCGGCGAAAACGCCCTTCGCATAAACGTATTATTTAAAAGCTAATTTACTCTGCCGCGTTGTAGCCAAGAACAGATTTCAACTCAAGGAAGTCGTTAAACGCATGTGCGCCCCATTCCCTGCCATTCCCTGATTGCTTGTAACCACCAAATGGTGCGTTCAAGTCACCATCCGCACCATTAATGTAAACCATGCCGGTGCGCATACGTGATGCAACACGTTTCGCACGCTCCGGATCACCGCTTTGGACAGCACCAGACAAACCATACAAGCTGTCGTTTGCTATACGAATGGCATCATCTTCATCTTTGTAACCAATGATTGAAAGCACTGGGCCAAAAATTTCTTCACGCGCAATAGTCATATCCGGTGTCACATTTGCAAACACAGTCGGTTTGACAAAGTATCCTTTTTCCAAACCATCAGGTCGGCCAACGCCGCCCGCAACAAGGCGCGCGCCTTCATCAATACCTTTTTGGATAAGTGCACCAACTTTACCGTGCTGTGTTTCGTTTGAGATGGGGCCCATTGTCGTTGTAGTATCTTGTGGATCACCAACAACAACACGCTCCACTGCCTTGGCAGCAATTTCTGCTGCTTCATCCATACGGTCCATTGGTACCAGCATGCGTGTAAGTGCTGTACAGGTTTGGCCTGTGTTGCTCATCACTTTGAGAGCTTCACGTTTCACTACTTTTTCAAAGTCAGCATCGTCTAAAACAATATTGGCCGACTTGCCACCGAGTTCCTGTGTCACGCGTTTAATTGTTTTCGCTGCATTTGCCTGTACCGCTGCACCCATACGGGTTGAACCTGTAACTGAAATCATATCAATATCAGGGTGGCCCGACATTGCTTCACCTACATCTGCACCTTCACCGTAAACAACGTTGTAAACGCCTTTAGGTACATCAGCCGCTTCCATAATTTCTGTAAATAACTGGCAACTATAAGGCGCGATCTCACTTGGTTTCAGTACCATTGTACAGCCAGTTGCTATCGCAGGTGCCACTTTACAAGTGATTTGATTGATCGGCCAATTCCACGGTGTGATCATGCCAACAACACCGATCGGCTCTTTGGCGATACGCGTTGGGCCTCTGTCTTCTTCAAAGTCAAAATTTTCCAGCACTTTGCGCGCTGTAATCAAGTGACCAATACCTGAAGGTGCATGTGCATTCGTAGACCAAGTAGTTGGCGCACCCATTTCTTCGGTGATGACAGATGCCATTTCAGCAGAGCGCTTTTTGTATTCACTGATAATTCTATTCAGCAAATCAATACGTTCCTCGCGGGTTGTTTGCGAAAAGCTCACAAACGCTTCTTTCGCAGCGGCAACAGCAGCATCAACATCAGCAGCTGTACCCAAAATCATCTGACCCGATTTTTCTTCTGTTGCAGGATTAATTAAATCACGAAAAGAGGCCGCACCAGACGCAACCCATTCGCCGTTGATATAATGCTTATCTAAGTTATGCATGTCAGTGCTCCTTCAAATCCCCGAAATATCAATTCATGCACTGTATGTAGTGGGCCAACAGCATTTACGCTAGAGGGAAATCACCCATATCAATCACAATGGCCTTAATTACGGTTTAGCAAACGCGGTAACAAACTGCGCCACCAATTGGGAAACCATCGCTGCATACGGTCTATAAAACGGGCATCCCCGCCAACCAATATACGGTACTGCGACTTTGCAACACCATTAAGGATAACGTTTGCTGCTTCATCTGGCGTTGTCTTGGCCATATTTTCATCAAAGTTTTTGACCATTTCTTGCCGGTCAGATTCGTTTGCTACTTCTTCGCCCTGCGCATTACGTATGTGGGTTCCGTTTTTCATAATACCGGTTTTAACACCACCCGGATGAACAGAGTGCACTTGTACATCTGTATCTTTCAACTCATGGAACAGCGATTCGTTAAACCCTTTTACGGCATGTTTTGCTGCACAATAAGCTGACTGACTAGGCACACCAATAATGCCAAAAATACTGGAAACATTGACAATATGTCCTTTACCGCGTTCCAGCATACGCGGCAAAACTGCCTGGGTTCCGTGCACAACACCCCAAAAATCAACATCCATGACTTTTTTAAAATCTTGAATGCTCATGCTTTCAACCATATCTGAAAATGATATACCTGCGTTATTAAACATACCATCAATGCTACCCATTTTCGCGGTAGCATCTTCAACTGCAGCAATGACATCATCACGGTTTGAAACATCAAGCACACGAGCGTGAACATTAGCTTGCTTTTGCTTCAACTCCGTTTCAACCTTGGCAAGGTTTTCGGCATTATTGTCTGCTATATATATAGCACACCCTTGTGCCACTAAGGCATGGGCAAGTGAGCGTCCAATACCTGAGCCTGCGCCAGTTATAAAAGCTGTTTCCATTAACGTTTTCGCACTCATTTTGCCACACCCTTTTTAACGTTTTCTTCAACTCCAATGTCCCAGTGGTCTTCCATAAATGTAGCCATTTCTTTAATTGCAGCACGAGCCTCTGGCACCATATTGGCGCTCATATGCCAAACATGATGCATTTTTTGCCATATCTTTAGTGTGAACGCGCCGCCACTAGCGGTAACGCTTTGTTCGAGGCGAACTGAGTCATCAAGCAATATCTCATCACTACCAACTTGTGCCATCATAGGTGGCAGGTTTTCATGCGAAGCAAACAGCGGCGAACAACGCGGATCATCCGCAGGCAAATCACCAATATAATCTTTGATGACAAAATTGATTGCTTCAGGGTCCAACATGACATCTTTATCTGCATTTTTACGGACACTGTCGCCTGACCCCGTCAGGTCAACGCCCGGGGCAATCAGGCTAAGTGCCACAGGTGTTGAGCGGTTGCTGTCTCTAATGGTGACCGCCATGGCAACAGTCAAGCTACCACCCGCACTATCCCCTGCCATAGCAATGGCTGCTTCAGGGTTGTTGGTCCGAATATAATCATATGCCGCAAGCCCTTCATTTATTTGCGTTGGGCATTTGGCTTTTGGTGCCAGCGTATAATCCAGCAAGAATACACGCGCTTTACATTGCCTAGAAAGTTGCCACGCTAGGTAGCGGTATTCTTTCGGACGACCCCAAACATAGGCGCCGCCGTGTGTATAAAAAATAATGCGATTATTATGCGCCGAAGGGTCTACCACCCATTCCCCTTTAAAAGGCATACCATCAAAATTGGCTGAAACAGGTACAGCCTTGATGTGCTTTGGTGGTTGCGGCAACAGCGCCTCAGAGCCCCTAAAGCCTGCCAGAATACTTTTTAAACGCTCCTCTATCGGCGCGTTTTTCAGTGCCTTAGGACGGAAAGTTTTGCGGATTTTTTTCCTGACCAACCATGCTCTTATCGACATAGACTTTATTCACCTCATCATATTTCACGCAAGCTTGAACATGCATATGCGCGATATGCTTGACACATTGCTCGCACGACATAGTAATGACATTCATTATATAGTCAATTGATCGGAACAGAGAATGACATCGCAGGAACCAATCACGTTTTATGGCTGCCCCGTTAGCTTGTACTCGGGTAAGGTACGCAGCTTCCTGCGTAAATCAGGCACCCCTTATTCAGAACGCCTGCAAAGTCACCCTGATTATTTAGGCCGTATTATGCCAACCGTTGGTCGCTTCGTCATCCCTGTGATTGAAACCGCCGCTGGCGATATCATACAAGATACAACCGAAATCATTGATTTTCTTGAAAACCGTGCCGCTAAACCTTTCAGTGTCTACCCTGAAGGCGCAAAACAAAGAATTATTGCCCTTATTCTTGAGGCTTTTGGTGATGAAGGCTTGTTGCGCGCGGCCATGCACTATCGTTGGAATTTCCCTGAGCAAAACAAACACTTTATTGCGATGGAATTTGGACGCACCGCCAACCCGACAGCAACAACAGCAGAGGCGCTCGAGTTTGCAACACCCGGCATGACGAAAATGCAAGCTTACTTGCCAGGTCTTGGTGTAACGCCAGAAACCATTCCTGCTATTGAGCAAAGCTACACTGACCTACTAGCCGCACTTGATGGTCACTTGCTAACACACCCTTACCTATTAGGCGGAAAACCAACGATTGGAGACTTCGGCCTATATGGACCCATGTATGCTCATCTGGCGCGTGACCCGGCACCTGAAATGCTCATGAAAACAACAGCTAACCGCGTTTGGCGCTGGGTCGAACGTATGACAGCATCTGACATGGATAAACCGGAATTCCCAGACCTCCCGGACACGACAACACAAGACGATACAATTCCGGAAACGTTGCTACCTGTGCTACAATTGATCGGTCAGGATTACGGCCCAGAGGTCGAGGCACTTACAAGCTTTATTAATGATTACCTAGATCAGAACTCTGATATCGAAAGCGGCAAACCTGTTATAGCAGATACCAACAAACGTGTTCTTGGAGGGTGTAGCTTCAAACTACGCGACACACAAATGAGCGTTGGCGCAAGACACTATTCATTGTGGATGCTGCAACGTATTCATGACGCTTATGACGCTTTGTCAGCACATGACAAAGCTGAGACCGACACACTGTTAAAATCAGTTAATCTGGACATGTTTGTCACATGCCGCACATCACGCCGCATCGCAAGACGCGGCTATAAAGAAGTATGGGAGTAAGCCCTCATACCTCACATATGATTACAAGTACTTTACTAAGCAGTGTCATAAATGTTTAATGGGCGAAACTGTAGATGCCAAATGCATATCCGGGGAGCATAATTTGGACGCTCAGATCAATGGTAAAGCCAAGCGCGCAGATGCAACGCGCACAGCACTTATACAAGCTGCAGAACGTCTGATCGCTAAAAAAGGTCTGGCGGATGTTTCAACACGTGAAATTTTACAAGAAGCAGGACAACGAAACCAATCTGCACTTCAATATCACTTTGGTTCCAAAAATGGTTTAATTAGTGCAACAATCAACGAACGCACCACTCAAATTGACCAAAAGCGTCAAGCCATGCTTGCTGAATTTGGCGACAAACCGACATTACGGCAAATATTTGAAGCTTTGATTGTACCTCTTGGCGATTTGCTGGTTGATCCTCCTGCAGGATCAAACTATCTAAATTTCTTGAGTCAGGCCATAACACAACCCAACTGGGAACTGCGCAAGGTTATCGAAGAATTTAATGTTATCGGTATGATGAGAGCGTATGAACTATTTGATAAAAAGCTTGTGCATATGCCTGAAAAAGAGCGTTTGATGCGCCAGTATGTTATTTTTGATTTTACAATACTTACACTAAAACGCTGGTGTCTTGAGGATGAACCTAAACGATCACTGGATGAAGTTTTTGAGTTTACGATCGAAGGCTCGATTGCTCTTGCTGGCTTGAAATAGGTTATTGATATCACATCCCAAGGACAGACATGCCTTTTTGGGTAGTCTGGTGTTGATTTTTAAATCATCGCGCCATCTTACTTCAATAACCATTCTTGAGAGAATTTAAATGACACTGACACTATGTGGCCTTATTGGCTCACCCTTTTACCGTAAAATCATGACACAATTGGCAGAAAAAGGTTTGCCGTTTGAAACAGAAAACCTTAGTCCATTTCAAGCCGATGATGCTTTTACCAAGCAAAACCCGCTTAGGCGTATTCCGCTATTAAAAGACACCGATGCCGGCGAAGGTTTTTTGCTGCCGGATTCAAGCGCAATTTTTCACTATATTGAACGCAAATACCCGACGCCTTCACTAACACCCGCTGATGTTAGTGAATACGGCCGTGCCTTATGGTTTGAAGAGTACGCAGATACTGAAATGGCAGGCACAATCGGGCTCGGTGTGTTCCGTAAGATGGTTTTCCCGCAAATGAATGGGCAAGCTCCTGATATTGACGGTGCAATGGAAGTAATCCGAGGAAAATTAATCACTGTTCATGACTATATTGAAGAAGCGCTTGAAGGCAAAAAATGGCTGGCTGGTGATGCATTCTCGGTTGCAGATATTTCAGTGGCTGTACAATACGGCAACCTCGCTTTCACTGGATATTCCCCTTCCGCCAAACGCTGGCCAAATATTACCGCATTTATGAAACGCGTTGGTGAAAAAGAAAGCTTTGCAAAACCACATATCAAGGCCATGACTTTGTTTGCATCCATGCAGCAATTAGAAATTGATCCGGTGGAAAACCTCTAATTATAGTCACCATCTGCGCCCAAAGGTGCTCGCAGATTCAAACAATAAAACAATGAGTATGCAGCTATGACGGCAAAATGGATGATATACGGCGCAACCGGTTACACCGGTCAGCTGATCGCACAAAAAGCAAAAGTCATGGGCCATACGCCCATTATTGCCGGCCGAAACGCAGAAAAAGTGCGCAAACTTGCAACTGAGTTAGAATTGCCTTGGTCGGCATTTTCTGTCGATGATCCAAATGCAGTACGTGCTGCGCTAAAAAACTGTTCTGCTGTACTCTCTGTTGCAGGCCCTTTTTCAGCAACAGCAGAGCATATGATGCGCGCCTGTATCGACACGAACACTCATTATCTTGATGTAACTGGTGAAATAGCTGTTTTCGAATGTGCTGCCAGATACGGCACCAATGCTGAAAAAGCAGGCGTAACTTTGCTGCCCGGTGTTGGCTTTGATGTTGTACCGAGTGACTGTTTGGCAGCTCACACGGCCAAACGTGCAAAGGCGCCAAAATCACTGGTCATTGCTATCCATGGTTTGGGCGGTCCATCGCAAGGCACGGCCAAAACGGCTGTTGAGTCGCTCGGTAATGGCACGATGGTTCGTGAAGGCGGTACAATAATAACGAAACCAGCAGGCAGTCTTAAGCGCGTTTTCACCTTAAACGATATTGAAAGTAACTACTTGGCTGTATCATGGGGGGACGTTTCTACAGCGTTTTACAGTACAGGCATTAATAACATTCAAGTATATTTTCCTGCTGAAGGTCCAATTAAAACAATGACAACACTTAGTCGTTTTATTGGCCCCATACTAAAATTAAACAGCGTACAATCGTTTTTCAAAAAACAAATCGATAAAATGCCTGCAGGCCCCACCGAAGAACAACGCATCAAGGATACATCAACCTTACTAGCAGAAGTTATTGATGCAGATGGCACCGAATATCGCAGCATACTTCATGCGCCAAACGGCTATACGCTTACGGCCGATTCAGCTGTAAAATCTGTATTAAAAATAATGGAAGGTAACATCAATGCTGGGTTCCAAACGCCGTCTTTAGCATTCGGCGCCAGTTATTACTCTGAACTAGACGGATGTAAACTAGAAGATATCTAATTAACCAACAGCTGCCTTTCTTGCTGCCATCAATCCATTTGTTGGCTTGCCGTAATAATAACCCTGGCCATAATCGACGCCAATTTCCTTCAGCAATTCGGCGTGTTCTTTAGTTTCAATCCATTCACCAACTGTTGTGATACCCAAGTCTTGGCAAAGTGTCACAATAGAACGCAAGAAAGCCCGATCTTCACGGCTCGTCAGAGCGTCTTTTATGTAGGAACCATCAATTTTAACTGCATCAACCCGCATGCTTTTCAGATATTGAAAACCTGCAGCCCCTGCCCCAAAATCGTCCAGATAAACCTTAAACCCAACACTTCTAATCTCATCAACAACTTCACCCAGCGCCTCCAAGTCATGGATTCTGGCACTTTCAGTAATTTCAATAGACAGATAGTTCTTGAGATCAAGGTTTCCTTTCAATGTTGAAATCAAGTCCAGGATAAATTCTGGATCTGATAACGACCGACCTGAAACATTGACAGCAATGCCGGGAGCGCCACCTTGTTGCATCAAGTCTCTGATTTTTCGCATCGCACGATTAATAACAGCACGGTCAAAATCGTCGATTAGACCAACATCTTCAGCAAACCTGATCATCTCCCACTGCGACTTCATCAGCGGCGGCAAGTCAAAACGGGTAAGAGCTTCAAAATGATGTGTCGTGCCGCGTCTCATATCAACAATGGGTTGGTAAACAAGTGTAAATGCACCTTCATCCAAAACCTTGCGAAATGCTGCCACGCGTTCCGTCGTTTCACAGATGAGAGCCGTGCAATTTTCGTCAATACTGTCTATGTCAAAACCTTCACCGTCTTCCGTAAACTGCTGTAAACTGAAGACCAGCGCCCGCATATTATCTTTTTCGCTCAACTTCGCCTGGGCCGCATCAATGGTTGCAGTTTTAACTTCAACACCTGCTGACTGTGAAATTGACTGACTAATAGCATCCGCACTTGCATTATCGTTTGAACGTTCGTGGACAACCGCAAACTTGTCATCACCAACTTGTGACGCGGCTTGCCCGCCATATGAAACAGACTTAAGCAATCTCTCAATGGAAGACTGTTGTTTCCGGCTTAATTCTTCACCGTGTCCGGCATCTACAACAGTGACCTGAACTTTATCTTCTGCACTGGGGTCTTGTTCAAACAAGTCCTCCAGAGACTGAAAGAACTCTCTCTTTTTTTCGACTGTAGGCCTTTCTTGGTCGAGCTGTTCTTTTAGGCCTAAGCGGGCAGGTCGTGACAGAACGATGTAAATCGCCTCATCATCTGCTGGTAATTTGGCCAAAAATGCGCCAAAAAGCTCTTTTTCATGTGCGGCGTGTCCGACATTGATCATCAGCGGGCCAACACGATTAGAGCCGGTCAATTTTACGACTGACCTTTTTATAAGGCCGCGTCCTTTTGTATCCAGTAAATCAAGAAAATTAGCGTTAACACCCGGCGTTACATTAATACCAAGCGTGCTTTTAACGGCACCATCAGCATTCTTGATGTCAAAAGACGTGTCTGCTTCAATGAGAAGGTCGCCTACGCAAAATGCATACCCCAGAAACCTGTTTGGCACCTTAACTGACATGAACTAACTATCCCACCGCAAACACAAACTTTACCTAGGTGAACGCAGACAAAGCGTTTAAGGCGTTTGATAACGCTTTTGTGACACAAACAGGGTTAGCAAATAGTAAATCTAATACAAAAAACCTAAAATACGACCTCTGATTGCTTATAGTCGCCGATACCGATTAGGTGGTAAAAGAATAAGCTTTTAAAGACATCTATTTGTCATGTTAAAGCTTTAGTGCTTTTATCGTAAATAAGCATGCATTACTTCAGCATACATTAATACGTAATGGGATCATTTATCACATGTCAAAGGCACGAAAAGCTGGCTCACTCAATATCAATCGACGACAAATCATTGGCGGCGCAAGCAGTATTGTCGGCACGGCATTGTTACACAACTTCGGCACGGCAAATGCTCAAGAAGATGAGACCGTTATCTTTACCCACGGTGTGGCCAGTGGCGATCCGCTGTATGATCGTGTTATTATATGGACACGCGTCGTTCCTGCGAACCAATCAGCAAAGAACATAAAATTGACGTGGGAAGTTTCACTTTCCGAACATTTTGACACTATTATTAGTCACGGCACGACATCCACAGGCCCCAAAACGGACTTCACCGTAAAAGTAGATGCACCGGGCCTGGAAGCTGGGCAAACATATTACTACCGCTTCATGTGCGAAGGTAACACTAGTCCTGTTGGACGCACAAAAACCATACCCACCGGCAAAGTTGATACCTTTGATGTGGCAGTGGTTTCCTGCTCAAATTATCCACAAGGATATTTTCACGTATACCGCGAAATCGCCAATAGAGATGTTAGTGCTGTATTGCATCTTGGTGACTACATCTATGAATACCCTGATGGTGAATACAGCAATGAAACAATGGTTAAAGAACATGGCCGTGCAGTTGCACCAAAAGGTGAAGTCCTTGCCCTTGAGGATTATAGAATTCGTTACGGTTTGTATCGCAGCGACCCTGATCTGCAAGCCGTGCATGCGGCTCATCCATTCATTTGCGTGTGGGACGATCATGAAGTAGCGAATGACACATGGCAAGCGGGTGCACAGAACCATAATGAAGGTGAAGGGTCGTTTGATGACCGAAAAGCAGCAGCTCTGCGCGCTTATCACGAATGGTTACCAATCAGGGAAAGCAAAACTGGTCAAACAGATATATACAGAGCATTTCAGATAGGCGACCTCGCAACATTAATCATGTTGGATACTCGCATTACAGGTCGCTCAAAAGGGTTGGACTATAGCGAAGACCTGCCACCTCGCACCATGGTGTTCAATATGTCACCAGGTCAGGAACCTGTCGCCATTACAGGCACTGACGAACTAGAAAGGCTCAAAAGCAACCCTGAGACAGCGAAATACCTTAAGCCTATCCCTGTTCCCTTTGAAATAAAGGACGGCAAATCAAGCCCTGTAACTGATTGGGAAACGATTAAAACAATAGACCCCAAACAATTACCTCAAGGCATGACCTATATGCCGGATATTGAAAAATTTCGCACCGCCATATTAAATGACGACACACGTACAATGCTGGGTGACGTCCAAGAAGCTTGGCTGGAAAAAACGCTTAAAGAATCTGCAGCTCAAAACACGCCGTGGCAGATTCTTGGCCAACAAGTTCTAGCTGGTAAAGTCGGGTTTCCAATCATTGCAGATGAGGACATTGATTTTGACTCTGCAACATACATAACTCCTGAGCAAGTAGCCCGTTTTCGTGCATTAGGGCAGCTCGGTTTGCCTCTGAATCTGGATGCATGGGATGGTTACCCAATAGCTCGTGAAAAATTATTTGCTACACTCAAGAGTAACGCCAACAATGCTGTTACTCTCGCTGGTGATACACACAATGCGTGGGCGTTTAACATGAAAGATAATGCTGGTGACGCCGTTGCCGTTGAATTTGCAACCGCCGGTGTCTCATCACCTGGTCTCGAAAACTATTTGCCGGTAGACCCAAGCGTCACGGCAAAAGCGCTTCACGAAGCAAGTCCAGAACTAAAGTATATTAACGCTGAAAATCGCGGCTGGCTTGAACTAAGCATCACAAAAAGTGAAATAGAGGCGACATGGCAATTCGTATCTACAGTTCACGACGAGAATTACCACTTGTTAGAACCTGTGACACTAACCACAAAAGCAAACACTCACATCATAACATGATGTGAGTGTTGTATTGTTCGCTGCTAAAAGAAAAACTAACCGCTTACTTTGAACGAGCACGACTATACTTCATCAGTAACCAGCGTTCTTCTGCTTTCTCAAGCGTGAACTTCAAACCACTACCCATCATGGCAGCCATACCCATGTTACGGCGCATAACAGGGTTTCCTGCACTTGCTTTGATAACAAGCTCCGCGTTCTCATCAACCAAGTCAGATGAAACAAACTGCCAGTTACGCGGTTGAATTTGAGAGAAAGCCATAATTGCACGGGATGAAGACTTGAGAGCATCTTGTGTAGGCGCCCAAAGCGGGGAAAGGTTTTGCTGTACTTGCGGTGTAATCTTCATACTTTCACGCGCTTTACTCGGCGCATAATAATGCTCAATTTTCTCCATATAGTCAGAGAACACAGCTTCAGGGCTAACATCATTTTTCACAACAAATAGTTGCTGCCAAGCAAGCCCTTCTGATGGTACAGCCCGCATATCAACGTAACCAACAATTTTCCAATCGTTTTGTGCTCTGTAAAATTTTAGCCCAAAAGGAATAGGATCAGGCCTGCCAGATTGAATAGATTGGAAAAACACTTTTGCATAAGCTGTGTTTCCTTCCACTTCCATTTCGGCAATTTGCCATGATTCAGGACCATGAATCCACAACTTCGAAATCAACCCTAGAGACGGATCAACCGGTACATCTTTGGTGGCAATCGCAGGCGTTGAATCAAAATTAGATTTTGTGTGACGCAGCAACGGTATCATTGCACGATCTTGAGAGCTGCCACGGCGGGCTTTGGAGAATTTAGCAAACCGCTCAAAGAACCCGTTCATAAACACTTCAACTTCAGCCGCAGGGCCAGTTAGCTGTACAGCGACCGGTACGACATCAGATTGAGCAACAGCATCATCCGCTACAACTGCTGTAGTTGCATAAAGCCCAGAGGCTACTATACACGTAAGAAAGCGACGATAACGCCGCTTCGATATTTTCCATTCCATACGACCACCGCTTCCACCCAGAAACACCATGGACCCCCACAGGCAGTAATGCCTGTTTAAGCACTATAGACACAAACTTATTAAAAAAAAAGACCAAGAAACAATTACTTGATATCAGCACGTACCTTATCAGCAATCAATTCGATTTTCTGCCTCACCTGCTCAATATCTATTGTCATCACCTTGCCATTCAACATAACAAGCTGACCGTCTATAATTGAAGTTTTCACATCAGCAGCTGTTGCAACATAAACCAAATGCGACACAACATTATATGTAGGCTCAAAGCGTGGGCTCTCAAAAGAGACTTGTATTATGTCTGCACGCGAACCGGGCTTAAGCGAACCAATATTATCACCAAAACCAGCTGCACGTGCGCCCATGCGGGTTGCCATATCAAGTGCTTGATAAGATGAAACCAGCGTCGCGTCGCGGTTAACACCTTTGTGCAACAAAGCTGCAAACCTCATTTCCTGCCATAGGTTCAAGTCATTATTAGAAGCGGCACCATCCGTGCCCAATCCCACTGTAACACCAGCTTCCAACATTTTGGGGACAGGAGAAATACCTGCCGCCGCCTTCATATTTGATGTCGGGTTGTGAATAGCGCCTGCTTTCGAGCCAGCTAGTTTAACAATATCACTGTCTGAAGGCCAAACGACATGTGCCGCAATGGTTGACTGCGTCAACATACCAAGCTCGGACAACAGTTCTATCGAACTTTTGCCGTATCGTTCATTGACAAACTCGACTTCTGCAAGATCTTCGGCAACGTGAATAGAAACAGGGACAGCTAAATCGCGCGCAGCCTTAAACGCACTATCCAAATGCTCTTTAGAAACTGTATAGGGCGCATGTGGTGCAAGGGCTGGAATGATGCGTGGATGCTTCCCTTTCCAGCGTTTCACAAATGCAACGCCCGCATCAAAGCTATCACTCCAGCCTTCAAACCCAGGACTGGGATAATCAATCATAGGCGCAGCAACAACAGCACGCATGCCGCATCGTACAACAACATCAGAAATTGTGTCCGGATAGAAATACATATCGACAAAACTGGTCACACCGGATTTAATCATTTCCCAACAAGCAAGCTCAGAGCCTGCCTCAACAAGCGACGCGTCGACATATCGGCCTTCCATTGGGAATATATAGTCTTGCAGCCATGTCATTAACGGCAAGTCATCCGCCATACCACGAAATAAAACCATGGCAGAATGTGTGTGCCCATTTACAAGACCAGGCAGTACCACCTTGCCCTTACCGTTAATTGATCGCTCTGCGTTATAAGCAGCATCAATCATGCCAGCCTTGCCAACGGCTATAATTTCACCGTCATGAACCGCTACGGCACCGTCTTGAATTGGCGCATCATCCGCCTGCATGGTAACGACGTGATCACCGTATACAATCATGTCGATCGCTTGTTTTTCTTGCGCCTGCAAATCCATTGTTAAAACAGCAACAAACGAAGCAAACCCAGCAAATCCTTTTAAAAACGCCATTTAACACCCTTAATAACTATCGTTTCGTGACCACAAAATATGTAACAGCAGGTAGCATCTTCTGTATTTAGTAAGCAATTGCTTTTGATTTCTAATGAAGGTCATTATAAAGAAACTTAAAGTGGGGAGAATGAGTATATGCTAGCCGATACATCTGTCGCAGAACCGGTAATGCTGGATGTAGACCCGCTAGTGCAATTATTTCTCTCTATATCACTTGCATTCATTATGTTCGCTGTTGCCACAGGTTTAAAGCCCGGTGATTTCAAATTTGTTCGCGAAAACCCCCTGTCCGTTATGGTTGGCTTCTTTGCTCAAATTATTGCCCTACCTCTTGCAACCTTAGCTCTTGTGAAGACCCTCTCGATCTCACCGGCACTGGCATTAGGAATGATTATCGTGAGCTGTTGCCCCGGTGGTTCCATGTCAAACCTCATTACTAAAATAGCTGGCGGCGATACGGCATATTCTGTGTCCTTGACGATGCTATCATCGATATTTTCGGCTGCGTTTTTGCCGTTCTCAATACTGTTTTGGGTTGGCATGCATGCACCATCTGACACACTAATCGAGCAAGTTAACATTGACCGAGCGGGCTTTATTGTCAGAACATGCCTTATTTTGGTAATTCCGCTTATTATTGGACTTTCACTGGCAAGCAAAAAACCAAATCTGGCAACCAAACTTCATCGGCGCTCTATGCCTGCCTCTCTGGCCATCCTTATAATTCTGATAATTAGTGGACTTATAACAAATTACGGTGTGCTGATTGCATACGGTGCCGTTATGGTTCCGCTCGTTATTTTGCACAACAGCGCTGCATTTCTTGTCGGCGCTTTATTTGGCTACACATTTATAAAAGATCGTAAGAAATCACGTGCCTTAGTATTTGAAGTAGGTATCCAAAACGCCGGTCTTGGCTTGATAATTGTCCTTGCTGAACTCGGCGGGTACGGCGAAGCGGTCATATTGGTTGGTATGTGGGGTATCTGGCATCTCATCGGCGGCTTTATTCTTGCCAATACCTTTAGGTTCATTGATTGGCGCAAAAAACAACTATCAGTTTGAAATACTCTCGTAGGGGAACAGAAATGACATTTGATCTGCTAATTAAAAATGGTTCAATCCATGACGGTGATGGATCAGACGCGTTTGAAGCTGATATTGGCATTACTGATGGTTTAATTACTGAAATTGGCCCTCTATCAAACGCTGCGGCAAAAGAAACTATTGATGCAGCAGGCAAAATCGTTACCCCCGGCTTCATCGATGTGCACACACATTATGATGGTCAGGTATCCTGGGATACAAAATTTGAACCCAGTGTATACCACGGCGTAACAACTGTCGTGATGGGCAGTTGTGGTGTCGGATTTGCACCGGTTCACGAAACAGACCATGAAAAGTTGATACGGTTAATGGAAGGCGTTGAAGACATCCCTGGCTCAGCTCTGTCCGAAGGGTTAACTTGGCAGTGGAAAAGCTTCACAGATTATATGGATGCCATTGATGTGCCGCATACTATCGATTTTGCAGCTCAGGTTGTACATGATCCACTACGTGTTTTTGTCATGGGTGAACGTGCCGTTTTTAATGAAGAAGCAACCACAGAAGACATTGAGAAAATGCGCACACTAACACGTGAAGCTCTGGAAGCCGGCGCTGTTGGCTTTTCAACTGGCAGGTCAGACGTTCACCGGTCTGCTGATGGTGAATGGACCCCATCTTCCGAAGCAACGATCGAAGAGCTTACTGGAATTGCTAAAGCATTTGACGGTTTAGACCACGGCGTCCTGCAAGCAGTGAATGATTTTGATCTGGAGCGCGGTGACGATGAAGCATTTGACCGTGAATGGGCATTACTTGAGAAATTTGCCGAAAGTGCTGGCGGAAGACCTTTGTCATTGTCACTTATGCAACGTGATTTTGCGCCAAAGCAATGGCGCCGCATTATGGAAAATACTGAACAAGCCAAAGCAAAGGGTATCAATATAAGCCTTCAGGTTGCCCCGCGTGGCATTGGTGTTATTCTGGGGTTACAATGCACATTCCATCCGTTCATCGGCTTCCCAAGTTATAAAAAGATAAGTCACCTGCCATTTGATGAGCGCGTTTCCACTATGCGTGACCCCGCTTTTAAGCAGCAACTTCTGTCAGAATCATCGGAAAAACTAGCTGGTGACGGTACACCTATTCCACCAATAGCTGATCAGCTGTTATCTCAAATAGCCTTTGTTTCATGCAAGATGTTCCGGCTGGGCGCAAATCCAGACTATGAACAACCAATTGAAAATTCAGTATATAAAGCTGCAGAAAAAGCGGGGGTCACTCCACTCGAGATGATCTACAACATTTTACTGGAAAAAGATGGCCGCGAGTTTCTTTACTTCCCTATCTATAACTACACAGACCTGAATTATAATGCTGTGTATGAGATGATGCAGCACCCGCAGTCAATTATGGGTCTATCTGACGGCGGCGCGCATGTGGGCACCATATGCGATGCAAGTTTTCCGAGCTATCTCATGCATTACTGGGCACGGGATCGCAAAAGCGATGAAACCATCCCACTGGAAGAAGCTGTCTATAAACTGACAGGCCAACTTGCTGACTATATGGGCTTTCAGGATCGTGGCCGTATCAAAGTAGGCCTCAAAGCTAACATCAATGTAATCGACCACAGCAAACTCAGGCTACACCCGCCTCGTATGGTGCAGGACCTGCCTGCAGGAGGACAACGCCTGCTTCAAAACGCAGAAGGATACGTAGCAACTATCGTTAATGGGATACCCGTGGTGAGAAATGATCAGTTAACAGGTGAGTTGCCAGGCAGGTTGGTAAGACTAGGAGATCGAGCATAGAACTTACTCGGCTTGCTGCACGCTATCTGCTGGCACGTATCCGAGAAGATCACGTTTTGTGAGAAGCCCAATTTTAGCTGAATCGATACTACCTGGATGACCAAGAACCAGATAGCCGTCCAGAGGTTTGGTGAGCTTTTTCATACGAGTCCGGGCAGAACCCAGCAATCCGTATGGTCGCCCGAACGGTGTTTTGGCTTCTTCACCGTTTATGTGCAAACGCCCCTTTCGAGACACTTCAACCATGTCACCCGGCATACCCCACAATTGCTTTATGATAGGCTGTGTGTTGCCGTTAACACGAAAGACAATATAGTCATATCTTTCAGGAACGCCGCAACCGAAGCCAAGCACTTCAATATCCTGCCCTTCCCATAGTTGCCCTTGAAGAGAGTCGCCGCTAACTGTTGTATTAACGCGCACACAATCGTCAGTCATGGTATTAAGCGAGATCAATACTAAGATCATCCATGCAAACATACGCGTTACCCTATACCGTCCTTGAGAAATAGATACACTTTAAGACAAACCACTAGTTGACAAAATTATAGAAGCCATAAAAACTTCTACTGCTTGCATCATATTATAATCATCATCGGAATTTTGTCATGCTCCGCGCGCTTATTGTTTCTTTGGCTATGTTCATCGTGACACCCAGCTTAACCGCACAACCACGCGAAGGTGTTAATCCACTGGATGACAGAGGTGGCCTGATGATTCCAGAAAATACTGAAGATCTGCGTGTTGTATCACTGGAACTATGGCTAAAATTTCAGCGAACCAATCAACGTCTATACAATTACATTCGTGAAGCCGCAGAATTCAGAGCTTATCTTCATGTATGTAAGCGCCACGACCTAAACGTAAACTTACGTCCTATCAACAAGTTGTCAGCCAGAAATTTACAGCAAATCATTTTGGCTCACTATGAAGAACCTGAATATGCCGTAATTGAAGCCCTGGACAGGCCCGCACAAGCCACTTTAATGGACGACATTGCAGGCGACATTTATGCGTTTGAGTACGGTCATCGCATTGCCGAACTGCGTGCAACAATAACAGCATCTGAACAGACAAATCAGTCTTTTTGCGCTACAATCGCCGATGAGCATTTTAAAAAATATGTTGCCTTATTAGCGACTGCCAAAAACATATTTGGCGCGAATAGCAATTAAAATTTCGATATTTAAGGTTGCTTTCCCGCCGTAAAGATGTATCAAAAATAACGTAATTAGTGTACATCTACAATAAGATGTATTCAACCATTCTTATGGTTGTGGGTGGTAACAAAATTTGGCTTTTTGCCATGATAGTTTTAGATGCAAGGTAGGGAAATACCGTATACGCATCTGAAGGATAAAAGAAATATGGCTTATACATATGAGTATCCTCATCCTGCAGTAACGACTGACATTGTCATCTTTACTGTTGAGGACGGCGCACTGAAAGTTTTGCTAATAAAACGCGGCATGGAGCCCTTCAAAGGGAAATGGGCACTTCCTGGTGGCTTCATCAAGATGGACGAAAGTCTCGAAGAATGCGCTCTTCGTGAATTGTCTGAAGAAGCTGGCATCGAAGGTATTTACCTTGAACAGCTATACAGCTTTGGTAGCGTAGATAGAGACCCGCGTGAACGGGTAATCAGCGTTGCCTACTATGCGCTTATTCCTGCAGGCAGTGTAGAACTTAAAGCAGGCACCGATGCAGATGATGCAGCATGGTTCAAAGTAGATGAACTTCCTAAACTATCTTTTGATCACAGCGAAATCATAAAGGTTGCACGTGAGCGTTTGGCGGCAAAGATGGATTACTCAACAGTTGGTCTAAAGTTAATGCCGCAAGAGTTCACATTATCTTACCTGCAAGATGTTTATGAGAAAGCGACAGACAAACCTCGTGATAAGCGCAATTTCCGCAAATGGATATTCTCTTTGAACGTCATTGAAGCGACAGGTAAAAAATATGCTTCAGGGCCACATAGGCCTGCAATGCTGTACCGTGTAATAGCGCCTGAAAAAGTTGAAAACATTCGGTAGCTTGATCAGTACAGTTATAAGACTGAATGAAAATAGGCATCTTAAAGATGCCTATTTTTTTTGTATGAATGCATTGCGTTTCGACATAATAATCAACTTAAATCTGATAATCTCTGTTCGCGATATTTTTAAGAGGGTAATATGCCTGCATGTGTTGAAGTACTCGAGGTAGGGCCACGCGATGGTCTTCAAAATGAGAAGGTCGTTTTTTCTACGGCTGACAAGTTGCACATGATCAATGGTGCAATTGATGCAGGCGTTAAACGGATCGAGGTCGCAAGTTTTGTTCACCCTGCGCGTGTACCACAAATGGCCGATGCTGAAGATGTGATATCAGGCCTGCGCGATCGTTCCGATGTTACCTACATAGGGCTTGTGCTTAATAAACGCGGGCTTCTCAGAGCCATAGCAACACGCGAAGCAGGCAATCGCGGCATTGATGAAGCTGGTTGCGTTGCAATCGCCAGCGACACATTCGCAGAAAAGAACCAAGGTCAAACCATGCGGTCATCTGTTGAAATTACCAAAGAAATGATCAAGCTTGCAAAATCTGAAGGAATGTCCGCACAAGCGACTATTTCCGTATCCTTTGGATGCCCATTTGAAGGACGTATCGACCAATCAACAGTTGTCGCCATGGCAGAAGATATTGCTGAAGCGGAGCCACGTGAAATTGCGATTGCAGATACAATTGGTGTGGGCTCACCGATACGTGTGACCGAACTTATACATAAGATCAAAGAACGCATTCCTAACATACCACTTCGCGCTCATTTCCATAACACACGCAATACGGGGCTCGCTAACGCATGGGCAGCATACCAAGCAGGTGTACAAACACTGGACGCATCAGTTGGTGGCCTTGGTGGATGCCCTTTTGCTCCAAAGGCCACAGGTAACATAGGCACTGAAGACCTGCTTTACCTACTGGCTGAATCAGATATCCAAACAGATATATCACTTAATGACATGATCAAGCTTGCAAAATGGACCGAAACAGTGCTGGGCCGAATACCACCTGCAATGGTTAGCCAGGCAGGCGGGTTTCCAATTGAAACCAGTTCCTAGTCAACATGCATCAGTATTGACAATATATAAATCGATCAAAAGCCAAGTCGACTAAACGCCAGCTTTCAGGTCAACATTCATTAGCGGCAACTTCCGCACTCTAATGTTCGTTGCTGCAAAAATAGCGTTAGTGATAGCAGGAGCAATAGGCGGCAAACCAGGCTCGCCCATACCGCCTAGGGGTGCACCAGACTCGATAATTTGCACATCAATTTCAGGTACTTCATCCATACGAACCATCTCGTAGTCAGGGAAATTGCCTTGAACAACGGCACCATTTTCAACGGTTATCTCTCCGTATAATGCCGCCGTCATACCGTAAATTATAGCGCTTTCAATCTGTGATTCGATATTGTCAGGATTAATAGCTTCACCGCAATCAACAGCACTAAATACTCTGTGCACACGCAATTGTCCGCTCTCATCAACAGATACTTCAGCGATATGGGCACAAATAGAGCCAAAGCTCTCATGAACAGCAGCTCCCATTGCACGCCCGCCGCGCTTGCCACTATACCATCCAGCTTTAACAGCTGCAGCTCGCAGCACAGCTGCATGGCGCGGAGCATCACCAAGTAATGACAAACGGTATTCCAGCGGATCAATACCTGCCTTGTACGCCAACTCATCAATGAAACTTTCGGTAAAGAAAGCATGCTGTGAATGATCAACACTACGCCACGGGCCCAGTTTCAAATGGCTTTGACTGACAACATAACCGATGGACTGGCCAGGAATACTGTATGGCACTAACGGTGCCTCAACTGGCTCACGCTTATCAGAATAGCGATTATACCACATAGATGGCTTGTTACCCTCGTCCAATACGCCTCGGAACCTACTGATAACGGCTGGTCGGTACTCATCAAACCGCATGTCTTCTTCGCGGGACCACACAGTCTTAACCGGTGCACCAACCATTTTCGATATTTCAACAGCGGGAGCAACATAGTCATTTTCTGCATGAATACGCCGCCCAAAACCGCCACCAAGCATAAAGCCATGAACAGTGACATTCTCTTCATCGACCTCAGCCGCATTTGCAGCGGTCGCGCGTGCCATCAACGGTGCCTGCGACCCTGTCCATACATCACACATACCGTCACGCACCCATGCTGTACAATTTAGCGGCTCCATACAGGCATGAGCCTGATAAGGCACCTCATATTGTGCATCATGTATATTAGACCCTGAAACACCTTCAAAGTTGACATCACCTTTTTCGATATCAAATTCAGGCTCCATTGTATCCAAATCACGTTCAAACTTTGCTGAAATAGCCGATGAGTTGAGTGTACTGGCTTCGCCGCCGTCAAACTCGAAATTAACAGCCTCAAGCGCCTTTTTTGCCCGCCAGTATTTGTCTGCAACGACAGCAACGCCGTAACCAAGATTACAAATCTTTTTAACACCCGGCATTGCAGCAGCCGCAACCTCATCAATTGATGTGACCGTACCACCGTGAACCGGCACACGGGCAATAGCAGCATACAGCATACCATCCACTTCGGCATCAATACCGTATTTGGCACTACCATCCACCTTGGACGGGATATCAAAACGTTTCCGTTTTGTGCCTACAATTGTATGCTCCGCCTTTGCTTTCAAAACGGGCGTAGGGTTGGGGTCAAATGTAGACGCAGCCTCTGCCAGTTCGCCGTATGTCAACGACCGGCCACTTGGAAGGTGTGTCACCACACCTTTGCTGGCAGAAAGCGAATTGAGCGAAACCTCCCATTCTTGGGCAGCAGCTCTCAAAAGCATCTCACGCGCAGCAGCACCAGCAACACGCATACCGTAATGCCCTGTAAATCGCACTGAGGTCGAGCCACCAGTAATCTGCAAATTCATAGCCTGCGCTATTTGATAGAAAGCTTTGTTAATAAGCGGTGCCAGAATATCTGGCACTGATTTACCACCAACAATAAAACCTTCACCGAGAGGCTCATTTGCATACTCGGACAAAGCTGGTGCTTGTTCCATGGAAACCAAATCCCAATCCGCATCCAGTTCATCGGCAGCCATCATCGGTAAAGCGGTATGAACACCCTGCCCCATTTCAGAATGAGGCACCATTACGGTTACTTTGTTATCAGGTGTTATTCTGATCCAGCCCGAAAGAACCGCGCCTGATCCTTTATTTGCTTTTGCCAAATCATTTAACTGGTTAGGCAGCGCAACATAACCAAGCACCAAACCACCACCTACAACGGCGCCTGAACCCATCAGGAATTTACGGCGCGTCAATTTCTTTGACATTACGCGTCTCCCTTACTGGCTGCAATTGCATGAATAGCTTTGCGTACTCTTGGATAACTACCACAACGGCATATGTTGGTGATGGATGCATCTATGTCATCATCTGTTGGATTAGGTATTTCATCCAGAAGCGCGCTAACCGCCATAATCATACCTGACTGGCAATAGCCGCACTGTGGTACTTGATGATCAATCCAAGCCTGCTGAACGCCGCTAAGCACATCCGCGTCAGCCAAACCTTCAATCGTCGTGATAGCCTCACCATCGATCGCATCAATCGGTAAAACGCATGTACGTGTTGCCGTACCGTCAAGATGCACGGTGCAAGCGCCGCATGCCGCAACACCGCATCCAAACTTTACACCTTTAAAACCCAATTCATCGCGCAAAACCCACAACAATGGCGTATCCGGCTCAACATCCACATCGTGGATTTGATCATTAACGTTGAGTGTAAACTTCATATCGCGCACCTTTTCCTGACAGATCGCTTCATATTGGCCTTATGTATGGATATATGTCGAATGTGGCCAATGTCACATAAACAGCGGAGTTACTGTGCGCTGTCTATGAACTCTGTTATTGGACTTATTGAGCCCAACCAGTCCAACCGGGACCACGCAACACGCGTCCTGGTGTTGATCCAGTATGCTCACCATTTTTCAATACGTGTACACCGTTAATGAAAACCTCGCTCACGCCAGTTGAATACTGGTGTGGATCATCAAAAGTTGCATGATCCTGAATAGTGGTGGGGTCAAAGATCACAATGTCTGCAAAATACCCAGCTTTCAAACTACCGCGCTCACGCAATTGCATATTGGCTGCAGGCAATGACGTCATTTTACGCACGGCCTCTTCTACGGACAACACTTGGTCTTCGCGCACATATTTTGCAAAAACACGAGCAAAGTTACCATACGCACGCGGATGTGTTCCGCTGAGTGTAAATGGCTCAGCAACAGTATATGAACCTGCATCAGAGCCAAAACTTACCCAAGGTAGTTGCACTTTCTTTCGCAAATTTTCTTCGGACATAATGAAATAAGCTGTTCCAACACGACTTCCATCTTCAATGACCAGCTCAATCGCCGTTTCTTCAGGGCTTTTTCCGCGCATCTGGGCCACTTCGGCAAGAGACTTTCCTGTCAATGGTTTCAAGGTGGCACTTTTAAACCCTGTTAGTAGCACTTTGTCAGCGCTACCCGCCGCCAGATAGAGGTTTTCCCAATCTTGTGGTGATGACATCTCTTCTATTAAACGCGGACGCAGCGACATATCCTGCAAGCGTTTGGACCATTCGCTAAAGCCACCTTCCTGTACCCATGGCGGCATCATTGCATCCAGACCTGTTGCACCAGCAACATAGCTATACATATCAGCAGTAATTTTCAGACCTTCAGCACGGGCTGCTTCTACTTTTTCTATGACCCGATCCATTTTATGCCAATTGCTTTTACCTGCTGCTTTTAAGTGATAAATCTCGGCCGGTGCATCTGTCGCCCGCGCAATAGAAATCAGCTCATCAACCGCTTCTTCAAACCTGTCACCTTCGCTCCGCATATGTGAAATATAACCACCACCATAACGGGACGCAGTTTGCATCAACGCAATCAGTTCTTCTGTATTTGCATAAGCTGCTGGCGCATATATGAGCGACGATCCTATACCTAGAGCACCCTCTTCCATCGCCTCGGCGACAATTTCCTGCATTCTTGATAGCTCTGCAGGCGTTGCGTGACGGTCTTCATAACCGAGAACATTGATGCGAACTGTAGTAGCCCCCAAATATGACGCTACGTTAGGCGAGATACCTTTTTGCTCCAGATGCATCAGATAATCGCCAAAACTTGTCCAGGCAACATCAAATTTAAGGTCACCTTGTCGTTCAATCATCTCGCGGCGCATTTCAGCATTGATAGGGCCCATGGTACTACCCTCACCAAATACCTCGGTTGTAACGCCTTGACGAATATCACCTTGACTTCGGCCATCAACCAACAACGATTCCGTTGCCCAGCTCAGAACATTGATAAAACCGGGAGCCACCGCCATACCACTTGCATCAATCACCAGATTGCTGCGTTTTGGATCAATATCACCGATTGCTACTATACGATCTTTACTGACAGCGACATTCGCTGTGTATGGGCTACCTCCGCTGCCGTCATAAACAGTACCATTAGCTATGATCAGGTCATACTGGATAGTAGGTGCAGAACGATCATATATAAACCAGGTGACAGCGCCAATCACCATCAACCCAATCAGTAATTTTGCAATACCATTCATGTTATCCAGCCCTCCGTTTGCTTCCAGTGTCACCATCAAGCTTGCCGTATACGCGGCACTCACGTCAACAACCCTTCAGTTATTCATAGCTGGCTGACAAAATTATAAATTTAAACTATAGTGTGCTTCGGGATTAATAAGGGGAGAGTTTCATGATCAGGCTACTGCATGCAGTTTCGACTGCTCTAGCTTTTGTTTGCATGATTGGATTTGCAGCAAACGCACAAACGATAACACCAGAAATTTATATGAATTGGGAACGCGTAACCGGCGCACAGCTGTCGCCAGACGGCAATCAGGTTGCCTATGTTCGCTCACGCGTTGACGAGATGAACGACCGCTGGGCATCAGAGATATGGCTGATGAACGCTGACGGCAGCAAAAACAGATTCCTCGTAAAAGGAACCGGTATGCGCTGGTCACCAAACGGCGATCGTGTTGCTTACATTGCAACTGCTGATGATGACACGCGGCAAGTATTTGTCCGCTGGATGGATGATGAAGGTGCCATTAGTCAGTTAACGCACGGTCAAAACCCACCTCAAATCATTCGCTGGTCTCCAGACGGAGAATCAATTGCGTTCCGCTCACGTGTTCCAACATCAACTGATTGGGATATCAAGATTGCAGCAGCGCCAAAAGGTGCAAAGTGGACCAAACCAGCAACGGTCATTGATACACTACACTACCGGCAAGACCGCGTCGGAGCGATCACAGGATATGACCATCTTTTCATCGTTCCTTCAGAGGGTGGAACAGCCAGGCAACTCACTGAAGGGCGCTGGCAAACAAGTTCGCTTTTCTCTGGTATGGTAAGCGGCACACCGTTTACTTTCACACCGGACAGTAGCTCAATTGTTTTTGACGGCAATGGTCCTGCTGGTAATACAAACGAAGCGAAATATAGCTCTCATATCCATAAGTTGGATATTAGCTCTGGTAATATAACCCAACTGACCACTCAGGAAGGTTACTGGACATCACCTGCAGTTAGCCCGGATGGCTCAACCGTTGTTTACGCTGGCAAGGTAGATGTAATAAC
This sequence comes from Kordiimonas aquimaris, assembly GCF_025574485.1. Classification (GTDB taxonomy): domain Bacteria; phylum Pseudomonadota; class Alphaproteobacteria; order Sphingomonadales; family Kordiimonadaceae; genus Kordiimonas; species Kordiimonas aquimaris. Next base: position 137,689 of record NZ_JAOBPO010000004.1, on the reverse strand, counting down.
GACTTACGGCACAGACGAAGTTCGCGCAGTTGGTGTTGATGGCGCAAATGAGCGCATGATCAGCAATGACCTGCCTGCAGGTGCTGGCGGGTTTATGTTCAGCCGCCGCAATGACCGTGTTTACTTTTCTGTTGCAACAGAGGGTGAAAACCAGATCATGCGACTACGCCTTAATGGCAATATGGAAGCCATTACAAAAGGCGACCACCGTATGACACTGGATAGCATGAACGCCGCTGGTAAATTTGTTGGTCGTTACCGTGATGCAATGACTGACTTCAATCTTGCAATCGGCGACGTGTCTAACGGTGAACTGAAACAGCTAACCGCACTAAACGCTGATGTCATGGCAGGCCTCACACCTGGCGCTGTAGAAGAAATCTGGTACGACAGCAGTGATAATACAAAAGTACAAGGATGGGTTATCACACCGCCGGACTTTGATCCGTCAAAAAAATATCCAATGCTGCTTTACATCCATGGTGGTCCTCACGGCATGTACGGTGTGAATTTCAACTTCATGTGGCAAGCATTGGCCGCCAAAGGCTATGTGGTTGTTTACACCAATCCGCGCGGATCAGTTGGGTACGGCTCTGAATTTGCTAATGCCATTGACAACCGCTATCCGGGCCGCCGTGATTTTGATGATCTGATGGCCGGGGTCGATACAGTTGTTAATCGTGGCTACATCGACGAAAAACAAATGTATGTAGCAGGCTGTTCCGGTGGCGGTGTACTGACAACCTGGGTTGTTGGTAATACTGACCGGTTTGCGGGTGCTGCTGCATTGTGCCCTGTTATCAACTGGATCAGCTTTGCAGGCACAGCTGATATCATTGCATGGGGTAACAAACGGTTCCGTACACCGTGGTGGGAAGACCCTTCACTTTGGATCAAACACAGCCCATTAACGCGCGCGCCGCATATCAAAACGCCAACACTCTTTATGACCGGCGACAAAGATTTGCGCACACCGCTGTCGCAAGCCGAGGAAATGTATACTGCCCTGAAAATGCTGGGCACCCCAACCAAACTGGTTGTTATCCACGGCGAGTATCACGGCACAACAAGCATTCCATCAAATATGCTGCGCACCATTGCTATCCTTGATAAATGGTTCGGTGAATGGAAGAAAGACTAGCTTGCTAGTATATGGTGGTGATGGCCAAGGTCATCACCACACAAACAGCTATTCATCGGCCGTGCGCCATCTCTGATGAAACGTGTATCCAATAGCTGCAGTAGAGCCTGTAATAAACGCACCCCAAATCATATCAGCAACCACAACTATAAGCGGCCAATCCGTGAGCGTTGCATAGTTCGTCAGGTCATATGTAGCATAGGCAATTAAACCAAATGTTGCCCCATTTAGAGCTGCAGCTTTCCAGCCTTTTGACGCATCCACAGTATTGATACCAAACTTTACAATACCGGCAATGTACAAAAGATAGAAAGCAACTGCCGCACCCCAATTAACATTTTCAGCCATAAGATGCCCGATATGAGTGGCATAAAAATCAGGAGCAACAACACCGAGCCACACTGCGTCAATGGCTGAAAATGCCAGTAACGTCACAATATATGTCTTGAAAAACGCCATACTTTATCTCCTTATATTTCAGCTCTTTAAACGCAAAAAACGGGTCATCAGATCATATCGGGCAAGTTCGAGTATATATTTCACGCAGGCCATTACCATTCTCAGCTCCAAAGACGACAAAACAACTATCGTATTTGACGGTGTATTCGCTATGATTTAACAGAAGTTGCTGCACAATAGATGTTTTCGCCTCTGGTGACATTGGACCAGATTTTTATGACACTGAAAAAACGTACAAAACTACGCTTATACATAAGAGCATTTTCTTGGTTAGCGCCTTTGTTATCCAGTTCTGTCATATCCGCTCAAACAAATAACGCTGAGCCAATAATAACATCCGTAGACTATTGTGCCGATCAATTTGTATTGGCGCTGGCACAGCCCGACCAGATCGATGCATTATCAAAAGATGCACATAGCCCTTTTTCATTTTATGCTGACCGTGCCCAAGCTATTGCAAAGACGCGTGGGACTGCAGAAGAAATTCTAATACGAAAACCGGATATTACTGTACGTCAATGGTTTGGTAGCTTTCAAACTGACACGTTATACGAGCGCGCTGGTATCAGTAGTGTGTCTATTGGCTTTGCTTCCACACCACAAGGCAACTACGACAACCTGATCTCTTTTTCCAAAAAGATTAACCGCGAAGCCGAAGCACGTGATTTTGTTACTAAACGAAAGAACATGCTTGAGCACCTTTCAGAGGAACCACCATATAAAGGCAAAGCTCTTTACATCACGGCAGGTGGGTTTTCAGCTGGTAAAGGAACGTTTGTAAACGACACAATTAATATGGCAGGCTTCACAACAATGGCTGATACATATGGGCAAACAGGGTGGTCTCCCTTGCCTCTGGAAGCCATAATAAAAACGCCGCCTGATGTCATTATCACTAGCTTTTTTGATTTAACCACTGTGCGCTCAAACTGGTCTTTAACGAACCATCCTATTGTTAGCAAACTGCTGGTTGGCATACCTGTGATTGACGTACCAAGTCGCTATCTGTCCTGTAATGCCCTGTTTGCTGCAGACGCAGCCATTTACATTAGGGAAGAAGCAGGGAAACTAGGATTGGCAGAGATGGCAACAGAGAAGAAGCCATAGGAAAAACACTGCCACCCACACCTTGTGGAGATAGTATTCAGGCCAGATAAGGCATGAGGTTTCAAATTATTATGTCACGATTAGTTGTTCAGCCTGTCTTTTTTTGTTCAGCCATCTATGTCTGATTAAGAACAAGAAAGGAACGCCATGTCTGTTGACATTACTCTTTATGGTTACACAACCAGTCCCTATGTCCGAAAAGTTTCGTGTTATCTTTATTACAAGGAACTCCCTTTCAAATTTGTGGGTGTAAGTCCGGTAGAGCCGGAAAAAACAATCGCTTTTTCTGGTGGCACACAAGTCCCTGTATTAAAAATTGGCGAAGAGTGGCGACGAGATTCCTCAAAGGTAGGTGTATGGTTAGACGAGCTTTTCCCAGCCAAACCGCTGCTTAGTCAAAATGATAAAGATCGTCAGAAAATAACTGCGATTGACGACTGGGTGAGTGATCAATTCATCCCCGGAATGATCTTTAGGTCTGCAATTGAAGCAGAAATGAACGATGCATTTAAAAAACGTGCATGGCGTTTAGCCGACATAGTTTCCAGCGGCGCCAAAATGCCTGACCACATCAAGGAAGCATGGCCCGAAATACTGAAAAATGCAGGCTTTATTAAAGATTTGGTCGCACACCTTGATATGAATGAGCCGTTCCAGGTTATGCAAATGCGCTTAATCGGGGAACTAGCCCAACACCTTGGTAATGGACCGTTTTTAGGTGGATATGATGCACCCTCAATGGCTGATTTAGCAGTCTATGGACAAATGATGTTTATGTACCAAGTTGGATTAACCGATGTGCTACCCTTGGGTGAGCACCCCACCTTGCGCCCTTGGCTTGAAAATGTGAGCACTCACCTACCCCGCAACCCTTGGTGTGTAGATGAAGCCTTTATAACCAACCCCTGGCCATTTGATTAAAGGTTCGATAACAATTTTAAATTAGTCGGAGCGGCTGGCAATACACCAACCGCTCCTGCTGCAAAGGCATAGGGGTTGCACCATGCGCAGCATATTAATGTTCGCCTGTTTCCTCTACGGACGTTCTCGTTATATTGCGTTCATGATTGCCTTCAACATCGATGGCAAAAATCTCTGAGGGACCATGACGATAGCTGGCAAACGTTATCGTCTTGCCATCTGGTGAAAACACCGCGCCATGATCAGATGATGCGGACACAGTTAGGCGCCTCAAAACTGTTCCATCAGTGCGTGCAAGAAGAACTTCACGCTCAGCAATCATTTTCCCGTCTTCTCCTAAAGTCCTCGCCGACATACCAAGAGTGAAAACAATCCAATCACCGTTGGCAGACAAACTAGTAAGAGGCGGGTCACCCTGTACATCTAAAAAGGGCCGCTCATGTTGACCTGTTAAATCATTTAGATAAATCGTTACACCGCTATCACTCCGGCGGGCATAAGAAACAACAGTGCCGTCAGCACTAACGGCTGGATGCAGGTTGTTATGGCGCGGATCATCAGGATAAGATGTGATCTCTTGTGTATTGAGATCAAGCAGCTTCAGCTCCCGCGGCATATCCATGCCAAACTTCTCTGATTCTGCATAAAGTACAATATTCTTTTCTGTCGCAACACTTGGCGCCGCAGCCCAGCGCCCGGTAGCTACATTAGTTAAATTATCAAAATCACCAGTCTTAATATCCAGAAGAAATAAATTGGAACCACCAAAAAGCCTGCCGGAATCGCGGTCAGACACAACAATCAATTTATCTGGGTCACTGAGCGATGCTGTCCACCAATTACTATAATCGCTCTCGGTTATACGGGTTTGATTTTCGCCGTCTGGTGTCATCCTATATAACTCGGCATTGCCGTGTCGGTATGTGTAAAAATAAATGAACTGGCCATCTCGGCTCCAGGTAGGTGCCGTGTCATATGGGTTTCCTTGTACTAAAGCCGCCGCTCCCGTTATTGCAATCAGCAGCATCGCGCTTAAAAGAGGTGTGGTTACTGTTTTAAACTTACCTATCATTCGAACGCTCCTCATTAATGCTTCTTTGCTCAACCATATCTTCGATTTCCAATGCCTGTTGCTGGCGCGCATTAGCCGGCAAAGCCATGATGCGCGTTTCCCCTTTTGCATTCAGGCCGCTGAAATAAACGGTCGTTCCATCAGCAGAAACTTCTGGAAAATACGCGGGGCTATTATTGTCTGATGTCATACGGACGGCTGCGCCGCCAAAAGCAGACACACGGTAAATATGCGATGGCCCATTATGTTCGTTCGCCATAAAGAAGATGGCTTTTCCATCTGGTGACCAGGACGTTTTATACTCTTCCATATTGTTGTGGGTAAGGCGGTCAGCTTCACCCCCGTTAATGTTGATGCGGTATAATTCGCCACCGCGTTCCTGCCCCAAAGGTTTGTGTGAAAAAACAAGATGCTGCCCGTCAGGGGACCAACTCGGGATAGTGTTTTGACCAGGCAGACCTGTTTCAATGGTATGCGTTGCTTCAGTGGAAGGATCATAAATCATCAGTTGAGAGACACCATTGTCACCATAAGGGGTACGCATCGTTAGAAAACGACCGTCAGGCGACCAATAAGCAGGGCCTTCGCCGCGACCATACGAAACACTTCGGCGTCCATTACCATCAGGTTTAATGACTTGCGTTGACAACTCAGCCATAGAGGGGCCACCAGCAAACTGGATTAAATCTCCATCCGGCAACCACACAGGCTCTATTTCCCATTGATCAGCTGTGTTGGTTAGTTGTCGTTCAACACCAGTCCGTACGTCATATATGTAAAGATCGGGGAAATCACTTGGTCTTCCGCGATATGAGTAATACACAACTTGATTACCATCTGGCGAAAAGCTAGGTGCAAAGTCACTTCGGAGATAATCATCATCGGCTGCAACACTGAAAGAAGCAGGTATAATCAACACAGTAAGTAATAAGGCAAATCTGCGAAGACAGCTTGCCCATTGAAATAGCAAATAACTAAGCATTAAACGTGCTCCAAAAACTCCAATACTGGATCAATGAGCACACTCTAATTCGTCATTTTAGTTATGAATTTACAAAGTGATGAAGTGGGTAAAACTGGTATAAACTGTCGAAAAACAAACCTGACAGGTATCTAACGATCCAACCATTTTCGGAAAGACGCCATTTTTTCACGGCTGACCCGAACAGGTGATGGTTCTGCCTCAATCTTGAGTTGATATTTACCGTCTTCAATACGAATATCTTCAATCGCATCAAAGGCAACTATCCTTTGACGATTAACCCGAAAAAAGACATCCGGATCCAACTTGCTTTCATGTGCAGTGAGTGTACCGTCAATATAATAGTCTTTTCCTGATCGAGTCATAACAATTACGTTGCGGTCTAGTGATTGTAAAAACGCGATATCCGCGACATTAACACCCAGAAGTCTATCTCCAGCACGTATCAGAAATCTTTTCTTAAACCCTGCATCATAATCAATATCGCTTAATTGCTTTGTCTCGCTTATGAACTGGGCTGCTAAACTGTCATACCTTGCAAACGCGCGCGCTATGTCTTCTGCACGTATTGGTTTTAGAAGATACTCAATGCCATTCGCTTTAAATGCCTGGATGGCGTAATCATCATATGCTGTGCAGAAAATCACCGGACAGTTAGGTTCAACAGCTTCAAAAATATCAAAGCACAAGCCATCCGCCAGCTGAACATCCAGAAAAATAAGGTCCACATCTTCCTTAAGTAAAAAATTCGCCGCACCATGAGCGGTTGCTTCAGTGCGCACAATTTTAGCGCCAGAGCGTTCATCCTTGATCAAACCGCCAAGTCTTGCAGCAGCGGCAGGTTCGTCTTCTACAACGAGAATTCTCACGATGAGTATCCAAGCAACGGTGTTTTTACAGTGAAGAATTTATCATTTTTTATTATCTCCAACCCTTTGTCTGACATCAGCCTGAAACGCCGATCCAGGTTATCAAGGCCGCTGCCAAGCGATGCTCGCGTGCGGCGTGGCTGCAAATTGTTTTCAACAACAAGGTGACCGTCATCATCAATGTTTATACGCACCGTTAAAGGTTGTTGCGGCGCAACGATGTTATGTTTCAACGCATTTTCCATCAATGTGTATATAGCGAGTGTTGGTATCCTTGCACGGCGTGCTCTTTCATCAATCGCCATATCCAGCACAAGACCGCCTGGCACACGCGCTTTTTGCACTCTCACCAGCGCTTCAACCGCCTTCAATTCATCCGCCAATACCACCGTTTCTTCTTCACGGTTTTGTAACACATAGCGGTAAACATCCGAAAGGTCGTCAACAAACTCAACCGCACTTTCCGCATCATCTTTGATAAATTGAGATAGCGTTGCAAAACTATTAAACAAAAAATGCGGGTTGATATGAGTACGCAGCGCCTCCAGTTCGGCTGCCAAAGCATGCCGGGCGCTTTCTTCATGTTGCAAACGTTCTTTTTGCCACGCACCATGATAATGAAAACTATCAAGCACACCGATAATGATCAGCGGCAGACCCGTTGCAATAACGGCCATGTCTATCATAAAACCCGTATCTGGCTCCATACCATACAAACCACGAAACCACAGTTGCAACGTACCAAAAACACCTAGAATTCCAACAAGCACAGAAAAACAATATTGAATGATAGCCAGTACTCTTGGAGAAAATGGGTTACTCAGGCTTCCGACTATCTTGTGAAGTACAGCGGTCGATAGTTCATGCGATATGATCAATGTGGTCGCAATGGCAAGGCCCAACATACCATCCGCACCAAAAAAATCGAAAACTATGGTCCAATCATAATCAGTTCGAAGGACAAGCTTGGTTTTGTAAAAAACATTTATCCCAAAGAAAACAAGCAACCACACTGGTATCAAAACGCTAAAGCGTGCTTTGGTAAAATAGCGTGGGGCAACGTTCACGTCTGCCGATATTATCTCATCAGTTAAAGCATCACTTTCTTTCGACATACCAATCACCTTTTAGACTTCGCTACACGCAAACTTTAAACCATCATCAACATGCTAAACATTAAAAACAACGAACAGTAGGCATATGAAGATAAATAGCTGATTTCAGACCATAACCGGTTAAATTACCTTGCAATACATATCAAAATGACATGTTAAGTAACTATTCGAACAATAAACGGGGGACAAACGTGACCGATGCAGAGACAAAATGCTTGTTTGTTTGCCCGCACTACCGCCCCCTTATCGGTGGTGCATTAGCCGTTTACGACGCATTAGCTACGTGTGAACCACAGCAAATTCAGGTTTTAACTGCGTACATCGATTATACGTCTGGCGAGGAAGTTGAGGCGTGGCGTCAGTTTGATGCAGGCGCGCCTTACACTGTTCGCAGATTGCCAAGATTGAGGCCAAATCTGACATCAGGGCATGTTTCAATCCCCGCCCGCATCAGAAACAAGCTTATAGCAACGAGCATACAGCGAAAAGTCTGGCAAAGAATTCAGGACATAGCTGCGCAGGAAGGCATCACTCATATATGCATCGGCGCACTTGATGCACTTGGTTGGTTGGCAAGCCGCATCAAAAAACATCCGGCCTTAAAATCTGTACTTTATGTACACGGGGAAGAAGTAACCCAAAAAACCCACTCTGCAACAGCCGACCGTGCACGCAAACAGGCATTTATGGCTGCAGATGCAACTGTTGTGGTGAGTAGCTTTACAGCCAATGCCGTAATCAATCTTTACGGTATTGACAGAGGCAAAATCAGTTGCATCACTAACGGTGTTGACTTGGAAATGTTCAAGTATCAAGCTCAACAAGCACACGAAAAACCTGCAACCATACCTGCTGGGCGCTTTGTCTTTTCTTGCGGACGTCTTGTTGCACGTAAGGGTTTCGATAAACTTGTTGAAGCATGGCCGATTATTAAAAAAGAATGCCCCGATGTCACATTATGCATCGGCGGTGATGGTCCCATGCGTGAAGCATTGGAAGACAGAATTGGTCAGTTGGAGTTACACCACAGTATCAAAATGCTAGGCCGCGTTGCTTCAGGCGACTTACCTGAATTTTACCGACATGCTGATGTGTTCGCATCCCCAAACAGAACAATGCCAGATGGTGACACCGAAGGCTTTGGCCTTGTGTTCTTAGAGGCCGCCGCAGTTGGAACACCATCCATCGGTGGTGACGCAGGCGGCGTGCCAGATGCTATTCAAGACGGTGTCACCGGCCTTCTCGTGGACGGCAACAATCCAGCAGACATCGCAGACGCTTTAATCAGGCTCCTATCTGACGAAGCTCTACTCAAGACCATGAGCAAGAACGCACTCTCCCATGCGCAAACACAAGGCTGGCAGTCAAAATCTGATGAGTTCATGACTGTTCTAAACAATATTGGATAACCAACCTTAAGGTTTATCGGTCACTAATTGATATGTCCAGCGCCCGTATATATACAGACCAACACCTGCAACAATCCCGACAATCGCCATAAAATGAAACAGCACGCCAACATTATGCGCAGTATATAATTGCTGTGTTAAAACATCTGCACTTGTACCTGTAATCTTGACAAGCGCACCAAAAGCTTCATCAGCGGGCACTGCATTCACAGCCTCTTGTGTCCAACCTTTTTCGGCCAGAGCCAAGCGTGCGACTTGGTCCTTAGAAGCATACTCACCGTAAAAATATTGGCCGACAAATCCCTCAAGTGTCCACCCCAGTCCAACAGGCAACTGTGTAAAACCAAGATACATTGCCTTCTTGTCAGGCGGTGCGATATTGCCCATATATTCCAGCAACTTCGGACTGGACAGCATCTCACCAACAGAGAAAACTGCAATAGCAGCAACAGTTATCCAGGCAGCATTCGTTCCGCCAATAATGATAAACGCACCTGCAGCCAGAAAAGTACCTATTGCCATCGAATTCGCAGCCCTAAGCCGCGCACTAAATCCAGCAATCAAAAAGCAAAAAACCATAATCAAAAGTGCGTTCACATTAATCAGGCCTTCAGGCAAAATATAGGTGCCTGTATCGTCCATAACCCAGAAACGTTTCGCAAGTGCTGATGGTTCAGAGCTTCCCCATATAGAGGAAACAAGGGTTTTAGTATTGACCCAATCATCAAAATAAAGCGGCCCTACGTCCCAGTATAGATAAAACATAAACCACCAACCCGAGAATAAAACCATGTACCAGATCAGCAAAGGTTGCTTAAGTTCGCTCAAAGCTTCTCGCCATAATGGCGCCTCGGTAATCTCGCCATTTTTCACGCGCTCGCGGTGATCAAGACGCGCTTGTTTGTCTGGTTCGCGGTACGTTGCAAGCAACAAAAAGTTGATCGATATTATGGCCGCACAGGCATAAAAAACATTCTCCCATGCAAGCTGCCTCATGTATCCCGCAACAATTGGCCCTAGAAAACCGCCAATGTTGACGGTTTGATAAAAGACACCCCAAGCAACAGAGCTATTACGGCGATTACTGGCCTTAACGATTGTTCCCTGAAGACCCGGCTTAAAAATACCTGTGCCAAAAGCCAACACCACAGCGCCGATAAGAAAGCCCCAAAAGGAGGCAAACCAAGCCATAATAAGATAGCCAAGTATCTTAAACACGGTAGAAGCAAAGATGGTTTCCTTGTAGCCATACCGATCGGACAAACCACCTGTTAAAACCGGCACCCATGCTTGCACCATCGCCCAAATGCTGAATATTATGCCAAGCTCGGCACCACCCAGACCCAAGCCTCCTTCTGCGATAGAGTCCCGACCATAAAGGCCAGCCACAGTACGAACACCATAAAAGGCGAGCCGCTCGATCATCTCCATACCGCCGCATATCCAGAACACATAGGAAAGACTGGCTAAGGCAGCAAAAGTACCAAGTTGCTCAACGTCCTTAACGCTGGTGGATTTAATATCAATGTTTTGTTCGCTCATAACCGCTCTTTACAATAGTGATATATGTATTCCTATCTGTGATGATAGAAACCGTTCTAAACCAGCAAAGTCAAAGAACATTGAGCTCAAGCGTTTGTATGCTGCGATTGATGCGCATATAATCTCACGCTTCAGCAATAATTTAAAAAGGTACGGACACACCAATTTTTTTATCTAAAGCTTCCCGGTATACAGCCCAGCCTGCATGTATATCCTGGGCTGCATTGCCCAAAGACTTGTATAAGGTGATTTGATCATCGCTTTCTCGACCCGATTTATTCCCAAGCAAAACATCGCCGATTTCACCAGCGATATCGTTGCGGCTAAAAACACCTTCTTGTTCAGGAATTATAAGATCACCCGCTTCTTTGAAAGCTGTATCGACAGTTTCCACATAAACTGCGCTGTTTAAGATCGTTTGTGTGTCGACTTCGCGTGCGTCCGCTGTATGTGCACCAACAATATTCAGGTGTGCTCCAGCCGTTAACCACTTGCCAAAGACCAACGGACTACTTGCTCCAGAAACAGTTGTCACAACATCGCATCTTGCAGCTTCTTTTTTGTCGTTGGTTGCGCGGACATACGTATTGAACTCATCAGATAGTTTGTTTGCCAGTTCCTCAGCTTTCATTTCATTACGTGCCCAAATAATTGTCTCTTTAACATTCGGGCGAGCAGCTAGAACAGCTGCGGCATGTGTACTGGCTTGAACACCGGCACCAAATATACCGTGCGTTTGGACATCTTTGCGGGCTAACAACTGTGTAGCCATGCCTGATGCTGCAGCAGTTCGTATAGCTGTAAGCGCAGCTCCATGAATAATGGCAATCGGCGCACCTGTTCCATGATCAAAAAGGCTGATAAAACCCTGAATAACAGGCAGGCCTCTATCTACGTTTGCAGCGTGCAGGCTAATCAGTTTTGCTCCATATGTATCCGGCCCAAGACTAGAGCCCGGCATAAGCAAGAGACTACCTGAACCATCATGCAACGACACGGATCGGCGTAGCGGTACCGTAACTGCTTTACGCGTAACAGCGACGGCAGCAGCTTTCATTGCATCCATACAAAGCGGCATGGTCAAAAGCTTACGCACACTAGGCGCATCTATAATCAGCAAATCAGACATCAGGCCTCCTTCGATAAGAACCTCAATGTAGCGCATTGCAAACAAAAAACACTACTATGAAACGGTTTGGGATTCTGAGTGATTGCGTTACTGTTGGTATGGGTTTGACGCACAAAGGGGATTTGCCATGGCTGGCTTCACGTTCAAGGTTATTATTGCTGTAGTTACAATAATAGCAGGATCAATAGGATTACAGGCGCAGAATAATACCGCTGAAACCATAGTTATCAAAGCCGGGCTTATACTAGATGGTCTTGGTCAGTCGGTGGCGGCGCGTGACATCATCGTACGCGATGGCAAGATTATTGACATAGTTGAAGCAGGCAAAGGCGAAGGTAGTCGTGTTCTGGATTGGTCTGAGTATACTGTAATGCCAGGCATTATTGATACGCATGTCCATCTTGGTTGGCACTTTGGCCCTGATGGCCGCTGGGACATTGATGCAAAACCGAAAGATCATGTTCTTTATGCAACTGAAAACGCATACAGCATGATGAAAGCAGGCGTAACAACTGTACAATCACTGGGTGGCCCCGAAGACGGTCCGGTACGTGACATGCTTAACCGCGGCTTAGTGCCAGGACCGCGTGTACTCACCTCAATGGGCGCACTGTTCGAGCGCACTGGAGACCCTGATGCCATGCGCGAGAGGGTACGCGAATTAAAAGCCGAAGGTGCTGACGTAATCAAAATATTTGGCTCCGAGAGCATTCGCACAGGTGGCGCACCAAACTTATCACAAGAACAACTTGATGCAGCTTGCGGCGAAGCCAAGCAACAAGGGTTGCGTGCTGTCGTTCATGCTCACGGCCCTGAAGCGGCGCTGCGAGCCAGCAGAGCAGGATGCAATGCTGTCGAACACGGCGCCCTACTTGACCGAAAAACTTTGGTTAGCCTTGCAGAGAACGGTACCTACTATGCGCCGCATACACATCTGATTTTCCAAAATTACTTCGACAATCAAGACCGTTACTCAGGCATTGGCAATTTTAATGAGGCTGGCTTTGAAGGTTTGCAAGCGGCTATTCCCAAATCATTAGAAGCATTCAAAGCTGCACTTACAGTACCAAACTTGAATATCTTGTTTGGAACAGATGCAGTAGCTGGGGCACATGGCCGCAATATGGAAGAGCTGATTTACCGCGTTAATGTTGGCGGGCAGCCTGCAATGGATGCTCTCGTGTCTGCAACCTCATTAGCCGCCACTTCGCTCAACATGGGCGATCAGATTGGTACAATCGCCCCTGGTTACTTGGCTGATTTAATAGCCATCAAAGGCAACCCTCATCAAGACATTGAAGCGCTCAATAATGTGGATGTTGTAATGATTAATGGTGAAATTCGCTGGACTAAATAACCAACAACAAACTGAGATAACTATGACAAAAAAAACACTTAAACCAGCTACTATTGCAGCACGAGCGGCAGGTGCTATTGATCAAACATCTGGCGGTGTCGTTCCATCTATTCAGCTATCCACCACATATGCACGCAACAGCGAATATGCGCTGATAAATCCAGATAATGCTTATGGGCGAGACGACCGAGACAACATCCGACTGGCGGAAACCATTCTTGCAAAACTTGAAAACGCAAAAGAAAGCCTGCTCTTTCCATCCGGCATGGCTGCCACTGCCGCAGTTTTCAGAACAATACCCAATAAGTCATGCGTTGTTGTGCAAACAAATATCTATTGGGGTACTCTTAAATGGATTCAAGCTTTCTGCGCGCGCCGTGAAATTGAGCTTCACGAATTGGATACGCCTGACAATAGCCAACTCAAAAACGCCTGTGAAAACTACAAGCCCGCTTTAGTTCTCATCGAAACACCGTCAAATCCATGGTTAAAAACAACCGATATTGTATTTGCATCCAAGTGTGCAAAATCAGTAGGTGCCCTTCTTCTTGTGGACGGCACAGCCGCCACCCCTATTCTCACAAAGGCGCTCGACCTCGGGGCAGACATTGTAATGCAGTCCGCAACAAAAGCGATAAATGGTCATTCTGACGTGTTGGCAGGTGTGCTTTCCACGAACGCTGTTGATACTCTCGTTTGGGAAGAAATCAAAACAGACCGCCACGATGCTGGCGCTGTACTGAGTGCATTCGACGCATGGCTTCTAGTGCGCGGCATGCGCACACTTCCGCTAAGAATGGAGCGCATGTGCAGTAATGCGCAAAAAGTCGCAGAATATCTTGAGAAACATCCACATATTTCCCGTGTGTTGTACCCGGGTTTGCCTAGTCATGAAGGATATAAATTGGCTTCCTCGCAAATGACCGGTGGATACGGCTGTTTGATGTCATTTCTGGTAAATGGTTCCCCTGACGATGCTCTTAAAGTTGCCGGAAATCTGCATTTGTTTCATCGGGCCACATCACTCGGGGGTGTTGAGAGCCTTGTGGAACATAGACATACTATAGAACCACACACCGGCATTCCGGAAAACCTGTTACGTATCTCTGTCGGTATCGAAGACGCAAGTGACCTGATATCTGACCTAAATCAGGCGCTTAATTCAGTTTTCGAATGATTGTATATTACCAATTTGATTAATAAATTTGCTTCACTTTATCATGCGCGCCTTAGCAATTCTGGTGCCGCGAAACGTGCCTATCCACGCCGTGTCACCAATCTGAATAGCTGTCGTTGCACCACCAAACAAATCCGAGGCTTCCTCATCGACAACCGTTTTTATCTCTAGTGTCCGAGGGTTAAATTTTGCTACCTGATAATCAAACGAGCAAACCTCAACTTCGGAGCGAATGCAGTCAAAAATAGCCTGCTTGCTCTCAACAACCTGCCCTGCAATCAACAGATCACCGTCAGGTGCATAACGAATATTGTCTGGCTGTAAGTTGCCCAAGTCTATTGTGCGAACGTCATACGTATCCCGCGTCAATACCCGCAGTGTATTATCCGCCCAACCAGCGATGTATAGAAACCGCCCGTCCTTTGATACTTCAATGCCGTTGTTACCGGAAAACTCACTATTGGGCAGGCGTTTCCAACCTTCAGCAGGCTGCCATTCCAAAACGAAACCACTAGGCTTCCCCGCGATCAGTTTTTTAAAACTATCTGGGTCAGTACGTGTTGTGATGCTGGTTGTGGCAAAACCACCAGCAGGCAAATAAGCAACCGAATTCAATGAAGCATCTTCAGGTGCAATCACGCAACCCGACCATGTTAATGTTGGTTTTATAGTGGTCGCATCAAGGTCAAACATTTCAATAGATTCGCGTTCACCGTGATTAACCACATACAGTTGATGAACACCGTCATTGCCATAACGAATGTTAATACCGTGCACTAGAAACTGTGCCGGATCAGGCGAAGAAGGACACGCAGCATACCTATTAGATGGCGCATTATTCCATTCAGGAACTATCGTTGAAAAAGAACTATCTTTGCTATTAATCAGATAAAATCCGCCAGCGGTTTGTCCTCGTTCTGGCAAGCTTCCCGCAAGTATCCAATCAGTACCTTCTATCCTGATAAGATCTTCAACGTTACGCACATCGCAGATATAAGTTACTGCACCTTCATCCTCGCACGTATCAATCTGCTCATCAGCAGACACAGACATGGTGCCGGCATAAGCCAGCACCATTACTTTTGAGAGAGCTAGCAAACCAGCGCTTCCGATTGCTGTATTAATCAAAGTTTTTCCTTCGCATCGCAGCAGCGACATCAGGAAGGTCTTCAGCACTATTCAGATATTGTGGTTCCGCCCTAAGGTTTGTTAGTTGTTCATAAGCATAACCATATGACAGAACCTTGGCATCTTCGTCTTTAGCGCCAATGAAAGAGAAACCAACTGACAGGTTATGAATGGTGCCGGCAGGTACAGTGATATGTGGATAACCCGCAATTGCAGCCATTGAGCCCGCGCCCGGGAAAGGCGGCCAAACATCACCGTTGATAGGGTCAATACGCGATGACGGGGCGCCTGTTGGTGCCACGAGAATATCAACGTTATTATCTGCCAGCAGCTTGTCTATGCCGCCAGCACGCGTTGCCGCCTGAATACTATCGCGCGCCTTAGTGTAAACCGGATCATTCAGATCAGTCGTTTCTTCTGAGGCATCGAAAATACTTTGATCATAGAGAGCAAGCTCAACATCGGCATTATCAAGATTAAACGCAATAACGTCCGACAGTGTGCGTGTCTTAACCGTATCAGGCGTGTCTGCCAGATACTCATTAAGTGTTGATTTAAACTCGTAATACAAAACATTGAGTGCTGACGTACCAAAATCACTTGGGAACTCTGGACGCTCATCAATTTCCACCAATACGGCGCCTGCATCTTCAAGAACTTTCAGTGCAGCATTAAATTTCTCGATCACATCGTTATTTCGGCCTTGCGAATAACGCAGCACACCAACGCGCTTACCACGCAACATGTCTACATCAAGTGCAGCGACATAATCTGTTTTTGCATCACCAGTTGCCATCGCATTCAGCATCATCGCCGCACCAGTCACAGATTTTGTCATCGGACCAGCCGTGTCTTGCGACGACGAAATCGGCACAATATATTGCTGCGAAACCAAACCAACAGTTGGCTTGAAGCCAACAATACCATTCGCATTCGATGGGCAGATCACAGAACCATTGGTTTCAGTGCCAACAGTCCCCGCCGCCATTGATGCCGCAGCCCCGGCCCCAGAACCAGAACTGGAACCACAAGGGTTACGGTCAAGCATATGCGGATTACGTACCTGACCACCAAGCGCAGTCCAGCCACTCATCGAATCGTTTGAGCGAAAGTTAGCCCACTGGCTTAGATTAGCCTTACCCAGAATGATTGCACCAGCATCACGCAAACCTGCCACTAATGGACTGTCACGACCGGTAATATTGTCTTTGAGTGCAAGAGCACCAGCCGTTGTGGCCACAAGGTCTTTAGATTCGATGTTGTCTTTAAGCAGGATAGGAACGCCGTGCAATAAGCCAAGAGTTTCGCCTCTCACACGTTTTGCATCAGCCGCACGGGCATCAGCAAGCGCATTTGGATTAAGCGACAAAACGGATTGCAGCGTCGGACCATCCCAATCAACACGGTTGATACGTGCGATATAAGATTGCACCAACTCCTCGGATGTTACTTCACCCGCTTTAATGCCTGCAGCAATTTCAGGAAGCGTTTTAGCTAACCAACCATGCGGCACATAGTTTGGTGTTTCAGCGACTTGTTCTGTCTGTGTTGTAGCAGAATCATTATTATTAGACTGTGGTGAACAGGCAATCAGTGGAACCGCAGCCCAAGCAGCAATCATTAAACGTTTCACGAGGCAACCCTTTGCAAATTTCTTTTTCACAGAATGCCCCCCAATAGGCATTCTTCAATTGTGAGGACATTATCGACATATAGTTCGCCAGCCCCTGCCCCCACAAGCCAGCTGACTTTATGCCGTGTAGCAACACTTTGTAAAGCACGTGTGTCACTCAAGTTTTGTTACAAATGAAACCAGATATAACTGCCTAATTTCCACTTGATACAATTTGATACATTTTATGACAAAGCATTACACGACATCAACGCAACTTTGAGCGATAACCATTTTGTAGCCGAGAGGCACACAGAATTTAAGCGATTGGCCCCAAGGCAAGTCGCAAACGGAACGACCACCCAAAATCAGTGAGCGGCCCCTCTTTCCCGAGCAGGCTGCTCACTGATTAATTTTATTAAAGCTACTTTTGCCCCTGAAGCGGGTAAATCCGACCTTCAAACACAGTACCCCAAATAGCAATTTCCTTCAGGTTAGACGCAGGCATAACAAACGGGTCTTGTTCCAAAACGGTAAAGTCAGCTCGCTTACCTGCAGCAATACTGCCAACCTCATCTTCCATCTGCATGGCAAATGCAGCATCAATGGTTACTGCCTTTAACGCCTGATGCACAGATAAGCGCTCTTCCGGCGCCATCAACGTACCTTCTGCTGTTATGCGGTTTGCAGCAATCCATGCCAATGTAAGCGGTGCAGCAGGTGCCATGGTAAAGTCTGAATGCAACGATGTCGGTATACCTGCCCTGACCATTGCTCCTAATCTGGACATTTGCGCAGCACGGTCAGTCCCCATTCCATGGCGTGCATACATATCACCAAGCGCCCACAAATAATTGGGCTGCGCAGAAATCAACACACCCAGTCTTGCTGCACGTGTAATTTGTTCATTTGTCGCAAACCCGACATGATGCAATGTAAAACGGTGATCAAATCGCGGTTTTTCATCAAGCAGTCGCGCCAATATATTCAGTACTGCATCCATCCCTTCATCACCGTTGACATGTACATGAACCTGATAACCACTGTTCCAATAAGGCTTAATCGCTTCATAAAGCTTTGACGGTTCTGTCATCCATTTGCCTTCATGTCCGTCCGTATAGCCCGGAAAATTCATCCGCATATTTTGGGCAAAGAAACCTCCGTCTGCCAGAAACTTTACATGTCGACCTACACGTATTTGCTGTGTTGACGCGCCAGAAAATATATCCACATCCTGAATAGTTGGCGGGTTAGCCATCAAACCTGGCGCAGGAACCAGCAACATGCGAAACGGCGTTTGTTCATTGCCAAACATCTGATTGTACAATCCGGCCTCTTTTTCCAAGCCAAGATAACCGCCAACTCCCATATCACCGATTGTAGTAATGCCACCATAATGAACAAACGCACGTAGCTGATTAAGACCTCTTGTCAAACGAGTTGGCTCAAAGAAATATGGCACCATGCGACCAAGAGCGAGATCGAGCCCCATCTCGGAAAAGAAACCAGTTTTAAGGTCAACATCCTGATGATCCGCTTCTTCACCAGGATCAAAGCCCATCCATCTGAGACCTGCAGTATTAGCAACAATCTCATGGAAGGAACGCTGCATGATAATGATTGGTCGTGTTGAAGATATTGCATCAAGGTCAACACGCCTTACCTTACCGTGCCATAACTCATGATATCCCCACGTAATGAAAGGACCATCACCCGCTGGCATACTGTCCACTGCATTACTCAGAGCTGCTTTATATGCACCTTCAGTTCTTACCGGTGCCGTTTCACGACCGAGCAAATTCCAGGGCTGCGGCGTAATCCATTCTGTGTTTAATACAATCGCCGCCAGAAAAGGGTGCAGATGGTTATCAATTAACCCCGGCATAATAATTTTATCAGCAAAACGATTATCGATAATGTGCGAACGCGCATCCATCCATGATTGCAGCGTCTCCAGGCTACCCACAGCCACAATACGGCCTTCGGTTACAGCAACAGCTGTCGCGCGTGGCTGTGAGGGATTCATTGTTATTACTGACTTGGCTGTATAGATGGTTAGTGGTTCATTAGCGGCAGGAGCAAAAGACACAAAAAAAAGAATGCAAATCCCAATTAATGCAGACAATCCAACATTACGCATACGCTAACCTTCCCAATTCCAGTTTGGCAGGATGGTCTTCAGCGGCAACCGCGTCAAGGGTCAGTACATTGAGCAAAAGAAGAAACTATAAAGCTAACCCACCAATGAAGGCAGGTCAGCCTTATGATTTCTGCGATCAAATTCTAGTCTTCGCTGGCAAAACCACGATCTCTCATTAATGCCTCGATACGCACATCACGCCCTCTGAAAGCACGATATGCATCGGCAGGATCCTTGGCATTACGAATTGCAAACAGGTTATCAACCAGCTTCTTGGCAACTGCTTTGTCATAGAAACCGCCTGGCGCTTCAGCAAATGCTTCAGCTGCATCAGACGTCAGTACATCAGCCCACATATAACTGTAATATCCAGCTGAGTATCCTTCACCGGAGAAGATATGCCCAAAATGAGGGGAACGGTGACGCATAACAAGCTCAGACGGCATACCAAGGTCGGCCAGTGTTTCACGCTCAAACGCGTCAGGGTCTATGCCTTCCGGGTCTGTCGTGTGAAACCTCATATCAACTAACGCTGATGCTAAATACTCCGTAGTTGCAAACCCTTGGTTAAAGGTATCGGCCGCTTTAATCTTGGCAATCAGTTCAGCAGGCATTGGCTCACCAGTTTCGTGATGCAGCAAATAGCTGTCGATCACCGCATCAGTAGAGAGCCAACGTTCTAAAAGCTGTGATTGAAATTCGGTATAGTCACGTACACCGCTGTTTAAGGTTGGATATTCAACGTTCGATGATAACGCGTGCAATGCATGTCCAAACTCGTGGAAGAAAGTGCTGGCATCATCCCAAGACACTAACAACGGCTGCCCTTCGGCAGGTTTCACAAAGTTTGAATTGTTCGAAGAAAGAACCGTGGCTTTACCATCAAATGTTTCATGGCTGCGATATGCAGTTGCCCATGCACCAGAACGCTTACCTTGCCGGGCAAATGGATCAAGATACCAAAGACCGATATGAGCGCCTGACGTTTTATCTGTAACTTCCCAAACTTTCACATCTTCATGAAAAACCGGAACAGTGCCTTCGGGCACAGGCGTGAAATTAAAATTAAATAACTCGCCAGCGACAAAGAACATGGCCTCAGTGAGTTTATTAAGCTCAAGATATTGCTTAACTTCATCGGAGTTCAGATCATATTTCGCCTTACGCACTTTCTCTGCATAATAGCGATAATCCCAAGGCTCAATTTTGATATCTGCGCCTTCACTATCCGCAATCGCCTGCATATCAGCAACTTCTTGTGCTACACGTGCCACAGCAGAAGGCCAAACAGCTTCCATCAGGCCAATCGCCTGGTCCGGTGTTTTCGCCATACGGTTCTGCAGCCGCCACGCTGCATAGTTTTCATACCCGAGTAATTGCACACGCTCGTGGCGCAGCTTTAGAATTTTGGCAATAATTGCATTATTGTCATACTCATCGCCGTGATCGCCGCGACTATAATACATATCCCAAACATGAAACCTCAGTTCACGGTTATCCGAGTATGTCAGAAATGGATCCATGGCCGAACGTGTATTTCGAACAGCGTATTTACCCGGGCCGGGCTTGGCTTCTGCGGCAGCAGCCGCTGCGGCTAAGAAGGTTTCAGATAAACCGCTGGCTTCTGCATCATCGAAGTAAATTGCGTACTCTTCTTCATCATGCAGTACGTTGTTGGCAAATTGAGTGTGTAAACCGGCTAGTTCCTGATTGATCGCCGCATAGCGCTCCTTGGCTTCACCTGTCAGCGTTGCGCCAAAACTTGCGAAACCGTCATAGGTTAACCAAACAAGTCGCTGCTGTTCTGGTGACAATGATTGCATCTCACTGCCTTCATATATCGCCTTAATACGCGCAAATAATTTGTCATTTTGGGTAATTTTTGAGCTAAATGCCGAGATTTTTGGCGCCATTTCCTGTTGAACAGCACGAAATTCCGGGGAAGATTTATTTGAACGCCAAATACCCCAGTATGTGAAAACCCGCCCAAGATCGCTTCCTGCTTTTTCCATAGCAGCAATTGTATTATCAAACGTCGGAGCAGCAGGATTGTTAGCAATTGCTTCAATTTCAGACAGGTTCTTTTCCATCCCTGCTTCAAGGGCGCCTTTAAGGTCAGCAATATTCATTTTATCAAATGCAGGAACACCGCCGTAGGGGCCTTGCCATTCAGTTAGCAGAACGTTGTCTGTCGTTCCTGCATCAGTAATGGCCGGTGTTTCGTTTGTTGATGTATTTGTCGCGTTATCTTCTGAACACGCTGCTGTTATTAGCAATGCCACCATACTAACCGTTTTCATGAAACCATGAGTCATAGAAACCTCCCTAATGTAAACTAATGCCCTTTTATCACGCACTATTGGTTTCTATTGATTGTTTGGCAACCGTGAAAAGAAAATGCGACGAATTCCCAATAGCGCACGTCGAAACGTTCAAAACGCATTTCGTTAATAACTACACCCAACAACGCCTGATAGGCGCAGATATCTTGACACAAAGAGAAACACCTGAATTAATGTTCATCATTAATGTTTATTGGAAAATATTTGGTATTTACCGATATTCATAGAGGGTGAATAAATGGGGAAAGTACAATGATGAAGCGTAGTCTTTTAGTGTCCGTCGTTTTTGCCAGCGCCACTACAGCATTCGCTCAAGACGAACCAACTAATGTATATTGGGGCGACACCCACCTACATACATCTTATTCATTTGATGCTTTCATGAACGGCAACAAAACTGCCGACCCGGACACTGCTTATCGTTGGGCCAAAGGGCAGCCCGTTATTCATCCTTACAACCGGGCACGGGTACAGCTAGCACGCCCGCTGGATTTCCTTGTTGTGGCTGACCACGCAGAGCTAATGGGCGTTATCCGTTCCATTAACGCTGGCACAGCAGAACTGCCGGAGATGAGCGTTTGGGACAGTATAAAAAGATGGTTTACCGTCCGCGTTCTCAACTCAAAAATTGAAGACGGCACCGCAGGAGAAGTCTTTCTAACATTGCTACCTGATGCTGCAAAAAACCCGGGCGGCGACCCTGTACAAGACCCCAACAACGCTTTACCAGGCCGTGCATTCGGCGATACAAACGCCATGGAAAAAATTGCGTGGGACGAAATCGTTGACGCTGCAGAAAGGCACAATAAACCCGGTACATTCACGAGTTTCATAGGGTGGGAATGGAGTTCGCTGCCAACAGGGGCCAACTTGCACCGTATTGTCTTCTCGCCAACAAACGGCAAAACCGCCAAAATGTTTCAACCATATGGTTCAGATGATAGCCAATATCCTCAAGATCTGTGGCAATGGCTCGATGATACGTCAACACGCACCGGGGCGGATTTCGTTTCAATCCCGCATAATTCAAACATTTCCAAAGGGTACATGTTTCAGGAAACTAACCTGAAGGGTGAACCCATGACACCTGCATACGCTGAGACACGCCTACGCTGGGAACCAGTAGTAGAAATCACACAGATTAAGGGGGACAGCGAAACACATCCATCCCTTTCTCCAAATGACGAATTCGCCGACTTTGAACAATATAGTTTCTACATCCAGAAAAGTGGCGGCAACGAATATACAGCGACCAAAGCAGACTTTGTAAGGCCCGCTCTCGGCACAGGCCTGAAAATTGAAGAAAACATCGGTGTTAATCCGTTCAAGTTCGGTGTTATTGGCTCAACAGACAGTCACAGTGGCATTGCTTCTGCGGATGAAGACAACTTTTGGGGAAAGATGGCACGCGATAGCATTCCAGAAAACAAAGGCTCTTTTGGTATTGGTCGCACTGTTAATGGCTGGAACATGGCGGCACAAGGTTTGGCAGCCGTGTGGGCGGAAGAAAATAACCGAACTGCCATATTTAACGCGTTCAAACGCCGCGAAGTATACGCAACCACCGGACCACGTATGCGCGTACGTTTTTTTGCAGGGTGGGACTTCAGCACACTAAACGAACAAAGAACAAACCTTGCTGAAATTGGTTACCGTGACGGCGTGCCAATGGGCGGCGATATCGTTCGCCCAACAAACCCCGATGCCATACCTCAATTCCTGATCCACGCGGTCAAAGATCCGATGGGTGCAAATCTTGACCGCGTACAAGTCATCAAAGGTTGGTTAGACGCGGACGGAATAAACCACGAGAAAATCTATGATGTGGCCTGGTCGTCTGATCGGAGCATCGGCGAAGATGGTACTTTGGGACCTGTTGCTGATGTCGTTGACCGCAAAACGGGCCGCTTAACACAAGACGTAGGGGCACCCGAACTGATCAGCTTATGGCAGGACCCTGAATTTAATGCAGACCAACGCGCCTTCTATTATGTGCGTGTACTACAAGTGCCGACTGCCCGGCATTCGCTGCTGGATTCCATCGCTCTACAAGAAGAGCCACCAAAAGAAGGCCCACCTGTGCAACAGGAGCGTGCATATACATCTGCAATTTGGTATACGCCCTAACGGTAGGTTACAAATAGCAGGCAAAACGATGACTAAACTCTTTAAAGAACCTCTTTTGCAATTCGTGCTGGGCGGCGCATTGCTGTATGCAGCACTATCATTATTCGCACCCGACGAAGGCGCCGAAGATGATCCGCTCTTTATCTATCTTGATGAGGGGCGCTTACTCACATACCTGCAATATCAAGATAAAGCGTTTGATACAGATCAAGCGCGCCGTATCCTTGATGGCCTCAATGAAAAGACAAGACAGCAACTGGAAAACGAATACATTCGCGATGAGATCATGGTGCGCGAGGCACTTGCGCTTGGCCTGGATCAAAACGACGATGTAATTGATCAACGCCTTATTCAAAAGATGGACTTTATCTTTCAGGGCTTTGCTGAGCCAGATCAATCTATTTCAGAAATGGAACTGGCAGCCTATTTTGATGCTAACAAAGTAACTTACACCACAGATGCCGAAGCTACATTTACCCATGTCTTTTTCAACACGAATGAGCAAACGCTTGCAGAAGCCACAACAAAAGCCACAAAAGCATTAGAAACATTACAAACCAACAATGTGCCCTTTGAAGATGCAGGCAAATACGGTGATCGATTTTACTTTCTTAAAAATTATGTCAATCGACCGGAACGCATGATCAAAACCCATTTTGGTGAAACCACAGCTGCTGAGATATTTAACCCAAAAGCTTTTGATACATGGCTTGGACCTCTGCAATCTGAATATGGGTTACACCTCATAATGGTGCGCGGCGTTAAAGCTGCTCAAATTCCAGAACTCTCGGAAATTACAGATCAAGTGCAAAGTGACTTGCTAAGAGAACGCCGCGATGCTGTTCGGCGCGCAGCATTTGAGAAAGTGGCACAAAAATACACCGTACAATACGCTACGGATAAATAGTAATGATGCATATTCTGACAAAAACTTTGACCGCATTGCTATTCTTGGCTGCACTATCATCTGAAGCTTTCACGCATGAGGGGCGCCCTATCTATGTTGAAGTAACGGAGAGTAATGACGGCACGCAATCTATCAGATGGAAAATTCCACCAGTCTTAGTCTCGGGAAATGAACCGACAATTGCTATAGCTAATCAGGCGTGTCAGCAAATAGCCGGATTAGAAAGGCCCACGCTTAGCGGTTCAAAGATATATAATTGCCAGCAAAACAACGATGCTCTAAAAATCTCGCTATCTTACAAAGGCATCAATCCCGTTTTATCGACGCTCGTTCTCTATCGTCGCGCGAATGGTAGTGAATACAGCATTATGGCTGGCCCCGAAGATAGGCTTATCACTTTACCTGAAAACGAAACGTTTGCGCGGATTGCAGGACAATATACGTCATCCGGGTTTGAACATATCCTTGAAGGTTATGATCATCTGCTGTTCGTATTCTGCCTCGTTTTGCTTGTTGGACAATTCAAACGCACCTTGATTGCCATAACCGGCTTCACCTTAGGACATTCGATCACACTGGGCATGTCAGCACTGGCACAGTGGTCATTGCCGCCAACTTTTGTGGAACCACTAATTGCGTTCAGTGTGCTAATCCTCGCGACAGAGAAAGCGTCAGGTAACAAGCAAACCTTAACACACCGACACCCGACCGTAATCGCAACTGGCTTTGGCCTACTGCATGGATTTGGCTTTGGCGGCGCACTGGCAGAAGTAGGATTACCGCAAACTTTGCAGTTACAGGCGCTGGCATTTTTCAATATCGGTGTTGAACTTGGTCAGGCGCTTTTTGTGCTTGTGCTGTTTGCGCTTTATGCGATTGCACGACCCGTGTTGAATACAGTTCAGACAGCGCCTTCTCTTGAAACGCTAGGGCGACTTGCGATTTACCCCGCAGGTCTTATGGCTGGTTACTGGACTGTTGAGCGCGTTATTGGCATCTGGGCATAATAAAAGGCTGTACTTTCGTGAAGCACAGCCTTTTAGATTGTTCATTGAATGTGCAAACCGCGCCTACTCAGGGCGTGGTATCGCAGCCCATTCCTTAATAAGCTCATCATAATCAACAGTGACACCTTGAGGTTTCTCATTAGAAAGCTTGGGTTTCGGAGAACCTGGTTGATTAAGCCAGTATTCCGGGTCACGCGGTTGATTAAGCTTGGGTCCACAAACATCCTGCACACCTGCGCGTTCAAGCCGGCGCAAGATACGATCCTGCGCATTTGCAAGACTGTCCATCGCCGCTTGCGGTGTTTTCTCTCCAGAAATTGCATCGCCGATATCTTGCCACCACAACTGCGCAAGCCTCGGGTAATCCGGTACATTATTACCTGTCGGCGTCCACAACACCCGAGAATTAGAACGATAAAATTCCACAAGGCCACCAAGAGATGCAGCACGTTCTGTCATGCTGTCATCCCATATATCGCTCTCGCGAATGAACGTGAGCCCCACATGGCTTTTCTTCAAAGACACGGTTTTTGATACCGTAAACTGTGCATAAAGCCAAGCCGCCTGAGCGCGTTTGGTTGGTGTAGACTTCATCAACGTCCATGCACCTGTGTCCTGATAACCTAGCTTCATGCCTTCTTCGTAATAAGCACCGCGCGGAGATGGTGCCATGCGCCACTTGGGCTTTTCACCGTCCATCACAGCAATGCCCGGCTTAACCATGTCTGCTGTAAACGCCGTGTACCAGAATATTTGCTGTGCAATCGCTCCTTGTGCCGGTACTGGGCCAGCTTCGCTAAAGGTCATACCGCCTGCAGTAGGCGGCGCATACTTCTTCAGCCAATCAATGTATTTTTCAACAGAATAAACAGCAGCTGGCCCGTTTGTGGCACCACCACGCGCAACGCTTGAACCAACAGGGCTACAACCGTCAACACGAATACCCCACTCGTCCACAGGTGTACCGTTTGGCAAGCCCTTATCGCCTGCGCCTGCCATTGAAAGCCACGCATCAGTGAAACGCCAGCCAAGTGATGGGTCTTTTTTCCCGTAATCCATGTGACCGTATACAGTCTCACCGTCGATTTCTTTCACATCATTGGTAAAGAAATTAGCAATATCTTCGTACGCAGACCAATTGACTGGCACACCGAGGTCGTAACCATACTTGGCTTTAAACTGCACTTTAAGGTCAGGATTTGTGAACCAGTCATACCGGAACCAATAAAGATTGGCGAACTGCTGATCAGGCAGTTGGTATAGCTTGCCGTCAGAACCGGTTGTGAAAGATCTGCCAATAAAATCTTCAATGTCCAAAGTAGGCGACGTAACGGACGCACCTTCGCCAACCATCCAATCCGTCAGGTTGCGCACCTGCTGGTAACGTGTGTGCGTGCCAATCAGATCGCTATCATTGATATAGGCATCATATATGTTACGGCCAGATTGCATTTGGGTTTGCAGTTTCTCAACTACATCTCCCTCACCGATAAGATCATGATTAACCTTAATACCGGTGATTTCAAAGAAAGCCTGCGCCAACACTTTGGCTTCATATTCGTGGGTTGTCAGCGTTTCAGAAACTACATTGATTTCCATGCCCCGAAATGGCTCTGCAGCTTTGATAAACCACGCAAGTTCAGCCATTTGCTCGGTGTTGGACAGCGTTGAAGGTTGAAATTCTTCAGCAGCCCACTTCTTTACTGCAGCTTCATCTGCTGTTGAGGGCGTTGCCAATAACAACACTAGCGCGGAAACAGTGGCTTTAAGTAACGCTTTCAATGGTCTCTCCCCAGAATTTACCCAAAACAAATACAATAGATGACTTAGTGCCAAGTGTAGCTAAACCCAGCGAAAAACTGCAAGGGCATAAAGCACTGACAGTCCCAGCGCCCACCACAGGTCTGTACCGCCGAAGAACAACCAACCTAAATGGATGAAGGCACTGCTTAGCAGAGTTACAAACAAACGATCACCGCGTGTTGTCTCAAACCTGAGCATACCAAACCGCGGTGCACCACCCGGCGACAACTTTTCCCAAACCATCATGACAACTAAAAGGCATGCGATGACGCTGAAGAATGTAGCAGTAAAAGGTGTCCATCCCATCCACGCTAAATCCATATCTGGCTCCTATACTCGCCCAAGGGCAAAACCCTTGGCGATATGATTTCGAACAAACCAAATAACGATAGCGCCAGGCACGATCGTGAGCACACCTGCGGCAGCCAGAACACCCCAATCCAGGCCAGATGCAGAAACCGTGCGTGTCATCACAGCCGCGATAGGTTTTGCGTCCACGCTTGTGAGTGTGCGCGCAATCAGTAGCTCAACCCAACTGAACATAAAGCAAAAGAAGGCTGCCACGCCGATACCTGAACCAATAAGCGGCATAAAGATACGCACAAAAAATGAACCAAAACTGTAACCATCAATTTGTGCGGTTTCGTCAATTTCCTTCGGCACACCCGACATGAAGCCCTCAAGTATCCATACAGCAAGTGGTACGTTGAACAAGCAATGCGCCAACGCCACAGCAATGTGCGTGTCGAATAAGCCAATGGAACTATAAAGCTGGAAGAAAGGCAGCACAAACACCGCAGGCGGTGCCATGCGATTACTGAGTAACCAGAAGAACAGATGTTTGTCGCCCATAAACCGGTAGCGAGAAAAAGCGTAAGCGGCTGGCAGTGCAACCGAGATAGAAATGATAGTGTTCAAGACCACATAAATCGTGGAGTTGATGTACCCTGAATACCAGCTTGCATCGGTTAATATAGTTTTGAAATTGGCAAGCGTCGGCTCCTTGGGCCACAAGGAAAATCCGCTTAGTATTTCAGTGTTAGTTTTCAGCGCCATCGTCAGCAACCAATACAATGGTAGCATCAGGAAGATGATGTAAAGCATGGGTGTTATGCGAATACTCTTAATCATGCTTCAGCTCCGTCACGCGCTGTCATAACCGTATAAAACACCCAACTCAGCAACAAAACTATAAGGAAGTATACCAACGAGAAAGCCGCTGCCGGTCCGAGGTCAAATTGACCAATCGCCATCTTGACCAGATCAATCGACAGGAATGTAGTCGCATTACCAGGACCGCCACCTGTTACCACAAATGGCTCGGTATAAATCATGAAGCTGTCCATAAAGCGCAACAAGACCGCAATCAACAGCACCCGCTGCATTTTTGGCAACTGTATGTACCGGAACACAGCCCAGCGCGATGCGCCATCAATTTTAGCCGCCTGATAGTAGGCGTCCGGTATAGAACACAGGCCTGCATAGCAAAGCAATACGACCAAACTGGTCCAGTGCCAAACATCCATCACAATGACGGTAATCCAGGCAGACAAAGATGATTGTGTATAATTATAATCAATACCCATCGCCGCCAGTGTATGGCCAAGAAGACCAATATCTGCACGGGCAAAAATCTGCCATATGGTACCCACCACATTCCAGGGAATAAGTAGCGGCAAAGCCATCAAAACAAGGCACACAGAAGCGCCCCAACCACGCCGCGGCATCGATAGTGCCACCCAAATACCAAGCGGAATTTCTATGGCAAGAATAATGCCCGAGAATAACAGCTGTCTACCTAATGCATCATGAAAACGATCAGAGTTCAGAATTTCAACAAACCACTCACTGCCAACCCAGAAAAATTCATTGTTGCCAAAGCTGTCTTGTACCGAATAGTTCACTACAGTCATCAATGGAATAACAGCCGAAAATGCAACAAGAAGAAACACCGGAAGTACTAAAAACCATGCTTTTTGATTGACCTTGCGCTGCATTAGCTGACTCCCTCAATCAATCGGCTATTTTGATATACATGCGTATGCGCCGGATCAAACTTGATGCCCATAGTACCAATAGGCACATGTTCATTTTCAGGAACAACGACAGCAAGAGTTTGCTCACCGAGTTGACATCGGGCAATTTTATGTCGCCCGACATCTTCAATAGAGTTGATGTGCACATGTATGTCACTTTTGTCGGCCGGTACAAGCTTCAAAAACTCTGGTCGGATACCAATTTCAACATCCCCGCTAAGCGCACCATAACTTTGAGTAAGCTTGATTGTCATAGTGTCTATAACTGCATCATTACCGTCCACTTTTGCAGGTAAAACATTCATACCTGGCGATCCTATAAAATAACCGACAAACGTATGTGCAGGCTTGGCAAACAGTTCTTCAGGTGTCCCTATTTGCACAACTTCGCCATCATGCATAACAACAACTTTGTCAGCGAACGTAAGCGCTTCAGTCTGGTCATGCGTGACATAAACCATGGTGAACCCAAACTGCCGGTGTAATTCCTTTAGCTTGGTTCGAAGTACCCATTTCATATGAGGGTCAATAACTGTTAGCGGTTCATCAAACAAAATAGCGTTCACATCAGACCGCACAAGGCCTCGACCCAGAGAAATGATTTGTTTCATATCAGCGGAGAGCCCAGAAGCACGATTATCGAGCTGATCACCAAGGCCGAGCATACCCGCGACTTCGTCAACGCGTTTGATAATCTCTTTTACAGGTACACCACGATTTCGCAGAGGAAACGCAAGGTTTTCACGCACAGTCATCGTGTCATAGATAACCGGAAACTGAAAAACCTGTGCAATATTACGCTGCGACGTGTCAGTTTCTGTAACGTCCTCTTCACCGAAAAGTACACACCCTTCGCTTGGCTTTAGAAGACCAGAAATAATATTGAGAAGTGTTGTCTTACCACACCCTGATGGTCCCAAAAGCGCGTACGCTCCGCCGTCCTCCCAAACATGGTCCAGTTGTTTAAGAGCAAAATCCGCCTGGCTCTTTGGCGACTCAATATAAGAGTGAGCAACATTTTTAAGGTGTATTGCTGCCATTTATGCCGCCTCTATCATACAGGCTTCACCCGACGCATCAAAAGTCAGAAAATTCCTTGGGTCCACATACACGGAAACACTATCACCGGCACTATAATGATGCACACCGTGCACAAGCGCAGTCCACTGCAAACCGGATGCATTGATATGCAGAAATGTCTCAGAGCCTGTTATCTCGGTTGTAACAACAACAGCCTTTATCTTTAACGCATTATCATGCGGTTTTTGCAGCATAAGGTGGTGTGCACGAAAACCAATCTGGTATGTGCCGTCAGCCAACACATCGGCACTTTCGTACGTAGTATCAATATCATCTATTTTCGATACGAACCCGGAACGTTTCACCCAAGCCGTATTTAACGGAGGGTCGGAAAAAGTTTGTGCGGCCTGTATTGTTCTTGGTGTGCGATATACCTCGGGCGTTGTGCCGACTTGCAGCAATCTCCCCTCATGCAACAGTATAGTTTGCCCGCCTAGCATAAGCGCTTCCTCGGGCTCAGTTGTCGCATAAACAACAATAGAGCCTGTTTCCTTGAAAAGCTTAGGCAACTCAGCGCGCAATTCTTCACGCAGCTTATAGTCAAGATTTGCCAGCGGTTCATCCAACAACACCAACTCGGCTTCACGAACCAACGCGCGAGCAAGCGCAACACGCTGTTGCTGACCACCTGAAAGCTCAAGCGGCTTACGTGACAACATTGGCATCAATCCCATTAAGCTTGCTATCTTTTCAACGCGAGCCGCAATATCTGAGCGCGACACGCCGGCAACCTTTAGAGGCGAGGCAATGTTATCAAAAACCGTCATACCGGGATAGTTAATGAATTGCTGATAAACAAAGGCAACACTGCGCTTTCGCACAGGAATACCGGTAAGGTCGGAACCATTAATAACGATGCTACCCGAGGTTGGTACATCCAGGCCTGCCATAATGCGCATTAATGTCGTTTTGCCTGACGCAGTAGGACCAAGAAGAACATTAAACGAACCAATATCAAAAGTGGCAGATACATCAGAGAGATGCATTTCATTACCTACCTGAACATTGATATCTGATAGTTCAAGCGCCACAAGGTCTCCCCTTCTCTCTACCTGCTTTTGCAGAATACTGCGTTAGCTATAAGCTAACGCTAGAAGGGTTTGAGGCAAGGATCAATCGGTTATCGTTTACACGCAATTTCCCAATCGATAGATATTTCGCCTGTTTTTTCAATAATGTTGGTACTGTGCCAGTTATAACTTGTGTCTGTTATGTTAAAAAACTCAAGGCGACTAAGAGTTTCTTCACCATCGGCGTCCTTATATTTTTGTTCGAATATCAAACGATCATCTTTTCCACCGCCAATCCACTCACCTGCATAATAGAACTGCTGCCCAAGAAAATACCATACATGCCATTGTTTGGTTGAAGGGTTATAAAACCGCTGGCTGACAGGCGCTGCTTCGCCGTATCTGAATTTATCACGGACAGCGTATCCGTTCATATCGTATTCCCAAGTCCATGTAGCCTCAGATTCTGTAATCTGCTTTGTTTGCGGATTAGTGCGTTTTTGCGTGCAATTGTATGTCCCGATAAACTGATCAAACACTCGCGCTTCTGCATCCTTTTGTTCAGGATTAGGTCGGCCATACGGATGATTTTCACTAGGGTCATACGGACCAGCTTTCGCGATACCGAATGCTGCATCGGCAAAACCTAATGTCAATAATGTTATAAAAGCAGCCGTATTCTTTAAGGGCATGAAAGAGCCTTCCTAATATATTTTCCATCTACTAGAAATATATCACCGACAAAGATAGAAACAGGCATCATGAAAATATAAAAAATAAATTCTTTTTTACTTTCAAATAGTAAGGAAGGGCTCAACAACCAAAACAAGTTTAACTGGCGATCTCTGTTCGCACATATCCACGGTAAATCATCTTAAAAAGCGATGTACCATCTTCAACCTTACGGTAATCCCATCCATAAAAATATGGAGCCTTATCGGAAACATAGAAGCTGATTATGGAAGTGCGGCTGGGTGCTGCGGTTTGCACTTCCAGTACATTATAGCGGGCGCCTTTTGTATCGACAACTTCTGCAGGCCCAATAACTTTAACATCCAAAAATTGAATACCACCCGCACCCGATTGCTGATACGCATTGAGGCGCATACCTTGACCCGGCTTCAAATCCATAAAGGGCAGCACAAAAGGCAATCCTCCAAAATCAAAGACTGAATTATCAATTTTTACCTTTTCTGTTTGTGCAGAACCATCTTCCAGGAATACCGTTCTTTTCATCGCTTCCGAGCTAACGCCGATAAAGTTGTATAAATGGTCCCATTCGTCACTGCCTTGACCTGCTGGTAACATGCGAAACCGTAAACCACCTGTTTTCTTGTCCATGATCAGCAAATCCAGATTGGGTACACCATCTCCGCCTTCTTCTTCGCTCGTAAACGACCACTGCATCCATTGTGCCGGAATGCCTTTGTACATTACATCCGATACATCAATATATGTAGCAAGTTTGAGTGGCCCTTCAGGCGACTGAAAAATGCCATCATAAGCAACGCGAAAGTTTCCGATCTTGTCGTTGTTCAACTTAATCTCACCTGCAGAATACACTGGCCATTCTTCTGCGTTGGCGAAGTTTTCTATTGAAAGCCGCGTTTGCGCCGATGCAACGTTACCTACCCCACAAACAACAATCCAAGACATGAATACTGCATTTCTGAAAGTATGGAAAAATTCTAATCTCATAGAAATAGTCCTTATTTATGAACGAAAATCAATGGAACGTAACTTGGAGGCATCAGCTTGAATCAGCGAATAATACCGTCCCAAGAAATAACACTTGTGTCGTTTGCATATTCAATTACATGCGGCATGCCAGGCTCAGGAATTGCGGCAATATAATACACACCGCCCGACCCATCACGACCGGAAGGGTATATATCGCCGTCCGTCAGATTCAACCAATGAGCTTCCACTTCCCAGACATCAATATCACTACGTTGCCCAGCAGCTATCTTCCGCCTGCTAACAACGGTTACCTCAATCCAGTAAACACCTAAATTAGGAATAATCATCGGTAGCGTCGCTGAATAGCCCTGCTTTAATGGTAGTGCTGCAATTGTTACGCCCGCGATTTGACCATCAAACATTGGAATAGCTTTGAAGCGACTTTGGCCTTTTTGCTTCCGCCCGTCAGCAAATGTTACGTCAGCCGCAAACTCCGTTTCAGTAAGATCGTAGTACACTTTTGATGGCTGACCTTCTGCCGGGTTTTGGAACAACAACTCTAAGCTTAGAACTTCTAATGTTTGCCTATCCAAGGTACGTATACCACTACCATTCAGTACGCCGCCTGTTGTCACCGTTTGCGTATGCAACCAATTGCCGTCTTCATCCAGTGATAATGTTTCTTCAAAAACCACTGGCGTGCTGACGAATTGACCCTCGTCTCTTACTAATTGTGTCCATTTTGCTGAATAAGGCTTTAGACGATCAGAATTGACATCGCTCGAACCGACAGGAACGCTATAGCAAGCCTGTGTTTGATAACAGACATCCTTATGGTTTTCAGGGTATTGCACAACAGCCAAGGTCTGAGCATTGAAACTTGTACAAAGCACTAGACTAAGCATAAAACTAAAAACAGTAATACGTGAGGTTGCCTGACTTGAGATCATAAGAGTTCTTTCCGTGGTGTATTAGATCCACAGAAATGCTGACTTACATGACTATATAAACGAAGTCATTCGTTCTCAAAAAACCTCAAAAAAACATTTAATGCTTGAACAAATAATCAAAAATCAAAGAATACCTCGTTTTTTGATCGTCATATCGACATTCTTTGATATTGGATCTTCCCTAAATTCATCAAACCTTGGGTCAACCTGATAAAAAAGCACACCGGACTCTCCACCACGCATTGCTTGTTCTAGAAAATGTGCAGTCTGGTCATATTGCCCGCATTGGGCCATAAATGCCGCCATTTGCGCAGACGGAAACTGGCCAGCTTCAACACGAGGTTTCAATCTCTCTGCTATCTCACAAAAAATAGCTCGGTAAGCAGCTTTATTATCAGTGTACGCATCAATGTCTAATTTATCAGTATCCGCTTCTTTTTTGTGCTCGGTCATACTCGGTAGAATAGACATAAGTATATCAAGAGCTTCGCCGTGTCGCCCTAACCTTTCCAGCGCAGCAACCAAACCAATCTGCGCCCAATTATGCCCTGGCGATAACTCCAGCACCCAGTTACACGCTGTTACAGCTTCTGTATTTCGCTTTGCAGCACCCAGATACCAACATCGATCTGACGTTATCGACATAGATAGCGGGTCAAGCTGTACCGCAATATCTGCTGCACTTGCTGCAGCAGTTGCATCACCAGCAGCAGCTAATGTGGCAGCACGCCAGGAATGAACA
Organism: Kordiimonas aquimaris; assembly: GCF_025574485.1. GTDB lineage: Bacteria > Pseudomonadota > Alphaproteobacteria > Sphingomonadales > Kordiimonadaceae > Kordiimonas > Kordiimonas aquimaris. Next base: position 102,845 of record NZ_JAOBPO010000004.1, on the reverse strand, counting down.
ACAGCGTTACCCGGTGCTAATTCCACCGCAATATCAAATGCACGCTTCGAACGTTCAATATCCCAGTCATGATAAAGGAAAATAAATCCACGCACTAATTCAGAATGCACCGTTGGGCCAGCTGCTATCCTGATCTCTTCCGTCAAAGTTAATGCTTGCGTATATGTATCAGCAACAGGAAACCCTTCCCGCCCAGCAAGCAATGCCAGTGTTAATGCCTTGCCTCCTTTGGCATCAACAGAATTAGCACTCAGGCTTAATGCCGTATCAAACCACTTCAGACTATCTTTAAGTGTTTCAGGGTCACCAATTTGAAATGCACGCTGCGCACGCACCATCGCATCATAATAGGCAGGCAAATGTTCTTCATAGGGCTGCGGCATCTGAGTAGCATTAGAGCCAAACAACTTCGCAGACCACCGTGCAATCTGATCAGACAGATCAGACAAGCTTTTCACATCCAGCGTATCGGCGCGAAAGATTTGATGATCAAATATGGTGCCTGCTTTTGCATTGATCACATTTGCGTCTAACTGATATGACCCTGAAGGCTGGGGCGAAACACTGATAAACAAGCTATAATCAATGTTTAACTGCGACATGCTTGGGTCGAGATCTTTCCATAAACTGACACCATTTAATGTTTGTATAATCTCAAGGTTTTCACTTGCAAGCCGGTCAACAGTCCCTAACCGCAGAGCATATTGAACGATACTATCCAGTTCGCGGTGTGCATCTCCCTCAATCACCACAGGTGCAACATAAATACGCGTAAGCTTCGGTGTATCCTGCATCCAATAAAATAAACCAGCAATCACCAGCAGCCCACATGCAACAAGTGCCGTGTATCCATGATTAAATACATCCGATTTCTTAGAGCCATCTATTGTTACATCAGCAACAAATTGATACCCGCGTTTAGGTAATGTTTTAATGAACTTGGGGTCACGGGCTGTATCACCAAGTGCGGCACGTAGTTGGTTAACACAAGCGTTCAGGCCATGCTCAAACTCAACCGTTGTACCATTATCCCATATCCGGTCTTGTATATCCTGCCGGGAGACTGTCTTCGGTGCATTTTCAAGCAGAACCAACAACAAGCGTGCAGGTTGAAGTTTAAGCGGCACACTTTCACCGTTTCGCCATAGCTCAAGCTTCTCTTTATCGAAACAAAAGTCACCAAATATTATGCGTTTTCCCATGCCCATTCTAACTTTTATTTCTTGTTTATCAGCGGCAATATTGTATCATGGTCGTAATTTGCACCACATAGCAACACCACATTTACCTGACCCTCACATTCTTCCTGTATAGCTGTAAGACCTGCTAATGCTAAAGCCGCCGCACCTTCTACAAGTTGATTTTCTAAATTGGCCATCACACCTACAGCACTTGCAATCTGGTCTTCCGAACAATGAACCACACGGTCAATTACAGACATTGCCAGAGGCAATGTCAGGCTGCCCTCGTCAACACCGCCAGCCACACCATCAGCGAGGGTTTGTTTATGTTCAGTTTCAACAACTTTACCAGCTGCGATTGACGCAGCAAGAGCACAAGAATGATCTGCAGCGACCCCTATTACTCTTGTTTTAGGGGAGTGCGTCTTAAGAACAGCACCTATACCACTAACGAGCCCACCACCGCCAAGGGAGATAAAGATATTATCGATATGATCGGCTTGCTCTAACAGCTCAAGGCCAATGGTACCTTGCCCGGCAATAATTTCATTGTCGTTATAGGGCGAGACATAGATATGGCCTTTTTCTTCCGCCAGTGCTCGGGCATGTAGCTCTGCCTGCCCTGACTCTGCACCAAAAAGCACAACGTTTGTGCCCATGGACTGAATAGCTTCAAGTTTTGCCCGTGCAACGGTTTCCGGCAGCACAATTGTGAGCTCTTGTCCAATAGCGGTAGCTGCGCGGGCACAAGCAATACCGTGGTTACCTGACGAAGCAGTAATGATAGGCTGCTTATCTGATAAGGACGTCATTTTTGACGTTGCGCCACGAATTTTAAATGAGCCAGTTAACTGGAAATTTTCAGCCTTGAAATGTAAACCACCTTTGCAGCCAGCAGAGTTTTGCTGGGAAGGTAACAAAGGGGTTTCATATATGTAGGGCTTAATCCTTGTACGTGCAGCTTCTGACCGCACTGCAGAATCTGACACAAGCTTGCCCGCGCTGTGGCCATTGGCAGTATTTTTCATTGCTTACCCTTTTCGCGTTGTACACTTTGCACTACCTTGCAACAGAATGGCTTTTAAAGCGCTTAAAAAGCAACTAGCTTTTCGCTTATTGCAACACTCCAACCAGATCGGAATACAGCTGTGAAACCATTGAACGCTCTTGTTTTCGGCAGTGTAACTATTGATATCATCACTTCAATTGCATCCCAGGCAATCGAGCGTGTCACCATGCAAAACGCGACAACATCATTTTTGATGCTGGAGCAAGGCCGTAAAATAGAAGCTGATAAAATCAGCACATTCATTGGTGGTGGCGCTGCAAATGTCAGTGTTTCAATGGCACGGCAAGGTGTTTCTGCACGCATACTGTCTCTTACCGGGCGCGACTTAAATGCCAAGAAGATCAAAGAGCGCTTGCTGGAAGAAAATGTAAACACCAATACATTAATCTCAATTGACGGATATGATACAGGTATTGGGGTATTGATTTCTGCACACGACCATAATGCAGCAATCTTTACACATCGGGGGGCTAATACGCGTTTAAATGAGCAAATACTTATCGACGCACCGTTTAATGGCAGCGATCTTGTTTATATTGCCCCACTTTCAGACGACAGCGCAGACTGTTTCCCTTCAATTGTATCAAAAGCAAGGTTAGCAGGCTCTTTCATTGCCACTAATCCAGGTATTCGGCAGCTAAGCTCACGGCCGGAAGACTTCATGCGCGTCATTAACGACGTTAACTTGCTTACGCTCAACAAAGTGGAACTACTGGCGCTATTTCCTTATTTGGCCGATAAAATCACCAAACATACCTCGCACGCAGCTACTAGCGGTGACAAACCTTTACCTAATCTTCTCAAAACCGGGTTAAAAGTTGGCGCACTTTCCGCATCCCTTGTTGATACAATAAATGCTATTTTAAGTGCTGGCGTTACATATGTTGCAGTTACAGACGGCGCAGACGGCGCCTATCTGATGAACAGTGAAACCATCTATCATGTACCGCCTCGAAAAGTGAAACTGAAAGGCACAGCAGGCGCTGGGGATGCTTTCGCATCCACGCTTGCGGCGCAATTAGCCACAGGGATTTCTCCTGAAAAAGCATTAACACGCGCCAATACCAACGCAGCCTCTGTTGTCACTGAAACAGATACAATGACAGGGCTGATGCATAGAAAAGATATCGAAGATATTGATGTCTGCCAGGATATCCAGATGTGGCCGGTTAAATAAAGACAGCATCCAATGATTGGTAGCATAGCAAAAGAACCTTGCGGGCTATTCATTTGCGTGGTTAAAGCATGCGAAAACATAGCGTCAACTGTGCTTGACGTAACGCTAAATCGAACCACATGCTTCAAGTATAGCCGCCAACCATACTGGCTGCATAATCAGATCGCATTATTCGCTGGAAGAGTAAGCCATGACAGATATTTCAAAAACGACAGACGTAGAATATGCATCCATCAATGCTGCGTTAGAAGCGTTTTCCAAGGGTAGCTTTGTTATTGTAACAGATAATGAAGACCGCGAAAACGAAGGCGATCTGATCATTGGCGCTGAATTTGCCACTGAAGAAAACATCGCATTCCTGCTGCGCCATAGTACAGGTATTGTTTGCGTGCCTATGCAAGGAGAGCGTCTCGAAGCGCTTGAATTAGAGCAAATGGTGCAAAAAAACACCGATGCACATGGCACTGCGTTTACCGTAACAGTTGATGCAAAAGCAGGTACCACAACTGGCGTATCCGCAGCTGACCGGGCAGCAACAATTCGCGCACTTGCAGACGAAACACTGACCGGTGAGGACTTTCTACGTCCTGGGCATATATTCCCGCTGATGGCACGCCCTGGTGGTGTACTAATGCGTGCGGGTCACACCGAAGCTGCGGTCGATCTATCATTATTGTCAGGCATAAAGCCTGCCGCGGCAATTTGCGAAATGATGAATGATAAAGGCGTTATGATGAAAACGCCTGAACTGGCTCAGTTTTCCAAAGATCATAATATTCCATTTATCACTATCGGCCAATTAATCGAATACCGCCGTGCACGCGACAAGCTTGTCGAACGCATCGCTGATGACATCGTAGAGACGCGTTACGGTAAACTACGCGCAGTCCAATATATTTCGCCGATTGATGGCACACGGCATATGGCATTTGTAAAAGGTGCACCAGACAGGGAAAAACCAACATTGGTAAGAGTACACCGTTTACGTGGTATTCTTGATCTGATTGGGTACAAGTCAGACATAGTATTAGATAGTTTCGATCTGGCAATGCAGGCAATCATGGAAGCCGAGTGTGGCATTCTGGTTATGCTTAGCAATCAGATGGATTATGAAGCCACGCAAAGCGTGTTTCCTTCCAAAGAAGATGTGGCAAACCATCGCAAGAAAGCCTCTGAGGGCGGTACAACCAAATCATGGCGCGAAACCGGCATTGGTTCACAAATCATTCGGGATTTGGGTGCACGCAAATTGCGTATTCTGGCAAGCAGTGAATATGTTTACACAGGCGTTCACAGCTTCGGCCTCGAGATTGTTGATCAAATTCCTCTCGTTGAAGCCTGATAAGCATGTACTGACAACAATACATTTGCCTGCGTCAACCGGCTATGTGATGATATTGACGCCATTATACGCGAGAAAGCTTTAATACATAAAATCAGGAGACCAGCATCATGACCAGCAGCAAACTCGATCGCTTGCGCGCAAAATATGATGGCAAAGGCGTTTTCGATAATCAAAGCGAAAAATACAAAGATATTGCCCAACAGATTGCTGGCGATGAACATGATGGCTCGCGACCAAAACCATACAGCGGCATCTCCACATTTATGGACCTGCCTGAACAACAATCAATGGATAACCTTGATGTTGCTGTAATTGGCATACCAATGGACCTCGCTGTATCCAATCGTCCAGGCGCCCGCTTAGGGCCACGCGCTGTGCGTGATATAGAACGTATTGGTCCTTATAACCATCAAACAGATGTTATCCCATCAGCCATGTGCCGTGCTGCCGATGTGGGCGACGTACCCTTTCGCTCACGCTTTAGTCTTGATCAAAGCATGGAAGATATCGAGGCTTACTACAAAGACATCAAAGCAAAAGGCATAATACCCTTATCTGTTGGTGGTGATCATTCGGTCACCTACCCAATTCTCAAAGCATTAGGCGCTGAGGAACCTGTTGCACTCATCCATATCGATGCACACTGTGATACAGGCGGCGTTTTCGATGGTTCGAAATTTCATCACGGTGGTCCATTCCGCATGGCAGTGTTGGACGGTGTACTTGACCCCGAAAAAACAATTCAGATCGGTATTCGCGGCGCAAGTGAGGTGATTTGGGAATTTTCATACGAGTCCGGTATGACGGTTGTTCATATTGAAGACTTTATGAAAATGGGCGTACCTGCATTAATTGACAAAACCCGTGACCTAATCGGCGATATGCCAGTGTATGTATCCATTGATGTCGACGGATTTGATCCGGCCTATGCACCCGGCACTGGAACGCCGGAGGTTGGTGGCTTGCTACCACGCGAAGGCATTGATTTTTTAAGAGGCTTAATGGGCATGAACGTCATTGGTGCCGACGTTGTTGAGGTTGCACCTATGTATGACCCAACAAGCAATACCGCGCAATTAGGCGCTCAGTTACTATTTGAAGAATTTTGCCTGATCGCAGAGGCACATAAGCAACGCAAAGCATAAGACAACACATTTGTAACACCCGACCAACGATCTCAGGTATTACTTAAGTGCTTAAACTTCTATGATATTGATGGCGGTGTATTGCGGCAATCCTTACACCTGAACTCAATAAGACTTCCGTCTTTATGAGTAAAATACATACCAAGCCAATTGCCATCTGTGCCGTATATTGAATTAATGTCCAGCTCACCGCGCACGTTGTATATGTTAGCGTCATCATACTGGAGTTTCCTGGGTGTAATGGTGTTCTCACCTTCAGGAACAATGTAAGGATTGATCGAAACCTCGTTTAATTCACCAGTTAATGTGTTGTACAAAAGCTCATGATTAATCACATTTTTATCCCAGTGATTTGTAGTAAAAAGCTCCTGGGTTATATGATTTTCAATCTCATCAGTTTCGATATGGAATCCGCCAGCATTACGCACTGCCGCAGTGGACCATTTTTTGCCATTATCATCAATGTAAGCTTTAAGGCTCTTTAGTTCGCCGTCACGGTATATTTCCTTTGAAACATACCAATACCGATACGCGGTAATGAACAGGAATTTCACCTTCATTTTTGTTTCAGCAATCACGTGAAACTCGCCATTTATTTTTGCAAAACAAACACGGTGAGTACCGATTTCTTTTCCTTTACGGAAAATTTCGTACTCATTTACTCCTTCGGCAACACTGCATGTTGGCTCTGGGTCAATGATTGTAGGTTCTAATGCTAAAACAGGGGAAACATGAACAGTGATAAGCAGTAAAATTACTGAAAAAAGTCGATAATTTCTCATTAAATGTACTCACCATTACCTTTATTAGTACCCACTTTATTTTCTACGTGGTGCATTCCGTTTGGTTCATTCGAACAAATACGTATAAGATCAACCTATATACTCTTAAGTGGCCTCAATAGTTTTTCATGTTTAGTTTTTCGGCCACTCACTCGCTTGCGCCATAAACGAAAACTCGCTGGTTTTAGGTTTTGCCTCATGATTCTTATCACACCGGCTTCAGTAATACCTGTCTGTTTCAGGATCGTTTCGAAAGAAGCCTGATCGTCCCAAGCAAGGTCGATAATTTCACTGATTTCTTTGGTTTTCATATTGACCTAAGTATTTATTAGCGAAGAACAATAATAAATACGAAGCAGACTATGCATTAGGTCATAATATTTTAGCATTTAAAGAAAATAATGAGAAACCACCAACTTAGAACCAAAACTGCCCAGTTATACGATAATATTCAATCAATAACGTATCATGATCTCGTTGCGCTTGCAGCAAACGAAACTTACTGTTTGCCAGCGCTGTTTCTTGCGCATTAAGCCGAAAAACGTCACTTGCTCCCTGCAAATACCGCGACTGTTCAGCCACCTGTAATGTTTCAGCCACTTTAATTTCCGATGCACCAATAACAAGTTGCTGCTCGGTTATCGTCAACGCCTGCTGATTAGCATGAAGCGCAAGTTCAGCACGTTCTTCTCTAATACGAATTTCAGCTTTCAGAGCTTTTATCTTGGCACGCGCCGCCGCAATTTGACCACGGGCTTGCGCAAACTGCAATGGCACCCGGAGCGCCAAACCAACCTTATGATCCGTCCCCGCGCGGATTTCGTCTCCTCGACCAAAATCACGCCTTACTTCATAGTTAAATGTAAGGTCCGGTTGCTGATCATTTTCAGCTAATCGCTGCTCAGCAAGCAATTGTTGCATATCCAACTGCAGCGCTACAATATCAGGCCGGCTTTCATGAATGCGTTGCACAAGCTCAGCTACAGGAACACTGTGGTATGGGTCGTTCTGAGGCACCATGGAATTTGCGCCAACAACTGGCATTTTAGTTGCCCCATCATCATCGCGCAGGAAAAAGCCCAAACGCGCTTTTTGCTCTAATACGATTTGTTCAGCTTTCAAAAGCTGACTTTGACGCGTAAGCAACAATTGCTGATTTTCATCTCGCGTTATTTCAGCGAGTTGTCCCGCAGCAATTGATTTCTCAATATCTTCGACACGCATCTCTGCAATTCTGAAAAGCTCGAAATAAACATCTCTAATTTGCTCTGCATACAGCCAGTTTACAAACGCTGTAGCCGCATCTGATTTAATATTAATCGTCTCTGACTGAGCAGACTGGACTACCTCATTTACTTTTAAACGCGCATTGCTTAATCGTAGCCTTACAGGGTCAATTGTTCGGCCGCGGAGCAGTTCGATACTGGCCCCTGCTCTGAATTCACCGTCATTATTTGTAAGATACTGGTCCTCATAAACAGGCAATCGACCTTGTGATATGCTGTAGCCACCATAAACTTCCGCGTTGAGACCAGATAAACGTTGCTGTACTTCAACGTCTCCAACCTGACCACCGTAAAAACCAGTTAAACGGCCACTGTATCTGGCAGCAATGACCGGATCAAAACCACTAGATGCTGAAAGTTCATTTGCTTCAGCAATAATAATATCACTTTGTAACTGGATTATCTGAGGCGCGTGAACATCTACTGAGTGCAAAACATCTTCTAAGGTTGTGCCAATTCCGTTTGCCCGCAACATAGAAAACATCAGCTTTTTTGAGGCAGCTGGCGCCTGATATGTTTCCTCAACTACAGGCACTAATGAGAGCGGCTCGTCTTCTAATGAGCTTGACTGACCAATTGCTGTCAGGGGCGTACCCATTATCGTGGCTAAACCAATTAGAAGCTTAAATGAAAATTTCATCGCTAGTACGCCCCACTCGTGCCAGAGTCAGGCTGCGCTATATTAGCAGGAAACTCGGGCGGGAAGTTATTCAACTGACGCCACAGTTCGTAAGCAACAGACACCTCATCAAGCAATACCCATCCACGCACATTTGTGCCAACGCGGAGAATATTATTCGGTGGCCATGCAGGTCCGTCACTTGACCGCTTAACAACAACACGAAACAAACCGTTGGGCGCTGCAATAGGGTCAACATAGGACACTTCACCAGAAAAGGTTCCAACAGCTACAGATGGCCATCCACTAAATTGCACAACGGGCCATCCCTCAAATTGAAGGCGCGCGGGCTTACCAATAGACACTAGGCTCGCATCACGTCCGTCTACGTATATTTCAACAGCGCTCTCGATATTATCTGGAACGAACTGCGCCAACCTATCACCAGCCTTCACAAAGGTAGATGTGCCGCCAGACATTACTCTTGTAATCACACCTGCACGCGGCGCTAGCAACTCCTGGCTGCCTTCACGCGACAAGGCCAGTTCAGCGCGGTTCAGGTCATCAGCTGCACCTTGAGCACGCACTTCAAAATTTGCGAGCGCTATTTGTGCTTGCTCCATCTCCAACCGAGAAACCAAACCATCTGCAAGTAATTTTTCTTTACGTGTCGCATCCAACTGCGCTGTTCGCAGTGCTGTTTGCGCGCTTGCAAGCCGCTCACGTGCCAGGCTCAATTGCGTGTTGAGACGTTCAACCAACCGCGGGTCGTTATCAACAATCAGTGCAATCGGATCTCTTGCTTGCACACGGCTACCTTCTCTAACGTACCACTTCGCGATACGACCAGGAACAAGCGCACTAATCGCTTGCTCGCGGTCAGAAGGATCCAACGCGACAATCTTTCCTGCCCCTTGAATGGTTTGAACCCAAGGCACAAACGTGATGAACAACACGATACACACAGCAATCAAACTACTGATAATAGCAAAAACCCGCATTGCTGATGGTATTCGATGCTTTTTCAGCACCGACAACATGTGCAGTTGGCGTTCGTCATACTTATCTTCGAACGAATAGCTTTTCATGACTGCACCTCATTTGAACCAGCTTCATGCAATTGCTCATTAGCCAACAATTCTTGTGTTGAAAACTCATCGAGGTCATCTAGCTTTCTGATAATAACAACACTGATCTGACGTTTTTGTCGCAATGCTTTAACCGCAGCGTTGATATATTCCGGAGCGACCAAATCATATACATCAGTCAGCAACAATAGGCGCGGTGCATCAACTATTGCTGCCGCAAGCTTAAGTCTTAATGCTTCCTCAATGGCAAGAGGCCAGCCACTTGGTGCAATAATGGTATCAATACCCTGTGGCAGAGAGTTTACACGATCACCAAGGCCGACAGCCTCAATGGCCGCATGTATCTGTGCTCGGTCAATTTCAGGATGACCGTGCTGTACATAAGAAAGTAACTCCATCTGTGGCAAGGTTGGTCGATCAAGAACACGTACCTCACCATTCAACGTTTGATGGTGCCAATCTTGAACATCAACCCCGTCGATTTCCACCTGCCCAGACGCAACTGTTATATGGCCCTTTAGTACTCTTGCTAAAGCACGCCGCTGAAACGGAGAACAATCAGCAATACGAACGGACGCACCAGCATCCATAGCAAAGCTAATTGTTACATCATATCCAGAATCAATAATTCTCGCGCTTCTGATATTAACCTTGCCGCCGCCAGCGGGTGTCATATCAGCACGTGCTGGCAACCGCGAGGGAATGGCACGAATACGGTTTAATTCTTCGGCTGCGGCGCACAGGCTATAATATTCTTTCATATAGTGGCCTAACAGCGCAAAACCGCTAAAGATGGCTGACAAAATCAATTCGGCGGCCACTAATTGCCCCAGCGATAGCTCACCAAGAATAACCAACCAACCACCAAGGCCAAGCAGTGCGGCGCTCGCAATTGCATATAACAATAATAAGGTAATGAGCTGCCTGAAAGTAATCCGGAAGTATTCTTTCATCATGTCAACATGATGCTGAATAACATTATTAGTTTTGCGAATAGCATCGTCACCATTAGGACCGGCTTTAAAGAAATCCGCATTGTGAGATAACGCTTCAATCCAGCTAGCTGCGTCGTATTTGGCTTCACTCATATGGAACGCATTTTCTGTTGCGCGCCAGCCCCAAAGCTTCCAGACGGCATAAAGTAGCGAGATTAGAACAGCGTTGAACAATAAAAAGATCGGATGGTACAAACTTGTAACGGTAAAACCGATAAGAGCCTGAAAAAGAAAAGAAAACAAACCAATCAACAAGGACGGCAAAGCCTTTTTGACCGTCATAATATCGAAATATCTATTAATAAGATCGTCCCGCCGACGCTGGTCAAAAAAGGACGTTGGTGAATTTACAATCTTGAGCGCAATCTCAGATGCAAGACGCGAGAAAACGCGACGCTCAAACAACTCCAAAACATACTCACGTGCTGCGTAAAATATTCCTGCGAGCGCAAGTAAAGAAAACAAAGTTACCGATAGTATGATGACAGGCTGCAACAGAGCCGTGTTTGCTACCTGGTCTATCAACATCTGAATTGAAATTGGCACAGCAAGTGTTAGCAAGCTTATGAAAGCACTTAGCAATATAGCAAGTCTATAATAGGGCGTCTCTGGTGAAAGGATGCTCCGGAATATATGCCTGAAAGCATCTTTATGCGGGAAGTGACTAGCGGTTTTCATAAGACGAAACCAACCTTTTTCTATAATTACAGACACGTTAACACAACAAAAGCCGCGCTAGCAAAAAAGAGTAACTAATACTCTGCAGTCGAAATAATCATTTTATAAAAACTTTCAATGATTATATTTAAATATAGATAAAAACTATCACTCTTTTAACAAAGAGGTATGACACGAATTAAGTGTCAACAAGATTAAAAAGCCAGGATTCTTCCACGAACACATCTCAGTAACCGAGAACTGATCAGCGCTTAAAACAGGAAAACTGGTCCGTTTAATGAGAGTTACGTGGCGTTTTGCTAACCAGATTAGAAAAGCTTGGCATCGTTTTAAAAGTAGCCCCTTCACTCAGCTCTGTAACCTCTTGCTGATAAAGTGCCTGCCAGTATGTTTGCGGTGCTGGCATATCGCTGACTGCTGTGACTTTGCGTTGCGCCAAGTCATCATCACTCACTAGCAGGTCAATGCGACAAGCGCGCAAATCGATCTGCAAAACATCTCCATTTTGTATCAACGCAAGACCACCGCCTGAAGCAGATTCAGGTGACATATTCAATATAGACGGCGCACCAGAGGTACCACTTTGTCGACCATCACCCATTGTCGGCAACTCGGTTATACCCAGGTTCATCAATTGGCTCGGCGGCTGCATATTCACCACCTCAGCTGAACCAGGGTAACCCTTTGGCCCAACACCACGCATTACGAGAATTGTATTGGCATCAATTCCAAGAGATGGATCGTCTATACGGTGATGATAATCTTCAGGACCTTCAAAAATCACTACTTTGGCTTCAAAAACATCTGGTTTGTCAGGGTTCTGCAAATACCGCGCTCGGAATGTGTCTGTTATTGCTGAAGCTTTCATAATCGCACTATCAAAGAAATTACCAGACATAACGATGAAGCCTGCACGCTCGGCTACAGGGTTGGTAACTGGCCTGATCACCCGTTCATCTTGTGTGCTAACATTTTCAAGGTTCTTTCGCACGCAACTGCCACTAACGGTCTGTGCATCACCTTCTATAATACCCGCCGTCAATAGAGCTGCCATAACAGCTGGTACGCCGCCTGCACGGTGATATTCTTCAGACAAATATTCACCAACCGGCTGGCAATTAACAATCTGAGGTACATCCGCACCCGCCCGTCGCCAATCATCCATAGACACATCAACACCTGCATGAGCGGCGATCGCATTTATATGAATAGGCGCGTTTGTTGATCCACCAATAGCGGCTGTAACCTTAATCGCATTCTCAAAGGCTGCTTTTGTCATGATGTCTGTTGGCTTCAAGTTTTCCCAGACCATGTCAACGATGCGTTTTCCGGTTTTATATGCTGCTTGCTGACGTTCACGGTAAGGTGCCGGAATAGAGGCTGTTCCCGGCAACATCATACCAAGAGCCTCAACCAAGCTGTTCATCGTTAACGCGGTACCCATGGTATTGCAGTGTCCAGCTGATGGTGCAGAACCCGCCGCCATATCCATAAATTCGGCATAATCAATTTCACCTTGTGCATATTTGCGCCGAGCTTCCCATATAATGGTACCAGCCCCTACACAGCGCCCAAGATAATTCCCGTTCAACATAGGCCCGACAGACAGTGCAATAGAGGGCATATTGACACTCGCGGCACCCATCAGCATCGCAGGTGTAGTTTTATCGCACCCCGTGGTTAAGACAACGCCGTCAATGGGGTACCCATGCAATACTTCAGTTAATGATATACACTGAAGATTACGATCAAGAGCCGCAGTAGGCCGCCTACCTGTTTCTTGTATGGGATGAACAGGAAACTCGATTGGAATGCCACCAGCATCGCGAATACCGTCAGATACACGATCAGCCAAAATAATATGATGGCGGTTACACGGTGACAAATCTGAACCGGTTTGCGCAATACCGATTATAGGGCGGCCAGATTGCAACTCCTCGGCGGTAAAACCAAAGTTCAGATATCGCTCCAGATAAAGTGCTGTCATTCCCGGATCATCAGGATTATCAAACCATTGGCGACTACGAAGCGTATCTTTATTTTTTTTCATTGATATTTTTCACTTAAACGCTTTAGCACAGGCAGCCATGGCATCCTGCGCATTAGTAGATACTTGCTGAAGGGTCATGCCCGGTTTATACAAATTACTACCGAGACCAAAACCGGCAGCACCAGCTTGTACAAAGGCACTCATATTGCCCGGTCCAACACCGCCTACTGGGTATACCGGAATATGACTTGGCAAAACTGCCTTTAAAGCACTGAGCAATTCAACACCGTTAGGGCCAGCAGGGAAAAGCTTCAGTCCATCTGCGCCAGCATGAATAGCCGCAAATGCCTCCGTTGGAGTCATGAAACCCGGCAATGAGATCATGCCTAACGCTTTAGTTTTGCTGATAACATCAACGTTTGTATTCGGCGACACGACCAAACGCCCACCAGCAGCATGCACTTTCTCCACATCAGAAACGGTCAAAACTGTACCTGCACCTATAAATATATCGCGACCATATTCATCAGCGAGCTTCCGAATAGATACAAAAGGATCAGGGGAATTTAATGGCACTTCAATGGAGTGAATGCCTGCTTCAACAAGAACACGGGCAACGTCAATCACTTCTGTAGCTTTAACGCCTCGAATGATCGCTATAATCTTGGCACTCAACTGTTGTTGCTGGCTCATGTACGCGCCCTCACGCTAACTAACGCAGTAAATCATGTGTGTATTTCTATTTATCATATAAATGATATTAAAAAAACATCATAGAAATGCTATATAAATAGCGTAAGAAACAATCATTGTTCGCAATTCACCTTTAACACTGGGTAGTTCATGAGCGAAACCACAGATATTTTCATTATAGGTGGCGGCATCAACGGCGCTGGCATTGCAAGAGATGCTGCAGGTCGTGGACAAAAGGTAGCATTAGTCGAACAAACAGATCTTGGCGGCGCAACATCATCTGCTAGCTCAAAACTTATTCATGGTGGATTGCGTTACCTTGAGAACTATGAGTTTCGTCTCGTGCGAGAATCGCTACTGGAACGCGAGACGCTATGGAAAATTGCACCACATCTCATAACACCACTTCGTTTTATATTACCTCATCACAAAGGATTAAGACCTGCTTTTATCTTGAGATTAGGCCTTTTTCTTTATGACTATATCGGTGGTCGCAAGTTGCTGCCTCCGACAAAGCGCCTAAATCTTCTAAAAGATAACATCGGCACATGCTTGCGCGACGACCTGACTATTGGCTTCGAATATTCCGATTGTTGGGTCGATGATGCTCGCCTTGTTGTTCTTAATGCGTTAAGCGCAGCAGAAATGGGCGCAAAAATATTAACGCGGCATACATTCCTCGGCGCAGTGCAAAAGAATGGCCTGTGGAATATTGATGTTAAAACACCTGATGGAAGTATAAAGAACTATACCGCAAAAGTGCTTATAAACGCATCTGGCCCTTGGGTCGATAAGTCCCTCAACGCTTGCAATATAGGCCAGAAAAACACCCCAACCGTACGCTTGATCAAAGGCAGCCACATCATTGTTCCAAAGCTTCATGATGATAATCGGGCTTTGACATTTCAGCATGCTGACGGGCGGGTAGTTTTTGCAATCCCATATCAAAAAAAATACACACTTATCGGCACAACGGACACACCTTTTGAAGCTGACCCACGGAACGTTAAAGCTGACAGTGATGAAATAAAGTATTTATGTGAAATCGCGTCTGAGTATTTCAAGAAAACGATAATTCCAAGTGATGTCGTGTGGACTTATTCCGGTGTCAGACCGCTTTACGATGACGGTGCTAAAAATGCCTCCAAAGCAACACGCGATTATGTACTTGACCTAATAGGTGAACAAAGCAAAGCGCCCCTGCTTAATATATACGGCGGGAAAGTGACAACATACCGCTGCCTCGCCGAAGAAGCTCTCGAGAAAGTAAGCCCTTATATTGATTTGGAAAAAGACTCCTGGACCGCTGATACTGCTTTACCAGGGGGAGACCTTCCTGGGCGCCAAGACCCAGCTAAAGCACTCAACAGCTATATTGAAAAAATTGTAGAAGATTACCCCTGGCTTGATCAGGCCACTTGCATACGCATGGCTTGCGCTTATGGCACGCGCCTTGAGAAAATGATGATAGGCGTATCATCGCTGAACGACATGGGACAGCACTTCGGCGCAGGCTTATACGCCAAGGAAATAAATTACCTTATAAACGAAGAATGGGCGAAAACCGCTGAAGACATTTTATGGCGGAGAACAAAACTAGGCCTGCATATGTCAGAGCAAGAGCGTGAAACAGTTGCCGCGCATATCCAGCAGCAATCTCAAACTTAATCTCTATCAGTCGCTAAGACTATGCCAGTTTATCAACGAAGCTTGCTTTACGGCCAAAAACAAACTTGTTCGCAGCCAGCGCCACAACCATACAGAAAATCAATGTCAGGAACATCGAATGTATGTAGTGGAACGGCGACCACGCAAACGAAAATATGGCATATAAAGTTGTGCCTGAGATAACTGCAAATATCATGGCACGCGCATCAACATTGTTGAACAACAACCCTACCAGAAAAGTTGATAATATTGGCATGCTTAGCAGCCCATATAATTGCTGCACCGTATTAATAATACTGTCTGCTTGTGCATAAAGTGGCACCAAAGCCAAACCAACAATTACAAACACACCAGTAACCCATGCGCTAAGAACTTTAACGTTGGGTTCTGCCGAAATATATTTTTCGTGGATATCACACACATAAAGTGCTGTTGAAGAGTTCAAAATACTGTTGAAGGTTGTCAGAACTGCTGCGGCGATAGCAGCAGCAAAAGCGCCAGATAACCAAACCGGTAATACGTCGCCCACGATCCGGCCATATGCAGCATCACCAACATCACCGTATAGCTTGTATGAAACAATGCCCGGCAACACGATCATTGGCGGAATAATAACGAAACGAATAGCCGCAGCGGCCAGAACTCCTTTTTGTGCTTCTTTTATCGTTGGGGATGCCATAGCGCGCTGCGTAATGGTTTGGTTGGTACTCCAATAAAAAATCTGAATGAAGATCATGCCGGTCAAAAGTGTGTGCCACGGAATGGGGCTATTATTGTCACCAATTAACGTAAGGCGCTCTGTCGGTATGCCGCTAAAATCAAAATCAATGGCTATTAAAGCGAGAACCACAACCAAAACGCCCATACCCAGCAACATTACGCCGCTGTATGTATCCGAGATCGCAACCGCACGCAGGCCACCAAAGACAGCATAACATGCGCCGACCACAGCAAAGGCAACAGAGAGAACCATTATATGCAGATCGACGCCGAACATTGACTGCATAAACAGCGACCCACCATACAGAATGGTAGGAATAAAAATGAAGATGTTACCAAGCAAGAACATTATGGAGATTGTTGCGCGTATATGCTTGTTATTATAACGCTTCTCTAACAATTCAGTCGTAGTCGTGCAGTTGTTGCGGTAATAAACTGGCAAAAAAACCTTAGCTAAAATAATCAGACCGCATACTGCTGCAAATTCCCACCATGCAAGCAATGCCATCTGATTGCCGTTCATACCCACAAGCTGGTCTGTACTGAGGTTGGTAAGTGTTATAGACCCCGCCACAAACACCCATGAAAGGCCACCGCCTGCAAGAAAATACTCTTTATTTGAATCTACAGCTGCTCTGGCACCGCGACACTTCAAATATGTGGCTAGCGCAATGGCTGCTGTGAATAAAAAGAACACAGCAACCTGTATTGTTTGAAGTGACATAAAGTACCTCCGTATTTAGCTAGCTTCAGGCAGGCGCCAAACCGCAACACCTTGGGGTGACAGCAAACGTTCCCCGAGTTGAAAAACAGCATTTTCCGGCGCAGGTACGTGGCAAACTTGGTCACCGTAATTAAATGCAAACGCAAGCTGGCCTCGATGACAAACCCTCAAGTCCTTGGGTAAATCGTATGTTTTAATATCTGTCGCTGCACATAATGAGTGGAAAAAGTCTCGCAAAAATGCATCACACGTGAGCGTTCCGATGTATGTCGTATTTTCAGACTGCAAAATCGCTGGATTACCATCCTTATATGTTGCAATGACATCCTGAACTTTCGCGACATCCAATTGCTCGCACCAACTGTGCGCGACATAGGTTTGATCATTCCAATGAAGCTTTTCCCGACAATCCGGTCGCAGCGTTTCCACAGACGAAACCTTAACAGGAATGATATCTTGCAAGGGGCCAGGTGCCAAATCATGCGGTATACTGAACTCTGTCGTTTTACTACCTGATCGAGGCCCAAAAACAATAGGCAGATTAGCAGCCTTGCAGCGTTCAACGAATGTATTGTTACACACCGGCAGGCACGGCACTATTATCAGCTTATACCCTTTGATATCTGCATCAGGTGATACGAAATCAACATCGACACCCAATTGCCTGAACGCGCTATAGTATGCAAACTCGACTGCCTTGAAATCATAGCCAGCACCTTGACGCTCAATATCGGAAACCCAGAGGGATTGCACATCGGTGACAAATGCTACAGGCGATTTAAGTTTAGACTCTTGTGTAATATTGAGTGCATCAATTTCGCGGCGTACCGCTTCAATTTCTGGCCAAACCTGCGCTTTGCCATTATTTGGTAATTTCAATCCAGCATGCATTTGCTCTTGAGCAAACGGCACTTGCCTCCAACGAAAGTAGCTAACGCATGCAGCGCCGTGAGCAAACGCTTCAAGTGACCACAACCGAACCATCCCAGGTAATGGATACGGGTTGTGTGGCGCCCAGTTAACAGGCCCCGGTTGCTGCTCCATTACCCAAAAAACACCCGCAGAAAAGCTACGCGTCGTATCATGATAGAAACTAGCCAGGTCCGGATGACCCGTGCGCATGTATTTGCTGGCTTTCTCGGCAGATGCATCAGCAAAAGCCATATCTGTGCGGCCTAGTGGGTAATTATCATAAGAAGCGAAATCTAATGGTGCACCCAGAGCATATGTGTCCACCGACATATCTTCTTTTGGAATAAAGTTATGGGTAATCCATTTTCCCGGTGCAAATCTCCGGATGATGGCCACCATCTCATCATGGAAAGCGATAACCTGGTCAGACGAATACCGCCTGTATGCAAGTTGGTGTGCCGGGTTAGCCTCTGTAACTGTTCCGATTGGTAATTCAATTTCATCGAAAGAGTTATATTCCATCGACCAAAAAACGGTACCCCACGCAGCATTCAAATTATTGATATCGCTATAACGTTTTTTACACCATTGCCGGAAACCATGTTTCGCACTCTCAGATCCGCTTAATGTTGTATCATGACAGCACAACTCATTGTCAGTTTGCCATCCTACAATTGCATCATGAGACCCATAGCGCTTTGCCAAAACTTCAGTAATCCGTGCCGCTTCACGCCGGTATACTTCACTCGAGAAATCATAGTGTCGCCTTGAGCCAAAACCGCGTGTCTTACCTGACACAGGATCAATTGGTAAAATCTCTGGGAATTCATCAATCAGCCACTTGGGCGGTGTTGCTGTCGGTGTGCCAAAGACAATCTTCAAACCAACACTGGACAAGATATCAATTACCTTATCCAGCCACAGGAAATCGAATTGATCACGATGCAATTCAATGCGAGACCAGCAAAATTCACCGATCCTGACATAATCAAGACCCAGCGATTTCATATCAACGGCATCACTGTGCCACAAGTCTTGCGACCAATGTTCGGGATAGTAACAAACCCCTAACATCACTCCCCCTTTTCTTGTATGTGCTTTTCTTTGTCATCTAAAAATATTATTTATATGACTAATATATAGCACCCTGAAGTTAGTATGATCACTTGCACCCGTCAATAGGACCAGTCAGATTAGCTTATGCAGACATAACAACCACTGAAGGTTCAATTTACAAAGTATAATACGAAATTGACAACTGTTTGATACAGGATCGTTCATATGACCATAAGCCAAGGTAACCTTATCGTTCTTGAGAGTAAGGACACAAACTTTGTTCTTAACATGACCGCAGATGGTCCCTGTGTTTTGTATTGGGGCGAAAAGTTAAGCGCTTCAACTATTGCCATGACCGCCACCCTGTTAACACGCCAAACAAGCCACGGTGTTGCCTCAAAGGAAGCGAGTATATCACTCTGCCCGACACGTGGCTCTGGCTTCACAGGGCTTGACGGCATTCAACTGCACCGTAATGGGCGAAATTGGGATAGCCATTTCATCGGTGCTGAAATTGTCAAACACACTAAAAATACAATAGAAATCCTGTCATCCGACAAAAGCGCCAGCGTGTCACTCGCACATAAAATTATACTCGACCACGATAGTAATGTCTTAAGCATTGCAACCTCTGTTACTAATGGGATTAGCGCACCTCTTACTATTGATTGGTGCTGCGCCGCTACGATACAACTGCCCTCACGCATTAATCAAATCACTGGATTTCACGGTAGGTGGGCAAACGAATTTCAAACTCAAAAGATTGATCAATTCACAGGCGCATATGTGCGGGAGAATGTGCGCGGACGCACGTCACATGACAATTTCCCGGGTCTTCTGGCTCACACAAAATATACGACAGAGTTGGACGGCCATGCCTATGGCTTCCATTTGGGATGGAGTGGCAACCACCGTACTGTGTCAGAACGTATGTTTGACGGCAGATCATTTGTTCAAATGGGCGAGAAACTACTGGCAGCCGAAGTTATCTTGCAAGAAGGAGAACGGTATCAGTCGCCAAATCTTTATGCTTCATATTCTGCCGCTGGTTTTTCTGGTTTATCGCAAAACTTCCACCGCTTTGTCCGCAGTGAAATACTAAGGGATACAGTTAAAGCGAGACCACGCCCGGTTCATTACAACACATGGGAAGCCGTCTATTTCAATCATGATGTAAACACCCTAATAACGCTTGCAAACAAGGCCAAAGCAATTGGTGCCGAGCGGTTTGTCTTGGACGATGGCTGGTTCAAGGGAAGGCGAGATGACACGGCAGGACTTGGAGACTGGTACGTTGATACCGCCATATACCCTGATGGCTTACACCCATTAGTGAACCATGTTCTGAATGCCGGGATGGAATTTGGCCTGTGGGTCGAACCTGAAATGGTTAACCCCGATAGTGACTTGTACCGCAAGCACCCCGATTGGGTATTGAAAGCGGAAACTGCACCACAAATACCGTTCAGAAATCAATTAGTGCTTGATCTCACCAAACAGGAAGTACGCGATTATCTTTTTGAAAGGCTGGATAGCCTACTGACAGAATATCATACTTCATACCTAAAGTGGGACATGAACCGTGATATTTACCACCCCGGCAGCAATGGATACGCGGTAACAGGCTTGCAAGTGCGCGCCCTATATGGGCTTCTGGATAAACTGCGTCTAAAACACCCGGATGTAGAAATTGAAAGCTGCGCTTCTGGCGGCGCGCGCATCGACTATGGCATTCTGTCGCGTACAGACCGCCTATGGACTTCTGATAGTAACGACGCACTCGATCGCCTGAATATTCAGCGCGGCCTTTCATTCTTTTTTCCCAGCAATGTTATGGGTGCCCATGTTGGCCCAAGAGATTGTCACATTACGCGGCGCGTTTTACCTGCGGACCTTCGTGCTGCAACAGCACTGTTCGGCCACATGGGCATGGAGCTTGATTTAAACGAGCTAACAGACGATGAAACCAAAGTATTGACCGCAGCTATCACATTTCACAAAAAGCACAGACATCTTATACACCATGGAAACCTAGTACGCTTAGACAGTGAAGATCATGCAAGCACATTTGGCATTGTTTCCGAGAATGGTGATGAAGCACTATTTTCATACACACAGACAAAAACGCGCGATGTTACAACACCAGAAGTTCTTTATTTTGCCAAGCTGGCGCCGCTACGGACCTATAAACTGGACCTGCTTTGGCCACTTGATTTTGACAAGAAAACAACCAGCCAGCTTGATTACCTCGATGGGCACACCTTTACAGGTGAAGCACTGATGAAGATAGGTTTGCAATTGCCGCACATGCATCCTGCTACCACTCTGGTTTTTGGCTTAAAAGCTACGATTAGTTAGCCGCCTCGTCTGCAGCAGTCTTAATACGTTCACGCGCCAATTTTATTAATTCATCGGCTTCTTTTATGAGAGAAAGGCTGGCCTGGTGTGCATTGGGCGCATCTCCTGCTGCAATGGCATCATATATTTTTCGATGATCAGCCACACTCGCCAACGCAACTCCTTTATACTGATTTGTTAAACGAATACTGATACGCAGCGCTGTATCAACCAAGTCTTTCAACTGACTAAAAAACCTATTGCCACTCGCTTCCAATATGGCCACATGAAAAGCTATATCGGACAACAAAGGATCATCATCACCCAATTCTGCTGCCTGCATACGCTCCAGTGCGTCCAATATCTGGCTTTTCTCCTTCTCGGTTGCTCGCATTGCCGCAAAGGCTGCGGCTTGAGGTTCTATAGCCATGCGAATCTCTGTAAAATCACTTAGCAAATCAATGGAAAACTTTCGTTCAAGTAACCAGCGCAGTACGTCTGGGTCCAGTAAATTCCACGACTCTTCGGGCTGCACCCACGTACCCTGGCGCGGGCGGGCCCGCAGTAACCCCTTGGAGGTTAGCATCTTAACAGCCTCACGCAGCACACTACGACTAACACCAAATTGCTCACATAAAGAGGCTTCGATAGGAAACACATTTTCGCCGCCATATTTTCCGCGCACAATCTCAAGACCTAACTCATTGACAATTTGCTGCGTCAGGCTTTGCGTTGACACTATCATCCCGTTATCCTCATCTCACACGCTGGCTAGTACAATACCGTGGCTCAATGAGCCCGGTTACACTAGTTTCATATACAAACACATTGCCTGCTGAAGGCTCATCAGCCAGTTGCTTTTCTAACATTCCTTCTTTCGCAGACGTTACAAATAATAAATCCAGATTTTTACCGCCAAAGGCTACACAACTTGGCTGACTAGTGGGTATGGAAACTTCTGCAACGATATCGCCCATTATATCGAAACAAATCACTTTCCCGAGGCCCCAATGCGCTGACCAGACATTGCCTGCCGCATCAACTGTTGCACCGTCTGGTGACCCACCTTCGAGAGCTTCCGCAAATATCCGCTTGTTAGCAAGTGATCCATCTGCGGTATTAAAATCAAACTGATAAATCTTACCTGGCAAAGAATCTGCGAAATACATAATTTGGCCATCAGGGCTCCAACACAAGCCGTTTGAAATATTAATACCTTCCAAATGTGATGTTAGTATTAGCTCACTATCTACGCTAAAAAGTCGCCCAGAAGCATGCGTTTCAACATCAGGTCTAGCCATCATCGAGCCACACCAAAAGCGACCTTGTCGATCAGCCCGGCCATCATTCAAGCGCCCCTCACCGGTCAAAAACTTGAGCCGATGAAGCCACTGCAAAGCTCGTTTTTCAAGATCATAAAATGCAAACCCAGTAGCAAAACCTGCAATAATAACCTCATGACTATCCGTAAATGCAAAAGAACCTAAAGGTTCCGGCATTTCATATGATGTCAGCTTTTTTGTTGGCCACTCTAACCGATAAAGTGTGCAGCCTAGAATATCAGTCCACCAAACAGTCTGATCAGAACCTCGCCACTGAATTCCTTCGCCTAATTCATTCGAAACCGGTAGTTCTTCTATTAATTTTGTTTGAATGACCACCTGTGCCTCTCCCATGGCAGATGCTGCCAAGAGGCCAGAAAAGCCAGCACCGAATAAGCCTTATTTGTATTTATAATTATGATATATATGATTTAAATACAAAGCAAAATTATACCCGCAAACGGTGCGACCACCCCAGACAGGCATGTGTAATATGACGTATCCAATTTATAATGACCTTAATGGAAAAACAGTTTTTATTACCGGCGGTGGTTCTGGCATTGGTGCCTCTTTTGTGTCTGCATTTGCACAGCAAGGCGCACAGGTTGCTTTTGTTTCTCTGTCAACTGACCCTGCAGAGTTGGTTTGCGATACAGTTGAAAACAACACAGGCCATCGGCCATTATATATTCAATGCGACATTCGCAACATCAATGCATTGCAAGCAGCTATTAACCAAGCCCGTGATGCATTTGGGCCGATTGACATACTGATTAACAACGCTGCACGAGATGATCGACATAGCGTTGAGAACTATACGGCTGACGCGTGGGATAGCGCGATGGACACAAACCTGCGCCCGCATTTTTTTACGGCACAAGCTTGCCTGAATGATATGCAAAAGAACGGTGGCAGCATCATTAATTTAGGGTCAAATTCTGCAATATTAGGCTTGGCGGGATATGCATCCTATGTGACTGCCAAGGCAGGTATCATTGGCCTGACCAAAGCACTCGCGCGAGAACTTGGTCCCAGCAACATTAGAGTTAATGCCCTCATACCCGGATGGGTACTCACTGAGCGCCAAAAGGAACTTTGGGCAACCCCCGAAACGGTAAAAGAATGCTTAAGCCAGCAAAGCCTGAAGAAAACAATAACCGAAGACGACGTTTCAAACGCTGCACTGTTTTTGGCTTCCAATGCCTCAGCTATGGTTACAGGCCAATCATTAATTGTTGATGGCGGTCGGGTCTAATGGGTGCAGCTTCTTTAATAGCAATAGACTGGGGATCTAGCTCGTTTCGCGCTTTTTTGCTTGATGGATCAGGTAATGTCATTGATCGCATAAGCAGTAATGACGGCATCCTCCAATCTAACCCTAAGCCTTTCGATCAAACCTTGAACAAGATGTGTGGCCCTTGGCAAGAACAACATGGTGTAATACCCGTGATTATGAGTGGTATGATTGGTAGCCGTAATGGCTGGATCGAAACTGAATATCTGTCATGCCCAGCATCTATCATCGACCTAAAAAATGCCTTGATACCAGTTCCAAATCATGCATCCACTATACATATAGTGCCTGGTGTACGCGGTGAAAATCTATTTCACGAACCAGACGTCATGCGCGGTGAAGAGATACAGGCTTTTGGCGCATTAAGCGTTTTAGACATTAAAGATGCCTTAATTTGCTTGCCTGGCACCCATAGCAAATGGTGTGTAATTAAAAACCATCAAATCCACTCACTCACAACCTTTATGACTGGCGAATTATTTGCACTAACCCGCACCAACAGTTCTATTGGGCCTTTGGTAACTGGTGAAGCTTTCGATCACTCGAGCTTTATTACCGGTATAAAAGCGAGCCGTTCTGATGCCAGTTTACTCAACAAGCTATTCTCAATCAGAGCAAGAACATTATTGGATGAACCTCAGTGCACCTGCATGGCTTCATATTTGTCCGGTATATTTATCGGAACTGAAATCAAGGCAGTGGTTGATACATTAGAAAATATCGAAACAGTTATATTAGTCGGTAACGATAGCCTCATTCATCGATATGCATCAGCCCTAGAAATGGAGAAAATCCATACAGTGCAAGTGACCGGCGAACACGCTTTCTTGCATGGCATTGCCCAATTGACCATTTAACAAGACAAATACATTTTGCATGCGATAAGATTGATGATTTAAGAGGCGAAATGCACATACAATCAAAAAAGCCTAATTTCTATTGTGCATTAACTTTGGCATAAGAATAATCGACGCCTGTCAGATTTTACAGAGCAACAAATGAAAAGAACAATTATACTTTATGCAGGCACTTTATGCTTGGCTGTATTCATACTGGAATGGATAGAATACAAGTATATCACTCGTGTTTTAACAACCGAAATGTATATCGTTCTTCTAGCAATTATTTTTACCGCACTTGGTGTATGGGCAGGCAAACGCCTGACTGGCAAACAACAAGACATAACTTTTACCCACAATGAAGCCGCAGTAAAAACAATTGGCCTGACCAGGCGTGAACAAGCAGTGCTGGAGTTAATGGCCGTTGGACAGTCTAACAAGGAAATTGCAAAGCATTTATCCGTATCACCTAATACAGTTAAAACCCACGCGGCCAACTTGTTTGAAAAACTCGAAGTTAATGGTCGCGTTGAAGCCATAAATCAGGCGCGATTTCTCAAAATTATTCCTTAAATCACAATATATTCGCCAATATCACCCATGTGGGTGATATGAAAAGCAATCAAGTTTCGTTACATTTGCATGGTCAACAAGGGTGCAAATCATGCGAAAGATAATTTTAGTATACGGCACGATCGCAGGCTTAATCATTATAACAACGATGCTCATCGGTCTGATCGCATCCAACAAAGAAGGCATATTTTCTTCCGAAGCTTTCGGGTACCTTACGATGCTCGTTTCGCTATCATTGATTTTCTTTGGCATTAAAAGATACCGTGACAACGAACTTGGCGGCGTAATTCAGTTTACCACTGCTCTTTGGATGGGGCTCGCAATCGCTGGGCTAGCCAGTGTCATGTATGTTGCCGTATGGGAAGTGTATCTTGCGTTTACAGATCACGCCTTCATTAATGAATATGTAGAAAGCACCTTAGCGCAATACAAAGCAGCGGGTGTAAGTGAAACAGCGTTGCAGCAACATGTTACCGACATGGAAGAAATGAAGGTGATGTATGCAAAGTTTTACTATCGATTACCGATAACATTTCTGGAAATATTCCCTGTCGGCATGCTGATTGCTTTTATATCAGCTGCCCTTCTCCGCAACCCCCGCGTACTACCAGACTAAAGC
Organism: Kordiimonas aquimaris; assembly: GCF_025574485.1. Taxonomy (GTDB): domain Bacteria; phylum Pseudomonadota; class Alphaproteobacteria; order Sphingomonadales; family Kordiimonadaceae; genus Kordiimonas; species Kordiimonas aquimaris. Next base: position 76,733 of record NZ_JAOBPO010000004.1, on the reverse strand, counting down.
TTCATTGAATAACAACACATGTGCCAATGAAGCATTCTTCTTAAAACAGTCATCCGTTAAACAAAGGATTTCATCATGATTCTCGGCGCATTTTCCTTAAGCCTTACTGTAAAAAATATAGAAATCTCTAGGGACTTTTATGAGAAACTAGGGTTTGAAAAATTTCACGGTGATGAAGAACAAGGCTGGCTTATCATGAAAAGCCCAAGCGTTGTCATTGGCCTGTTTCAAGGCATGTTTGACAAGAATATGCTCACCTTCAATCCAGGGTGGGATAATAATGCAAACGAAGTGAATCCTTTCACAGATGTCCGTGACATTCAAAAAGCCATGCTTCAGGCTGGCATTACAGTTGAAAATGAAATTGATGGCCAATCAAATGGCCCTGCCAACTGCATGATAACCGATCCAGACGGCAATCCTATTTTGATCGATCAGCATAGATAATATTATTATGTATTAAGCTGACTACCCGTTGCCAAAATATACTTTTTAAGCTTCAATGCTTACGTGCATCTTCTTTTGGATGCGACAGGGTGGCGCATGGTAAAATTAAAAATAACATTCTACTATTGTAGCTATCATTAATTGACCTGTAATACATACCGCCAGAAAAAGAGAATACCATGGCTGAATTACTACATATCAGTGAACACCGTGATACGAAACGCAGTGATGCCATTACGGCATTAGCCCGACATTCTCTCTTTAGCAACATGCCTGAGGAAATTTTTGCGGAATTTTCAGCAGCAGCGCAGTTAATGGAATCAGAAAAAGGGCAAATGCTTTTTTTGCAAGATGATCCATCAGAATGGTTCTACTTCGTTGTCTCTGGCTGGATTAAACTGTTCCGCGAAACGGTTGACGGTGGCGAAGCTGTTCTGGATGTCTTAACATCCGGGCATATTTTTGGCGAAGCTGCTATCTTGGATGGTGGCATACATACACTTGGGGCCGCCGTAGTAGAAAAAACTACGCTACTTAGGTTACCGGCCACAATTCTAAAAAATGCCATTACTAAAAATCATACAGTAGCTCTCGGTATGCTCGCATCTGTTTCAAGGCAGCGGCGTCAACAAACCCAAGACATAGAAAAATTGAGCTTACAAAATACATCCCAGCGCATTGGATGTTTCCTTTTGCGCATGTGTAAAACAAGCGATGTTACTTCTGCAGAATTTAAATTGCCTTATGACAAATCGTTAATCGCGGCTCGTCTTGGCATGCAATGTGAAACATTTTCGCGGGCACTCAACAAACTACGTAAAGAGACATCAATTACCGTTAAAGGTTCATCCGTCGGCATACCAGATGTATCAGAACTTGCCTCATTTTCGTGTAGTAATTGTTCTCAAGAATTTCCTTGCCACGACCTTCACTGAGACTCCACCTCAACGCAAACGGATAACGTTAGTATCTGTGTCCAGACACCAATCAATCAGCGTTGGGTTTGCGATGTAACGGGCAGGCTTATCTATAACAGATTGAATATACAACCAATCGAATGTTTTGGGTATCCGCATACCAGCGTTGCATTGTGGACGATTGATAATTCTAATTTTCTGATCAATAAATATCGCGGTCAAGCAAGCTAGATTTTGGTCCTGAGTAACACGGTATTCAATTAATCGTCCTGCCAGTTCTTCTTCCAGAGCTTGCCATATATGAGCAAACGGAAACCGCTCTGTGTTGGCACTCATAATAGTATTACAAACGCCAATATAGTCACTCAAACCATTTTGCAGCATCATTGTTGATGAACTGTCGTAGTTACCGTCCATTACACTCTCCGTAATTCAGACAGATTAAACATCCTGGAACAGGCGTATTTGACCAAGGTCAAATACGCTTGATGATTGAGAGGTTAATCAGAAAATAGGAGAAATACGGGAAGATATTATGCAAGAGCACCTTCACTGCGCGCTATTAAAACACAATCAACAAACACCGCGCTATACCAGCTATCCAACAACACCAAATTTCACATGTGCTGTTGGGAATGATCAAGCACTTTCCTGGCTCAAACAAGTCGACAACAGTAAATCTGTATCACTATATTTCCACATCCCGTTTTGCAAAAAATTGTGCTGGTATTGTGGATGCAACACCAAAGCAACACGCCAGTACAATCCAGTCAAAGAATTTCTCATAGACCTGAAACAGGAAATAAGTCTGGTATCAAAAAGCCTGAAAGAAGGATGTCGTGTTTCACACATACACTTTGGTGGCGGCTCTCCAAGCTACCTGTCTCCAAGCGACTTTGCAGAGCTGGTTGATCATTTACATCAATGTTTTTACGTCGAAAAAACAGCCGAATTTGCCATTGAACTAGACCCGCGTGAAACAACAGAAGCCAAAATTGCCGCCTATGCCAAAGCAGGTGTTAATCGTGCAAGCTTAGGTGTTCAGGATTTCAATACAACAGTACAGAAAGCGATAAACCGAGTGCAGCCGTTTCATCGTGTTTATGAAACTGTACAAACACTAAAAAGCTACGGCATTACTGCCATCAGCTTTGACTTACTTTATGGATTGCCTCATCAAACCAAAGAAACAATACTGGAAACAGTGGACCTGACAGCCGCAATCAGCCCTGACCGCGTATCTTTATTTGGATATGCCCACGTGCCCTGGATGAAAAAACATATGCGGCTGATTGACGAAACAACCCTTCCAAACGCCGATGAACGCCTTCAGCAATTTGACGCAGCAAGGTGCGCTCTTCAATCTCATGGATACAAAGCGATAGGGCTGGATCATTTTGCGAAACCATCCGATAAGCTCACAAAAGCTCGGAAAATAAATCAATTAAGTCGGAACTTTCAGGGCTACACAACAGACGACGCAGAAACCCTCATTGGGTTTGGTCCGTCTGCGATAAGTACCTTTCGCCAAGGTTATACTCAAAACACACCTGATCAACGCAGCTACTCACAAGACATTAAATCAGGAGCAAGCGCGGTTAAAAAAGGCATTTTACTAACAGATGACGACAGAATTCGGCGCGATATAATCTCCAGAATTATGTGTTTTGGCGGTGTAAACTTAAGGGCCATTGAAGAGTTATACAGCATGCCAGCTAATAGCTTTTCGAATGAAATATCCCGGCTTCGCGGTTTAGAAGAGGACGGTCTTGCAAGGGTAAATGACCAACATATTTCTGTTAACGCAAACGCTGCGCAAGCCGCAAGATTGGCCGCATCATGCTTTGACACATACCTTAGACCAACTTCTCAACAGCACTCACAGGTTGCATAAAAAAGGTGCAGATCTAAAACACCTGCACCTCGGAATATATTAAATTTTCAGTACGGCTAGAAGCGATAAGCAAAGCCTGCCCCAAACACCCATGGATCCAGATCAACGTCTGCAGTTACACCGCCACCATTAATACTAACATCAGTATTCAGGAACAGCTTCTTCACATCCAGATTGAATGCCCACTTATCAGTCAAACCAATATCCATTCCAGCCTGGAACGCATAACCAAAACCATTGTCATACGAAATATCATTAACTGCGCCAGATTCTTCACTGTGGAAGATCGTATAGTTGATACCCGCCCCAATATATGGTCGCCATTTACCGTCCGGGTTAAAATGATACTGCGCCAATAATGTTGGTGGCAAAACCCAGACTTCCCCAAGGTCCACATCACCAATGGCAGTACCAAGTGCTGCCATATCATGAGGGCTGGTTGCTAAAATCAACTCAGTAGCAAAATGGTCAGTCCAAAAGTAACTGATATCAAGTTCTGGCACCACACTATTGCTGGCAGTTGCGCGTCCTCCAATCGAAACTGTGCTGGATTCTTCTGGTGCAACATCAATCAGGCGCAAACGAACGAGCCAAGGGCTTTTATCGTCCTGTGCTGACACCGCAACACCTGTAAACTGCATTGCTGCAGCACATAAAAGACAAGCTAGAACAGATTTCTTAGACATGTTTTTTCCTCTCTATAATTCATGAGAGAAATATGCCGGAAATCGCATAAGGTTGATTTGACAACTGTCAAATTATTTCTTTTATTTCAAGATATTAATGATTTTTAGCTAGTCTTCGTCATCATCCAGCAAAATGCGGTGAGCGGCACCATCCAAATCATCATATTGGCCATTTTTCATAGCCCAGAGAAAGGCACCCAAACCAAGGACACCTAACATTAAAGCAATCGGGATCAGATATAATAAAACACTCATGGACGAGCTTTCTGTAATCGTAACCGAAATGCATTAGCTATCACAACAAGCGAAGAACCTGACATAGCCACAGCCGCAATCATAGGCGTCACAAAACCCATCACAGCCAACGGAATCGCAAAAATATTATAAACCACTGCCAAGCCAAAGTTTTGTTTTACTAACTTATTCGATTGTCTGGCCGTAAGCAATGTACCGAAAACCGGCTCAAGTTGCTCTCCTTGAAACACAATATCGGCAGTATTTTGTGTAATATCCAATGCTGATGAAGGCGACATAGAAACATGGGCAGCAGCAAGTGCTGGCGCATCATTAAGCCCATCACCAACCATCAACACATTATGCCCATGTTCTTTCAGTTTTTCGATATAAGCACATTTATCAATCGGAGATGTTTCAGCCGAAACATGCTGAATGTTAAGCGTCAACGCAACCTGATTAGCAATTTCTGTTCTATCACCAGATAGTAAATGCGTTTCAATTCCTAATTGATGAAGCGATGCTAGAACTTTCTTCGCATCTGAACGAATTGCATCAGAAAATTCAAAACAGGCTTGCGGCTTATCATCTATAGAGAGCCATAATTCCAGTATATTGTCTGAAGTACTTTCATGTTCCTTATCGCCGCACCAGGCCTTACTTCCAAGGCGGACAAGCTTGCCGTCCACATTTGCCTGTAATCCTTTACCTGGCAACTCTTGCACATCCAGTTTCTCGACCGTTCCTTCCCAGGAAGCATAAATTGCTTTCGATAACGGATGCTGACTATTAGATGCCAATGATGCAGCAAGCTGTTTATGTTCACTGGTATATTCACCGCTAACAAGTAATGGCTTACCAACCGTCAGCGTGCCGGTTTTATCAAAAACAATTGTATCAACGCAGGCTAATCTTTCTAGCGCATCGCCTGACCTTAGTAAGATACCATTTTTAAGTAGTTCGCCACTTGCAAGAACCTGCACAACAGGCACAGCAAGCCCGAGAGCACAAGGGCATGTAATAATCAAAACCGTCACTGCATTCAGAAGTGCAACCTGCCATTCAACACCCAGCGCAAGCCAGCCAATGAATGTAAGCGCACCAAACAAGTGTACAACAGGTGTATATAAACTGGCCGCCTTATCAGCAAGACGGACATATCTTGCCGCACCTTGCTCTGCAACCTCCATCATACGTACAATTTTACTCAGCAAGCTTTCATTGCTGGCTTTTTCAACATGTACTTCTATCGGCGCAGTAATATTCAGTGTACCAGCTAATGTTTGTGTTCCTATTGCTGCGTGCTGAGGTAACGTTTCACCTGAAATAAGCGACAGATCAATATCAGTTTCGCCTTTGGTAATGTGGCCGTCTGCAGGGATACTTTCCCCAGCAGCAACAAGCACTGTCATGCCTCCCGTTAACTCTTTTATAGGGATCCGTTTTAACACACCGTCAATATAAACTGCTGCGGTACCAGCTAGTTTGGACAAAAGCCGAGATGCTGAATCGCGTGCTTTACCTTTAGCGCGAGCGTCGAGATAGCGGCCAATAAGCAAGAAAAACAAAAGCATTACGGCAGAATCGAAATAGACATGCTCCCCTTGGCGCATGGCCTCCGAGATACTCATCAATGACGCTAAAATAACCGCAATTGAAATGGGCACGTCCATATTAGTTTTGCCTTGCTTCAAAACAGCTATTGCTGATTGGAAGAATGGCCTGCCAGCGTAAACAATCGTTGGCAATGCAATAAGCGCAGATACCCAGTGCAATAATTCCCGTGTTGCAAAGCCCATCGTTTCCGATGATGTAGACCAAAGGCCAATCGAGAGAAGCATCAAATTACCCGCGGCAAACCCAGAGACAGCAATGGCTTTAAGCAGTAGCTTTTCATGATTTTCAACACGCTCATCTGCACGCCCATCATTGGGTGCGTGCAATTTGTAACCCAGCTTGGTTACTTGCGCCGCGAGGACATCACCCTGAATTGCATCACCGCGCCACTGAAAGCTTAGGCGCTCTGTTGTCATATTCACGCGAACATATGTCACTTCATCATTAGCAGATAATGCATTTTCGATAAGGCGTATGCATGCTGCACAGTGAATACCTTCAACAGCAAGCTCTAATTGGAACTCACCATTTTCAAGATGCTGAGCTAAAGATGAAAAGCTTGTTGTCATGCTCATAACGTCTATCGCTTTACTGGCAGCCTCACAACCAGAGCAACAATAGTCACCGCTTTCACAGTTTCCACCGCAATGCTTACAGGTCAGTTCGGCCGAACAACAATCCGTTTCGCTGATTGAAACTGTTTTTGCTTCCACGTTACATAAATCCTGACATCCCATTGCCCCATTGGCACAGAGACTGGTTTTTCATAAATTCCCGGCGATTGTTCAGCGACAGATATACGAAAATCACCACCATCTTGCGTTGGGCGAACAAATAGTGCTTCAACTACAGCGCCCTGAATAGCAGTATCGTTATCATCGACAAGCGCAACAGATAACGTATCGCTTTCATAACTTACATTGGCGCCCCAACCGAGCCGGTCTTGCGCTTCAGCTGCGGCTATTGTTTGGTTATAGCGCAATCCTTCATTATAGGCATTCTCGGTTACCACACCAGTGTGGGTACTGCTCGCGATATATACAAACACCCCATCAAGGATGGCAAGCACAACAAAAAAAGCAACAAAATACCACGGAATCCACTTATCTGAATCGCGCATACCCGTCGTTTTCTCATCGCGTGTCACTTGATTAAGCTGCACCATTATTCAATCCTTCAAGGCTTGCTGCTCACGAACACACTTTCATATGTCAAAGCAATTTCACCTTGTTCATCCGTCAGTTTAAAATAAACTTCTTTGCGTTTCTGTTGTTCTTTTGAGGCAGTAACAAACGCGCGAAAATGCCCAATACTATCCGCAAAAACAGGAAGCGCTGTCGCATCTTGCTGACCTGCACCCTGCATTCTGATTTCGGCACCTTCAATGCCCTCAATTGTCAGGCTGTATATACGGTCTTCCAACGTTTTATTCAGTATCTTGATATCATACCCATTTCTTATGCGACCATCTGACAACTGAACAAACAATGGATTACGGTCATGCAAAACATGTAACTCTGCCGCGCTTCTGGTTAGCAATCCATATAAAATGCCTGCTCCAACAATTGCGATGATAGCAGCATAATAGAATGTACGTGGCCGAAATATCGAGAGCTTGGTTTCAATACCTTGCTTACGTGTTGCCTGCATGTGCGTCGTATCATAACGAATGAGATCAGGCGGCAACTCCAATTTATGCATCACATCATTACATGCATCGATGCACAAACCGCAGGCAATACATTCCATTTGCAAGCCATCACGGATATCAATACCCATTGGGCAAACTTGAACGCAGGCAGTGCAATCCACACAATGCCCTCGCCCTTCCCAACTTTCACCTTTTTTATGCTTACCGCGCGCTTCACCACGCTCGGTATCATATCCAATAATAAGCGTGTCTTTATCAAACATGGCAGACTGAAAGCGTGCGTAAGGGCACATGTAAGTGCAAACCTGCTCCCGCGCAAAGCCAGCCATCACATATGTTGAGCCTGTTAAAGCGACCATCCACCCAAGCACAGACCAAGGCACATCAAAATGGATGATCTGCTCCAGCAGCGTTGGTGCATCGTTGAAATAAAAGACCCACGCACCGCCCGTCATCATGCCAATGACTATCCACAAAAAATGAGTAAGCGTTAGTTTCCAAAGCTTTTCAAACGACCATTTGGATTTATAAAGCTTAAGGCGTTTGGCGCGATCACCCTGTATAATGCGTTCAACCCAAACGAAAAGGTCTGTCCATACCGTTTGCGGGCATGCATACCCGCACCAGACACGACCAAACAAACTTGTCGCTAAAAATAACCCGATAGCTGCAAGGATGAGAATACCGGTAAGGTAGTAAACTTCTTGAGGCCATATCTCTATGAAAAAGAAATAAGCCCGACTGGACGACATATCTATCAGTATCGCCTGATCAGGCGCATGTAGTCCGCGGTCCCATCTAAGAAATGGTGCCAGGTAATAAATACCAAGCAAAGCAACCATCGCAACCCATTTGATTTGACGATATTTTCCCCAAACACGCTTGGGGAAAATGCGTTCTTTTTTCTCAAATAATTTGAGTGGAGGCTGGCCGTCATCCATGAGATTTTGCGCTTTCTATTGCCCGCCACCGAGAGAATGCACATATATGGTCAACTGCCGTAATGTGCTTTCGCTGAGACGATCTTCCCATGCAGGCATCACACCGTGTTTTGGTTTTTTGATCTGTAGTTCGATCTCGGCTTTACTGCCGCCGTAAAACCAAATGGCATCACGCAGATTTGGTGCGCCAAAGTCTTGACCACCCATTCCTGTATCGCCGTGACACACTGCACAGTTTTCTTCGTAAAGTGTTGCGCCAACAGATACATTGCTTGCGTCTTCCTCAACAAGATATGCGGCAATTGAACTCACTTCATCAGTAGATAACATTTCACCAAAAGCAGGCATCTCAGCAAAACGTGTTTCCGGATGATTACTACGAATGCCATACCGAAGTGTTTGATAAATATCATCAACACTGCCACCCCATAACCAATCATCATCATTCAGATTTGGATACCCCGGGGCACCAGCCCCACCCGTACCGTGACAGGTCGCACAATTGTCACCGAACGCCGACTTACCCCCAGCAATTGCATAGGCATATAGTGTCTCATCAGACTGTACGTCGCTGAAGCTCGCACTTTCAAATTGCTGTTGATACTGTGCGCGAACAGCCATAATTTCAGCTTGTTGGTCTTCCAGCTGCTTATACTGCGTCCACTCTGCCGACCCAACAGTACCGCCACGCTCCCCTTCACCGGAGAAAGTTGGCCAGGTTGGGTAATAAAACCAATAGCCGATAGACCATATTATCGTGACGTAGAAAACAATCAGCCACCAGCGGGGCATTGGTGTATCAAGCTCCGTGATACCATCCCATTCATGGCCAGTTGTTTCAGTGCCAGTAATTTCATCAACTTGTCTATTTTCAGTTTTCATTGTTCATCCCCTTCTAAAGGAATGTATTTGTGGGATTCCATATTCTCTTTTGCACCAGGCCTATATGACCATCCTGCGATACAAAGAAACACGATGAAGAAAAAAAGCAGCCCCGACATGCCAGCATTATTTGTAAGCCAATCAATCATTACTCTGTTCCTCCAGTAGCGGGAGCAGGTTTATAATCCTTAAGTTCTGCCATCGTTCCCAAGACTTGCAGATACGCAATGAGCGCATCCATTTCTGTCGTGACATTTTGGCCATCGAAATTACGCGCATTTACTTTGTCGCCGTAGCGCTCATAAAGGCCGTCATGAAAATCGCTTTCAGCTTCCGCTTGGGCATAGCCATCTTGTGATGCATTCCCGATCATCTCATCGCTATAGGGCACGCCTACCATTTTCAGTGCGCTTAAATCATCACCTGCATTCCCAAGATTAGCAACGCGCGTCATAAGATGTGGGTATGCAGGCATAATGCTTTCTGGAACCAAAACCCGCGGATCAATCATATGCTGAATGTGCCACTCGTCAGAGTATTTGCCGCCCACACGGGCCAGATCCGGCCCTGTACGTTTTGAGCCCCACTGAAATGGGTGATCGTACATGCTTTCAGCAGCTAAAGAATAATGTCCATAACGCTCAACTTCGTCGCGCAGTGGCCTGATTTGCTGACTATGGCAGTTGTAACACCCTTCACGGATATAAACATTGTAACCGGCAAGCTCCAAAGGTGTGTATGGCCGAATACCTTTCACTGGCTCAATGGTTGTTTCCATGCGAAACAGAGGCAATATTTCAATGATACCACCAATAGAAATTACAATTACGGTACAAACCAGCAGCAATATCGAGTTTTTTTCGAGCTTTTCATGATGTTTAAGCATGGGCTGTCTCCCCAACTTGAGTGGCTTCAGGTGCTTTATCACCGCGCACTGTCCGATAAAGATTGTAAGCCATGATAAGTGCGCCAATCAGGAACAAACTGCCACCAAGGGCGCGAATGACATAGAAAGGGTGCATCGCCATTACAGTTTCAACAAAGCTATACTCAAGGAAGCCCATTGAATCGTATGAACGCCACATCAAGCCTTGCATAATCCCTGAAACCCACATGGCTGTGATATAGAGAACAATGCCAAGCGTCGCGATCCACAGATGCATGTTCACAAGCTTCATGGAATACAAACCGTCACGCTTCCAGAGCACAGGTACCAGATGGTAGATTGCACCAAAGCTAATGAAGGCAACCCACCCCAAAGCACCAGAATGCACGTGTCCAATCGTCCAGTCAGTATAATGGCTAAGAGCATTTACCGTTTTGATTGACATCAATGGACCTTCAAACGTGCTCATGCCATAAAAGGCCAAAGATATAATCATGAACCTGAGGACCGGATCTTCACGCAGTTTATGCCATGCACCAGATAAGGTCATCATGCCATTGATCATCCCGCCCCATGAAGGCATCCACAACATAATAGAGAATGTTGCACCTAGCGTCTGTGCCCAATCAGGTAAGGCCGTGTAATGCAGGTGGTGTGGACCGGCCCATATGTAAATGAAAATCAAGGACCAGAAATGCAAAATAGATAAACGGTAACTATAAACCGGTCTACCTGTGCGCTTCGGTACGAAATAATACATTATGCCCAAGAAGCCGGCTGTCAGGAAGAACCCAACTGCATTGTGGCCATACCACCACTGTATCATAGCAGACTGAACACCACCCCAAGCAGGATAGCTTTTAGCGCCCAAGAATGACACAGGAATGGAGACATTGTTTGCTAGGTGCAACACGGCAACTGTCACGATAAACGCAAGGAAGAACCAGTTGCCGACATAGATATGAGGTTCACGGCGGTCTTTTAGGGTCATCAAAAAGACAATGAGATAAGCAACCCAGACAAAGGTTAACCAAAGATCCGCATACCATTCAGGTTCTGCATACTCTTTGGCTTGCGTTATGCCTGTTACATATCCGATCGCCGCAAGCACGATGAAAAATTGATAGCCCCAAAAAGTAAATTTGGCCCAACCATCGCCCCACAAGCGCGCACGGCATGTACGCTGTACAGAGAAATAACTGGTCGCAAACAGTGCATTGCCACCAAAAGCGAAAATCACCGCTGAAGTATGCAACGGCCTTAGTCGCCCAAATGTCAGGTATTCACCAATATTCAGTGAAGGAAATGCCATTTGAAGCGCGATGAACAACCCTACGGCAAAACCGACGATCCCCCAAAAGACAGTTGCAATCGTAAACAGTTTTACGATTTCATCATTATAAATTGGTTTTTCATTGAGCGTGTTCATTCACATTCCCTCACGTAACCATACCGCCAGCAAGAACCATCAAGCCGACGCCGTTAATTGCCATTATTCCCGTAGAAATCTGTCGCATGCCCTGAGGCCAGTATGCCATAGCTGTGCGCGCACCGGCACCAACCATAACAAGTGCTGGTATCGTGCCTATACCAAACATAGTCATGCCAATCGCTGCTGTAAGGGGTGAACCAGTCGCCACAACCGCCATCACAGCTGCAATCACCAATGCACAGGGAATAAACCCTAACAAAGTGCCAAGTAGATATTGATGCCCTGCACTCTTTTTCATAAAAAATGGCCGGGCTACTTTTCCAATAAATTCACCTAAAAGGCGCACAATATTTAACTGCCCCTTTTCATTACCGTGTTGTGTAAAGAAAGGAGTAAACATGGCTTTTATACTAGGCACAGCGCTGCATAAAAAAAGCAATCCAGCCACGGAAAGTAAAGTAAAAGCTATGCCGCGCTGAACAGGCGACCCAACAATGTATTGGGACAAACTTGCGCCCGCAATGCCGAGCAATACATAGGTTGTTAAACGGCCCAAATGGTACGGCAGTAAAGCTGCGCCCTTTAAACGCTTAAACGGTGAACCACCGCTTTGCTCACCACTGTGGCGCTGCGGTTCGTTTAGTTGTGCCACAACAAAAGGACCGCACATGCCCGCGCAGTGGTTCACACTGCCCAGCAAGCCAGCTAGAAACAGTGACAGTAAAATACCGCCGTTACTTTCAATAGCCACCTGACACTGCCAGATTAAATATTCCACGCCCATTGCCCTTCAATGACATTTCAGAAGCAACGTAATATGGATGATACGGTGAACGTTTGACAAAAGTCAAAACGAGGAACAGTAAATGCTAAATATCAAATTTTTCAGTATAATATCTATACAGGCCTCAATCTAACCGCGGTTGATTATCGTATTTAGACCTATCCAAGGAAAGCGACCCTAATGTCTCTCATGAATAAGAAAGTTGCGATTATCGGTGCTGGCATGACTGGCATTGCATGTATGAGATCACTGAAAGCGGCAGGTGCGAAAGTCAGTATCTTCGAGAAAAGCCGCGGTGCAGGTGGACGAATGGCCACAAGGCGTATGGGAAATGGCATTTCAGCTGATCACGGCGCTCAGTTTTTTACCAGCAGATCGCAAGAATTTACCAACACATTAAATGAATGGATTGCTGATGGATTAGTCGCGTCATGGGTCAAGAGTAACAATGAGCAAAAGTTCGTTGGTTCTCCCGCCATGAACAGTCCGTTGAAATTTGGTATCCCGCCAGGAAAACTACACTCCTCTACTCACATCACTCACCTAGAGAAAGTTGGCAACAAATGGACACTTTGTAACGGCGACATACAGTATGCCAGCTACGACTACGTCGTTTGCACTGTTCCGGCACCGCAAGTTCCTGCAATTATCGGAACGACCGCATCAGAGCTGATTGAGCAGATTAATGCGGTTACGATAGCACCGTGTTGGGCTTTAATGCTTGTATTCAACAGCCCATTGCATACCGATTTGAATTACTGGCGAGACCGGAACGATATTGTTAGCTGGATTGGCCGAAATTCAAGCAAACCAGGTCGTGATTTTGTCCAAGATAGCTGGACAGTACACGCCACGCCTGAATGGAGCGCTGAAAACCTTGAATTACAACCTGAAGAAGCCGTCGAAGCTGTTTATGCCGCATTTTCTAGGATCATAAGCATAAAGACCCAAGACCCCATCATTAAAACTGCTCATCGCTGGCGCTATGCAAAAACGCTCAATCCGCTCGGTGAACCATTCCTGATCAACAACGATAACAGTTTATTTGTGGGTGGGGATTGGTGCCTTGGTGCACGCGTTGAGCATGCGTTCGAGAGTGGTCGATTAATCGCAGAAAACCTCATAAAAAATCACTGCAAATAAAAGCGTGCCATTCAAAACCCTGATAAAGCGAATATACGAGGTCAGTTACGCCTGGTGAATGTAAGCCCACTCAAGGTAAGAGCGGAAACGCGCCCCTCATCATTCACAATAATGCCTAAATTATTATTACTTGGAAGGTCAGGGTTTTCCGGGTCGACAAGCAAATAACTGTTGTCAGCCTGACGCACTAAATCAGTTCGCGTAACACCAAGGTGAGCCACTAATTTACCCCCATTATCACGGATGATAAGAGGATAGCTACCTTTCAAGTCATATGTTCCTTTAAGAGCATCGATGCTTACATCAGGGTGTTCAGTTACTTTCCCGCCTGTTGGGGCAGATTGTGCTTCTGGGTGGTAAACATCATAAAGCGTGCTCGACCAATCATTACCTTCATTTCCAAGGAAAAGATCAAAAACCTTATACATCAATGCATGACGATACTCGATATGATCACTGTTAATAAAAACATAAACACCAATGTTATGGTCCGGGATTAACCCAAGGATCGCAGACATACCGTTGATACTGCCCGTATGCATTGCAACCTTTTCACCTGCATAATCATGAACAAACCATGCAAGACCATATGCATAATAGTCGTGAGTATAACTTGCCGCAGCAGGATAGATACTTTCTGGCTTCAACAACATTTGCGGTGACATCATTTCTCGCACATGCGCTTCCGAAACTAATCGCTCACCTTCCCAAACGCCACCAGCGGTTAAAAAGGTCATCCATTTCGCCATATCATTTGGTGTGGAGTTCAACATACCGGCAGCTTGGCTGTATTCTATATAAGGGTATATGATTTGATAATCTTGACCATTTATTCGCTGATGCGCTTCTGCCCGATTTTTGGCTGTTGCAACTTCAGCATCCAATAGAAGACTGTTATTCATGCCGAGAGGTCTGAATATCCGTTCTCGCACAAATTGATGAAACGGCTTGCCCGTTACTCGCTCAACCACACGCCCACTTAATGCAAATATGGTGTTATTATAATCCCATACACGACGAAAACTGGCCTGCTGATTGTTAGCACTCATCATACCCCATGCACTATCGAGGTTCTTACTCAAGAACATGTTGACGTTACTCAGGAATGAAACACCACTGTTGTGGCTGAAGGCGTCTCGAAGAGTAAGATTATTTTGTACGTATTTGTCTTTCATTTGAAATTCAGGAATATGTTTGATGATAGGGTCGTCCCAAGACAAAACGCCATCATCAATCAGCATGGCAACTGCCATTGATGCGAATGCTTTTGTAGTTGAACCTGCCTGAAAAACTGTATCTGCATTGACCAGCTCATTGGTTTTAATCGATTTAATACCATATCCTTTTGCAAGCAGCGTCTTTCCATCCTTAACCACAGCAAGGCCTAAACCCGGTGCATGCCACTTTTCCATTTCGGCCAAAACGGTTGTATCAAAATCATCTGGCAGCGCGTTATCCGCATTGACATAAAACGTGGATACAATTGCTATCAACAATGTCAAACTAAGGTTTCTCATGTTTACACCTTTCACGGAATTATCGCTTTTATCAAAATCGAACCTAACAATGCGCGTAGCGGCAAAGCCTCGTCATACCTCTATATTTTCAGGTCTTGCGTATAAAATTGGTCATGCGCAAAAATGGCATTAAGAATTCTCTCTTCAGTTTGGGTTAGCATATCGAGAATGGCTTTTTGCGTCTTGCTGCTGCCGCCATTTTTCATAACTTCAAAGGTAGCTTGCTGATATTCACTGGAATACGGAAAACTCTTCTGAATCTTTATGTAAAGCCAATAGATACGCATAGTCATATCTTCTAGCTGCTTAACCCAATCATACATCATTGGGTAACCAGCCGTACTGCACAGCTGCAGGTTTAATTGCCTGTTTGCCTTCAAAGTAACAAGTGCAGAATGGTCATCCTCAACTGGTAACATATCTTGAATTTTATCATTAATTGCATGCAAGCTGTCATAGTCAGCAGTCGGAGCCGCCATTGCTATGACGCTTGGCAAAATCATTTTACGCAAAGCAAAGTTCTGCTTGATTTCCATCAGCGTCAACGGCGTTACTTGCGTTACGCGAGGTGAAATTGAAACAAGGAAATGCTTCGCTATAAGCCGCTCAATAAGGTTTCGTGCAATTGTCCGGCTAATGCCAAAAGTATCTGACAAAATATTCTCTGACACTTTCTGACTAGGCGCCAACTGCTGCGTCACAATTGCATCGAGGATAATATTATATGCTTCATCTGCATCATTAATAATGGAATCGCCTCTGGGCATTATCATCGCCTTTTCGATTAACTGCTCAGTTAACACTATATAGAACGCAGACTGAATCAAGTTTTATTATGTTTATTAATAAAATAAAACAGCCTTAATATTAATTTAAGGCTGTACAAATTTACATGCACATGCTTCTCTAATGAAATGATTCACAGCTATGGTCAACGTTATCGTTAATGACCAAAGCTATGAACATCAATGGGAACAGCAAAAATGGCATTCTTTCGGCTATATATATTGCCAGGCTTCATACTTCAGTCCGTCGTAATCGGCGGCGGATATGCCACCGGTCGTGAGTTAATTGAATTTTTCTTTTCCAAAGGCCCGCTTGGTGGCATCCTCGGCTTAATCGTTTCAGGGATAGTGTTTGGTGTCGTCGCGGCGGCAGGATTTGAGTTCGCACGTACGACCAAAACTTATGATTACCGGCAATTTTGCCGTGCGTTATTGGGGCGTGGCTGGGTAATTTTTGAAATAGCTTTCGTATGCCTATTGTTATTGATCTTGTCAGTAATAGGTTCGGCCTCTGGTGAAATAACTGAGAAGGCTTTCGGATTACCGCCAATCATCGGCACCATCATATTGATGAGTATAATAGGTGTTCTGACATTCACCGGATCAAGTGTAATCAAACGCGTGTTGGCCGGCTGGTCTTTTTTACTTTACGGTGTGTATAGCCTTCTTTTTATACTAGCGTTTGCAACATTCGGACCGGAAATACAGCATACATTTACCAGCACACATGTTGGAGATGGCTGGATAACAAGCGGAATTCTATATTCAGGCTATAATCTGGCGATACTGCCAGCAATTCTCTTTGCTGTAACGCACCATAAAACTCGTAAACAAACGGTATGTGCTGGGCTGATGGCTGGCTTAATTACCATTCTGCCAGCTATTCTATTTTATACAGCGATGATGGCACAATATCCATCAATTGGCGATCAGCCCGTCCCTGCCACATACTTAATGGCAGCGATGCAAAAGCCCTGGCTAGAGCTAGTTTTCCAAATCGTTGTTTTTGGCACTTTCATCGAAACAGGCGCGGCCTTACTTCACGCTGTCAATGAACGGCTAGACAGCAACTTAAAGGAACAAGGGCGAACCTTGCAGCGTGCAGCAAGGCCTTTGATAGCCATTGCATTTCTTTGTTTTGCAATTTTTGCCGCAGCCAATTTCGGCATCATCGAACTTATTGGCCAAGGGTACGGGTTTTTAACACTTATATTTATCGCTGTGCTCATCATTCCCCTGCTGACAAAGGGGCTTTGGATTATTGGCAAGAGAGGACAACAGTAATGCGGCTGCAAAAAGTACTATTCATTATCATAAGTTTATCAATCGCATATGGATCCACTTCATTCGCTACAAGCGAGGCCTATGACATAATCATCAGAAACGGACGCGTCCTAGACGGCGCAGGAAATCCATGGATCGCCGCTGATATAGCAATCGACGACGGAAAAATTGTAAAAATTGGCCGTATCACCAATTCAGCAAACCGCGAGATTGATGCCTCTGGCCGCTATGTCTCGCCCGGCTGGATCGATATGATGGACCAGTCTGGTCAAGCATTGCGAGAAGTTGGTTATGCGTCCAATAAAATCAATATGGGCGTAACAACTCTGATTGGCGGCGAAGGCGGGACGCCCGTTGATGCGGCAAATATCAGCGCATATTTTGAAGAACTGCAAAACAAAGGCATCTCGGTCAACTTCGGCACATACTATAGTGCGACGCAAGCACGTGTAGCCGTTATGGGCGATACATCGATTGATCCCACTACAACGCAACTAGATGAGATGGAAGCCTTGATCGAAGAGGCTATGCTTTCAGGGGCCATGGGCATTACGACAGCGTTGATTTACCCACCATCAGCATACCACAAAACTGAAAACCTGATCGAAATGGCGAAGGTTGTGGCCAAATACGGCGGCATCTACGCGAGCCACATACGCGGAGAAAGCGCAGAATTACTAACCTCGATAGCTGAAGCAATTGAAATTGGCGAAAAGAGCGGCGCGGGCGTTGAAATATTCCACCTAAAAGCCGCCTACTTTCCAAACTGGGGTAAAGACATGCCACGCGCCTTAAACTTAATAGCAGAGGCCCGAGCAAGAGGTGTTAATGTTGCAGCCGATTTATATCCATACATCGCAGGCGGAACAGGCCTTGAAATAACGGCACCCAACTGGGTTTATGCAGACGGCATAGAAGAAGCCGTTAAACGCCTCAATGATCCCAAGGTGCGTGAGCAGATCAAGAAAGAGATCAGCGCTGGACCACAGGAAGGTTGGACTAATCTTGTTTATTCATCTGGCGGATGGAAGAATGTTGTACTCGCCAACTCATACCTTGATGAATACGCAGGCTTCCACGGTGAAAACTTTGAAACTATAAGCCAAACACTCGGCCGCGACCCAGCTGATATAGCGTGGGATATAATGCTGGAAGCACAACCCAATCGGCCAGTCGCTCTCTACTTCATGATAAGCGAAGAAGATGTTCAGCTTGCGCTGAAAAGCCCATTTACCAGTATTGGCAGTGATGCAGCATCTACCCTTAAAGAAGGTGACATAGACGCAATTGGTCTGCCACATCCACGCAGCTATGGCACCTTCCCCAAAATTATCGCTGACTATGTAAGAGACCAGAAGGTTTTAAGTCTGCCAGAAGCAATAAGAAAGCTGACAAGCTGGCCAGCAGCACGCATGGGTTTAACCGACCGCGGGGTCATACGTGAAGGTCTAGCCGCAGACATAGTTATTTTTGATTTAGACACGATCGAAGACACCGCCACTTGGGCGAACCCAACAGCAAAACCAACAGGAATAGACTTTGTCATTGTTAACGGTGAGCTTGTTTTGGATGCTGGCTTTCATACTAAACGCACACCCGGGCAGGTTTTCTTTGGTCCCGGTTACCAGAATAAGTAAAGCGAAGTAGATAATGAACAGAATTGAAATTAAGCCACCATACCTGATTTTCCTAGGCAACGAGACCGAGCTTACTTACGCGAAAACAGGTGCCGGTCTAGTGGAGTGGCGCCCTGAACTGTGCAAAGGTCAAATCAGGCTTGAGGGCGGCACCATTGATCTCGGCATTCCGGACATGACACTTGATCAAGCTGTTACCGCAGGGATTAAATCCCTCATTGTTGGCACAGCCTCCGTTGGCGGCGCCATCCCTGATCAATGGATTAGTCTACTTGAACAAGCGATTAATAAAGGTATGGACATCGTTGCCGGCGTTCACTCGAAACTGAATGATCACCTTCTTCTCAAACAAGCGGCAGATACGTCAGGTTCAAAACTCATAGATGTACGTGTGCCGCCACCAAACTTACCTGTAGGTACTGGCGTCAAGCGCACAGGAAAAAGACTGTTAACAGTTGGAACTGATTGCGCGCTTGGTAAGAAATATACCGCCCTAGCAATTGAGCGTGAGCTGAAAGCAGCCTCTACCTCTATTAACGCCACGTTCCGTGCCAGTGGGCAAACAGGCATTATGATTGCCGGTGAAGGTATTCCAATTGATTGTGTCGTGGCTGATTTTATATCCGGAGCAGCGGAACTACTATCGCCCAATAATAAAGAAGATCACTGGGATATCATTGAAGGCCAAGGCAGTATCTTTCATCCTGGGTATAGCGCTGTCAGCATGGGCTTGTTAATTGGGTCACAACCAGATGCTTTTGTAGTTTGTACAGAAGCTGGCCGCACTCACATCGAAGGTTGGCCAGAGTTTAAATTACCAAGCATAGAAGAAGTTATTGAACGTACGATACAAATCGGAAGCCAAGTCAATCCTGACATCAAGTGCGTTGGCATCAGTGTAAACACTTCAACAATTCCTGACACACAAAGGCAGACCTATATCGAGGAGCTATCCAAGCGTACAGGGTTTCCATGTTTCGATCCCATGATTGATGGAACAAGCAGAATTATAAACAATATGATGGAGCAATCATAAGATGAAAATGTCCATCGAATGTAAATCATTCCCCCTTACCAAACCATTCGCCATTACAGGCTATGTGTTCGAAAATACAGAAGCGGTTTGGGTCACACTTGAAGATAAAGGTTTTTGCGGTCGTGGTGAAGCAATTGGCATTTACTATAAGGATGAAACAAAAGACACGATCATAGAACAACTGGAAGCAGTGCGCAGCGACATTGAAGCTGGATTAACAAGGAACAAAGTTCAAGCGTTGTTGCCTGCAGGTGGTGCGCGCAATGCTCTGGATTGTGCGTTTTGGGATCTACAGGCCAAACAAAATGCACAGCCCATATGGCAAACACTCCGGATAACTCCAAAGCCGCTTATAACAGTTGCGACAGTAGGCATCGACACGCCCGCGAAAATGGCACAATCTGTCCTCTCTTTATCCAAATATCGGCACCTGAAAATTAAGCTGAGCGCTGATGATCCAATCGCACGATTGAAAGGCATAAGAGAAGCCAGGCCTGATGCTGTCATGGTGGTTGACGTGAACCAAGGTTGGTCATTTGATGAATTAAAACGCTACACACCAGCCCTTCAGGAATTCGGCATTGCAATGATTGAGCAACCATTGAAACGAGGCCGTGACGAGGAACTGGAAGGATTTCGATCGCCTGTTCCTTTAGGTGCAGATGAAAGCTGTCTCAATCTTTCCGAATATGGGAATGCTGCGAAACGTTATGATGTCATCAACATCAAGCTCGACAAATGCGGGGGCCTTTCCGAAGGCCTTGAGATTGTTAAACGCGCACAAGCTGACGGCAAGCAACTCATGGTCGGCAACATGACCGGCTCATCACTTTCGATGGCACCAGCCTATGTCATTGGACAATTTTGTACATTTGTAGACATCGACGGCCCTCTATACTTCGAACACGATATTGAAAATGCACTTGAATACGTTGAAGGCGGCGTTGTCTCAATACCAGAACCTGCATTGTGGGGATAAAAATGCAGGGCAAAAACACAGGAGGATAAAATGAGTAAACTCATAATGGGCAGTTTCTTGGCCTTTTTGTTAACGTTTACGGTCAATGCCGCAACACAGGAAGAACCGAGGCCGCCGATTGATCAAATTGCCCGCACCAGCTTAGCGGATCTAGAGACCTTTATGGATGCAGCAGTTGATACGCAGATGAAGGCGCTTGATATCCCTGCCGTTTCAGTATCAATCGTTAAAGACGGGAATATACTACTCTCTAAGGGATATGGTATAGCAGACCAAAGCCAAAATTCACCTGTCACCGGCGACACAATGTTCAGACCAGGTTCCATTTCCAAACTGTTTACATGGACAGCTGTCATGCAGCTGGTAGAGTCTGGTAAACTAGACCTAAATACGAACGTAAATAGCTATCTCACCAGCTTTCAGATTCCAGACACATACGATGAACCTATTACGCTTACGCATATCCTGACACACACTGCAGGGTTCGAAGAAGGGGCCTTGGGCTATCTGATTGCGGATAGTCCCGATGCGATTATCCCGCTTAATGAAGCTTTAGCTAAATATATACCGCGACGCATCAACAAGCCCGGTGCTTATTCATCATACTCAAATTACGCAACCGCATTAGCAGGTTTAATCATCTCTAATGTTTCTGGACTATCTTTCAATGAATATATTCAGCAGAATATCTTCGATCCACTAGGAATGACGCACTCCAGCTTCTTTGAACCACTTCCTGATCATCTACAAGATGTTATGGCTGAGGGTTACACACGTGAAACAGGAGTTTTCAAAGAAAAACCATTTGAGATCATCGCTAACTTTGGTCCAGCAGGGTCTTTGTCATCATCAGCGTCAGACATGGCCAAATTCATGCTCGCCTTCCTCGATGAAGGTCAACTAAACGGTACTCAAATTCTACAGCCCGAAACTGTTAAGCTCATGCACAGCCGGCTCTTTGCTCCCGATGAACGTTTAGCGAGTATGGCACACGGGTTTTATGAAAATTCTATCAATGGCCACCGCCTTGTCGGCCACGGCGGCGACACTACACTTTTCCATTCAAACCTGATGCTTGATGTAGAAGAAAGGCTAGGCATTTATGTTTCATACATGGGTGCACGAGGCGGCAAAGCACGCGGGGAAATTATGCAAATTTTCTATGATCGTTATTACCCAGATCCACTAGAGAAACTGACGCCTCCAACAGATTTTACAGAACGAGCCAGCAAGTACGCAGGCAATTACAAATTCTGGCGTCATAATCAGTCTACTATTGAAAAAGCAGGCGCTCTGGCAGGTGCTTTAACTGTCACGCCAACATCAGATAACACACTACTGATTTCAGGTTTGGGCCAAGCCAGACAATTCACTGAAATTGGTGAAAACCTTTTCCGCCAAGTAGACGGTCGAATGAAGTTGGCTTTTGGTGAAAATGAGAGCGGCGCCATTCAGGATATATACTTTGATGGCATTCCATTCTTAGCTGCTAGTCGAGCCCCAACTGCAGAAAACGGGTTATTTGCAAAAATACTCCCGCTCATCTCATTCTTGATGTTTATCACAGTTTGGACCGGTTGGGCTTACCGCCGCAAGGAATACAAAACCATGCAAAACGGCGAGCGCACAGCAGTTCAACTTTCCATGGCGGTAAGTGGCCTTAATCTATTGTTTGTAATCTCTCTGGCAATCATCCTGACTATCTATCAAAACACAATTGTATTTAACATACCAACCGCGCTCAAGGTTGCACTTTGGCTCCCTGATATCGCGTCAATTACTGCTTTGGGTGTGTTGTGGTTTGCTGTGCAATCGTGGCGCGATGGATATTGGCGTCTTGGCCGCCGCATTCACTATACACTTGTAGCATTGAGCGGCCTCTTCATGCTGTGGTTCTATTACTATTGGAACTTCTTTGGCGTTCAAATTGCCTAACCTAAACAGTAAGGCAGCACATAAGCTTTTGTGCTGCCTTACGAATAATGTGCTGTCACTTAAAATCGAATGAAACGAGGCAACAATGAAACTTTCACGGCGCAAATTCATGCACGGTACAGCCACTATACTGGCGTTTCCTATGATCAACTCAGGTGCATTCAAAGTATTCGCGAATGAAGAAAAAACATACAGTACACGTGCAGTTGATTTGGTGAACAGCACGCAAGTATTCGACATGTTATCTTTGCCTTATTCATTGGGCACATGGATGACAGCCGCATTTAGCGAGAACCCAAAACAACGTGACGGCTTGGAAATCACCAACACACAGCTAAAGCGCATTCTTTCATGTGGTATTGATGTTTTTCATCCCGCCGCTGGTGTTGGTGCCAACGAAGCCGCAACCTTTATCGCACGCACAAACGCTTTAGCAAACGAACATCCGGACCATTTGCGCAGAATTGACTCTATCGAAGACCTGAACATGCTGAAAAAGGGAGAGCGTGTTGGTTACATTGTAGGCATACAAAATGCTGATCATTTTCATACACTAGATGATGTTAACCAATATTACCATTTAGGTCAGCGGGTCAGTCAGCTTACCTACAACAGCCGTAACCTAATTGGCACAGGTTCTACAGATCGCAGTGATGGCGGGCTTAGCGATTTCGGCGTCAACATCATTGAACGCATGAATGAAGTGGGTATGGCAGTTGATGTGTCTCACTGCGGCGACCGCACAACCCTAGATGCTTTCGAGGTATCCGCAAAGCCAGTTCTTATTACACATTCAAACGTCAGAAAGCTGGCTGGCGGGCATGTACGCTGCAAACCTGACGACGCTATTATTGCCATGGCTAAGGCTGGAAGCGTGATGGGTATTACTGGCGTCCGGCAATTTGTCAGCGATAAGGAACCGACCGGTATTGCTCAAGTCATTGATCATGTCGATTATATTGCCAAGCTAGTTGGCATTGAACACGTGGGTGTTGGTTCCGATATGGACCTGGATGGCTATGACGACATTCCTGAACCAGCATATAGTGCCCTTAAAGGAAGCTATAGTTCCAGCTATAAGTTCCGCGGCAAAATTGATGCAGACGATTTCAATCATCCAAAACGAACTTTTGACCTCGTTGACGGACTAATTGATCGCGGGTACACGGATGCACATATTCAGATGGTTTTAGGCGACAATTTCAAGCGCGTGCTTGCTGATATTTGGATTTAGCACTTAAGACTTTCGCACGTAGTATGCGTATAAATAACTGAGGGTAACAGGCGAAGGTCACGCACTGCCTATTACCCTCAGAAAATCAACTATTACTATAGATCGAACCGACCAAGGTTCATCACTTTCGTCCATGCAGCAACAAAATCTTGCACGAATGCTTCGCGAGAGTCTGCAAATGCATAGTATTCTGCAACTGCACGCAACTCAGAGTTAGAACCAAACACAAGATCAACTTCTGTTGCTGTCCACTTAACATCACCAGTGGTACGATCACGTCCTTCGTATACATGTTCAGACGTTCCAGATGCTGTCCACTGCGTAGACAAATCAAGCAAATTAATGAAGAAGTCGTTGCTAAGCGTTCCCGGGCGTTCGGTTAAAACACCATGCTGTGATTGATCAACATTTGCATTTAATGCACGCATACCACCAATCAGCACTGTCATTTCAGCTACATCTAAAGAAAGCAAATCTGCCTTATCAACAAGCAGGTCTGTTAGTGGTCTTTCCAGATCACTGCCAGCATAGTTGCGGAAACCGTCAGCACTTGGTTCTAGAACTTCAAACGATTTCGAATCTGTTTGTTCTGCTGATGCATCCATACGGCCAGGCGTAAACGGTACAGTTACATCATGACCTGCTTTCTCAGCTGCTTGTTCAACAGCCGCTGAACCACCAAGAACGATCAAGTCCGCAAGAGATATACGTTTTCCGCCCTTTGCCGAGCGGTTAAATTCATGCTGAATTCCCTCTAGAACCTTCAGCACTTTATCCAATTCCGCCGGGCTGTTTGCGTTCCAATCTTTTTGCGGTGCTAGACGGACGCGCGCACCATTAGCACCACCACGCTTGTCAGAATCCCGGAAACTAGATGCAGAAGCCCAAGCCGTTCTGATCAATTCAGGCTCCGTTAAACCGGAATTTAAAACTTGTGCTTTTAAACTTTGAACATCTCCATCAGAAACAAGTGGATGATCAACAGCAGGTATTGGATCCTGCCATGCCAGCGCTTCCTCAGGCACCATATCACCTAGATAACGCGCACGTGGGCCCATATCGCGGTGCGTTAACTTAAACCATGCACGTGCAAAGGCCCGCTCGAATTCTTCCGGGTTTTCATGGAATCGTTTTGCAATTTTACGGTATTCCGGATCAAACTTCAGAGACAAATCTGTTGTCAACATGATTGGTGCATGACGTTTCGATGGATCGTGTGCATCAGGAACAAGTTCAGATGCAAACTCTTCCTTGGGAATCCATTGGGTTGCACCTGCTGGACTTTTAGTTTTAACCCACTCAAAACCAAACAGGTTATCCAAAAACTGTGTTGTCCATTCTGCCGGGCTTGATGTCCAAGCGCCTTCTAGCCCACTCGTGATTGTGTCAGCGCCTTTGCCAGTGCCGCAACTATTTTTCCAGCCTAGACCTTGGTCTTCAACACCGCCTGCCGCAGGTTCAACACCGACACACTCTTCAGGCCTTGCTGCACCGTGCGCTTTACCAAACGTGTGACCACCAGCAATCAAGGCAGCCGTTTCTTCATCATTCATTGCCATACGACCAAAAGTTTCACGAATATCTCTTGCAGCAGCAAGTGGGTCAGGATTGCCATTAGGTCCTTCAGGGTTAACATAAATCAACCCCATTTGAACGGCGGCAAGTGGTCGCTCAAGTTTCCGGTCCCCAGTATAACGCTTGTCACCAAGAAACTGTGCTTCCGGTCCCCAGTAAACAAGTTCAGGCTGCCAGTCATCCTCGCGCCCGCCTGCAAAACCAAAGGTCTTAAAGCCCATTGACTCCATTGCAACATTGCCCGTTAACACCATCAAATCAGCCCATGAGACTGAACGACCATACTTCTGCTTGATTGGCCACAACAAACGGCGGGCCTTATCAAGATTTGAATTGTCCGGCCAACTGTTCAGCGGTTCAAAACGTTGCTGACCGCCTGCGGCACCGCCGCGCCCATCGCCCACGCGGTATGTACCCGCACTGTGCCATGCCATGCGGATGAAAAACGGACCATAATGACCATAGTCAGCCGGCCACCAATCTTGCGAAGTGGTCATCACTTCTTCGATTTCTTTTTTAAGCTCTTTCAGGTCCACTTTTTCAAATGCTTCCGCGTAGTTAAAATTGTCACCCATAGGGTTTGATTGCGTAGCATTTTGACGAAGTGATTGAAGATTAACTTGCTCGGGCCACCAAAACTGGTTTGCTTTAGGCGCCCCTTCAGCAGTGGCTGAAGATAACGGCGATAAAGTCATCGCCAGCACGGCAAAGTAAGGTAACGTTTTTCTGAACATAGCAGTTTTCCCTATAATTTGAGTTGAGTTCCGAGCTGCTTGCCACAACGCATTGTCCCTAAATGAGAAACGTGACAAAGATCGCGGAACGGCACATACACCTACTGTTAACTGCTGAAACGATAAGCGCCCGCAAGTAAGTGGTGAAATTGAATTATTTGAGAAGAGTTATCGTTAATTTCGATTTCAAGATATTAATAGAACATCTGTCGTAGATATTCCTGTCCTTTACCTCAGTGAATATCGCTATAGTTATTGCTTATGGTCACACATAATCTAATCGCAGTACGGAGCAATCAAATGACGAATGATCTATATCTTGGCTCACGTAAAACAGAGAGAAAACAGTTCCATGATCGCGCAAGACGAATAGCAAGCATTCTAATTAACAACGGTATCAACGAAGATGACGTTGTCGCTGTTCTACTTCGCAACGATACAGTTTATGTTGAAATGATTGAAGCTTGCCGCCATGTCGGCGCTTATTATGTTACGCTAAACTGGCACGCGTCACCCGCTGAGATCATGGAGATTGTCAATGATTCAGGTGCTAAGTTATTGGTGGGCCATAGTGACCTCACCGCCAAGCTAACCTCACATGCGCCCTGCGAAATACCTATAATGGCGGTCCCAACACCATCAGAAATTCTCAAAGAATATACAGTTGATCCAACGTTAGCTTCTGATCATTCAGACCTTAATGAACTGATATCGTCAACAAATCCAGTTGAGACAGCACCGCTAAGGTTTCGCGGCATGATGTCATACACATCAGGCAGCACGGGGCGGCCCAAAGGGATTAGGCGCGCGTTAGAAGAAAATAAGCCGGACACTTATGAAACATATGCCGGATTGGCTGAAGTTCTTGTTAAATTATCTCCGGGTGCACGTTTCTATACTGCTGCGCCGTTGTATCACAGTGCACCTAACGCTCTCAGCACCATATGTATGGCAACCAACTATACCGAGCTATATATTTCACCTAAGTTTGACCCTGAAACGTTTCTCGCAGATGTCGAGCGCTTCGGTATCACCCACTGCTATATTGTGCCTACTATGATGGTACGACTGCTGAAGTTACCCAAGCCCATTCGCGAAAAATATGACACATCAACTTTACGCTTCGGTCTATCTACGGGTTCGGCGTGGCCGCGTGATGTTAAGCAAGCAATGATTGAATGGTTTGGCCCCATTTTCTACGAGACATACGGCGCAAGCGAAATCGGTTTCATGACATTGGTATCATCCGAAGAATCTATGGAAAAGCCTGAATCGGTTGGAAAGGTTCTACCTGGCGGGTCTATTAAAATCATTGACGACGAAAACAATGAATTATCGGCTGGAGAAGTCGGCTCTATCTTTGTTTACTTGCCGATGTTTGCAGACTTTACCTATTCAAATACAGAAGGTGACCTGAAAGGACAACGTCACGGACAACACGCAACTGTCGGCGATATTGGATATCTGGATGAAGATGGTTACCTTTTCATAACAGACCGAAAAAAAGATATGATTATATCTGGCGGCGCAAACATCTTCCCCGCCGAGATTGAAGCTGCGTTAATTAAGATGCCGGAAGTGCTGGATTGCGCAATTTTTGGAGCCCCGCATCCTGAATTTGGGGAAATGATCGTGGCTGCTGTTCAATGCGTACCAGGAAATAATGTATCACTGGAAAGCATTAAGACCTTTCTGTCTAGCCGTATTGCAAGCTTCAAAATTCCAAGAAAACTTGATATTCATGATAAATTACCAAGAGAAGATAGTGGCAAAATATTCAAGCAGCGACTTAGAGAACCTTATTGGAGCGAAACAGGCCGTCAAGTATAACTCTGGATGGAAAACACTTAACGCTGAGGTCGAAATTTATCTCAGGTGACTTTCTCTCGCTTCATAAAAGCAGGCTCACGCCAAACTTCGCTGCGAAGAATTTCTTCCAGTTTTTTGGTTGCGTTCAGCACATCTTCGTAACCGAGATATAGCGGTGTAAAGCCAAATCGAATGATATCTGGCGCACGAAAGTCGCCAATAATACCCTCAGCAATAAGAGCCTGCATAACGGCATACCCATCCGGGCAACGAAACGACACTTGACTGCCCCTGCTATCTGCATCACGCGGGCTAGCTAAGGTCAATCCAAACTGTGTGCAACGGCTCTCTACTTCGGCAATAAATAGCTCGGACAAAGCAACCGACTTCATTCGGACTTCTGACATGTCAACATCAACCCAAACATCAAGCGCGGCATCAAGTGCAGACAGCGCAATTACAGGCGGTGTGCCAACATTCATGCGTTTTATACCTTCAGCAGGCTGATATCCAAGTTCGAAAGCAAATGGTGCTTTGTGACCAATCCAGCCACTCAAGATTGGTTTGATATTATCCTGATGGCGCGGCGCGACATAGATGAATGCCGGAGCACCCGGACCACCATTGAAATATTTGTATGTACAGCCCACTGCCAAATCCACATTGCAGCTTGTAAGGTCAACTTCAAAAGCGCCTGCAGAATGTGCCAAATCCCATACGGTGATTGCTCCCACCGCGTGCGCGCGTTCCGTAAGTTGCTTCATATTATGTCGACGGCCAGTTCTATAATCCACCTGCGTTATCATCATAACAGCAATAGTTTCATCCAATGCCTCATAGACATCTTGCGGATTTACAATCCTGACCTCATGTCCTTTATCTACCAGGTCAGCGATACCTTGAGCCATATAGATGTCCGTTGGAAAATTGCCGTTATCCGTCAAGATCACCTTGCGCTCAGGATTGAGTGCCATCGCCGCTGAAACAGCTTTGGCAACATTGAGAGACGTTGTGTCGACAGAAACAACTGTACCTTCTTCCGCGCCTATAAGCTTGGCAATTTTTGCGCCTACCTTTTCTGGCAAATCCATCCAGCTGTGGCTGTTCCACGCACGGATCAGACTATTCCCCCATTCATTTTCAACGGTTTCAGCAACGCGGTCCTTAACGGAAACAGGTAATAACCCTAGTGAATTACCATCCAGATATATAACCCCTTCTGGTACATGGAACTCAGCACGTTTACAGCGCAAAGGGTCAGCAGCATCCATTGCTTTTGCGTCATCATTTGTCATTTCACTAGGCATGGTGCATTCTCTTATATCAATAGGGCTATGTAGCCATTTAAGCCGTAAACTTAATTTAAGTTTGCACACGAATACATTAGTGTCGTCAATAGATATTCGATGTGATCAGGAATGAAGAGAAACCATATGCTGTTCGATATTGTTGATTGGGATGATGCCTATTCAAATGCCAAATATATTCAAGGTTCTGACACCATCGTGAGTGAATGGAACAGCGCTGCCCAAGCTTTCCGTGAACAAGCTAAATCTAATTTGAATGTCGAATACGGTGATAGAGAAAGAGAAAAATTTGACCTTTTTCTACCCAAAGAAGAACCATTAGGCCTTGTTGTGTTTATACATGGCGGCTACTGGCTTGATTTTGACAAATCCTCTTGGTCACACCTCGCAAATGGTTCTGTTAAAAATGGATGGGCTGTTTGCATGCCTTCATACGACTTGTGCCCCAACATCAGAATTGCAGGTATCACCAAACAAATTGGTGCTGCAATTAATACGGCAAGCGAGATGGTCAAAGGACCAATCAATATCACGGGTCATTCAGCTGGCGGGCACCTTGCAGTCAGAATGGGGTGTATATCATCTCCGCTGCGCAGCAACACAGTAAGCCGCGTGAAAAATATTGTTGGAATAAGCGGTCTTTACGACCTCAACCCGCTTATGGCCACCAGCATGAACAAAACACTCCGCATCGACGAAGCTGAAGCTGCAAGCGAGAGTCCTGTGTTACTGGAACCTGCAAAAGCAATTAATTTCACAAGCTGGGTGGGATCTGATGAGAGACCCGAGTTCCTGAGGCAAAGCAAACTTTTGCAAACATCATGGTACAAAAAGAATGTATCTGTAGATTATGTTCAAGCGCCAGCAAAGCATCATTTCAACGTTATCGCACCATTGGCTGATGGAAACAGCGAACTGGTAAAATCACTATTGGAATAGCTAACCTATTTATTCTTGAGGCCAGTGTCGCGGGTAAATGGATTAAAACAGATTGTAGTAGTCGTTTCCTTAACGCCTGGTATCTTCTGCAAGCCTTCACAAATTTCGCGGCCAATGTCTGCATCATCATCAAAGCGTACGAGTGCAAACAAGTCATATTCGCCCGATACAGAATAGACAGTAGGACATAGATCTGTTTCCACTATTTCAGCAGCCACATCATAGGTTTTGCCAAGTTCACACTTAATAAAAACAAGAACATTTCTCACTGTCTTCTCCGTAAATAAGAACGCTATCCATCAGCATTATCTATAGACATACTGCTCAGGTTACACCTTACTTCAGCTCACATAACTTTGCCATTATGAAAGTAAACAAAGCACACATATGGAAGATTAGCCGCTACGTTATTTTGGCATCGTAACAATTTCACGCCGTTCAGCGCTCGCTTCTACGTCTGCATGATAAAACAGGATATCACGAAGCATGCTCAAATTAAGCGTGTCTTCAATATCCGATACATGCAAAACATCATCTCGCCGGATACCGGACTTGCCTTTTTGATGGCTTAGACTTTTTAAAACTATGCCGCCAAATTTCTCCGGGCCATCTGATTTCAGCACGGCGCTGCACAGGCAGATAAACCGCGGTATATAGAGTGCCGAAGCCTTTTGAAAAATTTGTTGAGTAAAGAGGAGGCTTTAAAAAGGCTTTAATGAATTTTTCCGCGGGCTCATCGTGAGCTGTTAAGCGCTGGAGCAGGAAACGCTCGCGTTCAACCGTAGCCGTTGCAAGGGCATGTCCATGCCATTCCACGTGTTCCTGATGGTTCGTCGCAACACGCGTATCTTTCACAATCACTTCTTTGTCCGGAGACAAATAAACGGTTGCATACTGACCTGTTTGATCGACAATTGTGATATTGTAAGCCATATGACAGGGCACACGTTTGAGGACATCGGTTGCCTCTTTAACGGTTTCACAGAATTCAAGAATATACCGCAAAATTAACGGTATACCGAAACCATCGCCAACGACACGTCGCCCGCCAAACGTTAAAGACACAACAAGACCGGCATCATTCATGCCATCAACAACACCCCACATACCATCAGATGTGGCGATCACACGTTTGCCATTCCACCGCGTATCAAGAACTATGCCGTCCGATAGTTCTGGCGCATAATCATAATTGCGTACAAGCATCGGGTATTCACCGAGCCAAATAGCTTGCGAACAGCCAGACAAATACAGAGGCGGCCGATAAAAACTGAGAAAACGCGCCGCAAGATCACCGCCACCAGCTAATTCACACAAACGTTCATAAGTGGGCAGAAGTTCCGGCATATGGGCTTTCAAAGCACGCAATCCCGCCAAATACGTTTGACGAGCAGCGATTCCTTCACTCAGAAACCATTTCCGGTAAGCAGGCCATAAGCGCAAAAAATGGCTTTGCCAAAGATCGCCAGCCTGGGCCTCAACGACCTTTTCAAAGATTACGTCCATTATATCCACATAGTGCGCATTAACGGCTGTCGTATTAATATAAAACAGCCGTCAGGGCATCACATAATTTTAAACGCCGGTTCATTCACAGCAACTGTTTCTGTAGCTTGAAGCGGATCAGCTTTAAACTGCGCCTTGATACCATCGATCCATTGTTTCGAACGATTGCGCAATCGGAAACCTTTGCCCATTGCACGTCCACGTGTAACCAAAATACCCAAGTCAGCGCCCTCGTATCTATAGTCGCCCGGTTTAAGAATACGCAGGAAAAACGCCTCACTGTCGCTTGCAACTGCCCTTCTGTGATAATCAAAGCGATCAAACTCAACTGACCCATCCGGTGACATACGCCAAATACCAGTTTCCGGCGCTTCCCTAAGCAGGTCTACAGTATCATCCGTGTGCTTAATCACCATTTGGCACCAATCATCAATGTTATCAGCATTCGACCAACGCTCATTTAATTTATCTACATCAAGTTCGAACGGCACGCCTGAAAACTCAAGTAAGTGGAAAAGGAATAGAGGCGCATCAGCATGTGCAAAGGCGGCATGATTTGTCATAGAGCTTGCGCCAGTGATCCTTGGATTACACTCACCTAGATACACTTCGCCGTCATCAATATCGATGAGGTAGTCGATCTCAAAATATCCGCGATAACCCTCCTTAACAAGCTGGTCACCAAACTGTTGCGTATACTCTCTGGTTTTCTGGCGTGTGGCTTCATCAAATGCATCAGGAAATATTTCGTTACCACACCAACCACCACGGTACGGCGTTAATTGCTTGAACCCAACAAGCTCTGTCATAAGCGGGCCAACCACTGTACCTTTTTTGGTCGCACATGCCTCAACAGCCGCACCACGATTGCGGATACGTTTCATTATTTTGATTTCGCCCTGTCCAACAATTTCCTGCTTATGCCGGTTGAAATCTGCCTCATCTTTTATGAAGAAAGTTGTATGGCCACTGTCACCAAATGCGGATTGAAGAACAAGATCATTGCCCAAGCTTTTGGCAACTTCGCACAAGTGTTTCCAATTTTTAACCTTGCTTAAGATATTTGGCACACTTGGCACACCAGCAGCATTACCAATGCGCACTGTTTCAATTTTGTGATCAACCTTTTCGCGCAGAGATGCCTTTGGGAACCAGACATCTACGCCTAGTTCCTTACATATCTTTTCGACACGCTTGTCGAACATAAGAAAAACAACTTTCGGTCGACGACCACTGGACTTCAGTAGGTCTACAACCTCCTTATGCTCAAGCAGATATGCATTAATGTCTTCAATACTTTCAAACTCGGGATGCTCAGTTTCTGTGGGCACAAACACGTTTGGATGCCGTCCATCAAAGCAATCAATATAACTAATGAACTTGAAGTTACGGCACCATTCATCAATACCTAACAAGTTAAAATTTGTTGCACTGATGAAGAATATAGGTTGCTCATTACGGTGAAAGAAACGACGAATATCTGACATCGTATCGAGTGTATTTATCGTCTTTTTTTTCCGCTTAGGCATGGCAACAGTCTTCCCCTTGGCTGTCTTACTCATGAGCTAGTTCCCCTTTCGCTTACTTGTTTCTTTCTCGAGAGCTTCAGGTGTAAACATTCTCAGACCCAGCTCTGGACGATATCCATGTATTTCCTCTACATCCAATTTCCTCAAAAACAGAATAATATCGGATGTAACAACTTGACCTGGCACCAATATTGGAAACCCTGGCGGATACGGTATGACAAAAGAAGATGACACAAATTCGCGACCTTCTTTGAAGCCGTCGTCAAGCGCACTATCATTTAGTCCGATGTACTCACAATTATCAGCATCATAAGCCAAGAAAAACGCTGACCGCGAATCTCCTTCAGCCACGGCGCCTGTGACATCTTCTCGAAATGCATCATGAAATCTGGAAAAGTCTGGCAAAGGTGGTAAGTCTTCCACAATTGATTTCACATTCGCATCATGAATTTTCTTTTCGGATGGACTCAGGTCTTCCATTCGCATTTCTATTTCTGTTGCAATTTTGACCAAAACTTCAATGAGATAAGCAATTGAACTGCGTGTTGTGCCAATATTTGTCATGAACAAAACAGAATTACGGGACGTTTTGTTCACCTGAATACCATACTTATCCATCAACACCTTGGTCTTGAAGGTATTGCCATCCATACCAGTCTTGCCGACAAAAAGCGTAACTCGTGTGGCATCAAGGCAAAATTCATCGCCTTCCCAAGCGCTCCAGATGTCATTCCAGCCATGCTCGGGCTCATAGTAGCTTTCAATACCGCTTTGGCGGTATTGCTCAGGCACCATATTGCCAACAGACAAAACACGAAAATATTTAGAAAGCATCGGATGGGTTCGTATCGCTTGACGCAACACCATAGCCATTTCGACCTGCTTTTGTACAAACTCAAATGCTTCAAGTTCGACCTGTCTACGCCCTACATCCAGTGATGCTAAAATCTGGTAGTTCGGTGAGGTCGAAGTGTGCGTCATAAAGGCTTCGTGGAATGGTTCTTCCACCTTTGATTTATAATCCTGATCATAGATGTGGATCATGGAACCCTGACGCAGTGCAGTTAATGTTTTATGCGTCGATTGAGTGGCATATACTCGAACACGGGCTTTATCCGGATCAGGATACAAACGCATATCCAGTAAACTCCCAATATCATTTTCATCGAGAGCCTTTATGGTATCCTGATGTGCTGCATATTCCTTGCGGTATTTTTCAGATTTAAAGCGTCTGCGCAAACTACCTGCAGAGTACATTGCCGTGCGCTGACGGTACGTAGGATCAAATCTTGCAAAACCAAACCAGGCTTCATCCCACAAAAATACGAGGTCAGGTTTGATCGCCAAACATTCTTCCATAACGCGCTGTACATTATAGACAATACCGTCAAATGTGCAGTTGGTAAGAAGCAACATTTTAACGCGGTCAAGCTTGCCTTCCTTCTTGAGTAACAACAATCTTTCTTTAATTTCCCTGAGCGGTACAGCACCGTACATAGAATATTCACTCAGCGGATAGCTATCCAGATAAACAACACTGGCGCCAGATAACACCATCCCGTAGTGGTGTGATTTGTGACAATCCCTATCAACAAGAACAATGTCGCCGCTTTTCACTAACGCTTGCACAACAATCTTATTACAGGTCGATGTACCATTGGTTGCAAAGAAGGTATATTTAGCGCCAAATGCTCTTGCGGCCAAATCTTGAGATCGTTTTATTGGACCACTGGGTTCCAACAAGGAATCGAGACCACCAGACGTTGAAGATGTTTCGGCAAGAAATATATTCAGGCCGTAAAACTCTCCCATATCCTGAATCCAGTGAGATTTAATGATCGACTTACCACGCGATATGGGAAGAGCGTGAAAAACCCCTGTAGGTTTGGCTGAATAATTCTTGAGCGCAGTAAAAAACGGCGTTTGATATCTTTCTTCAACACCGCGCAGGATGTTGAGATGTAGTTCAAAAAAATCTTCACTGCCATAAAATACGCGGCGACACGTCTGACCCACTGAGCCGCCCATGTCTTCCACAGATTGGTCGGTAACAAGAAACAAATCAAGCTCAGGGCGAATATGTGCAATTGTATCTGCTAAAATTCTTCCATAATCGCTTTCGTAGGCGTCTTCAATTTCGTCCGAACGCACGTGGTCAACATATTTGTTGAGTATTGGCATATCATTGTCTGAATATAGGTCGAAACCAAACCTGATAATGACGGACTGAATATTATGATTGAGTGATACCGCTATAAGAGCATCATCAAAGTTGGATACAAAAACCGGTGAATATGTGAATGGGTCTTCATCTCGCCGCATCGACACAAGCGTAGCACGCTGACTGCATCTTTTATCTTTACTTAATGCATCAACGATTAACACTTCAAAGTATGGTCGTGAACGCGCCCGGTCAAAACTGCTGTGTACAAGAGGATCGTCCGCGGTACTTTCTTTGACCTCCTCATCAGCAAGAGATTCAAGGTCGATATGTTTACGCCGATATTCGTCGCTTATTAATGCTGTTGCAATGCGCGTTGCTTTACGTGAGAGGGTAACAAAATCGCCAGTTTCTTCGCATTTTATAAGCGCGCGAATTATGCGAGGCCCAGGGAAAGCCCAATATGTTTCTACTGGCTCAAGGTATTGCATAAGAGCCCGCGCTTTTTCGCGCAACTTCGTTTTATCAGCCGCTTCAGTTGCTTTGACTAATTGCTGGGCCGTTGATTTTAATTTGTTCCAAGTGTCATTTCGGAATTGGGAGGCATTGTAGTATTTATTGATTAGCTTTCGTTCTTTTTTATCATTCCCCGATGAAGCCATATCCACGTTTCCCCTCGTTTATTCATTAGTCCCTTTTTATCCTAACACCATATTTTATCGAATAGCCAAGCTAAACCGTTCAATAATAATGAATTACTCTACTACTGGCGTTTTCTTCTGAACATGAATATTGCGTTGAGGCATGTTTAATGCACCCAAGCTGTCATGATACGAATGGTCAAATGCCGCATTGTCGTAAACATTGAAATCCACTTTACGGTCTCTGAAGCTCTTTAAAACCTGACCTAAGCCATTTTGGCCCTGAGCACGTTGACGACGCACAGCATCCAGATCAATTTCGATTGGAATAATTTCTTCATTACCCCGTGCTTCATAGAGCATGTCGCCGCCCGGCCCAACGATACAAGAGCGCCCAATACCGCCGGCCCCGATACCATTGATATCTACAACATAACACTGGAACTGGGCCGCTGTTGAACGCGCAATCGCCAACTCAACATCACGGTCCGTAGTACCGGTTAGCACGGGATGAATAAGGACTTCAGCACCCATAGCACTAAGTGTACGCGTAGTTTCAGGAAACCAAATATCGTAACAAATCGAGAGGCCAAAACGCCCTATTTCAGGTACATCAAAAACCAGAAAATTATCACCGCCCGTAACGCCAACTTCATATGGCATAAAAGGAAACATCTTGTCATAACGCCCGACGATGTTACCTGCAGGGTCAATAACAACCGATGTATTGAACACGCCTGTTTCACGGTGTTCAAACATTGATCCCGGCACCAGCCAAACCTTGAGACGTGCTGCCAGTTCCTGAAAGCGCTTGATTGTCTCATCCAATGATTTTGGATGTTGGCCAATCAGCGGCCCGAAAGGAGACAACTCACTGAAAACCAGCATATCCACCCATGGAAAGCGCGTTAACGCTAGCTCGGCACGCTGCTGCATAGCAGCAACATTTTCTTCCGTTGCCGATACGTACATTTGTATGCCTGCGATGGAAAATGGTCTCATTCAGCAGAACC
Organism: Kordiimonas aquimaris; assembly: GCF_025574485.1. GTDB lineage: Bacteria > Pseudomonadota > Alphaproteobacteria > Sphingomonadales > Kordiimonadaceae > Kordiimonas > Kordiimonas aquimaris. Next base: position 39,598 of record NZ_JAOBPO010000004.1, on the reverse strand, counting down.
TTTCAAGAAATTTACTCATACTATTTACTATGAAAAAGGGGTGTTACAGCACCCCTTTTCAATCTTTCAGCAACATCATGCCGCTTGAGAGCGTTCCGCACACTGCATTAATGACGTTTCAAGAAGGGACAATCCTTCTTCCAGAAGGTCTTTAGAGGCAGTCAATGGCAGCAAAATACGAACCGTATTTCCGAATGCCCCACAAGAAAGCAGAATGAGCCCATTAGCAAGTGCCTTAGTACATAATAGCTTTGTCATATCTGCATCAGGTTCAGAATCATCAGGCCCTGTCATTAACTCAAAAGCAACCATAGCACCCAAACGTCTTACATCGCCAATAGCAGGCATATCAGTACGGGCTTTAAATTGATTGATGCGTTCAACCATCTCTGCACCCTGTTGTTCCGCCTTTTCATTGAGTTTCTCTTCCTCAATAACATCAAGCACGGCGAGTGCAGCAACACAGCCAATAGGGCTTCCGCCAAATGTACCGCCCAAGCCACCTGGTTGCGGCGCATCCATAATATGCGCTTTGCCAATCACACCGGACAGCGGAAAACCACCCGACAAGCTTTTGGCAATTGTTATCATATCAGGTTCAATACCTGCATGTTCGACAGCAAATGTACGGCCCGTGCGCGCAAAGCCTGTTTGAATTTCATCTGCGATTAACAAAATTCCATGTTCATCGCACAAAGCCCTTAACGCTTGCATAAAAGACGGCGAAGCGATGTAAAACCCACCCTCTCCCTGAACAGGCTCAATGATAATAGCAGCCACAGTTTCGGGAGCAATATCGGCTTTGAAAAGCTTATGAATTGCTTTGAGCGAATCTTCTTCGCTTACACCATGGTTCACCATTGGATAAGGAGCATGAAAGATTTCAGCAGGAAACGGTCCAAAGCCAACCTTATAAGGCGCAACCTTTCCTGTGAGCCCCATTGTGTAATGAGTGCGCCCATGGAAACCACCGGAAAACGCAATCACACCTGACCGGCCCGTATGAGCACGCGCAACCTTAATGGCATTTTCAACAGCTTCTGCACCTGTTGTCAGAAACACTGTTTTCTTAGGCGTTGACCCTGGCGCAAGGTCATTGAGGCGTTCTGCAAGAGCCACATATGGTTCATATGGGATAACTTGATACGCTGTATGCGTATAACGCTCCATCTGCTCCTGAACACGCTGGATTACTTTTGGGTGTCGATGGCCAGTATTAAGAACAGCAATCCCGCCGGCAAAATCAATATAACGATTACCTTCAACATCCCACAATTCAGCATTTTCTGCGCGATCGGCAAACACATTGGTTGCGGTCGCTACACCACGCGGCACGGCGTTATCACGCCGCGCCTGAAGAGATTTATTATTCATATATTTGCTCCATACTCATATGGCTGAGGCACATTCACTGTAGCGTTGTATGTGCTTCAATTGTGTTTGCGGTATACGTTGCGTCAGTAGCGATTGCTTCACTAATATCTACAAGCTTGACTGCTTCGTCCGCATTATCAGGACTCAAAACTTCTAAAGATTCTTCTTCTACAGCGTCGACTGGAGTGCCGTATAAGGTATTGAAGCGTGCTTCTAGTTCCGCAGCGGAAACCTCTTCCACTTTTTTGGCAATTGTCCAGACATGGCCATATGGGTCGATCAACTTGCCTGTACGCTCGCCCCAGTAAGCATCTTCAAGGGGTAGAAGCACAACTGAAAGAGCTGCAACAGCGCGCTCCCATGTTGCGTCAACATCCTCAACATACACTTGCAAGGCGCTAGCAGTGCCGCCAATTGATGTTGGTGAAACAATGCCATAAAGCGGCATTTCATCACTGATATGAATAATAGAGTCACCGACTTTTAGAGCCGCTGTCAAAATCGTTATACCATCCATGCCATAAGTACGGCTAAGTTCCGTTGCGCCGAAAACATCCGCATAGAATGCAATTGCGTTTGCAGCATCACGCACAATTAGTGACGGTGTTACTGAATTATAACCTTTTGGCATATAGTCCGACGCTTTTGATGAGGCCACTGCTTTTGCTGCTGCTTTTCTCTTTGACTTTGCTGCCGCAGCTTTCACGGTTTTAACTGGCTTTGTAGCTTTCGGCTTCGCTGGTGTTTTTACGCCTGCTTTTGCCTGTGTTTTTATTTGAGGTTGCTTTTTAGCTTTTGTCTGGCTAGTTGAAGCAGCTTTTTGAGCCACCTTTTTAGCGCGAGGTTTTGTTGTTACTGTTGCTTTTGCCTTTTCGGCAGATACCTTTGGGGAGGCTGAAGTAGGACGTGTCATTGCAAGCAGTTCCTTTTTGCTGATAAATGCGGTCTGACGACGATTAAAACTAAATTTCATATAGATTTAAATTTGAGGCAATGTCAACACCATGGATCAAGATGTAGCTTTAGGCGTTACCATGACAATCACACAATCAGATCTGGCAAGCCTTAGGGAGGCAGGAAGATTAGGTGACTTTCCAGTGGTTTACCGCGTTAATCGTCAACAAAAAGGCGGCGGATACGGTGACCAAACCAAGCATCCATTTGCTTGGGGAATATTGGTTTATGTTGATGGTCAGTTAGCGCGCATCAATAGCGCTCGTGGATTTGGCCGTGAATGGAACGACTTGGATCGTGCCGAAAAATGGATCCGTACACATGGTTTCTGGTATTGGTGGACACGAAATGATTTGGAAGTAACTGGAACTGGCGAAAGCGAACCTGATGAGTCGCTAGATGAAACAGAACAAATTCCAGCATGGCCTCAACCTAATGCTATATAAAGACCTATGCTCAACAAAAGTGCTGGGATCTTATTAGAAAGCTACAGGTACACGAGGATCAATTTTCAAGCGCAACACGGTACGGTGCAGTTGTGTTCTCAGCAATTTTCTCCAATGAAACCTCTGGCAACAACTTAACCAGGACCATGCCATCTGCATCAAATCGGAATACAGCCATATCTGTAATAAGCACATCAACCACATTTCGTGCAGTTATCGGCAAATCGCAACTTTCAACCACTTTAGAGCTCCCGTCCCGAGCGCAATGAGTCATAGTTATAATTAACTTACGAGCACCGGAAGCCAAATCCATAGCGCCGCCAACACCTAAAAGGGGCCGTCCCGGCACAGCCCAGTTTGCCAGATTTCCATCCGCGTCGACTTGTAGCCCCCCCATTATTGCAACATCAACATGCCCGCCCCTGATCATGCCAAATGACGCTGCACTATCAAAGTAACTGGACCCTTGCAAAGCCGTGACAGGAATTTTGCCTGCATTAACCGGATAATCCATAGCGCCGCCACTTTCCGGTTCAGGACCAACTCCCAGCATGCCATTTTCAGAGTGTAAAATAATGCCATCATCAGGCCCTATATAATCAGCGACCAATGTCGGAATGCCTATACCCAAATTAACAATATCACCGCAATTTAACTCTGCTAATGCTGCCCGCGCCATATTTTCACGAGCCGGATCAACTTTCTTCGCACTGGCGGATATAGAGGCCGATGACCCTAAATCATCAAGCGTCACCTTCGCTTGTATCAAATAATCAACAAAACAGCCCGGTGTATGCACCTGATCCGGGTCTATTTCGCCTACAGGAACAATTTCTTCCACTTCTACAATAACAGTATCAGCTGCAGTTGCTGCGGCCGCGTTAAAGTTACGCTCGGTCAGGCGGTATTGCAGATTGCCCGCCGTGTCTGCACGCCATGCACGCACAAGTGCCACATCACCGTGTATAGGCTCGATAAAAACCATACGCTTACCATTGATCTCTCGAACCTCACATCCCTCGGAAAGAGCTGTATCAGCCGCCGTCGGCGTAAAGAAGCCACCGATACCAGCACCACCAGCACGGATAGCTTCTGCCAACGTGCCTTGCGGCAAAAGTGTTACGTCCATATCGCCTGATTGAGCCGCTTCCACAGCTTCCTTGTTACTGGTAAAATAAGAACCGACAGCGCTCTTAATCTGCTTGTTACGCAACAAACGACCACCACCCAAACCCGGCTCTCCGATGTTGTTACCAACGAAGGTTAAACCATCCACATCATGATTGGCGAGCGCATGCAGAAGATGCACCGGCGCACCCGTCATGCCAAAGCCGCCAACAATCAAGGTGTTTCCTGATTGTACTTTTTCAGCGGCTTGTTCGCACGTTATAATAGGGACAGTTTTCATTTTTGATCTCAAATAAATATAAGGCAGATAAAGAGCTGATTAAGTAATAGCTTGAGGCGGCACACCTTCATACGCATTTTGCAATAAAGTGCGCAGCCGTTCAAAGCTTACAGGCTCAGCATTATGAAACGAATTCTCCAACGTGATTTCAGCTGCTTTATCAATTTCAGCTTCACTGAAGCCCAAGTCCTTTAGGCCAAGTGGCAACCCTAATTTTTTCATTAAATCATATATTGCATCAGCGGCATTGTTTGCCCTCATTGCTTCGGCCAAACGTGCAGAACCTTCAGGTGTTGCTGCAGTATTATATGCAACAGAATGAGGTAGTATAACTGCATGTGTTTCAGCGTGCGGCATATTGAATGTGCCGCCCATTGTATGACAAATTTTATGATGAAGACTCGTTGCACCAGTACCAAGTGCTCCGCCTGCTAGGCATGCGCCGTATAGCGCTTTTGAACGTGCCTCCATGTCATCCGGCTTATCCATAATAACCGGCAAACTTTCATAGAGAGACCGCACTGCATCAACAGCTAAGCAAGATACGATTGGATTGACCTTATCCGTTGCAATATTAACAACTGCCTGTGCCATAGCGTTCAGGCCGCTTGCTGCAGCAAACTTGGGTGGCAGTGTTAAAGTCAGTTCAGGATCATAAAGAGTTAGTGTTGGAACTGCTTCATTGTCCCGGGCGGTAACCTTACGCCCCTCGTCTGTAATCGCCCAAATATTCGTCATTTCTGACCCTGCATAGCTGGTTGGAATGACTATATTTGGCAAATTCATTTGCACAGCGAGAGCTTTACCAAGCCCTGTGGTACTGCCTCCACCAAGCGCAACGGTACAATCTGCGCCCAACTCTCGCGCACGGACTGAGGCAGCAGTAACAGTTTGTTGCGGCACATGCATAACACACTGGTCAAACAAGCCAGCGGCACGGTCATCAAGCAAATCCAGAACGGTTTCCCCGCTATCGGTTTGATTAGGAGTGGTGAGAACGAGTGCTCGTTTCATACCAAGCTTGTCAAGCTCACCTGGTAAGCGCGCTAAAGCACCGGCACCGAAGACGATGTTCCATGGTAGTGTTTGATATTCAAATTCAATCATCTCAAGCCTCTCCAAAGTTGGCTACACTCTCGGCCACAACATCTGTTTTATATAACCAATCATAGCGAGCATCGAACCTTGAGGGTGATATACGCGATGTCCACCACATAGGTGCATAGGTCTTCAATTGTCCTAACAATGAGCGTTCATGGTTGCTATGCATACGGGCTCGGGCAGCATTCTGTACTTTTGATGTTCTAGGGTGACGCATTTCCTTGTACCGCAACAATGCCGCAGGAATATTTCCGCCTGCACGCGCAAGCGACTGGACGATAACCCACGCATCCTCGATACCCATCGCTGCACCTTGTGCTAAAAATGGCAACATTGGATGACAAGCGTCACCTATTAACGCAGCATTGCCATCCGTCCATTCAGGCATAGGATCGCGATCAAATAATGCCCAGCGAGTACAATCTTTAGCAGCATCAACCACGGCAGAAATCGGTTCGCACCACCCGCCAAAATCAGCTACAAAGTCCTGTTTGGGTCCTGGCTCTACCCAGCTTTCCTGCGTCCAGCCATCTCGTTCAACTGCGCCAACAAAGTTTAATGTTTTTCCGTCCCGCAACCAGTAAGTGACACAGTGTTTTTCAGGCCCAACCCATATACACATTGAATTGGGGATCAGGCGCTTTAATTCACTTGTAGCTGGTAACATCGCACGCCAAACAACATTTCCGGTAAAGCGCGGCTTTTCAGGCCCGAACATAGCTTCACGAAGCGTGGAATGGATGCCATCTGCACCGATAAGTACATCGCCCGCTACATAACTGCCATCTGCAAAACCAAGCTTTACACCATTTGCTGTGTTCTCATAGCCAGTGACCGACTTCCCAAGTTTTAGAGCGTCAGGTGCCTTTGCATTTAGTACATCGCCAAGCACATCTATAAAATCTGCCCTATGGACAAGATAATACGGTGCACCGTATTTTTGTGTAGCGTAAGTACCAAGCTTTGATCTGAAAATATTTTGATTAATCTGACCCAAACGCATTTCTTGATAGTCAGGTACAGAGGAAACTTTGGCAAGAGCATCACCAACACCAACTGCATTCATAACCCGCGCTGCATTTGGGCCGATTTGGATGCCCGCACCAATCTCAGATAATGCGTCAGCACGTTCAAATACCTGAACATTAAAACCAGCTTTTACACAAGCTAATGCTGCCGTTAGCCCTGCAATACCACCGCCTGCAATTAAAACTCTCAGCGTCATATACTTCCCCTGACCTTGATAGGCACTGCTTATAAAGCGATCATTACGGTTTTAGTTTCCATATATGCGCGGATACCGTCTTGCGCCTGTTCACGTCCAAGACCTGATTGCTTGTATCCACCAAATGGCAAAGCAGGGTCTACTTTTGCATTACAGTTACCCCATACTGTGCCTGCTTTAATGCTTGCGGCAAGTCGGTGCATTGTCGACAAATCTTTGGTCCAAACGCTTGCACTAAGGCCAAACGGTGTTGCGTTTGCTGCTTTAATCACTTCATCCAGATCGTCAAAGCGCTGCGCCACGAGAACAGGGCCAAAAATCTCTTCATCCACCACCTTCATACCCGGTGAAACGTCTGCCAGCACGGTGGGGCTGACATAATATCCATCAACTGATGGTGCGTCGCCGCCGGCCATAATGGAAGCACCATCTTTTTTGCCGCTATCAATATAGCTCATTACACGCCCAAACTGCTCGTCGGATACAAGTGGACCCATTCTACTATCTGGTGCCAGTGAAGGCCCCATTTTCCAGCCAGCGGCTTGACTGGAAACTCCTTCAACTACTTTGTCGAACACAGACCGATGGGCAAACAGACGTGAACCTGCAATGCAAATTTGGCCACTGTTAAAGAAAATTGAACCTGCAGAACCTTCTGCGGCAGCGGCGATATCAGCGTCAGGCATTACAATTAATGGCGCCTTTCCGCCTAACTCAAGCGTAACGCGCTTAAGCGTATCTGTAGCAGCACGATTAATCATTTTCCCGGTTTGCGTTGAGCCTGTGAACGCTACCTTGTCTACATCAGGGTGCCGTACGAGCTGATCTCCGCATGCTTCGCCGCGGCCAGTTATTATGTTCACAACACCAGCAGGTATACCTGCCTCGGCAATCAAGTCAGCTAAACGCAGTGCCGAAAGTGATGTTTGCTCAGCAGGCTTAAGCACCACTGTACAGCCAGCAGCAAGTGCGGGAGCAATCTTCATGACTGCCATAAACAATGGCAAGTTCCATGGTACAATCTGAGCTGCAACACCGATAGGTTCACGGCGAACATATGCGTGGAATGTGCCAGCTGGTGCCGCAAGCGGGTCTTGTGCATCGCCTGTCACCTTGGCAATCCAGCCCGCCATGTAACGCAAAATTTCCGCGCAGCGTGGTATGTCAAAACCGCGCGCTATTGTTAATGGCTTACCATTATCTACCGCTTCAAGCTCTGCCAGAGAGTCAGCGTTTTCATCTACAAGGTCAGCCAGTTTTAATAAGAACTTTTGACGTGCTGCAGGTGGCAGTTTTGTCCAGCGCCCATCATCAAAAGCACAGCGTGCTGCAGCTACGGCGCGATTAACATCTGTCTCACTTGCATCTACAATATGTGTGATAACCTTTGCCGTAGCGGGATCATAGACCGGCACCGTCTTATCATGACTGGATGCACACCACTCACCATCAACAAACAGTTGTGGCGCTTTATTTAAAACAGCTTGCAAACGTTCAGAGTAAGTCAGTTGCGGTGTAATAACTGTGGTCATCTTCTCTATTATCCTCTCAAGTGCAATGTTCGCGCACTCTCTACTTGCTGGCACCAAACCGAGCCAAAAACGTATCTGTCAGACGCGTCGCCTTCTCTTCCATCTCTTCGTCGCTCTTCTTCTCTGCCATACCGAAAAGGCTGGCGAGCAGATTGAGCTGCAACAAACCACCTAAAAAATCTTCGGTAGCAGCATCAATATCATCAATAATCAATTCGCCTCGTATAGTCGCCTGCGATAGATATTCATGTAAAACAGCGTAAGTTGGCTCTGGCGCGTTACGGAAATACAGTTCAGCAATACCAGGCTGGCGTGCTGCTTCCGCAATAACAATGCGCATAATGCTAATGTTTAGATCAGAGAAAACGCGCTTTTGACGATCCAATGCAAATGCAGACAATTCATCTCGAATATTGCCGTTTCTAACAGGGAAATCGAGGCTATTTGAAGCATGACCAAAATTACGAATTACTGCCGCAAAAAGCCCCTCCTTGTTCCGAAAGTGACTATAGATTGTTGATTTTGAGCCGCCAAGTACATCAACTATCGAGTCAACGCTGGTGCCTGCAAAACCATTCTTCAAAAACTGTTGCCGAGCAATTTTAATAATTTCATCGCGCTTGGCTTTTGCCCGCGTTTCTCGCTTTGGGCTATTTTTAGGCAATGTCTTTGCCTCACTAGCCTGAAAGGGCTTTTGTTCTTGCAAAACATTACCTATAGCAACTTCATCATCACCAAATTTTAGCCAAGTCGCAGTCATTTTCACTCACACAATCGCTGTTTAAATATGGATAGGGTTACCTTTTGGCACCGCGATATCTTATCCGTTTCATTAAAAAAATAACATGTTTTTAAAAACTGTACTGGACAGTACGGTACTGTGATTGTATGTCAAGTATAAATGCAGCCACAGCGACAATGCGCTGACGGTTAACCGGAGGGACATGTTATGGAAAATATTAAACCAGTATTAATCGTTGGAAGTGGACCAACAGGCCTTATTCTTGCTGCCGAACTCACCAGAAGGAACGTACCGTGCCGCATCATAGATCGCAAAGAGAGCCCAACCACCAGCTCTCGGGCGTTTACCATTCATGCGCGGACCCTGGAAATATTCGAGACGATGGGCATTGTTGACCGCTATCTCGACACAGGCATCAAAAGCTTCGGCTTTCTATTCAATTTTGAAGGCTTGGAAAAAAAGCCTGTACTTGATTTCCGTATCCTGCGCTCCCGCTACCCCTACATATTGGTCTATAGTCAGGCTGAAACCGAGCGTCTTCTTCGTGAACACCTCATCGAAGATCACAAGATTAAGATCGAATGGAATACTGAGCTTTCCAGCCTTGTCAAAAATGATGACAACACCTTACACGTGGAAATCAAAGACCGCGCAACAGGCGACATCACAACAATGGACCCTTCATATGTCATTGGCTGTGACGGCGTACATAGCTTTGTAAGGAAATCAATGGGCCTGCCTTTTGAAGGCGAAGCATATGAAGGCATGATCATGCAGATGATGGACACCAGCACAAAAGGTTACGACTGTGACCCTGACTGGATCCAGTATTTCATGAAAGATCAAAACTTCCTGCTAACCACCCCCTTACCGAACGGCAACCACAGAATCTTGATCAGCGACATGGGTGAAACCGCGAAAACTGAAGGATCCCGCGTTGAAGCTTATCAGGAAGTGATTGATGGGCACGGGTTGGACTTTAAAGTTGTTGAGCCTGAATGGGTCACACAGTGGGTCATCTGGAAACGCCTCGCCAACATATACCGTGAAGGCGATGTATTCTTATGCGGCGACAGTGCGCATGTACATTCACCCTCTGGTGGCCAGGGCATGAACAGCTGTATTCAGGATGCCTGGAATTTAGCCTGGAAACTAGCCATGGTATTACGCGGCGAGGCGCAACCTGCCCTGCTTGATACATATGAAGTTGAACGTAAGCCAATCGCACAACAAGTCATTGATGGCACAGACGCCATGCACGATATCATCATGGCACATGGGCGCGGCATGACAGAGCGCATGGCACTGACCGAAACACCGGGCTGGCAAACTTCTGTAACTGAACTGGTGGCAGGTATCTCATATACGTACCGCGATCATATGGAACATGTTGAAGGCTTGGTAGATTTATCGGACGGGCCAGCGGCAGGTGATCGTGCGCCTGACGTAAACCTATCAAGTGGCCGGCGCTTGTTTGAAGCATTCCAGCACACTGGCTACACACTTATTTTAATGCCGAGTGACAGTGACCAAGACAGCGCTAAGAAAATCAGTGATCAAGTTTCCGAACTATATAGCTCAAGTATCAAGTCAGAAATAATTGACGCAGAAAGCAGAGAGGCAGTCGCTGAAATATACGGCAGTGATAACAATGGGCGCATGTATCTGGTACGCCCAGACGGTTATATCGCATTTCGGTCGTCAATGAATGACGCAAAAGTATTGCATCAATATTTAGCCGATCACCTGATCGCAAAATAGTAAATTGATATAGCCCAACAAGACTTAGGAAAGAAGCATACTATGGGACAGATTTTAGTAACTGATTATAGCGGAACAGAACAAACACTGACTTATGATGACGGCGACAAGCTGATGGAAGTTCTGCGGGATAATGGTTTGGTTAGAGCGGAATGTGGCGGCATGCAGATATGCGCAACCTGTCATGTAATGCTATCCCCTGAAGCGTATCAAAAAACTGGCCCCGCAACAGATATTGAAGTTGAAATGCTCGACGGCACAGGAGACTATAAAGCAGACAGTTCGCGCCTTAGTTGCCTCATTAAGCTTGACGCCAACCATGATGGCATCAAGCTTGAGTTAGGGCCAGAACTATAAAAATGAGCGTTAACCATCGCGCTACTTTGGACCAGCAACAACCCGACAATCAGATGCGTTGGGGCACAGCTTAATAGCATCGGCCCCAACAAATATGCGCATCAAATCCGCACCAGCCTCAACCGGACCATCCCAAACAGCTTTCGTTTCAGCCAGCAAACGTTTATTCGATTGCGGCGCACTCAGGTAATGCGAATATACCGCCAACCGCGGTTGCGTAGCCTCCAATATCTGCCCCACTTCAGCTGCCTTCGTATGATGGTCAACAATTTTCTGCACTTGCTCAGCAGTATAGAGCGCGTTTAACCGTTCAATTAACAGTGGCGGGATAACTTCATGAATGATGACGTCAGCACCTTTGCCGTATACCATTAAATTATCTGTAGCCTTGGTGTCACCTGACAACATAACGCTATAGTCATTGTAATCGACCCGGTATCCATAAGCTGGTTTCGCACCGGCATGATCGACAAGAAAGGCCGTTACTTTCACACCGCCCTCGTCAAATACAAGCCCGCCATCAGTTGAATTTTCTATAATATTCAGCATCAATCCCTGTGTGTTTGGCGGGAAGCCTTCTAATACGCTGCGCGTATATATATCTGGCTGAAAAGCTGTTTTAATGCCATTCATAAAATGTGCTGTGCCCTTTGGACCGTATGCGTGAAACGTATCTGACCTTCCAAGTAACCAGCCATTCATATACAAGTCAGGGACACCAACCATATGATCAGAATGCATGTGTGTCAGAAAAAGATGATTTACGGTTTCGTATAATTCTGGACGGGACTGCATTAGCCGAATACCGCACCCACGACCACAATCGAAAACAAGAGCCTGGCCACCAGCTTCGATCAATGTTGATGCTCCAAATTGCGTAGCGCTTACAGGCGGCGTGCCTGTTCCCAGCAAAGTAATCGCTATTTCAGTAGTATCAGGGCGCAAAGTATCTTCCGCAACCGTGACGGATGAGAAGAACATCAATGTAAAAATGCAGCACAGCGCCTGCTTTACAGTGTCAAAATACTGCTTTTGGCAATCAGGTTTGGAAAACATAAGGTACCTTCTTAAGCGGAAAAGTCTCATATACGCACAGTTATGCGCATATCGCACGAAAATGCAATATTGCTGAATTCCCGTTTATTAGTGGGTAAATTTGTGCGGCTAGCGCACAACAGCGCTTGCAATCAATGCTAAAGACGTTATTTTCAAATCCATAGATTAAAGGAAATACTGTGACTGATACGCTGAATCAGGAAAAATCTGAATCAAAGAATTTCATCAATTCTATCGCACGTTGCTTTTCAGTTATTCGTAGTTTTGGCCCAAATCAAGAAGCCATGACATTATCCGAAGTTGCCGAGATTACAGGTTTAACGCGCGCAACAGCACGGCGTATACTCTTAACACTTGAAGCACTTGAATATGTAACACAAGACAGGCGACGTTTTCGCCTAACGGGTAAAGTTCTTGATCTGGGTTATGCCTTCTTATCGTCCAATCGGCTGCTTGAAACAGCACAAGCACACCTACAAACAGCCGGTCAACGCAGCGGCGAATCTGCTTCAATGTCGGTTCTTAGCGGCACTGAAATTATTGTTAACGCCAGAGTACCTAATGCACGGCTTGTTTCTTCAGCAATAAGTATCGGAACCCGCTTGCCTGCATACGCTACTGCCCCAGGCAGAACACTTATGGCACATCTTGATGATGATAAAATCGAAGCCACACTGGAAGCGTCTAAACTAACACTTTTCACACCGCACACCGTTACCCAGGTCAATGCACTCAAACAGATCCTTGCTCATGTGCGGAGCGAAGGGCATTGTTTTGTAAAAGACGAGCTTGAAGTTGATCTATCCGCGATTGCAGTGCCTATTTCAGATAGGGCCGGTAATGTTTTGGCAGCTATTAGTTTTGACGGGCCAACCACGCGGCTAAGTGACAAAACACAACAAGAAAAATACCTCGCTATTTTACTAGAAACATCGCGGAACATTACACGCGACCTACCAAACTAATTCTTCTTTTATCCAATTTATATATTCAACCCACGGTAAGCGTTTGTCGCTTTCGACTCTAGATGCTTGCGCACTTCTTTTGAAATTGATAATATACGCACATGTGTACGCATAGCGAACAATATGTTCGCACAGAGCACAATTTAAACTTACCAAGAACAAAGAGAGGGATGATTATGGGAAGTACAAACAACGGTGTTTCTTATCCAGATGTACCATTTAAATCGACCGGCATGCACCATATGGCGCTGGTTACACGCAATATGGATGAAACAGTTAAATTTTGGTCCGGTGTACTTGGTTGCAAAATGAGAGTAATGCTAAAGTTACCAGACCCAGACCCATATGCAGACAACACGTGGGGGGAACCGTTTGGAGACCTGTCCGGCAGTCGCCACTACTTCTTCGATATCGGTAACGGCGATTCCGTAGCTTTCTTTGATATTGGTGAACAAGAAGTTGTCCCCAACTCAATGCATTCTGGTTTTGCCCATCATGTGGCCATGGGTGTTGCGTCTCTCGAAGATCTGGAACGAGCCAAAGAACATCTGAATGCACACGGCATTGAAACATCCGAAGTTGTGGATCATTTGTTCTGTAAATCAGTATATTTCAACTCACCAGAAGGTCATTACCTTGAGTATGCTGTTCATACCGGCCCATGGGAAGGTGATGCACCGTTCATTCAGGATGTTGACCTTGTACCAAATGCGAAAAACATGATCGGGCAAGAAATGTTCGACAAGAACTTACGCGTTTATACGGCAGGCGTTTCAGATACATACGACGGTGTGGAAGGTTAAATAACGCCGTTTACGATTTTTAAATCCTGTATTGAGTAAAATAATCGGATCGATGTCAGTGTGTTGGAAGTGTGCACTGACATCTACGGAGCTTAAGCTCTTACTTCTCCGAAACACGTTCAGGGAGAGAACAATGATACAGTTACAAAATAAAACAGCTGGAAAATCCAGTTTTAGCGGGAAACTACGAAACTCTGCGAGTGCTATAGGACTTATAGCAATCTCATCTGCACCTGTATTCGCGCAAGACGAAGACGAGGATTTCTTTACACTTGAAGAAATCGTTGTAACCGCACAAAAGCGTGCCGAGAACATCCAAGATGTTCCGATCGCCGTTACAGCGCTGAGCTCCTCTGCGCTTGAAGTTACAGGCTTCGATAATCTTTTTGATCTATCAAGATTAAGTCCTTCGCTACAACTCAGTAATTTTGGACCAATCGCCTTTGTCACATTACGCGGCATTGGTAATGAAAACACCACAGCTGGCGGCGACCCCAGCGTAGCCTTGCACTATGATGGTGTATATATTGGACGACCATCTGGCACACTGTTTACTGCGTTTGATAGTGAACGAGTCGAAGTTCTACGTGGTCCTCAAGGTACATTGTATGGTCGTAACGCCACTGGTGGTTCAATCAATTACATTACAAAAAAACCAACGCAGGAAACTACGTTTGAAGGCGACCTAACCTACGGTGATTATGATCGTAAACGCGTCAGGCTGGCAGCTAATTTACCTGTAAATGATGTCGTTTCCACACGCGTTGTTGGTTTTTGGGAAGACCGCGATGGTTTTACAGAAAACACATTTGCTGGTGGACGTAATGCCAATGATGCAGACAATTGGGGTCTTCGCGGCCATCTGCTTTATGATGCAGGTGAAGGCTTTAGTGCATTGATCTCTGCTACTTATATAGAAAGTGGCGGTGTAGGCAGCGCCCCGGAACTACGTGAGCCATTTCCTGGCTCCACCACAGGCCAGAACATTGCTGGCCCGCCAATCCCGGGCACCAACAACTATATTGTTAACGGCACGCCTCTCGTAAATGATTTGCGACCATTCGTAGAAAGTGAAAATACTGATCAGTCACAAGACAGTGAATTTCTGGTTTTATCTGCAACGCTTGAATATGACTTTGAGAGTGTAACCCTAAAAGCAATTACCGGTTATGTTGAGTCTAGCTACGACTCTCTAACTGATCAGGATTATTCTCCTTTGCCGCTTGCGGAACTAAGACTGCAGGAAACATCAGAAGCATTCTCGCAGGAAATTCAGCTGCTATCCAATAATGATGGCCCGTTTAACTGGATTTTAGGTGGTTTCTATTTCCATGAAGACGCAACACGTCAATCACAGTTCTTTGGTAGTCGCTATGATATCATTGCTGCCGGTGCAAGCGCTGCAACAGGCCTCAATATCCCAAGCGGATTTGATGTTGGCGGCGATATTACGTCTGAATCGTATGCTTTCTTCTATCAGGCCACGTACGAGGTAAATGACCGTCTGGCTTTGACAGGTGGTATTCGCTATACGAATGATACGAAAGACGGCGTTAACCGCGGCTTCCAGTTCGCCTTCCCTTATGAAGGTGATGTAAATGCTGATTTTGACAGGGTCACTTACCGCGTTGCTGCTGATTATGATGTGTCTGACGATGTACTATTATACGCCAGCTTCTCTACAGGCTACAAGTCAGGTGGCATTAACCAGGTATCAATTCCAGCGCTGACCAATCCGGTTTTTGCCCCTGAAACAGTAGAAGCACTTGAGGTTGGCCTAAAGTCTCAACTGCTTGATCGTCGTTTGCAGTTCAATACATCAGTGTACCGCAATAAATATAACGATCTACAGTTTCAGGTTTTCGGACTGTCCGGCCCTGAAGCATTTAATGCAGACGGTGCAACCGTTCAAGGTTTTGAAATTGAGGTTGTAGCTCTACCTGCCGAATGGCTCCAGTTTGATGGCTCTCTTGGCTATACTGATGCAACATTTGACGATCAAATAGTGCAAGGCCAGCAACTGGGTGGCAACCGCGTGCAACGAACGCCTGAATTTACCTATAATGCTGGTGCTACTGCAAGCTGGGATCTTGAAGACGGCAATGGCAGCATGCGTTTGCGGGCTGAAATAAACCATACCGGCAGCATTTTCTATACAGCCTTTAACAGGAATGGCGGTTTCAACGATCCGGGTGGATCTGACTTTGCTGAAGGGTATACCAACGCAAACTTCCGCCTATTTTGGTACAGTGAAGATAGTCGCTATTCACTAGAGGCATATCTGACCAATGCATTCAACACTGTACAAATAGGTAACGTTTTCCGCGATATTGGGTTCCTTGACATCCCTGGCGGCGGCGGCCCTGAAAACATCACATACAAACCACCGCGGCAGTTTGGTGTGACATTTGGCTTTAACTTCTAAAAGTTAAAGCTTTACACAGAGATCGAAAAACCCGTCTTCTGGCGGGTTTTTTTATTACGTCACATTAAAATTAGAAGCTTATGGCTTTCATAAGCAGCAATAAAATATATGCCTTTGTCAATGCGTGGACTTTATCTTCCCTACCAACCAATAACGTTCTATTATTTCATCAACACCTAGGTACTAATTTAGGTCGAATAATCACATGGCTCACGGTATCAGATAAGAATAATGCAACAATCACAACAACAACTCATGCATATGCTCAATCAAGGCGCACAAGCGCTAAACAGTGGTGATGCATACACAGCAGAAAAAAATTTTCTCAATGTGCTTAAATACGTTCCTAACGAGCCAAATGCATTATTTCTACTCGGAGGAGTCAGGAAACAAAATGGAGATATGGAAGACGCAAAAAAACTGATGCTAAAAGCGTTAGATGCTCACCCCAATCCGGCTCAAGTACATAATAGTTTAGGGAATATTTATCGAGAAACCGGGGAAACCTCAGACGCAGTATCCTCATATAATGCTGCAATCAAATGTGACCCTGAATATGCAGAAGCATTTTTTAACCGTGGGCTGATGCATCATGCCGATGAAAAGTATGCTGATGCCGCAAAAACCATCGAAACGGCTTTATCAAAATCCCCGAGAAACCCTTCATTCATGAACGCACTGGGCACGTCTTACAAAGAACTGTCACGCATGGATGATGCTGAAAGAATGTTCAAGTCTGCAATAAGCCTGCAGCCCAATTATGTCAAAGCGCTGAATAACCTAGGTGCACTGTTACGCAAACAATACCGCTTTGAAGAAGCCATCGAGTTTCTTCAAAAAGCTATCCAGATTGCGCCAAAGGTTGTGGAACCACGCTTTATTCTTGCAAACATATATTATGAGCTAGGCGATTTCACACAGGCCGATGAGGCATATAGAACGATCATTGCAATTCAACCTGATTTCCAAGATGCACACGAATCTCTCAACCGGCTTTATTGGGAACACGGCAAAACAGACCTTTATGGTAAATCATATATTGTCGGCATTAAAGCGTGCCCACACACAGTAGAGCTATGTGAGAAACATTTGCTGGCACTGGAGAATGTTGGACGCATTGAAGAGGCGCTGGATTATGCAAAAGTATACTTGGACACTTTCCCCTCGCATGCCGGGCTACACCAAAAGGCAGCGAGACTTTATGCTTTTAATGGCAATGCAGATACTGCAAACGATTTCTATAAATCAGCCATAGACCTTGACCCTGACAGCCCATCAATACGCATGGATGCAAGCAAACATATGCTGCAAACTGGAGAGTTTGAAAAAGCCTTAACAGAGCTATCGGTTGCGGAAAACTTTGAGCCAGACAACCAACGTTTGTGGGCATATCGTGGCTTATGTTGGCGTATGTTAGGTGACGAGAGGCACGAATGGCTCAACAGTTATAACACATATATTAGACCAGCCATGATTGAGGCACCTAAAGGCTTTTCCAATAATACTGAATTCCTGCAGGCATTAAAGGCAGACCTTAAAAAATACCACACCACAATCCAGGCACCTGTTGACCAGACCTTACATGGCGGCTCTCAAACACACGGGATGCTATTTGATAGACCTGACACAACAATTCATCAATTAAAGCAAGCCCTGCTAAAGCCTATAAACGCATATATTAATGCACTTCCCGGTAAGGATAGTCGCCATCCATTGCTGCGCAGAAACACTGGCGTCGCAGACTTTGCAACATCATGGTCCGTTTGGCTGAAAGACGGCGGGTTTCACGTAAACCATGTTCACACCATGGGCTGGGTCAGTTCGTCGTTCTATATAGACGTTCCGCGCAATAGCACTGAACAAGACACTCAGCACGAAGGATGGATAAAGTTTGGCGAAAGCGGACTTATGCTTGGTGGAGACGATCTGCCGGTAAAATATATTAAGCCGGAACCTGGAATGTTAGTGCTGTTTCCATCTTATATGTGGCACGGGACAATAGCACACCGTCAACCTGCAAATCGCATAACTGCGCCGTTTGATCTTTTACCTGTTTGACTTTGTGCGCACCATAGTGAAACGGTAATTAATATTGAGCTTTGTCTTTTAGCCACTTTGAAAGCAACCATTTCTCACCTGAAAGTGTCGGCAAACCAGCATGTAAACTGTCAGAGATCAGGTTACCTTTATCATCAACATTATCAAATACGATAGCCTCACCAACCTTACCCTTATACTTCCAATCCAGCTTAGGAAAACACGTTTCCCCACCTGCAAAACCATCGTTTAGATAAACAAGAAAAGTTTTGATACGCTGCCCGCCACTCTCGAGGTGTGGCACATGAGCGGGATAATCCGGATTAAAAAAATCATAGTGATCCTGATATGTTTGACCTGGCGTATAGTGTAATGCCGAAAGAGGTTCTCCGTGTGCAACAGGGCCGCCAAGAAATGCTGCTATCTTCTTGTTAACGCTTTGAATAACAAGATCATTATCAAGCGGAAAGAAGCTCATTGCGGAATTTGTACGCGTGGTATCCAACACAGCGCCGCCTTCACCGTCATTCACATAAGCGCGCTGCAACAGCGGCGTTGCCTGTTTAATGATGTAAGAACATGTTCGGGCATCCAGAAATCCTTCCAGGGTTCTTATATGCGGCTCCTCAAAATGAGAAGTAGCATTGTTCACTTGAAGGCTAACAATTTCACCCAACCTGTTTCGAACATCCTGCCATGTCATCTTGCACGCTGGGTTAGTAAGTTCAGGTATAAAGTGTGTAACCTGCCCTATGGCTTTTGGGTCACCGTTTTGTGCCGCAACAACAAGCCAGTTATAGGCTTCGTTCCAATCTTCATCTGTTCCCAGTCCTGATGCATAAAGCGTTGCAAGCAGTGTTTGTGATGCAATTTCACCATTTTCTGCCGCCTTGCGAACATTCTGGAACCCACGTTTAACGTCGCGTGAAACCTGATGCCCCAACAAATAGTATACACCTAGTTGCGCAAGGGCATGCAAATCGCCACTCTTTGAGTTTTGCTCCATGTCATACAGATTATCCGGGGTATTGTTTGTCAATTTTTTCGCTCTGTTTAACCGTTGTTCAACATATCAATATACTTGAACTATACGCGATATGAATTTCAAATTCTGCTCAAAAAAAACGCCGGGCCGAAGCCCGACGTGCCATAGCGATTTAGTTTAAACCGTTGCTTTAGAAGCGTGTGCGAACACCGAACGTAAAGCGACGACCAAGTACATCATATGTACCCGCATCTGTGTTAAACTGGCCTGCAGCACCGCGACCAATAAGTGGTGGGTCGTTATCGAACAGGTTGTTAACAGTTGTGTAAAGCGTGAAGTTCTCACCCAACTTATAAGAGAATGTCAGGTCAACATAGTGCTCAGCACCGATCTCTGGAATGAACAGAGTCGGGATTGGGTCACCGTTGGCTTCAGCCAAATTGATACGCTCATCCGTCACACCGCCAACATAGCGATACAATAGTGACGTAGTAAGGTTATCCATTGTGTGCGTTAAGCGAGAAACAAAGCGCCATTCTGGATTTGCACGACCACAAGTACCACGTACACCGACAGTGCCATCACAGTTCACCGCATTAACAAATGGACTAGACCTTGTTGTTGCTTCGATGAGATATGAACCAGCAAGGAACCATGAGAAATCACCGTAGTTGTCAGTGTCGAAACCGTAATCTACACGGAAATCAACGCCCTTAGCAGTACGCTGCGCAATATTTTGACGGAACAATGGAACTTCTTCCAATTGGCCATCCGAACGTCGAGCTGTTAGAACCTGACAGAATTCGTTATTCAAGCTCAAGTCACTACGACAAGCATTAATGGTAGGTGACAATCCACCACCAAATAAAGCAATCGCGTTATCAACCTTGATGCTGTACAGATCGGCGGTAAACGACAGACCTGGCACCTGTGAAGGCTGGTAAACGAAGCCAACAGACCATGTATCTGAAGTTTCTTCGAACAGGTCAGGGTTACCACCATTCAACGTTTCAATCTGCGCATTTTCCTGCTGGAACGTTGCAATAGCAGATGCAGGTACACCCAGGGAGTTTACACAGAAGTCAGCTTCTGCCTGACTGCGGTTAGCTGTAGCATTACACAAATCTTGCGCACCAGGGAAAGCATTCGTTTGACCTTGGAACAGTTCAAGAATGTTAGGCGCACGTACTGCACGCTGATAAAGGCCGCGGAACTTAAGTTCGTCAAATGGACGCCACTCACCACCAAGCTTGTAACTCGTTACACCGCCTGCTGTTGAATAATCCGAGAAGCGAACACCGAGCTCAAGACCCAAATATTCAGCGCCTTCAACACCAGAGAGAATTGGAATAATTGATTCCGCATAAATCTCTTTAACGTCAAAGCTACCAGCAGTTGGTTGACCAGCATTAAAGCCATCAATATCGCCAGAAGCAAGGAATGTATCAGGCGTAAACGCTGCTGTTTCCTTGCGGTATTCGGCACCAAGGGCGATACCAACTTCACCAGCAGGAAGTTCAAATATATTACCTGCGATGTTACCACCAACTTGTTGCTGCTCAACCTGAGTAAGGTTGGTTGCGCCCGTAACAATGAAATCAACCATTTCTTGTGTCAGGTTGCCTTGGCCAAACGGGTTCAAGACAACACAACCACCTGATGGATCCAGACACTGTGTTGGGTTATTCGGGTCAACAAGAAGCCCTTGCTGGAACTTAGAGATAACAATGTTACCGTCTTGGCGCTGCGAGTTCTCGTTACGACCGTAGTTGTAGAACAACTCCCAAGCCATGCCGTTTTCAAGCTCGCCGTCAAATCCGCCTACAACCCGGAAAAGATTACGGCTGTCACGGCTTACGCGGCCGCCAGCTTCAAGCGTACGACGACGAACACCAGTTGTAACAATGTTATCACCATCCTGATCAATCTGAGCAAACACTGCACGCACGGCGTCTGTAATGAACGGGTTACGAAGATCAACCTGGAAACCGGTTTCCGAGAACGGTGTTGCTGCGAGTTCACGCTCAATTGTGTTGTTAGCAAAAGTAACTTCACCAAAGAAGCGAATGCCATCTGTTATCTGATAACTACCCATACCGCTGAACGTATAACGCTCAAGTGGCAACAGAAGGTTGTTAACTGGCGCAAAGTTGTACTCGTCTTGTGGGCGTACGACAGCGCGTGCCTGGCCATCGTCAGTCACCAAGAAGCCGTTTGAACCAATTGGGTTGCCGAACGAGTCAAGACCACCAATGCTAGGCAGTGCGTTGGAATTGAAACGACCCTGCGGAATTGTGGTACTGCCACCAGGTGCCAGACCTGCACCGCCAGCAAGCTCATTGAACTGCACAGCCGAATGATCGCGTGCACCAGCGAGTACCTGATCACGTTTCAAATAGTTGGCATTCAGTGTGATGTTGCCGCGACCGTCGCCTGTGTTGACACCCATAGTAATGTCAGCGCTTATACGTTCGCCGTCACCTTCCTGCGTGATGCCGTACTGTGTGTTGGTTGCCAAGCCTTCAAAATCACGACGTGTGATAAAGTTGACAACGCCAGCCATCGCGTCTGAACCATAAACAGCAGACGCGCCACCAGTCACAACTTCAACACGCTCTATCAGAGCCGCTGGAATGTTGTTCAAATCAACAACACCGTTTGTGGCTGCGCCAACAAAACGACGCCCATTAACCAGCACAAGTGTGCGCTGTGTGCCAAGGTTACGCAAATCAACGTTTGCTTGCCCGTTACCGGGGTTGTTTGTGCTTGCACCGTTACTGGAAACAACTTGTGGCAGTGTGTTCAGTAGCGCTTCAACTTCGGTAAAGGAGCCGAGGCGAAACTCTTCGCCTGTGATAACATTCACAGGGCTGTTGGCGACAAGGTCCTTACGCGGAATACGCGAACCCGTTACGACAACTTCTTCAAGATCAGCTTCTGTATCTGTGTCCTGAGCGGCAACAGAAGTTGCAGCCCCTGACATCATAATAGCGGAGACAACAGACAGGGCCGTCGTACTCCTTAAGTGTTCAATATAAGACATAGTTAATGTCCTCCCTAGAGATTTACGAAATGCATACAGCACAAGCCTGAATTTTAATTTTCAGGTCATTTTATTGTTATGAGAACGCATTAATGCAGAGGGTACGGAATCAGAATGGCCTGAGCATTTTCACATGCATCACACCTTAATTGACTCGTATTAGATTAAACCCCGCAGTTCACCCGTGTACTCGTTAAATAAAATACCGAATATCATCGGGTTTCGGGAAAGGTTAATATGGAATAGAAGTATTCATTATTTGCATAATGCTATAAATAGTTGTATTTTCCAACCAATAAACTTTTGTTCAGGTAGCGCAAAGTCGCAGTTTTGCTGCAATAAACAGTGAAAATTCATAAGTATTAATCTTACGTACTGTGGACAAACTATAAAGATAACTAACAAAAATAATGCAAAAAATAGAATAAACTGTCGATTTTCTAGGGGAAACACGTGGACATTAAGTGGATTGAGGATTTTTTACACCTTGTAGAAACAAAAAACTTCTCATTGGCGGCTGAAAAACGTTGTGTAACTCAGTCTGCTTACAGTCGTCGCATCCGCGCGCTTGAAAACTGGATTGGTGCCGAACTTTTTGATCGAAGTTCTATTCCAATAAAAATAACAGAACAGGGGCAAAAATTCCTGCCTTATGCTGAAAAAGTACTGGCCGACATAAATCAGATACAAGCAAAGTTTCGTCCACATTCCAACCCGATAAAGAATGAAATCAAAATAATAACGCAGCACTCACTCATGTTACATTTTCTACCTGATTTTTTCATGAGTTTTGACTTCAAAAACACTAAAATGAACGTCACATCTAATCTGAATAGCTTTGAATCTTACTTTGAAGACATCACAACAGGATCTTCAGATTTATTCATTTCCTATGAAGTACCTGACTTACATAAAAAGCTAATCGCAGTGCCACACATAAAAAGTATTGTTGTTGGCTCGGAGAATATGGTTCCTGTTGTTTCTTCTCAATTTAAAGATAAATTCAACTGGGAAACATCTGGCACAATCCCTCATCTAACGTTAAACAATCGCGCTTTTATAACGGCGATCGTCCGTGACAAACTCATGGAACACTATGAAAAACTGGATACCGTGTATGAAGCAAATCTATCCGAATCTCTGCTTCAAATGGCGAAACAAGGTAAAGGCGTGACCTGGTTACCGTACTGTGTATGTAAAAACGAATTAGACGCGGGAAACATTATGGTTTTAGAAGGCCCCAACCTAGTTGTTCCTTCTAATATTATCGCATATGTAAACTCGAAAAATGCAGACACAGTTACAAGAAAACTGTGGCAGCATATGCAACATCAAGTGCAGTAGTGGCTGGTATGTATATGCTAACCCATCAGTGAATGTAATGTTGATATACATCAAATCACTCGGTTAGAGACCCATATGGTAAACATCATAGATAGCTATGAATTAAAATATGTACGCTCGCTATTCTAGATCATAGTTTCGAAACCAAATTAGTGCCAAAACTTACTCCCACATCGTACCAAAATGATATGAAAGCTGATTAATACAGTCTTCATCTTCAGGGGCTACCAAACAAATCATTTGCCGATTGTGTTTATCTTGGGAGAACGAAGGAAACAAACCAATAATGACAGGTATGCTATCGCCGTAGTTGTCACTCAAACTACCTTTCAAGTAGCTTGGCCCCTTCTCTTCAAATGCATATAATAGCGCCAATTCCTGAACGCGTTTCGTGTGCATATCCAGCCAGGACCCAAAATCCTGACCTGTAAGATTGAAGCCTGCCATGCTCGTTACGCCAGACCCAACCAGCCTGTAACGATAACCGCCATACGCGCTATCAATAGCTTCAATAATGACTATCCATGGTAATAGCTGTGGTATACGCATTGGGTTAAAAGCTTTACGGTCAACTAACAAACCGTCTGACGATATTTCACGCCAGTATTTTCCAAATTGAATAACAGGATGAGCTTTTGAAATATTTACATCAGTAATTTTTGTCAGCTTATATCCAAGAACCAGCCTCGGCTTTCTTAATACTAATTTGGCATAATTCAAATTCGAATGTTCCCCCAAACCCATTCTTCAACTCCAGATTCATTTTTGTACTCAGTAGCGCGATCTTTAATCTCAAACCCATGTGACGATACATGATGTTATGCACTCATGCTGGAGCAGGTATCTGTGGGGGGCAAAAGTGTCAAATAACGCTTAAGTGAGTATTTTCAGGCGATAACAAACAAGAAAGATCAGGCTCCACTTTGGGGTTAGCCCATACGGTGTATGACATCTTGCCTACCTTTAACAAACGCAGGCGTATCATCAGCATTAGCGACTAGGTTAATTTCCCGCATTACCGCCGCATAATTTGTTGCATTAACCGCACTTGGAATTAGCTCAGACAAATTACACATTTCATCAGTGTGTTTTATCTTGTTGCTTTCAAATTGGGTCAACAACATGATGTCACTAATCATGGCCTCTAAATGCTTACCACTTGCGTGTATCAACCTGAGGTTTTCAGCCATATCGTTATTTGATGTGACTTGATCAAGAAGTAATTCTGAAAGGCCAATAATAGCGTTGAGCGGGGTGCGCAAATCATGGCTCATGTTTGATAGAAAAGCTGACTTGGCTTCGTCTGCGGTTTGAGCTTTGTCTCTAGCCTGCTTTAGCTCAATTTCAAGTTTGCGCGTTTCACGCACATAACGAATTGTTCTTTCAAGCCGGCTTTGATCAAAATCTGCTTTACACAAGTAATCATACGCCCCAGCCCTCATTGCTGCGACATCTGCTTCATGCTGATTATTGCCAGTGAGCATAATTACCGGTGTAGCGCTTCACGTCCGCCACATGCAACAAGCAAATCCACGCCAGAGTATGCTCCGATCGCGTAATCGACTAGCGCTATATCAAAAGTTTGATCACACAGGAGGCTTCGACTTTCCGCGTATGTTTGTGCCCATGTAATTTCAAATTTAAAATGAGGTATGCGCTTCAAAAGCGCCTGAATCCAATCCTTATCAAGTTTATCATCTTCAACTAGTAGAATTTGACATACAGATTCTTGCGGATAGTCCACTTTGGGCAAGCCGTTCATACCGCACTCCACAATCTTACTTTCATTTTAGATAATACTATAAGTTGCAAAATGCGAACTCAAAAGATGTAAACCAGAAACGATTATCTAAGTCATAGTAAAGCCTGGAAAATTAAGATTAGCGGCAATAGATTAAGTTTTAGTAAAATGCCCTATTAGCTATGCGCCCAACTGATAGATCAATTGGTATCATGCTGGACATTTCTCAATGAGACGATGGAGAAAAGCAAAAACTGACGGGCTAAAAGAACAGAAAAAGCAGAAAAGCACATGCATAGCTTCTAGCCTAAATGATTATCTAGAGAAGCTGAATTACAGTGCGCTGACAACAAAAGAAGCGGATGAATATCATGAAACCGTCCGCAAAATAACAACTCTTCCCTAACATATGAAGATTACGAACGCCTATGTTCGACACTATAAAGAGAAGAGGTTATACCCAAGGCTGGAATGCGTGGCGAAGAAGGTTGAGGTTCTGAGAACGAAGCCCTGAAAACTTTCCTCCCAAATGGTACGGTAATAGAGCTATATGGGAACCCAAGGTGGCAACACTATGAATACAAGGCGCTGCTGGAAGTTCTTGACCCCGACACGTTAATTTACGTCTCTTTTTCAGAAGAGTCAGTTGCCATTGAAATCAACTATCTTGCTTTATTTTATTACCAGCTTCCACCAAGAGCGAGATTAAGGTTAATCCATTCATCAAGGCGCGCACGCTCCGCTGAAACAAGATTACTTTCAGCAGTGAATACACGTTGTTGAATGTTCAAAACGTCAATCAAATCTGTTTCACCTTCATTGTAACGTATGCGTACAATATCAAGTGCGCGGTTCGCATGCTTGGCCGATTGGCGCAGCGCTTCCTCTCTGTCTCTTAAAACACGTGTTTGGTTTAAGCTTGTTTCAACTTCCTGAAACGCCGTTAAAACAGTTTGCGCATAGGCTGCGACTGCCTGCTTTTGCTCAGCTTTTGCCTGTGCAATTTGGGCATTGTTCAAACCACCATCAAACAGCGGTGCTGTAATACTTCCTGCTATATTCACGAGAATATTAACCGGATCAAATATGTCTTCAAACCGGCTAGCTAGAGCACCTGTATTTGCTGTGAGTGTAAGTCTCGGCAGGTTAGCCACCTTCACTTGATCAAGCGCATAGAAACTTGCAGCAACATTACGTTCTGTCGCAATGATATCGGGTCGTCGTTCCAGAAGTTCAGAAGGCAAACCTGTAGGTGGCATCTGAGGCACATCAGGTAGTGACGTGCGCGTTTCCAGATCACCGCTTGGGTATCGACCGATTAACA
Organism: Kordiimonas aquimaris; assembly: GCF_025574485.1. Taxonomy (GTDB): domain Bacteria; phylum Pseudomonadota; class Alphaproteobacteria; order Sphingomonadales; family Kordiimonadaceae; genus Kordiimonas; species Kordiimonas aquimaris. The sequence goes on along the minus strand of NZ_JAOBPO010000004.1, from coordinate 12,975 downwards.
CCTGCAATGCATTAATCGCATCACGGTATGAACCCCGCGCCGTAATAAGCGAGGCCTGTGTGGAGGAAACATCAGAAGCAGACAACGCCACGTCCTGCGCCATCGCAATGCCTTCGTCATACTGAACATTCACAATACGGTCAGTGTCGGAGAGTGTTTCCAGCGTTTTGCGTGCTACATCTGTTTGCAATGAGGCCTCAATAGCAATGAAATAGGCATTCGCAACAGCCGCTGCGATTGAATACTGCGTAAAGCGATAATCAGCCTCAACTGACTGTGCGCTAGCGACAGCTGCTTTTTGCCCTGCCCTGATCCGGCCCCATATATCTGCCTCCCAGCTTGCCTGTATGCCCCAATCAAATTGACTGGTATCCGGCACGGGGCCATCAAGAAAAGCTTGCCTGTTGCCGCCTAGGGAAACACCAACGTTCGGCCTTAATGCTACACCAGCCTGGCGTGCAAGTGTCCAGGAACGTTCTACATTTGCGGCTGCAACTTGCAGGTTACGATTGTTACTTTGCGCTTCTTTAACCAGGCCCGACAAGACAGGGTCATTCAACGCGTCAATCCAGCCAACCTGAACGTCACCAACTGTTGATTGCGCAGTTTGCCATTGCTCAGGAATGTCCGTGACACTTTGCACAAGGTCAGCTCTTATGGTTCCGTCTGCCGTTCCTGAATTCAGGTTTAACGACGCGCATCCGCTCAACGCCAACGATACGGCCACCAAGCCTATGGAATTGAATAACCTCATACCGCCACCTCGGTTTTTTTGATGCGGAAAAATAATGCGTACAGCACAGGTGTGATCAGGAGCGTAATTAGCGTTGCAAAACTCAAACCGAATGCCAGCACAACAGTCATCGACTTGAAAAACGCATCGAAATACAGCGGTATGATACCCAGCACTGTGGTAAAGGCCCCCATCATCACAGGGCGCAACCGGCTTGCTGCAGATTCAACAAGTGCATCAAAACGCGGCATGCCATCTGCAATCAAATTGTCTGTGTTATCGACAAGAACAAGCGAATTTTGAATTAGTAAGCCAGAGAGGGAAAGCAGTCCCAATAGCCCCATAAATTCGAGCGGTGTGCCAGTTATAATGAGCCCGAAAACCACGCCAATTAAGCCGAGTGGCACCACCGCCCAAATGATAATAGGTTGGCGAATGCGATTAAATAGTATGACAACGACAAGAACCATAGCAATGAAGCCTAGCGGTATTGATGTTGCCAGGTTGCTTTGCGCTTCAGACGAGCTTCCAAACTCTCCGTCCCACTTCATATTATATCCGGCAGGCAAGGCAATGCCTTCGATTTGAGGCTTCAATCGATTGAACAAATCATCTGCCAGCACACCAGAAGCAGGATCTGCTTGTGCTTTAATTGTTAAAACACGGTCTTCACGCAGAAGGCGTCCATCGCGCCACTTTACGTTCACGCCTTCAAGTAATTGACCCAACGGAACTGTTTTATTGGTTGTTGGACTGAGAACCTGGATAGACGCCATGCTCCAAGGCCGCGCCCGCTCTACTTCCGGCGCTCTAAAAATAATCGGGATCAAGTCATCGCCTTCGCGAAACACACCGCGCTGCTGACCTGAAAAGTTGGATTGCAGCGCATCAGAAAATTCCTTGCGAGTAATACCAACACGCTCACCTTTACTCTGGGAATATATGGGTTCAATGTAACTGACGGCCCGACGCCAATCATCTTTAATCAATACTGCATCACTATCAGCAGCCATAATTGCTTTGGCTTCATTCGCGAGGCTGCGCAGTACCTTTGCCTCAGGTCCATAGAAAACAGCTTCAATTTTTGAACCACCGCCTGGACCCAGCCTGAATTTCCATGCCTTACCCAGACCGCTTGGAAAGTTATCGTCCATATAGACTTGTAGCTGCGGAATGATTACATCGCCTTTACGATAGTCATCTATCTTTATCAAAAGCTGTCCGTCAGCAGAGTTGTTTGAGCCTGCATCATACGTCAGCATATAGCGCAAGGTTTTACCACCAATTAGAGTCTGAACATGCTTGACCCCGTCAATTCCCTGGACGTACTTTTCAAGGCGGAGCATATCTTGTGTGGTCTGAGAAATATCAGTGCCTTCTGGCAATTGATAATCAACGACAATTTGCGGCGAAGTTGAAGCTGGGAAAAACCCGCCCTTTACAAATTGAAAACCCCACATAGAGAAGGCGAAAATACCAACAACTATGGCTAGCGATACAAGTTTTTGTTTGAGAGCACTCCGAATTACACCTTCGTAAAGGCTAATAAAACGCCCTTTTGGCGCTGACTTCGAGCTTGGCTGAGCTGTTTTAAGTTCAGGAAACAACCAATAACAGAATAAAGGCGTGATAGTGAATGCAAAGAACCAGCTGAGCGCAAGCGCAATACCAACTACCCAGAAAAGAGAATTAGTAAACTCGGCAGTATCACCTGGTGCAAACCCGATCGGTGCAAAAGCGATAATGCCGACAAGCGTGCCACCGACCAAAGGTTTCATGTTGCTTTTGGCAACCTCTATTGCAACATCAAGCTTCTTACGGCCTTCTTGTACACCAACAAGAATACCATCCGTTACAACCACGCCGTTATCAACCAGCATACCGAGAGACACAACCAAGGCTCCAAGTGAAATGCGGTGCATGGGAATACCACCAAGCCACATAATCAGAAGTGTGGCTGCCATTGTGATCAGCACTGTCGCCCCCATAACGATGCCGGAGCGAAACCCCATGAAAATCAACAATGTTACAAATACGATAACCAACGACATAACGACATTTGCAGCAAAGTCTTTAATGGCAACATCAACAACCTTGCCTTGATGGTAATATTCGTGAAGCTCCATACCAATAGGGCGCAGGTTAGCTACTTCTTCAAGCTTCGCATCGATGTCTTTTCCCATTTGCACAACATTGACGCCTGATACATTTGATATGCCAATGCCTAGTGCAAGTTCGCCGTCATAACGTATAACTTTTTCAACAGGGTCTTTGTAGCCACGAGTGATGGTTGCAACATCCTTCATGCGCATGACACTACCACTGGTAGGATCATTGATAATCAGGTTGCGAAGAGACACAAGCGTAGAAAGACCGCCTGTTGGCTGTATAACCAGTCTTTCACTGCCTATATGGAGATTACCTGCACTTGATATGGTATTTTGCTGCGCAAGGGCATTATAGACATTGTTAAGAGACACACCAAGAGCAGCGGCTTTCTCTCTTGAAATCTCTACATAGATAACTTCGGCTTGCTCGCCTGTGATAGCAACCTTACCAACCCCTTTAACTTGCAGAATATCGCGGCGAAGCTCTTTGGCATAAGCCAAAAGTTCTGGGGGTGTAAAACCTTCTCCGGTGAGAAGGTAGTACACACCGTAAACGTCACCAAAATCATCACTCACGATAGTTGGTCCTGCGCCAGGCGGCAGATTGTTCTGTATGTCGTTTATTTTGTTGCGTAACTTGGTCCATACAATTTGGAGATCACCCTTGGACGGTGACGCCTCAAATTTAATTTCAACCGAGATGTCCGACATCCCAGGCGAAGATTCAGACGTGACGGTTTTAACTTCAGCCAGTTCCTGAATAGCGGTTTCAACAACTTCGGTTACTTCGGTCATTACTTCTTCAGGACTAGCCCCAGGGTATTGGGTGATAACTTTCGCGATGCGAATTGTAAATTCAGGGTCTTCAAACCGCGGCATATTTTCATAAGCGAGCCAACCGCCAATCAATGAAATGATTATGCCAATACTACAAATGAGCGGATTTTTTATTGAAAATTCTGCAAGGGTCATGTGTCTTCACCTAGTTCGCTTGCCAAGCACGAACTTTCATGCCGCTGTGTAAAAACGAACCGCCCGCTGCGACAATGAGATCATCTTTATTCAACCCACTAGTAACGATAACTTCTTTTTCTGACATACCTGTGCCTGTTACAATCAAGGCCTTAGATATCTCCATTGTTGCCTTATCAACCCGCCAAACAAAAAGCGTATCTCCTTCAGCAACCACGGCGGCAACAGGCACCGCAATGCCTGAAGGCACAATGTCTGAAGATCCATTAAACTGAAAATCTGTGCTCACTGTGGCTGTCATACCCGGTAAAACAATAATATTGTCAGGTGCAGAGAACTTAAAACTAATCTGGTATGTCTGCGTTGCAGGGTCAGCTTGACCTGATGCCTCTTTAAAGACCGCGGAAATAGAAACATTAGGCGCAGCGTCAAGCATAACAGCCGTATTCTCCGGTTCAAACTGAGGAGAGCGCGCAACAATATCCGCTGGCGCATTCACTAGGGCAACAACCTCATTGCTTTGAAGGTTCGCAATCACTTCTTTCGCTTGAATATTTTGAAACCGTTCTACAAAGATCTTTGAAATAAATCCTGAAAACGGCGCTCTTAAAACTGTATCTGTCGCTGCTTTCCTCGCAGTGTCCAAAACAGCCTGCGCAACATCACGGTTGGTTTTGCGTGTTTCCAGAACACTCCGCGATATTGCATCCTGCTCTACTAAGCGTTTAGCGCGCTGGTACTCAGTTTCGGCGTTATCATATTGCGCTTGTGCCTGCACAAGTGAATTTTGATAATCCCGCTCTTCAACGCGAGCAATGACCTGCCCCTCCTCAACTGGATCACCTTCAAGAACACTAAGCTCTATAATCTGACCGTTGACCTGAAAAGTAAGCTCCGAAGAATTTTCAGCTTCGATGATTGCCGGGAAACTTATAGACCGTGATGTGCTGGCATCACTAACTGTAACAAGCTTAGCTGGCCTAACCTTTGGCGTGTCAGACACCTCATCTTCCGAAGAAGAACAAGCCGCCAGAATAAGTGCCGACGTGAAAAGAATGCAAATCTTGGATTTCATGTTATTTGTCCTGAGCAGTTTCATATGATGACCGGGAAAGCGCGGCAAAGTCTGTGGCGCGACCTGCTGGCATACCCATCGCAGTAAACAGGCACTCCAGATAAATGGAAGCTTGGGGCAACGTTATCTTTTCTTCAAGCAATGATCGTAAAACCCTATCCAATGTCCCATTCGCAAAGTCGAGCGCTATAGTATCATTATTCAAAGTGATAAGCCCGTGAGACCGACAGGCATGAATATCTTCCAGAAGTTTCGATTTAAAAATATCTTCAAACTTTCCGGGATGTTCAGTACCTGCTGCAAATAGAAATATCTTCGCCATTACAGGATCAGTTTTAGTAAGCTGACACACCCAGGCAAATACGATAGCCATTCTTTCTGGGCCTGCTTGAACACCTTTTGCCTGACCCACAAGCTTTGTCTCTATACTATCGCGAAACCTCTCGAGCACTGAGATAATCAAGTCATCCATATCGTTGAAATAATTGTAAAATGTCCCACGAGAAACACCGGCAGACTTGCAAATATCATCCGTCGTTATCGTAGAAACCGTGTTTTCGGCGAAGCATTCCATTGCCGAATCAATCAAAAGATCGAGCGTGCGCGCTCGCCTTTTTTCACCAATTTCCGCACGTTTTTTCAAATCAATATTAGCCATGAATTGACAAGTATGTCAAAATGACAAAACTGTCAATTTAATAATTATATTGCACACTTGGCTGGCCAAAGCTTCGATATTGTTGAGATACTCAGTAAAAGCGACAACAAAATAATTAAAGATATCGCTTATATAACTTCATGATAAAATAATGTACAAACAAGACTCATAAAATAAGCGGCAACTTGCCGCTTATTTATACAGTATCTATGTCATTTATAATCGCGGTGTTCGTTTATCGATAAGGCCAAACACTAGCGAAATCACGAGCAGAGCAACAAAGATAAAGAATAGTAACTGCGCAATATCAGCAGTTGCTGCCGCAATACCACCAAAACCAAAAAGCCCAGCAATAATAGCAACAATAAAGAACATAAGAGCGGCGCGTAACATAGATATCTCCTCTTGGATAATTCAACCATCATTTGGCATAAGAGGAAGAGTATTGAGCGCCGCATCAGAAGTCGATTTGACTGGCAGTGATAGTTATAAAATCAACATAAATATTCGCATACTCACCACTTAAATTAAGTCAAACAGCAACTTTCTCACTTATTCATCCATAACTTCCATACGGTATCCAATGCCTGGTTCCGTCATTATGTAGTCAGGGCTTGATGGGCCCAATTCAAACTTTTCACGTACCTGACTAACATAAACCCTTAAATACTGCATATCATCGCCGTGGGCCGGGCCTCAAACCTCACTCTATTTGAGTGAGATTATCATTGGAGTTTCGATCAATCAATTTATTGTATGGGTCTAAACCAGCAAAAACCGGCTTAGTTTCAACAATAATTTCAATCGTTTTAGTCTCAGGCGTTATGTGATGCTTTTGAAGATAGATAACATTGTTATCATTAAATTCAGCTTCACTTGGATTAACAGTAAACAGACCAACATCTATAAAGTTATTAATTTCCAAGGCTGTTTCAACACCTTCCGCATCTGCTTCAAACTTTGCAGCATCAAGAGTTAACGTTACCTGGAATTTTCCATCGGGCAGTTCAACAACATTCGCCTGTTCAGTTTTCACATCAAACAATGTTATTCTCTCGAATAGATCAGTGATTAGTGTGTCATGTTCAGAGCCAGCTTCTTCACGAATGATACGAATGAGATCAAGCGTAGTAGGATACGGTGTCCGAAAAGCTGTTTCTTTAATAAGGCGCGACAACGCCCTATTGACGGTATCCTTTCCGATGTAATCCGCCAAAGCATACATAACAACTGAGCCTTTATTATAGTGAATGTATTGCTGGTTTTCCACGCGGTACAACGGTAATTCACCTTCAGGGTCATTGGATCGCCCGCGCAGATAGTTTTCAAGTTCGTACTTCAAAAACTTACGCATCTTATGAGCCCCGTATTTCTCTTCCATCACCATCAATGCACTGTATTCCGCAAGCGTTTCTACAAGCACTGTTCCACCTTGCGTATTGGCAGACATAACCTGATGGCCCCACCATTGGTGTGCAACCTCATGTGCGGTAACGTAATACGGTAGATCAATCTCATCATCATCTGAGATATCCGCAATGAATCCTAAGCCTTCAGAATACGGAATTGTATTAGGAAATGATTGTGCAAAACCACGGTACGCAGGGAATTCCAATATACGCACCTGACGGTGTTGATAAGGACTAAACGCTTTCGTAAAGTAATTTATACTGTCTTTCACGCTTTCTATCATTCTTGCCACATTATATGTGTGTGGTGCATGATGATAAACCTCAATGGATACACCATTCCACTCTTCACTCACCACCTCATAGTCTGCAGAGAGATAAGAATAGAAATTCAGGATTGGGGCATCCATTGCATAGTGAAAGTAATGTCGGCCATTTTCTTGCCATTCTCGCGTTAAGTACCCCGGTGCAATTGCCGTTTGCCCATCGACTGTTGAGACTGTTGTTTCGAATGTAATGAAATCAGCGTCTTGGCGTATATAATTCTCGTCGTATTTACTGGCATCTTCAAGTTTTGCAACTCTTGGCAACGGCTCGAGATCATACTGTCGGCGTGTATTTCTATCTTGCAACATAAGGCCTGCGAAGAAACCTATATGAGGTGCAATTTCACGGTTATTCAGAAAAGTACCGTTCCGCACAAGAGTAACACTGTTGTTTCCACCATGACGAAATCCCTTGTTTTCAATTAATGTCTCAAAGGATAGGTCTCGCTGTTCGCCGCTGGTCATTGGCTCATCCAGCTCAAATATATAGTAGTTAAAATCAGCGTCTAAGCTTTTCAGTTGCGCACCTTCAAGAATGACCGATGGCTGAGATGTATTTGCCGGAAACAATATGTGCACTTCGTTAATTGGCGCTTTTGTTTTGTTTTCCAGAACATGTGTACCGCGAGTGTGTACACGCTGCTGAAACGGGAACAAGTCAACATTCATTTTCACATCGACTGTGCGCGGCTGCGGAAGATTTTCATATTGACGGAAACGCTCTTCGTAAAGCACCGCTATGCGCTCTGCTTCATCAACCGTCACATACTCGTTCAGAATATTGATATTATAATAGATATAACCACCCAGAGACACAAAACCCGCAAAGCAAATAGCTGTCACTGTAGCTGCCACAGGCTTCTTGAAAGCAACTAATGCTCTCAGTCTATAGGATAAAGGCTGCAATGTTCCCCTATTCCAAAGCATATAGCTTATCATCAACAACAATACAGCGAAGAAAGACCAATAGAGCTGAAACCAGAAATCTGATTCAACAAAACGATCATTACTGTTGAGGTCAGAAAGCGGTGTATCAACGCCACCACCATACTGATATAACGGATGCTCAAAGCCAAGCTGGTTCAGCGCTATTGAACTAATCAGATAAACAACCATTACCATCATGCCAACAAACCGGTTTTTACAAACCACTTGCAAAAACACAGCAAGGACAGCGACCCGAATAAAGGGATACAACGCTAACACAAACCCACGATTGAAATAGAGTCCTCCTTCAATCGCTGCCATGCCATTCGTCACCTGAATAACAACAGCACTCGCAATACCCATCATTGTGATAATCGTGAGGATAACAGCGAGCGATATAAGTTTACTGGTAACAAACACGATATTGGGCACAGGCGCAGCATCGATAATCTCATGAATACCAGATGTACGTTCACGCCAGATAATGTCACTGCTGTAGAAGATAACCACAACAAGGAAGGCAAGAGAAAGGCCGTCAAGCGCCTCAATCATCAACCGTGTTACCGGTAATGCTTGTACACCATACCCGATATCCGTATTGAGAAGAGCCAGCACGACTAGAAACAAGTTAAATCCAACGATAATGCTGAAAGGCACACTCTTAAGAACGGCAAACACTTCAAAGCGTGTGCGCATCAAAAACTGTTGGAAATAACCGCCATAGCTCCAATCAGGCACCACACGCGGCGCCTTCAAAACGACAGGCACTTCGTTCTTTTTCTTACTGTCCTTTTCCTTCGGCAGGCGCGCCGCCACGCGAAATGAAAACAGCTTGTAAGACAAACCAATAAGAACAAGTGAGATACCACTCCAGAGCAACCGGTTGTATAATGTGAGCCCCTCATAACCAAGCAGCAATGTATTGCGTTCAACTGCTGTCCAGTAACGCGTCACTTCCCTTAAATTCCGTAACATAAACGGGTCAACAACGGCCATGATCTCACTATACTGTGGGTCGTTGAAAAGACGAACGCCAACAAAGTAACCGATCAGCAACGCCATTGTTGCAAGGTACGTATACATGATACTGCGTGTCATCACTGCAACCGCGAAGATAATAGTACTTAACGCAAGCAAGCTGGGAGCAATCAGCGCGACATAGGTGTAGGCATAATGATATAGATTTGTTGGACCTAATGTTTCCGGGTCAATGGTCCACCAAAACGTACCAACAAACATACCAAGTGGTGTCGCTGACATCGCAACAAAAAGAGCTGCAAAGGCACCAAAAAACCTTCCAAACAAGTAAGCTGGTTTTGTAATAGGAGTTGAATAAATGATGCCATCCATCTTGTGGTCAACATCTTTCAAAATAGTGTTAGCCATGTAAGCTGGTATTACAAAAATACCAAAGACACTCATGATCATCAACGTTTGCACAATCGCAAACGGAGAGTTAACGTTCACGTTTCCTCCGCCACCAATCTGCACATTGGTGCTGATCATGGCAAAGAACGGCAACAGGAAAAAGATAGCAAACGCAACAAAGGTTTGCGGCGACTTAAGCATATAGCGAAATTCATTTCGCGCTATTGAGAATAACATGTCTAATTTCCTTATTTGACGCTATGCAGCTTGTTGAGCGGCGTTTTTACGGCTTGTGTAAAGCGTCGAGAAATAGACATCTTCAAGATCAGGTGTTGCAGCAACAAAACCATCTTGTGGTGCTGAATCTGAAAATACATGAATAAGTGTTTGGCCTGCGGAAAGTCTTGATGAAATCACAGCATGACTAGCTTTATATGTATCAAGTTCTTCTTTTTTTACGGCCTTGCGCCATATCTTACCTTCAAGGGCTGCGATCAAATCTGATGGCTCACCGCCGGCAACAATCCTGCCATCCGCAATCACCACCATATTGGGGCAAAGGTCCGCAACATCTTCCACGATATGCGTAGATAATATTACCACAACGCTTTCGCCAATTTCTGCGAGCAAATTATGGAAGCGATTACGTTCTTCCGGATCAAGACCTGCAGTAGGCTCATCAACGATTATCAGTTTAGGGTCACCGATAAGAGCTTGTGCAATGCCAAACCGTTGACGCATACCACCTGAATATGTAGACAGCTTTTTCTTGCGAACTTCAAAAAGGTTAGTTTGGTTCAATAACCCTTCAACCACCGCTTTGCGCTCACTCCGATTTGTGATGCCTTTCAGCACCGCCATATGGTCTAGCATTTCATATGCTGAAACACGCGGGTAAACACCAAAATCCTGCGGCAGGTAACCCAATTGCCTGCGCAGTGCATCAGGCTCTTTTAATACATCAATCCCGCCAAAAGTGACGGTACCCGAAGTTGGTTGCTGCAATGTCGCAAGCGTGCGCATCAAGCTTGATTTTCCTGCGCCATTGGGGCCTAAAAGGCCAAACATGCCTTTGGGAATTTCCAGATCAATGTTTTTGAGTGCCTGAACACCGTTTGGATAAGTGTGGTTCAAGCCTTTGATATGTAACATTTTAGTGTCCTCGCTCTATTATTTTTGTTGTTGGTTTTATTACTGAATATACCAACCAAGGCCATAATTTATAGAACGATTGTGCAGATTAGAGCGTAACGGTGCGTAGCCAAGACTTCGGAGGTAATCCATACGCCTTTTTAAACTGCCGCCCAAAATGACTTTGATCGGCAAATCCACAAAGTGTCGCAACATCCACGATTGATGAACCATCAAGCAACAAAGTTCTCGCTTTATCTAATCGGCGTAAAATCAAATACCGGTATGGGCTAGTCCCCAAAAGAGCGCGAAAATCTCGTGATAATTGCCAACGGTCATAATCGGCTACCTGCTCAAGATTATCTAGAGAGAGATTTTCATCCAGGTTATCATCAATACATTCTTGAGCAAGCTTGACTGCATCATAGTTCACATTGCCAGGCACAGTACTTCGGCTTGAAATAGCATCAAGCGTGACAGCTAAATCATACAAAGCATCTTGATATTGGAAAGTGCTTAGTGCCTGGTCATAATCTTCAAGTAACGGACTTAATGCATTGCTTAGTCTAATGTCAGTAGACACACCGCCTGCAATGAAAGGTAACGGTTTGCCGCCAAGAACATCTTGAATATCAGAAGGTTTGATATAAACGGTCTTATACCGAAACCCTTCATCGGTACCCGCACGCCCATCGTGCAGCTCGTCAGGATGCAACACCACCATCTGACCCGATATAGAATGCCTGGTTTCACCGCAATAGTCGAAAGATTGGACACCGCTGAGTGTTAGGCCTATTGCATAAGTATCGTGACGGTGAGGCGCATAGGCTCTCCCCTGAAGCATGGCTTCAATACGATCAAGGTTGCCTGCACCCTTTATGATGCAATTTTCTTTGGCTCTCAATGTGCTACGAATATTCATGCTTATCATTCGATATGCCTATGCGTGAACCCTGTCAATTGATGAAACTTGATTTAAAAATTAACCGTTGCAGTGTCATGCGTCCTTGTGTTGTCTTCGTTCCGCCTTTAGCAAGCGGCAAGTTTCAATAGAGACAAGACTTTCAGGTTATAGTTCTGACTAATGGGTGTATAAATTATTGAAAAATAGTGTTATAGAAACTGTGATGAAATTTATTCTACTATGACTCGTTTTAAAGCTTGTCAGTGGCCATTATCAGTTTTGAGCCTTCCCGAGTTGTATTTTCTCAGTAAGGCAATTTCTATAGATTTTGCTCATTCAATCTTTTGCTAAATGACCACCTGCCCTGCATCAAACAGTGCTTGCAGTTCGGTTTGGTTGATGCCTTCGAGGGTCAGTGTACCATGGGTACCGATGGTGAGCGTGGCACCGCTCGCATCAAACGTGGCTGAGGATAGCAGGTCAGCCAGCACAAGGCCTTCGATCTCGGAGAAGTCGAGCGTGTCACTGTCACCGTCCGCTGTGCCAAAGTCAGTGATCGTGTCATTGCCAAAGCCTGTGATGAAAGCGAACGTGTCATTACCGTCACCACCAGTGATATTGTCATCACCGGCACCGCCGAAGATCAGATCATTGTCATCACCGCCGTCAACTGTGTCATCGCCCGCGCCGCCAAACAGGGTGTCATTACCAGCACCACCGTTAACCATATCATTGTCTGATGCGCCAAATGCCTGATCATCGCCGCCGCCACCAAAAAGTGTGTCTTCACCAGGGCCACGACCACCATAGATAATGTCACTACCCATACCGCCAGTGACACTGTCATCTCCGTTGCCGCCACCAAGCGTATCGCCACCATCATCACCAATGATGCTGTCATTACCAGCACCAGCATAGATGGTGTTACGGCCGCCGTTTCCGTTCACTGCCATATTTGTTGTCGTATCGAACGAACCACCAATGATGACATCATCACCATCACCACCAAACAGGCTGTCATTACCTGATGCATCTGTGCCATTACCGTCAATGTCACCACCAACGATAAAGTCATTACCGGCACCGCCGCCAACAACATCATTACCGCGGTTACCTTCAACCGTATCATTGCCTTCGTCGTCAGGACCAGCAAACACACGGTCATCACCCGAACCACCAGATATACTGTCATCACCCGCATCACCGCGCAGGAAGTCGGCGTTACTGCCACCATCAATGGTGTCGTTACCCGCGCCTCCAAGCACCGTGTCATCACCCTGATCACCACGCAGAGCATCATTGCCTGCGCCGCCGTCAACACTGTCTGTGCCAATGCCGCCAGACACCGTATCATCACCACCACC
>NZ_JAOBPO010000003.1:39866-701033 GCF_025574485.1 Kordiimonas aquimaris | reverse complement strand
CAATGGCAAAAGAGAAGTTTGAACGTAATAAGCCGCACTGTAATGTTGGAACGATTGGTCACGTTGACCATGGTAAGACGACATTGACGGCAGCGATTACGAAAGTATTGGCGGAATCAAGCGGCGGTGAAGCTGTAGATTTTGCGAACATCGACAAAGCTCCAGAGGAGCGCGAGCGCGGTATCACTATTTCAACGGCTCACGTTGAGTATGAAACAGCAGCACGTCACTATGCACACGTTGATTGCCCGGGTCACGCTGACTATGTGAAGAACATGATCACTGGTGCGGCACAGATGGACGGTGGTATCCTTGTTGTGAACGCAGCAGATGGCCCAATGCCACAAACACGCGAGCACATCCTGCTTGCGCGTCAGGTTGGTGTGCCGGCACTTGTTGTTTTCATGAACAAAGTTGACCAGGTAGACGACGAAGAGCTTCTAGAGCTTGTTGAGATGGAAATTCGCGAGCTTCTAAGCGAGTATGATTTCCCTGGTGATGATATTCCAATCATTGCTGGTTCAGCACTTGCGGCTCTTGAAGGTCGTGACGCAAACATCGGCGCTGAGAAAATCCTTGAGCTGATGGCTGCTGTTGATGAGTACATCCCACAGCCGGACCGTGCTGTTGACGGTGCGTTCCTGATGCCTGTAGAGGACGTGTTCTCTATCTCTGGTCGTGGTACAGTGGCTACTGGCCGTGTTGAGCGTGGTATCGTGAAAGTTGGCGAAGAGATTGAAATCGTTGGCATCAAGGAAACTGCGAAAACAACAGTAACTGGTGTTGAAATGTTCCGTAAGCTTCTCGATCAAGGTGAAGCAGGCGATAACATTGGCGCATTGCTACGTGGTGTTGGTCGTGAAGAGATTGAGCGTGGTCAGGTTCTGGCGCACACTGGTTCAATCACACCGCACACGAAGTTCACTGCAGAGACATACATTCTGACAAAAGAAGAGGGTGGCCGTCACACGCCGTTCTTTGCGAATTACCGTCCACAGTTCTACTTCCGTACAACTGATGTGACAGGTAATGTTGAGCTTCCTTCCGGTACAGAGATGGTTATGCCGGGTGATAACGTGAACCTGACAGTTCAGTTGATTGCACCGATTGCAATGGACGAAGGTCTGCGCTTCGCTATCCGTGAAGGCGGCCGTACCGTTGGTGCTGGCGTCGTCGCTAAAATTATCGAATAATAAACATCGGCGCTGGGCTTATTCCAGTGCCGCTTTTTTTAAGGTGTAAGATCAATGGAAGCGCAAAATATTCGCATCCGCCTGAAGGCATTTGATCATCGTGTGCTTGACCAAGCCACTGGTGAGATTGCTAACACGGCAAAGCGTACAGGCGCACTGGTTCGCGGGCCTATCCCGATGCCAACCAGGATTGAAAAGTTCACAGTTCTTCGTTCACCACACGTGAACAAGAAGTCTCGTGAGCAATTCGAAATGCGCACGCACAAACGCTTGCTCGACATTATCGATCCAACACAGCAAACAGTTGACGCTCTTATGAAGCTTGACCTGTCAGCTGGTGTTGATATTGAAATCAAGCTGCAAGGATAAGACCCATGCGTACAGGTTTGATTGCAAAAAAATTAGGCATGACTCGCGTCTTTAATGACGATGGTCGCCATGTGCCAGTAACAGTATTGCAGCTTGAAGGCTGTCAGGTTGTTGCTCAACGCACAAATGAAAAAGATGGGTACACTGCACTGCAACTTGGTGCTGGTACACGCAAAGTTAAGAATGTAACCAAAGCACAGCGCGGTCATTTTGCTAAAGCTGAAGTTGAACCAAAAGCTAAGTTGGTTGAGTTTCGTGTAAGCGAAGACGGTCTTGTTGATGTTGGTGCTGAACTAACGGCAGATCATTTCCTTCCTGGTCAACGTGTAGACGTTGTTGGAACTTCGAAGGGTAAAGGTTTTGCTGGTGCGATGAAACGCCATAACTTTGGCGGCCTTCGTGCCTCACATGGTGTGTCAATTTCTCACCGTTCACACGGTTCTACGGGTCAATGTCAAGATCCTGGCCGCGTGTTCAAAGGTAAGAAAATGGCCGGTCACATGGGTGATCACCGTGCGACGGTTCAGAATCTTGAAATTGTTGAAGCACGTGCAGAAGAAGGCCTGCTCCTAGTTAAGGGTGGCCTCCCAGGTTCGAAAGAAGGCTGGGTATTGATTTCTGACGCTGCGAAAAAAGCTGCTCCGGAAGGTCTGCCGATGCCGGCTGCATTCCGTATGCCCGGTAAAGCTGAAGTTGTTGCTGAAGAAGCACCTGCTGAAGCTGCTGAGGCTCCTGCGGCGGAAGGTAACGAGGAATAAGTCATGAAGACGAACGTCCTTACATTAGACGCTAAAAAGGCTGGTGACATCGATCTAGATGATGCCATCTTCGGCGTAACGGCGCGTGCAGACATCCTGCATCGTGTTGTAAACTGGCAGCTTGCTAAACGTCGTGCTGGTACACATGCGGTTCAGTTCCGCTCAGATGTGTCTCGCACGGGTGCTCGCTTCGGCCGTCAAAAAGGTGGTGGTACAGCACGACATGGTGCGCGTAGCTCTAACATTTTTGTTGGTGGTGGTCGTGCATTTGGCCCGATCCCACGGGATCATGGCTTTAGCCTGCCTAAGAAAGTTCGCAAACTTGGCCTTAAGACAGCATTGTCTGCCAAGCAAGCTAACGGTAAACTGATTGTTGTTGATGCAGCAGAGCTGAAAGACGGTAAGACTAAAGAACTCAAAGTTAAACTTGAGAAGCTTGGTGTTACTAATGCTCTTTTTGTTGACGGTGGTGAAGTAAACGAAAACTTCCTCCGTGCTGTTCAAAACATTCCCAATGTTGATGTTCTGCCAACGCAAGGTGCGAATGTGTACGACATTCTTCGTCGTGACACGCTTATTCTCACTAAAGCGGCTGTCGAAAAACTCGGGGAGAGGCTCAAATGACCACTATCAAGCATTATGATGTGATCAAAAGCCCGATTATCACCGAAAAGGCGACACTAGGCTCTGAGAACAATCAAGTGACATTCAAAGTCGCTATCAACGCTACAAAGCCTGAAATTAAGGCTGCTGTTGAAGCGCTCTTTGATGTGAAAGTCAAAAAAGTCAATACGCTCCGCCAAGAAGGTAAAGTGAAGCGTTTCCGTGGCGTAATCGGCAAGCGTGCCGAGTACAAAAAAGCCATGGTTACACTTGCCGAAGGCAGCAGCATTGACGTGACGACGGGGGTTTAACCGATGGCATTAAAGCAATATAAACCGGTTACACCGTCTCAGCGTGGTCTTGTTCTTGTTGATCGTGAAGGTCTACATAAAGGCAAGCCAGTTAAAGCGCTGACCGAAGGTCTAACCAAATCCGGTGGCCGCAATAATACTGGCCGTATCACCGCTCGTCGTATCGGTGGTGGCCACAAGCGTACATACCGGAAAATTGATTTTAAGCGCACCAAATGGAATATGGAAGCAACGGTGGAACGTCTTGAGTACGATCCAAACCGGACAGCCTTTATTGCGCTTATTAAATATGAAGACGGTGAGTTGGCATATATCCTTGCTCCTCAGCGGTTAGCTCCAGGTGATAAAGTTATCGCTGCAGAGAAAACTGATGTGAAGCCTGGTAATGTGATGCGGCTTGCTAACATGCCCGTCGGCACGATTGTCCACAATGTGGAGATGAAAGCAGGCAAGGGCGGTCAGATTGCTCGTTCAGCTGGTACATATGCTCAGTTGATCGGACGTGACCGTGGTTATGCACAGCTTCGCCTCAGTTCTGGTGAAGTGCGTATTGTACGCGGTGAGTGTGTTGCAACTGTTGGCGCCGTTTCTAATCCAGATAATCAAAACATTAAGCTCGCTAAAGCGGGCCGGAACCGCTGGTTGGGTAAACGACCTAGTGTTCGTGGTGTTGCCATGAACCCTGTCGATCACCCACATGGTGGTGGTGAAGGTAGAACTTCAGGTGGTCGCCATCCTGTGACTCCTTGGGGTAAGCCTACTAAAGGTAAGCGTACACGCTCTAATAAAGCCACTGACAAGCTTATCATCCGGTCGCGCCACGAGCGCAAGAAACGTTAAGGAGGCCTGAACATGGCACGCTCTGTATGGAAAGGCCCTTTCGTTGACATGCACCTGATGAAAAAGGTCGAAGCAGCTCAAGAAAGTGGCAAATCAGCGGTAGTAATTCAGACTTGGTCACGCCGGTCTACAATTCTGCCAAACTTTGTTGGTCTGACTTTCAATGTCTACAATGGCAAGAAATTCATTCCTGTATATGTGACCGAAGATATGGTTGGTCACAAGCTCGGTGAATTCTCTCCTACGCGGACCTATTATGGTCACGCGGCGGATAAGAAAGCGAAGAGGAAGTAGTTGTGGGTAAGCAATCAGCAAAACGCCGTTTGGCGGATAACGAGGCGGTCGCAACAGCGACTCAGCTTCGTGGCTCAGCCCAGAAACTGAATCTGGTCGCGCAAAGCATTCGCGGTATGAAGGTTGAAAAAGCGCTTAACAGCCTTACTTTCAACCGTCGTCGTAGCGCGGAAGCCGTTAAAAGTGTTCTGCAATCAGCAATCGCGAATGCAGAAAACAATCATAATCTTGATGTGGACAGCCTGATTGTGGCCGAAGCAACTGTGGGTAAGGCGCTTACGATGAAACGTTTTCGTGCCCGTGCCCGTGGTCGTGCAGCCAAAATCGTTAAGCCGTTCAGTCGTCTGCGCATCGTTGTGCGCGAAGTAGAGGAGACTGCATAATGGGTCAGAAAGTAAGCCCCATTGGTCTGCGCCTTGGTGTTAACCGCACTTGGGACTCGCGTTGGTATGCCGAAGGCGATGACTACGGCACAATGTTGCATGAAGACCTTAAGATTCGTGGGTTCGTTCAAAAAGAATTGTCTCAAGCAGGCATTTCTAAAGTTGTAATCGAGCGTCCAGCGAAAAAATGTCGCGTAACAATCTATTCGGCACGTCCGGGTGTGATTATCGGTAAAAAAGGTGCAGATATCGAAAAGCTGCGCAAAAAAATCGCTGGTCATACGTCTTCGGAAGTGAGCTTGAACATTGTTGAAGTTCGCAAGCCTGAGATTGATGCGAAATTGATCGCTGATGGCATTGCACAACAACTTGAGCGTCGTGTGGCTTTCCGCCGTGCAATGAAGCGTTCTGTACAAAGTGCAATTCGCCTTGGTGCTGGTGGTATCCGGATCAACTGTGCAGGCCGTCTTGGTGGTGCAGAGATTGCCCGGACTGAATGGTACCGCGAAGGCCGCGTACCACTTCACACTTTGCGCGCTGATATTGACTATGGCACATCTGAAGCACTGACTGCTTACGGCATTTCAGGCATCAAAGTGTGGGTCTATAAAGGCGATATTATGGAACACGATCCAATGGCTCATGAGCGCCGTGCAAACGAGGCTCAAAGTCAAGGTGGTCCGTCCCGCCGTTAGGCTGGACGGTTAGATTGAGGAGCGACAGACTATGTTGCAACCGAAACGTACAAAGTTCCGCAAGGCGCACAAAGGCCGTATTCGCGGCGATGCCAAGGGCGGAACAGATTTGAACTTTGGCCAGTTTGGTTTGAAAGCAACCCAACCTGGTCGTGTTACGGCACGCCAAATTGAGGCGGCACGCCGTGCCATTAACCGTCACATGAAACGGTCTGGTAAAGTGTGGATCAGGATTTTCCCTGATGTGCCTGTAACTGCCAAGCCTACCGAAGTTCGGATGGGTAAAGGTAAGGGTTCCGTTGATCGTTGGGTGGCTAAGGTTAAACCAGGCCGCATCATGTTTGAGATTGACGGTGTGTCAGATGAAATTGCGCGCGGTGCGTTTGAGCGGGCAGCTGCTAAGCTGTCGGTTGCAAGCCGTATCGTTGAGCGCATGCACTAAGCGTAAGTGGAGACAAGACAATGAAGGCAGTAGATCTTCGTGCCAAGTCGAAAGACGAGCTCCGCGATGAGCTTGTTAGCTTGAAAAAAGAGCAGTTTAACCTGCGTTTTCAAGCTGCGTCTGGCCAATTAGAAAACACGGCACGGGTTAAGGAAGTGCGCCGCGATGTGGCACGCATCCAGACAATCCTGTCTGAACAAGCAGAGGCGTAAGGAGAATTCAATGCCAAAGCGTATTCTGCAAGGTGTGGTAGTGAGCGACAAAGGTTCTAACACCATTGTTGTAAAAGTAGAGCGTCGTATTAAGCATCCATTGCTTGACAAAATTATTAAGCGCTCTAAGAAGTACCACGCTCATGATGAGAGCAACCAAATTCAGGTCGGCGATATTGTTCGTATTGAAGAATGTCGTCCTATCTCGAAATTGAAGACGTGGCGCGTAGTTGGCGGTGAGGCTTAAGCCTCATCGTTTTCTTTGTGTCATTATTAACTTGAAGTAAAGGGTACATCCCATGATTCAAATGCAAACCAACCTCGACGTGGCCGATAACTCCGGGGCCAAGAGGGTGCAGTGCATTAAGGTCCTTGGCGGATCTAAGCGTAAGACTGCTGGAGTCGGAGACATTATTGTTGTCTCAGTCAAAGAGGCGATCCCACGGGGTCGTGTTAAGAAAGGTGACGTGCATCGTGCCGTTATCGTTCGTACTGCTAAAGAAGTGCGTCGCCGCGATGGTACTACCATTCGTTTCGACAATAACGCAGCTGTTCTTGTGAACAAAAACCATGAGCCAATTGGTACTCGTATCTTTGGCCCAGTTGTTCGTGAGCTGCGTGCGAAAAAGCACATGAAGATCATCTCGCTTGCACCGGAGGTGTTATAATGGCCGCTAAACTTAAAAAAGGTGACAAGGTCGTTGTGATTGCCGGTAAAGATAAAGGCAAGCGCGGCGAAATCCTATCTGTTCTGCCAAGCGAAGGTCGCGCTACTGTTCAAGGTATCAACCTTGTTAAGCGTCACAGTCGCCCAACGCAGACAAGTGCGGGTGGTATTAATACCAAGGAAGCTCCGATCAGGCTCTCCAATCTGATGATTGAAGACCCTAAAGACGGTGCCCCAACCCGTGTTGGTTTCAAGGTTTCCGACGATGGCAAGAAAGTTCGTTTTGCCAAGAAGTCCGGGGAGGTGATCAATGGCTGATAAGAATATGCCTCGCCTTCGTACTACATACGAAGACAAGATCCGTGCGTCTCTTCAAGAGAAGTTCGGATACAAGAACCCGATGCAGGTTCCGAAGCTTGACAAGATCGTCATCAACATGGGTGTTGGTGAAGGCGTGTCTGACAAGAAAAAAGTAACAAAAGCTGCTGAAGAGATCGCATTGATTTCTGGCCAGAAACCTGTTGTTACACGTGCCCGTAAGTCTATCGCATCATTTAAGTTGCGTGAAGGCATGCCGGTTGGTGCGAAAGTTACACTACGTTCAGAGCGTATGTATGAATTTCTTGATCGCCTGATCACTGTTGCAATGCCACGTATTCGAGATTTTCAGGGTGTTAACCCTAAATCTTTCGATGGTCGCGGTAACTACGCAATGGGCCTTAAGGAGCAGCTGGTATTCCCTGAGATTGATTATGATCAGGTAGAACAGATGCGCGGAATGGACATTATTATCTGCACCACGGCACAGACTGACGATGAAGCACGTGAGCTTCTTCGCGGGTTTGATATGCCATTTAAAGCTTAGGTAGCAGGAGGGTTTTATTATGGCTAAGAAAAGTGCCATCAACAAAAACAAGCGTCGTGAGAAAACAGTCGCCAAGTTTGCTGCCAAGCGGGCCGCACTCAAGGAAGTGATCTACGACAAGAGCTTGTCTGAAGATGAACGGTGGTTGGCTGCGTTGCAGCTTGCTGCCCTACCACGTGACGGTGCTGCAACCCGTCTTCGCAATCGTTGCGAAGTAACTGGTCGTCCGCGCGGTTACTACCGTAAATTCAAAATGTCTCGTATTGCGCTGCGTGAGCTTGGCTCTGCTGCAAAAGTACCAGGCCTTGTTAAATCAAGTTGGTAAGGGGATAGCTGATGTCGATGACCGATCCAATCGCTGATATGCTGACCCGAATTCGCAACGGCTTGCAAGCAGGCAAGTCTGTTGTGTCTTCACCAGCATCAAAAACACGCCAGCGCATTCTTGATGTGCTTCAGCGTGAAGGCTACATTCGTGGGTACTCACGTACTGACGGCGAAGCGAACAAAGCTGAGTTGTCTATTGAGTTGAAATACAATGAAGGTGAACCTGTTATTCGCACGATTAATCGTGTGTCTAAGCCTGGTCGCCGTGTATACAGCTCCGTTCGTGATCTACCTCGTGTTCACAACGGCCTTGGAATTTCTATCGTTTCCACACCGAAAGGTGTTCTCTCAGACGCAGAAGCGCGTGAGAACAATGTGGGCGGTGAAGTTCTTTGTACCGTATTCTAAGGAAGGGAAATAAAACATGTCCCGTATCGGTAAAAAACCAGTAACGATCCCGTCTGGTGTAACCGTTTCCTTAAATGGTAACGACCTAGCGGTAAAAGGCCCTAAGGGTGAACTGGCAATATCTTTCGTGCCTGAAGTGACTGTGTCACATGAAGACGATAAGATTGTTGTTCTACCTATTAACGAAACAAAACGTGCCCGCTCTATGTGGGGAATGCAACGTTCTATGGTTGCCAACATGGTTGATGGTGTAACTAATGGTTTCTCTAAGAAACTGGTTATCACTGGTGTTGGTTACCGGGCGCAAATGAAGGGCTCTAGCCTTAATTTGCAGCTTGGTTTTAGCCATGACATTGATTTCCCTGTTCCGCAGGGTATTAAAATTGAAACGCCTGACCAAACCACGGTTTTGATATCTGGCATCGACAAACAACTTGTTGGTGAAACAGCTGCTAAAATTCGTGAATATCGGAAACCAGAGCCTTACAAAGGTAAGGGTATCCGCTATGACGGCGAATACGTCTTCCGTAAAGAAGGCAAGAAGAAATAATAGGTGGCAGCAATGGCAAGTAGCACAAATCTTTTTGAAAAGCGCCGCCAGCGCAACCGTACACAGCTTCGTAAGAAGAGTGTCGGTCGGCCGCGTCTTTCTATTCACCGGACTAACCAGCACATTTATGCGCAGGTTATCGACGACGTAAAAGGAGCAACAGTTGCTGCTGCTTCTACGCTCGATGCAGGTCTTAAGGGCGATGCAACATCTAATATCGAAGCTGCATCAAAAGTTGGAAAATTGATTGCCGAGCGAGCTAAGGCCGCGGGCGTTGAAGCAGTTGTGTTTGACCGTGGTGGTTTCCTCTACCATGGTCGTGTGAAAGCACTAGCTGAAGCAGCGCGCGACGGTGGCTTAAACTTCTAGGCTTGATGTAAGAAAAGGATGTTCCATGGCACGCCCAGAACGTAATCGCTCAGAGCGCGGAAATCGCGAAGAAAGCGAATTGATTGAAAAGCTGGTTCACATTAACCGTGTGGCCAAAGTTGTTAAAGGTGGTCGTCGTTTTGGTTTCGCAGCCCTAGTGGTTGTTGGTGACCAGCGCGGTCGTGTAGGTTTCGGTAAAGGTAAGGCTCGGGAAGTTCCTGAGGCGATCCGCAAAGCTACAGACGCCGCTAAGAAAAATATGATCCGTGTACCGCTTAAAGAAGGCCGTACGCTTCACCACGATATCCGGGGCCGTCACGGTGCTGGTAAAGTGTTACTCCGTACTGCGTCTGTTGGTACTGGTATCATTGCAGGTGGTCCGATGCGTGCAGTGTTCGAAGCGCTCGGTGTGCAAGATGTTGTGACGAAGTCACAAGGTTCTGCAAATCCGTACAACATGGTTCGTGCAACCTTTGATGCGTTGACACTTCAAAATTCACCACGTCAGATTGCTGCCAAGCGCGGTAAGAAAGTGGCTGATATTGTGGCGCGTCGCGGCGATGTTAAAGCTGTAGCAGCGAATGATGAAGACGCTGCCGTAGCAGAAGCGGAGTAATGACCAATGGCTGCTAAGAAAAACACAGTAACGGTTACCCAAATTGGTAGCCCGATCCGTCGCCGTAAAGACCAGCGTCAAACACTGGTTGGCTTGGGCCTGAACAAAATGCACAAAACGCGCGAACTTGAAGATACGCCTTCTGTTCGTGGCATGATCAACAAGGTGCACCATCTTGTGCGCGTTGAAGAATAAGCCGGCGTTTGGAGAATTTCGATGAAACTCAATGAAATTAGTGACAATGCAGGTGCTCGCAAATCTGCGATGCGCGTGGGTCGCGGTATCGGTTCTGGCAAAGGTAAAACTGCTGGATCTGGTCACAAGGGTCAAAAAGCACGTTCTGGTGTAGCAATTAATGGTTATGAGGGCGGTCAAATGCCTTTGTACCAACGCTTACCTAAGCGTGGTTTTAATAGTCGCAACCGGAAAGACTTCCAGGTATTAAACATCGGTCGCCTTCAGAAGGCTATTGATGCTGGTACTTTGGACGCAAAAAAACCAATTACTGTTGAGATGCTCGCTGATACGGGTGTTGTAGGCAAAGTGGTTGATGGCGTACGTCTTCTCGCAAAAGGTGAACTTAAAGCCAAAGTTGATATCACAGTGACTGGTGCCTCTAAAGGTGCTGTGGAAGCTGTTGAGAAAGCTGGCGGTAAAGTTACTGTTGCTTAAACTAAACACGTAGGCCGAGATTAATAAGGCTGGAGTAGTCGTCTATGGCATCCGCTGCAGAACAACTTGCGTCCAATATTAGTTGGTCAGCTTTCGGTAAAGCCGAAGAGCTGAAGAAACGAATTTGGTTCGCTCTTGGTGCATTGGTTATTTTCCGTTTGTGCAGTTACATCCCGATTCCCGGGTTGGACCCTGTCGCGGTTCAAAATATGTTCGCCAACTTGGGTGGTGGTTTTGTTGACATTGTCAACACCTTCTCAGGTGGCGCACTGCAGCGTACTTCAATCATAATGCTTGGCATTATGCCTTATATTTCGGCCTCGATTATAATGCAGTTGCTGACCACCATGTCGCCTACACTTGGGCAACTTAAAAAAGAAGGTGATCAGGGACGCAAGAAGATAAACCAGTACACGCGCTACGGCACAGTGCTGTTGACACTCGTTCAAGGTTGGGCAATTGCGTCTGGTCTGGAGAGTCAGCCCGGTGTTGTTGTGGACCCTGGTTTGTTTTTCCGTTTCACAGCTGTGATTACGCTTCTTGGTGGTACAATGTTCCTGATGTGGCTGGGTGAGCAGATCACACAGCGCGGCATTGGTAACGGTATCTCTTTGATTATCTTTGCAGGTATCGTGGCAGAACTGCCGGGCACCATTGCGCAGGCTTTCGAGTTTACTCGTGAAGGTCAGCTCAATGTAGCGACGCTTTTGGCAATGTTGGTAGGTGCGGCAGCTCTGGTATGGTTTATCGTATTTTGTGAGCGTGCACAGCGCCGCGTTGTTATTCAGTATCCTAAGCGCCAACAACAGCGTGGCGGTATGCAAAGTGACAAATCACATTTGCCAATGAAGCTTAATGTTGCAGGTGTTATTCCACCGATTTTCGCTAGCTCGCTTTTGCTTATGCCTTTGACTGTTGCTGGTCTTTATGCGGCATCTGGTCCTGAATGGCTTGGAACCGTGACAGCTGTATTAGCACCGGGTAAGCCTATTTATATTGCTTTCTACATCGCGCTTATTGTTTTCTTCTGTTTCTTCTACACAGCTATTCAGTTTAACCCTGAAGACACTGCGGATAACTTGAAGAAGAATGGTGGCTTTGTGCCTGGTATTCGTCCAGGCAAGCGAACAGCAGAATATTTGGATTATGTACTCACTCGTTTGACTGTTGTGGGTTCAGCATACCTCTCAGTTGTGTGTGCGATCCCTGAGTTGTTGATCAGTTCTGCAGCTATACCGTTCTATCTAGGTGGAACCAGCTTGTTGATTGTTGTTAATGTGACCATGGATACTGTTTCGCAAATCCATTCTCACTTGATGGCGCAGCAATACGAAGGCCTGCTTAAGAAAGCACGACTCAAGGGGAGCAGGGGGAGATGATTATCATTTTGTTCGGCCCTCCCGGTGCTGGTAAAGGAACGCAGGCTCAGCGTATTGAAAAAAGCAAAGGCCTGATTCAGCTTTCTACAGGTGATATGTTGCGTGCGGCGGTTGCTGCTCAGACACACTATGGTCAAAAAGCAAAAGACAAGATGGACGCAGGTCAACTTGTCTCTGATGATATTGTCATTGGTATTATTGCTGATCGCATTAAAGCAGATGACTGCAAAGGCGGTTTTCTGCTTGATGGTTTTCCGCGTAATGTTGCGCAGGCACAAGCTCTAGACGTTATGCTGGCAGAAGAAGGTGTGAAACTGGATGCTGTTATTGAAATGAAAGTCGATGACGCAGTGCTTGTAGATCGCATTTCAGGTCGTTATACATGCGCCAAGTGCAACGAAGGCTATCACGATACAAACCTGAAACCTGTTGTTGAAGGTGTGTGTGACAACTGTGGTGGTACAGAGTTTAAGCGTCGCAACGATGACAATGCGGAAACAGTTGCGAAGCGATTGAAAGAATATTATGCGCAGACGGCACCAGTGTTGCCGTACTACGCTGAAAAAGGAATTTTGCAGCAAGTTAATGGCATGAATGCCATCGATGAAGTCGCTGCACAAATAGACGCAGTTTTGGCTGTGTAAAAAACTGTCATAAGGCAGTTGACGTTCTGGGGTTTGTTCATATAATCCCCGGCTTCAACACGTCTTGTGATTCTTAGTACTAGAACGTGTAATAGTTTGATCAGGAGAATGGTCGTGGCGCGTATTGCAGGCGTTAACATTCCGACCAACAAACGAGTGATAATCGCTCTTACATATATCCATGGTATTGGCCGTACGGCTGCCGCGGATATTTGCAAGAAGCTAAATTTCCCACTCGAGCGTCGGGTAAATGAACTAACGGATGCTGAAGTAATTCAGGTCCGCGAGATGATTGATAGCGAATTTACGGTTGAAGGTGATCTTCGTCGTGAAGTTGCGATGAATATTAAACGGTTGATGGACCTCAAGACTTATCGTGGTCTTCGTCACCGTGCCAAGTTGCCGACACGCGGTCAGCGCACGAGCACAAACGCTCGTACTCGTAAGGGTAAAGCTGTCGCAATCGCCGGTAAGAAAAAGTAATTGGGTAACGCTGTTTAGGGCTCCCCCCGTATTTATAGGGTCTGATAGAGATGGCTACAAAAGACACAGGACGCGTCAAAAAACGCGAGCGTAAAAACATCAGCAATGGTGTTGCGCACGTGAACGCGACGTTCAACAATACAATGATCACCATTACAGATGTGCAAGGAAACGCGATTTCCTGGTCATCTGCGGGCATGATGGGTTTTAAAGGTTCGCGTAAATCTACGCCTTATGCTGCACAGGTTGCGGCAGAAGATGCTGGTAAAAAAGCGCAGGACCACGGCATGAAAAACCTTGAAGTGGAAGTTAAAGGCCCAGGTGCAGGTCGCGAAAGCGCCCTACGTGCACTGCAGGCTATTGGTTTTGTCATCACATCTATTCGTGATGTAACGCCTATTCCACACAATGGCTGCCGTGCACCCAAACGCCGCCGCGTTTAATGCACACTGAATTGATGTAAGTATCAGAGTATTGGCACGAATCCGTTGGCTCTTAGATTTCCCAAGAACCGACTAAAGTGAGGGTTACACCGTGATCCAGAAGAACTGGCAAGAACTTATTAAACCAAATGGCTTGACGATTGAATCGGGTGCAGACCCACTTCGGAAAGCGAAACTTGTTGTTGAACCGCTTGAGCGTGGTTACGGCATGACACTAGGCAATGGCCTGCGTCGTGTGCTGTTATCTTCGTTGCAAGGTGGTGCAGTGACAAGTCTGCAAATTGAAGGTGTTCTGCATGAATTCTCTTCTGTGCCGGGTGTGCGTGAAGACGTGACCGACATGGTCTTGAATATCAAACGCCTTCCTGTTCGCGTAACAAGTGACGGCGTTAAGCGCCTGCACCTTACGGCAACAGGTCCGGGTGAAGTTAAGGCTGGCCAAATCAGTGAAGTCGCTGATGTGGACATTCTTGATAAAGATCTGGTCCTGTGTCACCTTGATGAAGGTGCAACGCTGAACATGGAACTGATGGTTGCATCAGGCAAAGGCTATGTTCCAGCAGAACATAACCGTCCTGAAGATGCACCAATCGGTCTTATTCCGGTTGATGCGCTATACAGTCCGGTTAAGAAAGTTTCTTACAAAGTTGAGAACACCCGCGAAGGTCAGGTTCTTGACTATGATAAGCTTACAATGGAAATCGAGACAGACGGTACTGTTACACCGGAAGATGCTGTAGCGTTTGCTGCCCGCATTCTTCAGGATCAGTTGCATGTATTTGTTAACTTTGATGAGCCAGAAGAAGTTCAAAAAGCGGAAGAAGACGATGAACCTGCGTTCAACCGTCAACTCCTGCGTAAAGTTGACGAACTTGAACTTTCTGTTCGTTCTGCTAACTGCCTCAAAAACGATAACATCGTTTACATTGGTGATTTGGTTCAGAAAACAGAAGCAGAGATGCTGCGTACGCCAAACTTTGGTCGTAAGTCTCTGAATGAAATTAAGGAAGTTCTATCTACTATGGGCTTACGCCTCGGTATGGAACTGCCTGCTTGGCCACCTGAGAACATCGAAGAGATGGCTAAGAAACTAGAGCAAGAATACTAAAAACCTCCCTGCTTTCGAGCAGGGACACCTACCGGTACTATGCTTGCACAATGAGGTGTTTGCGCAAGGCCGGATAGGCAATCAGGAGTTAAAACCATGCGTCACCGTAAAGCCGGTCGTAAACTGAATAGAACTGCAAGCCACCGTAAGGCTATGTTCATGAACTTGAGCCAAGCATTGTTGAAACACGAGCAGATTGTTACAACATTGCCTAAAGCTAAAGACCTAGCCCCAATTGTTGAGAAGTTGATCTCACTTGGTAAAAAAGGCGGGCTTGCAAATCGCCGTTTGGCTATAGCACGCCTCCAGAACGAAACATTGGTTAGCAAAGTTTTTGATGAGCTAGCTGATCGTTATAAAGAGCGTTCAGGTGGTTACACTCGTGTTTTGAAAGCGGGCTACCGTCATGGTGATAATGCACCAATGGCTGTTATTGAGCTTGTTGATCGTAACGAAGATGCCAAGGGCCAGGACAGTGGCCCAACTGCAGATATGGATATTGAAGAAGACGACGCTGCGTAAGCTTAGTTTTCATATCATTACATCGAAAAAAGCCTTGGATTATCCGAGGCTTTTTTTATGGCCGAAACTATACTCTTCTAATAGTTTTTGTGGAGGGAGGCTATCAGCAGGCGATTGCTGATTTTATTACTAACGAGAATATCTTGTTTCTTTATGAATATGGTTCCGCGAATAGCGGTCAGCAAGATCGTTTTTGATAAGCCTTCATTCTCAAAAAAGCATTCAGTTCGTACGAGTTAAGTTTTATGTTAGGTTTTCGCATTAAGCTTATCTGCAAAATGAATAGTTAGTTAGCCTCATATGTCTGGTGTGAAAATTATAACTTTTGTGATTGCAGTGTTCTTGTCATTTGAGGTTGCTACTCTACAAGCAAAGCCAAAACTTCTGCTGCTTGCCGAAGAGAACTATCCACACGCTACTCACAATATCCAAACTGGTGAGTTGGAAGGGATAGAGGTCGATATATTAAAGCAGTTGATGAATGAGACGGGTACAGAGTACCAAATGACACTTACGCCTTGGAACCGAGCATTCAGGCGCGCTCAGACAGAAAAAAATACATGTGTTTTTCCAATTAACTATACACCTGAACGCGCGGACCTTTTTCAATGGGTGCGTCCAACGCAGCTCGGTGGATGGGCAATATTTCAAAGGCCGGACAGTAATATAAACATCGAAAAGATCGAGGATGTTGCGGCCTATACTCTTGTTGGCAAGATGGGTACACAAGCTAATAAGCAGATTGAAGCTATAACCAAAAAACAGGTGCTTGAGGCCACGACAGATATCGCTGCGGTACAGTTACTTTATCGCGGTAGGGCAGATTTGCTTGTTAGCGGTATTAGGGACAGCCGTATCGCTGCACAGAATTCTAATTTGCTGCCGCCAGTGATAGTTTTTAATTGGAAACCTGCACAATTTGGCTTGGCGTGCAGCAAGGGAACGGATGTGAAGCTTATTGACGCTTTGCGTGAAGCAAATGAAAAACGGCTAGCTACCATAGGGAAGTAAGTATTTCTTCTTTTTCAGTATAGTGGCACAATGATAATGATCATGAATTGAGCTTCCTTGGGTTCCAAGTAGTGATGAATTTACTAGTTATTTTGACGTAGATAACTCACCGGAAAGCTAGCTTGATAGCATCAAGCCTAACTTGAGGATTACAAAACGTCTATTTAACACTTTATTTTTATTCCCGAATAAGTAATATGAATTACACTTATAGGGTGAAACACATGTTGGATATTGATGCGAAGCTAAGCCCAGAGTTTGAAAAAGCAGTTGAATGTTTAGTGCGAACACATGAGGCAGTTGATAAATATACTGCGTGTCATGGGAGTTTTGTCGGTGTGTTGGTAGAAGTATTGGCCACTACAATGGGAGCTAGTAATCAAGGAGCAAGGACTCTTAACTATGCTTCACGCCTGCATGATATTGGTAAAATTTCATTAGAACAGAATCTTCTTCATGCTCCGCGTGCTTTGTCGATAGAAGAGCGAAATCAAGTAAAAGGTCATTCCCTTGAAGGGGCGAATATACTGAAGCCCAACAACACTCCATTTTTTGATTTGGCTGCTGATATTGCAGCTACTCACCATGAATATGCTGATGGCAGTGGTTACCCATATGGATTGTCAGGTGAACAAATTAGTCTTGCAGCTAAAATTGTTACCTTTTGTGATGTTTATGAAGCTTTGCGAGCAAGGCGGTCTTACAAAGAAGGAATGTCTCACAGTAAAGTTGTAACAATTTTAACGAAAGGCGACGACCGCGTGAGCACGAAGATGTTTGACATACGTGTTCTTCAAGCCTTTGTTAAAATTGAGAAATTTTTTGAAGAAATGTACGATGATATGACACACACTCATCACTGAACGCTTTTCATAGTATGTCCAAAAATCATATTTGACCCACAAATATACTTGTTTAATTACCCGACGTAGTCACGTTGTACGTTCTATGACGGATATAAAAACGTGGTGATGGATAAAATGAACACTCCCAAGTGAACAAAGAGCCCAATATCAATGATAGAAACTAGGGCTCGCAAGGCACATATACTCCGTGCGCGAAACACAAGGGCTATCTCTTCGCTGAGGGATAAAGCAGTGTAATAATTATCGGGGAAATAAAACCCCTGAGATAGGATAAATATACTGAAAATTCGATATCTGCAGTGGGTTCTGTGTCCCATAGCAGCATGTAACGTGTTGCTGTGAGTGTGGCTATGCCAAACCACATACCCCATAAAGCCTTTTTGTAACCCAGTAGCACGTATGCAAGCGAAATAACGATTATCAGCCTGATACCAGTTTGCACATGCGTCAGCGTCATTGCATTTGCGGCATCTAATCCCCAATAAACGCTATATATCTTTGAAACATGATATAATATTAACAAGGCTGACAATGCGAAGATGATAGTGAGACGTGCCTTCAGGTATTTGTTGTGCGTTAATTTCCACAGATTCATTGTATATCTCGCTACGATTTGTGTGATTTTTGTGTCCAGTGTTTCAGCTATTTGGGAAAAGGTAAAGTATACTCATAGCAGAATACGCTGCCATGCCTTCGTTGCGCCGTATTCGATCACAATATTAACATAAGAAATTTAATTCTATCGTGAGCTGAAATCATCTTGTCGCCAAGCTCTTGCGCTCTTATCTATGCTCAGCCATAAAGACAACAGCAGCGATTACACACGCTATAACTGAAACAGGAATTCGAATTGATGAAACGCACCCTTAAACCTTTGTCGTTTATGTTTACGTTGCTTGTGGGTATGAATGCCGTGTCAGCTCAAGATTCTGATGCTCAGCGTGTTGTGCCGCAATCAAGAGAACAGGTTCAGCTTTCTTATGCGCCGCTTGTTAGCCAATCGGCTCCGGCAGTTGTGAATATATTTACACGCAAGGTTGTCCGTGCACGACGGTCGGCTATGTTTGACGATCCGCTATTTAAGCGATTTTTTGGTGATCAATTTAGTTTTGGCATGCCGGAGGAGCGCGTAAGAGGCTCGCTGGGTTCTGGAGTAATTGTAAGACCTGATGGTGTAATCGTAACAAATCATCATGTCATTGAAGGTGCGGATGAAGTAACGGTAGTATTGTCTGACCGCCGTGAATTTGATGCAGAAATTGTGCTTGATGACCCAAGAACAGACCTTGCTATTTTGCGTATTGACGCTGGTGATGAACCCTTAGCCACGCTTAGTTTGGCGGATAGTGATAATGTGCTTGTTGGTGACATCGTTTTAGCAATTGGAAATCCATTTGGGATCGGTCAAACCGTAACCAGCGGTATTGTTTCTGCAAATGCTCGAACACAGCAGGGCATCTCGGATTATGGCTTTTTTATCCAGACAGATGCTGCAGTTAATCCGGGCAACTCAGGTGGCGCTCTAATCGGTATTGATGGAGCATTGCTTGGTATTAATACGGCAATATATAGCCGAACCGGAGCATCAAACGGTATTGGATTTGCCGTGCCTGCCAATATGGTCAAGTCGGTACTGCGTGCAGCCTTGAATGAAGGGCAGTTGGTGCGCCCATGGCTTGGTGTTAAAGGGCAAACTGTCACAACAGACTTAGCGGCAGGACTTGGTTTGGACCGTGCTGGTGGTGTGCTGGTTGATGATGTATATGCTGACGGCCCTGCAGCTTTGGCTGGGGTAAGCCCCGGTGATGTTATTATGGCGGTTGATGGCAAAGAAATCATTGATGAGCAAGGGTTGAACTTCCGCGTTGCTACAATGCAGGAAGGTGAAGAGGTACCTCTGGCGGTACTTAGTGAGGGCTTTATTCAACAACGTATTGTATCGCTTGATTTACCGCCGGAAGATCCTCCGCGCAATACGCAGAAACTTGATGGGCGTCATCCGTTCCAGGGCGTAACAATTGCCAATATGTCTCCACGCTTTAACGAAGAATTACAAATAAATACATTCTTGCGTGGTGTAGTTGTTCTGGAAGTCGAACGTCGGACACCGGCCGGGCGTTATCAGTTCCTGATTCCAGGTGATGTTATTCGCGCCATCAATGGTGCTTCTGTTGAATATGTAGCTGACTTGGAAAACGTTATTGATGAAACTGCAGAGCGCTATGTTTATCAAGTGCAACGCCGCGGCCGCATGCAAGAGTGCACCATTGTTCCAAACCGGTCATATCGCTGTAATGTGATCCAGTAACTGGTGTCGGACTTATTTCAGACAACAGATGAAGAAATGATAAGGGGGCAACGCCCCCTTGCTGATCGGTTAAGGCCCGCTTCGCTTGATGAGGTGGTTGGTCAAGATCATTTGCTGGGTAAAGATGGTCCATTAGGCCGCATGGTTGGTAGCGGAAAACTAACCAGTCTTGTTTTGTGGGGGCCTCCAGGTACAGGTAAAACAACGATAGCGCGCCTTCTTGCCGGCCATGCTGATCTGGCATTTGAGCAGATATCTGCCATCTTTTCTGGCGTTGCTGACCTAAAGAAGATGTTTGAAGCAGCTAAAGTGCGCGGTATGAATGGGCGTGGCACATTATTATTCGTAGATGAAATTCATCGCTTTAATCGTTCACAGCAGGATGGTTTCCTGCCGTATGTTGAAGATGGTACAATCACGCTTGTTGGAGCAACCACAGAAAACCCTTCTTTTGAAATCAATAGTGCCTTGTTATCAAGAATGCAGGTTTTAGTGCTTAACCGTCACGATGATACTGCACTAGAGCACCTGTTAACGAGAGCCGAGGAAGAACTTGGTACAGAACTGCCTCTTGATGCATCTGCGAGAATAACGCTTAAAGCAATGGCTGACGGTGATGGCCGTTTTCTACTGAATTGTGTTGAAACGCTTATCAACACCACAACCGATGAAGTTTTGTCCTCTGATGCGTTGGCTCTATTTCTACAAAAACGCGCTCCTTCATACGACAAAGACCGTGACGGTCATTATAATCTCATCTCTGCATTGCATAAGTCGTTGCGTGGTTCAGACCCGGACGCAGCTCTATATTGGACAGCCAGAATGTTGGTGGCAGGTGAAGACCCGATGTATATTGTTCGTAGATTAGTACGATTTGCGAGTGAAGATGTCGGTCTTGCTGACCCTGAAGCCATTCATCAAGCACTGGCAGCGAAAGATACCTACGAATTTTTAGGTAGCCCCGAAGGCGAATTGCAAATTGCGCAGGCTGTGTTGTATCTGGCCTCTGCACCGAAGTCGAATGCTGCTTATAAAGCTGAGAAAGCAGCAAAGAAGACAGCTAAGGTTACAGGCAGTTTAATGCCGCCAGCTCATATTTTAAACGCCCCAACAAAACTGATGAAAGATATTGGTTATGGCAAGGGCTATGCGTATGACCATGATACTGAGGCAGGGGTGTCTGGGCAGAATTATTTCCCGGATGACATGGCCCGCCAGCAATTTTATGCACCAGTGGAGCGCGGTTTTGAACGAGAAATTCAGAAAAGGTTGGATTACTTCAATAAGGTTCGTACCGCCGAGGCTGATCGAATGTCCGGTGATCAGGAATAATGAAGCCTTTCTCGCATTTTGTCGGTATTGACTGGACTGGTGCTAAAGGGAAACGCCATAAAGGCTTGAAAATTGCAATTTGTGAAGCAGGCACACATGCCCCTGTGATAGTCCCTCCTAAATCGGGATATAAAGATTGGAGCAGGAGGGAGTGCGCGGAATGGCTTTCTGAGGGTGCCGGCTTGCCATCGGGATCACGTGTTTTAGTTGGTATTGATGCGGCGTTTGGCTATCCGTTTGATACGGACAAAGGGTATTTGCGCGGCGATCTTGATTTAAAGTCCGCTCCCTGTTTATGGGACGAAATTGCGCGAAAGTGTGATGGTGATGAGGATTTCTTTGGTGGTTCATTTGTACAGGCACATGCCCGACATTACCGAACGCAGCGCTATGATATTGCTTCTAAAAAGTTTGATACAGTTGTAGACAAACAGTTTTTCCGGCCTGAGCTTCGTGATTGTGAGCAAATTTGCATCAAAGAAAAATACGGCCCTTGCGAAAGCGTTTTCAATCTCATAGGCGCAAGCCAGGTTGGTAAATCTGCCTTATCTACAATGATTATGCTTAATCAACTTCGGTCTCATAAAGATATTTGCGTCTGGCCTTTTGATAACATTGGCAACCAACAACTGGTATTGGTGGAAATATACGCGGCGTTGTTCTCAAAGCTTGGTGGGCACAAAGGAAAAGTCAGGAATAAAGATACGCTGAATGCAGTTTTTGCTGAACTTATGACACAACCATACCAATTCGATTTACCTCTCCAGAGAGTAGATGACGAAACTGATGCACTGGTAACTGCTGCCGGGTTGCGTTTTATAGCGCATGATCGCAAATACTGGCATCCGCCAAAGCTTTCGACTAAGGTGCGCCGCACTGAAGGGTGGATATTCGGCGTAGTTTGAAGGAGCCGTTTCATGCAAATGATATTGGCTATCGGGTTTGGTGGTGCATTAGGTGCTATTGCACGGCATTATTTTGCTGGTGTCATCACTAAAGCGGTAGGGACAAGCTTTCCTTATGGTACGATGGCTGTCAATATCCTTGGGAGTTTAATCATGGGTGTTTTGGTTGCAGCATTTGCTGCCCGATTGAACGGAATGCCTGAACTCCGAGGGTTTTTGACGGTTGGTATACTTGGTAGCTTTACGACCTTTTCCACTTATTCACTGGAAACAGTGTTGCTCATTGAGCGAGGGGATTGGCAAGCTGCAATTATGTATGCATTTGGCTCGTTGTTTGTTGGTGTGTTGGCACTGATGTTTGGTTTATGGCTTGGAAGGCTTTTCGTGTGAGTGGTGTAAAAAACATCGAGATAACAAATGATGATCATGGCATCAGGCTTGATCGCTGGTTTAAGCGGCATTATCCGTATGCTTCGTTTGGGCAATTACAAAAAGTAATGCGTAAAGGTGAAGTGCGCCTTGATGGGAAACGCGTAAAAGGCAATGAGCGTATAGAAGCAGGTCAGGTCGTGCGCATACCGCCTACAGTTGTGACTGAAAGTGATACTCCGCAACAGCAGAAACAAGAACCTAAAAAGCTAAGCATAGACGAAATAAAAGAAGTGCAAAGTTGGGTTATCTATAAAGATGACGCAGTCATTGCGATCAACAAACCTGCAGGGTTAGCTACACAAGGTGGCACAGGACAAAACAGGCACGTAGACGGCCTTCTTCATGCGTTAAAGTTTGATTCTGCCCACCGGCCACGTTTAGTACACCGGCTTGATAAAGATACATCAGGCACATTGTTGCTTGGACGTAGCCCTAATGCTGCAGCTGCGCTGGCAAAGGCGTTTCAAACCAAAGATACTGATAAGCGTTATTGGGCATTGGTGGCAGGTGCCCCGCAAAACCTTGATGGTCGCGTTATCTTGAAAATGGATAAGTTGGCAATAAAAGGTAACGAACGTATGGTCGTTAGCGATAGCGGCAAGCATTCGTTAACAGATTACAGTGTGATTGAGCGAGCAAGTGGGGCAGCGGCGTGGCTTGCGCTAAAACCCCATACAGGGCGCACCCACCAATTGCGCTTGCATTGTGCGGAAATGGGGCACCCAATTGTTGGTGATGGTAAGTACGGTGGTCCTGCGTCGTTTCTGACAGGTGCTATTTCCCGGAAACTGCATCTGCACAGTCGTTTCATTACATTCCCGCATCCAGATGGTGGTGAATTGACGGTTACATCACCGTTATCCGAACATATGGCTGCGTCATTTGACTTTTTGGGATTTGACGTGAAGTCGTATGAAGACCCTGATTTTGAGTAATGTGTAAATGGCAATGAGCGACTATAATAAACTTGTTGTTTTTGATTGTGATGGCACCCTTGTTGACAGCCAACATATGATTATGAGCGCTATGCATGCTGCGTATGATAGACTGGGTTTGCCAAGAGAGAATGATCTGGCTATTCGGGCTACTGTTGGCCTTAGCCCTATTGAAATAATGAAGATACTTCGTCCGAATGATGATGATGAATTTCATCTCGAAATGACTAAGGCATTCAAAGAGAGTTTTTACCACCTCCGTGTAACAATGGCTGCAGAACCGGACCCATTGTACCTTGGAACCAGAAGTGCTTTAGAAGAACTGCGAGATGAAGGTTATCTGTTAGGCGTCGCTACCGGAAACTCTAACCGCGGCCTTGCGCGTGTTATTCAAGAACACAACCTCGATGGGTTTTTTGTTACGCTTCAAACGGCAGACAACCATCCATCAAAGCCACACCCGTCGATGATGCATACAGCGATAGCTGATGCCGGTAGCCATGAGGCTTTAACGGTTATGGTTGGCGATACCAGTTTTGATATGAAAATGGCACGAGCAGCCGGATGCCACGCTGTTGGTGTTCGTTGGGGTTATCATGACACGGCAACCCTGCAAGGAGGCGGGGCGCATCATATTATTGATGTATACGATGAATTGGTGCCGCTCATTGGTCAGCTTGGGAGATAATCATGCAAGATCAGAAAAATGAATTCCAAGACGAACTCAATAAACCACGTATTGGATTTTTGATTACCGCAGCAATTCTATCAGCGCTTTCGCTTGGGGTGTACTTTTACGAGGCAGATATTGTTTCAGATAACTCGGCGCTTGCGTACTCACTGCTATTAATCACACTAGTTCTAGCTGCGATGTTTTTTATGCTGTGCTACCGGGTTCCGCGTATTGGTAATCGGTTGCTTGGTTATCACAAGATGGTTGATGAACCGGATAAGTCTGGAAAATCGGATGTTCAGTTTTCTGCAGGTTTCAAGCAAGAAACCGCAGCAGATAAGAAGAGAATGAATACGCAGCGTAAACAGGCCAGATATTCACGGCGAAAGCTTGCTGCTATAACGCGCGAAATGAATCAGGAAAAGTCACAAGCTGATAATAGCGTGACTAAACCAGATAGTAAGACAGATGATCAGGGCAGTGCCGAGTGAAAAGATTTTATGATACCGTTGCGGTAAAAGAGTTGGCCGGGGTTTTTGCTGTAACACTTGATGGCCGCGAAATTAAAACACCACAAAAACAACTGCTGGCGATACCTGTGCGTGAATTGGCGCAAGCGGTTGCGGCTGAATGGGTAGCACAGGAAGATGATATTCTACCTGACAGCATGCCATTAACCCGCATGAGCAACACTGCACTGGATCGTGTTGGTCCACGCCGCGAGATTGTTATCAACGAATTGGTCAATTATGCCCACACTGATTTGCTTTGTTATCGGGAAGATGCTGAACAAAGCCTTATTAAACAACAAGAAGAACATTGGCAGACAGTGCTGGATTGGTTGGATGGTGAGCATGATATCCATTTGCTATCAACATCTGGTATATTGCCGATCACACAAAACGATAAGGCAATCGCCCGCTTGTCTGCGATCATTTCACAATTATCTGATTTTGAGTTAACGGCTTTTCATGCGCTTGTGACAGGGTTTGGGTCTATCTCGCTTGGGTTGGCGCTTATCAAGGGTTTCCGTAACTTTGATGAGTGCTGGAATGCCAGTATTCTGGAGCAAAGCTTTCAGGAAGAAGCATGGGGAACCGACAGCGAAGTTGACGAAAAACGTACCGAGTTAAACGCTGAAATGCAGATGAACCTGACTTTTTGGCGTTTGCTACAAGGCTAAAATGCTGGAAAAGCAAGAGAATAGCAGATAAGAAGACGATTGAAGCGGACATGGTCCTGTCTTTTCAATGGTTTAGTTCAGGGGGGTGGCGCATCGCATATGATCATTGCGGTGTCGGTCAACACCACCAGAGGGAAAGCACACATGAAACAAATTGTCGAAGAGCTTGAAATTAAAAGAGCTGAAGCACGTTTAGGTGGTGGTCAAAAGCGCATCGATGCGCAGCACGCCCGTGGAAAGCTGACGGCACGTGAACGGATTGATCTGCTGTTAGATGAGGATAGTTTCGAAGAATACGATATGTTTGTTGAGCATCGTTGCAGTGACTTCGGTATGCAAGAGCAAAAGTTTGCCGGTGATGGTGTTGTGACAGGCTCTGGCACCATTAATGGTCGTTTGGTTTATGTTTACAGCCAAGACTTTACAGTTTTTGGCGGATCGCTCTCGGCAACACACGCACAGAAGATCATCAAGGTTATGGATATGGCCATGAAGGTTGGTGCGCCAGTTATCGGTCTTAACGATAGTGGTGGTGCTCGTATTCAGGAAGGCGTTGCCGCACTTGGTGGTTACGCTGATGTGTTCCAGAAAAATGTTCTGGCGTCTGGTGTTGTGCCGCAAATCTCTATGATTATGGGACCGTGTGCCGGCGGTGCTGTATACAGCCCAGCGATGACCGATTTCATTTTCATGGTGGAAGATACGTCATACATGTTTGTAACCGGCCCTGACGTTGTTAAAACGGTTACAAATGAGGTTGTTACGCAGGAAGAATTAGGGGGGGCTTCTACGCACACCACAAAATCAGGCGTAGCGGATAAATCTTTTGCAAATGACGTGGAAGCATTGGTGCAAATGCGCCGTTTCTTTGACTTTTTACCACTCAATAATCGTGAGAGTGCTCCCAAGCGGCCAACTTTTGATAAGTCAGCACGGGTTGAGAAATCTCTTGATACAGTTATCCCGTCAAACCCGAACAAGCCATATGATATGCATGAAGTCATCAATAAGATTGTTGATGAAGGTGATTTCTTTGAATTACAGCCACGTCATGCTGGCAATATTTTAATTGGCCTTGCGCGGATGGACGGCGAAACGGTTGGTATTGTTGCTAACCAGCCGATGGTGCTTGCAGGCTGTCTGGATATCGATAGTTCAAAGAAAGCGGCCCGTTTTGTTCGTTTCTGTGATTGCTTCAATATCCCGATTGTTACATTGGTGGATGTGCCAGGTTTTTTGCCTGGAACAGCTCAGGAATACGGCGGTATCATTAAACACGGTGCAAAGCTTTTGTTTGCATACGGCGAGGCAACCGTTCCCAAGATTACTATCATCACACGAAAAGCATACGGCGGCGCTTATGATGTGATGGCATCCAAACATTTACGCGGTGATTTAAACTACGCATGGCCTACGGCGGAAATTGCTGTAATGGGCGCGAAGGGTGCGGTGGAAATTTTGTACCGCAAGGAAAAAGACGACCCAGAGAAAATCGCTGTACGCACAAAGGACTACGAAGACCTGTTTGCTAATCCGTTTGTTGCTGCGCAGCGCGGTTTTATTGACGACGTGATCATGCCGCATAATACACGATTACGTGTGATTAAGGGTCTCAAGAAACTTGCAAACAAAGAGCTTGAGAACCCCTGGAAGAAACACGACAACATTCCCTTGTAAGGATAGCAGGCCGTTATGCGTAAGCATATGCTGACATCTGAGAACGAGACAATGAACGGTATCCGTGTTCGAGGTACCGAAGTTAGCCGTGTTGAAGGCTTAACTGATGCTGTTTTCGGACTTGCTGTAACGCTTCTGATTGTTTCCGAAGAAGTGCCGAAAACAATCAACGAGCTTTTCGCGTTGGTCATGGGGTTTCCGGCTTTTGCTGCGACTTTTTTCTTAATGCTAGTGATATGGAATTGGCATTATAAATATTTTCGTAAATTCGGTTTGAACAATAAAAAGGTAATCAAAGCTAACGGTATACTGCTTTTTCTTGTTTTGCTGTTTATGTTTCCCCTGAAGTTTTTTGCCAGTTTCGTTATTGATTATATTATTTTAGAAGGCTGGTTTGGTTTCGAAATGCCAGTGAATTATTCCATCTCATATGATCAGTATAATATATTGCACGTTTTATATGCGTGTGGTTTTGCATCTGTTTTTTGGTGTTTTTCATGGCTCTACAAAATAGCCTTCGATGAAAGAGAACTACTCCAATTAGACGATAAGGAAGCACTGCAAACGCAGGTTCATATTAAATCTTTTCTTATCGTTGGTATTGTTCCACTTTTCACAATACCTATGC
Source organism: Kordiimonas aquimaris (assembly GCF_025574485.1). GTDB lineage: Bacteria > Pseudomonadota > Alphaproteobacteria > Sphingomonadales > Kordiimonadaceae > Kordiimonas > Kordiimonas aquimaris. The sequence continues at coordinate 673,930 of NZ_JAOBPO010000003.1, read as the reverse complement.
TTTTCTTGCCAACTGCTTATGCGCCTTTCATTGCTGGTTTTGCCAACATTCTCGTTTGGCCGATACAGTGGCTATACGTACGCCAAACAGCCATAAAACTGCGTGCGATGTCAGAATCTACAAAAGGTAATGCATAATGGCTAGACCATTACCAAAAGATGTAGAGCAACAAATAGCAGGTATGGCGCGCCGTTCAGAGGCTCGTTCTGTTGGTGTGATGGGTTTTATGCTTGGTATTGCATGCGGTGTTGGCATAGGTGCTTCGTTTGTTCCTGCGGATAGTGGGTCATTATTTTTTCTAATTGGTGCAGGCGGTGTTGCCGCACTTTGGTTATTTGCTGCGCTTCGGCGCAAACAACAGTAGGAGCGTGAGGTCATGTTCAAGAAAATCTTGATAGCGAACAGGGGCGAGATCGCTTGCCGCGTGATCAAAACTGCCAAGAAAATGGGCGTTAAAACAGTAGCCGTTTATTCTGACGCGGATGCAGATGCATTGCATGTGGAAATGGCAGATGAAGCAGTTCATATTGGCCCGCCTGCAGCAGCAGAGAGTTACCTGATTGCCGAAAAAATACTACAGGCTGCTATAGACACAGGTGCAGAAGCTATTCACCCCGGGTATGGATTTCTGTCAGAACGCGCATCTTTTGTTGAAGCCGTTCAGAAAGCAGGCCTCACTTTTATTGGCCCAGATCCTAAAGCTATTGAAGCAATGGGTGACAAAATTACATCCAAAAAGCTAGCAGCAGAGGCTGGTGTTTCCACGGTGCCAGGTCATATGGGTATCATCAAGGATGCAGATGAAGCTGCCAAGATATCAGCGGAAGTTGGCTACCCGGTGATGTTGAAAGCTTCTGCTGGCGGTGGCGGTAAAGGCATGCGCATTGCCTATAATGATGAAGAAGCGCGTGAAGGGTTTATTTCTGCGCAAAATGAAGCAAAGTCAAGCTTCGCTGACGACCGTGTTTTTATTGAGAAGTTTGTTGAAGAACCGCGTCATATCGAAATTCAGGTGCTGGGAGACAAGCACGGTAATGTCATTTACCTCGGTGAACGTGAGTGTTCTATCCAGCGGCGCCACCAAAAGGTTGTGGAGGAAGCGCCTAGCCCGTTTCTGGATGAAGAAACACGTGCTGCGATGGGCGCTCAATCCGTAGCGCTTTCTAAAGCCGTGGATTACTGCAGTGCTGGTACGGTTGAGTTTATCGTTGATAAACATCGGAACTTTTATTTTCTGGAAATGAATACGCGGCTTCAGGTAGAGCACCCTGTTACGGAGTATGTAACGGGCATTGATCTTGTGGAACAGATGCTTCGTGTCGCTTACGGTGAAAAGCTTGTTATGGCACAAGACGATGTGAAGCTAACTGGATGGGCAGTGGAAAACCGCGTGTATGCGGAAGACCCGTTCCGCGGGTTCTTGCCGTCCATTGGGCGTTTGTCACGTTACATACCACCAAAAGAAACGGAAAATGTACGCGTGGATACGGGTGTGTACGAAGGTGCGGAAATTTCCATGTTTTACGATCCGATGATCGCAAAACTGGTGACGTATGGTTCGACACGTATGGAAGCAATTGAATTGCAACGCCGTGCCCTTGATGAATATTATATTCGCGGTATTGCACACAATATTCCATTTTTGTCTGCATTGATGGCACATCCTCGTTTTCAGTCTGGTGATATGACCACTAACTTTATTGCTGAAGAATATCCTGATGGTTTCCTCGGTGGTGCCCTAAGTGAAAATGTAAAGGAAGCGCTGATTGTTGCGGCGACATTCATTAACGCTGTGGAGCAGTCACGCGCTAGTCAGGTCGAAGGGCAAATAAGTACACCGGCAGGCCCGCAAGACCAAAGCTGGGTTATTGGTGTTGATGATGAAAGTATCCGCACACGTATTGTACCACTGCAAGATAGTGCAGAGGTAGCGATTGGTAATATGCGGATAGAAATTGTCACGAGCTGGCTGCCCGGTATGCCTGTTATGCAAGCAAATATTGGCGGCCGTGATATTGCTATTGAAGTTGATAAGAACCCACTAGGCTGGACATTAACAACAGACGGCGTATCGAAAGAAATCCGCGTTCTCGGCGAAAAAGCAAGCCAGTTATTGGAGTTGATGCCGGAGAAGGTTGCGCCCGATACTTCCAAATTCCTGTTATGTCCTATGCCAGGTCTCGTTGTTTCTGTTTCTGTAGTTGAAGGTGAAGAAGTTAAAGCAGGGCAATCGCTTGCTGTTGTTGAGGCCATGAAAATGGAAAATATTTTGCGAGCAGAGAAAGATGGTATTGTGAAGTCTGTATCAGCGTCGGCTGGTGAAAGTCTGTCGGTAGATGCCGTTATTCTCGAGTTTGAATAACCACACATGACTTTGATAGTAGATACCAAGGACATTCTGAGTGACCTGATTGGATTTGACACCACTAGTCATCGGTCAAACTTGGCATTGATTGATTATATTGAAAAATATTTGGCAAAGCATGGTGTGCATGCTCATGTTTTACATGCCGCTGAGCAGGCTAAGGCTAATTTAATAGCAACCATTGGCCCTAATGTGCCGGGCGGTGTTGTCTTATCAGGCCATACAGATGTGGTCCCAGTGGACGGACAAGACTGGCATACGCCGCCGTTTAAAATGACTGACAAAGACGGCAATTTCTACGGCCGAGGCACGGCGGACATGAAGGGGTTTATTGCGGTTGTCCTTGCATATGTACCTGTTTTTACCAAAGCTAAGTTAACCCGACCCATCCATTTGGCTTTTTCTTTTGATGAAGAGGTCGGCTGCCTGGGTGTGCAGGAGATGCTGCCATTTCTTAAAGAGAATGTTCCTTTGCCGCGTCTTGTTGTGATCGGTGAGCCTACTTCAATGCAGGTGGCTACGGCACACAAGGGTCAGTATGTAATGAAGACGAAGGTCATTGGTCAGGAGGCACATTCCAGCCGCCCAGATGACGGGGTTAATGCGGTTGTTGTAGCTGCAGAGCTGATCAGTATGATTGATGAAATGGCTCAGAATTCCAAGAAGAATGGCCCTTTTGATGATGCGTTTTCGCCGTCATACACCACGTTTAATATTGGCCCCATTTCTGGTGGAAGTGCGTTTAATATTATCTCAAACTACTGTGAATTTGACTGGGAATTTAGATTTTTACCAACGGTTGATGGCCCAGCAATAGCAAAGAAATATCAACAATATCTGGATGATGAAGTTGTTCCGCGAATCCGCATGAAGTTTCCGCATTGCAACGTTACCAATGAAATGTGGGCTTATTTGCCACCACTGAAATCAGAGCCAGGGGCGGACGGTGAAAGTTTTGCCCTTGCTTTGGCACAGCGTAATGATTCAACCGTTATCGCATTTGGTACTGAGGGTGGGCATTTTCAAAACCTTGAATTTCCGGTGGTGGTATGTGGCCCCGGTGATATCGCGCATGCACATAAACCTAACGAGTTTGTGCCTGTCACACAGCTTGAAGCGTGTGGGCGCTTTATGCAGCGCCTATCTGAAGCTATGGCCACTTGAAAATCAAGCGCTACGGCCTTCTTGCTGCATGCGTTAGTGAGCTATTAAGATAAAGGTATTATACTTGGGCTGCTAAATGCTTTTGAAGGGTTGATTGATTGAGCAGCATCCAACAGCTTGAAATGCAGCAGTTTTCTTTGGGAGATATGCCAGATCTGCCTCATTTCAAGCCTATTTTAGAAACATATTTTGCTAGACGAGGCGCCAAAGTGATGCCGAGTTGGTCAGATTTTGAATTTCGAGACTTTATTGGCTGGCATTCTAAATTGGCTTTATCAAAATATGAAGAAGGCGGTTTTCGCTTCCGTATTTTCGGCGATGATCTTGTTGAAGTATTTGCGCGTAACTTGACTGGAGAGCTACTGAGTGAATCGGTTGCGCCTGAGCAAGTGGAGATAACTCGTCGTTATTTTGAAAAATTAGTGACTGGCCCATTTATTGGTTTGAGAACGGGGCGTGTTCCGGTGCAAGGGAGAGGCTTTCTAAACTTTCAAGTGTTGCATCTTCCGCTTTCCGCGACAGGCAACAATGTTGATCATTTCATCCATATTTTGAAGCCGGGTTAATTGGCTATATCTGGAAAACGGGATGTGTTGCTTCAATTGGATTTGAAACATCTTGCTCGTTATTTTCTGTTGGCATGGCTTCAAATGGCATTTTTGTTACCTTTTTCTCAGGCGCTGGTGTTGCCGAAAGGTGCATAGGGCGCGGCTCTATGCCAAATACTTCATCAAAAACATCTTTAATGACAACATCAAGATCGTTGAGAGTTATCGGCAAGCCAAGATCAGACATACTGGTCACGCCGTGTTCTGAAATGCCGCAAGGTACGATCCCGTCAAAATGATTAAGATCGGGTTCTACGTTGATGGCAATGCCATGATACGTGACCCACTTGCGCACGCGAACACCAATTGCAGCGACTTTGTCTTCTCGGCCGGCGCCGCGTTCAACCCATACACCGACACGGCCATTGCGGCGTTCTGCAACGACGTTAAATTTTGCGAGTGATCGAATGATGACTTCCTCGAGGCTGTAAACAAACTGCCTTACATCGCGGCCACGTTTTTTGAGGTCTAGCAAAAAGTAACCAACTCTTTGGCCTGGGCCATGATATGTATATTCGCCGCCACGGCCTGCATCGTACACAGGGAAGCGCTCAGGATCTATGAGATCAGCGATATCAGCGCTTGTGCCAGCTGTATAAAGCGGTGGGTGTTCCAGAAGCCACACGAGCTCTGGCTCTGTTCCTGCGCGAATTGCTTCTACGCGGGCTTCCATTTCACTCAGTGCATCAGGGTATGCAACCAATTCGTCTGTTATGCGCCATTCTAGAGACATCGTGTCTTACCTTATTGGACCCGTGATATATAAACGGGGTTTAACGTGTTTTCATGCCTGCGCCAAGTTTTTGCTAAAACCTTACACGGAATGCTTATGGTTAACGAAATGATAAGGTTCGCTGTGTAAGCATCATCTTTGATCATGTTACTGGAATAGAGTTAATCATATGAATGTTGAAGCCGTAGGCAGAGTTAGCGTTGAGATAACAGTCGTTCTTGGGCGTACTGCTATGCCCGTCCGGCAACTTCTCAAGATGGGCCGCGGTGCTGTCATTGATCTTGATGCCAAGCACGAGGACGAATGCTGGATATATGCAAATGGTGAATTGTTTGCACGCGGCGAGATTATGATTGTTGGTGAAAAGATTGGCGTTTCCATTACGCGTATGATGAGTCAGTTACAAGTCTAGGCGCTGAAACATTTTGTCACATATCAATGTCTTTTTACGCTTGCAGGCGGTTGGCTTAGCTGATAGATAATCGCCCGATCTTGCGGCCGTGGCGGAATTGGTAGACGCGCAGCGTTGAGGTCGCTGTGGGCTTCGGCCCGTGGAAGTTCGAGTCTTCTCGGCCGCACCAAAACATTTTACCATTGTTTATGAAATAGGGCAATTCCTTCAAAGGGTTGCCTTTTTTATATCTTCCGCTTTGGATGCACGAGGTTTGCTGGCGGCCTCAGTAAGCGAGCCAAAATCAACCGCATAAATAAATTCGGTAATGCTGTTTAGGTTATTTTTCATTGTTTCCTGTGGGTAACAATATGTTTTTACATCGTCTATTGTTTCCCTAAAGCGTCCCACATAAAGTGGCGAACAAATCACTTGGTAATTGCAAGGAGCCATAACATGAAAACACGTGCAGCTATTGCTTGGGGCGCGGGTAAACCACTTTCACTTGAAACCGTGGACCTTGAAGGACCCAAGGCTGGCGAGGTGCTGGTTGAAATTAAAGCGACCGGTGTATGCCATACAGATGCTTTCACGTTGTCAGGTGATGACCCTGAAGGTGCTTTTCCGGCTATCTTGGGTCATGAGGGTGCAGGCGTTGTGGTTGAAGTCGGGGCAGGGGTTAAAAGCTTGAAGCCGGGTGACCATGTTATCCCGCTCTACACGCCAGAGTGCCGAGAGTGCGATTACTGCTTGCATCCAAAGACGAATCTTTGTCAGTCAATACGCGAAACACAGGGCCAAGGTGTTATGCCGGACGGCACAAGCCGTTTTAGCATCGATGGCACACCTATTCTGCATTACATGGGCTGCTCAACATTTTCTAATCATACAGTGTTGCCAGAAATTGCGCTTGCCAAAGTACGTAAAGATGCCCCGTTCGACAAGATCTGTTACATCGGTTGTGGTGTCACCACAGGTGTTGGGGCGGTTGCTTTTGATGCGAAAGTCGAGCCTGGTTCGAATGTTGTGATCTTTGGCCTTGGTGGTATTGGCCTTAACGTTATTCAGGGCGCTCGTATGGTTGGAGCCAATAAAATTATTGGTGTGGACATTAACAACGCGCGTGAGGCAATGGGTCGTCAGTTTGGCATGACCGATTTTATTAACCCAAAAGAATGCGACTTGATGGAAGCCATCATGGACCTTACCAACGGCGGCGCAGACTATTCGTTTGAATGTATTGGTAATGTTAATACGATGCGCCAGGCATTGGAGTGTTGTCATAAAGGGTGGGGCGAAAGCATTATTATTGGTGTTGCGGGTGCAGGCCAAGAAATTTCTACACGCCCGTTCCAGTTGGTGACAGGTCGTGTTTGGCGCGGTAGCGCTTTTGGCGGTGCGCGTGGTCGTACTGATGTGCCTAAGATTGTTGACTGGTACATGGATGGTAAAATCAATATTGATGACCTTATCACACACAAAATGCCATTAGACGATATTAATAAGGCTTTTGATTTGATGCACTCGGGTGAGAGCATTCGTAGCGTGGTGGAATTCTGATAATGGAATGCACCAGTGAAACCATCGCCTTTGGCGGTCAGCAGCGGGTATACAAGCATGCCTCATCAACAACGCAAACGGACATGGAGTTTTCTGTATTTATACCGCCACAAGCACACGATGGCACAAAGGTGCCTGTGCTGTGGTATCTGTCTGGCCTGACCTGCACACAGGAAAATGTAACAACCAAAGCTGGCTTTCAGCGTTTAGCATCAGAACTGGGTATTATGGTGATTTGTCCAGATACGAGCCCGCGCGGTGAAGGCGTGGCAAACGATGATGCCTATGATTTGGGTCAGGGGGCAGGGTTTTACCTGAACGCCACAAAAGAGCCGTGGGCGCGGCACTTCCGCATGTATGATTACATTACGCAAGAGATGCAGGAACTTGTTCGCAGAAATTTCCCTGCAGATATGAATGCACAAGGTATTACCGGACATTCTATGGGTGGGCATGGTGCCTTAACTATTGGGATCAGAAATGCAGGCATTTTCAAATCAATTTCTGCTTTTTCACCGATTGTGGCACCTATGCAGGTGCCTTGGGGGCAGAAAGCATTTGCTGCATATCTGGGTGAAGATACCAGTAGGTGGTCACAGTACGATGCATGCGTACTGATTCAATCAGCGGAAGACAGATCAGGTTTTGCTGAAATTCTCATTGATCAAGGGCTTGCAGATAATTTTCTTGGTGATCAGCTCAAGCCTGAGTTGTTTGCCGCGGCCTGTAAAAATGTTGGGCAGAGATTAAATCTAAGGAAACATGAAGGTTACGATCATTCGTATTACTTTATCGCCTCCTTCGTTGAAGACCATTTACGCCATCATGCACAGTATTTGACCTAAAATAATAATGCGGTGGCCTTGTTGTGCGCATGCCGCATCTTGAGCTTAGTCAGATCGCTGTGCCCTGCACCGATATGATGGTGTCATATTGTTTCGTTGTTACATTCATTATGTGTTCTGTTCTGAAGACGTGAGATGAAAGAAGTAAGTGTAGAAATCATTTTCGCGTTTCCAGCCTAGTTTTTCATAGAGTTTTTGTCCGGGTATGTTTGTGAGCGCTGTTTCTAGTCGCAACCATGTTGCGCCGGATTGCGCAGCAAAATTTTGTGCGGCTTGCATCAACTGATCAGCAACGCCCTTTTTGCGTGCGTCTTCGCTGACAAAAAGGTCATAAAGTATCCATGCTGGCCGCATACTTACAGAGCAGAAAGTTGGATAAAGTTGTGTAAAGCCAATGCACTGGCCATTTTCGCTGATAGCCATGAAGATCACACTGGTTTCATTTTTTAAGTGCATGCACAGGTAATTATTAGCCTCCGTTAAATCAGAAGATTGCTCATAAAATTGCCTGTAAGCGTCAAATAAAGGTGCTATTTTACCTGCGTCAGATAACTGTGCTTGTGTGATTTTCATGAGAGTCTTTATGAATTAGGCGTTATTATTAAAACTACTCCGCGGCTAAAGCTTTATGAGTGAGGTCGAGGCTCTTTCGAATTAAGGAGAACATTTCATCAATTTCGCTTTCGGTAATGACGAGTGCTGGCGACAGGAACATCGTGTCATCAACGGCGCGCATAATTACACCTGTCGAGAAACAGAAATCCCGGCATAACCCGCCAGCACGACCTTCTGGCTCATATCGGCGCTGTGAGCTTTTGTTTTTTACCAACTCAAGGGCACCTAGCATACCAACCCCTCTTGTTTGACCTACTAAAGGATGTTCACCCAGTTCAGCGAGGCTTTTCTGGAAATAGGCTGATGTTTTTTCGCCGCGAGCGCCAACTAACTCCATACTTTCAATTAATTGGATATTGCGCAGCGCTATAGAGCACGCTACCGGATGCCCGGAATAGGTGAAGCCATGGGCCATTTCGTTGTCAGAACTAACGATTGTATTTGCAATTTCTTCGTTTAGTGCAACGGCTGAGATTGGCACATATCCACTGGACATACCTTTTGCCATGGTTATTAGGTCAGGTGTGAAGTCGTAAGTCTGGCAGCCAAACCAAGAGCCGGTTCTTCCGAAGCCACAAATGACTTCGTCGGACCAAAGCAGCACATTATATTTGCGGCAAATAGCTTCAATTTTTTGCCAGTACCCCTCAGGCGGTATCATCAGGCCGCCTGCGCCCATTACAGGTTCGCCTATGAATGCCGCTACATTCTCCGGGCCAAGATCAAGGATTTTATCCTCTAGCGCTTGAGCACTGCGTGCTGCGAACTCTGTTTCACTTTCTCCCGGTTGTGCATAATCGTAGAAGTGCGGGGTTGGTTCAATGTGATGAATATTAGGAAGCGGTAGGTCGAAAATATCATGCATGAAGGGCAGGCCCGTGAGGCTCGCCGCACCAATTGTTGTGCCGTGATAAGCTCGATTACGGCTAATGATAGCCTTTTTTTGAGGCTTACCTTTCAAATTCCAGTAGTACCAAATAAGTTTCATCGCTGAATCGTTAGCTTCAGAACCTGAGCTTGCAAAAAATATCTGATTAAGATCAGCAGGTGTTTTTTCAGCAATAAGAGCACTTAGCTCAACAACAGCAGGCGTCGTGGTTTGAAAAAACGTATTGTAATAGCTAAGGTTCTTAATGGCGCTAGAGGCAGCGTCTGCCAACCCTTCAACGCCGTAACCAAGTTGAGTGCACCATAGGCCAGCCATGCCATCAATGATACGATTTCCATCACTGTCCCAGAGATATACGCCTTTACCGTGGGAAATTACGCGCGGTTTCTGATCTCTTAGTTCATGGTGAACGGTAAAGGGGTGCAGATGGTGCGCGCTGTCTAAGGCTTGGTATCGCGCAGTATCGGCTTTATCAGTTGATGCGTTTAGGGCTGCTGTTTCATGATCTGTAGCCATGTTTTATCCTTTATGCTTCCACCTTGGAAATAGTAGCTAACTTATTGTGCTCAAACGGGCTGTTGAAACTGTACTTTATTGTCCCTTGTGCTGCATTGCTCTTTATTTAAAGCCAGCGTTTGATTATCAAATTTATTTTTTACTCAATGTATTGGTGAAAGTTAAATTAAATGTTATAATTATGTGATCACAAATTGACCAAAAGGTCAACGATCAACCTGAGTCAGTTAGATAATTATCATAGGATTGTTTTAAGTAATCGGCTGTGAAGGCTTTTTTAAAAAAGACGATATGCTATGACCTGCCAAAGGAAACATAGCCCCATAACTATGGTGTTCCTGTAAACGCAAGGCATAGGTTAAGAATATGGTTGAAAAGCTTGCGCTAACTGATGAAGGAAAGCTTCAAGAGCAAGGTTCTTACATTCATGAGCAAGTATACGGCAGGCTGCGTGAAGCCTTGATGGCTGGCGAGCTGGTTCCTGGAAGAGCTATTTCCATGCGCCGATTGGCGGCTGAGTTTGAAGTTAGTGCTATGCCCGCGCGTGAAGCTATTCGGCGTTTGGTTGCTTTGGGTGCGCTAGAGTTGACGCCAACGCGTCGTGTCATGATTTCTCGAATGACGAAAGAGCGATTGTTAGAAATTAAGGCGGCACGGCTTGCGCTAGAACCTTTATTGGCAGAGGCGGCGTTAGCGAATGTTGCCAAGCGTGTTAGAGAAAAAAATAAGGTAATTCGATCTCTCGAACAAAGCGATGCGTTGTTGGATGAAGCTATCCGGAAGGGTGACGTGCTGGGTTATTCTCGCTTCAATCGCGATTTTCATTTTGAATTATACAAGGCCTCTGACGCGACAGTCATTTTGGGCCTGGTCGAAAGTTTATGGCTTCAATTTGGCCCATTTATGCGGCAGGTCATAGGGCGTTTAGGTACTTCTTGCTTGATTGATGATAAACACAAGGAAGCAGTGAGAGCATTCAAAGAATGCGATGCCGAAAGGCTTAAATCGGCTATCATGGCTGATATCGAACACGGCATGAACACAATCGACGTAGAAGACGCCGAATCAAAGCGCTAATTCTAAAACATATTAACTGTAAATATCTTTCATTGCTATTTGCATCGTTTTTGCAATGTCTCTGTGTGGTGATGTTGTTAGTAGTTGTTGCTTTGACAGTTATGGATACTTCTTGTAAATGTGATCACAAAATTATATTTTATTGATATATTAGCCTACCAGCGCTAGCTTTTTCACAAATTTACCAGATTCAGAAAATTTGTGCATGATCTGTCTTTTTGGCTTAATCGTGCTTCATGTGTGCGGACGCTAAAGCAATGAATGTGCAAACTAGCGATGCCAACTCTGATTAAGTGTGTTCTGCGCTTGTGGGAGTTACCGTCTGGACACAGCAGTTTATAGATGCTTACGACATATTAGATGTTGAAGGTGATGGTTGGTTTTATAACTGTAAAGGCAAAATGTAATGGTTGAATTGAGGCCGGATATAAAAGTGGCCATTTTACAAACAGGCCGAGCGATTGAGTCTGCATTGGCAGAGCACGGTGACTATGATGAAATGTGTAAAACATTGTTTAAGAAAGCACCGGATGAAATAGATACGTTCAGGGTTTTGGATAACCATTTCCCTGACGATATTGATGCTTATGATCTTTATATTATTACCGGTTCTAAACACGGTGTTTACGAGCCACACAAATGGATTTTACCGCTTGAAAACTTGATACGTGAAGCTTTTCATCGAAATAAAAAGCTCATTGGCATTTGTTTTGGGCATCAAATAATGGCGCAAGCTTTAGGTGGTTGTGTTGAGAAAAGCGACAAAGGTCTTGGTGTCGGTTTGATGGATTATGATGTGACCTCTGCCGATGGTACTGTAAGACCTGTATCATTATATGCCTGGCATCAGGATCAGGTGGTAAAAGCGCCAGATGGTAGTAAAGTTATTGCTAAGTCTGACTTTTGTCCGATTGCAGGGCTGCAATACGGCGATCAAGCTATTTCAGTTCAAGCCCACCCAGAATTTACCGCGGATTATGAAAGAGACTTACTGCTAGCGCGCAGAGGCATAACAGTCTCTAAAGGCGTTGCAGATAAAGCCCTTCGTTCATTAGATAGGCCAAATAGCGCAGTATATATTCAGTCATTATTTATCGAGTTTGCAAATGCTTAACGGGTGCTGAAGAATAAATAGTTATGATTGGGCCAAGTTAATGTCAGTTTTAGTTATAGTATAATTTCAACTCACAATATGCATGCCCTATCTACTGAGTGTCGAAAACATTGCTTGCAAACATGCTGTAGTGAGGGCGGCGGATTAATAGGCGGCTATGTAACACTACAAACTGCCTTGATGTAGATGCAAAACATATAACAATCTGCGATATTGCGAATAATTCCTCTTACTCATATCACTTATTTCCTCTATAGAGTTACAAGCGAAACTAAATGAGGATACCTATGTCTGCTATCGTACATCTTGCTATTCCAGCTGGTGATCTGGAAACCACTGTAAAGTTTTATACCGATGTTTTTGGTTGCACGCTTGGGAACAGCGAAAAAGGGCGATGGGTTGATGTCAATTTCTGGGGCAATGAGCTGACATTGCATCAAAGCGAAGAGCAGTTACCTTCTGTTCGCCATGATGTTGATATGGGCGCTGTGTTGGTGCCTCATTTTGGGGTTCACCTGACGCAGAGCGATTTTGACGCGCTCAAAGAACGCATTGCCGCAGCAGGACTTAAGTATATTGATGAGCCTTATCGTCGTTTCTCGGGTGATAAATACGAGCAAGAAACCTTTTTTATTGCTGATCCAAATAATAATATCCTAGAGATCAAGACGATGAAAAATCCTGAGGTTCTATTCCCTGACGTTTGACGATTATACGTTTCTGCATCAAGTGACATAGACAGTATGGTGGCATAAGTATGCTACTATGCTGCAAACAGTAAGATTGTGTGGATGGTCTGCTGTAGGCAGGCCAAAATACCTGTATATGCTCATAACACAGCATCTAATTGCTCTCGTTTTAGTAGTTAGTAACTATTGCTGCAATAAACTTAATCCTTGAGTAAAAAATCGCGGTACCTGAAACTATATCGCCTGTTTTCGCATGCAATACTAGCTTCCTGTCCGGGTTTCTTCTATCAATTGATCAACAATCATTCACTGGCTTAATTACGGCTAATGTTTGGGAGGGCGATTGTGACACAAGCTGAAAACAATAATGAAGAGTCAAAAGTTGAAGCGCTTGATGATGCTGTTGCGATAGCTGCTGATATTTTGGATATTCCGCAAACTGATGTTCACTTAAGCCGTCCATTCATGGATGAGTTGCAAGATGCAGTGAAGATTGATGATAGTGATCGTATTCAGGATTTGCTCGGCGAAATTCATGCCGCTGACGTTGCTGATTTGTTGGAAACCTTACCTTCGAGTAAGCGTGTTAAACTAATTGGCCTGATAGGTGACCAACTCGACCCCGAAGTACTCATTGAGGTTGAAGGTGAGGCACAAGATGACCTCTATGAACATGTTCCCAACGAACAAATTGCAGATGCTGTCACCGAACTGGACACCGATGATGCTGTATACATCATTGAAGAGCTCGACAGGAGTGACCGTGAAGAAGTTCTTGGAGCTTTGGCAACGGATGACCGGGTCGCAATTGAAGAGAACTTAAGTTATCCGGAAGACTCTGCAGGGCGATTGATGCAGCGCGATCTGGTTGCTCTGCCTGAATTCTGGACCGTTGGTCAAACGATTGATTTTTTGCGGTCTGCCGCACCTGATATTCCTGATGATTTTTATGATTTGTTCGTTGTAGACCCATCGCATCACCCTGTTGGTACCTTGCCCCTCTCACGCCTGATGCGTACAAAACGGCCTGTTACTATTGGCGAATTGATGGATGCCGACCCGTTTTTGATTGATGCGAATGCGGATCAGGAAGACGCGGCTTATCAATTTACCAAATATCACTTGATTTCAGCGGGTGTAGTGGACAATAGCGGGCGGTTGGTTGGTGTTATTACCGTTGACGATGTTGTTGACGTCATTGGAGATGAGGCTGAGGAAGACTTGTTGGCGTTGGCAGGTGTCGGTGAAGAATCCGGCCTCAATGAGAATTTCTTCGAGATCACCAAGGGCCGGTTTACATGGCTATTTGTCAATTTAGGGACTGCTATATTAGCGTCTATTGTTATTGGGGCATTCGATGCAACAATTGAACAAATGGTTGCGCTTGCGGTTCTTATGCCGATCGTTGCATCTATGGGAGGCAATGCAGGTACACAAACAATGACTGTTGCGGTGCGTGCGATTGCTACACGCGAAATCAGTTCCACAAATGCATTGCGCGTAATGATGCGTGAGCTTGCTGCAGCCAGCTTAAATGGCGGCGCACTCTCGGTATTATCTGGCGTGGTTGCTTACTTTTGGTTCGGCGATTTTATATTATCAGTAGTGTTCGCCGTTGCCATGATGGTCAATATCTTTGTAGCGGGATTTTCTGGGATGATGATACCGATAACACTTCATAAACTCGAGATTGATCCAGCGATTGCATCCAGTGTTTTTGTGACGACAATCACTGATGTCGTTGGTTTCTTTGGTTTTTTGAGCCTCGCTGCTTATTTTTTGCTTTAGCGGGGAGTGGATAAGACCATAATTATATATGAAGACAGGCCCGATATTACTCGTTGATGATGAACCTATTGTACTGCAGCTACATGCTGCCGCGGTACAGCACTTTGGCTTTGAAGCTATCATTGCAGCGACAGCAGAAGAGGGAATGCAGTATACGCGAGCCTACCAACCAGCCCTAGTTATCACAGATGTACAAATGCCAGGTGAAGGTGGTTTTGACTTTGTTGCTAATCTTGAACGATCGGGATTGAAAACGATGCCGGTGGTATTTTTAACAGGCTATGACGATATTGATATTGTGCGTAGTGGTTTGCGGGCAGGGGGTGATGATTTTATCATCAAAGGCGGCTCTATTGAGAAACTACGTAACCGCATTGCATTTTGGATGGTGGGTGGCTTTACCGAGCTACCAACAGACGTACGTCGACGTGCGTTAACAGCAGCAAATACAGTTACGGGTGATACATTCAGTAACGTAGAAGACCATATGCAGATAAACCCTGATGTACTGCGTCGAATTTCTGCTCGTGTTAGTGACGAACTGGCAGCATTACCGGAAACATTTGGGGAACGATTAGTCGAACGCATATGTTTTCTGGGTCGCTTATCAAAGATAGCTATTGAGGAATCACAGGGATTTGGTGACATGGTACGCTTTCCCGATTATGCGGTGAGTGCTGTTCGCGGCCTCGACATATCGTGGAAAAACGACATTTGGCCGCTTTTTATGAGATTTGACGATTGGGCGTGTGATACACGATTTGTCCTGTCGGGTGTCGAACCACTTAAGCAATTTTTCGACTATGATTGGTACAATAAGGGACTAGATCAATAATATTATTGATGCATTTTGACTTATGAGGATCGGTCAAGGTGTATCAATGTAAAAGGGAGATGGGGATGAAGAACCTGGTTCTTGCGGGCGTGTTTGCGGCCACAATGTCAATGTCAGCAAATGCTGCAGAGACGGTTAATCTAGATGTTATCAATAAAATTCGTGACGAAGGTTTTAATCGTTCACAAGTAATGGAAACACTCCAGCATCTGACCGATGGAATTGGCCCACGACTGACTGGCTCGCCAGCCATGTTGGAAGCTAATAACTGGACGCGTGATAAGTTAACTGAATGGGGCCTTAAAGATGCACGTTTGGAAGGGTTCGAGTTTGGCTATGGCTGGACTGCAGAGCGCTCTGAAATGTTTATGATAGCCCCGCGCCGCACGCAGTTATATGCTTTGCCTTTGACATGGCACCCGGGCACGGACGGCGTTATTGAAGGCGAGGTTGTTCATGCGCCTATAAGGTCAGCGGACGATTTCTCTAAATGGGAAGGTAAACTTTCAGGCAAGATTGTTATGGTACATTCTGTGCCATCTCAGAAACCACCTTCAAATCAGGTTTTCACGCGCCATGACGATAAAGGTTTGGAAAAAATCACTGATTATAATGTGCCGACCGGAGACCCTGAAGCTGGCACAGAAGGTTGGCGTAAATACAAAAGTTTTTTCTATGAACTAGAGCAGTTCCTGGCCAAAGAGGGTGCGATTGCAATGGTGCGCCGCTCGCCGCGCAAAGCAATGTTGATTGAAGCAACATCTTATCAATATAAAGCCGGCAAAAATGCGACAATTCCAGGAATTGGTATGGCATGGGAACATTATTCCCGGATGGCGCGCATGCTTGAAAATGGTGAAACTGTAAGAATGAGCATTGATGTCGATGCTACCTTCTATACGGAAGATACAAAAAGCTATTCCACACTTGCAGACATTCCAGGAAAAGGACGCAGGCCTGAAGTTGTCGTTGCTGGTGCACACCTTGATAGCTGGTTTGTCGGGGATGGTGCGGCAGATGATGGTGCAGGCGTTGCAGTTGTCATGGAAGCTGTTCGTATTCTTAAAGCAATTGGTGTTGAACCAAAGCGAACAATCCGTGTTGGTCTTTGGGGCGGTGAAGAGCAGGGTTATTATGGCTCTCAACAATATGTAATGGACCACCTTGTAGAACGGCCTGAAAACAAAGATGAGAAGCTGCAATACATGGGCTCTTATGAGAAGTACTATGGCCAGTTCCCAATGACACTGAAACCTGAGTATGACCGTTTCTCCGCTTACTTTAATCTAGATAATGGTTCTGGAAAAATTCGCGGTGTATACGGAGAAGGTAACGCCGCCATTGTGCCAATTTTTGAGGAATGGTTAAAACCTTTCCATGATTTGGGCGCTGACACCGTTACGCTTAACTCGACAAGTGGTACTGACCATGAGCCGTTTGATGATATCGGTTTGCCAGGCTTTCAGTTCATTCAGGATCCATTGGATTATGGTAGCCAGTTGCATCATAGCCAAATTGATACCTTTGATCATGTATATGAAGAAGACTTGAAGCAGGCGTCTGTGATTATGGCGGCCTTTATCTACAATGCTGCAATGCGGGATGAAAAGTTACCGCGTAAACCAATGCCAGTAGCGCCGGAAGTGCCGGTTATAGAAGAGTAGCATTAGGTATGCGAGTTATATCGAAGCGCCTTCGGGCGCTTCTTTTGTTTGCGCTGTATAATGTTGCCTACTCAATGGGCATATTGTCCAGTAAGCGAACCTTACCAATGCGTGCAACAGCAACTAAACGCGCTGGCATCGCTAGTTCTTCCATCGGTTTAAGCGTTTCAGGTTCAACCACGGACACATAATCCACGCTTGAGAAACCAGCATCCAGCAATTGTTGAGTGGTTTTGTTTTCCGCTTGCTTTATTGGTTCGCCATCACGGACGGATTTTATCATATTTTTCAGTATGACATTGAGTTGCCCTGCTGTTTTTCGCTCGGTAGCGTTAAGGTATACATTGCGGGAAGATGCAGCGAGGCCGTCAGCTTCACGAATGATTGGGCCACCAATAACATTTACTGGGATATGAAGGTCTTTCACGAACCTTTTGATAACAGCAAGTTGCTGGAAGTCTTTTTCGCCAAAAATAGCAACATTGGGCATACACTGAAGCAGAAGTTTTGAAACAACAGTAGCAACGCCTGCAAAATGGCCCGGACGCTCGGTGCCTTCGAACATTTCTGTTATTTGGTCGACAGTTACAGTTGTAACATCTCCGTTTGGATACATTTCCTCGACAGATGGCGCATAGACAAGCGCAGTGTTTGTTGTTGCCAGTTTTTCCAAGTCAGCTTGTTCGGTCCTTGGGTATTCTGAAAAATCTTCACCTTCACCAAATTGCGTGGGGTTTACAAAAATTGAGACAATGGGTGTATCTACATGCTGTGAAATGACGTCAACAAGTGACAGATGACCATGATGTAATGCACCCATAGTCGGAACCAGTCCTATACTGTGGCCTAAATTCCGTTGGTCCGATATGAATGCGCGCAGTTCCGTTACGGTGCGCACGACAGCAGGTAATGTGCTCATGTTAACGGCTTTGCTGTGTATTGGAGGTTAATTGTGCGTTGTCGAGACCGTCGAGGTCGTTGTAATTAATGATTGATAGAATATCGCCCACATAATCGGCGCCGCGTTCAGAGTAGTCTACCAGAGCGGGGGCAAGAGCGCTGCCTGTCAGCATTAGGCTATGCTTGCGTAGTTCAGCACGTCGATCACGCAACCCTTTATAGCTTTTATGCCTGTTGAGGTTGGTCATGTAGCTACGAACGCTATCAAGTAGATATTCAAACTTCTTGATGCGGTGGGTTTTCCCTTCGTCTCTGGATCGCGGTAAAATGCCTTGAGCATCACCCCAAACCCATTGTCCAAACAGGGCATTGCCTTCTTGCGCGAAATAGCTGGAGCCCCAACCAGACTCCATTGCGGCTTGAGCTAACGCGAGCGAAGGCGGAATCACATCAACTTTCAGCAATAAGCGGTCGATTTCTGCTGTTTTAGCTGGTGTGGATATTTTAACGCGGTAACGCTTCGCCATAGTTTCCAACCAGTTTCGTTGTCGTTTTCCCGCTGCGCCGGTATTTTTGATGCGTGATTTAATTGCGATAAGTCTGCCGCGATCAGCTACTATTAGCTCATTAGCGCGTAAAACCAGTGGTAGCATTGCAGATATAAATATTTGCTTCCGATATTTAGCGTCTTGTATGTCAGGTAAATTCTCAGGCAGTTTTGCAAGGAAGGTACGCGGTACTGCGTCAACTTCTTTCATGTTGTTGCCTAGTAGCTGCGACAAGCGTGGTGTCATCTCTGAGTCGCCGCTTGGCGGATACTGATGAGACAGATAGTTTGGTTTATCAGGAACCAGCGCATCATTTCTTGACTGGCTTAATAAATGACGCGCGGCACCAATTGGTATGATTGCCAAGAGCGCTATAAGCAGCAGAAAGCCTGTATATTGACGAATTTGATCTCGCACTCTTTTGCTTACTCCGTTGATACGAATTGGTATCTAGTTAGTAACAGCACTATACAAGCAAGTTCTTGCTATATCGTTGCACTTACAAGCAACGTTATTTTCTTTTATATCTGACTATTATATTTGTGTGCAATGGCGTATGACCATCCCGCAGCTCTTCAGGGTATGAAACAAGCTCCAAGTGTTGCATAAAGTAATCGTATTTCGTTTTGTGGAGTTTCAGTGTGCCCAACGGCGACGTTAAGGTAGAAAACACGATTCCAGATCGTCCTTATTTAATTGTTCTAGGTAATGAAAAGGGTGGTTCTGGAAAATCAACAACCGCGATGCACATCGTGGTATCGTTACTGAGTGAAGGTTATAAGGTTGGCACAATTGACTTGGATGCCCGGCAGAAAAGTTTAACGCGCTATATCGAAAATAGACGGAAATATTGTGCAGATAGAGGCAGTGACTTGCCTTTGCCGCAAGAACTTGTTGTGCCCCGGTCTGAATTGCGATCAGCAGATGCTGCAGAGGCGGACGAAAAACAACGCTTTGAAGAGGCTTATTTGAAGCTTGCGGGCAATGTCGATGTTGTAGTGATTGATTGTCCCGGCAGTGATACATACCTATCGAGATTAGCGCATACAGCTGCAGATACCTTGGTGACGCCTGTAAATGATAGTTTTGTTGACCTTGATTTGCTCGCACGGACTGATCCGGTAACATATAAAGTGCAGGGCCCAAGCCTTTATGCTGAAATGGTCTGGAAAGCACGCCAGCGCCGCGCGATGGCGGATGGTGGTAAAATTGATTGGGTTGTGCTCAGAAATCGTGTTGGAACACTTCACGCAAAAAACAAAGAACGTGTTGAGGCTGTGTTATCGGAGCTCGGCAATCGTATCGGTTTGCGGTACATTCCAGGCCTTGGTGAACGTGTTGTCTACAGGGAATTGTTCTTGCGTGGCCTGACATTGATTGATTTAAAACACGAAGGCGGATTGGACGGTAAAGGTCTGTCCATGTCTAACGTTGCAGCGAGGCAGGAATTGCGAGCATTGATAAATGCTTTACAGTTGCCTTTTCGCAGCAAAGGGGAAGGCAACGCATGATCGGTTATCTCTTTATAGGCCTGTTGCTCGCGGGTCTGTTACTTTTACTTCTCAATTGGTGGGCAAATGCTGATGTTAAATCGGCAAAAAGCGGGCTTCTTTGGGGTATTGTTGGCGTATGCGTCGTCTTGGCTATGCTCTTGTTGGCAACTGGTCGCGGCCTTTTTGCCATATTTCCGGCAGCTTTTGCTGCGTTTAGAATGTTTGGCCCGTCAATTTTAGGGCGTGTTTTAGGTAATATAAGTAATAACGGGCAATCGCCAACGCGCGGCAACAAATCCATGTCCAAAAGCGAAGCCCTTGAAGTTCTTGGTCTTGATGAGGGTGCCGACAAGGAAACCGTTAATGCGGCTTACCGCCGATTGATGGGGCAGGTTCATCCTGATAAAGGCGGTTCCGATTGGATGGCTGCAAAGCTGAATGATGCCCGTAAAACGCTTCTCGGCGAATAGTTTCTTATATTGTTAGCATCAAGCGCCTGACATATTGACAATGTGTCATGGTTACTCATTTATATTGATCTATAAACGCCACCAAATTCACGCACGTTAGAGGTAGTTATGTCTGCACACGCTTTTCACCCCACAGTTTTACGCGAATATGATGTACGTGGGATCGTTGATGAAACAATTTCTGCCGCAGATGCTCGCGCTCTAGGGCGCGCGTTTGGCACGGCTGTTAAGCGTGAAGGTGGATCGCGTATTACGGTTGGCTACGATGGTCGGTTATCTTCACCGGACCTGTCAGATGCATTGATCGAAGGTGTTCTTAGCACTGGTGTCGATGTTGACGCTATTGGTCTAGGCCCAACGCCGATGCTTTATTATTCGGTCTTTGAACTGGATGCTGATGGCGGTGTGATGATCACTGGTTCTCATAACCCACCAAACTACAATGGCTTCAAGATGATGATTGGTAAAAAGCCATGTTTTGGAGAAAAAATCCAAATGCTTGGCAGTTTAGCTGCTGAGGGTGATTTTGAAGTTGGCGAAGGTACGCTTACACAGATTGATATTTTTGATCGCTATATTGACCGTTTGGCACGTGACATTGATTGTAACGCATACAAAGTTGTTTGGGATCCAGCAAACGGTGCAGCAGGCCCAGCTGTTGAGGCGCTTATTAAACGATTGCCCGGTGAACATATCGTTATTAACGCCGAGATTGATGGTACTTTCCCCAATCATCATGCAGACCCTACAGTGGAGGCGAACCTTGAGCAGTTGAAAGTAGCCGTTGCTAAGCATAATGCTGATGTTGGTTTTTCCTTCGACGGCGACGGTGATCGTATTGGCGCTATCGATACGCATGGTCGTGTTGTGTGGGGTGATCAGATGCTCGCTATAATGGCAGGCGATTTGTTGAAGGTATTGCCTGGCGCGCCGATTATTGCGGATGTTAAGGCAAGCCAAGTACTATTTGACCGTATTGCAGAACTTGGTGGTAAGCCGGTTATGTGGAAGACGGGGCATTCCCTTATTAAGGCCAAAATGGTTGAGTTAGAGTCTCCATTAGCGGGAGAAATGTCAGGGCATATCTTCTACAAGCATAATTTTTACGGATTTGATGATGCCATATACGCGGGTATTCGTTTTTTGAACGCGGTATCGACACAGGGCGGCGATTTGGCTGCGCTTAAAGATGGTTTGCCGCATGCTATTAATACGCCTGAACTCAGGTTTGATTGCGATGAAATGCGCAAGTTTGACGTTGTTGATGAGGTAAAGGCGCGGTTAGAAGCTGCCGGTGCCAACATGTCGACAGTAGACGGTGTGCGTGTCCAAACTGAGGATGGCTGGTGGTTGTTGCGTGCCTCCAATACGCAAGCCGTCCTGGTTGCACGCTGTGAAGCTGCAACCGAGGAAGGACTTTCGCGTTTGAAAACTGCACTCACAGAAGCGCTTGCTGGCTCCGG
The DNA here is from genome assembly GCF_025574485.1 of Kordiimonas aquimaris. Taxonomy (GTDB): domain Bacteria; phylum Pseudomonadota; class Alphaproteobacteria; order Sphingomonadales; family Kordiimonadaceae; genus Kordiimonas; species Kordiimonas aquimaris. The sequence continues at coordinate 652,203 of NZ_JAOBPO010000003.1, read as the reverse complement.
TATTGAAGCACCTGCAGACCTGTAAGCATATTAACATTATGCTCACGTTTTGGTAAGATTATACGAAGATGGCATTTTTGCCCTTTTAGTCGCTGAAATACGTATTACATTACAAGTGAATGTGTTTTGGAGGTTTAATGTCTGACAAAGACAAGAATGATGATGACAAGGGAACGGGAACGGGGCTGCTAACGCGCCCTGAAACCAAAACCAAGAAACCATCAATGTATAAAGTATTGTTGTTGAATGATGACTTCACACCGATGGAGTTTGTCATTCACATCCTGCAGCGCTTTTTCCGCATGACCGTGGAGCAGGCAACAGATGTTATGTTGCATGTGCACCAAAAGGGCGTAGGTGTGTGCGGCGTTTTCACATTTGAAGTTGCAGAGACCAAAGTTAATCAAGTGATGTCTTTTGCAAAGCAGCATGAACATCCGCTGCAATGTACGTTGGAAAAAGAATAGATCAGGTATCAATGGAATTGCGACTTGGTTCTATAACTTGCACATGCAAGACTTCAAATATGACCACTACGAAATAAGGAAGCCGTTTTGCCTAGCTTTTCACCGCATCTTGAAGAAACACTGCACCGCGCTCTAAAAGAAGCAAACACGCGTTCGCATGAGTACGCAACGCTTGAGCACTTATTGCTATCCCTTCTTGATGACCCTGAAGCACTAGCCGTAATGCATGCTTGTGATGTTGATCTTGATGAACTGCGTGAACAGATAACCGAGTATCTCGACAACGAGATGGAAAGCCTTGCTGTTGACGGTGAAGGTATTGAAGCCACGCCTACAGCGGGCTTTCAGCGTGTTGTGCAGCGTGCCTTGTTGCATGTCCAATCATCAGGTCGTGAGGAAATGACAGGAGCAAACCTTTTGGTTGCCTTGTTCTCGGAGCGGGAAAGCCATGCCGTTTACTTCTTGCAAAGTCAGGATATGACACGGCTGGATGCGGTTAGCTACATTTCTCATGGTATTGCAAAAGTGCCTGAACTTGGTGAGGCCAAACGAGTTGAAGGTGCTGATGAAGCCGCTGACGACCTGGAGGGTTCGGAAGACGAACCATCGTCCAAGAAAAACAAAGCGCTTGACGCTTATTGTGTCAATCTGAATGAGAAAGCACAATCAGGTAGTATTGACCCGCTAATTGGCCGTGCCGATGAGCTAGAGCGTACGGTTCAGATTTTATGCAGACGCTCCAAGAATAATCCATTGTTGGTTGGAGACCCGGGTGTTGGTAAAACTGCTATTGCAGAAGGCCTTGCTCGACGAATTGTTGAGAATGATGTGCCGGATGTGTTAGCGCCAGCCGTTATTTATTCACTGGATATGGGAGCTTTGCTTGCCGGAACACGCTACCGCGGTGACTTTGAAGAACGCTTGAAAGGCGTCATCAAAGAAATTGAGAGAATTGATCAAGCCATTCTTTTCATTGATGAAATACATACGGTAATTGGGGCAGGTGCCACATCAGGCGGTGCGATGGATGCATCTAACCTGTTAAAGCCAGCGCTTGCTAATGGCTCCCTGCGGTGCATGGGGTCGACAACCTATAAAGAGTTTCGAAGCCATTTTGAAAAAGACCGTGCTTTACTGCGACGCTTCCAGAAAATTGATGTCAATGAGCCAACCGTACCTGACACCGTTAAAATTCTGAAAGGGCTTAAGCCATATTATGAGGAACATCATAATGTGCGCTACACTCACGATGCAATTAAGACGGCAGTTGAGCTTTCAGACCGTTACATCACCGATCGAAAATTGCCTGATAAAGCGATTGATGTGATTGATGAAACGGGTGCGGCTCAGATGCTGCTACCTGCGTCCAAGCGTAAAAAAACGATTAGTGTTAAAGATGTTGAAGCTGTTGTAGCAAAAATTGCACGTATACCGCCTAAAACAGTAACACGCGATGAAAGCCGTGTAATGTTCACGCTGGAGGATGACCTTAAGCGTGTCGTGTTTGGGCAAGATAAAGCAATTGAAGCGCTGTCTGCATCTATCAAATTGTCACGTGCAGGCTTGCGTGAACCTAACAAACCCATCGGTTCATATCTTTTTGCTGGCCCTACGGGTGTCGGCAAAACTGAGGTAGCACGTCAGCTTTCAGGGTTGCTCGGCGTGGAGTTGCACAGGTTTGATATGTCTGAGTATATGGAGCGCCACGCGATTTCTCGCCTTATCGGTGCACCACCAGGTTATGTTGGCTTTGACCAAGGTGGCTTGCTGACTGATGCCGTGGATCAGCACCCACACTGCGTTTTATTGCTGGATGAAATTGAGAAAGCACACCCTGATCTATTCAATGTTTTGTTGCAAGTTATGGATAACGGTACACTGACGGACCATAACGGTAAGAAAATTGATTTCCGGAATGTCATTTTAATTATGACAACAAACGCTGGGGCAAAGGACTTGTCTAAATCCGCGATTGGCTTTGGGCGCAGCACGAACGAGCATGCTAGCGATGACGCTATCAAGCAGATGTTCAGCCCAGAGTTCAGAAACCGTTTAGATTCAGTAGTGAACTTTGGTTTCTTGCCGCCAGAAGTGGTGGCGATGGTTGTGGAAAAGTTTGTTTTGCAGCTTGAGTTACAATTGGTTGATCGCGGTGTCGAAATCTCACTTGATGAGGCAGCAAAAGCATGGCTCGCTGAAAAAGGGTATGACCGTGCCTTTGGTGCACGACCATTGTCTCGCGTTATTCAGGAAAATATTAAAACACCGCTTGCAGACGAGCTTTTGTTCGGAAAATTGGCCAAAGGTGGTGAAGTTATTGTTAAATTGAAAGATGATAAACTTGCTTTCGAGATAACGCCGCATGCACCTAAAGCGGCAACAAAATCTGAAGCGGTTGGTAAGCTTAAGACAAAAGCATCTGTTAAAAAGAAAACAGTGAAGGCGTCTGTACCAACAACTAAAAAATGACGATACTCCAGTAACATTATTTGGATGGTTGGAGTGTAAATAATGCAGATAATTACTGATAGATTGATACTGCGTACTTGGCGAGATGAAGATCGTCAGGCATTTACAGAAATCAACACTGACCCAGACGTTATGCGCTATTTTCCGGCTCTACAGCCAGCAAGTGTCAGTAACGCAAGCGTTGATAAACGTATAGCGCATCAAGAGAAGCATGGGGTATGTTTCTGGGCCGCAGAGTTAATTGAAAGCCATGAATTTGTTGGCTTTATTGGCATGGAATACGTACACGAAGATATTCCTTACGCTGGTTCTCTGGAAATTGGTTGGCGTTTAGCTAAAGAATACTGGGGAAGAGGGCTAGCGCCTGAAGGAGCTCGTGCATGTCTTGCTTATGCTTTCTCAGCGCTAAAAGCAAAGCATGTTGTTTCGTTTACAACAGAAAACAATCTTTCATCACGCCGTGTCATGGAAAAAATTGGCATGGTTCATGAGCCACAACATGACTTTGATCACCCAGAGGTGCCGGATGATAGTTCACTGAAGCGACATGTTTTATATCGCATTAAACCAGACTCACTGTTTTTGGCTTAGGTGTCTTTTTTGAATGGTGTTTTGGTGCTCAAATAATTGATTTCACCAGCAATACCTTCGCGTTCTTGTTCGAGGAAATGAGCTACCGCAGTCTGAAAACTGTCATTTTGAATGTAATGAGCGCTGAATGTACGCACTGGTTCATATCCGCGTGCAAGTTTGTGCGCTCCTTGTGCGCCTGCTTCTACATGCCTTAATTTATGTTTAATAGCGTATTCAATGGCGCGGTAATAGCATGTTTCGAAGTGTAGGTACGGATGATCTTCTATGCAGCCCCATTGGCGTCCATAAATTGTATCTGGTCCGAGGAAGTTTAGCGCGCCTGCAATGTAGCGGTCAGCGCGTTTGCATAGGAAAAGAACAATTTTATCAGGCATTGCTTTGCCAATTGCGCTGAAAAAAGAGCGCGTAAGATATGGCTGACCCCATTTGCGCGCGCCAGTATCAATGTAGAATTCGTAGAATGCATCCCAGTGAGCTTCATTGATTTCCTGGCCTGTAATGGTTTCAATCTGGATGTCCGTTTCATGTACGGTACGGCGTTCTTTTTTTATTTGTTTTCGCTTGCGCGAGGAAAGCTGAGCAAGGAATGATTCAAATGATTCATAATCTCGATTGTACCAATGGAATTGTTGGTCGTGTCTTATGAGGAAACCGTTTTGTTCTGCAGTTATTGCTTCATCTTCAGGAACAAATGTTAAGTGCGCCGATGATAGGCCAAGCTTCTGCGTTATTTGTTGTAGCCCACCTAAAAGGGCGGACTTAAGTGCCTCATGGTGTTCTGGTGCGCAATTATTATTGATCAGTAGCCGTTGTCCTGTTGCCGGTGTGAAAGGGGCACAGGATTGCAATTTAGGATAATATTGACCACCAGCTCTTTCATATGCATCCGCCCAGCCATGGTCGAAGACATATTCGCCGTAAGAATGCCCTTTCAAATACATAGGCATGCATGCTGCGATTGTTGCGTCAACGGTTTCGCTGCTGCGTATGATCATGTGGTACGGGGACCAACCTGTACTGTCTCCAACACTGTTAGATTGCTCAAGTGCATGTAAAAAAGCATATGAGGTAAACGGGTTATGCGTTGTGTTGCACATATCCCATTCTGAAGCGGTTATTTCTTCGAGTGATTGCACAAAAGAAATATGCAAGTTCTCAAGTGCTATCACGTATTTTCCTGTATTTTATACGTCTGAAGATAAAGCATTAATACAGCCTATTCTCCCACGACAGCTGGTGCTTCAAATATCAATGCATCAGCATGATCTCTAGCAATTTTTTCCAATTGTTTGTCTTTGACCGTCCATGTCAGCAATGGTTTGCCGCGTTTACGCCAGCGAGAACAGAGACCATTCGGTAGAAGGTTTATATCACAAGCAAGAAAATCTGGTTTTAGCCGACCTAGCCATAATGTTAATGCGGTACGATTGCGCCAGCTTAAAAGTGATTCCCTTCCTACTACCAGGCCACGCGGATAGTTAGGCATATAAGCCTTGAACCATGAAATAACGCGGGGATCAAAGCTCATTACAGCGATTTCACCTCTATATCCTTCAAAGCAATGACGCACGCCAGCACACAACACTTGGATATCTGTCTTTTTTGATGTTTTGATTTCTACAAAAATGGGTGCTTTTGTATCAACAATTTCCATTACATCAGGTAGACTTGGCATTGGTTTGCCAGAATTACCAATGAGAAACTTTTGCATTTGAGCAAAGCCAAGTTTGTCAACTTCGCCATTACCATCAGTCATGCGGTCAAGTGTTTCATCGTGGAAGGCGACGATAATGCCGTCCACGGTAGCACGGACATCAACTTCTACGGCAAAACCGGCTTCAATCGCAGCACTTACTGCGGCGAGAGTGTTTTCTTCTCTGGCAGTGCCTGCTTGATGTAGCCCTCTGTGTGCAATGTTTTTTTTGGTTAACCATCCAAAGGTACGGTCACCAATTGCCTTATCTATTTGCCCCATCAGTTATTCCAACTCAATGAAGGCATCAATCTCAACGGGCACATTGAGCGGTAAACTGCTGACGCCGACAGCGGATCTGCTATGGCGACCTTTGTCGCCAAATACTTCAACCATCAGATCACTTGCGGCATTAATAACAATAGGCTGTTGCCCAAATCCGTTTTTGGAGCTTACAAAACCACCTAATTTAACGATGCGCTTAACTTTGTTGAGGTCACCGCCACATGCGGCATTCATTTGCGCTATCAGGTTGATGCCGCATAAGCGTGCAGCAGCGCATGCATCGTCCATACTGACATCGTCCCCAACAGTACCAGTGTAAGCTGGCTTTCCGTCTACAAAGGGCACTTGCCCGGATATACTCACCATATTACCAAAGATGACGAAAGGAACATAGTTGGCAACTGGCGCAACAGGTTCCGGTAACTTGATACCAAGCTCAGCAAGGCGTTTTTCAACTGACATAATATTCCCTAAACACAATACCCCTAGAAAGGATATACCAAAGCAGCATGTAATAAAAAAGAGGCTATAAGCCCCTTTTCATTTGGTGTGTCTTTGGTATCACAATATGTATTAGGCAGAGCGTAACTCATGCTGTCGATTTTGTTTATCTTCATACATTGATTTATCAGCGTTTTCGATCAAAAGAGCAGGGTCGCTCTTACCGTCAAATTCAGTTGTGCCTACAGAACAGTTCACTTCTATGTGTTTGCCTGCGTAGTTCACGATACTACCATTAATATCGTTCTGTAGTTTCAGAATACGCTTTTGCCCTAGCTCAGCAGAACAACGTGTTAACACAACCGCAAATTCATCACCGGCAATGCGCGCAACAATGTCAGTTGGACGCACATCTGCTTTCAACCTTTTAGCGACAAAGCGAAGAACAGCATCTCCAGCCATGTGCCCATTAAGGTCGTTAATTTCTTTGAAGCGATCAAGGTCAATAAACCCGAGAACGCCTGTTTCGCGGTGCCTGGCTGCGGCAGCTAGTGTTTGACCAAGTGACAATCTTAAACCGCGGCGGTTTGGAATGCCGGTCAATTCATCTGTAACTGATAATTGCTCAAGGTAGGAAATACGTTCCTGCTGCTCACACATGCGTTGCTCTGCGGCGGCTGCGTAACTCAAGACTTCAGTGATGAGTTGCCAACCATTACTATCGAACTTCATTTCTGCATCAGCTGCTGTTCGCATCAGTTTGCCGGCTAGTGTACTAACGTATGGGTTGATGTCAGCTTTGGTACTCTTAATACCTTGAGTCTGTTCAATCATTTGGGGGCTCCGTCCACTGTTATTCAGAGTGAAGTAGCAAGTCGTATGCCACTTTCAGATGTGATTTGCTGTGTAAAGCGCTTGATTTCTGAAGCTGCTTTGTCGGAAAAATTTGCCGGTAGGCAATTATGCTAGGCTTTTTTTGCCGCCTTTTTGGTTTCAGCAGTTTTTCCCTGAGGTTTTAATGTGCGCCCTTTGTGAACCGAGTGGAGGCCGTACCGACCTTTAAGCTTGTCCATGGCTTTTTCCGCATTTGCGCGTTTAGTCCGTTTTGGTTCAATAAGGTCCGGTTGATCGGCTTCGGTTAAAGGGCGAAATTGGCTAACCCCCATGCCTATTAGTCGATACGGTGTTCCATCGATCATTGGCCGCAACAAATCCTGCCCGACCTCAAAGATTGTCTCGGCCAATTGTGTCGGTGATTCTAGAGTGCGGGAACGTGTAATAATACGGTGCATGCTGGTCTTCAGCTTCAATGTCAGTGTTATGCCAGCCATGTTTTTACGTTTCAAATCAGCTGATACATTCTCTGCGAGTGACCATAATTTATCCTCCAATTCTGGATAATTTGCTAAATCGCGCTCCAGTGTACGCTCGCTTGAGATACTCTTAGCCTTTCCTGATGATGTTACTGACCTAACATCAATCCCGCGTGATAAACGAAATAAACGTTGCCCGATTTCACCGTAACGTCGCATCAGTGTGGCTTCGTCCATGCTTTGTAGTTGGTGGATTTCCGTTAGTCCGTCTTTGCGTAATTTTTCGGCTGCTTTTTTCCCGATACCATATATGCGAGTTATAGGCAGTGCGCCGAGGGTTTCATGCATGTCATGTTCACCAATGACTTTAAAGCCGCGAGGCTTTTCCCAATCAGAAGCTAGTTTTGCAAGAAACTTATTAGGCGCCAAGCCAACGGAAATTGTTACGCCGATGTCCTTTTCAATATCGTTTGCGAGCATCGCGAGCATTGCTGCAGGTGAGTGACCATGTAAGCGCTGGGTTCCGCTTAGGTCAAGGAAGGCTTCATCAATGGAAAGAGGTTCTACAAGAGGGGTTAAAGCTTCAAACTTTGCCCGGATATCTCTGCTTACACTTTGATATAGGCGCATATTTGGGCGCAGAATAACAGCATCTGGACATAGCTTTTTAGCTTTATACATCGGCATGGCTGATCGTACGCCGCTCATGCGTGCAATATAACATGCAGTGGATACAACGCCTCTGTGTTCCCCGCCGATGATAAGCGGTTTGTTGGAAAGTGTTGGGTCTTCCTTTTTTTCAACAGAAGCGTAAAAAGAATCGCAGTCTACGTGGGCTATCGACAAATCCAGAAGCTCAGAATGACTGACTAATCGTGAGCGCCCGCAGTTGTGACAGCCACGCAGCTTTGCTTCTGCGCTCAGTTCAAAAACTGAAGCGCAGGTACGACACAGCGTTGTTTTGGGTATGTTGGCGTTATCAACCATATTGCCGCTCTTACAGACGAAGATTTATTATCCATAATACTGTGATCGCGCATTATTTGATATAGTCAATCAAATGCGCTTTTAGCTCGCGCCAATCATCAATTCGAACATGGGCATCTGGTGCTTTGTTAATGAGTTTAGCGAGCCGTGGATCGCCCACAAAATGAACAAGATACGTATCTGGTGCATGTGTCGCGACCGAGCTTAGTTGTGGCGGAAGGTCATCAACAAAAACAATGGTTTGTGACGTTTCTTGCTGTATTTTTTTTATGGTTGGGCCTTTACCGCCACTGTTGGCGATAACAGGATAATTGAAGCCATGAGAATGTAAATTGTTTTGGCGTCTTACGCGGTGCTTGTGAGGTATATTAGTCAAGACTGCAATTTGAAAAACAGTAGATAATTGCTGTAATGCCTCTGCGGCGTGGTCAATTGCCGGCACCGTATCTACGTGTTTGTCAAAAAAAGATGCAATAAGATATTTTACTGTTTCCTGATCAGCCGCTGCCTGGTTTTCTATCTCCCGAATGTTTCCGGCTAGCTGAAAGGTCTCTAGGTTCAATACATAGCCTTCAGACTCAAGATGAAGTTCAAGGTGCTGAATAAATTTTAATAATACTTCGTCAGCATCAACCAACAAAATAGGACGATGTGGTGAAAAATCAGGGAGGGTAACTTCAGTGTCTTCGGTCATTGCAATAATTTACCAGTCTTGCCCAACGCCGCCACCAAGAGCACGCCATGCGCCAGTGACAGATTCTGGTGCTATGTCTTCATTCTCGGCAAAAGCAATAAGATCAGGTTCAAAGTTAACAAAAAACTCCAGAACGCTTATTAAAAACACTCTGTCCTGCACGGCGTTTTTGATCATGCTTTCATCTATGCCTGAAAGAGTCATGAAGCGATCTCTTAGTTCATCATTCTGAACAATGAATGCAACAGCTTTCAGGGCAAGAATTTCTGCTGTTTCATCGGACATAATGATGGTTCCTAATGGAAATATAAGCTTGGCTAATTTCTTAAATGAATACAAACAGATATAATTGTGAGTATGCTATGGGTAAATGCAATAGTTTGTTAGGTATTTTCTGCTTTAGTGCACTGTGTAGGCTTGTGTTTGTAAGCAAAGCGAGACTATTATTTGCATGGGGGTACGTTTAGTGTTCTTGAATTTGGGAGTGGGTGAGTTCCATGGCTAAGAAAATTCTAATTGTCGAAGACAATGAATTGAATATGAAATTATTTTGCGACCTGCTTGAAGCTCATGATTATGAGACAATTCAAACAAGAGATGGCATGGCCGCTCTTGATCTTGCACGTAGCCATCAGCCCGATTTAATTCTCATGGATATTCAATTACCTGAAGTTTCAGGCCTTGAAGTTACCAAGTGGTTGAAAGAAGATGAAGACTTGCAAAAGATACCGGTTATTGCCGTAACAGCGTTTGCAATGAAAGGCGATGAGGAAAAAATCCGCGAAGGCGGTTGTGAGGCCTATATCGCTAAACCAATTTCTGTCGGGCACTTTCTGGAAACCGTGAAACAATTTGCAGGATAATGCACGATGACAGCACGCGTGCTTGTTGTAGATGATGTTCCACCGAACGTTAAGTTACTAGAAGCCAAGCTTACAAGTGAATATTTTGATGTCCTGACAGCTTACAGCGGTCCGGAGGCGTTAGATATTATTAGCCGCGAGCACCCAGATATTATTCTACTTGATGTCATGATGCCGGGCATGGACGGTTTTGAGGTATGCAAGCGTATTAAGGCTGACCCTACTACAGCGCATATCCCTGTTGTTATGGTGACAGCACTTGATCAACCATCAGATCGTGTTGCTGGACTAGAAGCGGGTGCAGACGATTTTCTGACGAAACCGGTTCAAGACTTAGCGATGTTCGCACGTGTCCGCTCCCTTGTGCGTCTGAAAGTGATGATGGATGAGTTGCGTAACCGCAAAACAACCGGCGCGTCACTGGGTTGGGATGAAGAAGAGGGGGTGGCATTTGATGTAACTGCTCCTATTGATGGTTCGATTCTTATTGTTGATGAGCAAGAACGTGTTTTTGAACGTATAGCCAAAGCTCTTGAGGGTGTCGGACAGCTGGAGTTTATCCCTGGCGGTGATGATGCTGCGGAAAAAGCGAGAGAGAAGAACTTTGACCTGATTATTGTTTCTCTCACTATGCGCGACACTGATGGTCTTCGTGTGTGTTCCAAGCTTCGATCTTTCGAAGAAACGCGCCATGTACCGATTTTGGTTATGGTAGATGACGGTAATACCAAACTATTGGTCCGTGCGTTGGAGATGGGTGTTAATGACTATGTGGTTCGCCCCGTGGATAAGCTTGAATTTTTGGCGCGGGTTAAGACACAGCTAAAGCGCAAGCGGTATGCGGATAAATTATGGGAAAACTTCCATTTATCAATGCAGCTTGCCACAACTGATGCTGTAACGGGGCTTTATAACCGGCACTATTTGACCAGTCATTTGGACACACGTATGCAAACTGCTCAGAGCCAAGGTAAAGCTTTGTCGGTTCTAATGATGGATATTGATCACTTTAAGCATGTGAACGATACATATGGTCACGCTGCTGGTGACCTTGTTTTAAAAGAGTTTGCTAGTCGAATCGGTCGTAATATCCGCGGTGTTGATTTAGCTGCTCGGTATGGCGGTGAGGAATTTGTGGTCATGATGCCTGAAACGCCAACAGATTGGGCTACAATGATTGGGGATCGTTTACGTCAGGAAATGAGTGACAACCCGTTTGACGTTGGTCTGGCTGAGGGGCCTATAACGGTAACTGTCTCTATTGGAGTGGCGACAAGCAAAGATGGTCAAACACCGGGGCAGCTCATCAATGAAGCAGATAAAGCACTTTATGAAGCAAAAGCTGGCGGTCGCAATAAAGTAGTTATTGCTTCTTAATCAAGGTACTTTGTTGTTATTAAACATAAAAAACGCCGCATCCAGTTTGGAGGCGGCGTTTTTTTGATCAGATCAAGAATGCAAGATTATTTAATCTTGGCTTCCTTGAAATCTACGTGCTTGCGAACAACAGGGTCATACTTACGCTTGACCATTTTCTCAGTCAGAGTACGTGGATTCTTTTTAGTTACATAGTAATAACCAGTATCCGCTGTGCTCACGAGCTTGATCTTGATGCTGGACGGCTTTGCCATCTTACTTACTCCAAGAGAATAATTATTCAGACCGCGTCGCGCAGTCACATTGAGCGCGCAAAATACCCATGACTGCGCGTAAGTCAAGCATGTTTGTTGAATCTTAAAAAAATTATTGAGAAATCGGTTTTGCTAACTCTCAGGTAACTATTTGTATGGCATCACTAAGCTTTATCTCGTGCAGTAAGTAGAAAGCTAAAACATAATGATGCAATCGGATTTGTTAGATGAGTTACGTACCGAAGCAATTGACACTGCGGAAGACCGCCTCAGAAATATCCAGGAAGTGACGCAATGTTATACGCAAGGTACAGTAAACGCTGCTGATGCTTTATCGACGTTGCGTTTAGAGGCACATTCCTTAAAGAGTGTAGCCGCGTCATTTGAAATGAAAGCATTGAAGGTTATGTGTCACCGTTTTGAAGATTATTTCTTCAATGTGACAGACCTCAGCGAAAGCATCTGCCGTGATATTCAGTTTTTTGCAGACCGAATGGCTGAGTGCCTTGAGGCATTTGTGTACGGTAAAGATATTGATGTATCTAAACTGATGCGGAAACTGCCAAATAAGGCAGGCTTTGAAGTTGCAGATATTACAGTTGCCAATATTGAAGTTATGTTGGTGATGGCACCAGGAACAGCCACCAAGATTGTGACGAGAGAGTTGCTGGAATGCGGCTATCGGATGGTAAATGTTGCAAGCACGATGGATGCGTTTCAACTCATACCGTCCATGCAGCCTGATGCTGTAATTATTTCCCGTGTGATGCCTGAACTATCCGGTATAGACCTTGCTTGTGCTTTAAGTGCGATGCCTGCAACGAAAAGTATCCCCGTTGCTTTGTTGGCGACCGAGAATGGCGATATCAAAGATTTGCCCAAAACAGTGCCAGTGCTTCGCAAAGGTGCAAATTTTGCTGATGATGTTGCGGATGTATTTATGGAGCTTGGAATTTTATAGAGGAGCAATCTGTATTTATCGTCGCTTGCGATTGCCTCGGTTTCTTTGTTCAGCCCGTTTCCGCTGATGATACTTTTTTTGCTGTCCGTGGCCAGGTCTTGTTCCGTCGTCGATCAATTCAAGTCTCAAGCCACCAGTAAACTTGTTCGCCTCGGTCAAGCGAACGTCCAGTTTGTCACCTAGCTTGAATTCTTCGCCGAAGCGTTCGCCGACCAAGCGGTGGTGATCTTCGTCGTGCGTGTAATAATCATTGCCTATTTCTGAAATGGGGATCAGGCCGTCACCGCCGGATGGTTCAAGTTCAACAAATAGCCCAAACCGTGTTACGCCAGTGATGCGACCAATGAATTGATCGCCAACATGATCAGCAAGATACGCGGCCATATAGCGATCTGTTGATTCGCGTTCGGCAGCCATTGCTCGTCTTTCTGTGTTGGATATCTGCTCACCAATAGCATTAAGCTCTTCAATTTCAGGTGCTGTTAGTCCATCATCGCCGAGCCCAAGCGCCTTTATGAGACCACGATGCACCAACAAATCTGCATAGCGTCGAATTGGTGATGTAAAGTGAGCGTACTTGGGCAAAGCAAGGCCAAAATGCCCCTGATTGTCTGGTGAATAGTATGCTTGCGTTTGCGAACGCAATACAACTTGGTTAACCATTTGTTCGTGAGCTGTTTCCCGCACTTTGGAGAGAATGCCGTTGAAGAGGCGAGGCATCATTACTGCGCCCTTGGTTAACTTCATATCAAGAGTAGATAAAAATTCACGCAGGTTTTCGAGCTTGTCGAGCGGCGGTTCCTCATGTACCCGGTACATAGCAGGCACTCGTTTTCGTTCCAGCTCTTCTGCAGCAGCAACATTAGCCGCAATCATAAACTCTTCAACGATGCGGTGTGTATCCAGGCGTTCGCGTAGCACAATGCCTTTAACAAAACCTTCTTTGCTGAGTTCTATTTTTCTTTCAGGTAGATCAAGTTCCAATGGTTCCCGCTTATCACGCGCTGCCATCAATGCTTTGAATGTACCAAGTAGGGGGGCAAGCACAGGTTTAAGTAATGGCTCTGTCATTTCGTCTGGCAGGCCATCTAGTGCTGCCTGAGCCTGTGCGTAGTTAATATTGGCATGACTATTCATAAGCCCGCGTACAAATTTATGCCTAATCTTGTTTCCGTAAGCGTCAAACCACATGTGAACAGCCATGCAGGCGCGGTCTTTTCCGGGTTGTAGGCTACACAGTCCTGCTGATAATGCCTCTGGCAACATTGGCACGACACGGTCCGGGAAATAGCAGCTATTGCCGCGTTTTATTGCTTCGCGGTCCAATGCACTGCCTGATTGTACGTAGTGAGCGACATCAGCAATAGCAACAATTGCATGCCAGCCATCTTTGTTCTTTGGGTCAGAGTCAGGCTCGGCCCATATTGCATCATCATGGTCGCGAGCATCAACAGGGTCTATGGTGATGAGTGGTATACTTCTCAGATCATCCCGGTTGCTTAGGTCAACGGGTTTTGCCTGATCAGCACTTTTTAGTACATCATTTGGAAAGTCCATGGGTATGTCATGCGCATGAATTGCGATCATACTGATTGAACGTGCAGCACTGACGTCGCCAAGGGCTTCTCTGACACGTGCCCGTTTGGGCCCTGAAGAACGTCTACGATTAAGAACTGGCTCAGCTGTAACGAGCTCGCCATCAACAGCGCCGCGCACATCCTCTTTATCTACCCAGTATTCATCACGATTTTTCTTGTCTACAGGGTGAATGCGACCACCGTTTTCACCGCCTTTGAAGACACCAAGAATACCGCGAGGCGCAGGCTTTAAAACTTTAAGAATTTGAGCGCGGTAAACCGGCGGATCATTCTTTATCGGAATGAGCTTTGCTAAAGCGCGTTCACCAGCGCCGATCGCTGGCCCTTTTTTGCGTTTATCAGAACTCAGAAATATTTTTGGTGCAGGACCGCTGCCATCCCATTTCACTGGCCGGACAAGCACGTCGCCGTGTGTGTCAACACCGGCATACTCAACGACCTGAACAGCAGATAGCTGTTCTGCTGGCCTTAAAGAGCGAGATGCATCTTGGGCAATAATTCCGTCGTTCAGCATTTCGCGCAGCAGTTTTTTTAGCAGAACTTTATCCTGCCCGCGAATTTGAAATGCGCGTGCAATTTCGCGTTTAGTAGCTTTTGAACGGGCATCTTTCAGAAATCCAAGAATATCATCCTTGGTCGGAAAATGGTCGAGCGTGTTTTTATTTACCACAGACCGTGTGTCCTGATTTGTAAGATAAGAAGGCGCTATGACGCTTTCTTTTTCCGTTTTGCTGGTTTTTTCTTAGCAGGTTTCTTTTTGGAAGCTTTAGCTGCAAGCCATTCAAGCGCTTGTTCAAGTGTTACACTTTCAGGCTCTGTATCTTTTGGCAAGGTTGCATTGACACGTTTGTGGTTCACATAAGGGCCATAGCGACCATCCAGAACACGTATGGGGCCATCTTCTTCAGGGTGCTCACCCAGGTCCTTCAATACCGTTTTGGCTGCTCCGCCTTTTTTAGCTGCAGTGTCAGCTAAAATGGCTACTGCCCGGTTTAAACCGACACTAAACACTTCTTCAGTGGAACTTAGTTTTCCATACACTCCGTCATGTAATACATATGGACCATAACGCCCAATCGCGGCAGTTATTGGTTTGCTTGTTTCAGGGTGTGTACCAACTTCGCGCGGCAATGACAAAAGAGCGATAGCCATTTCAAGGTCAATCGAGCCCTTGTCAACGTCTTTAGGTATTGTCGCTCGTTTAGGTTTTTCGCCTTTTTCTGCCTCACCAATTTGAATATAAGCACCGAAGCGACCTGTACGAACACTAATATCAGCACCTGTTTCCGGGTCTGGGCCTAGTATAGTTGGTCCACCATTGCCATCTTCACCAGCCTCATCTGACTTTTGTCCAAACGGCCTTGTGTGTTTACATTCAGGATAATTAGAACAGCCGACAAAAGCGCCGTAACGGCTGGTTTTTAGACCCAAGCGGCCATCTTCACAGGCTGGGCATTTGCGCGGGTTTTCGCCTTCCTTTTCGACGGCGAACAGCATTGGCTCAAGAAATTCATCCAACGCATCAATAACAACAGCATTGCGTACGCCAATAATCTCTTCTGTCTTGGGCTTAAATTCACTCCAGAAATCATGCAGTACTTTTTTCCAATTTTCTTTCCCAGCGGATATAAAATCCAGTTTTTCTTCCAGATTTGCTGTGAAATCATACTGAACATACCGGTCAAAGAATTTCTCTAGGAAAGCTGTAACCAGCCGCCCTTTATCTTCCGGTACAAAACGATTGCGGTCCATGTGAACATAGTTTCGTTCGCGTAGTACCGTTAGAATAGAGGCATATGTCGATGGACGACCAATTCCTAGTTCTTCCATCCTTTTAACAAGGCTCGCTTCAGTGAAACGAGGTTGTGGTTCGGTAAAGTGCTGTTTAGGCAATACTTCGTTAAGTGTAACAGTTTCACCTTCATTCATCTTAGGTAGCAACGTCTCCGCTTCGTCAGCTTCGTCGTCTTTGCCTTCCTGATAAACGGATAAAAAGCCATCAAATGTAACGACGGTTCCCGTTGCTCGCAGTTCTGCGCGTTTGTCGGCTGAATTGATTGTTACAGTTGTACGCTCCATTTGCGCACTTTCCATTTGGCTTGCGATTGTGCGTCGCCAAATCAATTCATAAAGCTTCAGTTCATCTTTATCCAGTGCATGCGCAACGTCCGTTGGGCGGCGCATTGGGTCTGTTGGACGTACAGCTTCGTGAGCTTCCTGTGCATTCTTGGCTTTAGTTTTATAAACTCGAGGTTTTTCCGGTAGGAATTGCGCGCCGTAACGGCTCTCGATCATGCCCCGTGTTGCATTGAGTGCTTCCTGAGCAATCGTAACACCGTCTGTCCGCATATATGTAATAAGACCAGTTGTTTCACCGTCCAGCGTTTTACCTTCATAAAGGCTTTGGGCCACCCGCATTGTCCGATTGGCAGGGAAACCCAATTTACGTGCTGCTTCTTGTTGCAATGTAGAGGTTGTAAATGGCGGTTGTGGGTGTCTGCGTGCCGGTTTGCGCTCAACAGCTTGCACCGTTAAGGGTTCACTGCGAACAAGGGCTGCAGCCGCAGTTGCGGTTTCTTCGTTGTTTAGGTCGTATTTAGCCAGCTTTTTACCGTCTGTCGCGAAAAGCCGACCATTAAAGGCTTTGCCTGATTGCGCTTTTAGAGCCGCTTCAACAGACCAATATTCTTGAGGGGTAAATTCTTCAATTTCTGACTCGCGGTTACATATAAGCCTTAGCGCCACTGATTGAACGCGGCCAGCAGACCGTGCGCCGGGCAACTTGCGCCACAGCACAGGTGAAAGTGTAAACCCAACTAAATAATCAAGGGCTCGGCGCGCTAAATAGGCATTAACCATTTCATCATCAAGCGCTCTTGGTTCAGCCATTGCTTTCAAGATTGCAGATTTGGTTATTTCATTGAAAACGACACGTTTGACGTCGACGTCTTTTAGAGCTTTCTTCTTGGCAAGCACTTCAAGTACGTGCCAGCTAATAGCTTCCCCTTCACGGTCAGGGTCAGTTGCCAGATACAAACGATCCGCACCTTTTACAGCTTTGGCGATTTCGGTTAAACGCTTGTTTGAGTCGCGATCAACTTCCCAATCCATCGCAAAATCTTCATCAGGCTTCACTGAACCATCTTTTGCAGGCAAATCACGAACGTGACCAAAACTGGCTAAGACATTGTAATCTTTACCAAGATATTTGTTGATTGTTTTCGCTTTGGATGGTGATTCTACGATAACGACGTTCATACGCCTATAGTCTCCGTCAACTTTTTGGGGCGATTTTTCGCCTTTTTTTACCAGTCACATGTGTTCTGACCTAGTGGTATGTTAGCTGTAATGCAATGAGATTGTTACATTTTCATTGATTTAAACTGAACTGACTGCCGCTGTGACGTATTATTTTGCCTTCAAGTTCCATCAATTGTAACTCTGTTAAAACATCATTGGCACTTTTGCCTGAAAGCCTGACTATCTCATCGATATGAGTAGGATGCTGGCTAAGTAATTGCATGAGTTCAGGCAAAGCTTCTTGAGGTTTGATAGCGGCATTGTTTGTAGACTTTTCTTGGCTTGATACGGTGGTTGAGCGTGTCATGGAGGAGTCAGTAAATACAGACAATTCCTGTATTATGTCGTCTGAACTGCGCACCAGAACAGCACCGTCTTTGATCAATTGATTAGTGCCTGCGGAGCGTGGATCAAGCGGTGAACCTGGAACTGCGTATATATCTCGCCCTTGATCCGCCGCGAAGCGTGCAGTGATAAGAGAACCTGATCTTGCTGCGGCTTCAACAACTAATACGCCAGATGATAGGCCTGAGATTATGCGATTGCGCCGAGGAAAATGTCGTGCCTGAGGTTTGATGTTTGGAGGCATTTCACTCACGATCAAGCCATTTTTAGCGATTGCATTATAAAGTTCGGTGTTCTCTTGTGGGTAGATGATGTTAATACCACCAGCCAGGCAGGCGATTGTACCAGTGTTAACGGTAACCGAGTGAGCTGCTGTATCTATACCGCGTGCCAGACCAGAAGTAACTACAATGTGTTGCTCACCGAGTTCTTTGGCAATTTTTTTAGTCAGTTTTATCCCTGATGCGCTGGCGTTGCGCGCGCCGACAATTGCGATGCTCTGACGTTTCAATAAGCCTATATTACCTAGTACATATAATATTGGCGGGGCATCGCTGGTTGCTGCAAGAGGTTGGGGGTAGTCTTTGTCGCCGACAAAAAGGCATTTTGCCCCAAGTTTGTGGGCTTGTTCTAGCTCGCGCTCTGCAATGTTTATATCAACGATGTTTGCTGATTTTGGTCCATCCATTAATGACGCTACTGCATGGACAGCTGAACCGAATTTATTGATAAGTTTTCCGAAAGTGACTGGACCGACAGATTTGCTACGAGCTAATTGTACGCGGGCAATTTTTTCGGATTCTTGCAAAGTGAGGTGTCTTTCTATTCAGTTTTATCTGAATTCTCGGACGGCGTATCTGACTTTTTTTGACCAATTTTGGATTCAGTACCGCTAAGAATGCGTTTTATGTTGTCACTATGTCTTACAAAAATGACAATCGACATGCCTGCGATAAATATCCATGTTGACCCACCTGTAAAATAGTAACTGAATACTGGCGCAGACAGGGCCGTAATCAAACCAGCAAGTGAAGACATGCGAAAAAGAAGGGCCGAGAGCACCCAGCTGCCGCCAGCCGCCAACCCCATTGGCCAACTTATAGCGAACAAAGTACCGAAAAAAGTAGCAACACCTTTACCACCCGCAAACTTTAGGTAAAGCGAGAAACAATGTCCGATAAAAGCAGCCATGCCTGCAGCAGCTGCCAGTTCTGGCTGATTAACAACATACAATGTTGCAAATACAGCAATGGCCCCTTTGCCCGCATCCAACAGAAGTGTTGCGAGCGCGAGATCCTTGCGGCCAGTGCGTAGTACGTTGGTTGCCCCAATGTTGCCAGACCCAATACTACGAATATCACCAAGGCCTGAGAGACGTGTGATTACTAAGCCAAAAGGTACAGACCCAAGCAAGTAGCTTGAAAACAAGACTAAAAGAGTCTCAAGAGACAGGGACATTTACGATCCTTGCTGGAATACAGTTTTGCCGTCAACAATTGTGCGCCAAACTTGCCCTTGTACGGGTAAGGTGTCAAATGGAGTGTTCTTGGCGCTGGAAATCAGCTCATCAGCTTTGATCCGCCACGGTTTGTTTGGATCAAAGATAACGATATCAGCATAAGCACCGCTGGTAAGTGTTCCTGTATCTAGCCCAAGGAGTTTTGCCGGTGTAATGGTCAAGCTTTTAAGCAATGTATTCATGCTAACTTTACCTGCATGCACTTGTGCCAGCGCCAATGCCAGCATTGTTTCAAATCCTACTGCACCGGCAGCTGCTTGAGCAAACGGAAGCCGTTTTACATCTTCACTCTTGGGAGCATGATCGCTAACAAGAGTATCAATCGTGCCGTCGGCAAGTGCCTTAACAAGTGCTAATCTGTCTTCTTCACTGCGGAGTGGAGGTAAGACTTTGGCAAAGGTGCGATAACCCTCAAGGGCATTATCATTAAGGTGTAGATAATGTGCAGCTGTTGAACAACTCACGTTAATACCTGCTGCTTTAGCGGTTTTAATGGCTTCAACACCTTCACGCGAAGAAATGAGTGCGAAATGAACCCGCCCACCGGTGAGTTGAGCCAGTTTTGCATCACGTTCAATTTGCATTGCTTCTGCAACTGCAGGTATGCCTGATAAACCGAGGCGCAGAGCAGTTTCCCCTTCGTGTGCTACACCGTTGCTGCCAAGGTCTTTATCTTGTGCATACTGCACGATCAGCGCATCAAAGTGCTTTGCATATTCTAGTAGGCGCCTCATGACCTGACTGTTGGCAACGGGTTTAGAACAGTCTGTGAAGGCAACAGCACCGGAAGCTTTCATTTGGCCAATTTCTGCGATTTGCTCACCTTGCATGCCCTGGGTTGCAACACCCATCGGGTAAACAGTTACGATTTCAGCGTTAACGGAGCGGTGGCGTATTCGCTCAACAACCGCGTCTGTCTCAATCATTGTTGTTTGATCAGGCTGAAGAATAATAGTTGTGACGCCACCTGCCAAGGCGGCGTCTGCATCTACAGCATGTGCACGCATGTCAATGAAGCCAGGGCATAGTATCCGCCCTGCACAATTAACAATTATAGCACCGTCTGGGATTGAAACATCTGTACCGTATGTTTCAATTCTTTTGTCGTTTACAAGTAGTGTGCCTGTGTCATCAAATTTACTTGCCGGGTCTAGAATGCGCGCATTGGTGTAGGCTGTGATCATGAACCTGCCTCCTCGCGCAAGTTTCGCGTCAACACATCAATACATGCCATACGCACGGCTACACCCATTTCAACCTGTTCTTGTATAGCAGAGCGATCAAAGTCGTCTGCTACATCAGAGGCAATTTCTACGCCGCGATTCATGGGGCCGGGGTGCATAACAAGTACGTCTTTGTCTGCTGCTTGTAATTTTTCGCGCGTTAATCCCCAGAAGTGGAAATATTCACGCATGGAAGGCAAGAAAGCCCCTTGCATCCGCTCTTGCTGCAACCGCAGCATCATAACGACATCTGCACCTTCCAAGCCTTGTTTCATATCATGAAAGACTTCCACACCCAGATGGCCAATATCTTTTGGCAACAAGGTTGGAGGAGCAACAACGCGCACGCGTGCGCCCATTGCATTTAGCAGGTAAATGTTAGATCGCGCGACGCGGCTATGCGTTACATCGCCTGAGATTACGATGGTTTGCCCGTGAATGGAGCCTTTGCGTCTGCGAATGGTGAGGGCATCCAGCAACGCTTGGGTTGGGTGCTCAGAACGTCCATCTCCAGCATTGATAACGGCGCAATCCATTTTCTCTGATAACAATTTAACCGCACCGCTATCCCCGTGACGGACGATTAGAACGTCGGGATGCATCGCGTTCAATGTTGATGCGGTATCGAGCAAGGTTTCGCCTTTCTTAATGGACGAAGAACCTGTAGCCATTGAGATGGTGTCAAGCCCAAGGCGTTTGCCCGCGATCTCGAAGCTCATCAACGTACGCGTTGAATTTTCAAAAAACAGGTTGATTTGCGTTAGCCCTGCGCAAATGCGTTTGGTTTTTATAGCTTGTCTGTTTTGCTCGACATATCCATCAGCAACATCAAGCAAGTGTTTTATGGCGGTTGGGTCAAGTGCCCATGTGCCTAGTAGATGCTTATGTGGAAAAAGAGAACCTGATGGCGGATCGACGTCCGCGCGTGGGTATGATGTTTGTTCGGTCAGGTCTGTATTCATTAAGCTGGCCTTATAAGGGGAATAACACATGTCCGCAAGCCGGTTTTGCGTACGGCTTTAACTCAGTGAATTAAAACGTATAAATTACATAGCGTGCAACGCTCCCTGAAGAATGTAAGCTGCAGCCATTTTATCGACTAATTCTTTACGCCTTGCACGGCTTCGGTCAGCTTCAATAAGAGTGCGTTCTACGGCAGCCGTCGATAACCGCTCATCCCAAAGCGCCTGAGGGAGAGGTATTTTTTCAGCCAAGTTGCGGGAAAATGCCATTGTTGATTGGCACCGAGGACCTTCACTGCCGTCCATATTAACGGGCCAACCCAGCACAAAGCCACCAACACCTTGTTCGTTGACTATCGTTTGAAGGCGCATGACATCAACTTTAAATTTTGTGCGTTTGATGGTTTCCATCGGTGTTGCGATCATCAACATGGTGTCAGAAAGAGCCAGACCAATAGTTTTACTGCCTATGTCAAGGCCAAGTAGTCGCTGCCCTGTCTTTAACTGTGCCTTCAGCTCTGCGGTGGATAAAACACTCATCGGTTTTGGTTCAGCCATGCTTGGGCACGTATCGCTGCATTCTCGCGGATATTCATGTAAAACATATGATAATCATATACATGATAGTTTTCGCCAAACATCTTATAGTCTTGCCATGCTTCTCCAGGTTCTTTGGTTAAATATAAAAAACCATCTTCACCGCATTTAGCGCCATTGAAATTGCCAACAGGCTCGCCGATAGGCGACTCATCTTCAACAACTGTGACAGCACCTATGTTCATGCTGCTTTCCGCTGTGTCATCGGTTATCCATGTCAGTGGGTTAGTGCATAACATTTTTGTTCCTTGGCGCGGCATGCCACCCAATCCATTGGTAACGCGGAAATAACGCTGCAAGCCAGATGTGTCACCAGATGGTCCGAAGGTTTGGTGGGATACGACACATCCTGTATCGTCTGCAGAGTCACAGGCATTAATGCCATCTAATGCATCAAGGTCAGCCTCAATACTAACCGGCCAGCCGATAACATAGGCAGCCACCATTCTGTCTGCGAGAGAGGTGCCGGCAATACGGCTTTTGAGCAAGCTCAGCATGTGAAGAGAGCCTTGGCTATGACCTGCAACAATGAAAGGCCTGCCTTCGTTACGATCCTGAATGAATTGATCAAATGCATCTTGTACGTCTTTGTAGGCATATATGAGGGCTTGTAGACCGTTACCTTCTTCATCAAAGAAAGCTCCAAACGTTGCTTGGCGATATTTCGGTGCATATATGTTGCCAGCAAGGTTAAAGGCGCTTGCCTGCATTTTAAGTACACGTTTTTCAATCCGCATATTGGCGTCTGCGTGGTCAAGCGGAGCATTCCAGCTATCACGGCTAAGGTATGTTGTTGGATGAACAAAAAATACATCAACGCCGCTAATCGCTGTATGGTCCATTACACCGGCAGGTTTTGCTTTTGCGAATGTATCCATTGAAGGCAGAGCAACCCAATTGGTATCATCAGTGTAATCCAGTGGTTCAGTACTGATGGGTGTGTATGGTTCTGAAGGTGCAAAGGCGATTTTCAATGCGGCGGTTGGATTAGACTGGAACCAGAAAAAACCAGCCAAGACAATGACAATGATGCCTGTAACAATTACTAAAAAGATTCCAGCTGGTTTTGCTTTTAAGGCCATTTTACTGTTCCATATTTATTTCAACGTTTGATGAATTTGGCCAGTATGCCATCAAAATATCATCAACGAAACGTTCATTTTTATACTTTATGGCATCTTTACGCCTGCCTTCTATTACAAAGCCAGCTTTTTCATACAAATGAATGGCTATTGCATTGTCGCTGTGCACATGCAGTTCGACTTTGCTCAACTGATTGTGCTCTGACACCCAACCAGTATAAGTATTCAGTAATTCTTGTCCTATACCTTTGCCGCGGTGGTCTGGGTGAACGGACATAGAGAATGTTGTGACATGTCTTGTTCTTGCCCGTCGATCTGTTGCACTTTCCAGAACGCCTAAAATGCTTTTGCCGTGTAGTGCCACAATGCAGATTTCATGTGTATTTGCAGCTTTTCGTTTAATCCAGACGCGTTGTTGAAACGGCGTCATTTTGAACTCTTCAGGCTTTGTAACAAGATGCCTGCTTTCGGCAAAAATACTGCGCAGATATCGGTTCAAATATTTAGCATCGCTGGGAATTGCGTTTCTTATCAAAAAATTTGCAGTGGTCATACTGATTCCCTGCTTGCTACAGAGCGCTTGTAGCGTTAAGTTCCGCGCTGATTTCAGCAGTTTTTTCTGATGATTCCCAGATTTTTTCTGATAATTTCAAGAGATTCATGCCCAACAGGAATTTTTCATGTCTAATATCGATAAGGCAACCGTTGCCAAAATTGCAAGGTTAGCACGCATTAAAACCGAAGAAGATAAGCTTGAACCTTTAGCAGGTGAGCTGAATAACATCTTGGGTTGGGTGGAGCAACTAAGCGAAGTTAATACTGATAATATTGAACCAATGGCAAGTGTTGTGGACGCTAAGCTTCGCTGGCGCACTGACGAAGTGACTGACGGCGCAAAAGCTAACAGCGTTCTCAAAAATGCACCAAAACCAGAATATGGCTTTTTTGCTGTACCAAAAGTGATTGAGTAGGGTGTGTAGATGACTGATTTAACTAAATTAAAAATTGCTGAAGCACGCGACATGCTTGCCAAAGGTGAATTGACTTCGCGTGAGCTGACCGAGGCCCACATCGGCGCAGTTGATGCCATGAAGTCACTAAATGCTTACATTGTTACAACGCCTGACATTGCTCTTGCGCAAGCCGATGCTGCTGACGCGCAGATAAAAGCGGGTAATCAAAAAGCCATGACGGGCATACCTATCGGCATCAAAGACTTGTTTGCCACCAAAGGTATTCACACTCAAGCTTGCTCAAAAATTCTGGATGGCTTTAAGCCGGAGTATGAAAGTACCGTAACTCAGAACCTTTGGGATGACGGTGCGGTTATGCTTGGTAAGCTTAATATGGACGAGTTTGCCATGGGTTCATCTAACGAGACCAGTTTTTATGGTCCTGTGAAAAACCCTTGGCGCGCAACAGGTAGCAACAGTGATTTTGTCCCTGGTGGATCATCAGGTGGTTCTGTTGCCTCAGTTGCAGGTTTTGCTGCGATGGGTGCAACAGCCTCTGATACAGGTGGCTCTATTCGTCAACCCGCAGCTTTTACCGGTACGTTTGGTATTAAGCCAACATATGGTCGCTGTAGCCGGTATGGCATGGTTGCTTTTGCCAGCTCTCTTGACCAGGCAGGAACCATCACACGCGATGTGCGTGATGGTGCTATCATGCTTGAAAGTATTTCTGGCTTTGATCCGAAAGACAGCACGTCTGTTGATATTGCTGTGCCAAACTTTGAAGCAGCACTAACGGGCGACATTCGTGGCATGAAAATTGGTATTCCGCGTGAATATCGTTTGGACGGCATGCCTGCTGAAATCGAAGAGCTTTGGCAAAAAGGTATTGCCTGGATGAAAGATGCCGGTGCAGAGATAGTCGACATTAGCTTGCCGCACACAAAATACGCGTTGCCAACGTACTATATTGTTGCGCCTGCTGAGGCGTCATCAAATCTGGCTCGCTACGATGGTGTTAAATACGGCCATCGCAATATCGGTGATGGTGGTGGTCTTGATGACATGTACTATGCAACACGCGGCGAAGGATTCGGTGACGAAGTGAAGCGCCGGATTATGATCGGCACTTATGTGCTGTCTGCTGGTTATTATGACGCTTATTATCTTAAGGCGCAGAAAGTGCGCCAGCTAATTGCTGATGACTTCAAACAAGCCTTTGGACAAGTTGATGCGATTTTGACACCGACCGCACCAAGCGCAGCCTTTGCTTTTGGTGAGAAATCAGATGACCCGCTGGCGATGTATTTAAATGATGTGTTTACGGTTCCTGCGTCACTTGCAGGCTTGCCGGGCTCAAGCGTTCCTGCAGGTCTGAGTGCTGATGGATTGCCACTTGGCCTTCAGGTGCTTGGCAAAGCGTGGGACGAAGAAACAGTGCTTAAAGTTTCTGGTGTGATTGAACAAGCTGCTGCCTTTACGGCGCAACCGCAAGAGTGGTGGAGGTAAGGCCCATGTCAGATTATCGTATTCAAGGTGCAACGGGTGACTGGGAAGTTGTAATTGGGCTTGAGGTCCACGCGCAGGTTATCTCAAACGCCAAGTTGTTTTCTGGTGCTTCAACAGAGTTTGGCGCAGAACCAAACGCGCAGGTGTCACTGGTTGATGCCGCAATGCCAGGTATGCTGCCAACTATCAACGGTGAATGTGTGCGCCAAGCAGTGCGCACAGGCCTTGCCTTAGGTGCACAAATCAACAAATATTCTGTTTTTGACCGTAAGAACTATTTCTATGCTGATTTGCCGCAAGGCTATCAAATTTCGCAGTTCAAACACCCTATCGTTGGGCCAGGTATAGTCACGCTTGATCTTGATGGTGGACGCACCAAAAAGGTAGGTGTTGAGCGTATCCATTTGGAGCAAGATGCCGGTAAGTCGATGCACGACCAACATCCACAGTTTACATATGTAGACCTTAATCGTTCTGGCGTCGCTCTCATGGAGATCGTTTCTGACCCAGATATGCGTAGCCCTGAAGAAGCTGGTGCTTACCTAACCAAACTGCGTACGATCTTGCGTTATATTGGCTCATGTGATGGCAATATGGAGCAAGGGAGTATGCGTGCTGATGTGAACGTTTCTGTTCGAAAAGTAGGCGACCCACTGGGTACACGCTGTGAGATTAAAAACGTGAATTCTATCCGGTTTGTGCGCCAAGCCATCGAAATTGAAGCGAGCCGTCAGGTTGATATTATTGAAGCCGGTGGCACAATCGATCAGGAAACGCGTTTGTTTGATCCTGTAAAAGGTGAAACGCGCTCTATGCGTTCTAAAGAAGAAGCACATGACTATCGCTACTTCCCGGACCCAGACCTTTTGCCGCTTGAATTTGATGATGCATTTATTGATGCTGCACGTGAAAGCTTGCCAGAATTGCCTGATGACAAGAAAGCACGCTTTATAAACGAGTACGGTCTCAATGATTACAATGCCAGTGTGCTTGTTGCGGAGAAAGATCAATCTGATTATTTTGTGTCGTTGGTTTCGGCGTTGGCGACAGCAACTAAAAAATCTGAAAGCGATGTTGCCGTTAAGGCATCCAATTGGCTAACAGGCGACCTGTTTGGCGCGTTGAACAAAGCAAATAAGTCAATTGATGAAACGCCTGTTTCTGCTGAGCAAGGCGCAGAGTTGTTAGCTTTGGTTGAAGACGGCACAATTTCTGGCCGTATTGCTAAAGACGTATTTGAAATTATGTTTGATACAGGCAAGGGCGCAGCTTCAATCGTTGAGGAAAAAGGCTTAAAGCAAGTTTCCGATACGGGGGAAATTGAGAAAATAATTGACGAAGTTATTGCGGCTAACCCTAATCAGCTGGAGCAATATCGCGGTGGCAAGGATAAACTGATTGGTTTCTTCGTTGGTCAGGTTATGAAGGCAACTGGCGGTAAGGCCAACCCGGGCATGGTGAACCAACTGCTTAAACCAAAGCTTGATGGATAAACGTTTGTAGCAAACTTAAATTGAAGGGCCCGCCTTTTTGGCGGGCTTTTTCGTCTAAGTACCTGTTATGTGCGACAAGTGGTCGCGACGAATACTTCAGGTTACTGTATTGTTTCCTTTAACAGGGAGACATAAAAATGGAAACGACACTCAGTCGCCGTTCAACTTTAAAGTTAATGCTTGGGGCTGGCGGAGCCGTTTTATTATACCCTGGCGATGCATTGAGCACCGAAAAGGCTGGTAGTAATTTCTACACTGACGATGGTATGGACACACCACTCGTTAAAATTCTAGATGATAATAGTGCGATAATTTACAGCCCTAACCCTGATATGGGGCAAGGGACATCAACTGTAATCCCAATGATGATTGCGGAAGAAATGGACCTTGATTGGTCGCGTGTTCGCGTAGAAACTTTAAAGTTGAGGCGCCGGTTAGATGAGAAAGGGCAAATGCAGTATGTTTATGCTCGGCAACATTCCGGCGGTAGTGGCAGCGTAAGACGGGCATGGGGTGTTTTGCCACAATACGGTGCGCAGGGGCGCGATATGTTTTTGAGAGCCGCTGCTGATCACTGGGGGGTATCGGTTCATAAATTAATTGCCCGAGATAGTCATGTCTTTGATACCTCCAGTGATAAAAAGCTTTCGTATGCCGAACTGCTAGAGGCTGTGGCAAAGCTAAGTCCACGCGAAAATGTGCAATTAAAGAAACAAAATGAGTATCGATTGATCGGCTATCCGCAACGATCGAAAGCGGCGCATTCAATAGTCACAGGTAAGCCAATATTTGGCCTTGATCAACAAATTGCAGACATGTCGCACGTTGTTATTGCTCGGTGTCCACATTTTTGTGGAAGCCTCAAATCTTTGGATGAAAGTGCCGCACGCCAAGTTCAAGGTGTACAGGATATAGTGCAAATTGAACAATCAGATAAAGATGGTCCCATGGCGTGGCTATTGGTCGCAAGTGTGGCGGTTGTTGCGGATAGTTTGTGGGCGGCGAAAAAAGCTCGTGACTTACTGGAGATAGAATGGAATTCAGGCCCATATGAAGGTTTTTCTTCAAGTGAGGTAGAGACTGAAAGCCTTGCGGCACTTGATAGTGACGAAGGTTTTGCATTGTTGAATCATGAAGGGCGCATTAGAGAAGAAGGAGACTTTGATGCTGCTCTGCGAGATGCAGTGCTCACTCACGATGCGAAGTATGTTGTAAGACGGATCGCGCATGCTTTAATGGAGCCTCATTCCTGTATCGCTGACGTTCGAGATAGTGAGGTATATCTCAATTGCCCTGCGCAGACCCCTTCTCGAATTCAGGATCTAGCGCATTTGATGACAGGCATTGACCATGAGAATATTCATGTATCAGTAGCGCGCTCAGGTGGAGCTTTTGGTAGGCGGTGGGAACTTGATTACCCTGCCGAGGCAATTTTATTGTCGCAAAAACTAAAGCGCCCGATGAAAGTAACATGGACACGTGAGGACGAACTCACACAGTGTAGATACCGTGCCGCAAATAATTTTCGGATGACTGGTGGTTTAAACTCTGAAGGAAAAATGATTGCATTACGGCAACGTCAAGCGTCAGATTATCCAACTTTGGATAAGGATAAAGAACCAGCTATCCAGTGGCCTTATGAAGACTTGATGGGGTGGCATTTCGAGGCTGGTATCGTACCGAACCACCGCATGGAGGTTCGCTTTACGGCTGGGCCAGTGCCACGAGGGCCTTGGCGTGCCCCGGGTAGTGTCAATTCGGCTTTTGCTCAAGCTAGTTTTCTTGATGAAATGGCACATAAGGCAGGTATTGATGCGCTTGAGTTTCAGTTGAGTGTGCTAGGGAAACCGCGATTTCTCCCTGATGGAGATGAGGGGCCAATGGCTATGCATACAGGACGCATGGCAAATTGTTTGAAGCTGGCTGCAGATAAGGCGGGTTGGGGTGAAGCTCTGCCCGATGGTTGGGGCCGCGGCATTGCTGGTTATTTCTCCCATGTATCATTTGTTGCTCATGTAGTTGAGGTCTCTGTCATTGATGGAAAGCTTGTTGTTGAGCGTGTAGTAACTGCGGCGGATTGTGGCCTTGTTATAAATCCATTGGGCGTGAAAGCTCAAATAGAGGGTTCGATTCACGATGGCCTTTCTGTTGCTATAGGGCAAGAAATTACGATTGAAAATGCTACCGTTGTTGAAAACAACTTTGATACGTATGAAATGGCTAGAATAGATGCAGCACCGCGCAAAATTGAAATACATTTAGTGCAAAGCAATGAGCACCCAACCGGTATGGGTGAACCGGCGATACCACCTTTTGCTCCTGCTTTGATGAATGCAATTTTTAATGCTACGGGAAAGCGGATCAGACGGTTGCCAATCGCTGATCAAATATGATTTCAGCTTATATATGATTTCAGGGACTCTGCGATGTGAAACTCACTTATCGCGGGTTTTGTTATGCCGTAATTCTGCCATGACTTTTGTGCACTTTTACAATGTATGTAAATTAGCGTAGAGTTTAATGCGTGTTGCGTGTGAATGAAGTGAAATGCGGGGGTTCATGTTGGGTTCAGTTAGCTAGTGCTAATGTGTGCTTAACTTAGTTGGAGAGTGTTATGTTTAAAAAGTCATTATTGCTTTTAACGACCACAGCCATCTTGCTGCCCTTGCAGGCTGCTGAAGCACGATTTGTTGACGACCGCAAAGAACGCGTGATTTCTGAGCGTAGTGAAGCACGTGCCAATAGGCGCGCAGCGCGACCAGAGCGGGCGCGTTCTGGTCAAAGTAGGCAGCGTGTTGATGCGCGTGGTAGACGTTCGCAGCCTCAGGTTCGCGCTTCCCGAAGTGATCGGGCACAGCGTTCATCAAGACCTCAACGCGTAGAGCGCAGTGCGCCGCGTAATCAACAGGTAACGCAACCACAAGTGCGTCGCAGCGATGCGCGCTCACAAAGTAGAGCGCAACAACGACCACAAGACAGGTCTCGAGCAACTGAAAGTAGGCGTGTTCGCCAGCAGGTGGCACGCGAAACAACAAATGATCGCCAGCTTCAGGCAACGTTGTCGGCTGCTCCTTCACAGCAGCGCCAAACCACACGCGAAAGAGGCCGTGTGCGTGATACTGTGCGCCCAAGTCGCCAGCGCGCACGCGAAGCACAGCGCAGCCGCACGCGTGCAGCAAACAATGCTGTAAGGCGTGACGTAGTAAGGGACCGTACGCGCGGTGTTACACGCTATGATCGTGACGATGCAGCACGTTATGCTGGGGCACGAAGCCGTGCAGACGCACGCTATGACAGGATAGAGCGCACACGAAATAGAAATGAACCACGGTCTTATCGTGGACATCGTCGTGCTGATCCGTATCAACCGCATGTACGCCGTAATTTCCGACGGAGTGTATATAATAACTACTATTTCGGATTTGGTAGTTTCTTTGGTGGACCGGGCTATTCTATAGGCTACTCATACGGATATGATCCGTTTGGTCCGTTTAGCCCTTTCAGTCCTTTTTATTCACCAGTTTTTCAGCCATATAATCATTATAGCTATTTTGGCCATTGGCCGCATGCACGCGGTCTTTATGGCAGGCGAGCATTTTGGGGGTGGAACCATATCCATAGCCATTATCACTATGGTGATTACTGCCCTGGCTTTGATCGTGCCCATAACGGCTATTATGGCTATGATAATTACGCTTATTCAAACCATGGCCACTCAGGTGGCGATAATGTTGCCGGTACGTTGTTAGGCGCTGTTGTTGGTGGTATCATTGGTGCTGAAATTGATGGTGGGTATAACCGTACTGCGGGCGCTGTTGCTGGTGCTGTTGTCGGTGCCACTATTGGCAATGCAGTGACAAGTGACCATGAATACCGCGGTGATGGTACAGCAGAGTATCGCCCTTATTCAAGCAGTGACCATTTTGACAGCAATGGTCGTCACATTTATGAGACACAAACATATCAGCCACCGGAAGAAATACGGACTTGCATGAAATATGGTTACCGCCGCGGGAACTATGTGTGCACAAAGTGGACGGTTGAATATGCTTATGATGAAAGTGCGGATCAACAATAACTGCTTGTTTGACTAATTGAAAGCCGTCCTCTTGGGGCGGCTTTTTAGATTGGCTTTGACGTCAGATGGCAAACAAGCATTCAACTGGCAATGATTGCCTTAAGTTTCTCACTTCCTTCAATTAACTTTCGCTGGATATCAAGCTCGCGTGTTATTCTGCCTTCAATCTGCTGCCCTTCGCTCGAAGTCATAACGGCATTCAGATACGGTGATTGTTTCAGCCAGTTTATATCTCGCCATCCAAGGTTCACAGCTTGAGAAAGAAATCCAATGGCTTTGCTGTTTTGGCCAAGGGCCGCGGTGATTTCAGCCAAATGGATACGTTCATCCGCTGATGGGCTTGCTTCCACTGCTTCCATCTTGTCTGAAATCAATAATGCTTCTGCCTGAGTTACATTGCCGGCGTGGGCATTTAGTGCAATGACATCAAAATATGCTCCATTTCCAGCTGCTTCTAGGAAAACCCTTGCTTCATCTATATTCCCGAGTACGGCGTGTGCTCTACCGTGCAATTGTAAAATTTGCGGCGCAGATTGGTCGGCTCCTTCTGCTTGAGTAAGTATTTGAAGTGCGGCGTCTGGGTTTCCTTGGCGCAGGTGTGACTGTGCAAGTACACTTAATATAACTATTTGATTGGGGTTGAGAAATAAGGCCTTCTCATACCATTTTTGGAATGCCGGATGACCAATTAATTCCAGACTTTGTGCAATCTGCACTTCTGCATAACGCGAATGCCCTCCAGTTTGCATTGCTTGCGCTTCTAGTAGTAATGCCTGATAAAGTTCGCCGCGGATTAGTTGCGTGTGGGCCGCACTAGAGATGGCTGCCGTGTTTTGCGGATTAAGTTGATACGCGTACTGATAAGCAGACAGACTTTCATCGAGGCGTCCTTGTGAACCAAGTGAGTATGCAAGAGCAGACCAGGCATTACTATTGTTTGGTTGTTCATCAATCAGAGAGCGAGCAATTGCCTCAGCTTCTCTCTCAAGATTTGCATCATCACCGAATTTCGTCGTTTTTGTTGAAAGTGCAAAGCTCAACGTCATACGAGCATCAAAGTTATCAGATTCCATGGACAAAGCTTCACGCAGCATTGCAATAGCGCGGTCAGTCTCTCGTGATTGATGCAGTTTCAGTTGCGCTTGGGCGCTGTCTATCAAAATTGCAATGTCAGATTTCTGGCTTGTTTCCGGTGTTGTTTCAATACGTGCTGGTGCGAGGCTTTGCTTATTTAAAACCGCGATAGATAACGCAAAAAGAACCAGAACGCCAAAAGCAGTAGCGATAATATTTTTTCGCCTGAATGCTGATGCAAAGTTATGTACGGGTTGGCTTTTGGTGATTTTAACAATACCTACAACGGCATATCCTTGGCCTCTGCTTGTGCGAATGTATTGGGGGTCTTTTGCATTATCGGCAATGGATTTTCTGAGCAGCGTAATACGCTGTGCGATGGTTTCATCGCTGACGTGTTCAGCGTGCCAAACTTCCGTGCAGAGCACAGCTGGGCTCACTGCATTGGGTGCAGACACAACGAGCTTGACCAGAACATCAAAACTTAAATCAGGCATGTTTACAGCTTTGCCTTCACGGTGAACCGTTCTGGCGATTGTGTTGATAGTTAAGTCTTTCAAAACATAAATCATTACATCAAGCTTAAACGGTTTTGAAAACGTGCGCTTCAAGAAAATTCAACTTTCTTCAAGTGACGGCAGTTGCGCTAGTCATCATGTTTCCCGCTCACTGAAGTGTACTTATCACTGAATTTAGGGAGTATTTATGATGAAGATATATGCTGCACTAGGGCTTTGCGCCCTTGTTGCTATGCCCGTCTTTGCACAAGGTCGTTGGACTGACATGGAGGCGTTAGAAGCAAATGTAAGCAAAGATGATTACGGTACTGTAACAAGCGTTCTGATCATGGAAAACGGGCAGATTGCTTATGAAGGTTATTTTAATGGTGCTAATGCGAATAGTCTTCACAATACCCGCTCGGTTCCAAAGACAATCACTGGAATGGCCGTAGGTGCGGCCGTTGATGATGGTCTGTTGAGGGTAGACATGCCCGCAGCGAGTTTCTTTGGTGATATAGCTCCATTCGAGAACCCAGACCCACGTAAGTTCAAGATTACGATCGAAGATGTGATCACCATGAGCAGCGTACTTGAATGTGACGACAATGATCGATTTTCCCGCGGGAACGAGTCGCGTATGTCTATTGTGGAAGATTGGACGTCATTTTTCTGGGATCTTCCTATTCGCGGTTATCCAGGGTGGTCAGACACGCCTGCGACGGCAAAATATGGTCGCGTTTTTTCTTATTGTTCCGCTGGAGTAGAAATGGCAGGCCAATTGGTTGAGCGTGCAACGAAGACACGATTTCAGGATTATGTAAAAGCAAAGTTTTTTGATCCAATGGACATCACTCAATTTGAGTGGCAGGAAAATGGCTTGGGCCAAGCACATAAAAGCGGCGGTCTGTCGCTCACGGCGCGCGATCTTGCCAAATTTGCGGAAATGCAACGCAACAATGGTGTTTATAACGGTGAACGAATTCTGTCTCAGTCATGGACAGATGAGTCTGTGAAGCCGCGTGCAGTGGTTTTCGCCGACCGAGAGGTTGAGTATGGTTATTTGTGGTGGCGCTCAGCGTATGAAGTTTCAGGAGAGCGCTATGAGAATTACTTTATGACGGGGAACGGTGGCAACCGTGTTGTAGTTATGCCTGCTCACGAGCTTGTTGTTGTGATCACCAAGACGGATTACAATACAAGAGGTATGCATCAAGCCACTGACAAACTTATAGAAAAAGAAATCATAGAGCGATTATCGCAGTGATAGTCAAGCCTATGAGTTGAAGCAGTGTTGGCATGTAAGTATTATGGTCTATCGCCAGACAAACACATGCCAACCGCTATCAAATAAAAAAGCACCCCAATCTTTCGATTGAGGTGCTGTTGTTTGCCATAGTTTAGTTGAATTAGCTCTTGTATATCTTGCTGTCTGTAAAAGCCTTCTTGTAATAATCCGTTCAATACGGTGTATCTGGGCTTTCTGGTTGTTCGTATTTTGGCTCGTTTTCATAACGTCTTGGCCCATCATCATTGTAACGCGGTGCGTTATGATCAAAAACCACGCGGCTTCTGCTGCCGCTAAATGTAATGATAACCGGAGCCCCTTCAGGTAACGGATTTGTATCCTGTTGAACCATACTGACTAAAGCGCCGCTTTCTGTGCGAATAAGATACTCAAACCCGCCT
This sequence comes from Kordiimonas aquimaris, assembly GCF_025574485.1. GTDB lineage: Bacteria > Pseudomonadota > Alphaproteobacteria > Sphingomonadales > Kordiimonadaceae > Kordiimonas > Kordiimonas aquimaris. The sequence continues at coordinate 617,886 of NZ_JAOBPO010000003.1, read as the reverse complement.
TTTTTGCTGCCAGACTTTTCAATGCTGTTACCAATTAAGCCGCCGAGTAGAGCGCCGCCAATCGCGCCAATTACATTTTCAGCACCGCGCCCACGTCCACTGCCAATGGTTGAGCCCGCTGCTGCGCCAATACCTGCACCGGCTACTGTACCAACACCTGAGTTTTGGCGTTCAATCTGAACCCAACGATAGCTTTCAATTGTGCCGCGTTCAACACGGTTAACCTGACCAACTGCACGTTGATCGTACGAGTTTGGTGATAAATTTGTACTGCAGGCCCCTAAGGCCAATGCAAGTGGAATAATTGCCACCAATCCAGTCTTTTTCAATTTCATGTCAGGCTCCTGTTATGCCTCTAGATATGTAAACTTTGCGCTGAATAAAGGCTTTATAAAGGCAAATTTTTGAACATATGAGGGCAGGGTATACGCCTGATCCTGAACTCTGAATTAACAAAAGGGCATCAATGTCTAAATGGATGTTGGTTCGATATTGAAAAGCGGCATTGAAAGCCGCTTTTCTCATTGATTGTTAATATCTAGCTTTGAAGTACTTCCAATGCCTTATTAATTAGGTAAGCAATATGATCACGGTGAGCGCGTGTTGCCGCATCACCCCGCCAGCGTGCCATATTATTACGAATACTCTTTAAATTTGAGAAAGCATTCGAGCGGGCAATGTTATTGTATGCTGCACCGTTAAATATATTGATGAGGCCTTTTACATACATGGTCTGTAGCTCTTGACGGTGGCTGTTAACCGCCGTTCGGCTGTCATCTTCAAATACTGCTTTTGTCAGATCGGACAAAACTTCTGTCACGCTGTAGTTATTGCCATACAGGGCGCTATCAGACATGCGTTGCATTGTTGCAGGGTGCAGAATGTGATTAAGAATATCTGCCTGAATAGTAGCAACCCGGGCATGAATTTTAGGGTCTTCCGTGCCGCCGCCATGTAGGAAGCCGCGGCGCTGGATTGCTAGGTGTTGCAGCAATACGGGGTCAGCTTCAAATGCGTTTGGTGACAAGAGGTATGTACGCAGCATCTGCATGGCCTGTTTCTGACGTCTTTCTTCCACAGGACGATACGGCGCAGTTTCACCATCTTGTCCTGCAACAGCGCGCTCTACGTAAACACCGCCGATATAACGGGAGGCAACGCGGCCTTGCCACGCCATATCTGCTGTTAGAATAACATAGGCGTTGCGTAGCTCTTGGTAACTTTGGCCATCTTTAATGAAATTTTGTCTCAGTTTCCCCATGGCGTTTTGTGCCAGCTTCATACGATCTTCGGCGAAACGGATCGCATCATCGGTCATATCGAAAACATTAACGCGTGGATCAATTCCTTTTCCGGGTGATCGCATATCATCGGCATCGTTGCCGAAAGCGAGCCCTTTTTCAGCCGAGCGGGCCAAATGTGCTGCGCGTTTTTGCGGGTCATCCATGTCAGGGTCATATCCGAACTGGATAGCCCACGTGTCATATGTGCCGGGAATTATACTATAGTAGTGTGCCTGATCTTTACCTGGAGGTGCAAAATTAATGGACGGATAATCCATAACGGAGCCAGCAAGACCATCATCCTGGGCAGATATGTCATAAGCTGTTTCGTATGAGCGGGCCTGCGTTGCACGCATGTTGTGATTAAGACCAAGAGTGTGTCCAACTTCATGTAAAATCAGATAGTGAAGCGACTCTTCAACCATCTTTTTGGACACATCGGCACCTTGCTGCAGGGTACGGGCAAGGGTTTGGCCAACCATGGTGTTCAGTTGCATATGCGCACCGATACTGCAATTCCGGTTATGGTTTCTGATCGCTTCCATAAAAGATGTTGCGGTCTCTTCTTCACCAAGAGAAAGCGCCGCACTCTCGAAAACATTGCTGGTATTGATGCGGTTCGTCAGAAACGAATACTCCAACATGATATCAGCCGCGAGCAATTGTCCTGTTCGTGGATTGGAAAAGCTAGGGCCATAACCACCGAACGGCGGTTGTGGGCTTGATGTCCACCTTAGGACATTATACCGAATGTCGCCAGCGTCCCAATCAGCATCGTCTGGTTGAATTTTAACTTGTATGGCATTTCTAAAGCCTGCTGCTTCAAATGCTGGATTCCATGCTTCAGCAGCACTCTTGATGATAGGGCGAATATCTTCCGGTGTTGTATTTTCTATCCACCATACAATCGGCTCTACTGGTTCTGAAATTGCAGCTGATGGGTCTTTTTTAACCAGATGCCACCGATTTATCATATCGCGCCAAGGTGTTGCGGAAGTGGTTGTTTGATCATTAACATAATCAATAAAGTAGCCAACACGTGCATCATCAAAACGAGGTTTGTAATCATTTTCAGGCATGGCAACCAATGTGTGCTGGACACCCACAGTGATGTTACGTGCATCTGTTATATCGAACCAGTTGCCACGATTAACAGGTGATGGATTTGAGTATACGTAATCCACAGAAACCGCAATGTTTTCTGGGTAATTATGTACGTCAGTTATACGTGTTTTACCGCTTGATAATTTGCCAAGGGAAAATGATTGTCCTGGTGGGGTACGCGGATTGTTACTGGGTTTAATCTGATCAAAGCTTTCGCCTTTAAAAAGACCGTCCACGTTAATCAGATACGTTGTTTCTTCTTCGTTAGTACCTCGAATGCGGCTTGTCGCCATCACGGAACGGGAGATATTGGCGTCTTGTGCTTTTGCTAGATTACTATCCGGATCAAAATAGAAATAAGGATTTTGTTCAACGAATGCGATTTGATTGTATTGCTTTTCTATAGTGAATACTTTTTGTGACCTAAACTGACCTCTAAAATGCCCACCTTCAACAACGCCGTTTGTTATGTGCGAAAAATAAATGAATTCTTTACCGATTTGGTCATCACGGACTTCCATGCTTAAGCTACCGTTTTTAGGGTTACGGTAAACTTTAAACAGGCCTTCCATGTAATCGTGGTCTTTGACCAATGTTTTGATCAGTGTCTTTTTTTTCTTTTTTTTATCTTTCTCTTCGTCCTTAGCGTCTTTTTCCTCTTCAGTAGGCTTCTCTTCCTCGTCCGCTTTTTCTTCAGGGTCTTCCTGCTTTTTTGTAACAGCAGGTTTCTTTGGTTTTTCTTCCTGAAGAAAACCAGTGCTTGCGCCGATTGTCGCAGTGGTAACAATTGCACCAAATGCAATACTGGTCGCAAAGCGTTTTAAAAGCTTATCGAGATTAATCACTTTTGTTGTCCCTTATTGTCTTTATCAGACATTTCTATAGTGGCCTTTATGTACATAGCTCGAGACTTAGTTTCCTTAAGCTCGAAAGCGCGGTCAATCCCCAAGAAAACCGTTCGGCTTGTTAGAATGTCTGTTGGTCTCATTTTTTGAGGCTATTGCAAACTCTGACGTGCTCGCTCAAATGTGAGCGTAAATTCTGGACAAGGTTTTTCAGGTGCGCGAACAGAATAAGCGTCTAGTACATTCTTAAATTCGAGCCGTGCCAGCACTTTTTCATATTCGTCGGACGCCAATACTGATAGCCGCGCTTCAACGCGCGCAATGAATTCTTCAACCAAGTCATCATCAAGCTTGCAGTATTTGGCACCACCAGCAACAATTGCGCTTTCCCGTGCAATTAGCAAAAGCTTGTTTTCGTTAGCATTGGCTGAAATTGTCGGTAGAAATAACACCGAGCAAGTGAGAAAGAAAAAAACATTGCGTAGCTTGTGCGTCATTACACTCTATCCATTTTTTGTGCATGGTAATGCCCGAGGAACTTGCCTTCAAATCACGTTGCCGTCAAAAAGAAAAGTCAGCTGGGCCACTAGATTGAGTAATATCTGCCCCACGGCGCTGACCGTTCACCACTGCCATAACCGAATTTGTTTGTCCTGGTAATTCTTCCAACAGCATTGTGTTCATATACTCAATACGCTTGGGTACGGTAGCCCAATTGGCTTCCATATATATGAAAATGGTTTGATTTTGGTTTTCCATACCAATGTAATCTAAATTGATAAGCTGATCGTCGATTTTCAAGGCAATGCTTTCCCGTGCATAGAGAGACATTGTCGCCTGTAGTTTGCTAAAATCGGCATCTTCGAGAAAACTCAAGCGTTCACCACTAAGAATTGAGAGTTTTGTCTCAAGTTCATGACTGTGGGTTTGCATGACGAGTTCAATAGACCCGTCATTGTTATTCCAGTCAATCTGAGTGAAGGAACCATAAACATTGTGAGCGAGCAGTGGCGGCGAAACTATCAAGGCTAGAAGCAGGGCAAACCATTGCCATTGTTTCATTCGCCATGTGTAAGCTTTAAAATAGAAACCCATTATTCGTACCCTACAACGCGGTTGCGGCCATATGACTTTGCACTATATAGCGCTTGATCTGCCCTATCCAAAGTTGTTTCGATATTGATTTCGTTGGGTTGCCACTTTGCAATGCCGATACTTGTTGTAAACCTGAACTTCTCTGCCTCACTCACGGTTTGGTGTTTCGCGGTTTGCTTGCGAATTTTCTCAGCTAAGCGGAAAGCATCATCAAGCGAACAATTCGGTAAAATAGCAGCAAACTCCTCTCCGCCCATACGCCCCACAAAACCATTGTCACCAACAACTTCAGTCATAATATGTGCAAAATCACGTATCGCAACATCACCAGCGCCGTGACCATATGTATCGTTTACGCGCTTGAAATGATCAATGTCTAGCATGAGGGCCCATATGGAGGCGTCCTCTTTGGCTGTAGATATTGTTTCCTGTGCCTTAGCGGAAAAGCGTCGCCGGTTAAGTAAGCCTGTCAATGAGTCTGTGTTGGCCAGGCGTGTAAGCTCTGCTTGTTTAGCCTCCAATTCAGCCTTTGCATGGTAAAGCTGCTCTGCCATTTCTGCGGTCCGTGCAGCATCAGCCTCAAGCATAGTTTGATGCATAGCGTGATCATCACTGACAGCTAGGTCCTGCGTTACATCTGATAAAATCCATAAACGTAGATCTGTGCCATCAATCGGCTTAGTAGACCGTTCAATAGCTCGGCCATCTTTTAATTGTAACGTATCGGAGAATTGAATTTCAGGTGATGATAGAACCGCTGTTACGATGTCGTCTGCTTGGTCGCGTTCATTCAATTGGGCATGCAGTGCTTCAAAAAGGCTTTGAACGCCGTTGCATTGTGTTTTGTTGCCTATCAAGGCCGTACAGGCATTGTTTACGCCGTGAATATTGCCGTTCATATCGGAAACAAATATAGCGTCAGAGAGCCAGTTTGGATCAATTGTCCAGTCACTTTTTAATTCGGCCCTATCCACATAAATATTTTTAAGCATAAGGATCATGTGAAACAACATGGCGACCACAAAGATGAGTAACGCGATATCTCCAAGCGGCTCAGGTATATCAATAGCTGTATCAGCAACGACAATAAGAGACGCTATCAAAGCAATACATACGGTATAAAAGTAAGCTTTTTTCATCACTAAAAACGTGCCTTAATCAAGATAAGATACCGCCGTCTATGCCATTTCAACGCATTGACGTACACTCATACGCTATCACTATTTTATGAAGAGAGGTTGAATACATAAGAGGCAGGTGCGGCAACACCTGCCACCCAAACGATTAATCATCTGTCTTTTCATCTGAGTCTTCTGTTTTATCTTTAAGGACCTCTCGCATCAAATTGCGAGATGATTTTCTTTTGAATAATTCCAAGCGAGACATGACTGGTTTTGCAGGCCATGTATTGTTTGCAGAATCAGCATCAGCAATTTCATTATAAGGATCGAGAACTACTGACTTGATTTCTTTGTCGCGCACTAGCAACTTTGTTGCGTTTTTTGGATTTCGGCGCCAGATTTCCGCTGCAATATGTACTTCCTCTGATGATCCATCAGTGTATTCCACTTTTAAGATAAGTGGCATGACAAGGCCGCCAATGTTTTCAAAATCGATGAAATATAGCTCGTGTCCGAATTTTAGTAGTTCTTTTTCCCACCCTTTGAGGCCAGCGAGCTTGCGTTGATAAGAGTTGCGGTTTCCTTGTGTTACAATGAAGTCATCGTTTTCATTATAAAAATCAAGCAGTTCTGGAAAACGATCAACGCGGCGTTCGACTTTCTCGTCGTTATTACGCATTTCAGCAATATAGACGTTATCTTTTTCTGATTTCTCGCGCTTTAGCTGATTTTCAATGTCTGGATCTTCGGTATCGATCCGCGCATGAGTAACACCGGTTATAGCAATGTCAACGTGATCTGTTGTGTAGAACCACCCACGCCAAAACCAGTCAAGGTCTTTTGACGAAGCGTCTTCCATTGTGCGGAAAAAGTCGGCCGGATAGGGGCGCTTGAATGCCCAGCGCCGTGAATATTCCTTGAATGCAAAATCAAATAATTCACGGCCCATTACAGTTTCGCGAAGGATATTGAGAGCGATTGCCGGCTTTGTATACGCATTTGGGAAGTACCCAATAATACTGTCAGACTGTGTCATTATAGGTGTCTGGTTTGGACTAACCATGTAAGGTACAGCGCGGTCAGGGTGACCATACCGTGATGGGTAATTGGCTTCCCATTCACGCTCTGCCTGGCTTTGCAGAAAACTGTTTAGTCCTTCATCCATCCATGCCCAGTTGCGCTCATCTGAGTTGACAACCATTGGGAAATAAATATGCCCGATCTCATGGATTACTACAGAGATTAGGCCGTATTTAGCACGTTTGGTATATGTGCGTGTTTCCTCGTCACCCTTTCTTTCGATCACTGGCTTGGGACCGTTGGAGGTGATCATTGGATACTCCATACCACCGCCTATAGGGCCGTTAACTGACCATGCGACAGGGTAGGGATATTCAAAAGAGTACCGGCTGTAAGTATCAAGTGTATGTGCAATTGCGTGTGTTGAATATTTGTCCCACAGCGGCATTGCCTCGTCAGGGTATAGCGACATAGCCATGACGGTGCGCCCTGATTTTGGCATTTTTACACCTAGCGCATCCCAAACAAACTTCCGCGATGAACCAAAGGCAAAATCGCGCACATTTTCTGCAGCAAAAGACCAGGTTTTTGTATCTGATGCGCGTTCTTTTTCGTTTTCGAGCGCTTCTTCACGTGTAACAATAAATATGGGTCGGTCTGCGGTTTCTGCTTGCTTCAGGCGGCTACGCTGCGCAGATGTGAGAACATCACGTGGATTTTGCAGTTCGCCAGTTGAGCCTACGATGTGATCTGCTGGTACAGTAATATCTACAGTGTAATTACCGAATTCCAGTGTGAATTCGCCCGTACCCAAAAACTGCTTGTGCTCCCACCCCTGCAGGTCGGTGTACGCCGCGAGGCGAGGAAACCATTGAGAAATGAAGTAAACGTCATTTTCGTCGCGTTCATAAGGTTCATAGCCGCCGCGCGCACCAAAGATTTTACCTTCAACAATGTTGAACCACCAGTCTATCTCAAACGAGACAGTGTCACCCGCAGCCAGCGGTTGATCCAGATCAATACGCATCATGGTATCATTGATAATGTAACTCAGGTTCTTACCAGCTGATTGAACCCGTGTGAGGTTGAAACCCCAGTCTTTGCGGTCTGTTCGCGCGATATATTCCAGTGCTGAATATGACATTCGTTTTTTTGACGCACTGCTGGCTGCCATCGCGCCGACTGCATCTGAATGTTTGGAAAAACGGTTTTGATCAAGTTGCAACCATAGATAGGTCAATGTGTCGGGTGAATTGTTTGTGTATATAACTTTCTGTGAGCCAGAAATTCTTCGATTGGCTTCATCCAGAGTTACATCAATATCGTAATCGACTTTTTGCTGCCAATAAGCATGACCCGGGGCTCCTGATCCAGTACGATAAACATTGGGTGTTGGTAGGTATTCATCCAGCTGACGAAATTTGTCCTTAAATGTGCCTTTGGTTTGTTGAATAACATCAGCGGATGCATTGAATGACAACAATGAAACCAAAACCAAAACAAAAATTCGCATGCGAGCCCTCCCCAGATCATGTCGTTTGTTCAAGCAGAACCTAAGGTAGCGAGCGGTTTATCGCAAGAAAATAGCGAAACAAGACAATAGCTAAAATTCATAATGTTTAAAACGAATTGCGAAGGGTTTGCCGGTGATAGCTCGTACCTAAATTAGAGCGCCTTTTATTCATCAAGAATGCGAGCGCCGAAGGTTTATAAAATCGACAGATTGATAGCATAGGAAAATATGATGAAATATATATTAGCAATTGCAACGCTCGGCGTTCTCGGCACAACAGCCCTTGTTGCGCAAGATGGTCCGCGCGGCATGTTTAAGCAGCTGGACAGAGATGGAAATAATGTTGTTACACATGAAGAACTTCTAAATGAAGCGCGCCAGCATTTCGCTGATTTTGACCATGATGGTAATCAACTGATTGAACTAGCTGAACTACCGCAAGAGATGCCGCTTCGCGGTCCGCAAAAACGCCGCCTGGAAAGGGTGAAAGATCGCATGGAGAAGCGAGCGGAAAGGCGCGATGAAAGCCATGAGCCTCGTATGACAGTTGAAGAAGTTGAGGATCGCATGCGGCATTCGCGCATTCAGTTCATGGCCCGCATGGACAGAGATGAAGACGAGCAGCTTACTGTTGAAGAGTTTGCAGCACCGCTTATCAAGCGATTTAAGAAAGCGGATATAGACGGTGACGGAAATGTGACCTTGGAAGAATTTGAAGATACGCAAAAAAATATGCGTCGTGGACGTCGTGATAAGCGCGGGAAAAGGCAGAGCTACTAAGCGTTTGCTTCATCATGTCATTATTTTGACAGAATGGGGTAGTTTATCCTTGTGAACTCTTGGCTGACGCATCCGAGGCTTGCCCTTTATTGAGGCTGGCGTTAGGGTGCGCCAGATTTTTGTTCCGCATAAGGATAAGCTAATGTTCAAAGGGTCAATTCCCGCACTTATTACACCGTTTAAAGAAGACGGTACAATTGATGCTGAACGTTTTCAGAAGTTTGTTAATTGGCAGATAAATCAAGGGTCTCACGGTCTTGTTCCTGTTGGCACAACAGGCGAGTCGCCTACCCTTAGTCACGATGAGCATCATCATGTAATTGAGTTGTGTGTTGAAGCTGCAGAGGGACGTGTGCCTGTTATAGCAGGCACTGGTTCCAACAACACTGCCGAAGCAATCCAGCTTACTCAATATGCCGAAAAAGCCGGTGTTTCCGGTGCATTGGTTGTAACCCCGTATTACAATAAGCCAAGTCAAGAAGGGTTATTTCAGCATTTTCAAGCGATCCATGATGCATCAAATTTACCAATTATCATTTATAATATTCCAGGCCGGTCTGTTGTTGACATGACACCTGAGACAATGGCGCGCTTATTTGAATTGCCGCGTATTGTAGGTGTAAAGGATGCAACCGGCGACCTTGATCGATGTGCTAGCCAGCGCGCAATTGTTGGCGAAGGCTTTATTCAGCTGTCGGGTGAAGATGCAACGGCTGTGGGCTTCAATGCTATGGGTGGTGTAGGCTGTATATCTGTTACTGCAAATGTGGCTCCGCGACTTTGTGCTGATATGCAAAACGCCTGTACTGCAGGTGACTTTAAAACGGCACTCGCAATCCATGACAAGTTATTAACCATGCACCGCGTTATGTTTATGGAACCAAGCCCTGCGCCGGCTAAATATGCAGCTTCACTGCTGGGAATTTGTACCGATACTGTACGTTTACCGATTTTGCCCGCAAGTGATAATGCCCGCGCACTGATTGCATCAGCTGTTAACAGGCTTGGCTTAAGCCCAGCAGAGCTGTGAAATACTGATGGCGCAAAAAAAGAAAAAACAAAGTAAACCACCTTCGCGTGTCGCCGCGGACAACAGAAAGGCGCGCCACCTTTATTTCATCGAAGATGAATTTGAAGCGGGCATTGTTTTAGCTGGAACTGAGGTAAAGTCTCTGAGGGACGGCAAAGCCAACATCAAGGAAAGCTATGCGGAAGCCAAAGACGGTGAGTTATGGCTTATTAACGCTTACATCCCTGAATTTTCACATGGCAATCGTTTCAACCACGAGCCAAGGCGACCTCGGAAACTATTAATGCATGCACGAGAAATTTCTCGACTTGGCGGTGCAGTGCAAAAGGGCGGCATGTCTCTTGTGCCACTTAAAATATATTTCAATGATCAAGGGCGCGCCAAAGTGGAGCTTGGTCTTGGTAAAGGCAAGAAGCTGCACGATAAGCGTGAAACAGAGAAACAACGTGATTGGAACCGCCAGAAAGCCCGTTTAATGAAAGATCATGCTTAGTAAGCTTTTTGTTTAAGCTTATTTTGCTTCTTCTTCCACACGCTGCAGCGCGTTCATAAACATTTCTTCAGTCAATCGTTTTGTGTTCACATTATAGCGTGAGCAGTGATAGCTATCTACCAATGTCAGTCCGTTTGGCAACTTGTGAACGGCCTCATGGGCAAACTTGTATGCCGACTGTTTCAAGCCAAAAGTTTTGATCGCTGTATCATGTGCAATTTTGCCAAGCGCCAGCATCACTTTTACCTTGGGCAGGTGTTTCAACCGGGATATAAGAAACGGTCTACAGTTATTAACTTCACTACCTATCGGCTTGTTTTGTGGTGGTACGCAGCGAACAGCATTTGTGACCATCACTTTTTTGAGTGTAAAGCCATCATTAATGTGCTGATCATAGTTTCCGGAAGACCAACCCATCTGAGCAATGCATTTGTATAACAAGTCTCCTGCATAGTCGCCGGTAAAAGGCCTGCCTGTTTGATTGGCACCTTTAAGCCCAGGTGCTAGTCCGATAATGAGAATTTCCGCGTTATCGTCGCCAAAGCTTGGTACAGCACCGTTAAAAAACGCAGGAAATTTAGCTTGATTTGCCGTTCGAAAATCAACAAGACGTGGGCACAAGTTGCAGTCTGCTGTTGGCTCTGGTGGGCATGTTTCTGGTGTCATGATCAAAACTATACCATTTGCGTTTCAAGGTGTTCTTCATAACCAGCATCCATCGGTGCATCATCGTCTTGATGCGATACCGGCCTGCCAAACAGGTCGCGCATGTTCTCCAAATCTACAAATTGATCTGCCTGGCGACGCAGTTCATCGGCAATCATGGATGGTTTTGTACGGTTTGAGCTAATAACAGTTGCGCGTAGTCCGCGGCGTTGCACTGCCTCGAGAAGGCGGCGAAAATCACCATCGCCAGAAAATAATACAACATGGTCTAACTGCTCGGATATATTGAGCATATCCACGGCAATTTCTATATCCATATTGCCTTTGATTTTACGGCGGCCACTTTCGTCTACAAATTCTTTGACCGGTTTGGTGACAAGGGTAAAGCCATTGTAATCCAGCCAATCAACAAGTGGGCGCAAGGGGCTGTATTCCTGGTCTTCCAGTAATGCCGTATAGTAAAAAGCACGAATGAGCCGCCCTTGTTCTGCAAAGTACCTGCGCAATTGTTTATAATCGATTTCCATATCGAGTGAGCGAGCAGTGGCATAAAGGTTGGAGCCATCAATAAAAAGGGCAATACGTTCTTCAGGATAAAAGATCATAAAAAATTCCAGCTAAATTAGTAAAAGTAAGGTAATCAAATAATAAGCGGCTATTTGCTAATAAATGCATGCCGCTCAGGGATAATGTGCTGTTTTTATGTATTTGTCCAATTGTTGAATATGTTGATGCCACGAAGATGAAATCAAAGCAGGGTATATTTTTAGGGATAGGTAGTAACTTATCTTTTGGTTTATTGCAGCCGTATGAGGTTTTGCAACACGCAGTACAACTCATGCCCCAATTTGGCTTGGATGTTGAGAATGCATCTTCAATCTATGAGACACCACCATACCCTGACGCGCAGCAGCCTAACTTTGCCAACGCAGTTGTTGAGGTTAAAACACATCATCAACCACATGATGTTTTGCAAGCATGCCTGGATATAGAAGAGCGCTTCAACCGAGAGCGTAGAGAGAGGTGGGGCGCGCGTACATTGGATATTGATGTGTTGGCATATAATGAAATTATACTGCCTGACATGAAATCCTGGAGCAATTTCGCACAGCTTGATGATGTGGTCATTAACGATTTGGTTTTACCGCATCCGCGCCTTCATAAGCGCATGTTTGTTCTTGTACCTTTCCAAGAAATTGCGCCGTATTGGACCCATCCGGTGTTACATCATTCTGTTGTAGAGTTTTGCAGCCAAACCCAGGTTACAGGCAATGACGGTGGCATTAAAAAGCTAAGCTCAAAACTGTTGTAAATGAGGGTTTACAGCAGAGGCTGTCGCTTGTATAAGCGTGCGCTTGAGTGAAAGGGTTAGAGCCCTTAGTACAGATTTGGAGATAAAGCATGGCTCGCGTTACTGTTGAGGATTGCGTTGATAAAGTTACAAACCGCTTTGACTTAGTGTTGGTCGCAGCCCAGCGTGCACGTCAAATTTCAGCAGGTGCTCCTCTTGAAGTTGAGCGTGATAACGATAAGAATGCTGTTGTTTCATTGCGAGAGATTGCTGAAGAAAAGATTTTTGAAGATGATCTTAAAGAATCAGCTATTCACGGTTTGCGTAAGGTTGTTGAGTCTGACGAGCCTGAAGAAGTTGATATGTCAATTTTGATGGCGGGTATGGATGATGCTGGTGGGAAGCCTGCTGAAGCTGCTGCACCTGCAGTTGAAGAAGCTTCTACCGAAACTGAGTAGTTTGATTTTCAAATGACGCTTTAAAACCCGGTTTTGCCGGGTTTTTTTATGCCTGCAGTTGGCCAGATACATCAATAACAATCTTACCTTTAGCGCGCCATGACTGACTATGATCAAAGGCAGATTGAATATCATCTAAGGTATAAATTGAGTCGATTACGCTAGTGATTTTGCCGCAGCCAATCAGATCAGCTATCGCGGTAAGGTCTTCTGGAACCGGCTTTACTACAATAAGCTGTGTTCGTTTATGCTTGCCTGGCATAATGAGTGATGCGACCCAGCTTTTAGTTGCTTCAAACACTGTTTTTGCGTTTGGTATTGTCGTTACGTAGCGTCCGCCAGCTTTTAAGCATTTTGTGGCACGCCTCGGACTTGAGCGACCAATAACATCGTAAACCACATCGAACGTTGCCTCATATTCTTCAAAGTTGTTCTCTGCGTAATCCAGCACTTCATCCGCATCCAGTTGTTTGCACATTTTAATGTTTTTTCCACTACAAACAGCAACCACTTTTGCGCCGTGTGCTTTTGCAATCTGGACCCCATATGTGCCAACACCACCTGATGCACCGTTAATAAGGATTGTTTCGCTTGGTTTCAGTTGGGCAAGTCTGTGAATTGTCTGATAGCTGGTCATACCGGCACAAGGAATTGCTGCGGCATCAGCATGGCTTATTGTCTCTGGTTTTAGGGCAATGGCATTTGCACGGATTTTAATATATTCGGCAAAGGCACCAAATTGTCCTTTGAGCGGCTGCATCCCAAAAACGGTATCGCCAACTTTGAAGTGTTTTACGTTCGCGCCGCACGCAGTAATAGTGCCGGAAAAGTCGCTGCCGAGCGTTGCTGGTAGTGGTTCTACAAAACGTTTTCCTTGATATACACCGCGCATCAATAACCAGTCACGAGGATTAACAGAGGCAGCTTCTACTTTTACAAGTACCTCGTTATGCCCAATGCTCGGAACGGGAATATCTTCGACATGTAGAACACCATGTCGCCCATAACTGTGAATAACAGCAGCTTTCATTGCGATCTCTGTTTCTTTTCCTTTGATAAATATCACTTTAGCGCTTTAATTGGATAAATGGGCTGAAATTACTTTTTGGAAAGGCTATTTGTTGCTGTGCGGATTAAGTGGTCAAAAAAGGTAGAGTTTTAAGTGATAAGACAGTTTGAACTCGTTGATAAGGTTCGCGCCTATGATCAAAATGTTGATGAGGCGCTTTTGAACCGTGCTTATGTATTTGCAATGCAGGCACATGGCACGCAAACGCGCGCTTCTGGTGACCCATATTTTTCTCATCCGCTGGAAGTGGCTGGTATTCTTACTGATATGAAACTGGACAGTGATACCATTGCTACTGCATTGCTGCATGATGTTATCGAAGATACTGTCGCGACTGTTGAGCAAATCACTGATTTGTTTGGACCGAAGATTGCCGAAATGGTTGATGGTGTAACCAAGCTTTCTAAAATTGAAATGCAGGCAGAAACAACACGTCAGGCAGAAAACTTCCGTAAGTTTTTGCTGGCAATGTCGAATGATATTCGTGTGCTACTCGTGAAGCTAGCAGACCGCCTGCATAATATGCGCACCTTACATCATATCTCCAAGCCCGAGAAGCGCCGTCGTATATCGCTTGAAACGCTAGAGATATACGCTCCGCTGGCTGAGCGGATTGGAATGCACGTTCTCAAAGATGAACTGGAACATTTGTCTTTTGGGAACCTTGATGCCGAGGCAATGGAATCTATTACCGCACGCCTTAATTTTCTTATTGAAGAAAACCCTGACCTTGAACGTGAAATGGTAGCAGCTTTGCAAGAGCTGATGGATATTTCCGGTATTAAGGCAACTGTGAATGGCCGTATTAAAAAACCATATTCCATATGGCGAAAAATGGAGCGGCAAAACATCAGCTTTGAGCAGCTTTCAGATGTTATGGCTTTCAGGGTTATTGTCGATAGTGAAGACGAGTGTTACCGCGCACTCGGTGTTGTACATCGGCGTTATTCAACAATTCCAGGGCGGTTTAAAGATTACATTTCAACACCGAAGCGTAACTTCTATCGCTCTATTCATACCGCTGTGATCGGGCCGAAGAACAGGCGCCTGGAAATTCAGGTGCGTACACATGATATGCACGCAGAGGCGGAGCTAGGTGTTGCGGCTCATTGGCAATATAAGCAGGGCACCGAAAGTGTTGAAGGTTCGCAGTATGTTTGGGTCAGGGAGTTGCTTGAAATTCTTGAACATGCGCAAGACCCGGAAGAATTTTTGGAGCATACTAAACTCGCAATGTTCCAAGACAAGGTTTTTTGCTTTACGCCCAAAGGGGAATTGATTTCGCTGCCACGCGGTTCGTCTACAGTTGATTTTGCTTATGCCGTACACACTGAAGTTGGAGACCACTGTGTCGGAGCGAAGGTAAATGGTCGTATGGTGCCACTGCGGCATCAACTGCATAATGGAGATCAGGTAGAGATTTTAACCTCAAAAGCACAAACACCATCCGATAGATGGGACGCGTTTGTCGTAACCGGTAAAGCACGCTCGGCCATTAGGCGTCATGTTCGCCATACAAGGCATGAGGAATTCCACGGATTAGGCCGTTCTCTCATTGAAAAGGCTTGCAAGCGTTTGGGTTTGGATTTTTCAACAGCAGCAATGCAGGAAGCAGCCAGTGTACTTAATGTTGGTGACTTGGATGCATTGTATGTTGCGATCGGTGAAGGCGTTTTGCCGGAAGAGGCTGTGCTGGAGGCTGCGTTTCCCGGTTTTCAAATGGATACGCGTTCCGACAAACTGCCCGCTGTGCATGATGATTGGCAGCATACACGAGGACAAACAGGCCCGATTACAGGTGTTGATTCTTCTGTCGCGCTTCACATGGCCGAATGTTGTCATCCTGTTAGGGGTGACAGAGTTGTCGGTATTCGCGTCGAGGGTCGCGGTGTGGAAGTTCACACCATAGATTGCGGTAAGTTAGCGAGCTATGATGACAAACCTGAACTGTGGGTTGATTTGGGGTGGCGTGAAGCTGCGGAAGATGATGTATATTATGTGGCACGTTTGCACCTTGAGGTTTTGAATGAACGCGGTGCATTGGCCTCAATCGCTGCAGTGGTTGCTAAAGCCGGTGGTAACATGTCCAATTTAGAAATACTGGAACGTGATCCAGAATTTTGCATCATGTGTGTCGAGGTTGATGTGCAGGATGTGAAGCATTTGAATGATATTGCGCGCGCATTACGCGTGAACCGCGTAATAGAACGGGTCGATCGGGTTACTGGTTAACTCGCTTCGCAGATTTATATGTTGATTGCGTGCCTTCTACCGCGCTGGCAGCAACATCTATCGATAAAAACTTGACGTACTGATGTGTAAGTTCTATCCGCCACTAACAGTTATTCTATCATTAAATAAACGCTGCGGCGCTTAATCTGGAGGCATCCATGGATCAAGAAACAGTTCTGAATGAATTTCGTGCTGCTGGTGCATTACTTGAAGGACATTTTAAACTGTCATCTGGGCTTCACAGCCCGGTTTATTTGCAATGTGCGCGGGTGTTAATGGACCCTAAGCGAGCTGATAGATTGTGTACTGCATTTGCCGAGAAATTACGCGCAACTAACGTGTCTGTTGATTTGGTGGTTAGTCCTGCCATGGGTGGTGTGGTTGTGGGCTATGAAGTGGCGCGGCAACTTGGCGTGCCAGGCATATTCACTGAGCGTGTTGATGGTGAATTTGCATTGCGCCGTGGATTTGAAATCCCGAAAGGCGCAAACATTTTAATGATGGAAGATATCATCACCACTGGGTTGTCCTCGCGTGAGTGTATCAAAACAATAACTGAATGGGGTGGTAATGTCGTTGCAGCTGGGTGTTTGATTAACCGGTCTGGTGGGCGAGCGGAAGTAGGAGCGCCGGTTACAGCGCTCGCTACGATTGATGCGCCAACATATACGGCGGATACTGTTCCAGAGTCTTTGCGCGCTATTCCGGCAATTAAACCAGGTAGTCGAGGCTTAAAAGCTTAGTTTTGAGTGTAATATGTTGTTTCGTCGTCGTCATAAACCGTCTTTTTGGGCTAACTTGCGAAGCTGGCTTTGGCCAAAGTCTGGGTGGCGCCGTGCCGGTATCTATGTTTGGCATAGGTTAGCCCGTTTACCCGGAACACCGCACTCAATTGCTGTTGGCTTTGCCAGCGGTGTCGCCGTTTCATTCACGCCTTTTTTAGGATTACATATCCTGATTGCCATAGCGGTTACTGCACTTTTTCGCGGTAATTTTCTCGCGGCGGTCATTGGTACTGTTGTTGGTAATCCATGGACGTTTCCGTTATTTTTTGCGCTTACCAATAGTGTTGGCGGTCTTATTTTGGGCACCGAGAGTATGGCGGCTGTGCCGGTTTGGAACTGGGACGCTGTTTTTAATGCCCCGCTTGATTACATGGTTGATTTCATTCCCATTGTATTTCCATTAATTGTTGGGGGAATCCCGATTGCGACAGTTGTTTGGATTATATCTTATTTGGTTTTCAAAGGGCTGCTGACCAAGTATCGTATGCGCAAGATTCAAAAAAATCAGCGATCTACTGATACCGGAGATAATCTTGATGAGCACGCGTAAAAGTAGTCAGAAGTTACGCCTTGGTGTTAACATTGATCATGTTGCAACTATTCGTAATGCGCGTGGTATTCGCCATCCAGACCCTGTTCGTGCTGCTGGTCTTGCTGTTAGGGCAGGGGCTGATGGGATTACGGCTCATTTGCGTGAAGATCGCCGGCATATTTCGGATGAAGATATAGCAACGCTATCTGATGTACTAACCGTTCCTCTTAATCTTGAGATGGCAGCTACAGATGAAATGCTTGAAATTGCGCTGCGCCATCGCCCGCATGCAGTTTGTATCGTACCAGAAAAAAGACAGGAACTAACAACTGAAGGTGGGCTTGATGCCGCCGGGCAGCATAATAGGCTCAAACATTATGTAGATGAATTGGTGCGCGCTGGATCACGTGTCAGTTTATTTATTGATCCGGACAAGTCGCAGATTGACGCTGCAATGACCCTTGGTGCCCCCGTTGTAGAATTACACACAGGCGCTTACTGTGAATTGTCAGGTAAGCCTCAGGAAGAAGAGCTGGGCCGCATTCAATCAGCCGCGAAGTACGGTGCTTCGCTTGGTCTTGAAGTACATGCAGGACACGGCCTTTCATACGATACGGTCAAGCCGATTGCCGTTATTCCGGAATTACACGAGTTAAACATTGGTCACTTTTTGATTGGAGAAGCTATTTTCCACGGTCTTGAAGCGTCCATTAAGCAAATGCGCCGTCTCATGGATGAGGCTCGGGCTTAAGAATGGAACGTGTAGCAAAGTCGAAGCCATCCCGTTTTATTAAAAAACTTGCCGGATATACCTTTACCCAAACCAGCTTGCTTGATGAGGCTCTCACACATCCTTCTTTGTCAGGAAACTATAATTACCAACGTCTGGAGTTTTTAGGTGACCGTGTTTTGGGGCTTGTGGTGTCCACTTGGCTGCTGGAGGAATATCCAAACGAGGCAGAAGGTAGGCTAAATCAAAGGTTTACCGCACTTGTACGCAGAGAGACTTTAGCTGAGATGTCAGTTAAGCTCGGTATTGTTAAGGCATTGAAGCTAACCCCTGGCGCTGAGCAGGAAGGCACGCGCGATAAAGAAGCTATCCAGGCGGATGTTTGCGAGTCTTTTATTGGCGCACTATATCTTGATGGTGGTTTTGATGCTGCAAATGTCTTTATTCGAGAACATTGGAAATCTTTAATCGGCGCTGGGCCAAGTGCTTTTAAAGATAGCAAAACTATATTGCAGGAATGGTGTCAGGCGCGCAGCATTGCAGTGCCAAATTATAATGTAATCGAACAGACTGGGCCGGACCATAATCCTGTATTTACCATCGAGGTGAGTATCGATGGTCATGGTACAGCACGTGCATCAGGTTCAGCTAAACGCATAGCCGAGCAGGCCGCTGCGCAGGAACTATTCGATATTTTAACCGGAGAAAATTAATGGCTGATAGCCAAGAACCTCATGTTGGTTCCGCGAATGATAACCCAGAAAAATGCGGGTTTGTTGCCATTATTGGTGCCCCTAACGCTGGTAAGTCAACGCTACTAAATGAACTGGTTGGTGCCAAGGTTGCGATTGTAACCCACAAGGTACAGACAACGCGCACGCGCATTACCGGTATCGGTATGCATGAAAATACACAACTTGTGTTTATCGACACACCCGGGATATTTGAGCCAAAGCGCCGCCTTGATCGTGCAATGGTTAATGCTGCATGGAAAGGCTCCGAGGATGCGGAAACAACAGTATTGGTTGTTGACGCAAAAAAAGGGCTAACGCCTGAAGTTGAACGTATTATTGACGGATTGAAAGCAGCTGGCCGAAATGCTGTTTTGGCACTCAATAAAATTGATAGCATCAAGCGAGATACATTGCTCGCGCTTGCGCAAAGTATGAATGAAAAAGATGTATTCACAGATATATTCATGATTTCAGCACTCTCTGGTGATGGTGTGTCGGACCTCAAGGGGTATCTGTCTGATCTTGCGCCTGTTGGGCCATGGATGTATCCAGAGGATCAAATTTCGGACACAACCATGCGTTTGCTGGCGGCTGAAATAACCCGCGAAAAAGTGTATCTGCGTCTTCATGAAGAATTACCTTATGCCATTACAGTTGAAACTGAGGCGTGGGAAGACAAGCCTGATGGTTCTGTAAGAATTGAGCAGGTTATCCATGTGCAGCGCGATACCCAAAAAGGCATTGTGATTGGCAAAGGTGGTTCAATGTTGAAAACCCTTGGGCAAATGGCGCGTGAAGACATGACCGAGAACTTTGACCGTAAGGTGCACTTGTTTCTGCATGTGCGCGTTACTGAAAAGTGGGCAGACGACAAAACGATGTTCCAGGATATGGGGCTTGAATATGTTGACTAACATTAGAGCTACATAAAGTGGAGTGGACGGACGAGGGTATAGTGCTTTCCGTCAACCGTTTTGGTGAAAATGACGCCGTTCTAGAAGTGATGAGCCGTGCACATGGACGTGCGCGTGGTTTTGTTAAGGGAGGCATGGGGCGCCGGAACAAAGCCAACCTTCAGCCCGGCAATATGCTGTCACTTACTTGGCGTTCACGAATTGAAGCAAATCTTGGGCGCTTTCAACTAGAGTTAATACATAGCCCGCTCGGTAATCTTATCAGTGATGGACGGCGGATGTCTGCATTAGCCGCGGTTACAGCAGTTGTTGCCAGCACAATGCCTGAAAGAGAATCTCATCAAGGCGTTTATCAAGCTTTGCAAGGCTATGTCTCACTTCTTGAAGCCGAAGAAGGAACGTCAGCGCATTGGGCTGCCGCATTGGCGCAGATAGAACATGGTATTTTAAACGAACTTGGTTACGGCCTTGACCTGACTACTTGTGCGGCTACCGGGCGTCAGGATGATCTTATCTATGTATCCCCAAAGTCTGGTTGTGCAGTATCAAGTGAAGCAGGCGCACCATACAAGGATAAGCTTTTGGCGTTGCCATCATTCTTGATAAATGCTGATGAAGGTGAGCGGTCAATGCGGTCCGCTATACAAGGATTGAAATTAACAGGATATTTTCTTGAGCGAAACGTCTGGATTGTAGCAGGAAATGGCCAACCTGATGCGCGTGAACGGTTTGTTTCAAGCATTCAACGCTAGTCACAGGCGGAAGTTCACGGCTAAACACTGAGGCTTGAAAACTTTTTGTGGATAACCACAACATCTTGTGGTTTTTCGTCATTTGCTTGATATATTCAAGGTATGACAGAACTAGCACCAGAAAACATTGTTGAGGCACCGTTTGCGGACGCCTTGAGCGAACGCTATTTAGCGTATGCGCTATCTACAATCATGTCGCGGTCATTGCCTGATGTGCGTGACGGATTAAAGCCGGTACACAGGCGGTTGCTTTATGCCATGCGGCTTTTGAAGCTGGACCCTAAAACCGGCTATAAGAAATGTGCGCGTGTTGTTGGTGATGTTATCGGTAAATATCATCCGCACGGTGATCAGTCAGTTTATGACGCATTGGTGCGTTTGGCGCAGGACTTCTCTGTTCGCTACCCGCTAGTGGACGGCCAGGGTAACTTCGGAAATATTGACGGCGATAACGCCGCAGCTATGCGGTACACCGAGGCGCGCCTAACCGAAGTCGCGGCATTGTTGATGGATGGCCTCGACGAAGACGCTGTTGATTTCCGCGATACATATGACGGTGAAGACGAAGAACCACTCGTCTTTCCTGGTGCTTTCCCAAATTTACTTGCCAATGGCTCCAGTGGTATTGCTGTAGGCATGGCCACGAATATCCCGCCTCACAATGTAGGCGAATTGATGGACGGCCTTCAATTGTTGATTGAGGCGCGCCGTGATCCTTCTTTGGAGGTTACAACAGCAAAGCTTCTAGACTACATCCCGGGACCTGATTTCCCAACGGGCGGTCTGATGGTTGAGCCGCGTGAAAGTATTATTCAGTCATATGAAACTGGTCGTGGCAGTTTCCGTGTGCGCGCTAAGTGGGAAAAAGAAGAGTTGCCTCGCGGACTGTATAATATTGTTATCACTGAAATTCCCTATCAGGTTCAAAAATCAAAGTTGATAGAAAAAATTGCAGAGCTTGTTTCAGACAAGAAACTGCCCATCTTGGCTGATGTGCGGGATGAATCTGCTGAAGATATGCGCATTGTACTTGAGCCGAAAAACCGAACTATCGACGAGAAGATGTTGATGGAAAGCCTGTTCAAGCTGACAGAACTTGAAACACGGTTTTCCCTTAATCTCAACGTGATTGCTTCTGATCAGCGCCCACGTGTGCTCTCACTCAAAGAAACGCTTGATAGTTTCCTGGATCATCAGGTTGATGTGCTGATCCGGCGTAGTAATTTCCGCCTGCGTAAAATTGAACGCCGTCTTGAGATATTATCAGGGTATCTGATTGCCTACCTTAATCTTGATGAAGTGATCCGCATAATCCGCGAAGAAGACGATGCCAAACTGTCTTTGATGCAGACTTTTAAGCTAACGGACAATCAAGCCGAAGCCATTTTAAATATGAGACTGCGCGCCTTGCGTAAGCTTGAAGAGATGGAAATTCGCACCGAGCATAACAAGCTTGAAGAAGAACAAAGCAAATTACAGGCGCTGGTCGCGTCAAAAAAACTGCAGTGGCTTGCAGTTGGTGACAAGTTTGCTGATGTGAAGAAACGATTTGGTCAGGAAACAGAACTTGGTAAACGGCGTACCAAGTTTGGTGAGGCGCCGATTTCTGAAGCAATTCCGCTGGAAGCGATGATCGAGAAAGAGCCCATTACCGTTGTATGCTCTAAGCGCGGTTGGATACGGGCACTTAAAGGCCATACCAAACCTGAGGAAGTCCTGAAGTATAAGGAAGGTGACGAAGAAAAGTTTCGTTTCCATGCCTACACAACCGATAAGATTTTCGTATTTGGTAGCAACGGCAAGATATACACACTCGGTGGTGATAAACTGCCCGGTGGGCGTGGTAACGGCGAGCCCTTGCGTATCATGGTGGATATGGATGCCAATGACGAAGTTGTGTGCTTATTACCGTACATACCGGGCGGTAAGATGCTGGTCGCCAGTTCTATAGGCAAAGGTTTTGTCGTTGAGGCTGATAACGCTGTTGCTATGACAAAAGGTGGTAAGCAAATCATCAATTTACCGGGTGACGCGGTGGCAACACACTGTATGCCTGTTGAGGGTGACAGCGTTGCTGTAATTGGCAAAAACCGGAAATTGCTCGTATTTTCTATCGATGAATTGCCGACAATGAACCGCGGACAAGGCGTTGTACTGCAACGTTACAAAGATGGAGGTATGGTTGATATCATAACCTTCCACCGTGAAAGCGGACTGACGTGGCCAATGGGCGGTTCAGGTGATCGTTGGCGCACAGAAACTGAGCTTACACCATGGACAGGCAAGCGCGGCAACGCAGGTCGTTTGCCACCAATGGGTTTCCCGCGTAACAACAAGTTTCGTTAAGGTAGTTGTCGTCAGATATATTATGGTGAGGTTGGCAGCGGGTTTCCGCCCCACGTGCCATTGCATACTACGCTCGGGAGATCGCTTTTAGGCCTCAAGGTTGTTGTGTCATACTCATAAGTAATGGTTACGCCAAATTCTGCCTCTAACACTGCAATGTCCGTAGCTGCAGCAACTTTAAACCGATTGTAGGCTGCCACTGCATCAGCTTGTTTTTGCGCAGGTGTTTTTGTCGCATCGGCACGTATGGTATCAAGCTCGCGCTGGAAACGCCCCCAATGTTGCTCAATTATATAAACATTGCGCCCCCAAGGGAGAGTTGCTTTTGCTGACCATTCATATCGATAAACTTTTTGGCGCTTGATCACGGTGAGAATACGCTCAAACCAGATGGTAAGATCAGGTTCACCTTCCAGACCTTTACCATCATCAAGGCCAGGTTTTGTGCCGCCTGTTGGCGTTGTCATGCGGGCTGTCATCTTTGCCAGTAATTCTAACATTTTAGTAATGAGTGACTCGGTGTTGCGCTTTTCTTCCTTTGGTATGGATGTGTGCGCCACGCCCTCGACCATACCTTTACGGTGGCTTGCTTCATGCAAAAGTTGCGAAAGTGCTTGCCTAAGAAAACCTTCTTCAACGTCTGCGCGATTGGCTGCTGTTGCGCATTTGATAGCAAGCAACATAGAGCGCCACTGCCTGCGGGACAGCCTGATGCGTGTGTTGGCAGGTGTTGCTAGTAAGGTTTGATCGATTTTTCCAGTCATGCTGTTTTCAATATTGTCAAAACTGACACCAGCACGAACACATTGCCAAAGGTCGATACTCACTTTCTTCAGTATCAGTTTAATTTGGTCTAAATATGTATTTAGTTCTGCTTCCGTGACTGTCTTTGTTACTGGCGCCGCTTGCATGTAAATGGTCGGTATAACGGCAGTGACTGCATACGAAAACACTTCAAGCGAAGAATAGATGATAGTGCCGCAGGCAGATGTGAGTGAAATGTGATTTGGTGTTTGAGGCACTAATTCAAACGGTATCTCAAGGAGATTTTCACAAGTCAGCATTATATCTTGCTCACTTCTATAGATATGAGCTGTTTCTCCGTCATCATGCCAAACCGCAGCTTCACTTATTAACTTCAGTGGCAAGTCTTTAGGAGCGCCAATAATAAGGGGGAGTGCATTTCCCTTGATTGTTAGTGGAAACGCAGTGCTGTTAAATCCAAGTGCATCAACAGTCTCAGCAGGGTGAAGGCCAAACCCATTTATAATGACATAATCATCTACTGCTAAGAAAAAGCCGCTTTCAGTTGATTGCTGTTTCTGTTGCATCTTGCCCTCCCGTTTGTGTGTAATTGTAATATACAATCAAAAGAATATAAAAAACATCCTATAATAGTAATTTGTACAGCGGGAATGATGCTGGCTTACGTACTGCTTCGACTTCTTGCTTACTAGGTTTAAAATTCTATTTCATACTCATGAGGTACATCGGGCAAAGAATGGGAGTGGTGAATGAGTAAAGACAATCTTCAACGTTGGTATGATTTTGTTGAAAACCATGATCAGGACGCCTTGCGCGATATGTTGGCAGACAATGTAGTTTTTCATTCACCTGTTGTTCACACACCGCAGGAAGGTAAAGCGATTACCTTTGCGTATCTTGCGTCAGCCGGGAAAGTGCTTGGTGGTGATAATTTTGAGTATGTCGGCGAATATCTCTCTGAAAATGGTGCGGTAATTGAATTTATTACCGTAATTGATGGTATCAAAATTGATGGTATTGATATGATCACTTGGAACGATGATGGTAAAATTACCGAGTTTAAAGTGATGTTGCGCCCGTTAAAGGCAGTGAACAAGGTTCATGAAATGATGGGTTTAATGCTTCAGAAGATGGCTAAATAACCAGATTACTTCTAGTGGTGAAGGATATAATGCTTTCACCTGTAACCTGTATCTATGCATAAAGAACAAGCTTTTACACGATATGTGCTTGCAGGTAAAAGAAAAGGCGCTCAGGAGGGAGCGCCTTTAGGTGTTGGGGGTTTCGGATTTAGTATTGTTTATGTTTAAACTTAAGCTGTGCCCATGAAGAATGCATTGAGCTTGTTTCCGTCCAGGTCACGAAAATAGGCTGCATAAAAAGTGCTGTCATCGCCGCCTCGAAGGCCGGGTCCGCCTTCATCTGTTGCACCCAGAGCTATGGCTTTAGCGTATATTTTATCTACGGTTGCGCGATCAGGTGCTACAATGGCTATCATTGTTCCATTGCCCACTGTTGCCGGGTTGCCGTCAAATGGTTTCGCAATTGAAATGCCTGCGCCAGTTGGCGAATTACCCCACGCGACAAAGCTAGGGTCATCCCATACGCGCTTCGCCCCTACTATCGATAGTAGTTCGTCATAAAATGCTGCCGCTTTAGCAAAATCGTTTGTTCCCACAGTTGCGTATCCAAGCATATCGTATTCCCTCTCTATTCCGATGTTTGCCGGTATAAAGCTTAAATGGTGATAGAAATACATATAAAAAGGTGCAAATGTGCAGAGCAGCCATTCAGTTTTGAATATTGTTGCGTTTTAACTTTTGATCGGTCCGATGCCTTGAGAGAGAAGAAATGCTTCAATTTTGTCCGCTGATGTTAATCCTGCAACGCGTGTGACTTCTTTGCCATCGCGGTAAAATATGAGGATTCCGGTATAGTTCAGGCTGTTTCGGGTGCGAAAATCAACATCACGATCAAAATCTACGCGTATTGCCCGTACATTAGGTTGCCGACCTTCTTCGATAAGGTTTTCAAAGGCCTTGTGTTGGGCAAGGCAAGTTGGGCACCAGGAAGCATATACCTCAACCAGTAGAGGGTCTCCGCGTTCTATCAATGCGCTAAAGCGTTGCGCGTTGTATTCTTCCCAACCTGGCAAAATTGGATCAGCAGAACGCAAATTCATGTAGATCAGATTGCCAAAAAGGATGATGGCTAATAGGCCTGCAAATCCAATGCTTACCCATATTCTTTTTAAATGAGCGATTAATGTTACTGTTACTTTATTTTTCATGAACGCTGCCTATCAGCGTTAAAAACAGTTTGCAATAAACGTCAGATCAACTTTCTGTAAGCCGTAAAATCTGCCGAACTATAAGCCATTTTCACTGAGAAAGGCTTTGATTTTATCAGCCGAGGTAAGCCCGGTTTGGCGAGCAACTTCTTTGCCTTTATTGAACAAAACCATTGTTCCTGTGTATTTAAATTCAAACTGTTCAAGAAAGTCTTTGTTTTTATCAAAATTAACGCGAATGGCGTTGGCTGGCAATTTGTACCCATCAGATTGCATAGCTTCCAATGCTCTGTGTTGAAGGAGGCAAATAGGACACCATGATGCATATACCTCGACCAGAATTGGATCACCATCCTTCATCAGGCGTTCAAAGTATGCAGGTGTATACTCTTGCCAACCCTGAATGATTGGAGATGATGATCGGTTGATCATGTATGTGACCGCAATGGCGGGTACCATGAGAACGAACCCAAAGGTGAATAATATCCGGCGGTAAACCCGTTTGCGTGGTTTTGTGTTTTGCTGTTTTTTTGTCATGGCTACAGCATATAAACACGGTTCAATTTGCTGCAAGGATTGTGAGCTCAACTTTATATAAAGACTTTATCAAGAAATTATAAATTCATAATAACCCTTTGATATATATATTATTTCCTATTTGAATAACTGTGACGGTAGCCATGTAACCAATTCAGGAACAGTTGCTATCAGCAGCAAAGCAAGGGTTTGTATAATTACAAATGGAATAACACCTTTGTATATTGCTGTGGTTGGAATGTGTTCTGGAACAACACCGCGTAGATAAAACAAGGCAAAGCCAAAAGGTGGTGTCAGGAAACTGGTTTGTAGGTTCATTGCCATCAGAACGCCCAGCCAGATTGGGCCGTAAGTTCCATCCATAGCCAACAGTGCGGGGGCTACAACAGGCACAACGACAAAAGTGATTTCAATAAAATCAAGAAAGAAACCGAGCACAAACATTAAAATCATTACAAGAAGAATGGCTGTGAACTGACCACCGGGAAGGCTGTGGAGCATTCCTTCGATAATATCGTCACCACCAACGCCGCGAAACACCAAAGAAAATAATGAGGCACCGATAAGGATGGCGTAAATCATTGTGGAGATACGTACAGTTGAACGCATAACTTCAGAAAGAACACCTGATTTATGGGTCTTCCAAAGTGCAGTAATAAGGCCGGCAGCGAAGAACACCGCTAATATTATAGCAACCCAAAAGGCAAATGTATCGGAGGTCGGTATTACTTCGCGCGTCATGCGCAAGTCGAAATTGGTTGAGATCAGCAGCATCGCCAAAACTGACACGAGTGTAACAATGACGACACGCTGCATCGTTTGACCCATGCGAGCCGCACCAAGTAGAATTGCGCCAACAGCACCAACAGAGGCTGCTTCCGTTGGTGTTGCAATGCCAGTGAGAATGGAGCCAAGAACTGCAATAATCAGTACAAGGGGTGGTAATAACGCAAAGAACAAGCGTTTATAAAACCCTTTTGTTCTTTCTGCTTCATCAATCGGTATTGCCGGGCAGCTCTCTGGCCTTAGAATAGCCATGGCAATTTGATATAGAATGTACATGCCAACGAGCATAAGACCAGGTATCAGTGCTCCGGCAAACAGTTCGCCAGCACTCATCGGTATGGGCGAAAACAGGCCTGCATTAAGTTGAGCTTGCTGCCATGCGTTAGACATTACATCGGCGAGTAAAATAAGCACGATTGAAGGCGGAATTATTTGACCGAGTGTGCCGGCTGCAGCAATGGATCCGGTGGCAAGCGACGTGCTGTAGCCACGGCGCATCATTGTTGGTAATGATAACAAGCCCATAGTAACGACGGTGGCACCAACAATTCCGGTGGAGGCTGCCAGTAATGCGCCGACAATGGTTACCGAAATACCCAGACCACCTCTCATTGTGCCAAACAGTTTACCCATGCTTTCCAGCAGTTCTTCAGCAACGTTAGATTTTTCTAGCATTACACCCATGGCGACAAACAGGGGTACTGCGAACAAAAGCTCGTTTCTAACAACGTTTCCAAAAAGACGATTGGGCAATATCTCCAGAAAACTAGGGTCAAGCACATCAATGGCGTAACCAATGCCACCAAATAATAGGCCTGTGCCCGCTAATGTAAATGCAACAGGAAATCCTGTTAGCAATAAACCAACAAGAACCGTAAACATGGATATTGTTATGATAACTGACATATCCATTAAGCTTCTGCCTTGTTGGTTTGTTGTTTTCCAAACAGCTGTTTACCGGTGCGCAAAAGATCAGTCGCTGCATGCAGTGACATAGTCAGCGCAAATAATAAGAGTGTAGTTTTTAAAATATAAATGAAGGGTAGGCCGCTTGACTCAACACTGGTTTCTTTTATCGCCCAGCTTTCAAGGACATAAGGCAAAGTCGCTGACCAGAATAAAATAAGAAAGGGGATAAGCAAAAACAGGGTGCCAAGGAAATTGACCCATGATTTTCCTATTTCGCTGAAGCGCGTGTAAAATATGTCGACGCGAACATGCTCATCTTTAAGGGCAGTATAGCCAGCTCCACCGAGAAACATCATCGCATTGATGTATTGCAAGCTTTCCTGCAATTGAATGCTGCCGACATTGAACACATAAACAAGCAACACAACGGTAAATTGAACTAGCACGAGAGCTAGCGGTAACACTGAAAGTACTTTCCCACTGGTTTCAGCGAAATAGTCAAGCCGCTTGATAATTGTATCAATCATAGACTTGATCAGCCTTCAGAGAGCTGACGCGCATTCATATAGCCTTGCTCAGCAAGAGCCCCCCAACGAATACCTTCTATTCGCGCTTTGATATAGCTATCGTAAATGCGGCGTGTAAGGTCATCATGATCGGCCGTTTCAGCGACAACTTCTGCTGATATCCGTCCGAGCTCAATTAGTATCTCATCACTAAAGCGCCGCAATATAACATCATGTTCATTGATGAGTGTGTCGAGTGCGCGTGCATTATTTGAATTAAATTCTGCCAACATGATATCATTCTCGGCAGCTGATGCTGTTTCAATGATTGTACGCTCATGCTCGTTAAAATCATTCCATAGATCTAGGTTCATGCCGAGTGCAATGGCAGTGCCGGGCTCGTGGATGCCGGGGTAATAATAATTTTTGACTATGGAATAAAACCCAAAAGCGAGATCATTCCATGGCCCGACCCATTCTGTTGCGTCAATGTTGCCCTGACTTAAGGCCTGGAATATTTCGCCGCCAGCTTTTGTGACAGGCGATGCACCCAAACGTTTCAAAACTTCACCGCCGAGGCCAGGCATGCGAATACGCAGCCCCTGAAAGTCTTCAACAGTATTAATCTCTTTTGCGAACCATCCACCCATTTGTGTACCGGAATTGCCGCCGAGGAATGGCTTAACGTTAAAACCAGCAGACAGCTCGTCCCATAGTTCTTGGCCTCCGCCGTAACGTATCCATCCGGTAATTTCCGCGGCAGTCATGCCCATTGGAACAGCTGCGAAGAAATTGAAGGCGGGTGATTTGCCTTGCCAATAATATTCTGCGCCGTGGTAAAAGTCTGCCTTGCCTTGTGATACGGCATCGAAAGCTTCGAGGCCTGAAACAAGTTCATTTGCTGCATATAATTTTACAGACATGGCTCCACCTGAGAGCGCTTCAATTCTGCGTGCAATACGCTCAGCTCCGGTGCCGAGGCCTGGGAAATTTTTAGGCCACGCTGTTACCATTTTGAGACGTCGTTGTTTTAAACCAGAAGTGTCCACTGTGCCGGTATTTGCCGTGTCTGTGCCGCCACTGCAAGCCGCTAATGCGGTTGCTGCGCCAACTGCACCTACACCGCGCAGCAAATGCCGACGATTAATTGCTTTGTTATCACCAGCATCAGTCGATTTTTCGCTTTTTGCTGTTTTAGTGACTTTTTTTGTCACGCGCATGCCCCCGGATTATATTCGCAAAATTATATTTAATCTGTGTTAGCCCCACTTGCTAACAGAAATTTCAGAATGTTACCTGATATCAGTGACCATTCGAAACTGTGCGCAGTATAAGGTGAGATCAATACAGAGCAAGCAAAGAGCGTTCAAACGTGCCTAAACTGATTGTGAATGTGCATCAAATGGATACCAACCATTTGGCCCGAGCCGCTCAAGTGGCTTGAAGCGTGATTTATAGTTCATTTTCGTACTGCCTTCGACAAAATATCCTAGATAGATATATTGCTGATTCGCTAACTGAGCTCGGTTAATGTGATCATGTATGAGGTACGTGCCAAAAGAGCGCTTTGGCTCGTCCGGGTTAAAGAAGCTATATACCATCGAAAAGCCGTCGGACAGTTCATCAGTTAGTGCTACTGCCATCAGTTCTGCGTTAAAAGCACGCCTGTATTCAATAGTTATGGTCTGAACGGGGCTTGCCTCGACCATGTCTTTATATTCTTCAAACGTCATGTCTGCCATTGAGCCATCAGAGTGTCGTGTATTCAAATAACGCGAAAGCAGATCGTATTGTTCCTGAGTTGCTATAGGCGGGCGTATTTCTGACTGAATGTCGGCATTTGCACGTGCAATACGTTTAATTGATTTGCTCGGTGTGTGTGCAAGCGCATCAACTCGCACCGATACGCACTCGGCACATGCTTCGCATGCTGGTCTATACACAACATTCTGGCTACGCCGGAAACCCACCTTGCCAAGTGCTTCATTGAGAGCGTTTGCATCCGGCCCTTGGAGTTCGGTGAAAACTTTGCGTTCCTCTTCACCGTCCAAGTAAGGACAC
Source organism: Kordiimonas aquimaris (assembly GCF_025574485.1). GTDB lineage: Bacteria > Pseudomonadota > Alphaproteobacteria > Sphingomonadales > Kordiimonadaceae > Kordiimonas > Kordiimonas aquimaris. Next base: position 587,239 of record NZ_JAOBPO010000003.1, on the reverse strand, counting down.
GCTGCGGATGCAGTAACGTAGAACTTGGGAAACTGTAAGTTCTGATTAGTCATAACGGACCAGCTTGTGAGTTTGTAAAATGAATACGATGGTTTTATGCATTACAATAACCCATAATACCATGGAACAAATAACGTAAATACAATCCACATAATGAAAATAAGGGGTGTTCCAACTTTCATGAAATCAGAGAAACTATAATGCCCTGGGGCCATGACAAGCAGGTTGGTCTGATAGCTCATCGGTGTTGCAAAGCTACAGTTCGCACCGAAGATAACAGCAAGCAAGAATGGCATAGTTGGTGCCTCAAGTGTATGGGCAACTGATACCGCAATTGGCGTGAACAACACTGCCGTTGCGTTGTTTGACAACACATTGGTCAGTAATGCCACCAGGATAAAGAAACCGGACAAGATCATCCATATGGGTGCCCCCATCATTTGGTTCATTGCTGTCTGAGCAAGCCATTCAGCACCACCTGTACCTTGCATTGCCGTGCCGAGAGCAAGGGCAGCGCCAACGATAGTAAATACCCGACGATCAATAGCGCGGCTCGCTTGCCGTACATTCAAACAGCGCAGTACCATCATCATAGTAGCGCCTAGAAGGGCCGATACCGTGATAGGCATGATTTCAAGTGCTGCTGTGAATACAACGCCGACAAAAACCATGAGTGCGCGAACTGCAAATTCTTTCATTGGTACATCAGTTGCTGATGATTCCATTAGCAGCACATCTTGATTAGATCGAAGATCAAGAATGTTGTCTCTTGCGCCCATTAGCAGCAACACGTCGCCAGCTTCCATGCGTAACTGTGATATAGCGGCACGGATCATCCGGCTGCGACGTTGTACGCCGAGAACGGAACAGCCTGTTTCCGCCCGGAAACCTGATTGAGACAGTGTGCGTCCATCAAGGCGCGAGGCAGGTGCTATAACGGCTTCTGCCAGAATCCGGCGTTTTCCTGCTTGTTCATCATTAGTATCATCACCCTCTGCATCTGCAACCACATCTGGTGAAGCATTCAGAATATCCGTCATAACATTGCGTGTTGCAGCGACCATCACGATGTCGCCGACTTGAAGTGTTACGTCATCATAAGGCGGTAATAGTTTTTGATGGCCGCGTTGGATCATTCGCACCGTTACATCTTTTAATCCGGGGAACATGCCTGCAATTGCCGTTTGGCCGACCATGCCGTTGTCGTATGACAACTCCATTTGGAACAAAAACTGTTTGCCGTTGCTTCCTGCTACGCGTTTGGCGATGCCTGCACGGTCCTCCAATAGGCGTGGGGCAACGAAGATTACATAAAAGAAGCCAACAACGGCAAGCGCTGCGCCGGGTATAGTAAAGTCAAAGAAGTTAATGGTACCGCCGTTAACCTGTTCATAAGCGCCTGCAGCAAGTAGGTTTGTGCTGGAACCAATTTTTGTCATGTTGCCGCCTAGAATTGCTGCAAAGCTTAGTGGCATCATGACTTGGCCTGGTGGTTTACCAAGCTTGTCTGCAAGTGAGGCAAGAATAGGGATAAATATAACAACAACAGGTGTATTATTCATAATACCTGATATCAGCATCACAACAAGAAAACTGACAGTTAATACTGTGTTGGGGTGATTTTGCCCCCAACCTACCAACATCTGTGCGGGGCCATTAAGCGCACCTGTTTGTACGAGGCCTTGCCCAACCACCAGTAGCGCCATGATAGTGATTAGGGATGGGTCAGCAAACCCCATCAGGATGTCACGTACACCTATTATTTTCGATCCGTCTTCGCCGTGAAGCGGCATGAATTCGAATAAGATCAATAGGATAGCAACAGTTGCTATTGATGATAGCTCAAGAGGAATTCGATCGTACGAATAAGCTGCAATAGCACCAACGACGATTGCGAATGTTAGCCACATTTGAATCGTAGGCTCAATGATCTCCACAGCAACAATGCTCCATCAACAGTGTGTAGGCATTATTTTTAACGAGAGACTTCATGTTGAACAAGGACAAACGATGGGCAAGTCACAATCATTTGCAGATACAACTTGGCAGAAGTTCATTTATACATTGAATAAGTATTGAATGGTTAGGAGGGCAATAAGGCTAGTTGCCGCCTGTGAGGTTAGGTGGCACAACAGGTGCTTCGCGTAAAACAAGAATTGTAATACGGCGGTTTTCAGTGCGTGTTGGTTGATCAGGATATAGCGGGTCGGTACCTGCTTTGCCGATAACTTCAAAGAAACGATCTTCTGTGACGCCAGATGTATCTAATACACGGCGTGCTGAATTGGCGCGGTCTGCGCTCAACTCCCAGTTTGTACTTCCATTTGAACCGGTGAATGAGCCACCATCAGTATGACCCTGAATAGTGATGCGGTTAGGGAGGTCTTGAACAGAGCGGCCAATTTCAGATAAGAGATCACGCGCATAATTGTATAATTCGTCTGAGCCTTTTCTGAACATGGCGCGGCGATCTTTGTCATGAAGTTGAATTTTCATGCCGTCTTCTGTTACTTCCAGTATTAACTGGTCCTGCAGTTCCGAAAGCGTTGGAGATTGCTGGATAGCAAGTCTTAGTCTTTCCTGCATTTGCTCAAAAGCAACATCCTCTTGCTCTCGAATACGGTTAGCTTCTGCAATTACATCCTGAATAGTAGGGTCACCACCACCCTCGCTGTCGGCGCCTTCATTGTCGCCGCTTGTCGGTCCAGATTGCGGAGGGCCGGGATTGGAGATAAGCACAGCAGGTGAGGGGTTTGAGCCAACGGAGTCTTCGGTTGGCGCATTGATAGCATCAACACCTGAACGCCCTGAGACTGCCGCTGTTGTTGGCGCAAAGTAATCAGCAAGACCAGCAAGAGTTTCTGGCGGTGCAACATTCAACAGCCATAAAAGCATGAAAAATGCCATCATTGCAGTTGCAAAATCAGCATAGGCAACTTTCCAGGCGCCACCATGGTGTCCACCTCCTTCGACCTTCTTTATCTTTTTGATAATCGGTCTAGGTTTTTCGTCGTCGCCAGCCAATGTGTATACTCGTTTGATTTCGGGTGATTATTTATCGCCCGAGAAGGTTAACAAGTAGTTGAAATTGTCGGTGTTTATACCGGTTTCATAATGAAATAAGCGTTACCTCATTCATTTCGGGGCCGTAATGTCATAATGGCCGTCACATTTTCAGGTACAGTGGTTGCTGTCGGAATAGTAAAGTAATCAACATCAAGCCATGTCTGGAACATGTCGCCGTAGTGATCGGAAAACGGATTACCTGATTGACCAGTAGGTTGAACATAAAGAGACTTGTCTGGGTCGGACATATCGAAAATACCACGGTAACTTGGGCCATAAGTTGAATGGTTCATTGTATTAGGGTTTTGACTGACGCCGCCTACATTAACGGTGAAACGCCCCCCTGGTACAGGAGCAGCAAGTTCATAAATACCTTTCATGCCGGGTATCTGGCTCATTGGACGGTGGCTTTGGAACAGCAGGTGCTCTGCACCCCATTGCCATGCATTAGCGTCGTTTCCGTAGCGCGTACTCAGTTCAGCAATGGCCGTGTTCATTGCCTGATTAGCCAGCTCAGTACATGTTTCTGAACTGTCATTAGTTGTCACATCATCACACCAACTTAGAGAGATATCTTGATCTAACACCGGTAGAGCATAATAGCCCGTGTTCCAGTCATCGTTGTTTTCTCCCTTGGTTTGTGACCAGTAAAGTGATGATTTGACTAACCGAGGCCTGTGACCAGTGTAGTTTGAATAAAGATCACCTAATTCGTCACTCACCAATAGTTTCTGATAATGGCGAATCCATGTGTAAAAAATCAATGGCTCCGCCGCGTCTGCATTCATTGCGCCATTCCAGTCTGCGAGCATGGTTTTGTGCGTGCTGTCTTGAACGGCACTTAAAAGCCAGGGCATAATATCTCGAGCCATATCGGAAACGACATCGCTGTGTAGTTCACCGAAAGTACCTAACGTATGTTTCTCAACACTTGCTAGTTGATGACGAATGCGGTTGCCACGATAAGGTAAAGCCCAATCACCTGTGATAAAATGAGGATAATTGTCGTCGACAATCTTCTCGTTAGCTGTCGCGATCACGCCGCCATCAGGGTTAAAACGTGTTGGTAATTCATTGTAAGGGATGAAACCTTGCCAGTCATATGTTGCATCCCAACCTGGCGAGGGTAGACGCCCGCCAATTTGGTTATCAGGATGACGCACAGGCACCATACCCGGTGCATAATAACCAATATTACCGTCGGTATCTGCATAAATCATATTTTGCTGTGGGCCTGCATAAAAACTGCCGGCTGCTTGAAACGATGCAAAATCTATTGCTGCACCTAATTTTTGCAAACCAACGACACCATCATCACGGTCCATTAGCGCCGTCCACTGCAATGCAATAACATGATCGTCGTCCAGGATGTCTTTAGAGCCTGTGTATATGTCAGAAACAACGGGACCATGGCGAGTCTCTCGCACGACCAGTTCTTCTCGGGCGCCGCCGCGAATAAGAATTGTTTCAGTTCTGGTTTTGAATCGTGCTGTCCCCGTTGGCGTAAGATAGCTGTCTTCACCGACCACTTTTTCAATGTAAAGGTCCATGATATCAGGCGCGGTATTGGTAAAGCCCCAAGAAATCTTATCATTACGCCCCAATACAATCGAGGGTGACCCAGGGAAAGTCACACCAACAACATTTTCACCGTTTGAGCGATTATGTAGGCGCATCAAGTACCAGATTGAAGGTGTTGTAAGGCCAAGGTGAGGGTCATTTGCCAGTAGCGGCATGCCACTTTCTGTATGAGTGCCGTCAACAACCCAATTGTTGGAGCCATAACCAGCAGGTTTTTCAGGACCCATTGCCAAAGCGGCGGCAGCGATAGGGCTGGCGGAAAATATGTCTTTTAGTTCCGGCAGAGGTAGCGCGCTGTCGCCCGGGTAAGGTGCATATATGCTCGCGACTTGCGCCGGAGTTAGTTTCGTGAGTAAGCGTGCGCGAGCTAGTTCTTGGCGCGCGTTACCTGAGAGATCCAGCCACATCATCTTTTGCCAGACTAGTGTGTCTATTGTTTTCCATGGTTCAGGTGTAATGCCTGTTAGCAGAAATTCTGGCGGTAATGCGCCTTTATGCTCATTTAAATAAGCATTTACACCGTCAGCGTATTTCTCAAGGTTGTCCGTTACATCAGCGGGTAGATGATCAAGGGCGCTTTGGGCACGGTGCGTAAAACCAAGTGTCCTAAAATAGCGGTCAAATCCAAGCCCGGCTTCACCTAAAACTTCTGCAACACGTCCGTGACCAATGCGGCGATTCATTTCCATTTGCCACAAGCGGTCCTGAGCATGAACATAGCCAGCTGCAAATGCCAAGTCTTGCTCATTGGCTGCATCTATATGAGGGACACCGCGCTGATCCCGGGCAACAATTATTTCTGCACTTGGGCCATCAAGGTAGAATGTACCATCAATCTCGGGGAGGCTACTTTTCATCCAGCCGAAAGCTATGATTGCAAACGTCAATAGTAATGAGCCAATGAAAATTAACCAGAATTTGATAGTGCGCATAATATCCCTAACTTGTTCGTGATTGTCTCAATATCAACAATACAGCCGCTTTTTCAGTATTAACCTGAATGATGGATACCTTTTCTGGACTGATGCGTCTAGTCAGTAACGTCACCGTCACCCTTTAGTTATGGGACGTGACACCATTTCTTTGCTTCTTGCTCTAAGGTTTAATTAAATCAGATAAAGGAATGGAATCATGAAAAGAGAAATTGCAAAAGGTTTTGCGCTGGTCGGGCTTGCTACTTCTATAATGTCCCCAGCTTTAGCCCGGGACATCAGCGGTGTAGATGCGGCTCTAATTGCTGAAAATGTGAATTTTGAAACGGTTTCTGATAATCACCGCGACATTGTGGAAATCGCCATGGGTGGATTTGACCCAACACTATATTTCGCAGGCGGCGTGCCAAGGCAAGGTGATACATCGATCAGCTATACCTATGAAGGGCAAGTTTATCACTTTGTAACATTGGAAAGCCGGAGCCGGTTTGCCGAGAACCCTAAAAAATACGCACCGCAATATGCAGGACACTGTGCTTTTGCCATGGCTGAACACCTGCGGGTGCAAGCTGACCCATCGGCCTTTGCGGTAGAAGACGGGAAATTGTTCTTGTTTGAAAATCAAACCAAACTTGAAATGTGGAAAACAAATAGCTTGAAATTTCGTGTGGTTGCCGACAAACGCTGGGAACTGGAAGCGAAAGATTTGTTTGGTGTAAAGGCAAAATTTTAAGCGTTACTTGCAACTCTTTTCATATCCTTGCTGGACAAGATGACAGGCCTCGCTTAGTGATCAGAGCCAATCGTTATTGATGTTTTTGGGCGTACGTGGAATTGGTGGAGGTTGTTATGGCAAATGTTGCATTTCTTGGTTTGGGTGTCATGGGATACCCCATGGCGGGACATTTGGCGCAAGCGGGACATAATGTCAGCGTTTACAACCGAACCATTACTAAAGCCGAACAGTGGATTGAGCAGTATTCAGAATGTGATGGCGTTGAATTGTTTGCTGCGCCAACGCCGGCTGGGGCAGTAGCTGATGCAGACGTTGTTTTTGCTTGTGTGGGCGCAGACAAAGATGTTGCCGAAGTTTGTGTCGGTGATGAAGGCGCGTTTGCTGCAATGAAAAGCGGTAGTATTTTTGTTGATCATACCACGGCCTCTGCAGAGTGTGCGCGGAGCATGGCATCTGCTGCCGCAAAACATAACATTGGGTTTGTTGATGCGCCAGTTTCGGGTGGAGAAGCCGGTGCGGTTAATGGTGCTTTGACGGTTATGTGCGGCGGTGAACCCCGCTATTTTGATGCTGTTGAACCCATTATTAATGCATATGCAAAATCTATCAAATTGCTTGGTGAAGTAGGGTCTGGTCAGCAAACCAAGATGGTTAACCAGATTTGCATTGCGGGAGTTGTGCAAGGGTTAGCAGAAGCGCTCCATTTTGCGATGGAGGCAGGGTTAGACGCTAACGCCGTTGTTGATGTGATCAGCAAAGGAGCAGCACAAAGCTGGCAAATGGACAATCGTGCTGTCACAATGATTGACGGTAGTTTTGATTTTGGGTTTGCTGTCGACTGGATGCGTAAGGATTTGGATATCGTTTTAAATGAGGCAAAAAGTCTCGGCGTTTCACTGCCTGTGACAGCGTTGGTGGACCAATTCTACGGCGATGTCCAAAACATGGGCGGCAATCGTAATGACACATCAAGCTTGATCAGGCGTTTCCGTGGATAAAGGTGATCATGATCCATCCGTATGGGAGCTGTTGACTGCGCGCGCAACTGTACGTCGAGCTACACGTGTCGGGTTGATTGTAGGCACCGTTCTTGTGACTATCAATCAATGGGAGGCCGTTTCGGGAGATGCGCCTTTTGATGTTTTGAAAGTTATATTAACCTACATGGTGCCCTATTGTGTTTCCAGTTACTCGGCTGTTATGGCGTATCTGGAATTTAACAAACCCAATACAGATTGATTGTGTGCCTTTTATGCTGAATTTCTTCTAATATATTGGCTAGCGACATCGTTGATGGCGACATTATAAACTCTAACCAGTCGTCCATACTTGGTTATAAGACGGAATATATTGAATGACTTTATTCAAGACATGCTTTTTGCATATCGGTGCTCCCAAGACGGGTACGTCGAGCATTCAGTATACGTTGTTCAATAACCGGGCACATCTTAAAGAAGCCGGTTTCTTCTATCCAGCAAATGCGTCTAACCATGTTTTTCTGGCTTCTCGCTTCAGGGATAATCCTGAGGAAATGATTTTTCATAAAAAGAGAGGCCGGCTTACGCGTGCTGTGATTGATGAATATCACAAAGCTGAGATGACACGTTTTGAGCAGGATGCCAGAGAAAGCAAGTGTGAGAACTTGATTTTGTCGTCAGAGTTCTTCCCGAGCACATCCAAAGCAGCCTGTCATGAGCTTTTTACTTACCTCAAGCAGTTCGCTGAGGAAGTGAAAGTCATCTATTATATTCGTCATCCTCTCAGTCAAATAACGTCTTCGTATCAACAGCGTGTAAAAGTTGGCATTCCTGTTGAGGATAATTATGCCGACTACAAGTTTTATGCGCCGAACGTATCGAAGAAATTTGCAAATGCATTTGGTGTTGAGAATATGGATGTGCGCGAATTTGATAGAAGATACTTGAAAAATGGTGACGCAGTTGCTGATTTTGCTGAAGCGGTAGGTATCTCTGATGCACTTCTTTCCCGTATGGAAGTATATAGTGAAAACCAAAGTCTGAGCCATGAAGCGTTTTTGATTGCAGACTCAATCAATCGGCAATTCCCGGCATATGAAGACGGGCGCTGGAATCCGATGCGTGCCTCACACCTTGATTTCACGGGCATTCCTGGTGAGCGCTTCAAGATTGATACAGCTGTTGTTGATGGGCGGGCAGTAGAATTTGCTGATGGTATAAAGTACTTGCGCGAGGCTTATGGCTTAAAGTTGGAGACGCCGAGTCCTAAAGACCAGAAAAATTCCGAAGCTTCCTGGAAGCCAGAAACAATTAATGCGATAGCAGCCACATTCAATGCAATGGGGTTGGAACGTCAGAAGTTGCGTGCGCGATTGCACCTTGCTGAGGGCAGGTTGGCACAGCAACTAGGGAATTATGAATTAGCCAAGCGAGAGCTTAATAGTGCGCTTGTTGAACAGCCTGATAATTTTCATGCGCTTGTGGTTTATCTGGAACTGTATAGGCAAAGCCATATTGAGCACGATAACATCGTGGCATGGCTTGAGGGTTTGGTGGCATTGAACCAGAAAGACGATAGATTTCATCAGGTTTTGGGTGAGGTTTTGCTCGGCAATGGTGATAATGTTCGCGCGCGCAGCAGCTTTGAGGCTGCGCTGTTGATTAACCCTGATAATATTACTGTTAAGCAGGCTATTGCAGCCCTTGACAGTGAAAGCCAATAAAAACTTCATTAAACCCCAGTTTGCTGCGTTTTAATGTGGATTATCTTGCATAATTCGTTTGACTTTCGCATCCGGCACCTATAAATCCCGCATCATTAATGAATGGACAGGGCAATAACGCTTCTGTCCGCGCGAGCAACACAGTGCACTGACTACGGACCGCACACGCTCGTGGCGCCAGCTTAAAAGGAGCGATTCGCATGTCCAAGCGTATTCAAGCGAAATACAAGATCGACCGCCGTATGGGCGAAAACATTTGGGGCCGCGCCAAGTCCCCAGTGAATAACCGTGACTATGGCCCAGGCCAACATGGTCAGCGCCGTAAAGGTAAACTGTCTGATTTTGGTATTCAGTTACGCGCTAAGCAAAAACTGAAAGGTTACTACGGTAACATCACTGAAAAACAATTCCGCCGTTATTATGCAGAAGCTGATCGCCGCAAAGGTGATACTGGTGAAAACTTGATCGGTATTCTAGAATGTCGTTTGGATGCGGTTGTTTACCGTTCCAAGTTTGTACCGACTGTATTTGGTGCACGTCAGTTCGTGAACCACGGCCACGTTCTTGTAAACGGCAAGCGTTGTAATATTCCTTCACGCCTACTAAAAGCTGGTGACGTTGTTGAAGTGCGCGAAAAATCACGTGCTATTCCAATGGTTATCGAAGCAGGTCAAAGCCCAGAGCGTGAACACCCTGAGTACATCAGCGTTGATGGTTTCAAGGCAACATATGTACGTGTTCCAACACTGGACGAAGTTCCGTACGCTGTGATTATGGAACCTAATCTGGTTGTCGAGTTTTACTCACGCTAATCTTCAGCGCCGATCCTGTTTAGGATTGGCTGCTAGACAAATTCAGAACCGCTCAGTACTTTTGGTGCTGGGCGGTTTTTTATTGGAAAAATGATGAAAGAACTAAGACGTGCAACAAGCGTTGATGAATATCTTGAGAAGCGGCCAAAGTTCGTTAGTGAGGCTGGTCATGCTTACGCCGATACATTTGTGCCAAGACCCTCAGATGTAATTATCGCTACATTTCCTAAATGCGGCACCACTTGGATGCAGCAAATAGTGCACGGCTTACGCACAAACGGTGATATGGACTTCGGTGAAATTACTGAGGCTGTTCCGTGGATAGAAATGGCATATGATTTAGGCATTGACTTAAACGCGCCGCAAAAAGGTGCCTTTCGCGCCTTCAAGGTGCATCACACGTATGACACTGTGCCCAAAGGTGCGCGTTATATATGGGTTATGCGTGACCCTAAGGATGTGGCGCTCTCGTTTTATAATTTCATGAACGGCTGGCTGATTGAACCCGGTACGGTTTCCGTTGATGAGTTTGTTCAGGAAGTTTTTCTAGGCGATTATCTTTATGGTAGCTATTGGGCATATTTGCTCAGTTGGTGGCAAGTAAAAGACCATGAAAATGTGTTAGTCACCAGCTTTGAAGATATGAAAGCTGACTTGCAGTCAGTGGTCGGTAAAATAGCAAATTTTATTAACTGCCCGGATACTGCGGAAATTGCGATCAAGCAGGCTTCTTTTAAGTTCATGAAGGATCATGAGCCGCAGTTTGATGATCATCTCGTTCCGCAGGCGCGAAACACTGCACTTGGCTTACCAAAAGATGTTGGCGCTACGAAAGTGAGCATCGGTCATGTTGGCAGCGCCAAACAGGGCCTTAGCGCTGAGACGATCAATATGCTTGATGCTCGTTGGTCGGAAATTATCACGCCTAAGCTTGGTTTTGAAACATATGATGCGTTGCGAAAGGCCGTATAAGTGTTTGTAGGTTTCCGTATTATTGTATTTGGTTTTTGTGTTGCTGTTCTGAGTTTTGCAAACGCTTTTGCTGCCGATGTAACTTACAAGAAGGATGAACATGGGCGAATTCTTGTACCGGTTCACTTTGGCGACCAAGTTTATAACTACTTGCTTGCTACATCGTCGCGGCGAATTGGGGTCAGGGACGGTAACTTAGATGCGCTAAACATAAAGCGCTTCCGGCGATCGGTTCTGGAGGAATTCTCTATTACAGGTGAGGTAAAGCTTCCAATGGGTGGCTTACCGAAGATGACGTTAGCTAATCGCCCAATTCTTGATCGCTATGTCACTATTTTTAATGAGAAGTCGGCGGTGGCAGGCGTCATTGGTTTCGATGCATTTGGTGAACAGCTGGTTCATATTAATCCGGCATCGCAAATTGTTGGCCTGCACGCTCATGCTGGTAATTTTGCTTCTCAAGGATGGCATATTATCAATGGGCGCAATAACCGGTACGGCGGCATCATTGTTCAGGTTGAATACATGGGTGTGATGCTTGATGTGTTGTTTGCGTCCAGTGTTAGCCATTCAATGCTGGATTTGAAGGCATACAGTGCGTTGAAGCAGGGCTTGCCTGCCCGTAAGAAGCGCGGTGGTTTTGCTGATGTTATGACAGGCATCAATGCCACTACAACTGTTATACCCACACAATTGTTGCCAGATTTTAAAATTGGTGGTTGGGCACTAGGTGATATTGAGGTTGTTACATCAAAACTAAACGTAAGCGATAACGCGAGTTCTGGTGATGCATTGCTGTTGATATTGGGCGCAGATGTGATGACAAGCAGAGAATTTACGCTTGATTACCGTGACTTCCAAATTTGGTATCCGGACAATCAGCGATAGAGGCTATATTGTGCTTAGGTAATTTCTCAATTAATCTTTACAGCTAGTTTAATTGTATTCATTCATCTCTGAATATAGTATTTACTCCGCATATTTTTTGTATACGGAGTTTTTCATGCTAATTCAACAAGTGCGTGACCCTGAAACGGATAGCTACACATACATAGTAGCTGACCTCGAGGCGCAGGAAGCGCTTATTATTGATCCTGTTATTACGCAGTATGATCAATATGTGAGTTTTCTGGATAGTCACGATCTTGCTCTTTTGTATTCAATTGAAACACATGTTCATGCAGACCATGTAACGGCGGCTTCTGCTTTAAAAAAACGGTTTGGCGCTCAGTTGGCAATCGGACAACATGCGCCCGTAACATGTGCAGACATTATGCTGAAGGATGGTGACAGTCTGCATTTTGGTGCCCAGCGCCTGAAAACGATCGAAACACCAGGCCATACAGCTGAAAGCTGCTGCTATATGATTGAAAATAAAGATAAAACAATGGTTTTTACAGGTGATACCTTATTGATTGGCGGTACTGGACGCACTGATTTTCAAAATGGCGACCCAGAGGCTCAATATTACAGCTTAACAAAAAAGCTTCTTGTCTTGCCTGATGATACCATCGTCTATCCGGGGCATGATTATAAGGGGCGTACCAGCAGCACCATTGGTGCAGAAAAGATACATAATCCGCGCCTGCAGGTATCAAATGTTCAGGATTACGTGGCGTTGATGAATGGCCTAAATTTACCCAACCCTAAAAACCTTGATGTTGCTGTTCCTTCCAACCTGCGCTGCGGTCAGTAATATTGGTAAAAAAAGGGCCGCAGAATTCTATCTGCAGCCCTTGATCTGAATGTTCAAAGCCGTTTTCTTATCGCGGCTTACGGAATTTAGCCACCATCCGCTGGCTTGTGTCACGGCCACTTGTTAACTCACGGAAATGGATGTTCTGCGGGTCATCAGGATTAGCGAGCACATTAGAATTTCCAACATATTCAAAGCCTGCAGCTGTTAGGTCAGCTATTGCGTTAGCAAGTGATGCGCGGTGCCATGCAGCACTTTGAGCACGCGGTGTGCCGTCTGGTGCTTGGTGTTCAATGATCACATAAGTCCCGCCAGGTTTCAGCATAGACATTGCTTTTGCATAGAATTCCTTGGAGGCATCCGGTGTCGCATCGCCTGTGTTCTCGTTATAGTGCATATGGTGATAGATCAACCCGGTAAACAGCATGTCTACACTGGCATCTGGGCCATCAAAATCAGTGATCTGGCCAACAAATGCTTCCACATTCGGCATTGCTGCATAGCGTGGTTCAAGAGTTGCTTTTCCGCGCTCCCAGCCACGTTCGCTGTTTTGTGCATACACCTTGCCTTCAGGTCCAACAACGCCAGCAAACAGTGCGCTGTAGTATCCGCTTGATGATGCATGATCCCATATGGTCATGCCGGGCTTAACGCCCAAAAACTCCATCACTTCAGCAGGTTTGCGCCCTGCATCGCGAGCAACTTCTGCCTCTGGGCGGTCCAGTTTTTCGATGATTTTGGCAACGTGGCCATCAGCAACTGCCGCAAAGCCCATGGTCAGGCAAGCTGCGCCGGTAATAAGTGCGGTTTTCACTCTGTTATAACTCTGGTGGTTCATGATGTCTCTCCCTCTACTGTAATATTATAAGCTCACATTAATAGGCTATGCCTTGGCTTGATGGCCCACAACATCAACTTTGGACATAGCGACAGATCACTATTGTGATAAACACGGGAAAGCATATTTCTTATAATGGTTTAACCAGATAACATCTAAAATATGGCCTTGTTCTGTTCACAGAAAGTTGTTCAAGGCGGCAGCCTTTAGGAGCGTTATTTATCATTCGAAACAGCTTGCGCCCGCTCGGGTCTGGGCTTAGTCTGTCGTCTTCAATTTAACCGTTCCGAGGGGAGCCAGTTTGCAATTCCGCAAACAATGGCTGAGAGTTTGACACGGCATTGCCGCGTCAAAGACCCTTCGAACCTGATCTGGTTGACGCCAGCGTAGGGACAGGAGCCACTATCATGCCCGATAATCCAAATACTGAGTTTAAAATCACCACTGGTGCACTGCCAGGGTCCAAAAAAATATATGTGAAGTCCGAAAACATGGACAATGTGCGCGTACCAATGCGGGAAATCCACCTACATCCTTCTGCGAACGAAGTACCGGTGCGTGTGTATGACACCTCTGGCCCATATTCAGAACCAAGTGCTAAAATTGATATTTATGAAGGCTTGCCTGAACTGCGCCGTGAATGGATTTTGGAGCGGGGTGATGTTGAACGCTACGAAGGCCGTGAAATTAAGCCTGAAGACAACGGCAATACTGGTGAGAAATACCTGGCGCCTGAATTCCCAGTGAAAAAGCAGCCATTGCGTGCCAAAGAAGGCATGAACGTGACCCAACTGCACTATGCACGTAAAGGCATCATCACACCTGAAATGGAATTTGTCGCTGTTCGCGAAAACATTGGCCGCAAGGCGCAAGCCGAAAAACTGGAGCGGGACGGTGAAAGCTTTGGTGCAGAAATCCCTGATTATATCACCGCTGAATTTGTCCGTGATGAAATCGCACGCGGCCGCGCTGTGCTCGTTAACAACGTAAATCACCCGGAAAGCGAACCAATGATTATTGGCCGTAATTTCCTTGTGAAAATTAACGCCAACATCGGCAACAGCGCTGTCACATCGTCTATCTCGGAAGAGGTGGACAAAATGGTGTGGGCGACACGCTGGGGCGCAGACACGGTGATGGATCTGTCTACAGGCCGTAACATTCACAATACACGCGAATGGATCATCCGCAACTCACCTGTGCCCATCGGCACTGTGCCTATTTACCAAGCGCTTGAGAAAGTCGACGGCGTCGCCGAGGACCTGACATGGGAAGTGTACCGCGACACATTGATTGAGCAGTGTGAGCAGGGTGTTGACTATTTCACTATCCATGCGGGTGTGCGCCTGCCGTTCATCCACATGACAGCCAAGCGCATCACAGGTATCGTGTCGCGCGGTGGTTCCATCATGGCAAAATGGTGCCTTGCGCACCACAAGGAAAGCTTCCTCTACACGCACTTTGAGGATATCTGTGAAATCCTGAAAAAATACGATGTGGCCTTCAGCCTTGGTGATGGTTTCCGCCCCGGTTCAATTGGTGATGCTAATGATGAAGCACAGTTTGCAGAGCTGATCACGCTGGGTGAGCTTACCAAAATTGCATGGAAGCATGACGTGCAGGTGTTCATCGAGGGGCCGGGTCATGTGCCAATGCACAAGATCAAGGAAAACATGGACTTACAGCTTAAGCACTGTGACGAAGCGCCCTTCTATACGCTTGGCCCCCTTACAACAGACATCGCACCGGGCTATGACCACATTACATCTGCGATTGGTGCTGCGCAAATCGGTTGGTACGGCACTGCCATGCTGTGTTACGTGACACCGAAAGAACATCTGGGTCTGCCGGACCGTAACGATGTTAAAGAGGGTGTGATTACCTACAAGCTGGCCGCCCACGCCGCTGATTTGGCGAAAGGCCATCCGGCGAGCCAGTTACGTGATGACGCGTTGTCGCGTGCGCGGTATGAGTTCCGCTGGGAAGATCAGTTTAACTTGTCTCTCGACCCAGAGCGCGCGCGTGATTTCCACGATCAGACCTTGCCGAAAGAAGCACACAAGGTGGCGCATTTCTGCTCCATGTGTGGGCCCAAGTTCTGCTCAATGAAAATCACCGCAGAGGTGCGTGAGTTCGCTGCCAAAAAAGAAGAGGCGGAAACAGGCATGAAGCGCATGAGCGAAGAGTTTAAAAAACGCGGTTCTGAGCTATATTTGCCAGCTGACGAGGTGGCAGAAGAGGTTGCCGCTGCGGAGTAGTTGCGCATAATACAATAACTAGCTAACCTGAAAGCTGAGGCATATATGCCTCAGCTTTTTTGTTGGGGGGGAAGGTATGCGGATAATTTATTATTTTATAATTACTTTTATGATTGCAACAGATTTTGTTGTTGCAGATGATCAATGTACATCAAACCTTTGGAGCTCATCACAGATTGAATCCATTAAGCTATATGTCGCTGACGGAGGCGTTATACAATACCCATCTGGTAACAGCCGCACTCTGATGGAAGAGTTTTCCTCCAAGGCTGCTTTCGCACACTTATATAGCCAGAAGTTAAGTAATCTTTCAGATGTTTTGTCTGATATTGAAGTGCAAAACTATGAATCTGTAAAAAGTTTTTACTTTGAGCAGCTTGCCGCTAATCAAACGCCTAAGGTGCGTAGTGAGTTAGCTTTTGCTCTCGGCGTGTATGCGAGTCTAGATTATGATTTGGAGACTGAGTCTCGTATGGCATTAGAAGTGTTGGCAAATACAACTGCAAACAATCTAGCTTATTTATGGGCCATTTATAGCACTTTTGAAAATAATGCTTCCAATACCAAGAATACTGAGCAACTCATAAAAGATTTTCATAAAAACCAGAAGTCGCCTTTTTGGCAGGCATGGTCTGCTTATGAGCTCGCCAAGCTTAGTTGGACGCAGCAGATTACGAGCATTTCTGGAGCGATACAACGACCCGGGAAAGTAAAGTATGCGACTACTATAGAAGCGAATACCCTGAAACTCCCGTTTGATGACGACGAGAGGAAAATTTTGGATTTATGGTTATATGCTGGCGAACAACTAGAGGCATTAGGCTGTCAGCGGTTTGTATATGCAATATTTCAAGAATTGGCGGACGTTAGCCGCATACGATATAATCATGAGGATGCTTACGACCTGTATCGACGATCGCTAGTAGGGATTGAAGAGTGGGCATCGATGGACGTGATGGTTCAAGCTTATTCTACTTTAATCAAGAAATATAAAGAGGATCTGTTTGATTTCAGTTTTCGCTCGAAGCTTATTGGTGACGGGCGTCGAACTGTGCTTTTGAATGCACGTGCAAAGCCATTATCAGACAAGGATTATATCTCGCGAATAATTAGTTTATTTTCCGATGTTTTGAATAATCATAAAAGAGATGTGCCTGAAATAGCTTGGCAAAATAAACGTCAGGATTTACTTGAAAGTGCTCAGGGCATTTTTACGGAATTTATACGTTCTGGAGTTAAGCGTGCTGCTGGAGGTGAAGAATGGATATCAAGATATGGCGAATATAATATTTCAGAGTTTACTGAAATTTTGACAATGATCCGAACATTTTATCGAAATCAGGATATCGATGACAAACAAGTATGTGTTCAGGATATGTGGTTAGAGCTGGACTTTATTAAAAGGCAGCATGAAAATTTCTATTTGGATGAATGCCCTAAGGGACCTGATGAAATTACGGCTGATCAATTGGCGGATGTAACGGACAAAGGCTATGCAGCATTGAAAAATAAAGAGTTCAGTGTAGCACAATCTATCTTCGAAGAACTTCAAGCCTTATCGCGTGAAGCTGACCAGCCATATTACGAGTCAGCAGCTATTATGGGCTTTGGCAGCATAGAAGAACAAAAAGGTGATTATCGAAAAGCGCTTCAATTATATGCTCAGGCTTTTTTAGCGTGGCCTGGTGCAGTTGTTGTTGCCCTAGATAGGGTTTGTGCTCGGCAAGAGTCAGTACTTTGCGTTGACGATTGGTTTGATCGGTTGCAGGCAGGTAATGCTGATATTATACGATAATAGAAGTTAGCAGCCATATCTTCAGCAAAGCGTATATGAAACGTGTAAAAAATGCATAGCAGATAATACGCTCTGAGGAAGAAGAGAAGCGGCGTCATGCTGAACGTGAGTGAAGAATCAAGTGTCGAAACCGGCTTCAAGTGCACAAGTTAAGAGTTCAAAAAAACGCGGCTCAGAGCTATTTTATGCCAGTGTTCTCCAAAACTGCGAGTTTATACTGAGCATTAACCATATCTAATACGCCGGACTCTCGAAATTTTGAAAGCGTGATGACAAAATGGTAATCTCCAGAAACTGGGACCTCAAGTATACCAGCATAATATCCGGCTTCGAGTTGATTAAGCGTCAATTTAGTGGTTTCGAATTCCTTAATTCTTGGCGCCACAACCACGACACTTGTTTCATATAGTTCTAAAGGGGTGCCGTCGACGTCATTCACTTTTAGGATAACTGCTTTCGATAACGGACCGTTTTCGTGTTCAAGTAAATCTAATTTTATTTCCCAATCAGGTTCTTCAGGATACGAGGCATTTTCAGTGTCGTGCTGTTCTTGTATTTCACTACCGTTATTCTCGATATTGCTGCTTTCAGAAGGATCGCTCTCCTCTGGGTTGCTGTTTTCAGAACAAGCGTACACAAAAAATGCGAAGCACAACGTTAATGGAATTCTATAAACGGAGTTTGTACGGCGTCGCATAATGCACCTTTCTACATGCCTAAAGTGGATAGCGTTCCTTATACGGTATTTAAAATATTGTTGCTTGTCTATTGTGTATTTCAGATGTACCTGAACAGCTGACCATAATACTGAATGTTCAATCTTGGCCCACACGGACGTGCATAATCTTTTTAAAGAGAATAGAACTGGAAAGAGCAAGCGTGAAAACATTCGAGGCAATAAGTGGGCCTTGGCTCAGCATAAACCCGTATATCGCCCACAGCGCCACACCAATCACAAACAGCGTATACATACCCAGCGAAATAGATCACGTATCGTCATTGCGTCATACCATTATTGCTTGCGGTAAAAACGCAAGGCTGGTCAGGAAAGCGGCGGAATAACCGACTAGTTCAACGATTTCTGGCATGAATGGGGGTGCTTTCGTAAAGGTCAGGTGCCGCCGTGCATAACATGAAATTGGATACGATTGGAACACGCAAGAGTACACGGTAATAGTACTTAAAATGCGGTTCAAGTCTACATTTTCGGGTAGGGTAAAGGCCTTTACAGCAGAGTAGTTGCGAAAGATACAATAACTAACTATTATCCGCAGAAGCATAAACGCTCGTTTTTTAGCGAGGTGGGAGAGGTTATGAGTCGTTGGATTAATGAATTTGATAATCATGCATTTCAGAGTCAATGGAAAAATATATTAGAGTTTTGCAACCAACAAAGCGTTCATAAAGATGCTAGCTCAACTGATACATTGGAATATGCACGTTTTTGCAAAGTGGCAACTTACCTTGATGGCATAATAAAAGGAATAGACCCTGAATTGGTGCCCATTAACGTTTGGAATTCAGTTAACAGTAGAGCCGCTGATTGTATGGGTCAGCTAAATTCATACAAGTCTAATAATACAATTGGACATGTCCAGAATGCCAATACTAATCTCGATCAAATTCATGGCGCTATAAGTGCTTATGCAATGGCCACAGGTAAAAGCTCCAGGTCGATGCAAGCAGCTATTCGTGAATATACAAAAGCAATAAAACGCTCGTTAGAAAATACCAAAACAACGTCAAAAAATTTAACGGATGAGATTGCGATTCAAAAGAAAAAATCTATTGAAATGACTAATGGGATTGAGAACTTAGTAGAAAAAATAGAAAAACTTGGCAACGAGTATTTTGAAGATACAGAGAGTGTACAAGGACTTAAAACACGCATGTCTATTCTGGCAAAAAATATTGAGTCTTGGCACTCTGATTTCGAAAATTACCATGAGAAATTAAATGGTAATGACGATGATTCTGAAACCTCAATTGTTGCGCAAATTGATAGTTCAAGAGAGTCTGCATTGTCAAATAGTGAGGAAGTATCTGATCTTCTGCAGAACACAATTTCGAAATTGGAGAGATTGGAGCGCTTTTATACTGATGTATATGGTAAAACTAATGATGATGGTGAGCGCGAGGGTGGCCTTAAACAAGAAATATATCAGAGAAGAGAAGAATTAACAGAGTTTGATGAAGAGCAAAAACTTCAATACGCCGCTCTAAAGGATAGAATTGAAAGCCTTCTGCCTGGTGCTACTAGTGCAGGCTTAGCTAAAGCATATAACGATCTTAAAATCTCTTTTGATGATCCAATAAAAAATTATTCAAGAATATTCTACGGAGCTATCGCGGGCATTTTTATTATAGCGTTATTTTTTGCCGTTAAGTCAGTTGGATGGTTTTACATTGAATTCATGGATTTGAATGTCCTCGCTGAACTTGGGAGTAATTTAGTCTTAAAGCTCCCTCTATTGGTGCCTTTAATCTGGTTGGCTATATTTGCTTCTACACGCCGTAGTGAAAGTCAAAGGCTTCAACAAGAGTATGCGCATAAGGAAGCTTTGGCCGAGTCTTATCAAGGCTTTAAGCAACAGATAGAAGAGTTAGGTAAGGAAGATACCGCTTTAATGTCCCAACTAATAGAAAGCACTATCACTACCATTACAAAAAATGCATCTGAAACTTTGGACGGTAGGCATGGAGACAAACCGCCATCTCAAGAGGTTATTGAAAAATTCACCTCTAATGCAATAAAAAATGAATGAAAATATACACTTAACTTAGATTAAGTTGGGTGATTATATTGTTTAAAACTAATTAGTCTTTGTATCCATCTCAATGCGATAAATTTTTCCGCCTCTATCACCTGAGAAGGTGGTTGTTACATACAGCGTGTTTTCACCAAACTCCCCGCGGCCAAACGCGAGGCTCGCCGCACCCGGCATGTTGGCTGCAATGCGTGATACTTGCTCTGTTTCAGGGTCATAGCGCCACACTTCGCCTGCAGCGCCGTTGGCTGCAATGTATATGCGGCCTTCGCGGTCTATCGCCAATCCGTCATTTGCGGCCATAGGGCCTGTGCGTGCCACACGTTTCGGCGCAACACGTAGCGGATTGCCGTCTTCCCCCAGTGCAATGGCCCACAGGCTGTCATCGCGGATAACAGGGCGAATGCTTTTGAATATTTGTGCGACATAAAGGGTTTTGCGGTCGTGTGATAGCACGATGCCATTGGGGTGATTGACGGCGGTGGTGAAAAGCCGCAGGCCGTTTTCCTCGTCAAAAACAAAAATCTCGTTGGTGGCATCGTCTGACACCAGCACAGAACCATCATCCCGCACTACAAGTGCGTTGGGATCGCCAAGGCCGGTGATGTAGGGTGTTTTGTCGCCTTCGGGTGTGATGCGCCACACAACACCATCGTTGTTGCGTTGATGGCGAAAGGCATTGGTGGGGCCAAAGTCTGCGGCCAGAATGTCCCGTTCACCGAAGGCTACCAGCCCCAGATTGCTATCAAGGTCGGTGAGCTTGCGCACCGTGCCATCAAGCATGATTTCCCATACTGCACGGTTGCCTGAAACAAACAGGCGGCCTTCATTATTGAATGTTAAACCTTCCGTACCGCGAAAGGGTTCATCAACAAAAACTTCAGGAATGGTGGGTGTCACAGCGCCGGTGGAGACCTGCGCTGTGACTGCGGGTATATAAAGTACGGCGGCAATAGTTAGAATTATGGTGATACGCAATGTAGCCAAGCTCCTTTATTGCCACGGGAGGGTACTGCAAGGCAGCAACCACGAGAGGGAACATAGGAAGAAACAACGCTTAAGGTGCATTAAGCTTACCTTAAATCTGCCAAAACAGACCGCTTGGTTGCGGGTGCATGTGTATCTGGCTAAAGTGATGACATGAACGATATGGCGCGCTGATATGCAGCCCATAAAGCAGCAAAAAAGGAATACACTATGTCCATGGTTATTGTCGTTGGTTCTGTGATCACTACGCCCGATACACACGATGAAATGCTGGGCATGAGTTTGGAACACTGCGCACGGTCCCGCGCTGAGCCGGGATGTATTGCCCACAACGTGCATGTGGACTGTGAAAACCCGGCCAAGCTTGTGTTTGTAGAATACTGGGCTGACATTGCGGCGTTGAAAACGCATTTTGGTGTGCCGGAAAGCCAGGCATTTGCAAGTGCGCTCACAACGCTGGCGGCAGGGCCGCCGGACATGAAGGTTTTCGCAGCTGATGAAGTTAAAATGGGATAGGTTGTTTGTGTAACGGTGCTTTAATTGAATGAAGGTTGTGCGGGGTTGAGGATCGCCCTAGTTCTTTCATTGCATGAACAGTATTAATGACGAAGGGTCATCACATGAGCACAGAAATTTCCATTATTGTTAAACTGAAGCTAGCCGAGCCGTTAACTGAAAAAAGCAGAGGCATTCTTGATAAGCTGACCAGCCATGTTGAAAGCACGGAGCCTGGCACGCTAGTGTATGAATGGTTTCTGGACGATGACCAAACCATGGTTTGCGTGCTGGAGCGCTACAGCGATTCTGCTGCTATCATTACCCATTCGCAGGCAATGAGCCCTGAACAACGTGAAAAAATGGCAAAGATTGGCACAATTGAAAGCATGTTGGTGCTTGGCACACCTGACGAACAGCTTGCCAGTATGCTGAAAAAAGCAGGTGCTACGATTATGGCGCCGCTGACTGGGTTTTATCGTTAAGGCAACGTATGGCATTTGATCCTGACATTGCAGCACGTATTCGGATGGCATTTTTGGCATTGGATCGTAGCGTTGAAGAACGCAAAATGTTTGGCGGTCTGTGTTTTATGGTGAACGGCCACATGACCGTGGGTGCATCAGGCCAGAACCAAGGCAGTGAGTTGATGGTGCGCTGCGGCGAAACACGTGCCGCAAAGGCTGCAGATGATAACACTCATGCGCGGTTGTGTGATTTCACGGGCCGGGTGATGAAATCCATATTATTGATTGAGCCGGATGGCTTTAAAACTGATGATCAGCTCATGGAATGGATTACGCTTGCGCTTGATTTCATTGACACAGAGCCACCGAAAAAGAAGAAGCCAGCTAAGAAAATGCCGCCGAAATACAAGCCAATGTAACGGTAATTCAGTAACAAAGTGAGTTCAGGTAATAATGTCAGAAAACAATAATCATACGCATGGATACCAATTGGCGCAGTTAAATGTTGCCTCGTTTCTTACTTCGCGGGATGATCCCAGTGTTGCTGGCTTTGTTAATGCACTGGATGAGATCAATGCGCTTGCTGATGCATCAGATGGGTTTGTTTGGCGCTTGCAGGATGATGAGGGCGCGGCCCTTGATTTTGATCCGTACGGCGACGGTACTATTGTGAATATGTCGGTATGGCGGGACGTGCAAAGCCTGTTTAGCTATACATATAAAACTGCACACGCACAGATTATGGCGCGGCGTAAAGAGTGGTTTCATATGCCGCAGGAAAATCATTTTGTGTTGTGGTGGGTACCTGCTGGGCACGTGCCATCACTTGAAGAAGCGATTGACCGCCTGCATATCTTGCGTGAAGAGGGGGCGTCACCGCTGGCGTTTCATTTCAAGCAAGCTTTTGATCCAATCGGGAACATGATTAACGCTAATCCTGACAAAGCATAGTATTTGCTAATTGCTGGCAGGATTTTCACACCAACGTTACTTGTAGTTGTTCTGCCAATGCACGATGCTGTTCTTATAAAAAAAACACTGCTATTTAGTGACAGCTAGGAACGCGCCAACCTCATGAAATCATTGACTTATATATGCTTATCAATTGCGCTTATCGGCACCTTTGCATTGATGGGCCAAATGACGTCAACCGGCGATCATGTCGGTAAGGATTTGATTGAACAGACGGTGTCTGATTTCATGCAGGAAGACGGCAAAGTTCATGCTGTAAGCTCTGATAGTCGAAAGGTCGCCTGTGACCATTTGGCGCTGTCAGGTTATGAGTGCAAAGACTGCACAGTCACAACCGCACTGTAGTGCTTCATTGTAGTTCTCCCTTAGCCATAAACTAACCGCCTGTTGCCAGATTTGTGTGCGCAGCTTATTGTTTGATATGTTTTATGCATGGGGAGGGCGCGCATGGCATTGACAGAATATAAAGTTTGGGACCGAACAACCCGCATTTTTCATTGGATTAACGTTCTGGCAGTACTGGTGCTGATTGCATGCGGTGTAGCACTGTTGAACGCTGGTAAAATGGGTATTCCTAATGATGGTAAAATCATTCTGAAAACTGTGCATGTGTATGCGGGCTATGTTTTTGCGATTAATCTGGCGTGGCGTTTGGTGTGGGCATTTATAGGTGGCCCATTTGCCCGTTGGCGAGCCATACTGCCGTTTGGAAAAGGCTACATGGCACAACTCAAGGCCTATATGTCTGGCGAGAAAACGGCGTACCGTGGTCATAATCCGCTTGGTCGATTGGCCGTAACGGCACTTTTGATTGCAATGACCACACAAGCAGTAACGGGTTTGGTATTGGCTGGCACAGATATTTACTATCCGCCGTTTGGTGCAATGATTGCCGAATGGATAGCCGCCCCCGGTGTAGATCCATCGGCTATTTTGCCGTATGACCGTAGCCTTGTTGATCCTGCTGCATACGATGAAATGCGTTCATTCCGCCGTGATTTCCTCGATGTGCATGTTCAGAATTTCTATATTATTATTTCGCTAATTGTTTTGCACATTGCTGCAGTTGTATGGACAGAAAACAAACATGGTGGTGGTATTGTTTCGGGAATGTTTACAGGACGAAAAGTACTGAATTCTACGCCTGAAGATGATGAGTCCTAAATTTATAAAGTCATGAATGGGAAGTATAAAGACTGCCTAGATAACAGTCTTTATACTTGTCGCATCTTCTTCGCCTGCCATCCATATAAGTGTATGCATCAGGCGTATGCCGCGCATGGCGGTAGTTTCATTATTCATGAAATAGCTGTTTGATTTTAAAGTTTTTAAGAAAACGTTCCTGTCAAGATATTGCCAGTAATCATTATCTCTGGGAATGCTACCCGCGAGTGTTTCGAAGTAATAGCGGTTGTGCCAAAGACTTTGGGCCCATTTTCCGAGGTCCGCGGGCGGTTTTTCTGTATACTGAATGTTTGGGGCCTTAGCTGAAAATATACGCGCTTTTTTGAGTTCAGTTAGTTTCCCGGGCTTGAATTTCAGCGTTTTTTCTTTGACGTCCAGTCGTCTAGCGAGAGCGGTTTGCATAACAGCACTTAAAGACGATGGCCCGAATGGAATTTTAAGCAGGCTTTTTCCAGCCAGTTTTTCAATAAGATCAAATGTTAATTTGCCGGCTGCGCGTTCTTCTGAGGGCAGTGCGTTAGCGGCAGCCATAATAACGGGGTCCATCAACGGCTCAAAAGCACCATATGCCATGTTAAGCCCACGCGACATAAAGCCAAAATGCCGGCGTGCCCGGTCTCGCATGTAAAAATCCATCCCCATCGAGTGTGTTGTGCGCGCACGTGTCATTAAACCGTCGATGACGCTGCTCGTACCTTCACGTAGGAAACGAGCGCGGTACAACTGGTGATGTGATGCTGGGCTGTTGCAATATGCATGTGCCCACAAAGCGGCATGTCTTAGTCGTTCGTCTGAAACACCACGCCAATGCGCACCAATACACGTTGAAAAAACAGGCTCGCCGCGTGAGAACTTGCCAAGGCCACTAAGGGGTTTATGCCAAAACAGAGACTTGCCGGGAGGGTCAATGAATGAACGTGTTATTTCACCCGCGCCGCCTCGTACGCGAAAAGTACCGCCGAGGCGCTGGGTGCCAAGGCTGTATGCGTAAAGGTTCGAAGAGCCTTGGCTTCGGTATATAGCACGGCGAGCCATAGTTTGTGATGTGTGTTGCGCACCTGCGTGGTTTTCTGGAAAGTTAACGGCTCGCGCGTTATAGCGATCGCCTAT
Organism: Kordiimonas aquimaris; assembly: GCF_025574485.1. Taxonomy (GTDB): domain Bacteria; phylum Pseudomonadota; class Alphaproteobacteria; order Sphingomonadales; family Kordiimonadaceae; genus Kordiimonas; species Kordiimonas aquimaris. The sequence continues at coordinate 561,868 of NZ_JAOBPO010000003.1, read as the reverse complement.
TTGGTAAGCTATCTGTTTGTCTGCGCTCTGGTCGCTGCCGCCTGAAAATATTTTAAGGTCCTTGATGCCTGCATTTATCGCAGCGGCGAGGGTGATGCGACTGTCAAGGCCGCCTGTCAGATCAAAGATGAGGTCACTGCGTGCTGTGGTAAACTTTAGAAGTGACATGTATTCGCTGAGGCGATCAGCTGCAAGCTCAAGTAATTCCTCGTAAGGGGTATGCGCATAAGCGTTCATGCCGCTGACAGGGACTAGCCGGGAATTAACGCCTATACCGGTGACGGCGCGTCCATTCGGGAGTAGCTTAATTTCTTTGATGCCAGTTTCCAAACCAGCGCCAACCCCAAACGCTGCTTCAAATGCACCTGAACGTGTACTGCGCGTTACAGGAAGCCCTATACCGCGAGCTGCAGCTTCAACTAAATAAATGCTGTTTCCGATGATGAGGCTATGACCAAATTGGTATATGAAAAGAGGATACTGTGATAGCGGATCGATAGTTGCTGTAAATGCCTTGGAATTTACATTGACGCGCACCGCTGTAAAAACGCCGCGTGTATCTGTTTTTTCTCCTTTGAGGCAAGAATTGATATAATTGTTCGCAGATGTTTCATCTAAAGATGCATCTGTACCGCTTGAGAAAGCTTGCGTGCGGGTTACGCCGTGCCCGTCCCACAATATAATATTGTTTTCTTCTTCCTCGCCTTCTTTTGGTGTTTTTTGCGTTCCGCTGGCTGCAAGCATAAGGCCGCCGAAGTTATAAAGTCTTAAGGGGCCATCAACACTTGCCATGCGCGGTGCGCTTGCCAAGGCTTGTTCAATTGTTTTGGCATGCGTGTTTGCGATGTTTGACGATATGAGAACGAATTCCACGTTTATTCCTCTTTGCAATCAGCATCACTATACGTAAAACAGTAAGAAGGTCAGTTTACTAATTATAAATTGAATGTGAATTGTTCCTATGGATATAGCGCTCTTTGGGCAGTTTTTATCACAGCTGTGTGATTGTATACACTCATGGTAGTAAAGCTGTGATGTTTTGGCTATCTTTCACGCGAATTTTATACGTACTATCGTTTATCACTTTGGGAGAGACACGATGATTAATTTGGGGCAAGCATTTATACGTACAACGGTTGCCGCCGTCACACTTGGAATGATCGGTGTTGCTGTGAATGCAGAACACCACGGCGAGAAAGATAATGAACTATTGTTGGAAAGCATTCTTCGCGATCAACCAACAAGTAGCATTAAGCGCTATGGGTTTCGTCACCCAAAAGAAACACTTCAGTTTTTCGGTATTGAGCCCGGTATGATTGTAGCAGATACCTTACCGGGTAGTTACTACAGCAATATTTTGCTGCCATACCTCGGCGACGAAGGTAAATTGATCGGTGTGCAATATTCTGAGAAGCATCGTGCAATAGATTTTGGTGACAATGCCGAAAGAATGGAACGCCATAAAGGCTTCCCTGCAAGGTTTACGGCAGAAGCTGAAGGTTGGCGCGGTGAAGGTAAAACAGATATTGATGCTTTTCTTTTTGGCGATATGCCGGAAAACCTGAAAGGTACTGTGGACGTATTTTTGCTGTTTCGTGCCATGCACCACTTAAACAAGCATGAAGAAGCTGGTGGTACACGTACTGAAGCATTTGCGGACATTTATGATGCGCTTAAGCCAGGCGGCGTTGTTGGTATTGTTCAGCACCGTGCTCCTGCAGGAAATAGTGACGAGTGGGCGCGTGGTTTTAATGGTTACATTAAACAGGAACCGTTGATTGCTAACATGAAGGCAGCCGGTTTTGAGTTTGTTGGTTCGAGCGAAATCAACGCTAACCCGCGTGATATACCTACGGAGGAAGATTTTGTTTGGCGTTTACTGCCTGTGTTGAACGGCACAAAGGATAACCCTGAGCTGCGCGCTGAGCGTGAAGCTATCGGTGAAAGTGATCGGATGACCTTGAAGTTCCGTAAGCCGGAATAATCACTACGGACTAACTACTTATACAAAAGGCGAGCTTTGGGCTCGCCTTTTTTCATTGGTATTTAACAACTGTCAAATCCAGCGCCGCACCTTTTGAGTGTATGTATCAAACGTATCACCAAAAGCGGCGCGCATGCGACTTTCTTCAAAGGGGATATACCACCAGTTGGCAACAGCAAAGAAAATGACGGGGAAGATAATATTCTCCCAGTAACCAACTTTTACAAATACGCCTAAGAGTATTAAAAGCATTCCCAGATACATAGGGTTACGTGAAAACCTGAACGGGCCATCCGTTACGATGTTGTCAGGATCATTATAAGGTAAAATATTTGTCTGTGCCTGTTTGAAGACATGCGACCCCCATAACGGCAATGCGACACCGATGGCTGCGATTGCATAGCCGGCATTTTCGATATTGCCGAGATGCATTTCGGTTAAACTTATAAACTTTCTAAGCATATATATGCCAAGTAAGCAGAGCACCGTAACGATCGGCGGTAGAATAATCTTACGCATTGTATTCTCTTATCCCTGTTGTCGTTTATTTATCCCAATACACTTGACTAATGTTGCCAGAGTGACTCGTAATCTAACAATTGTACATCATATCCATTTGTAGTCATATTTCCGATATACAGTATGATGATAGTATTCGTTATGTTAGAATATAGGGCTTAGTGAGGATAAATTACTTAAGAGGGACGCAAACTATGAAGCTAAAGTATAAATCAATGATTGGCGGGGCCGCCGTGCTTGCCTCAGTTGCAGCAAGCGCAATTGCGATGTCTGTTCCGGCTGTAGCAGACCATCACGGGCACATTGTTGCTGCAGTAAATAATGACGCTCGCCCTGAACAGGAAGTGGCTCGTGATGTTAACAGAAAGCCAACTGATGTCTTGTTATTCGCTGGTGTTAAACCAGGCATGACTGTGTTGGATATCAATTCAGCTGCAGGCTATTACACAGAAATTCTGTCTCACGCTGTTGGCGATGAAGGCAAGGTTTATGCACATAATGGTGCTGTGTATTGGGCCTTTATGCAGAAGAAGGCGCCAGCGCGCTTTGAGCAGCGCTTGAAAAATGTTGTGCCAGTTAATGAAGATAGCGAATCTGTAAACTTACCAGAAAATAGCGTCGATCTTGTTATGTCGGTGTTGGCGTATCACGATTATTTCTTTAATCACGAAGCCCGTAAACAACCGGAAGATATGAACGCTGTACTGACCTCTATCTATAATTCATTGAAACCTGGTGGTGCTTTTGTGGTGATTGATCATCAAGCGGAAGATGGTACTGGTTCAGAAATGGGTGATAAGTTGCACCGCATAAATTCTGAATTTGTAAAAGAGCAGGTGGCCTCGGTAGGCTTTAAAGTGGACAGTGAAAGCGATATACTCGCTAACCCTGAGGACAATGGCACTACTTCACCGTTTAGTCCTGAATTACGCGGTAAAACAGACCGGTACATCATTAAATTCGTAAAGTGATTTATTGAACGACTATCATTGCAATCAAGGGTGCTTCGGCGCCCTTTTTTATTTTACCTCAGAAGTTTGTAATCAATAACTAACGTTTATTTCACTGCTTCTTGATTAGTTATGTTGGGAATAGTGTGATGTACTTTAGGCCTTAAGCACGTGGTGTTGATGCATTTCGTGTCTGATGAATACTGCTGAAAATTTCAGGAAATATCATGGGTAAAATATCATATCTTGCGTTTCTTTTGGTTATATTTGTGACGCCCGTTCAGGCTGATAGGCCAGAAGCAACCGACGCTACGCAGCAAAAATTGGCTGCTCTTATTAATAATGATGACAGACCAGCAAATCACAGAGCGCGGGACAAATATAGGCACCCACTGGAAACATTAACCTTCTTTGGTATTGATCCTACTGAATCTGTCGTTGAGGTTTTTCCTGGTGGTCGCGGTGGCTGGTACCGCCGCATTATTGAACCTTTAATCACCGAAGGTGGTGGTAAATATTTTCCCGTGCGCGGTCGCTCTGGCTGGCCTGAAGGCTCTGCGGACGGTGTTCCTTACGGTGATATAGATATGGTTTTCGTATTTAGAGCACATGGTTTTCTAATATACGGTGAACCGGCAGAGGATCATGTAGCCGACCTGTACCGGATGTTGAAGCCTGGAGGATATTTTGCGATTGTGGACCATGCTGGTGATGAAGGTGTTGAGCAAGACCCATACGGCCAGAACGGGTATATAAACGAGAGCTATTTCAAGGCAATGGCTGAGAAGGTTGGCTTTGAATTGATCCGCACTTCGGATGTGAACCGTAATGCGCTTGATAACAAAGACCATCCGATGGGTGTGTATTCATTGCCACCATCGTCTCGCGGACCGCGCCGCGATGAGCATTTGGCGATTGGCGAGAGTGATCGCTTCACACATCTTTATCGTAAACCGCTTAATTAAATAGGTGGCTTAAGGGCAGGGTACTGGGTACTGCTTTTCAACTTTGTTGACTTCTTTAAGCAGGTCTTTGGGTAAGCTCATATCATGGGTTTTTAGCGCAGTTTCAAGCTGCTCTAACGAAGTTGCGCCAATTATGTTTGACGTCAGGAACGTTTGCATGTTCACAAAGATATTGGCGAACTGTGCCGGGTCGTAGCCATTGTCTCGTGCTAGCGCGACATAGCTTTCCATTGCAGCTTCGCCGTTTTTGGTAAGATACCGGCCAAAAGTTTGCGGGAATTTTACCAGGCGACCATTTTCTGGACGAGCTCCGTTCGCATATTTGCCCGTAAGAAAGCCTGAAGCCAGAGGAGAGTATGCAAGTAGGCCACAATTTTCTCGCTCGGAAATTTCAGCCAGTCCAATTTCATATGATCTGTTTAGCAGGTTATACGGGTTTTGCACGCTTGCCACACGCGGCATATTGCTTGTTTCAGAAAGCCTTAGCGCGTGCGAAGCCCCCCACGGCGTTTCGTTTGACAAACCAACCGCGCGTATTTTGCCTGCCGCCACCAGTTCTTGCATGGCAGAAAGCGTTTCTTCTAGTGGGACGGAGGAATCTTCGCTACCCGATGACCTATAGTGCAGCTTGCCAAAGAAGTTTGTCGGCCTGCTTGGCCAATGAGTTTGGTAAAGGTCTATATAGTCTGTACCGAGGCGTTTCAAACTTGCATCGCACGCGGCAATTACGGATGCACGGTCCAGGTCATTTCGCCCGTTTCTAAGCATATCTGTGCGGATATGCTTTAATGTTGGCATCGGTCCCGCAACTTTACTTGCAATAACCACATCTTTGCGTTTGCTTGATTTCTTGAGCCAGGACCCGATAATTTCTTCAGTGCGACCATATGTTTCAGGTCGTGCCGGCACAGAATACATTTCGGCAGTATCAAGGAAATTGACGCCGTAGGTTAGCGCCAATTCAATTTGGGCATGCCCTTCAGCTTCTGTATTCTGTTCGCCCCACGTCATTGTTCCAAGGCAGATTTTACTCACACGAATGTCTGTGCGGCCGAGTTGACGCATTTCCATGAGTAAATCCTTACCTTTTGTGGGGTATGTACTACTTAGTTTTTGACTAAGTTGTGGTCTGCCAGCAATTGCTGTAATTCGCCAGCTTCAAACATTTCTTTAATAATGTCGCAGCCACCAACAAACTCGCCCTTAACATAAAGCTGAGGGATTGTAGGCCAGTCCGAGTAAGCTTTAATGCCTTCGCGAATTTCCATGTCTTCGAGTACATTGTAGCTTTCATAGGAAACATCAAGGTGTTGTAGAACCTGTGCGACAACACTTGAAAAGCCACATTGTGGAAATATGGGTGTGCCTTTCATAAACAACACGACATCGTCTTTTTTTACATATGTTTCGATACGATCGAATACTGGGTTTTCACTCATCACTATAATCCTGATTTATGCTCATTTGCAGTACACATAAGCTTAAGAACGCCTCATGCCAAGGGGCTGCGTCAAAATAAGACCAAATTAATCTTAATTATTGGCTTAAACATGAAATTTGTCATTTAATTATTCTGGAACACTTGTTTGCAGTGCTAAAGCGTGTAGCTCGCCGCCCATACGCCCCTTGAGGCTTTTATATACCATCTGGTGTTGTTGCACACGTGATTTGCCGCGAAAGCCTTCATATACGACATGGGCCGCATAATGGTCACCATCACCGCGCAGGTCTTCTATACGCACTTCAGCTCCAGGCATGTCTTCCCGGATAAGCTGCTCAATATCGTCCGCGATCATTGCCATCTTTATTCCCTACATTTTACGAAGAGTGCTTACATTTGCATTAAAAGCATATTCTAACCTAAAAATGGAAAGCTGCCACCAAAATCAGTTCAATGAGGGTCGTTTAATTATCACTATTCGTTCAACTTGTGATTGATGCGAGTGCATGGTTCACAAGTGACCATCAATGTGCTTAATGGATGATGTCAAGGAACGAAGAGAAGCTATTCAGTATGCTATCGGCTAAGATAAAGCGCAATTTGATGACACGGCCCACGCTGCACCGCGTTGCTTCCTCTGTAATTTCGGTACTTCGCTCACATATAGCTCTTCCTGCTTATGTGTCACCATTGGAACCTTTTCCTGTCGAATCTGCGCAATTGATGCCTGCAAATAATCCGCTCTTTATCACAGCGCGTTTTAGAAGTGGTTCCACATTGCTTTGGCAGGTTTTTCACAGGTTAAAAGGCTTTACGTCATACTACGAACCGTTGAATGAGCGACGGTGGTTTGACCGAGAACATCGAGGCGACAGAATTGATAACACACATCGCGGTGTATCTGACTATGCGGTTAATTATGAAAACCTGGCGCATTTAGGTCAGTTCTTTAGAGAAGACTGGACGTATCACCGGCTAGCGCTTGGCAGTGAGAGCAAAGAAAAGAGGCTGGAGAAATACGTTCAGGCGATGGTTGAAGCTGCGCCTAAGCGCCCGGTTTTACAGTTCAACCGGGTAGATTTCCGCTTGCCATTCTTAAAAGCAAGGTTTCCTGAAGCTAAAATTATTCACCTTCGCAGAGAGCACAGAGATACGTGGCGATCGACGCTGAATGGGGCAGAAAATAATCAGGAATGGACCTTGACTAGTTTCGATGGTCTGTGTCGGTTTTACCTTCTGTCCTGGTACCGTGACTTATCTTTAACGTTTCCATTTCTATGGTCAGATCCGGATGAAACGCACCCTTATGAGATACATTACCTGATTTCAAGGCTGTCAGAATTGTTTGCGTTGAGAGACGCTGATGTATTTCTGGATTACGATGAGCTTAATCAGGATTTCAACGGCAAAATTACAACGCTTATGAATGCTATTGGCTCGGGTGATACAGCTCTGAGTGCTCTGGACGGTTTATATGAACCTAAACCGTCAGGCTATGACCATAGCAATGATGATGTTTTTTATCAGACTCTAGAGAATAAAGTTGAGCAGCGTTTGCAGCAAGCTTTGCCATTGAGGAATACCTAATGGATTGGCACAAGGTTGTTGCCGAAAATGGTATTGCCGTACCCTTGCTTGTCGCTACCTCAAAAAAGAAACCAATTGCCAGTTGTATACTTATGCCTGCTTTGGGTGTACCGGCAAAATTTTATAGGAAATTAGCTCAAGGACTTGCCGACGGTGGTGTGACAACGGTGGTTGTTGAGCAACGCGGTAACGGTGAAAGTTCATATAGGGCAGGTGATGGTAGTGTTTTTTCACTGACTGAATATTTACGAACGGATATAACTGCAGCGCATGATTGGCTTAGACAATATGTGGAAGGCGTGCCGTCTTATATTGGAGGGCATAGTCTGGGCGGGCATGTTGCATCCATGTTTGCAGCTCGTCATCCAAACGAATTTTCCGGCATAATACATTTTGCGTGTGGTATGCCGTATCCTGCGGACTTTTCACTGCTCGGGAAGATGATGATTAAAATATATGCTGGGCTTGTGCCAGTTTCAGCAAGGTTTTTTGGCTACTTTCCTGGTCAAAAATTAGGTTTTGCCGGTAGCGAGTATACTGGTTTGATGGAAGATTGGCGACAATGGACTCAGCGCGGAACGTATGACATTGACGGCTTTAAGGGCACTGAACAACAAATGGCAACGTACAGCGGTCGTATGCTTTCGATCGCTATTGCCAATGATAACATGATGACAATGCGTGCAATCAAGCGTGCATGTGCGCCGTTCGACAATGCAAAAATCACAAGCTTAATACTCGGCCCGAAAGAGCAGGGTGACTTTCTTGGACACATTAATTGGGCCAGAAAGCCGAACGGCGCCGTCAGCGCCGTTCTTGAGTGGTTAGATATAAAAGATCAAGATAACAAATGATTACTGGCTCTCTAGCGCCTTAATTACATCTGCAGCAAATGCGGGCATGTCAAACCCAGGTCCACCAGCGTGGTCATAACCACGGCGAACAATCATCAAGTTCTTTGATGGGATAATCATCAGGATTTGCCCGCGGTTACCAAGTGCAGCGTATGCATCTGATGGAACACCCGGGAAATCAGGGTAAAGCCACCACTGTGCACCATATCCACGGGTTGGTCTGTCAGCAGACTTCGCCGGCTCAACCGGAGCAGGTGTTGACACATACTTTGCCCAGCCTTCCGGCAAAATGCGTTCACCGTTCCAGACACCGTCATTCATGTATAACAGGCCGAGGCGAAGCAAGTCGCGTGATGTAGTCCATACTTGACTGGACATCACAAAGTTACCTTCCCAGTCAGTTTCCAACACTGTGTGATCCATGCCAATTTTATGGAGGAGTGACTTATATGGGAATGCTAGATAGGCCGCGTCGTTATTCATTACGGCACGCAGGTGGCGAATTGCCAACAATGTGTCATTGTTAGCGTATTTCCAGCGAGTGCCAGCTGTTGCTTCAACGGCAGAACGCGTTGACGTATCTGTAACCAGTCCGCCGCCAATATAAAGGCGATCTGTTCGGTTGCCTGCGCGATTGCTATCAAGGCCAGAACCCATGTGTAGCAGGTTTTCAAGTGTGATTTTGCCGCGTGGATCACCTGGACGAGACCACTCTGGCATCAGCTTGTTGGACTTTATATCAATGATGCCTTGGTGTGATGCTGCACCAATAACACTGGCTGCAATACTTTTTGCCACAGACCATGTGCGCTGTGAGGTTGTTGGTGTAAAGCCATCCAGATAATGTTCTGCGATAATAGTATCAGGCGTTGCAATGATGACAGCTGAGGTTCGAGCATGGCTGCCGTATGCGCCGCGCGTGAAAGCTTTGTTAAGAGCTGTATCCAGTGCTGCATTGCCTGTCGGGGCATCAATTTCTGGCCAGTTAGTCCAAGGTGCGCCGTTGTCGGCACGCGGATTTGTGTCGGCAAAGTTATCAGGCAACATAGGTAAGTTACCTGACATTTCTTCGACGGTAGCTCCCACCGGCAGTTGTACACATCCTAAATGTGGTCTCCACTGTGCTACACGTGGCGGCATATCCGTAGTATATGAAACGCTAACACGTTTATTGCCCATATCAACTCTTGGTGTGCCAAGGTCTTTAACCTTTTCCGCCACTAAGGGGTAAATACCTGTAAATTCATGTGAGTTGATTTGAGGCAGTGTTTTGGCTGCGTTAAAAATAGCACTACAGGTAAAAGCAGCTTTATATCCCGCAGCGTATGCATCAACGGTTGCCTCGTTTTCTTGTGCGCTTACTGTTGTTTGCAATAATAGAGCGCTTGCAACAGCCGTCGATTTTGCCAGCAATTTCATCATAGACCCTCTCCCGATAAAATAGTGTTGCGGTACCATAAGGGAACCGAACTGATTGCCCAAGACACAATCTTATGAACAGCTATGCCGCGATATTAAATGCCCAACACATCGCCTTTCCGGCACGGCTAATCTATTGTTGCCTTGATGCGCAGAACCTTAGGTGTATTGTTGTATTAGGCAAGAGGAAGATGAAACCTTGTTGAGATTTGCCAAATTTAAAAGTTTCTGGGTTGTGATGTTTTTGCCCACGCTAATGGCTGCGGGCGATCTTGACCCAATTGTCACGCTGCCCCTTGAACGCAATGAACGTGGCGGTTTGCATGTACGCACACAATCTTCTGACGGTATACCGTTGCGCCTTGTTTTTGATACGGCAGCTGCTAATTCAATTTTGTTTGATCACGCAGGTACAGACATGGTTTCTCGCAAGCTGGGTAGAGATCAACACGTATATTTTCCGTTTACGGACAGACTTTTAGGTTTTCGTTTGATTAATCAGTTTACCATTGAGCTTGGTCGGCACACATTCACCAGTAATAACTGGGTATCAGGCCCTTGGAAGCCAACAGGCTTGTTCCCTGGTAGAGAGACGCCGAATTATGATGCCATTGCAGGGCGCGATGTGTTTACAACATATGCAGTTGCCGTTGATCCACGAGAGCGAATGCTCAGCCTGTACGATAGCGGACGAGATTTTGAAGACCACTATGATACCGTATTACAGTTAGTTGAAACAAACGAGCATATGGCTGTCTCTGTATCAATTACGCGCAGTGATACTGGTGAAACGCAAGACAAGCTGATGATAATTGATACTGCTTTTCCGGGCGTGTTGATGTTTGCCAATGAAAGTGAATTGGAAATCCTTAATGTTGATGAACTGGCAACGCCCGCTGAAACTTTACCAACAGCTATTGTGGTTCCTAGTATGCTTGGTGTTGGCCGGATGGATCCAATAGAGCAGAACGTACTCATCGTATCTAAAGGTGGCTTTACCGCTGATGGCGTGCTTGGAACTGCATTTCTGAACAATTATCGGTATGCCTTTGATATGGCTGCGAAAAAAATATATCTATCTGAACGGTAGTCCGCCTTTCTTTATCTGAAAACATGTTGGTAATCCAAAACTTGGTTTGGCTATTCATGCTGTCTGACTTATACTGTTTTAGCTAGACGGGGGCATGAGGTCATAGCTAGGGGAGATATTAGTATGACACTGAACAATAAAGATTACATGACAATTGCAGGCGCGCTGATGGTTGCTGTTGGCGCTTTTTCACCGATGATTAATATCAGTGGCTTGAAAACAGTTACATATGCGGATGCCGCTGATCCACAAGTATATGTCCTTGTTATCTTGGCATTAGTTGCTGGAGGCCTGATTTTTGCCGGTAAACAATCTTTGAGCATGTTTGCTGCTCTCGGAGCATGGATTGTACTTCTATGGCCCGTACTTAAGAATATTGGACCAGAAGAAGATGGAGGGTTGCTCGGAAAAGTGACTGATGCAGCGGCTGACCCATTACAGACAGTTGCGCAAAAGTTGTTCAGTAATGTGCTTAATTTTGAGTGGGGAGGTTATGTCTTTTTAATCGGCATGCTTCTAGTACTGATTGGTAGCGTTATGTTGTTTTTAGATTCTCGGAAAACTTAACGCTATACGAAACAAGGTATCTAAAAGGGCGTTACTTAACGCCCTTTTTTGTTTTACCGTCAATTCAGTTTGCAAGCTTTAGGATGTCATCAAAGGTCATGCCGTCCAACTTGTCGCCAAGGTTTTTGTATAACGTTTCTTCCATTGAGTCGCCAGATGCAACGCTTTTTGCGGCGCTGAGTAACCCCTTTTTATCTCCTGCACTATCTTTCGCAAGGGCACTAAGCGCGCTTGTAAGTTGACCAGCTTGATCATCACTCAAAGAGTTTTTCATGTCACCAAGGCTGGTTTGGAATGCGCTCAGCGAACTAGTGTCTAGTTTTAACTTCTCAGCAACAGCTGCTGCTTTTTCGGCTACTTGTGTTGCTACTTCCTGTGCTTTTTCCATTGCACCGGTAGTGTTTTCACTGCTCGCTGTTACGGTTTCGTTTGCCGCAGATTCTGCCGTTTGATCTGATTTGTTGTCGCTACAAGCTGCAAGGCTGGCTGCAGCTGCAATGGCGGTAATTTGTGCTAAATATTTCATGTGTCGCTCCCTAAAAATCACGCGCCCCCAACGTAAGCTGTACTTGTAGCATAATTGTGGCGGTATATGCATTAATAGCGAGCTGTACTTGAATTAGATTACAGGCACACAACTTTGGCTTCGCGTATGGAAGTGGGGACCATGCGTCCGGCCACCATTTTGGGCACGGTTTTAACAACTTCTTTAATTGCAGGCGTGCCGGTTTCACATTTTTTGTTTGCTAGCAATTTTTGAAGTGTTGTTGTGTTTTCCGTTTGCGAGGCTTTGTCATCTTCAGCATACGTCGAGGGTGATGCAATCAGACCTAGCGCGAGTGTTATCGTCACGTATTTCATGTTCATTTCCCGAATAAGCAATTGGAGACAGGAACTATGTACACTATTTATGACCATTAGTAACTATGCTTAGGGCTATGTATTGATAGTAAAGAACTATCAATACATATATTAGCTCGCATTTTTCATGAAATTTGGCATCCAGTCTCGATGTGCTGATGTCAGGTCACTCATGGCTATGTCAATGGTTCCATCGTTCACATTTAAGCACTTACCACCAGTTTTACCAAGTATGGTAACGGGAATACCAGCGTCTTTTGCTTCACGCCGGATATCTTCAGCTGTGGCATCGTCGGCACTGATGAGATAGCGAGCCTGCGTTTCACTGAATAGGCTTACATGCAGAGGTTGGTCATCGTTGAGTGTAACGCTTGCGCCCATGCTACCTGCTATAGCCATGTCAGCAAGGCCTGCAATCAAGCCACCATCTGACAAATCATGACATGTGCTGACTTGTCCATTCTCAATAAGAGCACGAACAAAATCACCATTGCGGCGTTCGATAGTTAAATCAACATGCGGTGGCATGCCACTGTCTTCGCCGAGCAGTTGTTTTTGATATAAGCTGGCGCCTAGTTCATCTTTTGTTTCGCCAATTAGCAGAATAGTATCGCCTTCGGCTTTAAAGTTGATTGTTGCCCGGGCATCAGCGTTTTTAAGTATGCCCACGCCGCCAATTGCTGGTGTTGGCAAAATGCCAGAACCATTTGTTTCGTTATACAAAGATACATTGCCTGACACGATAGGGTAATCCAGCGCGCGGCAAGCTTCGCCCATACCCTCCAGGCAGCCAACGAATTGACCCATAATATCTTTGCGTTCCGGGTTGCCAAAGTTCAGGCAGTTTGTGATAGCCAATGGCATACCCCCGACAGCGGTTATATTACGCCATGTTTCTGCAACAGCCTGACGGCCCCCTTCAACTGGATTGGCAAAACAATAGCGCGGAGATACATCTGTGCTGATGGCAAGGGCTTTATCAGTACCATGAACGCGCACAACCGCAGCATCGCCGCCCGGGCGACCTATTGTGTCGCCCATAACCATGTGGTCATATTGTTCCCAAATCCAGCGACGAGAACATAAGTGTGGCCCACCTACCATATCCATCACAGCTTTATTGAGGTCATTAACCGCTGGAACATCTGCAGTTGGGCGTGTCGGCGTAGGCGTATAAGGGCGTTCATATTCCGGCGCATCTTCAACAAGGCTCGCGATTGGCATGTCGCCAACAATGTCGCCGCCAAAGGTCAGTGTTAGTTTGCCGGTATCAGTGATTTCGCCGATTACAGCGAAATCAAGTTCCCATTTTTCGAAGATGGCTTGTGCCATCTCTTCGCGGCCCGGTTTTAACACCATCAGCATGCGTTCCTGACTTTCCGACAGGCACATTTCATAAGGTGTCATGTTTGCTTCGCGCTGTGGTACTTTGTCGAGGTTCAGCTCAAACCCAACGCCGCCTTTTGATGCCATCTCAACAGATGAAGAAGTGAGGCCTGCTGCACCCATGTCCTGGATCGCAATAATGGCATCTGTTGCCATTAGCTCAAGGCAAGCTTCAATCAGCAGTTTTTCAGTGAAAGGGTCACCAACTTGAACTGTTGGGCGCTTCTCTTCGCTGTCTTCTGTAAACTCTGCAGATGCCATTGTGGCACCGTGAATACCATCACGGCCTGTCTTACTGCCAACATAAACAACAGGGTTGCCGACACCTGCGGCTGCACTGTAAAAAATCTTGTCTTTGTCAGCGAGACCAACGGTCATGGCATTGACAAGGATATTACCATTATAAGATGGGTCGAAATTGGTTTCGCCGCCAACAGTTGGTACGCCAACGCAGTTTCCGTAGCCGCCAATGCCCTCAACTACACCAGCAAGCAAGTGTTTGGTTTTTGGGTGGCTTGGCTCACCGAAACGCAGTGCATTCATGTTCGCGACCGGGCGAGCACCCATCGTGAATACATCGCGCAGAATGCCGCCAACACCTGTGGCTGCACCTTGGTATGGTTCAATGTAACTCGGGTGATTATGGCTTTCCATTTTAAAGATGACGGCTTGGCCATCACCAATGTCAATAACGCCGGCATTTTCACCGGGGCCACATATTACCCAAGGTGCTTCTGTGGGAAGCTTTTTTAAATGAAAGCGTGACGACTTGTATGAGCAGTGTTCTGACCACATCACGCTGTATATGCCAAGTTCGGTATAGTTTGGTTCGCGGCCCATTGCAGAAACGATACGATCATATTCTGCTTCAGTCAGACCGTGTTCCTTGACGATCTCAGGGGTGATTTTGATATCATTCATGTTGAGAAACCTAGTGCTGACAATTTACGAAAGGCGGTTCATGACCGAGGTGAAAAGCTTGCGGCCATCAGAGCCGCCTAGGGCTGGCTCTATCATGCGTTCAGGGTGTGGCATCATACCCAGAATATTTCCGCGTTTGTTAGTAATACCCGCTATTGCCCGCTGTGCGCCGTTGATGTCTTCATTGTAGCGAAAAGCAACTTGTCCTTCGCCTTCTAAAGTATCAAGTGTGTTTTCATCGGCGAAGTAGTTACCATCATGATGTGCAACGGGGATCAATATTTCTTCATCTTCAGCATAATCGGCAGTGAACATCGTATCATTGTTTGCAACTGTCATTTTTACATCTTTACAAACGAAGCTCAGGTTTGCGTTCCGCATTAATGCGCCCGGTAAAAGGCCTGTTTCAGTCAGCACCTGAAAGCCGTTACAAACGCCAAAAATAGGCACGCCATCTTCGGCGCGGCGAATAACTTCCTTCATAATATTTGATTTTGCTGACATGGCACCGCAGCGCAAATAATCACCGTAGGAGAAGCCACCGGGCAGGGCGATGAAGTCGACAGTGTCAAAATCAGTTTCCTGATGCCATACCATCAACGGCTTGTTGCCGGTAATTTTTGTAAGTGCAACGGCCATATCCCGATCGCAATTAGAACCGGGAAATACAATAACAGCGGATTTCATGGGCGCTACTCCAGCTCAATGCTGTAGTTTTCGATGACCGTGTTCGCTAGCAATTTGCGGCACATGGCATCAACATTTTCGTGTGCTTTATCTTTATCAGTTTCCGATAGTTCTAATTCAATGAACTTGCCTTGGCGTGCTTCGTCCACACCGCCAAACCCCATGTTGGACAAGGCATGTTCAATCGCTTTTCCTTGAGGGTCCAGAACCCCGTTTTTAAGTGTTACGTGGATACGGGCTTTCATGGTGTGCTCCCCTGAAGTTATGGCGCTTTAGCTGCGTGATTTTGAAGTTTTGTTTTTGTGGTCTGCGATCTCGGTGACATCTGCAGATGGCAAGATACCAAGTCGACGTGCAACCTCTTGATAGGCTTCCATCTCACCGCCAAGGTCACGGCGAAAACGGTCTTTATCCATTTTTTCACCGGTTTTCATATCCCACAAGCGGCAGCCATCGGGACTAATTTCATCAGCGAGAATGGTAATACAGTTTTCGTCTTCGTAAAAACGGCCAAACTCTAATTTGAAGTCTACAAGTTTGATACCTATGCCTGCAAACATGCCGGACAAGAAATCGTTTACACGCAGAGCGTAAAACATCATCTCATCGATTTCCTGTTCTTCCGCCCAGCCAAATGTCAAAATATGTTCTTCTGCTATCAATGGGTCGCTCAGTTCGTCCGACTTATAGCAGAATTCAACAAGAGGATTAGGAAGAGGAGTACCTTCTTCAATTCCGAGACGCTGAGACATGCTGCCTGCTGCGATATTGCGAACAATAACTTCAACAGGAATGATCTCTACTGCTTTTACCAGTTGCTCGCGCATCGAAATGCGTTCGATAAAATGATGAGGGATACCAATATTGCCGAGTGCTTTGAACAGATATTCGGAGATATGATTGTTAACGACACCCTTACCGGACAATGTTCCCGTTTTTTGCGCATTAAACGCGGTCGCATCATCTTTGAAATACTGGATTATGGTGCCAGGTTCTGGCCCTTCGAAAAGAACTTTTGCTTTGCCTTCGTAGAGCTTGTTTTTGCGGGACATCGTCGTTTTTCCTTTAATGGCGTTTATACGCTGAAGGATTGGTCCAAATTTTCGCGGACAATAGCCGAAGTCTTCGCGCGCGACAATGTTTGCGATGATCTTTCTGTAATAATTCGTAATAACGGTTGAATTTGATACGGAATGAGGCGAATAAACAATCATGTTGGGTTGAAATAAACGCGCTCTAACCCCATTTCGAGTGAGAATCAGTCAAAAGGAATGATGTAAATGACTACTTTCGACAGTCGCGAAAAAGCATTTGAGAACAAGTTTGCACATGATGAAGAAATGATCTTCAAGGCACGTGCGCGCCGTAACCGTTTGTTTGGCGAATGGTTGGCGGGTCTATTAGGCCTGAGCGGTGACGCTGTTAAAGAATATGCAGGTTCGGTTGTTGCTGCTGACCTTGAAGAAGAAGGCGACGGCGATGTGATTCGTAAAGTTGTGGCAGATGTTGAGGCGAAAGGTCTGGATATGACAGCTTCAGCACTAGAGGCAAAACTTGTATCATTTATGCCGGTCGCTAAAGAACAGATTATGTCTGAGGTCAAATAAACCAGCTTTTACTGTTTAAGTAGAACAAACAAAAAACGGAGCTAATCAGGCTCCGTTTTTTTTGTTTGTATGTAACCGTTAAACTTTTTTTGCGGTTAAGCCTCGGCGTCTTTGCCTGCGCGCAATTACTGCAAGCGCTGGCAGCAAAATCAAAAGTGATTCAGGCTCGGGGACTGGTGTAACCACCGCCTCGTTAATAGTGAGTGTGGCGTAATTCTTACCATTGTTAAGCTCAGTATTGTAAGTTACCGCATCACCAAAGTTTGTTGCTGAATCTGACCAGAAGTTACCGAGAATACCACCAAGTGTCAGCTCAGAACTGTTGCGTGCAGCCAAGTACAGTCCGATTGTGTATGTGCCAACGGTATTGAAGAAAGAGCCAGCGCCAGTTGTTATTGAGAGTAGTTCATTTGTGTTAACGTTACCAAAGTTCTCGTTACCTATGGAAACATTTCCGGTTAGCCATTGGCCAACGTTGGTCGTGTTGTTACGTACATACCAATTGACACTTAAGTTTGATGTATCGCTTATGTCGCAAAGTGCATATGATTCTGATGGAACACCAGCTCTATGAACATCCGAGCCGCATGCGTTGAGGGTGATGTTATCGCCAAGTTCAACGGGAGCGTATGAACCCGCATCAGCTTCTACATCCCAATATCGAGAATATGTTGCATTTGCGCTAAATGAGATGATCAGGCTTAATGAAGCTGCCTTAATAACAGTGTCTATAATTTTCACAATACACTCTTCTTGTATAAAGTATTACTGCAGCACAAATAGTTGAACTACAGAATTTGAATTTATTTTAGACCACCATTAAGAGAGCTTTTAATTTACATTTGTTAATAAATCAATAAAAACATTGATGGTAAAAGCTACAATATTGATTGCATATAATGCTTTAGGCAGGCTCATCAGCTTTGTTTTGAAAAAGAAAATTCTGGAATTATTATGAAACAGCGTTCGTTTAGAATCTTTTCGATAGCAGTGATTGCTGTTTCTCTCGTTGCTTGCAGCGGCGATAACGAGGCTGCAGAGAAGGCGAAACTCTATGAATCATACACAATGAATGACCTGAGGGCCTTCAAGGAAACAGGCGATCTAAGTCAGGCGATTGACGCAATTAATTATTATAGAGATCAAGATACCGCAACCAACGAGCACCTCTTTCTGCTTGCAGAACTTTATGTTGCTGCCGGCGACGGTATAGCGGCTGAGACGTTGGTTGAGCGATTGCGTGTCAGGGGTATGAGTGATGAAGATACAGCTGTCCTGTTAGCGCAATCAGTGATGCTGCAAAATCGGTTTGAAGATGCTGATCTCGCTCTATCTGTAGCCAAAATTCCCGTTGATCAATCATTTGAGGCATTTTTGTTGCGCGGTGACGTCGCGCGTTCAACTGAAAATTACGCAAAAGCAGAAGCGTTCTACGAGCTGGCTATTGAAGTAGATCCAACGGATTTTCGCGGCCATGCAGCAATTGCGCTGTTGGCTATTCAGTTAGCTGATCTTAATAAGGCGGAAAAGTATGCGACTGCTGCAGCAGAGCGTATTCAGGACGATTCGATAGTAAGTTATGTTCAAGGTATGATTGCGCGCTATTCTGGGGATTTGGATGCTGCGAATTCTCATTTTACCCGCGCGTTGGAGTTAAATGACACAAATATGTTAGCGCGCATTGAAATTGTAGGGGTTCATTTACTGCAAGATAATTTCGAGGCTGCTCAAGCTCAGCTTGATATTATCTATACACGTTCGCCGAACAATGCGATGGCCAATTATTACACAGCTTTAACTCTTATAACTGAAGGAAAAGTCGACGAAGCTGAAGATATATTGTTGCGTACGGAAGACTTTACCCGGGCGTACCCGCCGGCAACACGAGTTTACGGTCTGGCAAATTATGAATTGAAAGATTTTCCTACAGCAATTGCACTTCTTAAACAGGCAATTAGGTTCTATCCTAACGATGATAATACTCGATTGGCTTTGGCGGATAGTTTAAATCAACGCGGCCAATTCACGCAGGCATTGGAGGTGCTCAAGCTTTATACAGATAATACTGTAAATATTCAGGGGCTGACGTATGCTGCTGTGTCGGCTTTGGGTCAGAGCGATGTCAGCGCTGCTCGCAAGTATTTGGAAGGCGCACTCAGCCTCGCGGAACAAGAGCCTGAGCTGGACCTTGCACGTATCGAAGATATAAAAAGGCGCTACGCTTCAGCTTTGTATCTAGACGGTGATGTTGACAAGGCAACCTCGCTCTTAACTACTATATCTGAGGCAAACCCTGATGTGTCTATACTTTCGCACAAAGCAAATATGTTAATGGCGTCTGGAGACTTCACTGCTGCGGAGCAAACAGCGAAGCAAATATTGTCCGTTCAGCCGGGGCACCCCGCAGGTGCCAGCATTGTTGGTGCAGTTCGGCATAGGCAGGAGCGTTATGAAGAAGCTATTGCCTCTTATACACAAGCTTTGGAGGCTAATCCTTCATATCAATCGGCCTTAAAAAACAGAGCATTAACATATATAACTATCCGTGATTTTGAAAAAGCCCTTGCAGATATTGAGATTGTGATTAAGTCCGCGTCCAATGATGCTCAACTTATCGCTATGCATGGGCGGGCTTTGCTGGAAACAGGTGATGCAGAGTTAGCATCGGAGCAGCTTCAACGTGCAGTAACTCTTATGCCAAATGTTGCCATTGTTGCAGCTGATTATGCCGAGGCACTTGCAGAAACAGGTTATTATTCATCAGCATTGACACAAGCGCGCAGGGCACGCACGCTTGCACCTAATAATAACGAGTTTGTAGCATACCTCGAAGAAAAGAGCGCAGCTTGGGAGCAGGCGAAATCAGAGGTTGAGGCAAGTGAGTTAGTCGCGCGGCAGGAAGAGTTCGCGAAGATCGATGCTGAACGCGCAGAAGAGCGAGAACTCCGTGAAGCATTGAAAGCTGATTCGATCACCAGTGAAGATAGCGAAGATGAAAATGCTAAAGTTTTGGCCGAGTTGCGCGCTCTTGCAGAGGCCAATCGTAAAGCTGATGAAGAAGACCGTTTGGCTCGGGAAGCGCAGCTTGCCGAAGAAGCCCGTATCCAAGCAGAGGCTGGCGCGAGTGAGGTGACTACATCAGAAGAGCAATTGGCAGCAGAAGCTGCAAAACAGGCGCAACTTCAAGCTGAGCGTGAGCGTATTCATGCGCGTAACCGTATGTTCGGGGAGTGGTTGGCGAGCGAGCTAGCACTTAATGACGCCGAAGCTCAATCGTACATTCAAGAAGTTATCGATGCGGATGATAGTGAGCCTGGAAATACTGATATTGTTCGCAAAGCGCTGCTTGACCTTGAGAGGGCCGGAAAAGGTATGACGATACAGGCGATTGAGAAAAAGTTGATGGAATTTGATGCTGTTGCGCAAAGTCATAATAGAGATGAGTAACATATCGTCATGTTTAAAGTTTCATTGTCAGAGCTTCAGTCTTCTCAGCTGCGACTTCATATTTTGTAGACGCGGTATGTATATGCAGGTTTAATAGGCTTAAGTTTCGCTTAATTATATCGGTATAATGTTAAAAAATAAGACAGCATTAGTACCTTCAACCAAGTAAAGGATATTAGATGGAATACCGTATTGAGAAGAATGACACTGATATCAGGGTCTTGTTTAGTGGCGGTATCACTTTCTCGGAAAATGTCAGTTTTCGTCAGGTTTTGAAAGAACTTTCTGAAAATGATGTCAGCACGTGTGTGTTTGACCTGGAAGGTGTTGATATGGTTGATTCAGCTGGATTGGGAATGTTCTTAATTGCGAAAGAACAAGCAGATACTGCTGGGTGGAAACTGTCCGTTACTGGCGCACAAGGGCATGTTGCCAGCATGCTAAAACTTACCAAGTTGTCTGATTTGTTGTCTAGCTGATTTCATTTGTCCAAAACCAGCGATGACAGGATGACACTGCGATGAATTCTGATGATACGATGACCGTTCCTGGCCGAAGTGATGCCTTGCCTGACGGCGTTAAAGATGCGCATATCTTGATCGTTGACGATATGGCATTGATGCGGAAAATGATCGGAATGTCATTGGAACGCAGTGGCTTTGAAAATCTTACATATGCCGAAGACGGTGACGATGCTTTAAATAAAATTTCTGAGAATATCCCAGACCTTGTCATATTGGATATCAATATGCCCAACGTGTCTGGTTATGATGTTTGCAAGAAACTAAGAGCGGACCCTAAAACGGCATCTCTGCCAATACTTGTTCAATCAGCATCAGAAACACCGGAAGAAAGAGTGGAAGTTTTTGCAGTTGGGGCAACTGACTTTGTATCTAAACCGATTAATCAGCCAGAATTGCTTGCCCGGGTATGTATGCATTTGGAAAATCGTTTTCTAATCAGAAATTTGAGCGATTTTCAGACGCGCATGCAAGATGAACTAAAAATGGCGCGTGAAATGCAACACTCTCTTTTGCCCGGCGACGGCGTGGTAAAAACTGTTGAGGTGCGGTCACAGTCTGTAATTGAGGCGTTTTATAAAGCATCTTTTGAACTTGGCGGTGATTTATGGGGTACATGGCCTATTGCAGATGAAAAAGTGGGTGTCTTTGTTTTGGATGTGTCTGGCCACGGTGTTGGTGCGGCACTGAATACATTTAGTTTGCATGCAACAATGGCACGCTTTGAAGACAAAAAACATGATCCAGCCGCTTTTTTGTCTGCAGTTAATCAGACAATGGCTAACACCATGAAAACCGGTAAGTTTGCCACAATGTTTTACGCCGTTTTAGACTGTCAGACACACGACTTGGTTTATGCTGGTGCTGGCGCCCCCCAGCCGTTCATCTTTGGGGCTAATGGCTTGCGTAAGTTAGATAGTAGCGGTTTGCCTGTTGGTATTGTGCGTTCTGCTACTTATGAGAATTTAGAAGATAGGTTTGAACCGGGAGAGAGCCTGTTTTGCTATTCAGATGTCTTGATTGAAGCAGACAGGCCTGATGGCAGTATGTTGGGGGAAGAGGGGCTCGAGCAAAAAATGATTGAATTGCTTGATACAGGTGACCGAAATAGCATTGTAAAACGCTTTCTTGACGAATTCTACGAGACGCAAAAAGAGCACCTGCCCGATGATTTAACAGCAATAGCGCTGCATCGTGCTGCTGAGGCGGGCTTGCCATGACATCGCAGATTATTCGCTCAAATGTACCTGTTGCTGTTGTTCTCGATTCTGAACAGAGCAATTCATACAACGTATTTACAGAACTAGATTCGAATGAACTGACGGTTGTACAAGCAAAATCCCTGAGCTGCTTGACGGAATATTCATCAAAGCCAGAACACAAGCTGTCAGCTATAATTATTGATGCGACAGTAGGGCTCGAGACGCTCGAAGAAGCGGTGTCGAATGTAAACGCGCGTTTTATTGAAGATGGTGGCCCGGTTATAATTTTAACTGACGGAGAACCAGAAGCACACGATCCAATCATCAATATTAATAACTCTAAAGTAATAGATAGTAATCTTGGCGAGCGTGCACTACGTCGTTTTATTGCTGAAGAAATTGAACGTTATTCAATCGTGAGTGCGCTTAGAAGCGAAATTGAAAAGCGTACATCGGCTATCGGCCAAATTGTGCAAGGCATTTTCCAGTTTAAAACACGTAGAGAGGCGCAAAATCTGGCAACAATGTTGTCTTTAACTTGCAATGAACCTATGCCCGTTGCCATTGGCCTTACGGAATTGTTTGTGAATGCGATTGAACATGGGTGCCTGGAGATCGGCCATGATGAAAAAGGCCAACTACTGGAAACAGGCCAGCTTGCAGAGGAAATTTCTCGCCGACAAAAGTTGAAGCAATTCTCTGACAAGGTAGCTACGGTTGACTTTAAACGTGATGAAAAATCATTGTTTTTTGTTGTTCGCGATCCAGGCCCTGGTTTTGACCATGAAACTTATATGAGCGCAAGCCATGGGCACGAAAAGAAACACGGGCGCGGTATCGTGATGGCTAAAGGTTGTTTTTCTTCACTGAGCTATCATGGATGCGGCAATGAGGTACGTGCGGTTCACACATGTTCATTAGCCGATAGCTAACGCTGAATACCTTCAAAGGCATCGGCGTGTTCCTTGAAAACATCAGTCAGGAAATCATACATAGCGCGTATACGTGCACTGCGTTTTAGTTCAGCGTGGGTAACAAGCCAGATGTCTGAACTAAAGACCACCACATCACCGAATAAACGCACAAGATTACTATCTTGATCTGCCATGATGCAGGAATAGGCACCAATGCCATACCCTTCACGAACTGCAGATGCCAATGTGATAAGGCTGTTGGACCTGAAGGCTATCTGGCCGCGCGGGTGCATTGGGCGCTTCACATACTTGTTGGTGTAAGCGAGAATCTCATCATGAGGCAAAATAAATGAATGATCGCTGACCTCGTCCAGGGTTTCTGGCATGCCGTGTTTTTCAATATATTGTTTGCTGGCATAATATCCATAAGTCATTGTGCCGACACGTTTTGCGATAAGGTCGTTTTGTACTGGTCGGAACATTCGAATGGCAATATCAGCTTCACGGCGCAGCAGGTCAGAAGCATTGTTTTCAACTTTAAACTCCACTGTAATGCCGGGAAATTGTTCTCTGAATGGGCGTGTTTGATGAACAAGCCAATCGGCTCCCAAAATAGCAATGCATGATATAACGACACTGCCGCGCAAACTGCTGTCATGGCCAGTCAGTAAGCGTTCAATAGAATAGACATCATCACGCATGTGGGTAGCGTAGCTTATCATGCGTTCGCCAATGCTGGTCATTTCTAACCCAGTGCGCGTTCGCATAAACAGGTCAGAGCCGACATCTTCTTCCAGTGCAGTTAAGCGTCGTGAGAGCGTTGGCTGACTAACGCCGAGTTTGCGTGCAGCCGCTGAAAGGCTGCCTTCTTCTGCCATCGCAAGGAAATACTTTAGATCATCCCAATTAATCATACCGTCTTCTATCATCAGTCAACCATGTATTCATAAATGTATACTAAAGATGCATTAAAATGCAATTAACATGTAAAAAAGAATTACCAAATTAAGGTTGTCGGCGCTGAAACCCCGAAGAAACTAGGCGAGACCGGCATGACCGAATTGAAATACGATGCGAGAGGAAATGATTATGTTCCGTTATGTAAAAACTTTAACAATAGCGATTGGCACAATGGTAGCCTTATCATCAGTGAGCCATGCGCAAGTCATATACGGTGCGCAGGATAGCAACTTGACGCGCGCCATGAGTGCAATGAAGGCAGGCGAATTTGAAAGCGCGGCAACCTATTATAGGCGCGCTGTTAGAACGGATCTTGGTGCTGCAAGACTGGTGCCTGCACTTAACAATTTATGTGCTGTTGAATACGCAATTGGTAACTATAGCAAAGCAGAAAAAGCATGCTCTGAAGCGATTGGTGAGAACCGTCATTATTGGCGAGCATATGTCAACCGCGGTAACGCGCGTGTGGCGCTTGGCAATGATGAGGCTGCGCATAAGGACTTTCTAAAGGCGGTTAAATTTAAACCCGGAGCCAGCATTGCCAAAAATGCATTGGCACAATTTGAAAGTAAACAGGCAACGTTACTTGCATCTGCACCGTAAAGCGAGCTCTCCCCATTAACGCTTTACGTGGACCGCGCCCATATATGGGCGCGGTTTTCTTGTATGAAAAAATGAACGTAAAACTAAATCTATTTGGTAATTACACGACAGGTGTTTGTTTTACAGATTCTTATTACTGCGAACCAGCTCTCGTATGATACCGCGCGCTGGGTGTAAGCGGGCCATTAAATCTGTTGGCAATGGTAGAGGGTCATCAGTAATCATTGCGGCAATATATTCGCCGAGAATTGGCGCATATTGAAAACCTTTAGAGCCTAGGCCCGCAAGCATATAAAGGCCTGCATGCAATTTTACATCGCGGTGTAATCTATTTTTTGCATCTAATGTTAACGGCTGACAAACTTCAATTAAATCACCCCATTGCGGGATAGGGCCGGCAAATGGAAGATGATCAAAAACTGTTGCCCGCAGCCCGGTCCATGAATTTGCTACATCTGTGTTTTTGATGCGAATACCGGTGTTGTCATATAAATTTTGCAGAATTTCCTGGCGTTTGTGCATCGTTGATGGCGGTGGTGCATTTGGAATAGCTTCCAGTCGTTCGTATGTGGAGCCAATGCCGCGGAAGCTGTTTTCATCATCAGAAGGCAGTGGTGCTGTCAGGTAACCATCAAAGGATATTGCCATTTGAGATGCCAACGATGCGCTGTTATTTGCAACAATTTCCATTTGACCTGCGTTAGCGCGCAACTCTGGATGTCGTTTACCGTAAACGCCTTCCAGATTTGACTGCTTTAAAATATTATGGCTATCGAGGCCCGCTGCCAACACTACAGTATCAGCTTCTATGATCAGGTTATTGCTTGGGTCCAGTAGTTGCCACCCGCCATTAGAGTGTTGTATTTTTTGAATAGGATGGGTTTCTATCCGTAAGTCTTCCGACAGCTTCGGTATAATAGCTCTGGGGTTTAGCGAGTGCCCTTTGGGTAAAACAATATGCTCGCCGTCTAATGCCATCCAGTTGTCAGGCCATTGATATAATGCGGCAATTTTTTTCAAACGGGCTTTGTCTTCAAGCGTTTTTGCAACAAACCTTATGCCTTGAACAGAATGTTTCTCGTCAATGTATGCAGCGTGCTGTGCGGCAAAAGCAAATGCCATTGAGTAAAAGCGTTGTTCAGGCGATGCCCCCATAATAAATTTGGGGGCTAAAATGGCGGCAGGTAGTTTTTCTGAAGTGTTGCCTGACGCAGGGTCTTTAAATAGCAAGACATCTACACCACGTTTTTTCAATGCATGCGCAACCATTAAACCACCAATGCCGGCCCCAATAATGGCAACAGTTTTATGGTTGGAGGGCTCATACCTTGCCCACTGAGGCACGGACGGGGGTATCTGTGTTTGTTTGCTGTCAGGGCTTTTATACTTTCCAACAAGCCGCTCACGCTTGCGGCCAAATCCTGGCGTTTTTTGAATAGAAAAGCCGTTTGCTATTAAGCCTCTGCGAACAAACCCTGCTGCAGTAAATGTGGCAACTGTCGCATGCGGTTTTGAAAGTCGCGCCATTTGCTTGAAAAGCTCGTCAGTCCACATATTCGGATTTTTAGCGGGTGCGAAGCCGTCCAAATACCATGCATCAACCTTGGCGCTTAGCTTCGAAAATACATCTGTTGCATCACCAAACAACAAAAGCAGTGTGATTGTGCCATTTTCAAATGAAATCGAATGTATTCCTGAGCTAGGCGGCGGCCATTTGGCACAGAGCGTTTCTGAAAATTCCGCAAGTTCTGGAAAGGCAGAGTGTGCTTTCTTGAGGTCGGAAACAGACAAAGGGTATGCCTCAGCTGAAATGAATGTCATGCGAGGTTTGTCATTATCCGAGAGCCATGCTTGCCATGTAGCAAGAAAATTAAGGCCAGTGCCAAAGCCTGTTTCCCCGATCACTACATGATCACTGTTGCGAAAAAGCTCTTGTATATGAGCGCCTTGATAAAAGACGTATCTACTTTCGGCCAATCCACCATCAAGCGAATAATAGGGATCATCGAATTTTGATGATACGGGAACGCCTTCGCGCCATATCAACTGATTGGATTTTTTTTCCATCATAAACGCGGCACTTATGTCTAAAAATAAAGAAAACTGAAAGGTTTATAGGTCATACTCAAGTAATTAGACCACGATAAAGCATAGTCTAGAGTATTAATGTACAATGATGCACGTAGATAATCTTAAAAACATTGAGCAAGAGGCTCGGGCTGAAATTGCCAAGAAAGTTGGCAAGATACTAACGTTGTCTGATGATCAAACAGAAAAAAAGGCAGCACTTGAACTTGCAAAAATTTTGGCTGAAGATGTTGCGATATCGGTGCGTGAAGCCCTGTCTCAGGAGCTAAAACATTGTCAGTTTTTACCTAAAGATATCCTTGTTATGGTCGCCAAAGACATCGAAGAGGTATCTATGCCTTTTTTGATAGCGTCAGAAGCTGTAACCGATGATTTTCTGGAAGAAATTGTTCGTACTTGCAATGAACAACAACAGGAGTCTATTGCGCAAAGGCAAGGTATTTCAGAGGCAGTTGCTTTTGCAATAGCAGATGTTGGTAGCCATTCTGCTATTACTGTGTTGGCTGATAATGAAACTGCGGATTTATCTTCCCGCAGCTATAATCGGGTTGTTAAACGTTTCCCTGAAGATGTGAGCCTTATGGAAAAATTGGTCTCACGTGCTGATTTGCCAGCGGATATGGTTGAGAAATTGATTTTCAAGGTCTCGCATCAGTACGGAGAGATGCTGTGCTCCCGTTTCGGTTTGTCACAGGATTATGCGACATATTTGGCTTCTCTTGCCAAGCGACAGGTATTCTCAAAAATGCTTGAGTTGGCACCGCAAACCGAGATTTACAATTACCTTAAACAATTAAATAAAACGCGAGGGCTCGATTCTGATTTGTTATTGGCATACCTGCAAAATAACAATTTACGCCTGTTTACGTCAGCTATTTCAGTGCTGCTGGCCAAACCATATGATACCATAGACGCGTTGATCAGCAAACGTGACAAAACTGTTGTCGCGCGCTTGTTGGACGCTGCTGGGTTCTCAAAATCAGTGATTGGTGTTCTATTGATATCCTATGAACGCCTTAAGGTTTGAATGTTTTGTCTCATTTTGAGGCATGTCTCAAAATATAACAATTGAACTGTTTCATAATCGAGCGCTGAATCAGAGCGTGATTTCTAATGTACTGTTTAATATAGATTATTTTTCTGGCATAGGTGTTGCGATATCGTAGAGGTAATGACGCCTTGCCTGAGGCTGATTGCATTGAATAAGTTGTTATTTTGCCTGAGTAATGCTTTTTCAAACAAACGGTGGGTGGGCTTTGTCCATCCACCGTTTTCTTTTGATGCCTTGCTAATAAGTATCACGCAGATTAGCGTGATGCTTTATTACTTGGATTAGTGTTTTGATTTACGATTCATCTTTTTTCCGCGCTTTAATGTATTTTCTGAGTTTGCTGATCCTGCGAATTGGCGGCTGGCGTGTGGTTGGCGAGCTGCCGCAAAATAAAAAGTATGTTGCGATTGCTGCCCCCCACACCAGTAATTGGGACTTCCCGTTATTTATGGCGCTTGTGGGATACAAAAAGATGCGGATCAGGTTTCTTGGTAAGCATACTCTTTTTAAGGGTTTCTTTGGTCGGTTGTTTTACTGGTTAGGCGGCATACCAGTGAATCGTTCCAGCCCGCTTGCAGGTGACGTCATTGAGCAGGCAATTCATGTTTTTAAAGAAGCGGATGAACTCATTTTAGGGATCGCCCCTGAAGGAACGCGCTCTAATGTATCCAAATGGAAATCAGGTTTCTACCGAATTGCTGTTGCTGCGGATGTGCCGATTGCACAGGCTTATATTGACACTCGGAGAAAGGAAATCGGGTTTGGTCCCATGTTTATACCGACCGGTGATCTGGAAAAAGACCTTGCTGCTATTCGTCAGTTCTATAGTGATAAAATAGGCATTCGGCCTGCAAGAAACCAGTAATCAATCGGAAAACAGTACACGCGGGTTCATAATATTTTTAGGGTCCAGTGCATGTTTAATTGCACGCATTGCTGCCAGGTTCGCAGATGGCTTTGTTCTTGATAATTCATCTTTTTTCAGAATACCGATACCGTGTTCTGCTGAAATAGAGCCGCCAAATTCGATCACTACATCATGTACTAATCTATTCATGTCTTCCCAATGACTGAGGAAATCAGCTTTTGCCTGATTTGCTGGTTGCATAACGTTGAAGTGTAAATTGCCATCTCCCATGTGACCGAATGGCGTTACGCGTGCATCTGGATATTTTGCGTGAATGGCGTTGGTTGCCGCTTCAATGAATTTCGGGATTGTTGAAACCGGCACTGAAATATCGTGTTTTATACTACCGCCTTCATGTTTTTGAGCTTCAGACAGGCTCTCGCGTGTATGCCAAAATAGCTCGCGCTGTTGCTCGGATAGAGCAATGGCACCGTCAACGATAAGATTTTGCTCCAATGCTGCTTCAAGCAGAGTTTGTACCTTGATATTGATATCACTAGCTGCATCACTGGATGCACATTCAAGTAAAACATACCAAGGGTAAATGTCGCTGATGGGATCACGAAGGTCGGGTATGTGATTGAACGCAAAATCAAGGGCAGGGCGACACATCAGCTCAAATACGGATACCTGGTCTCCTGTGATGTCACGCGCCATTGAGAGTAACTTTAGTGCTGAATTGGCGTCGGGTAACGCGAGCCAAGCTGTTGAACGTTTCTTTTCAGATGGATAAAGCTTGAAACAAACCTTGGTAATGATACCAAGCGTACCTTCAGCGCCAATCATCAGCTGCGCCAACGCATAACCTGTGTTGTCTTTACGAAGAGGCGTCAATGCATCAATAATGCTACCATCTGGTAATACAGCTTCAACGCCTAAAACCAATGCCCGCGTTGTGCCGTACCGAATGACATGAACACCGCCTGCGTTTGTTGAGGCAACACCGCCGGCAGTGCAGCTTCCTTCTGACGCTAAAGACAATGGAAACAGCCTGTCCGAGGCGATGGCGGCCTCATGTATCATGCTGACCGTACAGCCAGCATCAACTGTGACGGAGTAATCTTCGGCATTCACATTATGTACGGATGTCATGCGCCTTAAGTTGATAAGTATTTCATCTGCGCCGTTTATGCCGGGTGTGCTGCCGCCTACAAGACCAGTATTTCCCCCCTGAGGAACAACTGTGATTTGATGTGTGCTGCAATACTTGATGATTGCGGCAACTTCATCCGTCGTTTTTGGGGATAACATGAGTTGAGTTTTGCCAATAAACTTGTCGCGCCATTCAGTTACAAATGGTTCAAGGTCATGTTTTTCTGTTGTTGAGCCATTCGCGTCGACAAGGGCTTTTAAGGCTATGATATGGTGATCCGCAATCATGTGCTGGACTCATCTCTAGGTGCGGATGCACGTTTCAAACGATCATTGATGGCAATACCAATGCCTGAATTGGGAATTGAAGCCAGTGCAATTGATCCTTCGGTGTGTTTGTCTGCTGAGCGCAGGTGTTGAAAAAGATTATGTGCTGCCTCAGCAAGATCACCGTTTGGGCTTAGATTGAGATCTCCAGTGGTATCGCCAAAACCAATAAAAAAGTGTTCGCCGGTATTTTCCTGATTCAATAACACAGCTGCGTTGGGTGCATAATGGCTTTGTAGTTGACCAGGAGCGACAATCTGAGTGCCTTCATAGTCTCTGACAGGAACGCTTGTGGCATGAACAATGTCGTCAGCGGTTACCATACCAGGGCGTAATAACTTAATCTGATTATCATGTACGGCCACAATAGTTGATTCTATACCCACCTTTGTGGCGCCGCCGTCAATAATCAGCGGTATCTTGCCATCAAAATCATTCAATACATCCTGCGCGGTGGTGGGTGACAGTTTACCTGATATATTTGCGCTCGGTGCCGCAATCGGACGATCCAGTTTGCTTATAATTTCACGTGTGGTGTTCGCAGCAGGGCATCTTACAGCTAATGTTTCAAGCCCGGCAGACACTGTTGGCGCAATTCCGTTCTCAGGAATTTGAGGTAATACAATAGTTAAGGGACCAGGCCAGAAACTATCCATAAGTAGTTTTGCCAGTGGCGTAACGCGCACATAACGCTGTGCCATTGCGTTATTCGAGACATGACAAATCAAAGGGTTATGGCTGGGGCGACCTTTCGCATGGTATATTTTCTTTACTGCGACATCATTCAATGCATCAGCGGCAAGGCCATATACAGTCTCAGTTGGCAGCGCGACAAGTTCGCTATCGAATATTTTCTCGACAGCGCGATCAATCGCTCCATTTTCTGTCTCGTGAATGAGCGTCGTTATAATACCTGCGCCGTTCGTCACGTGTTTGAACCCTATTTAAACCGCTTGAGACTAATAATTATACTACAGCCTTCGCTTATATACACAGCGGACCGTAAAGTGAAAGTCTCGCGTTAAAGTAAGATAGAAAACCAAGCAGGCAACCTATAGATGCTTGATGAACAATGAATTGAGTAAACGATGAGTTATTACCGCGCTCCTTTGGAAGAGATCAATTTCGCACTCGAAACTATGGCTGGAAAGAGCCAGTGGGCTTCTATGCCCGGCTTTGACGAGGCCGGAGAAGATCTGGTTCAGGCTGTTTTGGAAGAGGCCGGAAAGCTGGCTAATGATGTGATTGCGCCAACAAACCAAATTGGCGATGCGGAAGGCGCTGTTCTAACAGCAGGTGAAGTCAAGACACCAGATGCTTTCAAGCCTATGCATGCTGCATTTGTAGAGGGTGGCTGGCCTACACTTAGCGCACATCCTGATCTTGGCGGGCAGGGCTTGCCTGCTTCGCTTGAAATTGCGGTTACCGAGATGGTGACATCAGCGAACATGGCCTACAGCTTACAACCATTGCTCACAAGCGGCGCTATAGCTGCCATCAACGCTCATGCTGATGATGATTTGCGTATGCGATATTTACCGAAAATGATTTCTGGCGAATGGTCAGGAGCAATGAACCTGACAGAACCGTCGGCTGGATCTGATGTTGGTGCATTGCGCGCCAAAGCTGAAAAACGGGCTGATGGTACGTATAAGATAACAGGTCAAAAGATATATATTACATGGGGTGAGCATGATTTATGTGAAAACATCATTCATCTTGTGCTTGCCCGATTGCCTGGTGCGCCAGCCGGAACAAAAGGCATATCAATGTTTATCGTGCCGAAATTTCTGGTTAATGAGGACGGCAGCCTTGGTGGTCGAAACGACGTAAAATGTACGAGTATCGAACATAAGCTTGGCATTCACGCTAGCCCCACGTGTGTCATGGCGTTCGGAGAAGAAGGTAATTGCATTGGATACCTTGTGGGCGAAGAAAACGCTGGTATGCGCAACATGTTCACAATGATGAACCACGCGCGCATTGGTGTTGGATTGCAGGGCGTTTCTATTGCTGAACGAGCGTATCAGCATGCTGTGTTGTTCGCGCAAGACCGGGTTCAATCAGCAGCGATTAGTTCCAAAACTAATGAGCCAGTAGCGATTATTGAACACCCCGATGTACGCCGGATGTTGCTGACAATGCGCGCAACAGCAGAAGCTGCACGCGCTATTATATATAGAAATGTCTGGGCGAGTGATCGTGCTCATGCAGCGATAGATAGTGAGGAACGTGCAAATGCGTTGGGAGAAGCGGATTTGCTTACGCCTATTTCAAAAGCATACTCAACTGATATCGGTGTTGAGGCTGCATCGCTTGCCATTCAAGTGCATGGTGGAATGGGTTTTGTCGAAGAAACAGGTGTAGCGCAGTATTACCGGGATATCCGCATCGCGCCAATTTACGAGGGAACTAACGGTATTCAGGCGTTAGATCTGGTTGGACGCAAGCTGAACATGGATGGTGGTAAACACTGGCGTGCTTTAATTGCTGAGATGCGTGATTTTACTACAAATCTTAGTGGGAAAATGGCGGTATTCCAGCAAGCGCTCAATGAAGGTGTCGATGCATTGGAGAAAGCGGCAAATACGTTACAAGAAAATGGCTTTGACCGTGTTGTTGATACAGCTGCTGCCGCAACGCCCTACCTTCGATTATTCGGTACGGTTGTTGGTGGATACCTTCTTGCACAACAGGCCGTTGAGGCTGAGCATAGATTGAGCAGCGATATAGGCAATCCACGTTTTCTTAACGGGAAGATCACAACAGCAAAATTCTTCATTGAACAGTTGCTACCACCAGCAACTGCATTACTATCTCCAGTTAAAGCTGGTGCGGCATCTATCGCCGCTATGAGCGCAGAAGATTTTAGTCGCGAGCTTTGAAAGGGCATAAGTTGACAGTATCTGAAAATGCCGTGACGGAAGTAACCGACGGGCAAACGATTGACCACCGTGCAAGCGCTAGTCTCGTTGAAGAAGACGGTCTTGCTTATCCGTTTGCTGATGATGTGCCGGATGGTGCGCAAACAATAACAATTGCGCCCGGAATTCTATGGGCGCGGGTGCCTCTTCCTTGGTCACTTGATCACATTAATATCTATCTATTTGACGAAGGTGATAGCTGGAGCGTTGTTGATACAGGTGCGCGCTGCAAGGATGGTTTCGATGCATGGCAGTTGATCGAAGACAGTGTGCTGGACGGGAAGCCGATAGGCCGCGTTATTGCAACACACATGCATCCTGATCATTTAGGCTTGGCTGGATGGTTGGTCGAAAAATGGGATGCAAGTTTTTGGACAACTCAGGCGGAATACCTGCTTGCTAACACGCTATGGCTGAGTGGTCTCGGTGAGTACCCCGAAAGTGAAATTCAGCATTTGTTTAAAGCCGGTGTAGATCGATCATTTGAAGATAAAATCCGTGCTGCTGGCTACGGAAATTATAAAAAAGGCGTACATAAGCTGCCAGAACAATATCACCGTATGGAAGATGGTCGCGAATTTACGCTTGGTGGTCGCCAGTGGCGTGTTGTTATTGGACGAGGGCACTCTCCTGAGCATGCCTGCCTGCAATGTCTTGATGAGCCGCTCTTCATTTCCGGAGATCAGGTTCTGCCACACATTACATCCAATGTTTCAGTTTACTCGCGTGAGCCAATGGCAAATCCGCTGGCACATTGGATATCCACTCTGGACCGTATGAAGGAAGTGGGTGGTAATCCGTTGGTGCTTCCATCGCATGGCCGCGTATTCTTTGGTTTAAACGAGCGGGTTGACGGTATTATTAAAAGTCACATTATAAAGTTGGGGCGCCTACATGAATGGTGCATGGAACCGCGTACAACTGTGAAGACTTTTCGTGCACTATATCGCCGAAAAATTGAAGGTATGGAATTCTATCTGGCACTGGGCGAAGCTATTGCTCACATTCATTTGTTGGAGTCGCTTGGTTTGATGGAGCGTGAACTGAAGAATGATGTGTATGTGTTCACAGCTTGCGGTACATACAAAGGTAATGAATTATTGAGCGATATTAATAAGCTTTCCGGTATTAAAATGCGAGGGTTGAATACATTTGATACCTAAAATATGACAATAGTCTTTGCCATGACTGTTGTGGCTGATTATATAACGCACGTGTCAAACATTGATTATTAGGTATGGGCAAAATGCCATGAGTGAAGCAAGTAACCAATCAGATATGGAAAGCATGAGTTTTGAGCAGGCAATGACTGAATTGGATCAGGTGGTTGCCAAGCTAGAATCAGGTAATGCCCCGCTTGAGCAATCCATCGATCTTTACACGCGTGGTACGCAGCTAAAAGCACACTGCGAGAAATTGCTCGCGGGAGCGCAGGCGAAAATCGAGAAAATTACACTGGACGAGCAAAAACAACCGGTTGGAACAACCGCGTTCGAGACAGACGACTAAACCTGTGTCTGATTTTAACAATGATGCACTAAAAAGCGCACTTGCTGCGACCTCTAAAGCTGTTGAGCGGGTGATTGAGCCTATATTGGCGATGCCGACTGGCCCTGAGGCGCGCGTGGTTGAGGCTATGCGATACTCCTTTTTTGCTGGTGGCAAGCGTCTTCGCCCATTTCTTGTGCTTGCAAGTGCTGCGTTGTTTGATGTGAACCGCGAGCAAGCCTTGCGTGTGGCTGCAGCAATTGAATGTGTGCATTGCTATTCGCTTATTCATGATGACCTGCCAGCGATGGATGATGATGATTTTCGTCGCGGCAAGCCTACTGCACACAAAGCGTTTGATGAAGCCACGGCTATTCTTGCTGGCGATGCGTTGCTCACTCTTGCATTCGATATTTTAAGCGATGAAGCAACACACGCTGATCCGAATGTGCGTTTGTCATTAGTGCGTAAGCTTGCACGTGCTTCAGGGCATCACGGCATGGTTGGTGGTCAAATGATTGATTTGAGTGCTGCGGACCGAACGCTAGAGGAAGCCGAAATATACCGATTACAACAAATGAAAACTGGCGCGTTAATCAGCTTTTCTGTTGAGGCTGGCGCTGTGCTTGGCCATGCTGCACCAAACGTATTGTCGTCATTGCAGGGGTATGCTCGTGACCTTGGCCTAGCCTTTCAAATTGCAGACGATCTTCTTGACGTGGAGGGTGACCCTGATGTTGTTGGCAAGGCAACGCAAAAAGATGCAGATGCTGGCAAAGCAACACTTGTTGGCATCATGGGGATTGAGCGCGCACGTAAACAGGCATCTATATTAGCTGATCAAGCTATTGAACATTTGTCAGAATTCGACGATAAAGCGTCGCTTTTGCGTGCAGTAGCGCATTTTGCTATTTTTCGTCGCACATAATGACATATGGTGAATAATGTGCGAAGACAAAGGCTTATAGGGGTCTTGAAAAGGACATGTGGTGACAAAACGTCCAAACACTGATTTGCTGGATAAAATCCATACGCCAAAAGACCTGCGTCAACTTCCCAAGGAAGACTTGCGCGCTGTTGCGGATCAATTGCGTGCAGAAGTCATTGATGCAGCATCAACATCTGGTGGGCATTTTGGGGCTGGGTTAGGTGTTGTCGAGCTGACAGTGGCACTCCACTACGTGTTTAACACGCCAGATGATCGCTTGATATGGGATGTAGGCCACCAAGCGTATCCACACAAAATCCTGACGGGTCGGCGTGATGGTATCCGCAGTATTCGCCAAGGTGGCGGGCTTTCACCATTTACGAAACGCGGTGAAAGTGAGTATGACCCATTTGGTGCTGGTCATTCGTCCACGTCAATAAGTGCAGCGCTTGGTATGGCGGTTGCCAATAAGCTCGATAACAAGCCTGGACGCGCCATCGCGGTTATCGGTGACGGTGCCATGAGTGCAGGCATGGCTTACGAGGCAATGAATAATGCTGAGCAGGCTGGAAACCGTTTAATCGTTATTCTGAATGATAATGATATGTCGATTGCACCAGCTGTTGGTGCACTTAGTGCATATCTTGCTAAAATTATTAGCTCTGAGACATTTTTGAGTTTGCGTGGATTTGGTAAGAAAATCCTGGAGATGCTGCCAAAACCTTTGGCTGACCGTGCACGTCTGGCTGAAGAAACGGCGCGCGGTATGGCTGCTGGTGGCGGTACATTGTTTGATGAGCTTGGTTTTTACTATGTTGGGCCCATTGACGGGCATAATATGGACCATCTGCTGCCGGTACTGGAAAATGTGCGCGATGCGGTTGATGGACCCATGTTGGTTCATGTCGTGACGGAAAAAGGTAAAGGCCATCCGTTTGCAGAACCAAATGAAGAAAAATACCACGCTGTTCCTAAATTTAACCTGGTAACAGGTGAGCGTTCGAAATCAGCACCCAAAGCGCCAACTTATACCAACGTATTTGCGGAAGCTCTGATCGACGAAGCTGAACGTGACGACAAAGTTGTGGCTATAACGGCTGCGATGCCATCTGGAACCGGGCTTAATAAATTCGAGAAAGCCTTTCCTGATAGATGTTTTGACGTTGGCATTGCGGAACAGCATGCTGTTACATTCGCCGCAGGTCTTGCAACAGAAGGCTACAAGCCATTCGCAACGATTTATTCGACCTTCCTGCAGCGTGCATATGACCAGATTGTGCACGACGTAGCGGTGCAAAATCTGCCTGTACGTTTCGCCATTGACCGCGCCGGACTTGTTGGTGCAGACGGCCCAACTCATGCCGGGAGTTTTGATATTACCTATTTGGCCAGCTTGCCTAACATGGTCGTTATGGCTGCTGCTGATGAAGCCGAATTGAAACATATGGTTGCGACTGCGGTTTCTATCAATGACCGCCCATCAGCAGTAAGGTACCCGCGCGGTGAAGGAACGGGCGCCGAGATGCCAAAGCACGGTGAAGTGCTGGAGATTGGTAAAGGTCGTATTGTGCGTAAAGGGACCAAAGTTGCTATTCTGTCGCTTGGTGCACGTTTGAGCGAAGCGCTGAAGGCCGCAGAAGAACTGGAAGCCAAAGGTCTTTCTACTACTGTTGCAGACGCGCGTTTCGCAAAACCCGTTGATCACAAATTAATCCGTGATCTTGCTGCAAGCCATGATTTAATCCTTACGATCGAAGAGGGTTCTATTGGCGGGTTTGGTGCGCACGTGATGGATTACTGCGCAGAAGAGGGCATTCTGGACGGAAATTTGAGAATACGGGCACTAAAATTACCAGATGTATTCATTGACCATGACGCACCTGAAAAAATGTATGAGGACGCCGGTTTGAATGCTTCTGGTATCGTAGAGGCAGCATTGAAGGCGCTTGGGCATAACAGTTATAAAAAGTCGGCTGCCAATAACTAACCCTTACTTTGATCCGTAATATCGTTTTGGAGATCAGCTTGGCCAAAATTCGCACAGATGTGGCACTTGTTGATCGCGGCCTTGTCGCTACGCGCTCTAAAGCGCAGGCCTTGATTATGGCTGGTAAGGTTTTTTCGGGTGAAACCAAAATTACAAAAGCTGGGCATCAGATCAAAGATGATATGCCGCTTGAAGTGCGTGGACGTGATCACCCTTGGGTGAGTAGAGGTGGTCTGAAGCTTGTTAAGGCTATAGAGCACTTTGAAATTAACTTTTCTGAAAAAAAGGTAATTGACGTTGGTGCATCAACCGGCGGGTTTACTGATGTTGCACTGCATCATGGTGCAGCAAAAGTATATGCAGTAGATGTGGGACGTGGGCAGCTTGACTGGAAACTACGTAATGACGACCGTGTAGTTGTGCTGGAAAAGACAAATGCCCGGTATCTGGACGCTGCACATATTCCAGAACCCGTTGATATTGTTGTGTGTGATGCGAGTTTTATCTCACTTAAAACAGTGTTGCCTGCAGCATTGGGTTTTGTGAGGCCGGGCGGCGTGCTTGCTGCGTTGATCAAGCCGCAATTCGAGGTTGGCAAGGAGAATGTTGGCAAAGGCGGTGTTGTCCGCGATCCAATGTTGCACAAAGGTGTCTGTGAAGACACGCGTGCATGGCTTGATGCGCTACCTGAATGGCAGGCTATTGGCATAACCGAAAGTCCGATCAAAGGCCCGGAAGGGAATGTTGAATTCTTGATATGCGGAATCAAAGCAAATGACTGAAACACTCAAACTGACTATTGAGAGTGTTGGTGCCCAAGGTGACGGTGTTGGTACGCATGAAGGCATGCCTGTGTATGTCCCCATGACGGTAACGGGCGATAAGGTAACTGTGGAGGTCGCTGAGCGCAAACGCGGTGCTGTTAACGCTGTGCTGGCGAGTATTGATTCTCCGTCTGCAGATCGCCGCAAACCTGAATGTCAGCACTTCGGCGCGTGTGGTGGTTGCCAATTACAGCATCTCGGTGATGGTTTTTACATAAACTGGAGCAAAGAACGCCTTGTGCGCTCTCTTGGTCAGCATGGATTTGAGGGCATAAATATTCTTGAGCCTGTTGTAACAGGTTCTCGGTCTAGGCGGCGCGTTGCCTTTAAGGCACTGAACACTGCATCAGGCGTAGTAATTGGTTTTACACAAAAGCAAAGCCACCGAATTGTTCATGTCGTAGAATGCCCTATTACGCGATCCGGTATTATGCAGTTATTACCTGATTTGCGCGTGCTCTTGCACAAGCTTTTGCCTCAGCGTGGTTTGGCTACATTACATATAACGGAGACAGCATCTGGTCTTGATATGTTGATCGAAGGCGTTGCGGAACTTGATCTTGATGCGCGCGAAAGCTTGGTAAGGTTTGCTGAAACGCATGATCTTGCGGCGCTTCACTGGCAGAATGAGAGCTTTCTAGACCCCGTTGCTATCCGGCGCGAACCGATCATGAACTTTGACAGAGTGAAAGTAACAATACCGCCAGCTGCTTTTGTACAAGCAACGCTGGAGGGTGAAAAAGCACTTGTTGATGCTGTTGTTTCTGCTTGTGATGGATACAGGCGGGTAGCCGATCTTTTTTGTGGTCTTGGGACTTTTACTTTCCCGCTGGCGCACAACCATCAAGTTTTAGCAATCGAGGGTGCAAAAGCTGCTTTAAGCAGTCTTGAACTTGCGCGTAACAATGCGCAGCGCATAGGGCCCAAGCTGAAGCAAATTGTGACAAAGCACCGTGATTTGTTTCGTCGTCCCATGACGACCACAGAGCTTACAGGGTTTGATGCCGTTGTGATTGATCCACCAAGGGCAGGTGCCATTGAACAGATGCGTACATTAGCAACATCTAGCGTTAAACGGATTGTTGCTGTGTCATGTAACCCAAATACCTTTGCACGTGATGCTCGTATCTTGGTTGATGGCGGTTACAGGTTAGATAGCGTGCTGCCAGTTGATCAATTCCTTTGGTCATCACACCTTGAACTGGTCGCGGTATTCACCAAATGTGGTTAGGAAAGCGGGCTATTGAGCATTTAAAAATGCCCTGACGGCATTAGCTGTTTCTTCCGGGGCTTCCTCCATCGGCAGGTGACCAACATTCTTAAATGTTAGAAGCTTACTATTCGGTATTAATCTGTCCATTTTGATACCAGACTCTACCGGAATAAGGCTATCGTCTTCACCCCATAAAATAAGCGTTGGTTGCGTTATGTTTTCAACTGCGAGGCTATGACTGGCATTATTGCGATACCACGCAAACCTTAGACCTGTGGCGTGCCTGTTTCCAGGGTGACGTACGAGTTCCCAATAACGGTCAACCATATCTTCTGTGATGATTTCCTTAACACTGACACTTTTCTTCAAACCTTCGGAAGCCAGTGACCTTGGAGTGATGTTCTCAATAATCCAGTCACTGTACCATCGTCCGGCTAGTTCAAATGCAATGGGGCGGTCAACTTTTTTAGCAGCTTCAAGAGGCACTTTTACGCCTGCTGCATCTACAAGAACAAGCGATGTTACGTCACCAGGGTATTGCAATGCATAAGCTAGCGCAATACCACCGCCCATGCTATTTCCGCCAAGAGAAAACTTATTTATTTCAATTGATTGCATGAATTCTTTAATAAACAAAATCATGCTATTATACGTGTAGTCTTCGCTTTCTATTGGGCCTGTGAGGCCGTGGCCGGGCAGGTCTACAGTAACAATGAAGAATGTGTCTTTCAGATTGTTGACCCAAGGCTCCCACGTGTGCAGTGATGAATTGGATCCATGCAGTAATACAAGTGGTTCGCCCTCAGGGTTCCCCTGTATGCGGTAGTGAGCGGTGGCACCGGATGGCAGGGTTATGAAATCGGATGCACCGGTTGCATACTTCTGAGCGAGTACATGATGGGGAATATCCGAAGCCCAGTTTTTGTATATAAGCAAAGCCAGTAAAAGCAAGGCAATGCCGCCAACATATTTAAGCCACTTGAGCATGTAACACTCCTACTTAGCTTTTCTATCTAGACCACTGCAACAGGCGTCTCTCTATGATTTGTTCAACCACATTGAGCGCGGTGCATCATCATATGGTCAGCCAGTACAACAGCCATCATTGCTTCAGCGATTGGAACTGCACGAATACCAACACACGGGTCATGGCGGCCTTTTGTTGAAACATTTGTCGCTTCGCCGTCACTGGTCACACTTTGGCGCGGTGTCAGAATGGAGCTGGTTGGCTTTACTGCAAAACGAGCAACAACAGGCTGACCTGTCGAAATGCCGCCGAGAATACCGCCCGCGTTATTTGATAGAAATACAGGGCCATCATCGCCGGGGCGCATCTGGTCTGCGTTTTCTTCACCGGTAAGTGCGGCGCTTGCCATGCCGGCGCCAATTTCAACACCTTTGGCGGCATTGATGCTCATGAGTGCTGTTGCCAGGTCAGCATCCAGTTTGCCGTATACAGGCGCGCCCCATCCGGCAGGAACGCCTTCCGCAACAACTTCGATTACGGCGCCTATCGAACTGCCAGCCTTACGGATTTTATCGAGCTCTGATGCCCATTCATCCGCTGCAATAGGGTCAGGGCAAAAGAAAGGGTTTTGCTTGACTTCATCCCAGCTGAAACGGGTCCAGTCTATCATATGTTCACCCATTTGGACCATGCTGGCGCGAATTTTAATTCCTTCGCCTAGAACTTTGCGGGCAATTGCACCGGCGGCAACACGTGATGCTGTTTCACGAGCGCTTGAGCGCCCGCCGCCGCGATAATCGCGAATGCCGTATTTAGCGTCATATGTGTAGTCTGCATGCCCGGGACGGTAGGACTGGGCGATGTTGCCATAG
This sequence comes from Kordiimonas aquimaris, assembly GCF_025574485.1. Taxonomy (GTDB): domain Bacteria; phylum Pseudomonadota; class Alphaproteobacteria; order Sphingomonadales; family Kordiimonadaceae; genus Kordiimonas; species Kordiimonas aquimaris. The sequence continues at coordinate 520,715 of NZ_JAOBPO010000003.1, read as the reverse complement.
TCTTTTGATCGTTGATCGACATTTTCAATCATTAACTGTATCGGCGTACCCGTTGTTTGCCCTTCGAAAACGCCTGACAAAATCTTCACTGTGTCAGGTTCGCGGCGCTGCGTTGTATATTTGGATTGTCCGGGTCTGCGTTCATCAAGAAACGTTTGAATATCACTTTCTGTCAACTCAATACGGGGCGGCACGCCGTCTAGTGTGCAGCCAATGGCAGGGCCGTGGCTTTCACCCCATGTGGTGAACCGAAATAAGCGTCCAAACGTATTGTATGACATGCGTTAATCCTATGCCTAATCTTGGCCAGATACAAACAGCCGCATCGACTCGTCATCTGTTGGCATACAAGTTGAGTTGAACCCAGCGTCAACATAATGCGTTTCGGCGGTTACGCCTGAAGACAGATCTGAAAGTAAGTAAAGACCTGCGCCAGCAACATCATCAAGTGTGATGTTCCGTTTAAGGGGGGCGTTCTTTTCATTATACTTCAGTAGTGTACGGAAATCGCCAACTCCAGATGCTGCCAGTGTCTTCATAGGGCCTGCGGAAATAGTGTTGACCCGGATGTTTTTCTCGCCCAAGTCGCGCGCCATATAGCGTGTGCTGGCCTCCAGCGCAGCTTTGGCAACGCCCATCACATTGTAGCGGGGCACAACCTTTTCGGAGCCATAATAGCTTAATGTCAGCATGCTGCCGCCATTGGTCATCATCTTCTCTGCGCGCTGGCCGACTGCGACGAAACTGTATGCTGAAATATTCATTGTCATCAGGAAATTACTCATGGTGGTATCAATGTACCGACCTTTAAGTTCGCTTTTGTCAGAGTATCCAATGGCGTGAACGAAGAAATCGAGTGTATCCCATTTGGCTTGCAGTTTTTCAAACATAGCGTCCATCGACTCTTCGCTTGAAACATCGCAAGGTTCTACAAAGTCTGACCCTAGTGAGCTCGCTAATGGCTCAACACGCTTTTTTAAAGCATCACCTTGGTATGTGAATGCAAGCTCGGCTCCGTGCTCAGCACATGCTTGAGCAATACCCCAAGCCATAGAGCGGTCATTAGCAACGCCCATTATAAGGCCGCGCTTACCTTCCATAAGTTTTGTCATGCCTAACCCCTTAATCTCATTTTATTATGTGTATCATCTTGGCGCACAAGCGGCGCATCCTACAGTTTGTTTACGCTGCGTCAATTATCTTAACTAGTAGGTGTTTTGTCGTCGTTTTGCTGATCGTCCTCTTTGAGAGCCCGCTCAATACGGGCAATTTGTTTGTCGGTTGCAGTATAAGCAGCGTTTAGCTCAGCGCCCATAACAAACCCAATGCTCACCAAGAAGCAAAACAGCTGCAGAATGACAACACCTGCCAGCGAGCCATAGGTTAAATCATAGTTATCTACGTACTTCAGGTAAACAGAAAGGCCTTTCGCGGTTGAAATCAACACCAACAGGCAAAACACGGTACCAGGCAAACGATATGGCTTTTTAACGCGCCGAGGCGTTAGCGAAAAATATACTGCATATAACCCAAGCAGCAAAATTAACGGGCTAACCAAAAGCCGCAAATAGTTCCATATTTGATCGAACCCGGAAGATACCATCTCTGGCGCATGTGTTGAAATAGCCTCAAGAATTGCAGGACCAATTACCAATATAGACATGGCCGCAATGACAGAGGCGGCGCCAATCACTACTACGGCAAGACTTTCAAGGCGCCTGATCCACATTGCACGTGCATGACGGCGGCCAAAAGCTTTGATCAAGACATCTCTTGACGCCTCGACACCAACCGCTGCTGTCCATAAAGCAAACAGGATTGAACTGGTGAGTATACTGGCACCAGTGTTACGAATAATGCCTTGTATTGGGGCTTTGATGACGCCTGAAACTTCAGGCGGCAGAACTTCGAACATAAAGTTTATTGCCTCAATTCCGCGTTCCGTCTGGCCTACAAAACCAGAGAGAGCAACAAGAAAGATTATTGAAGGAAACAGGGACAGCATTGTCAGGAATGCCATATTTCCAGCCGCTGCCATGGCATTGTTGCGGCCAAAATTTCTCAAGGCGCGCTGCCAAATCAGTTTGTGTCTTACCAGGTTTGTTATGTCGGCGTTTGCTATCAATTTAGGCCTGCTTTTTTACGCATATCGGGCCCTGTTCCTCCGGCCCAGTTTTGTATTGCGCGTTCCAATTCAAGGTCTCGTTTCTCCGGCGCCATAATCTTTAGTGTGACATACATGTGCCCGGTATCTTTGGTTGTTTTTACGCCTTTTTCTTTAAGGCGCAATCGTCGCCCACTCGAAGAATTGCGCGGTATACGAACTGTTAGTTTGCCGCGCGGTGTTGGCACTTGAATGTCGCCGCCCAGGATTGCCTCATCAATTGATATTGGCAATTCCAGGTGAATGTCATTGCCTTCTCTTTTGTAATACGGGTGCGGTGCTATGCGTATTTCAACAAGAGCGTCGCCTTTTGGTGCAGCACCAAGGCCGGGCCCTCCCTGACCAGAAAGGCGTATCACCTGTCCATCTTTGATGCCAGCAGGAACTTTGATGTCGACACTCTTGCCTGTATTCAAAGACAGGCGTCGTTTACCGCCTGTGATTGCTTCCTCGAAACCAACCGTTATCTCGTAGCTGATATCCAGCCCTTTTTTGCGGTTGGATGATTGATAAGGGTTTTGGCGCTGCCCTCCAGCACGACCACGCGCCCCACCGCCGCGGCCACCAGTGAAGCGGAAAAACTCGGAGAAAATGCCTTCAGCTTCCTCCATGTCAAAATCTTGATGGCGGTTATGTCCACCGCCGTAGCCGCCAGACCGAAAGCCACCTGCGCCGCCGAAGCCGGGAGCCTTATCGTTGCCGTTTTCGTCGATTTCACCGCGATCATAACGTCCACGTTGTTCAGCATCGCCTAATATGGAGTATGCTGCTGATACTTCCTTGAAACGCTCGGCTATCTTTTCATCGTCTTTGTTGTGATCCGGGTGCAGTTTTTTAGCGAGCGTGCGGTACGCTTTTTTCACATCATCCTGTGATGCGCCTTTTTTTACTCTTAAAATATCGTATAAATCGCGCATGCTTTTAGCACCAAACTGGTTTTCCAATCGTACAAGCTTTTGTTGCTCGCCGTTTCAGTAAAATTACTACATCCATATGTAGTGAAACTGCACGTAGGTGCAATTATAAAATATGTATACTCATGCCTCATTTTTCTATTTTGCCGTTTATGTTTAGCGGTTAGGGTGAGGTTAAACTAAACCCAGTGATGATATGCCGCTGTTTGGAAGGGTGTTTAAAAATGACGAGTGCTCCTTATCTGGAACCATTTGACCAGATGCGAATATGGTTGTCAGACGCTGAAAAATCAGAAATCAACGACCCCAATGCGATGGCACTTTCGACGGTTAATGAGCGAGGTGCACCAAGTATTCGAATGGTGCTTTTAAAAGGTTTCGATGAAAACGGTGTGGTTTTCTATACTAATTTTGAAAGTCGTAAAGGGCGCAATTTATTAGCGAATTCCAATGCAGCAGTGCTATTTCACTGGAAGACCTTGCGCCGGCAAATTCGTGTTGAAGGCACTGTTGAAGTTGTTTCTAATGCTGAAGCGGATGAATATTTTGCATCGCGGCCGCGCACCAGTAGAATCGGAGCGTGGGCGTCCAAGCAATCGAGGCCTATGGAAGGTCGATTTGAATTCGAGGCGGCTATTGCTCACTACACTAAGAAATTTGGTACAGGCGAGATACCAAGACCTGATTTTTGGTCAGGATTCAGATTAAAGCCGAACTATTTTGAGTTTTGGCGTGATCGAAAGTTCAGATTGCATGAACGTAAAACTTTCAAGCTTGATGACGATAATAAAAACTGGACCTGCGAAGAAATATATCCTTGATACATGACCCATTATGCGGGCCGAGGAATAAGTAAAATTTCCTCACGTTTTGACCTGATGGCTTTTAGCGTTAGATTATATGTGCACTCATTGCATACTTCATCGTAGGAGCACATTATGGACGGCGCGCATATCGTTGAAACTTCTGAAGATATTATCGCAGGTAAGTTAGCAAAACAGCGTGCTGCATACCTTGCTGAAGGTGCTGTTTCCCTGTCTACGCGGCGTGATCGATTGCAGCGCGCGCTCGCATGCCTGATGGAAAATAAAGACACGTTTATTCGCCTGATTTCCGAGGATTTTGGTAATCGTTCTGCAGAAACAACATTGTTTGCTGATGTTGCTGCCAGTGCTGGCGCGTTGAAGGATGCCATCAAGCATGTTGATAAGTGGATGCGACCTGAAAAGCGCTCATTGCAGTTTCCGCTGGGACTGTTGGGCGCCAAGGCGTCTGTTATGCCGCAACCAAAAGGCGTTGTTGGACTTATAACGCCTTGGAACTTCCCTTTAACAATGGTGTTTGTGCCGCTGTCTCAGATATTGGCAGCTGGTAACCGTGTTGTTATTAAGCCATCTGAACATACGCCTCGTACGTCAGCATTTTTTGCAAAGATTTTCGCCGAAAAATTTGATGAGACAGAGCTTACGGTTGTTAACGGTGCGGTAGAGACAAGTCAGGCATTTTCAAAACAGCCATGGGATCACTTGATGTTCACTGGTGCGCCTGTTGTTGGCAAATTGATCATGAGAGCTGCTGCCGAGAATTTAACACCTGTTACCCTTGAACTTGGCGGGAAAAGCCCGGTTGTTGTTGGGGAAAGTGCTGATCTTGATTTGGTTGCCGAGCGTGTTGCAACCATGAAGCTTCTGAATGCTGGGCAAATTTGCCTTGCGCCTGATTATATCAACCTGAAGAAACATCAACGTGATGCATTTGTAGACACTTACGAAAAAAGAGTCACGCGCATGTATCCAACGATGTTGGCGAACGATCAGTATACATCTATCATATCACGAAGACACCGCGAGCGTTTAGAAGGCTATTTGGACGATGCACGCGAGAAAGGCGCTGATGTAAGGTTTATCAATCCTGCTGATGAGGACTTTGTCGGTCAAAACCAAGCTAATAAGCTACCTGCAGCACTCATTCTAGACGCAACCGACGATATGAAGGTTATGCAAGAAGAGATATTTGGCCCTATTTTACCGGTGCGCACATATGAAAGCACGGAAGATATTATCTCTTATGTGAACGACAAGCCGCGACCTCTTGCACTTTATTACTTTGGCAATGACGCATCTGAAGAGAAACAGGTTCTCTCAAAAACCACTTCAGGGGGTGTAACTGTTAATGATGTGTTGTGGCATGGTGGTCATGACAACTTGCCATTTGGTGGCTCTGGTAATAGCGGCATGGGAACATATCACGGATATGATGGTTTCCGGGAGTTTAGCCACATGAAAGCTGTTCTTAAGCACCCAACACGTTTGAGTATCGCTAAATTGCTAGGCGTAATTCCGCCATATACAGATGTACTTACCAAAAATGTTGAACGATTGTTGAAAAAATGAAATGGTCGACTCAAAAGAGGCGATTATGACACAAAATTTTACGTTTGACGGTGTACCATCCATCATTGTTGAAAACGGTGCGACAGAGCGCTTGGCAGAAACTTTATCCGCCAGGTTTTCTGTATCTAAAATAATGATAGTTAGCGACCCTGGTATTGCGAAGCTGGGGCTTATGGAGCCTGCAATTGCTAGCCTGAAGAAGGCAGGTAAGACCGTGATAGTTTTCACTGATGTGGAAGCTGACCCATCAGAGGCAACGCTGAAAAAGGCTGCGGCTATAGCGATGGCAGAACAAGTTGAGCTGATCATCGGGTTTGGTGGCGGTAGCTCGATGGATGTTGCGAAGCTGGTTGCGATCCTTGCATGTGGTGAGCAAGAGCTCTCAGGTATGTACGGCGTTGGCAATGTCAGGTCTTCAAGATTGCCGCTTGTGATGGTGCCGACAACGGCAGGGACAGGTTCTGAGGTGACGCCAATATCTGTTATCACAACAGGCGCCACGACCAAGATGGGTGTTTCTGATCGCGCATTATATGCTGATATGGCGGTGCTTGACGCAAAGCTCACGGTTGGTTTGCCAAGGCATGCAACAGCAGCAACGGGCATTGATGCGATGGTCCATGCCATCGAAGCTTGTACGTCACGTATCAAGAAAAACCCTGTTTCTGATGCGCTTGCTAAAACGGCGTTGGTAATGCTGGGCGAAAACCTTTTGCCTGCTTGTGAAGATGGCAGTGATATAGAAGCACGTTCAGCAATGTTAACCGGTGCAATGATCGCGGGGCAGGCGTTTGCAAATGCACCCGTTGGGGCAGTACACGCGCTTGCCTATCCGCTGGGCGGGTATTTTCATATTCCTCACGGGCATGCCAATGCACTTGTTTTGCCGTATGTTCTTAAGTTTAATGCTGATGCAGCAGCCCCCTTGTATGCTGAGCTTGCTGATGTTGTTGGATTGGCAGGCAGCAACGTTCAAGAGAAAACGCGTATGTTTATTTCATGGCTTGAAAACTTGTCTGCCAAAACGGGTATTGAAACAAGGTTGCGCGATATGAAAATCAAGCAGTCTGACCTGCCAATGCTTGCAAAGGATGCTATGCAACAAACGCGATTACTTATGAATAACCCTGTCGATGTTTCAGAGGACCAGGCTTTGAAGATTTATGAGGCCGCGTGGTGAAGCAAGAAACCAGATCTCGAAAAGTGTACGGATACAAACAAACCATCCCGACACGGTGGATGGATAATGATGTTTATGGGCATGTCAATAACGTCAATTATTATAGCTTCTTTGATACTGCTGTTAATCAATTCCTGATTAATAAGGGCATTCTGGATATTCATGCTGGGGAGACTATTGGTTTAGTGGTCGAAACAGGGTGCCGTTATCATGCCTCTATAACTTTCCCTCAATCAGTGTTGGCATGCGTTGCAGTTAGTCATATTGGTAAATCCAGCGTACGCTATGAAATTGGTTTGTTTATTGACGAACAGCAGGAAGCTGCCGCAGAAGGTTTTTTTGTACATGTTTATGTGGACAGAGAGACGCGCCGCCCCACATCAATACCTGAGACGATGAGAGCGCAGCTGGAGGCGATTGCCTTAAGCGTATAAATCAGTGCGAAGATTTGAGAAGACTGGGGAAGTTTCATGGATGTTAAAGACAAGGTAATTTTTATTACCGGTGGTGCGAGTGGCATTGGCAAAGCGCTTGCCGAATTGTTCGCAGCAGAAGGTGCAAAAGCAATCGCTGTTGCAGATATGGATGCTGGCGGTGCGCAGGCTGTTGCTGATGGTATTGGTGCAAAAGCAAAAGCTTACAGCCTTGATGTGACAGATGCTAACGCAGTGAAGGCCGCTGTGGATGATGTTGAAGCGAGCTTTGGTCCGATTGATCTTTATTTCTCAAACGCAGGCATTTTCTTCTCTGACGGACCAGAATGGACCGCAATTTCGCAGACAGATGCACAGTGGGAGAAGATATGGCAGGTGAATGTCCATGCACATGTCCACGCGCTACGTGCTGTTCTCCCTGGTATGCTTGAGCGAGGCAATGCCGGTTTTGTTATAACGGCGTCTGCAGCTGGTTTGCTTAGTCAAACAGGTGATATCTCATATTCTACCACTAAACACGCTGCAGTAGGTTTTGCAGAAAGCCTTGCGATAACACACGGTGATGATGGTTTGTATGTTGCGGCACTATGTCCGCAGGCGGTAAAATCAAAAATGACAGCAGGCGGCGAGAATAGCTCAGCGGCTGGTGATGGTTTAATGGAAGCAGATGAGTTTGCCCGTCGCGTACTTGGTCAAATGCGGGAAGGGCGCTTTATGATCCGTCCGCACGAGGAAGTTGAAGGTTACTTCAAGCATAAAGCAAATGATTATGATCGCTGGGTTGGCGGCATGCGCAAGATGCGCCGTCGTCAACTCGAGTTAACCGGCAGACCAGTTTAGGGAGATAAAGAATGGATTATACAAAACTCATGGATTTCTCTGACAAGGTTGTTTTTGTCAGTGGTTCTTCACGTGGTATCGGTGAAGCTGTTGTGCGTGCGTTTGCTGCCAATGGTGCAGAAGTTATTGTATCTTCTCGTGATCAGACTGCTTGTGAAAAAGTTGCGGAGAGCATTCGCGCAGATGGCGGCAAAGCAACCGCTAAAGCAGCCCATGCTGGTAAAATGGAAGATGTAACTGCCATTTTCGATTGGATACAGGCAGAGTATGGACGCCTTGATGTGTTGGTTAATTGTAGTGGCACAAACCCGTTTTATGGTTTGATCGGCGACACACCTGAAGCTGCGTTTGATAAAACGATTGACGTAAATCTGAAAGGGCCGTTCTACCTGTCATCTCATGCGGTTAAAATGATGAAAGAACAAGGCGCTGGCGCGATTGTGAATGTTGCATCCATTAATGGCATTACACCAGGTGCACTGCAGGGTGTATATTCCATGACCAAATCTGCCATGATTAACATGACCAAGGCGTTTGCATGTGAATACGGTCCAATGGGTATCCGCGTAAATGCGATTTGCCCAGGTCTTGTAGAAACGAAAATGACACAGGTATTTACGTCAAATGAAGATCAGTTGAAAAAATATACTGATACATTTCCAATTCCGCGTGCTGGTCAGCCTGATGATATGGTTGGTGGTGTATTGTATCTGGCATCAGACGCTGCTGCATTTACAACAGGCACAACACTTGTGATGGACGGTGGCCATACGGCTTAACCATAAGGTTCATCCAGAGTAAGCAGAATAAATATACGGACCAGAGGCGAAATATGACCGAAGAACTGAATAAGACAGTTAAGATACGTGAAGGCGAAGAGTTGGATATTGCTGTTGTTGATGCGTTTGTTAAAGAGCGTATTACAGGCCTTATAGGCGTGCCAACCATTCGACAATTTGCCAGCGGTCATTCCAACCTGACGTATTCGCTTCAGTATGAAAATCGTAATTTGGTGCTGCGCCGCCCGCCGCATGGAACGCGGCCAAAATCTGGCCACAGCATGATCAGGGAATTCAGTGTAATGAATGCACTGAAGCCTGTGTTTTCCTCTGTTCCCGAGACTTTTTTCCATGTGGGTGACGAAGACAGCCCGCTTGGAGCTGAGTTTTACGTGATGGAACAAGTGGACGGCCGCAAGCTGGACCGGGATATCCCTAAAGCCTGGAACTTTGGTGAAGACGAGGGGCGCAAGTTATGCATTTCATTTTTTGATAAATTGATTGATTTGCATCGTGTTGATTATAAAGCGATCGGTCTCGGTGATTTTGGCCGCCCTGAAGGGTATGTTTCACGCCAAGTGCTTGGTTGGAACGGTCGGTACGAAAAAGCTATCACTGATGACGTGGAAAGCTTTGAGGATGTGCGTTCCTGGTTGGAAACAAACATGCCTAAAGGTGAGGTAGGCCATTCAATTCTGCATGGTGATTACCGTCTTGATAATGTGATTCTGTCTGAAGAAAATCCGTTCGATATCATCGCAGTTCTTGATTGGGAGATCAGCGCTCTTGGTGATCCTTTAATGGATTTAGGCAACACGCTTGCCTATTGGACACAAGCTGATGACCCTGATGATATGAAGATGTTCCGCTCGCAACCAAGCTATGCCCCGGGCATGCTGACACGGCGTGAAATCTGTGACATGTACGCGGAAAGAACCGGCTACGATCTCTCCAATTTTGACTATTATATGGTATACGGTGTGTTCCGCTTAGCGGTAATCATTCAGCAGATTTATTATCGGTACTATCATGGTCAAAGCAAGAACCCGACGTTTGCTGTATTTGGTGAGCGCACCAATGTGCTTGGGAATTACGCACGACAGTTGATTGAGAAGTCCAATATCTGACGGCGATAATCTATGCTGACTAAGTTGTGATGTAAACTTCATAAAGTTTTAATCTATTTATCTGTAAATATTTGTACTTTCAACATTATGCCGTATGAAGTCATTGTGTTTGGCAGCATAGTTTTGTCGTGGTTTTCGCTCGGGGAAAGGGGCGCTATATCCACACTGTTGGGGTGACCCATAACCAGTGCAGGAGCGTGTCGATTTATGAGTGAGAGATTAGCTTTTTCAATGGCGTTGGACTTAATGTTCAATGGCCAAAATATGGATTATTGTGAACGTCCATTAAGCTTGGACATTATTGACACTATGGCAATGTTCAGTGATTTACCTGACCGGGCTCATATTGGTGTTATTGGTCCTGGTGGCGGACGTTTGGTAAAAACATTATCCTCGCGCGGATTTGTTGTTGATGCTTACGAGGGTCGTACGGAATGTCTTGATCACCTGGAGCACACGTTCAGAGATAATGCTGCGGTAAAGATTTACCCGAACAAACATCTTAATGATCCTATTATGCGCGGCAAAAAGCGTTTTCATGCGCTGTTTTGCATGGACGATCTGCGCGCGTTTAGAGAAAATCAGGAATGGACAGAAAATGTTCAAGCCATGGTGCGCCCTGGGGGGTATCTGGTGTATTCGCAGGTTTCGAATAAACTTCCAACGCGCCAGAATACTCTGAGTAAATATTTTTCTCTTGCCGGCAACTATGACGTTAGTCAGGAAACGGCACAGCAAATCCGTAAAAGCTATCTTGAGCTTGAAAAATGGGAACCCGAGTACAATCAAAAGAAAATGGCACTAAAGACCCTGGGCATTGTTAAGTCTGGCTCAGGCTTGCGGCGTAATATATTGAGCGGTGCCGAGGTGCGCTATGTTGTTTGGCGACGTAAAAAAGCATCCAAAGCACATTAAGGATACGATAGAGTAGCCTGTGTTTATGACTACGGAACTTCTTTAGCGGCAAGGGCATGAAGTGTGGCGCGTATGCCGCCACTTTTTTGTGTGATCAAATTGAATTTACCATTTTGCTTCTCGATCAGTTGTTTGACGATAGACAGCCCGAGGCCCGTTCCCTGCTTACCTGAACTCGAAGATGTTTTGATCCGTGAGAAAGGTTTGTACGCGGCTTCGATGTCTTCTTCAGACATACCTTCACCGGAATCGATAATATGGACTTGATGATACGGATTGCCTACCTCAACCAAAATAGAGATAGGTGCTTTCTCAGGCGTGTATTTCACTGCATTGGTTAGCAAATTCAGCACGCATTCTATAAACCGATCTGCATCAATATCAGCCCAAACAGGCGTATCTGGTATATCAGTTGTCAATTGGTGTTCCGCGTTCGGATGGGCACCCAAAAGGATACCTATCGCTTTTTGTATCGGAATTCTAAGGTCAGTTTTTTTGCATGTAACCGCATATTCACCTGAGCGAAGTGATGATATTGTTAGAACATCTTTGATCAATGTTTGTAGATGATGTGTTGCTTCTTGAATGTGGTCTGTATATTCGCGCTGTTTCTCGTTGAGAGGGCCGAATATCTGGCGATGTAAAACTTGATTAAAGCCCGAAATCGCATTGAGTGGTGTTTGCAAATCATGACTCATACTTGCAAAAAATGTATCTTTGGTTTTGCTGGCAACCTCGGCCTCAGTAAGAGTTTTCTTCAGGTATTTGGTTGTGGCACATAGTTCGTCGTTTAAGGCTTCTTTTTCAATTCGTGTGCTTATGTGAGATATAATAATACGGTTCCCTCGGATCCCCATATAGAAATACCATGCGATCATTGGTGGGACAATGAAGGCAAAAACATTTGCAACTTCATTCTCGCTGGTCACAAGGCGCGCAAATATAAGGATTGCAAGACTTGAGAGCCCGGCAGTAAATCCGGGCATATAGATATTCAGTTCAATTGAGTAAACACTAACAATAACCAGCATAACCATACATAAGAACAGGTTTGATGTTAGATGACCTTCCACCCAGAATAACCAGAAGCCAAAGCCACCAATTAGCCCGTTTATCAAAAATAATGTGATAATTACTTTAGAGGCAGTGTCTATTTTGTCTGCGGCAAGCCATTTGTCGACACTTGTCCCGACAGTATATGAAGTTATTCCCCAGCCAACGATAAGAAACATAAACAACGAGAGACGATTGATCGCCACATCACCGATGGCCGGAAAAATGCCACTAATCAGTAAAACAAATACCAAAGCCCAAGCCGGCACCATTGCCGATTGGGCAATGCAGGTTGCTTTAACTTGTTTCAATTGCTCACGATAAATGAGATCTATATTACTTAGCACGTATGTACCTAAACAGAGACTGAAACTGTACTCAATACAAGCTACTGCTTAGTTAAAGTTCTTCGTCTATGCAATGTTGTAAAAACTAAACCTAAGATTGCTATTTTGATTCCTGCGGTTTTAATCTTAGTAAGCTTTCCTGTGCGGTTGACGCTAAAAGGCGACCGTCGCGTGCATAAAGTGCGCCGCGGGCAAGACCGCGCCCTTTACCTGTCCAGTATCCTTCGGTCTTATAATAAATCCAGTCATCAACGCGAAAATTATCGGCATGAAACCACATAGCATGGTCAAGGCTGGCAACAGTTTTGAGCTTTGGATCCCGAGGGATCATGGCATGAGGGCGCAGGTTTGATGACAGAAAAGCGAAGTCAGATATGTACGCAAGTAGCCGGCGATGAAGTTTTTGGTCATCGTTTGTTGTTTCTTTTAACTTTAACCAATAACCAGTTACCGGGTTCTCGGGCTTGGGGTCATCAATGTTCATGCGTTTGATAGCGCGGGTTTCAAAAGGAAAAAACGGGCGTTCTTTTCCTTTGCTGGCAAAAGCTTTCAATACACGGGAATAGTATGCTTCATCATCATCCAGGTCTTCTGGCTGCGGTACATCAGGCATATCGATTTGATGCTCAATACCGTCTTCGCCAACATGAAAGGAAGCAGCGAGCGTAAATATGGCTTCGCCGTTTTGCTTGGCAACGACCAAGCGTGTCGCAAAGCTGCGCCCGTCCCTGATAGGGTCAACGTCATAAATGATCGGTTGGCCTGCAATGCCGGGGCGGAGAAAATGGCTGTGAAAAGAATGCAGACTGTATTCAGGTTCAATAGTGCGTTCTGCCGCTTCCATTGCTTGTGCGGCAACGTGGCCGCCAAAAACATGTCGGTTCGGCCAGTCGTTTGGATTACCACTAAACAGTAGCTTATCCAGCTTTGTCAGAGAAAGTGAGCTAATCACTTGTGAAACTGAGGTCATAAATACTCTTTTACGTTCGGTAACTGGTATCAGCACGATCCAGCTTGCGTAGAATAGCAGGCCAAACGAAGTTGTCCGCTCCGCGTGCGCCAGCAACTACCTGAACATCACGAATAGCATTGCTCATGGATTCCTCGCTGGGTGCATAAAGCGGCATGCCTGTTGCCCTGGTAAGGATTTGCGTTTTGCAGGCTTTTTCAAGGAAGAACATCAATTCAAATGCTTGTGGAATTGTTTCACCAACGGTTAGCGTTCCGTGATTGCGCAGGATTAATGCACGAGCGTCACCAATATCTGTAACAAGTCGCTCCTGTTCACCGTCGTTAACGGCAAAACCCTCATAGTCATGATATGCAATGGTAGAATGCGGCGGTATTGATGATTGGCAAAGTGGTTCCAGACCAGATGCGAGATTAGATACTGCAATGCCATAGTCAGTATGTAGATGTATCACGCAGCCTGCATCTTCGCGGGCAGCATGGATTGCACTGTGTATAACGAAGCCTGCGGCATTTGGGATAAAAGGTGTTTCCATCAACGCTTTGCCTGACAGGTCCACTTTGATCAGACTGGATGCGGTCATTTCTTCGAACATCAGACCAAGCGGATTGATAAGGAAGTGATGATCGCCGCCAGGTACACGGGCTGACAAATGGGTGTAGATCAGGTCATCCCAACCGTAATGTGCACACATGCGATAAGCAGCAGCCAGATCAACTCGTGCCTGCCATTCTTCTTCGCTAACTTGATCTTTAACAGATGGTATATCCATAACACCCGGCGTACTCATACTGGTCTCCTTTGCATTGCTGCACATATTCATACATGTATCTGTTCTTCGATTTAGAGCAAAAACTGATCAGGTCCAAACGAAGTAGTAAATCAGTTACTTAAATTGTCGTTTTTGTCCGTGCGTTTGCCAAAGTATGAGCGAACTGACGTGCGAACAAAGCCTGCCACGGATTGAACAGGTAGAGGGGCGTGATCTGATGATTTAAGCCACCGATCTGATCGAAACCTGAGCACGAGCATAAGTGCCTTAATAGCATAGTCAGCGATGATTACCGCGTACATTGCTTCTACAGGGCCGTCCAGTAATATGACCATATAGCCGAAACTGAAACGGCCAACAATAACGCCGGTGAATGTGACGAAAAGCGGGAAGCGAGTTTCTCCGCAGCCCCGCAAGGCACTACCAATGGCAAACTCGATCGCCATCAGTGGTTGAATGATCGCCAATATAATAATGAAGTTTGCTGTATATTGCTGAACGTCTGGGTCAATCGAAAGTAAGGCAGCTAAAGGTTCTCTGAATATCAGCGTTACTACTGCGATAATAGACATGCTGATCGTGGCCATTTTCATTGACAGCCACCCATTGGCGCGGGCTGCTTCAGGGTTTCTTGCACCAAGGTTCTGTCCTGATAGTGCGGCGCTTGCTGCGCCAAACCCCATGCCAACAACGATACATATGCTTAAAATCGTAATACCAATGCCATATGCAGCGAACGCATTGGTTCCATAATCAGCGACAAGCACCATAAATAACACAAAACTGGTTTGTATAATCACCTGCTCAAGTGCTGCAGGCGCACCGATCACGATCAGGTTTTTCAATATGCGCATGTCAAATAATGCGCTTCCAACTGGAACTAACCGGTACTTCTTCAGAAGCCACCATACGCTGAACCAAAGCAATACACATGCTTGCCCGGCAGCTGTACCCCATGGAATGCCTGCAATGCCAAGTTTTGGCAAACCTAAACTACCATGCATAAATATATATGAACCGGCAATGCCTATAGCGGTTGCAAAGGCGCTATATTGTAGTGGCCGCACCACATCGCCAATGGCCCGAAAAGCAGTTGCTGTGGTGAGAACAAGTGCAAATAGAACATTCAATATGGCGGCGGGCTTCACATAGGCTATGGCGAGCGTATTGGAAACCGGGTCAAGTTTGAAGAAACCAATGATCTGTTCAGCAAAAAAGAATGTGATCGCACCGAGAAGGAGCGAAATAAGCATTGCTAAAATTAACGAGCTGGTTGTAGCAGCCGATGCATGTTTGGTATCTTCGGCGCCCCATGCACGTGCAACAATTGCTGTTGTAGCCACAGATAACGCCATAGCCGCTGACATAAGGAGAAAGTGTATGCGACCGCCAGTGACAACTGCAGCGCTCATTTCCGAGCCAAAGGGTGCAACAATCCAAAGATGCGCGAACGAAATAGAAACCATCAGAATATTACTGATGATATTAGGGCCTGCCAGTCGCCATACCTTATTTTGAGATAAGGCGTTTTCTTGTGTAAGCCTTGCCATATTGCCCTTTAAAGTCAGTCGTTGCACGAACTCCAGAGAGCCGTAGCGTTAAAATTGCGATAATTACAATATAATTATCTTCGTTTGCTTGACTTAGTCCGTCTGTGAACGATGTCACTTGTGAAACAAAAAAATCTTGTGATTAGGTTTTGTCAATTTCAACAGCGTGTGGGTGATCAATCACTTAATTGATCGCTGTCGAGTGAGGGAGTATTCAATGGCTGATTTAGATGGTTTTCGCAATGAGGTTCGTAGCTGGCTAGAGGAAAATTGTCCAATGTCTATGCGTGCTAGCGCAACTGGTGGACTTGCCTCTGGTGAAGACGATGTATGCTGGGGTGGCCGTAATTTTGAATTCAAGTCTGAAGATCAAAAATTATGGCTGGACCGCATGGCCTCAAAAGGGTGGACTGTGCCCACATGGCCTACTGAATACGGCGGCGCTGGACTGTCTAATGCTGAAGCGAAGGTTCTTGCATCTGAACTTCGCAGGGTGAAAGCCAAAAGCCCGCTAGTATCATTTGGCATATGGATGCTTGGTCCCGCTCTTTTGAAATTTGGGACACACGAACAAAAGCTTGAGCACCTTCCGAAAATCGCACGCGGTGAAATTCGTTGGTGCCAAGGGTATTCAGAGCCCAACGCTGGCTCAGATTTGGCTTCTTTGGCGACTAAGGCGGAAGACAAAGGAGACCATTATGTTCTTAACGGGCAAAAGGTTTGGACTTCCTATGCTGACAAGGCTGACTGGATATTCTGTCTGGTGCGTACAGACAATACCGGATCAAAACATCATGGTATCAGTTTTGTTCTGTTTGATATGGATCAGGAAGGTGTCTCAACAAAGCCTATCAAGCTTATTTCAGGTAATTCTCCCTTCTGTGAGACGTTTTTCGACAATGCGATCGCACTGAAATCCAACCTTGTTGGTGAAGAAAATAAGGGCTGGACTATTGCGAAATATCTTTTGACGCATGAGCGTACCGGTATTAGCGACATGGGGGTTCCAACGCCGCTCAATATGCTCGCCAAAGATAAACTTGGTCTTAGCGATGACGGGCAAATTTCAGAGACAATGCTGCGCCACCAGATTGCAGAGCACGAGATTGATGCCGCTGCTTTTATGTTCACGCTAGAGCGTGCCAAAGACGAGGCCAAGGCTGGCGGCGATATCGGCGCCTTTTCGTCAATGCTTAAATATTACGGCACTGAACTTAATAAACAGCGACATGAGATGATCCTGAAAGTGAATGGTTCTGATGCACTGGAGTGGGAAGGGCAATATTCCAACGAAGGCGATATTGCGCGCAACTGGTTGCGGACGAAAGCCAATTCTATTGAGGGCGGCACGTCTGAAGTGCAACTCAATATCATATCAAAACGCATTCTAGATTTACCGGCGTAAGGAGTACAGATTGTGGCATTAGTTTTAAGTGAAGAGCAGCAACTACTCAAAGATTCTGCAGAAGGCTTTTTAGCTGAAAAAGCACCTGTAAGCCAGTTGCGTGCGCTGCGTGATAACCGTGATGAAGTGGGCTATTCGAAAGAGTTATGGGTAGAGATGAGCGAAATGGGTTTTGCCGGACTGCTCGTTGATGAAGATAATGGCGGCGTTAATTTCGGTGTTGTTGGCGCAGGTATTGTTGCTGAAGCGATGGGTAAAACGCTATCTGCTTCACCGTATCTGTCCAGCGCTGTTATC
Organism: Kordiimonas aquimaris; assembly: GCF_025574485.1. GTDB lineage: Bacteria > Pseudomonadota > Alphaproteobacteria > Sphingomonadales > Kordiimonadaceae > Kordiimonas > Kordiimonas aquimaris. The sequence goes on along the minus strand of NZ_JAOBPO010000003.1, from coordinate 503,575 downwards.
GCAGCGTCAGTGATTGAAGCCGCAGGCAGTGATGAGCAGAAATCAGATTTGTTGCCACAGATAGCATCTGGCGAGAAGATTGTGACTTTGGCGATTGATGAGGGTGCTCACCACAACCCCGATAAAATAGCACTTAAAGCAATTAAAACAGACAGTGGCTACACACTAAGCGGTCTGAAAACCTTCGTTTGCGATGGTCATGTCGCTGATACGATTATTGTAGCTGCCCGTACATCCGGTGAAGCAGGCGAAAGCGGCGGTGTTAGCTTGTTCCTCGTTGAAAAGGGCGCTTCGGGATTGATCGTCGACAGGACCGTGATGACGGATAGCCGCAATTGGGCTAAAGTAACCTTTGAGAGTGTGACAGTTTCGTCTGACGCTATGCTCGGTGCCGCAGATGAGGGATTGAGTTTGATTGAGCCTGCATTAGACCGTGCTCGTATCATTGTTGCAGCTGAGCTTTTAGGTGTAGCGCAAGAGTGTTTGGATCAAACAGTAAAATACTTGCAAGAACGCAAGCAATTTGGTGTTTTGATCGGTACATTTCAGGGTCTGCAACATCGTGCAGCGCATCTATTCAGTGAAATAGAGTTAACACGATCTGCAGTGCTTAAAGCGATGCAGATGGCTGATACTGGTGGTGATATTCGCTGGTTCGCAAGCCTTGCTAAGGCTAAAGCATCTAAAACGGCGGAACTCGCGACTAATGAAGCGATACAGATGCATGGCGGCATCGGCATGACTGATGAGTTCGATATTGGTTTTTACATCAAACGAGCCAGAATTTTACAACAGTTCTTGGGCGATAGTAATTTCCACACTGATCGTTTTGCCACATGCTCTAGTTACTAGGATTTTTAACTGTTCGATGAATTGTTCGGGGAGAGACAATGCTTGAGAACTTGCAACTACCGGAAGTAGATCCGGCGACACCGATCGATGATTTGATCGCGATGCTGACAACGCCGACAATGCCTTTTGCCACAACCGAAGCAGAGGTGAATGGTCGTATGCAGACGGTTTTCGCTCACCAACCGGCAACAATGCGTGATGCGTTGATGATGTTTTATGGTCACGGTGACAGAGAGTATCTTGTGTACGGAGACACGCGTCTGACTTTCGCTCAAACCATTGAGAAAGCCAGCCAATTTGCTCAGGCTTTGGTCGATGATTATGGTGTCAAAAAAGGTGATCGTGTTGCGCTGGCTATGCGTAATTATCCTGAATGGGTTATTGCATACATGGGTATTGTTGCGTCAGGCGGCATTGCGGTTTTGATGAACGCTTGGTGGAAAAGCGAAGAGCTTGACTGGGCACTGAAAGATTGTGGTGCTGCGCTTGCTGTTACTGATTGCCGCCGTGCTGAATATATGATGGCTACTGCGGAAGAGCTTGATTTCAAGATCATTGTTGCTCGTGACGAGTTCACGTCTCATCCTCGTCTGAGTGATTTCGATGCAGCTCTTGAAGGTAAAAAACCGATGGCATGGCCTGAGGTTGATATGGACACTGATGATGTGGTCATGATGCTTTATACCTCTGGGTCTACAGGTTTTCCTAAAGGCGCGCCGTCAACACACCGCGGTGTTATCAGCGTTTTGTTTAACTGGATTGTGATTGCGCTCTGTCTCAAGATGCAGGGCAAAGTGAGCAGTGATCCTGATTTTCAGCCAGTGATGCTGGTTGCTGTACCATTTTTCCATGTCACCGGGTTGTTGCCGGTTGCCATGGTTTCTGCGGCTGTTGGCCGTAAGTTGATCATTATGCACAAGTGGGACGTTGAAAACGCTTTTCAGCTTATTGAAAAAGAGGGCGTGACCAGCTTTACCGGTGTCCCTACAATGTCTTACGAGTTTGCTACCAATCCATTACGCAAGAAATATGATCTGTCTACGCTCAGTGAATTAGGCGGCGGTGGTGCCGCCCGCCCGCCTGAACATGTGGCGCTTATAAAGAAAGAATATCCTAATTCCAACCCTGGCATTGGGTACGGTCTGACCGAAACAAACGCTATGGGCGCACTTCTGGCTGGTGAAGAATATGTTGAACGCCCAAACAGTGTGGGCAGAGCAACACCACCGCTTATGTCTGTGAAGATAGTGGGTGATGACGGAAAAGAATGTGTGACAGGCGACCGCGGTGAGATTTGCCTGAAATCAGTCATGAATGTTGCGAAGTATTGGAACAATCCTGCTGCAACGAAAGCGGCGTTTAATGATGGTTGGTTCCATACGGGTGATGTTGGTTACATTGACGATGAAGGTTACATTTTCATAGTAGACCGCTTGAAAGATATCATCATCCGTGGCGGCGAGAACATTAGCTCGCTTGAGGTTGAAGGTGTTCTGCACGGTATCAAAGGCATTGATGATGTTATGGTTTTCTCTTTGCCGGATAAAATGCTCGGCGAAATAGTCGGTACGGTTGTGGTGACAAGTGATCCTGCATTAACACCAGAAAAAATTATTGAAGAAACAGCGACGCATCTAGCTGCTTACAAATTACCTGCACAAATTTGGCTGGTCGATGAGCCGTTACCACTTATCGCGTCTGGCAAGATTGATCGTAAAAATATCAAAGCATATTACCAAGACCTTTGGCGGTCTGAAACTGAGAGGAATGAGTAATGGATTTAGGTTTAAGTAAAAAGGCGACCGCACTGCGCGACCGCATCCGCAGCTTTATTGACGAAAAGGTTATGCCGGTTGAAGAAGAATATCTGAGCGAGGTTGGCAAGGATGGTGAGCGCTTTGCTTACACTGCGCGCATGACGGAAATCCTTGAGAACCTTAAATCTGAAGCCAAAAAAGATGGCCTTTGGAATTTTTGGTTAACGGATTCTGATGCAGGTTTTGGCCTTACGACTGTTGAATATGCTTATCTTGCCGAAGAAATGGGTCGCTCTCATTTGGCAGCAGAGAGCTTTAACTGCAGTGCGCCAGACACGGGCAATATGGAAGTGATAGAGCGCTATGGTACGCAGGAACATAAAGATAAATGGTTGAAGCCACTTCTCGATGGAAAAATCCGTTCTGCTTATCTGATGACAGAACCTGATGTGGCATCTTCAGACGCAACAAATCTGGAAATGAGCGCTGTTCTGGACGGTGACGAGTATGTACTCAATGGTGAGAAATACTGGGCATCAGGTGCAGGAGACCCGCGCTGCGCCCTGTATGTTGTTATGGTGAAAACTGGTGGTGAAGATACGCCGCGCAAGAACCAGCACAGCATGATCTTTGTTGACCCTAAAACGGACGGTATTGAAATACTGCGTCCTATGATGGTGTTTGGGCATGACGATGCACCGCATGGCCACATGCATATCCGTTTCACCAATGTACGCGTTCCAAAAGGGAATTTGATCCTCGGTGAAGGTGCTGGCTTTGAAGTTTCACAAGGCCGCTTGGGCCCAGGCCGTATCCATCACTGTATGCGCTCTATCGGTGCTGCAGAGCGTGCACTTGAGCTACTTTGCCAGCGTGCAACAACACGCGAAGCATTTGGTCGTCCACTTGCCAAACTTGGTGCTAACTACGATATTATTGCTGAAGCTCGTATAAGTATTGAGATGTCTCGCCTGTTGTGTCTGAAAGCGGCATACATGATGGACACGATCGGAACGCAAGCCGCACAGCCGTATATATCGCAAATTAAGGTACAAGCGCCGCGGATGGCACTTGAGGTTATCGATGAAGCTATGCAGATGCATGGTGGGCGCGGTATCAGTCAAGATTTCCCGCTCGCAGCGATGTGGACAGGTCAGCGCACGCTGCGGTTTGCTGACGGCCCAGATGCAGTGCACCGCATGGTGATTGCGCGAACTGAACTGAAGAAATACCGCTCGAATAGTGTCTGAGGTAAGTGAAAATACAACATTAACAGTGGACAATTTGTTCACTGTTAATGGCAAGGTCGCACTGGTAACAGGCGGTGGATCCGGCATTGGCTCAATGGCCACCGAAGCGCTCGTGCGAGCAGGGTGTAAGGTTTATATTGCGTCGCGTCGTCTTGATAGCTGTCAGGCTGTAGCTGACGAGTTGAACGCTGCTGGCCCTGGGACTGTAATCGCTCTGCAAGCTGACCTGAGTACGGAGCAAGGGACATCAGCACTAGCGCAAGAGCTAGCTGACCGTGAAGGCAAACTGGATATCCTGGTTAACAATTCTGGCACAACATGGGGTGCACCTTTTGAAGAGTTTCCGCGTGCAAAGTGGGATTCTGTAATGGCCTTGAACGTTACGGCTGTTGCGGACCTGACCAAGCACCTTTTACCGTTATTGAAGCAAGCTGGTAAATCTGATGATCCTGCGCGTGTTGTAAATCTCGGTTCTGTTGTAGGCACGCGTCCGGTTTCTAATCAGGCGTATAGTTATGGTGCCAGTAAGGCTGCAATTCATCATTTAACACGAATGTTAGCTAATGAATTTGCCTCTATGCACATAACCGTTAATGCAATTGCACCCGGTCCGTTCCCAAGTCGCATGATGGCTCATGTTATTCAGGACGACGCACGTAGGCGTGCGATGGAAGCAAATGTGCCCTTGCACAGATGCGGTGAGCCGGAAGATATAGCAGGTGTGTTGTTGATGCTTTGTTCGCGGGCTGGAAGCTATATTACAGGCGGTATTATTCCGCTTGATGGTGGTTTATCTGCAATGCCATAATTTTAGTAACACGAATCACCTCGAATCAATGATTCGTTTATTAATTCGTGATTCGTTTCAATAGATTATCGCTAATTGCTGAATCAAAACTTGATCATGGAAAAAACGGCGTATCTTACGCTGTAACAGGAGGTGAATATGACAGATACTGTAACAAAAGAACAGCTTTCTGATTACATTGGTAAAGAAACTGGTTTGTCTGATTGGTTCTTGATTGATCAAGAGCGTATCAACAAATTTGCAGAAGTAACCGAGGACTATCAATTCATTCATGTTGATAAAGAAGCGGCTGCAAAAACACCTTTTGGTACGACGATCGCTCATGGTTTTCTGACGCTGTCGCTACTGTCTCACTTGGCGGGTGAAGGTATGCTGCAGGTAGAAGGTGCTGTGATGGGCATTAACTATGGTTGTGACAAGGTACGCTTTTTAGCGCCGGTGAAAGTCGACAGTGAAATTCGGGCGCGGGTTAAGTTGACCGAAGTAACTGAAAAACCTGGTAATCGTTTGTTGGTCAAAAACGAAATCACGATTGAAATCAAAGATGAAAAGCACCCTGCATTGATTGCAGAGTGGCTTACTATGGTTGTTGTTGGCGGTTAGAGCCGTCCATTAGTATTTAAGTTCGGAGATGAGTATGAGCATTTCTTACGAAGGTAAGGTTGCGATTGTAACAGGCGCTGGCGGTGGTTTGGGCCGCAGCCACGCCATTGCCTTGGCGGCGCGCGGCGCAAAAGTTGTTGTGAATGACTTGGGCGGCGATGTGCACGGGCAGGGTGGTTCTTCTGCCGCTGCACAGGCGGTTGTGCAGGAAATAATCGATGCTGGCGGTGAAGCTATTGCGCACGGTGCTAATGTCTGTGATGCGAAGCAGGTGGCCGACATGGTGCAACAAGCCATGGATAAATGGGGCCGCATTGATATCCTGATCAATAATGCTGGTGTGTTGCGCGACAAAACATTTGTAAAAATGGACCTGTCAGACTTTGAATTTGTCATGAATGTTCATGTGATGGGTGCGGTTACATGTACGAAAGCGGTCTGGGACATTATGCGTGAACAAGCATACGGCCGTATTGTGATGACGACGTCTTCTTCTGGTTTGTACGGTAACTTTGGGCAAGCCAATTACGGCGCTGCCAAAATGGCACTTGTTGGTTTCATGAACACACTGTGCCTTGAAGGCGCCAAATACAATATTAACGTCAATTGCCTTGCGCCAACTGCAGCAACGCGTATGACAGAAGGTCTTATGCCACAGGAAGCTTTGGATGTGTTAACGCCTGAGTCAGTAACTGCGGGTGTTCTTACTCTCTGCGACGATGATGCGCCAAATCGCACTATTTTATGTGCTGGCGGTGGCGGTTTCGCCAGAGCTATCGTTTATGAAACTGACGGCATTTATCTGACACCTGATGAGCAGACGCCGGAAAATGTTCGTGCAGCCATTGCTGATGTTGCCGACCCTGAGGGACAACAAGAGTTTGTTCAAGGCGGTCAGCAGACTATGAAATTTGTAACCAAAGCAGCCGCCGTACTTGGCGTAAAAGTAGGATAGGAATTCCCCATGCGTGAAGCAGTCATTGTATCAACAGCTAGAACTCCCATTGGTCGTGCATATCGCGGCTCTCTTAACGCTACTCTCGGCCCAACACTTGGTGCTCATTCTATCTCCCACGCTATAGAGCGTGCCGGCATTGAAGGTGCTGAAGTGGACGACGTGATTATGGGGTGTGCCTTAACTCAAGGCTCTACAGGGCAAAATATTGGTCGTTTGGCGGCACTTCGTGCAGGTTTGCCACCCACAGTTTCCGGTATGACTATGGATCGTCAATGTTCTTCGGGCATGATGGCCATTGCTACAGCAGCCAAACAGATCATCTCGGACGGTATGGACGTTACTGTTGGGGCTGGTATTGACAGTATTTCTGTCGTTCAGAATGAACATATGAACCGTTTTCAGGCAGTTGATAAAAGCTTGGTAGCTATGCATGAGCATACATATATGCCGATGCTGCAAACAGCAGAAGTTGTTGCTGATCGTTACGGTATTACCCGAGAAACGATGGATGAATACGGCCTGCAGTCTCAACAGCGTACAGCTGCAGCACAGCAAGCTGGTAAGCTTGACGATGAGATCGTGCCTATCACAACAAACATGGCTGTTGTGAACAAGGAAACGAAAGAAATGTCATTTCATGAAGTGACTTTGGAAAAAGACGAAGGCAATCGCCCTGAAACAACAATTGAGGGTCTTTCCGGCCTTAAAACTGTGATTGAAGGCGGCACTATTACGGCAGGTAATGCCAGTCAGCTTTCTGATGGCTCTTCGGCATCAGTTTTGATGGAAGCGAAAGTTGCAGAGAAAAAGGGCCTAAACCCACTTGGTATATACCGCGGTATTGCGGTTGCTGGCCTTGAGCCTGACGAAATGGGTATTGGTCCTGTCTATGCAATTCCTAAGCTTTTGAAAGCGAATGGTCTAACGATGGACGATATTGGTCTGTGGGAACTTAATGAAGCGTTTGCTGTGCAAGTGGTTTATTGCCGCGACAAGCTTGGTATTCCGAACGAACTCCTAAATGTGAACGGCGGCGCTATTTCTATTGGCCATCCGTACGGCATGTCAGGTGCACGAATGGTTGCTCATGCGCTCATTGAAGGTAAACGTCGCGGTGCCAAATATGTTGTCAGCACGATGTGTGTTGGTGGCGGCATGGGTGCTGCAGGCTTGTTTGAAGTAGCATAATCAAAAACGGGGCGCTTGTCGCCCCCAATTGGTTTTCACGATAGGGAGACGGCACATGAAGGCTGTATTGTGTAAAGAACTGGGGCTTGCTGACAAGTTGGTTGTGGAAGATGTAGCTACACCAGAAGTAGCGCCGGGCCATGTGCTTGTAGACGTTAAAGCTGCAGGTCTTAACTTCCCGGATACATTGATTATTCAAGGGAAATATCAGGTTAAACCTGATTTGCCTTTTACACCCGGCGGTGAAGGTGCTGGTGTGGTTGCCGCAGTTGGTGAAGGCGTTAAGCATTTAAATGTTGGTGATAAAATTATCTTCATGTGCCAGACGGGTGCATTTGCGGAGCAAGTTGTGGTCCCTGCGATTACAGCCATCCCAATGCCCGATACACTCTCGTTTGAGATGGCAGCTGGTATTACACTGACATACGGCACAAGCTATCACGCGTTGAAGCAGCGTGCTCAGTTACAAGAGGGCGAAACTGTTTTGGTTTTGGGAGCCGCAGGCGGTGTTGGTATAGCGACCGTTGAGCTCGCAAAAGCAATGGGAGCCAAGGTTATTGCTGCTGCCAGTACAGATGAAAAGCTTGAATTCTGCAAAAAGTCTGGTGCAGATGAATTAATTAATTATTCAACTGAAGATTTGAAAGCACGGATTAAAGAGATCACAGGCGGTAAAGGCGTTGACGTTATTTATGATCCTGTTGGTGGTGATTATACGGAAACGGCTTTTCGTAATATGGCGCCAAATGGACGATTACTGGTTATTGGTTTTGCGGCTGGTGATATTCCAAAAGTACCAATTAATTTGTGTTTGCTGAAACAGGCATCATTGGTTGGTGTGTTTTGGGGGGCTTGGGTTGCTAAAAACCCGGGTGAGCAAATGCAAAATATGCAGGAAATTATGGGTATGGTTGCATCTGGTCAGGTGCGAGCCAGCGTGAATGATGTTTTCCCTCTCGCGGATGTTGAAAAAGCATATGCCTGCCTGACAGAGCGGCGGGCAAAGGGCAAAGTTATCCTGACGCCGTAATATTTTACCTATAGTATTGTTCTGCATTTTATTGAGGCGCGCTTATGGTGCGCCTCTTTTTGTTTCTATTGATACCCTACGGCCCTTGAATAAATCTATCATCGCCATATCCTCATAATACAAGGAGAAGTAGTAACGATGAAGGCGCTTCAGTTAATCGTGGGTAAAACGGCGCGTGATCGTATTGTCGAGCATGGACTTACACCCGACTTGATCCGACTTATTGTTGGTGCCTCAGGTGGGCCTAAATGGCTTATATTAAAAGGCCTTGATCGTTTTTTGTGTCACGACTTTTTACCTCAAGCAAAACAGAAGATAGACCTTGTTGGTTCATCTATTGGTGCGTGGCGCATGACAGTTTATGCACACCCGGATACGGGTGTTACATTTGACAAGTTTCTGGAAAGTTATTTTAGTTTCAGGACAGAAACTTTAAAAACCACTGCCGATTTAACACGTGCTTCTTATGACATTTTAAATGAACTTTATCCTGCGGGTGAAGCGCGGCGCTTGATTGATAATCCTCAGCGTAACCTGAATATTGTTGCTGTACGCGGGAAAGGTGTTGCTGGCAGTAAAAAGCAAATGCTTGAAGCTGCAGGCATTGTAGCTGCTGCCGGTGCCAACAGATTGTCTCGCGATAGATTGGACAAGTTCTTTGAACGTGTTGTTTTCCATAGCGGAGAGGGCGCGGCATGCCCAGACGTTTGGCAGGATTTCAGCAGAAAAGACGTAAAGTTAACGCCCGAAATTCTGGCTGATACCTTGATGGCAAGTGGGTCTATCCCTTTTGTATCGGAGCCTTTAATGGATATTGCTGGCGCAGGGCCGGGTGTTTACCGAGACGGCGGCGTTATTGACTATCATTTTGATGTGCCTTGGTCCTATAGCGACGGCATTGTGCTGTATCCGCACTTCTATGACTATATTGTTCCTGGCTGGTTTGACAAAAGTCGGCCAGGTCGACGTGCAACAGGGAAGGTGTGGGATCAAATGTTAATGCTGTCTCCGTCACCAGAATTGGTTGCCTCTCTTCCAGGCGGAAAAATTACTGACAGGACAGACTTCACATCAATGAATGATGATGCGCGGTTAGCCTACTGGCAGTGCGTTGTTGATGAAAGTGAGCGAATGGCTGAAGAGTTTGCTGAATTACTGGACGACCATGGTAAATTAGTGGACAGTTTGCAGAGCGCTCGGGTCGAAATATAAATTTTATGAAGCTTGGTCTTGAGTGCTGATGATTGTTTTTAAGGAGTGGTAATGCCAATAGCGTACCAACATGAGATTTCTTTTAATGCTGACAACCTCTTGTCGAACCACCTTGGTAGTTTAGTTGATGAGTCTGTTAAAAATCACGGCGGTAAAAAAGCATTTAGTTGTATTTTACCGACCGGACATAGCCAGACTATGACATTTCATGAGTTGGGTACGCATTCTGACGCTGTTGCCGCTTACCTCAGGGAAGAGTTGAACTTGCAAACCGGTGATGTGGTTGCCGTGCAATCGCCTAACACACTCGCATACCCTGTGCTGATATGTGGTATTCTCAAAGCTGGCCTGACGATTACAAATGTGAACCCGCTCTACACTGCTGACGAGACCAATCATCAATTGAAAGACAGTGGTGCCAAAATCTGGTTCGTAATTGATGTGTTCGGTGACCGTGTTAAACAATCTACTGAAAATACAAATGTTGAACAGGTATATTGCCTTTCATTGCTAGACTTTTTTCCATCATTGCAGCGACACATGCTTGGCTTTGCCATGAAGTACATAAAAAAAGCCATTCCTGCATTTGAAGGTGAAGCCGCAGGAAGCATGCGCACTGTTATTGACACTGGGATGAAGCACCTTAAGCGTGTTGGCGATACGTCGAAATACCGCGAAGGCCAGTCTGTGTTTGATCCTGCTATCTATCAGTATACGGGCGGCACTACAGGGCGCAGTAAGGGGGCAGTGCTGACACACTATAATGTGGTTGGTAATATGTCACAGGCTGACATGCGCCCTGATAAGCTGGATATCAGGCTTGAAGATGCGTTGTTACTGATCTTGCCTCTCTATCACGTATATGCGCTTGCTGTTGGCGCTCTTGCCTGCATGAATAACGGCGTTCATGTTGTTTTAGTTCCTGTGCCACGGCCTCTTTCGAACCTTAAAGCAGCATTTGATAAATTTGACATTACAATCTTGCCGGGCATCAACACGCTTTATACTGGATTGATGCAGGAAAAGTGGTTCACAGATAGCCCACCTAAAAGTTTGCGCGCTTGTTATTCCGGTGCCGCACCGCTGCAACCGGCAACAGCAAACGCTTGGCATGATCTAACGGGGCTTGAGATATATGAGGGCTACGGCATGACTGAATGCACCTGTGTCGTGAGTTCCATGCCTCTTAATCGCCCACCTAAACGCGGTACGTGCGGTGTGCCTGTACCGGGAACAGACCTTAGAATTGTTGATTCTGAAGGCAATGATTTACCTGTTGGCGAAGCAGGTGAACTGTTGGTGCGGGGCCCTCAAGTTATGAGTGGTTACCTCAATAATCCAGATGCTACGGATGAAGCACTTACTGACGGGTGGCTGCGCACAGGTGATGTTGGCAAGCTGGATGAAGAAGGTTATCTCAGTATCGTTGATCGCATTAAGGACATGATAATTGTATCTGGATTTAATGTTTTCCCTGTCGATATTGAAGATGTGTTAACCAAATATGATGCTGTTCGTGAAGCTGCCGTGGTGGGTGCAAAGCATGAAACAACCGGAGAGAAGGTTGTTGCGTACATTGTGCCTGCTAACGATACGCTAACAACTGACATGGTGACTGCGCATTGTAGGGAACATCTAACCGGTTATAAAGTGCCTAAAACTATTCATTTTGTTGAGGAATTGCCAAAGTCGCCTGTTGGTAAAGTACTAAGGCGCGAGCTTAGAGTTATGGCAAATACTGATTAACCCTGAATACCTTAAAGAGATCAGGGTTAACATTGAGGAACCATCATGGACTTAAAACTTAAGGGCAAAAAAGCGCTGATAACAGGCGGAACGCGCGGTATTGGCGCTGCTATAGTGAAACTGTTGGTTGCAGAAGGCGCAAGTGTTGCCACGTGTGCTCGATCTGAAGATCAAGTTGCTAGGTGTCAGAAAATGCATGACGAGAGCGGTAGCGATGTTCATGTTTCGGTTTGTGATGTAGGGGACAAGTCATCCTATGCCAATTGGGTTAATAATGGCATCAGCGCCTTGGGCGGTATTGATATATTTATCGCAAATGTCAGTGGCGGTAATCAGCCAGGTGAAGCAGGCTGGCAATCGGCATTTAATGTGGATGTTATGGCAACGGTGCGCGGATGTGAGCTCACTATACCGGAAATGGCTAAAAATGGTGGCGGTTCAATCGTCATTATCTCAAGTATTTCTGCATTAGAGTCACTCGGCGGTGCTGGGGCGTATGGTACTATGAAAGCTGGGCTGATCGCATATGCAGGCCAGCTTGCAGAAGATGCCGGGCCACATGGTATCCGCGTTAATGCGGTTTCGCCTGGCCCTATCCATGTAGATGATGGTTTCTGGGGAAGTGTCAAAGCATCTCAGCCAGAGACATATGCTGCAGTTGCTGCACGCCATCATACAGGTAGAATGGGCAGTGTTGATGAAGTTGCAAATGCAACAGTTTTCCTTGCCAGTTCGGCGGCATCATGGGTCACTGGAACAAACATGATTATTGATGGCGGATTTACCAAGCGCGTACAATTTTAAGTGATTTAACTTATTTAAGCTGTCCTTAATAACTGACATATAGTCTAGATTGCGGAAACTCTTCCAAGGTGTTAGCGTAAATTAACACGAACACGGGGGCCGCTAGTTAATGATAAAACGGGTACTAATATTTATTCCTGTCCTGACAGTGTTGCCTATTTTTATAGGTCTCATGTTTTCCATTATTATAAATGGTATGACAGAAATTGATTGGTGGGCTGTCGGTTTAGCCGTTATCGCGGCACTTGCCGTTGCCGTTATTATGTACATGTTCATGATAAACCGGGTTATTCGGCCCAGTACAGCTTTCGTTAATGCCGTGGATAGACTGGTGGAAGGTGACGAGATTGATAAAGTCGCGTTGCGGAAAAGATTTGCTGGCCGCAGTGACATGTTGAACGCTTTTGATAGTATGGCCGATCAATTTAAATCAATTCACAAGCAACTTGAAACAGCAAGCATGATACAGGCACAGCTGGAAGCGGTTGTAAAAGATAAGCATGACAACGAAGAAATTCTGAAAGAACAGCGAAGTGCGTTTGCTAAACTCGCGAATGAACTTTCCAAGGCGCGCGATGCGGCTGAGTCAGCGAATGTTGCGAAGTCCGAATTTCTTGCAACCATGAGTCATGAGATCAGAACACCACTTAATGGTGTTATTGGTATGATTGAGCTACTGCTTGATTCTGAGCTTGATGAAAGTCAGCTTTATTTTGCTCAAACTCTCCATCAGTCTGGCCAGACCTTACTTACTGTTATCAATGATATTCTGGATATTTCCAAACTTGAAGCAGGTAAGGTTGATCTTGAATTTAAATCAATGCGATTTAGCCGTGTTGTTGAAGATACTGTTCACTTCCTTGAACCAAAAGCGTCCGAAAAAGGCCTGAATATAAGCTGGAAACCTGATGAGGAAGTGCCAGACATTATTGTGTCTGACCCTACGCGGTTGCGCCAGATTCTCTTTAACCTTGTCGGCAACGCAATTAAATTTACGGAGCGCGGCGGTGTAAGCATTTCTGTGCAGCAAATAAGTGCGCGTGATAATAAGTTAACATTGAAGGTATCTGTCCAGGATACAGGTATCGGCATCAATGCTGATGCACAGAAAAAATTATTCCAGAAATTTACTCAGGCTGATGCGTCAACAACGCGTCGGTTTGGTGGTACAGGTTTGGGTCTCGCAATTTGTCGTCAATTATGTAGCTTGCTTGGTGGTGATATCGGTGTTGACAGTGAAGAGGGCGAAGGCTCTTGTTTTTGGTTTACGTTCCAATGTGAAATAGGCGAAAAAGCCGACCTTGTGGCTGATGATAAGCGTGTTGTTGTAACGAATATGCGCGACGCGCAGGCAATCAAAAAATTACGTATTCTAATCGCTGATGACAATATGATTAATCAGCGCATATTATCCAATATGCTTGGAAAATTAGGACATGACCTTGAAGCTGTTGAGAACGGTGCGCTTGCATGCTCAATGGTTGAAGAGCATGACTTTGATTTGGTTTTGATGGATATACAAATGCCTGTGCTGGGCGGTATTGACGCGACAAAATGGATCCGGGCAATGGACGCCGATAAATCAGGCATTCCTATTATTGGCTGTACCGCTGATGCCTTCCCTGAACAGTTAGAGAGGTTTAAACAGGCAGGTATGCAGGACGTTGTAACCAAGCCGATAAATCGCCAACGGTTGCTGACATCTATAAACACTGTCCTTGATGAAGAAATCCATGTGACTGCGCTTGTTGAAAATGAAGCTAATACTAAGGTGCTGGTATCCGGTTTTAATGAAAAAAAGAATAAAGTAGATGCAGATTCAGGTGCGCACAGCGTTGACCCCTTGGACGCATTACTGGATGATCTGCATTAGAGTTCATTGCTAATTTATTTTTGTTTGTGCGGATATGGAAACTTAAACGTGGATAAATTAGCTAATTTTTAGCATATTTTTTTAATTTCACGAAAATATCAGTTGAATGCTTTAGTGAAAACACTCACATGTGCGTCCAATATATAATTCGCTTTACTGTCGGAGAGTAGACATGGCTGGACCAACAGGTGCCATCGCGGCAATTGGTAATACACCGCTCATTAAATTAAAATATGCATCTGAACTAACCGGATGTACCATTTTAGGAAAGGCCGAGTATGCAAACCCTGGCGGGTCGCTGAAAGATCGCCCAGCTCTTAACATTATTGAGGATGCCGAGAAAAAAGGCCTGCTGGAACCTGGTGGTTTAATCGTTGAAGGCACGGCGGGAAATACTGGTATTGGCCTGACAGTAGTTGCTAATGCAAAAGGCTACCGCACGCTTATTGTAATGCCGGAAACGCAGGCGAAAGAAAAGATAGATACACTGCGTGTTATGGGGGCAGGCCTCAAGCTTGTGCCAGCCGCACCTTATTCAAACCCAAATAACTTTCAGCATGTTGCAAGACGCCTTTCTGAAGAACTTGCGAGCAGTGAACAGCACGGTGTTATATGGGCAAATCAATTTGACAATGTTGCAAACCGCGAAGCCCACGTGAAGACAACAGCGCAAGAGATATGGCAGCAAACTGAGGGCAAGGTTGATGCCTTTATCACTGCCGTGGGCTCAGGTGGTTCGCTGGCTGGTACAGCCATTGGCCTTAAAGAACATAACAAGGATATTGTTATTGGCCTTGCTGACCCTATGGGCGCAGCGATGTATAGCTATTTCAAAACCGGCGAGCTCAAGTCTGAGGGCGGCTCTATATCGGAAGGTATTGGTCAATCACGGATAACAGCCAATATTGACGGCGCACCGATTGATGAAGCGTTCCAGATATCAGATCAGGAAGGTGTTCCACTTGCGTTTGATCTGCTCGCCAAAGAAGGTTTGTGTGTTGGCTCGTCTTCAGGAATTAACCTTGCTGGCGCTATCCGGTTGGCCAAGCAAATGGGACCAGGGCACACTATAGTAACGCTGCTTTGTGACAGTGGGCTGCGGTATCAGTCCAAGTTGTTTAACCCTGAATTCTTGCGTAGTAAGGATTTGCCTGTTCCGGCTTGGTTGTCTTAGTTATTTGCAGTACGGTTCGAATTACTTCTCCGGTAATATGAATGTGATTAATTTTGCCTCGTTTTCGTCACACTAAGTGATAATAAACATTTTGCTATCAAGGTTTAGGTAGTTTTGTTTTTCGAGTGGGGTCGAGATTATGGCTGAAAATCAGCAAGATACTATTGCTATGACTGCGGTTGACGCAGGCGCAATAGAAGGTAGCGGTGTACAGGTCGTTACTGCCGTTAGAATTAATGACATTATAGAAGGTGCAGGCATTGGTAATGCGCCGAGTGTTTCGCTCAGTGTAGATATCACTGACGCATTACTCCCAAGCATTGCAAGTGTGAGGGTTGTTTTTCGTGGTCCTGATGGTGATTTGATTATTCAGACGGCTAACTCGGATGACGGTGACGATCTGGAAAATTTTACGCTGGACCTACCACGGTTTGCGGTTAGCGGGCGATACGAAGTCTCCGAAGTGCTGGTAAGGTTTCTTGGCGATCCGATGACTACGGGATTCCCTGAAGAAGGTCTCACTTTGACGGAAGACGAAATTTCAAGCTTGGCAGAGACGCGTTTCGTTGATCTTGTTAATATTGATCAAGATATAACCCCTCCTGTTCTCAGCAACTTACTTTTGCCCACACGATCAATATTGGTAGATAACGATTTACCGGGTGCTATTGGTGGTGGCAATTCTGCTGAAATTACATTTCAGGCAGAGTTTTCGGATGAAGCGTCCGGCTTGAATTTGATTGAATTTGAATTTGATATTGGGCCCGGGTCGCCAGCAGTTATTGGCGCCGCTGTTGGTTTGTTTGGTGATTTATCAAACGGAGTTAGGCAACTTTCGACATTCAACACCGAAGCGCCGGCCGGGAATTATATTTTTGAATTGCTGCGCGTTTCAGATGATCAGAACAATACATTAATACTGACCGCAGATGATTTGGCAGGCCTTGGTTTTCAAAATTCAGTAAACATTGTCACACAAGCAGACATTCAGGACGCAAGCAGCCCAACTGTTTCAGCATTTGCGCTGGCAACAAACACGGTCATTATCAATCAGAACGCAGGCGAGCTTGGTGTAACATTAAATGCAACGGATGAAGGCTTTGACGCCACCGGTGTTCAAACAGTTACACTTGTTTTGATCAGTGATATGGGAAGCCGCTACCAGCTTGAGGCAGATGTGATTTTCGGAGAAGGCTCGGATGCTACTGCGACTTTTTCGTTCCCGCGAGACTTTCCTGCCGGTGACTACGTTATTCAACGTATTAGCGTGAATGATGGCGCTTTTAACCGTCAGGATATCATCCTTGAAAATACAAACCTTCAGGTAGTCAACGCTGAAGGCGGCGATATTGGTGACAACAACTTGCGCGCAAGCGATACAAATAGTGTGATTGTTGCGCGATCAGGTAATGACACAGTTATTGGTGGTGCTGGGTCGGATAATTTGTCGCTGGGTGACGGCAATGATGTTTCTTTCGCCGGTCAGTCTGACTTGGGCTCGGATACTGTTATAGGCGGTAGCGGAGATGATATTATAGGTGCCGGTGCAGGCGATGACCTTATTATTGGTGGCCGTTTTATTACTGTTGATGTCCAAACTCTGCTGTTTCGTGATCTTGAAGTGCGCCTTGATGGTTCTGATACTTTATTTGGCGGCGCTGGCGACGACACCATTTATGGCGGCAGCCCGCGGTTTGAAGGCAATGATACCAATCAGGCCTTTATCGCTGATTTTGGCTCAGTCGCGGCGGATGTAATATATAGCGGGCTTGGTAATGACAGTGTTCGCGGGTCATTCGGTGATGATGTTATAGGCGGCGGTGCAGGTGCAGATACAATTATTGGCGGTGCCGGCCATGACACCATTTTTGGCGGTATGGGCGGGGTAACCAGCGGCAATGACCTTCTTTCAGGTCAAGCTGGAAACGATCAGATATTTGCTGCTGATGGGAACGACCTCATTAGCGGTGGTGCTGACAATGATACTATTTTTGGCGGTAGCGGTTCTGATACTATAAACGGTGATGGCGGTCAGGATGATATCTACGGTGGTGCTGGCGATGACTTTCTGTCTGGTGGCGGGGGTGGCGACGTTTTCTTCTTCATTCCGAACAGTGGCGCAGATGAAATTATCGACTTTGACGTTTTGGACGATGCATTGTCGCTGTCTGAGTATAGTGAACGTTTTTCAAGCATTGGTGAAATAAGAAACAATGCTCGCGCAACAACTATTGATGGCCAAGTTGGCTTGTTAATAGATTTGGGTGAAGGCGACCAGATTTTCATTCATAACATAACAAGCGTATTGGCGGTTGAGATACAGTTTTAAACCTTGTTTTTTAGTGGCAGACTAACTGCTAAGGGGCAGCTTTGAACGTTTGAGAATTGTTCTGAGTGCAAAGCTTGAATGCACACGGGCAACGCCGGGTAAACGTGTTAATATGTGGTGAATGCGCTCATAATCAGGCGCGTCTCGCACCACAACACGAATGATGTAATCTACATCACCGCTCATTAGATAACACTCCATCACTTCCGGTACGTGGGTAACAGCTTCTTCAAACTGTGTTAATTGCTCTTCGCGTTGGCTCTCTAACGAGGCACGTACAAAAACAGTACCTGGCAAGCCGATGGCTGCTGCATCAAGGTGTGCAGCAAAGTGCGTGATAATACCCATTTCATCCAGATTCTTGACACGGCGCAAGCAGGCAGACTCTGACAAGCCAACATGCTCTGCAAGTTCAACATTTGTCAGTCGGCCATTTTCCTGCAATGCATTCAAGATTGCAGTATCTATTTTGTCAAAAAATTGCATCGCATTTAATTTCTTATTTTACCATAAATTTCGCATTATAATGCATATAACTTACATTATGCACATGTCTTTGCAAGGACATGACATATGCTTTGCAGTAAATTCTAGCCAGATTCGATAAGGCAATGCTGCTTGGGCACTGCCAAGTTAAGTTTCGTTAGAATTTTAAATGGAGCAGAACATGCTGGTGGGCATCCCTAAAGAGATTAAAAACCGTGAATACCGTGTTGGCTTAACACCTGCGTCCGTGCGCGAGTTGATTGCTAATGGTCATGAAGTAATAGTGGAAAATAACGCTGGTGCAGCGATCGGTTTCCCTAATGAGGCATATGAAACTGTTGGTGCTGTAGTATTGCATAGTGCTGCGGAAATATTTGCGCGCGCCGACATGATTGTGAAGGTTAAAGAACCTCAGCCTGTTGAGTGTGCCATGCTTCGTGAAGGCCAAATCCTATACACCTACTTGCATCTGGCACCAGACCCAGAGCAGACCAAAGGTTTGATTAATTCAGGCGCTATTGCAATTGCATATGAAACAGTGACGGACAACTTTGGCGGTCTGCCATTGCTTGCACCGATGTCAGAAGTGGCGGGGCGTATGTCAATTCAAGCAGGCGCGCATGCTCTGGAAATGAGCCAGGGTGGTCGCGGTATGTTGCTGGGCGGTGTGCCAGGCGTTTCTCCAGCTAAGGTAACAATCTTGGGCGGCGGCGTTGTTGGTACCAATGCAGCACGTATGGCTGTTGGTATGGGCGCGGATGTCACCATTCTTGATCGCTCTATTCGCCGTATGCAACAACTGGATGATATTTTCCAGGGCCGTGTGAAAACGATTTTCTCAACACGCGATGCGGTTGAAGAACATGCACTTGTTGCTGATCTGGTTGTTGGTGCAGTGCTCATTCCAGGTGCTGCTGCGCCCAAGCTAATCGACCGTGAGATGGTAACACGGATGCAACGTGGTTCTGTTTTGGTTGATGTTGCTATCGACCAAGGTGGTTGTTTTGAAACATCCAAAGCAACAACACATGAAGAACCAACATACATCATTGACGAAGTTGTGCATTACTGTGTTGCCAACATGCCAGGCGGTGTTGCTCGCACATCAACGCTTGCGCTTAACAATGCGACGCTTGGCCATGCTGTCGCGATTGCAAACAAAGGCTGGAAGCAGGCATTGCGCGACGATCGTCATTTACTTGCAGGCTTGAATGTGTCTGAAGGCAAGATCACATATGAAGCTGTTGCGCATGATCAAGGGCTTGATTATACGCCGGCTGAAGAGGTGATTGGCACAGCCTGATTTTTAGGTTAGGGAGATGTATGGAAAATCGACCTAACCTTCAAATATATGCTCTTGGCGGCACCATTGCGATGGTGCCAGCCGCCACGCCCGGTGTACATCCAACATTGACAGCAGATGACCTTCTTGCTGCTGCACCAGAACTCTCTGCTTTTGCACAAGTATCTGCAGAAACCCTGCTAAACAAGGGTAGTGCAAATATTAGTTTTGACGAAGTTGCTATGGTTTGTCGTAAAGTGGCGCAATCTGATTGCGATGGTTTCGTTGTAACGCAAGGCACTGATACGATGGAAGAAACGTCGTTTCTGGCCAGTTTACTTCACCAAGGCAAGCAGCCAATTGTGTTTACTGGCGCCATGCGTTCACCGACACAGCCTGGTGCTGACGGAAAGGCAAACCTCGTTGCCGCCGCACTAACAGCGGTTGCCGATAAAACGCCTTCAGTTGCTGTTGTAATGAATGATGAAGTTCATCATCCATTTTATGTGACCAAAGCGCATACTTCGAATGTTGCAGCTTTCCAGAGTGTTGTGCGTGGCCCTATTGGGCAGATTGCTGAAAATAATGTATTTTTGCATCCTTTCCAAAATCACCCCACCTTTGATACGCCGGATGGTTTTGCTCCAATTGCGCTTTTAACTGCGTTGTTAGATGATGATGGACGTATGTTCGATCATATACTGGATGCCGGATATAAAGGGTTGGTTATTGAAGGCTTTGGTGCAGGGCATGTATCTGAGCAGATTGCGGATAAACTTGCGGATATTGCTAAATCTATCCCTGTTATCCTGTCATCAAGAGTACGTGCAGGCGTTGTTTTTGAAAAAACCTATGGATACCGCGGAGCTGAGATGGACCTGTTAAGCCGGGGTCTTGTACCTGCAGGGCGATTAAGTGGTCGAAAAGCGCGCATCCTGCTTTCGCTGCTCGTTAGTTTATACGGCGAAGGCTGGCAACAAGAGTTCAGCAACGTTGTGAAACATGTGTGACTATTTTTTGAGATTTAAGATATAAGTGTTTGATTTAGTTGCCGAAAAATAGTCTTTTAAATTGACCTATAGTGCACTTTGATTCTGCATAAGCTTATCGAACAGAGCATCAAATTGTGCTTTTTCTTCGTCTGAAAAATTGGCAAGTAAGCGTTGTTCATGAGTAAGCGCAATCGGAATAATGTCTTGGTATATGGCTGCACCAGATTCGGATAGTGTCAAAACGGAGCGTCTGCGATCATCTTGCGAGAATTGACGTTCAATACGACCATCTTCCAGTAGCTTCTTAACCGCGCGCGAAACAGCCACTTTGTCCATTGCAGTTTTTTCGACAACTTGATTTGCTGATATGTTTGGTTCTTCACCCAGTGCTGCCATCACACGCCATTCAGGCAAGGTCAGACTAAAGCGTTCTTCGTAGCCATCTGCAATTGTACGGCTGATCTTGTTCGATAAAAGCGACAGGCGGTAAGGCAGAAAGTCTTTTAATAGCAAAGTCTTGTTAGTCACGGTGATAAACCTTTAATAGTAACTCTTGCAATTAGTTTCTTATGAAACTAATGTTAGGCTTCAATTGATCATCGAATCAATACGTTCATTTGTATACAGGATTATGGGAGCGTTGTGCCATGGCAGACCTATTTGAAAACCCGGTTGGCTTAGACGGATTTGAGTTCGTGGAGTTTTCGGCCCCTGAAAAGGGCTTGTTGGAGCCTGTGTTTGAGATGATGGGCTTTACACTTGTTGCCAAGCATCGATCCAAGAATGTTGAGTTGTGGCGGCAGGGTGATATTAACTTCATCACAAACTATGAAAAGAAAACACCTGCGGCCTATTTTGCTGAAGAACACGGGCCATGTGCGTGCGGTATGGCTTTTCGTGTTAAAGACGCAGCAAAAGCATATGATCATGTTGTATCAAAGGGTGCGCAACCTATTGAAGTGCCAACGGGGCCGATGGAATTACGGTTGCCTGCTATTAAGGGCATTGGCGGCGCTGCACTCTATCTGATTGACCGATACGAAGACGGCGGCAGCATTTATGATATAGATTTTGAGTGGCTCGACGGTGTTGACCGACACCCTGAGGGTTGTGGTTTTAATGTAATCGATCATCTGACGCACAATGTTTATCGTGGCCGCATGGATTACTGGGCTAATTTCTATGAAAAATTCTTTAACTTTCGCGAAATTCGCTATTTCGACATTAAAGGTGAGTACACCGGTCTTGTATCTCGCGCGATGACCGCCCCTGACGGGCTTATCCGGATTCCGCTTAACGAAGAATCTGGTGGTGGAAATGGTCAAATTGAAGAATATCTCATGCAGTATAACGGAGAGGGTATTCAACACATTGCCTTTTCATGTGATGATCTGCTTGGTTGTTGGGACAAATTGAAGGCACGGGGTGTGCCTTTCATGACGGCACCACCAGACACATACTATGCGATGCTGGACGAGCGTTTGCCGGGGCACGGAGAACCAGTGTCAGAGTTGAAAGAGCGCGGTATTTTACTTGATGGTTCAACCGAAGAGGGCGATCCGCGATTATTGTTGCAGATATTCTCTGACACACAGATTGGACCAATCTTTTTTGAGTTCATTCAGCGCAAGAAGGATGAAGGGTTTGGCGAGGGTAATTTCAAGGCGCTTTTCGAATCCATAGAGCGCGACCAAGTCGCCCGTGGTATTGTAGGCGGCAAAGGCACAGCGGCGGAATAAGCTGAAGAGGAGTAATTCCATGGATATCAAACGTATTCATCATGTGGCGTATCGCTGCCGTGACGCTAAGGAAACTGTGTCTTTCTATCAACAGCACCTAGACATGGATTTTCAACTAGCAATTGCTGAAGATGAAGTGCCGTCTACGGGTGAGCCGGATCCGTATATCCACATATTTATGGATGCGGGTGCTGGTAATGTTTTGGCATTTTTTGAACTGCCAAACCAGGCTGATATGGACCGCGATCAGAACACACCTGAATGGGTGCAACATATTGCGTTTGAAGTTGAGTCCGAAGATGCATTATTGGCTGCCAAGGCTCGTTTGGAAGATGCCGGTATTGATGTGCTCGGGCCAACAGATCACACGATATTCAAATCGATTTATTTCTTTGACCCTAACGGACATAGGCTTGAACTTGCGGCCAACACAGCTAAACCAGGTATGCATCAGGAATTAAAGCGTGTTGCGCCCGCGATGCTGGAAGAATGGTCGCGCACGAAAAAAGCGCCGAAGCATGCAGATTGGCTGCATGGTAATGGCGAATTTGTAGCGCCGAACGAAGATTAAATTGGAACTGACTAGTGTGGCTAAAGCGGCCAAATATAGAGAATGATCCAGACATATAGAATAATACAGAGGGCTTTATGAAACTTGCATCGCTTAAACATGGACGTGACGGAAAACTTGTTGTTGTCTCAAAAGACCTTGGCCGCATGGTTGATGCTTCAAATATTGCAAGTACTTTGCAAGCAGCAATCGACAATTGGGCAAGCACTGCACCACAGTTGGACGCTTTGTACCAGCAATTAAACAATGATCAGATTGAAGGTGAGGTATTTAACGAGGCGCTATGTGCTTCGCCCTTGCCCCGTGCTTACCAGTGGGCAGACGGGTCTGCCTATGTGAACCATGTGGAGCTTGTGCGCAAAGCACGTGGTGCAGAGATGCCGACAAGTTTTTGGACAGACCCATTAATGTATCAGGGTGGTTCCGATACTTTCCTTGATCCGCGTGGTAACATTGTGATGCCGCAAACAGAGGGGTGGGGTGTTGATTTTGAGGCAGAAGTCGCTGTTATTACAGATGATGTGCCGATGGGCGTATCAAGCACAGATGCTGGAAATCACATCAAATTGCTCATGCTCGTAAATGATGTTTCATTGCGTGGTCTTATTCCGGGTGAACTGGGTAAAGGGTTTGGGTTTTTTCAAGCGAAACCTTCGAGTGCATTTAGTCCCGTTTGTGTAACGCCTGATGAACTCGGTGACGCCTGGGTCGATAATAAACTTCACCTGCCTTTGTTATCGCATTTTAATGGCACATTGTTTGGCAAGCCTGATGCTGGCATCGATATGACCTTTGATTTTGCTGATTTGATTTCGCATGCAGCAAAAACGAGACCACTTGGGGCAGGGGTAATCATCGGGTCTGGTACAGTTTCGAACAAACTGGATGACGGTCCGGGCAAGCCAGTTGCAGAAGGCGGTGTTGGGTATAGCTGTATTGCCGAAATCCGCATGATTGAAACAATTGAATCTGGTGCGCCGGCTACTCCTTTTATGGATTTTGGTGATAAAATTCGTATTGAGATGAATGACAAAAACGGTCAATCTATTTTTGGCGCTATTGATCAAACACTAACCAAAAACTAGGTTTTTCAGTGATACTATATGATTATTTCCGATCTTCAGCTGCATACCGTGTGCGCATTGCGCTTGCGCTAAAAGGGCTGGAAGCAAAGTCAGTTCCAGTAAACTTGAAGCCTACGATCAATGAACATAAGGGTGACGCGTTTCTGGCGATAAACCCGCAAGGGCGGTTGCCGTATTTTGTTGATGATACTGTTGCAATTGGTCAGTCGCCTGCAATTCTTGAGTATCTTGAGGAAGCGTATCCAGACGTGCCGTTGTTGCCGCAAAATATTGCCGACCGTGCAGTTGTTCGACAGCTTGCCAACATCATTGCATGTGACGTTCACCCACTTAATAACGTATCTGTGTTATCGAAGTTAAAACAAGAATTTGGTGCCGATGAAGTAGCTGTGAATGATTGGTATGCAGATTGGATTTGTAAAGGATTCCAAGCATTTGAATCTATAACTTCAAGTGTTTCTGGGAGTTATTGTTTCGGCGATAAGCCCACCCATGCCGATATTTACCTTGTCCCACAGCTCTATAACGCCCGGCGCTTCAATGTACCACTTGACGCCTTTCCTTCTATCGTGCGAATTGATGCCAATTGTAATAAGTTGGCAGCGTTCCAAAAAGCATTGCCAGAGAATCAACCGGATGCGGCTGTTTAAGCAGATCGCATATCCAAGCGTTCTGGAAGCTGAAAATGGAAATTGTTACGCGCCTTGGTCGCACAGTGAATGTCAACGATGATTACACAATTGATCAGGACTGGGGAAAGTTTACTGCTGAAGAGCATGACCGGTGGGATCGTTTGTTTGCACGCCAGGGTCAGTTTCTAAAAGGACTGGCTTGTAACGAGTTTCTCGAAGGGCTTGAAGTTTTGGAACTTTCAGGTGGCGGTATTCCAAACTTTGATCATTTGTCAAATTTGCTTGAAAAAAGAACAGGCTGGCGTGTGGTTGCGGTGCCTGACTTGGTGCCAGATGATGTTTTCTTCGAACATCTTGCCAATAAGCGTTTCCCTGCGGGTAACTTTATTAGAAGTGAAGCCCAGTTAGATTATTTGCAGGAGCCGGATGTTTTTCATGATGTTTACGGACATGTACCGTTGCTGGCTAATCCTGTTTTTGCTGAATATATGGAAGCGTATGGTAAAGGTGGTTTGCACGCGCTGGGCCGCGGCGTATTGCCAAACCTTGCGCGGTTATATTGGTATACAGTTGAGTTTGGTTTGATTAATACGCCAGACGGTATGCGCATATACGGTGCTGGTGTACTGAGCTCAAAATCAGAGAGTTATTTTTCCATTCATGATACCAGCCCAAACCGTATTGGTTTTGGTGTAGAGCGAACCATGAAGACCGAATATCATATTGATGATTATCAGAAGACATACATGGTTATTGATAGTTTTGAGTCCTTGCTGGAGCAAACATACGAAGACTTTGGCCCCATATATGATCGCTTGGAAAACGACGCCACAATATACCGAGTTGATGCTGTTTTAAAGTCAGACAAAGTGTTTCATCACGGTACGCAAGCCTATGCAAAAGCCGGCGTTCATCATGCGCGCCCTGTCCGGTAAATAAGTCTTTAGTCCTTTAGCTGTATCTGGCAGCCGACCAGTGATCCAACTAATAGACTCGTGCGCGCATGTGATAGAGTGGCAATATATTGCCGTAATTTTCAGAAACCTTATTGCGACAGTGTATTCTATCACGAAAGTTTTTTGCCGCTTTGAGTTCTTAAATTTCTAATTCGCGCGCAAAAGTAAGATTACGTTGATTTTAACCTGCAAAATACGTCATTAATGCTGACGTATTTTGGGGTACCATATAGTGAGGGACTGAAGAATCATGTCTGAATACAAGCCGCTCAAGTTTAATGTTCCTGAACCTACCGGCCGCCCGGGCGACCAGCCTGATTTCACCTATGTTCAAATCCCTGAGGCAGGATCAGTTCGCCGTCCTGAGATTGACGTACCTGCAACGGACATCAAAGACCTGGCGACAACAATGATCCGGGTTATGAACACCGCTGGTGATGCAGTTGGGCCTTGGGCAGAAGATATTCCTGATGAGGCATTGCTGAACGGCCTTAAGGCTATGCTGCGCACGCGGGCCTTTGATGAGCGTATGATGACCTTGCAGCGGCAGGGCAAAACGTCTTTTTACATGAAGTGTACGGGTGAAGAAGCGATAGCGATTGGTCACAAGGCTGCGTTGATGAAAGGCGATATGAACTTTCCGACCTATCGCCAGCAAGGGCTGCTGCTTTCAACGGACTACCCTATAGTTGATATGATCTGTCAAATTCTCTCCAATGAGAAAGACCCTCTTAAAGGGCGTCAGCTTCCAATTCTTTATAGTGCGCGTTCACATGATTATTTCACTGTTTCTGGTAATCTTGGTACTCAGTTCATTCACGCAGTTGGCTGGGCAATGGCATCGGCGATCAAAGGTGACACGAAGATATCATCAGCATGGATTGGTGATGGCTCGACGGCTGAGAATGATTTCCACTCTGCACTTGTAAATGCGTCTGTTTACAAACCGCCTGTTATTTTCAATATCGTGAATAATCAGTGGGCAATTTCAAGCTTCCGCGGTATTGCGGGCGGCGATAAAGCTACCTTTGCCGAGCGTGCTCATGGCTACGACATTCCTTCACTGCGCGTTGATGGCAATGATTTCCTTGCAGTGTTTGCAGCTTCTCGCTGGGCAGCAGAACGGGCACGCCGCGGTTTCGGTCCAACGCTTATTGAGTGGGTCACGTACCGCGTTGCACCGCACTCAACATCGGATGACCCGTCCAAGTATCGACCCAAGGAAGAGTCTGATGCTTGGCCACTCGGTGATCCGGTGTTGCGTTTGAAAAACCATCTTATTGCGCGGGAGCTCTGGAGTGATGAGCGCCATAAGCAGGCTGAAAGCGAATACGATGAAGAAATTCGTGTCGCAACCAAAGAGGCGGAATCCTACGGCGTGATGGGTGCAGGCTCCAGCCCTAAAGACATGTTTGAAGCCGTGTTTGAAGATTTGCCACCGCATTTGCGTGAACAACGCCAGAAGATGGGAGTATAACCATGCCGCAAATGTCTATGATTGAAGCCATCCGCGATGCAATGGATGTTAAAATGGCCGCAGACGAGAACGTTGTTGTTTTCGGTGAAGATGTTGGTTATTTCGGCGGTGTTTTCCGGTGTACGCACGGCCTTCAGCAAAAATATGGTACAAACCGTGTGTTTGATACCCCTATTAATGAAAGCGGAATAGTTGGTTCGGCGATCGGTATGGCGGCATACGGCTTGCGCCCTTGTGTTGAAATACAATTCGCGGATTATATTTACCCTGCTTATGATCAGATCGTTTCAGAGGCTGCGCGCTTGCGCTACCGTTCAGGTGAACAGTTTACTGCACCGATAACGATACGTACGCCAGTTGGTGGCGGCATCTTTGGCGGGCAAACGCATAGCCAGAGCCCGGAATCGCTATTTACACACATCGCAGGCGTTAAGTCGGTTATTCCCTCTAATCCATACGATGCAAAGGGTTTGCTCATTGCTGCGATTGAAGATCCTGATCCTGTAATCGTCTTTGAGCCAAAGCGCTTGTATAATGGCCCTTTTGATGGTCATCATGACCGGCCAGCGAGCAACTGGTCCAAGCACCCACTTGGTGACGTTCCTGAAGGGCATTACACAGTTGAAATCGGTAAAGCGACGACTTTCCGTGAAGGTGAAGATGTTACTATCCTGACTTACGGCACGATGGTTTATGTCGCTGAAGCTGCCGTAAATGAAACAGGTATTAATGCAGAAATTATTGATCTGCGTTCGCTTTTGCCGCTGGATGTAGATGCAATCGTTAAATCAGTTGAGAAAACTGGCCGCTGTATGGTGTTACATGAGGCCACACAAACTTCGGGGTTTGGCGCTGAGCTTGCCGCGCAGGTACAAGAACGTTGCTTCTATCATCTGGAATCACCGGTTGTTAGGGTCGCTGGATACGATACGCCGTATCCACATGCACAGGAATGGGACTATTTCCCGGGACCAGCAAGGGTAGGCCGAGAACTTAAAGCTATGATGGAGACGGTATAATGGGACTGCATAAAATCCAGATGCCGGATGTTGGTGAAGGTATAACCGAAGCTGAGATCGTAGAATGGAATGTCAAAGTTGGTGATGTCATCAAAGAAGATGACGTACTTGCTGCCGTTATGACTGATAAAGCAACTGTCGAAATACCAAGCCCTGTTGATGGTACAGTTGCTGATATTTCTGGTGAAGTAGGTGACATGACGGCTGTTGGTGCAGTTATCATAACACTGGAAGTGGAAGGCGAGGGTAACGCCGCTAGCATATCTGCGGAGGCTTCTGCACCGAAGGCTGTGGAAGAAAAGCCTGCTTCTAAACCTGCGTCAGAACCAAAGGCAGAGCCTGCACCGAAGAAAGTTGCAGAGGTCAAGAGGCCAACTGTTACAAAAACGAGTGCAGCGTCCGGTGCGCTGCGTGCAGAAGGGGAGAAGCCACTTGCATCACCTGCTGTGCGTAAGCGAGCTGCAGACGCAGGTGTTAAATTACAGTATGTACACGGTACAGGTCCGGCAGGGCGTATTAGTCATGACGACCTTGACGCATACATCTCTGGTGCGTCTGCGCCTGTGGGCGGCGCGTCCAAAGTTGCAGACACGTCTGTCGAAGAAATTAAGGTCATTGGCCTGCGCCGCAAGATTGCTGAGCGCATGCAGGACGCCAAGCAACGCATTCCTCACATTACATATGTTGACGAAGTTGATGTTACTGCAGTGGAAGATTTGCGCGCACACATGAATGCCACTGCAAAGGAAGGCCAGCCAAAGCTTACAATATTGCCATTCATTATGCGCGCTATGGTTATTGCCATCAAAGATTATCCCAAACTGAATAGTCACTATGATGACGGTAACGACACACTGTATCAATACGGTGGTGTTCATATTGGTATGGCCGCGCAAACGCCGGGCGGTTTGATGGTGCCAGTGATCAGGCATGCTGAAACTATGAGTGTTCACGGTATGGCCGACGAAGCAAAGCGCCTTGCAAATGCTGCACGCGATGGTTCCATTACGCGTGATGAATTAACCGGCTCTACCATAACCCTGTCCAGCCTTGGCAAGATGGGTGGTATTGTTTCTACGCCTGTTATGAACAGCCCTGAGGTTGCTATTGTCGGCGTAAACAAAGTTGAGATGCGCCCAGTTTGGCGTGATGGTGGGTTTGTTCCGCGCAAGATCATGAACCTGTCTTCCTCGTTCGATCATCGTATTGTCGATGGTTGGGATGCTGCTGAGTTTATTCAACGTATTCGGGGCCTTCTGGAAAACCCTGCAACTCTGTTTATGGAGGCTTAGATGAGCAAACTTAAATGTAAGCTTCTGGTACTTGGTGCAGGCCCGGGCGGTTATGTTGCTGCTATCCGTGCGGGTCAGCTGGGCATTGATACGATCATTGTTGATGGTCAAGCGCCGGGTGGTACATGTTTGAACGTTGGCTGTATCCCGTCAAAGGCACTTATTCATGCCGCGGAAGAGTTTGAGAAAGCCGTTCATTTCACAGGTGATAATGTACTGGGCATCTCAGCCAGCACACCAAGCCTTGATCTGTCAAAAACCATTGCCTGGAAAGATGGCATTGTTGGACGTTTGAACAGTGGTGTTACGGGCTTACTGAAAAAAAACAAAGTAAAACTTGTTGTTGGCTGGGGCCGTATGGAAGACGGGAAAACCTGTATTGTCGAAACGGATGATGGTCCGGTTACAATACAAGCAGAAAACGTAATTCTTGCCACGGGTAGTGTACCTGTTGAAATCCCGAGTTTACCATACGGTGGGAACATAATTTCAAGTACAGAAGCACTGTCCCTTGATAAAGTGCCAGAAAAACTTGTGGTAATTGGCGGTGGGTATATCGGCCTTGAGCTCGGTACGGCCTATGCCAAAATGGGCTCAAAGGTTACTGTTGTTGAAGCAATGGATAGCATTCTTTCGCAGTATGATACTGAACTTACGAAACCCGTTGCTGCATCACTGAAACAGCTTGGCATTGATGTTCTTCTCGGGACGAAAGCAAAAGGTGTTACCGATAAAGGTGATGCTCTGATTGTGGAAAACCCCGATGGTGAAGAACAGCAGTTGGCTGCTAGCAAAATACTGGTGACAGTAGGTCGTCGGGCTAAAACTGAAGACTTTGGTTTGGAAGGCCTTGATTTAACAATGAATGGTCGTGTCGTTGCTATCAACGATAAGTGCGAAACATCAATGCGTGGTGTTTATGCAATTGGTGACCTAACCGGTGAGCCAATGCTCGCGCACCGTGCGATGGCGCAAGGTGAAATGGTTGCCGAGATTGTTTCCGGTATGAACCGTACATTTGATAAAGTTTCAATTCCGGCAGTTTGCTTTACTGACTCGGAAATTGTCACGGCTGGTTTGTCGCCAGATGAAGCAAAGGCTGCTGGATATGAAACTAAAATAGGCTTGTTCCCGTTTGCAGCTAATGGCCGCGCAATGACAATGGAAGCCGAGAGTGGTTTTGTGCGTGTTGTTGCTCGTGCTGATAATGATTTGGTGCTTGGTATACAGGCTGTTGGCAAAGGCGTTGCTGAATTGTCTGCCGCGTTTTCATTGGCGCTTGAGATGGGCGCGTGCTTGCAGGATATTGCAGGTACTATTCACGCTCATCCAACACAAAGCGAAGGCTTCCAGGAAGCAGCGCTGAAAGCACTTGGTCACGCACTGCATATTTAAGCGTAATTGATGAGGCAACTCCGTTCGGTTTTAGGGGTGCCATATACATTCGCTCGCTTATTGTTCACTATGTCAAATAAGGATAAGATAGCGCACGGTGCAATATACCAATTAGTTGAAGACAGGCTGTCTGATGAAAAAAATATTTCTAGCTGTTTTATTGACGTTGACGTTTTCATCGCCGAATTTTGCAGATGATCTTACTGACCTCACTACTGTATCTGATGCTTGGTGGGGACTTTGGCTTCCTCCGAAAACTGCTGACCTTGATCTTGCTGCAGAAATAGAAGGCGGCGCGGTTGGTTTTGGTTATTTTGGTGAAGAGCCACGTTCTATTGACGATATTCAAGCCTGGAAAGGTAGAATGCGAGCTTGGCTGGATACATTGGAAGCTCTTGAATACAAGCATATTGACCGGGAGTTCGAGGTTCATGGCAACATGGGACTGGAATGGGGTCATTACCATGAACGCCAAGTAAAGATAGGTGGCGAGGTTCGCCGCGACCATAAGGGTCGTTATACGATTACTTGGTTGAAAAATTCTGAAGGACGTTGGCGAATGGCTGCTTACCACCGTTCGGCATTACCTGAGTAATAGCAGATACACTTCCGTGAGTGTCGGCATTTGAAACTTTCCTCTTAACGGGAAGCTTTTGGCGGTTTTAGGATGCCGAAAATGTAATAAAAAAGGCCCTACAGCGTCTTACTGTAAGGCCCTTTTAAGAATATGATGGCGCTACGCAGCTGATGTCAGCTTTTTCTCAGCAGCAGTGCGGATAATTTCTTCCGCCATTTCATTGGCAATTACGCCGGTTGGTCGTTCTTGGTTTGCGCTTGCTTCAAACACAGTTTTCAGTGTTTCGCCAATGCGTAATACTTTTGCTTCACGCGCCGCATCAGAAACTTTTTCTTTGTGTACTTCTGATTCAACAGAAATAATACCGCCAGCATTAATGACATAATCGGGGGCGTAAAGAATACCACGCATGCGGAGGTCTTCATCGTCTATGCCTTCACGTTCCAGCTGGTTGTTGGCAGCACCTGCCACAATAGAGGCGCGAATATCTTTGATTGTTTTCGGGTTTAACCCGCCACCAAGCGCACAAGGAGCGAATACATCACAATCAACAGCATGAACGCCGTCTGGGCTGACAACCGTAACGTTGCCTTTGGATTGTGCCGCTTCAATGTTTGAAGCAACAACATCCGTTACAATGACTTCTGCACCTGCGCCGAGAAGGTGTTCCACAAGGTAAAGGCCAACATGCCCAACACCTTGAACCGCAACCTTTATGCCTTGCAGATTATCTTTACCAAGGCGGTGTGAAACGGCAGCTTTAATACCTATAAATACACCAAGCGCTGTGTGAGGCGATGGGTCGCCAGTACCAAATTCGCCGTCATCAAGGCCAGAGACATACGACGTTGTTTGTGCGGCAGCAGCAAGCATCTCAGGCGTAGTTCCCACATCTTCAGCTGCGTAATATGAACCACCAAGGCGCTGAACATAACGCCCAAACGCTTTCATTAATTCAGGTGTGCCAAGTTCCTTGGGGTTGCCGATAATGACCGATTTGCCACCGCCAAGGCGCAAGCCAGCCATTGCATTTTTATAGGACATACCGCGCGACAGTCTTAGAACATCATAAATCGCGTCTTGCTCACCGCGTGTTTCAGCAATTTGTGTAGGTGCTGTTTTGAGGTGCGATGCTGTATAATCCCAAAACCGCAGACCACCAGCAGCGGGGCCGAGAGCGGTAGAATGCACAGCAATAATGGCTTTCAAGCCTGTCTCGTTGTCTGCGCAAAATGCTATTTGTTCATGATCTTTAAAGCTGTTTGAATCAAACACGGGCATCGGCAATTCCTTTTTTCACATCCCGTTTCTAAAACAGCGTCCAGCGGTGACCGCATTGGCCAAACGTTATAAAACACTACCTGGATACGCCTTACGTGCCGCGTGATTAAAAACAAAATGCTACGCCGTCAATAGTGACTGTACATCATGCTGCTTATTACCACCCAACGATCAAGAGTATGTCACCAAATATCAGAAATGAACTTACGTTCTTTTGATTATTCGGTAATCTTCGGCATGAAGTAGCATACCGTTTTGAAACATGCTTTCAAAAATGAAGAAAATAGAAAAAACGGTATAAATAAATAACAGCGACAAATTATTGAAAATGCCGCTGTTATTTGAATTTAGCTAATTGCTACTTTTACGTGTTTTATTGAATAGCTCATGTACGGGTTAACATGCGCAAGATTCTAAGATTTAAAGCAGAAAAATATGAGGTGTCATTGTGTGACGCGTATAGTTTTCATGGCAGGGCTTTATTAAATTCTTTTACTTTTGAGATGATAGAATTAATGATTTCCTCATGCAAAAATATGTCATGCTCGCCTTTCAGGACATGGAGGTCTGCTTTTTTACCGAGTGTTGAAAGGTGGTTATAATATTGCAGGCTTAAATACTCTTGTGTGACGTTGTCATTATCTCCGACATAGATAGAAATTGAAGTATCAGCAGAAACGGAGTCTACAACATCAATCGGCGACACGACGTTCAATTGCCCGTTAAATCCTTCATATTTTGATGTTTTATACATGTCTGCCCGCCATGCATTGATATTGCATGGGCACGATACGATTACGGCATGATCAATGAGGGTGGGGTAGGCAGCAATCAGTTTTGCTGTGATGGCTGAACCACCTGAGTGACCTGCTACAATAACCTTACCAGCATTATAATAGATATTCAGTTGCTCAATTGCTGTCGCGATTTGATCGATTCTGGGTTTGTCATAACTATCACCAATAGCTTCCCCTCTAACACCGTCAGACGTCCTTCCCAAGCTATCCGTATATCCTGGGCGCAACATGCCAATACTTATGGTATTTTTCGCTTGAGCCACTATCTGTCTGGCAAATGCATATTGATATGACGGGTTATTGAAGGGCGCATCCCCGTGAAGAGCTACAACAAGAACGGGTCTTTCAGTAAGCTGGTCGCTTTTGTATGTCTTTATTTTGGTGGTTTTGTTTTGAATGTTGATTTCATCAGGTGAAATATGGTTTTGCGCCTCAACGGGGCTCGCCAACGCCATCACAAACCATGCTGTGACATATAGAAAGAATTTCATATCAGCCTCATGGGTGATTGGGTTTAGCGTGTTTCGTTGAATAGCTCGCGCCCTATCAACATGCGGCGAATTTCAGAGGTGCCAGCGCCAATTTCATAGAGCTTCGCATCGCGCCACAGGCGCCCTGCTGCATACTCGTTGATGTAACCATTTCCACCAAGGGCTTGAATAGTTTCGCCTGCCATCCATGTTGCTTTTTCTGCGGCGTATAGAATGCATGCAGCAGCATCCTTGCGTGTTGTTTCGCCGCGATCGCAGGCCTGTGCAACAGCATAGACATATGCGCGTGCAGAGCCCCATGTTGTATACATATCTGCAATTTTACCTTGCATAAGCTGGAATGTGCCAATGGGTTGGCCAAACTGTTGCCTGTCATGAACATAGGGAATCACCAGATCAAGGCAAGCACGCATGATACCGAGTGAACCACCAGATAGCACCACACGTTCATAATCAAGGCCAGACATAAGAACGCGCACGCCGCTGCCTTCCTCGCCAACACGATTTTCAAAGGGTACCAGACAATCTTCAAATACAAGTTCACAGGTGTTGGAACCGCGCATGCCAAGTTTATCAAGCTTTTGTGCTGTAGAAAAACCTTTCATTCCTTTTTCGATCAGGAAGGCCGTTATACCGCGCGGACCGGCATCCATGTCAGTTTTGGCATACACCAGCAAAACATCGGCATCTGGTCCATTAGTGATCCACATTTTGTTGCCGTTCAAGACGTATCCGTGGTTGGTTTTCTCGGCCTTTAAGCGCATTGAAACGACGTCTGAACCAGCGCTGGGCTCCGACATTGCCAGCGCCCCTACATATTCGCCTGAAATCAATTTAGGCAGGTATTTTTCGCGTTGCTCGGCGTTGGCGTTTTTAACAATCTGATTAATACAAAGATTAGAATGCGCGCCGTAGCTAAGCCCAACCGATGCCGACGCACGGCTGATTTCTTCCATCGCAATCACATGCGCCAAATAACCCATGTCCGACCCACCCAGTTCTTCTGGTGCGGTCATGCCAAGAAGGCCAAGTTCACCCATTTTTTGCCACATATCGCTTGGGAATGTGTTGGTTTCATCAACCTCAGCAGCACGCGGTGCAAGTTCGCTTTCTGCAAAACGAGCAACAGTTTCGCGCAGCATATCAATATCTTCACCGTGATTGAATTGTAAGTGAGGAAACTCAAACATGTTTTTTCCTAATTTCGATTAGTTTCTAATTAAATGTTGTTTTATTCATCGCCGATAACAATAAGAACTGTACCGTCTGCAACTTGGTCGCCAGCGCTTGGTGTTAGTTCTGTAACAATGCCATCACGAGGTGCTGTAATGGTTTGTTCCATTTTCATGGCTTCCATAACAAGCAAAGGGTCACCGCGTTTGACCACAGCACCAATACTTGTTTTTAGCTCAAGTATTTTGCCTGGCATTGGCGCCACAATTGTACCTGGTCCATCGGCATCATCACTGCTTGTGCTGTCCAAAGTCACGCGTGTCAGCGAAAGTGTGGTGTCCTTGTTAACAAGTGTAACGGTATGTTCGCTGACCTCTGCAAAACATTGGTGGCGCAAACCGTCCCGGACATAGCTTAATTGACCCTCGCGCAGGACAATGTCGCTTAACTCCCAAACATGCTCGTTAATAGCGGCGCGTATTAAACTGTCCTGATTTTCCAGATTTACAGCAATCTGTTCGCCTTCTGCACTGACGAAATTAATTTGCTCGCCGTTCGGCAGATTTAACCTGAAACCATCGTTAATTGCCCATGGATCAGCAATACCGGCTTGTGGTTCAACTTGTCTGCTTGCCCATACGGCAATTGCAGCTAATGCGTAATCATTACGGCCGGCTTCAGGTCGTTTAAGCAAACTGTCTGCAAAAGCAGGAATGAAACCAGTATGTACATCTCCAGCCTGAAACTCAGGGTGCCGGAGAGCACGCAAAAGGAAATCACGATTAGTGGTTACACCAGATATGGGTGTTGCTTCCATCAGGCCAATCAATGCGTTGATTGCATCGTCGCGCGTATCGCCCCAAGCAATCAACTTTCCGATCATCGGGTCATAATGAATAGAAACCTCATCTCCCGCAGATACACCTGTATCAATACGTGTGTTGGCTGGCAGATCAGCAAAAGGGTTAAACAAGCCTATGGTGCCAATAGAAGGCATAAAGTCGTTAAATGGGTCTTCTGCATACAGGCGTACTTCAACTGCATGACCGTGTGTCAGAACATCAATCTCGTCTTGCGAAAGTGGCAGCGCATGACCTTCAGCAACAGAAAGCTGCCACTCAACTAAGTCCTGTCCTGTGATCATCTCTGTTACAGGGTGTTCTACCTGCAAGCGAGTGTTCATTTCCATGAAGTAAAACGGTGCATTATCAAGCCCGTTTGTAACATCAACAATAAACTCAACTGTGCCTGCACCACTGTAATTGATAGCTTCGGCTGCGCGCACAGCAGCTTCGCCCATGGCGCGGCGCATTTCTGTGCCCATGCCAGGGGCAGGGGCTTCTTCAACTACTTTTTGGTGCCGTCGCTGCAGTGAACAATCCCGTTCAAACAAATGAACCGCATTGCCGTCTTTGTCGCCGAAAACTTGCAGTTCAATATGACGGGGCTTTGTAATCAGTTTTTCAATCAGCAGCTTATCGTTTGCGAACGAGTTTTTCCCTTCGCGTTTTGCGGCTTCAATCGCAGCTGCAATTTCACTTGAATTGTTTGCCGCGCGCATGCCTTTACCACCGCCACCGGCTACAGCTTTAATTAAAACCGGGTAGCCGATTTTTTCAGCCTCTGCAGTTAATGTTTCAAGCGATTGATCATCGCCGTGATAACCTGGCACCACCGGTACACCTGCGTCAGTCATCAGTTTTTTAGCCGCACCTTTAAGTGCCATTGCATTCATTGATGCAGCACTGGGCCCAACAAAAATGATACCTTCATCGGCACACGCGTTTGCGAAGGTTGGATTTTCAGACAAGAAGCCGTATCCGGGATGAATTGCATCTGCTCCTGTTGCTTTGGCGGCTCCAATAATTTTGTCAATTACCAGATAGCTTTCTGAGGCAGCAGCAGGGCCAAGGTTAACCGCTTCATCTGCCATAGCGACGTGCATCGCTTTTTTGTCTACGTCCGAGTGCACAGCAACGGTTTTAATGCCTAGGTTTTGACATGTTGCAATGACACGACATGCAATCTCACCGCGGTTTGCGATCAGCAGCTTCCGGATTTTTTTGATAGTGTCCGTCATTGCTCGCTACTCCAACTTGGTTTGCGTTTCTCAAAAAATGCGCTCAGGCCTTCTTGCCCTTCAGCACTTGTACGTCTGGCAGCTATACGTTCTGCTGTTTCTGCTCGTAGCTCATCTGTTATCTCAGCACCTGCAACAAATTGTATCAATGATTTGCACTCGGCTTGTGCGACAGGGCCGCTTGATAAAAGCTGATCAATAATGCCTTCAATGATCATTTCAGCTTCATCGCGGGTTTGGGCAATTTCATGCACGAGGCCAATACGGCGTGCTTCAATGCCATCAAATCGCTCACCGGTTAGAAAATACCGTTGTGCAGCACGCTCACCAATAGCAGCAATTACATACGGTGATATGGTTGCTGGTGTTAGGCCAAGCTTCACTTCCGATAGTGAAAACACGCCAGTGGCCATTGCAACAGCAATATCGCAGCAAGCCGTTAAACCAACGCCGCCGCCAAAAGCTGCACCGTTAACGAATGCAAGTGTCGGTTTAGGGCAATTACGGATTGCAGCCAGCATGCCGGACAACCGCATTGCATCTTCTTTGTTTTCTGCTGCAGTGAAGGTCGCTGAGCGTTTCATCCAGTTCAGGTCTGCGCCCGCCGAAAAGCTTTTGCCTGCACCTGTCAGAACAATTACTCGTACGCTTTCATCCATACCAAGCGTATTATATGCGGTATGTAAATCTGCAATAACGCTATCGTTAAATGCATTATGTACGTCTGGCCGGTTCAGCGTAACAGTTGCCACGCCGCGCGTATCTGTTTCTATCAGCAAGTTGTTGTCCATTGTCACACTCCCTGGTGAGTAAATTACATTCGGAATATGCCAAATTTTGTTGATTGAACGGGGGCGTTCATTGTTGCCGAAAGGCCAAGGCCGAGTACGCGGCGTGTATCTGCTGGGTCGATTACACCGTCGTCCCAAAGCCTTGCGCTTGCATAATATGGATGGCCTTGTTCTTCGTACATGTCGCGAATGGGTGCTTTGAAAGCTTCTTCTTCTTCGACGGACCAGCTTTCGCCGCGTGCTTCCATACCGTCACGCTTAACAGTTGAAAGTACCCCTGCAGCTTGTTCGCCGCCCATTACAGATATGCGAGCATTAGGCCACATCCACATGAAACGTGGTTGATAAGCGCGCCCGCACATCCCGTAGTTGCCGGCACCGAAGCTGCCGCCAATAATGATCGTAAATTTAGGCACATTGGCACATGCAACAGCCGTTACCAATTTTGCGCCGTCGCGGGCAATGCCGCCGTTTTCGTATTTTTGCCCTACCATGAAGCCAGTGATGTTTTGTAAGAACACCAGCGGAATACCGCGCTGCGCGCACAGCTCAACAAAATGAGCACCCTTGAGCGCACTTTCCGAGAAAAGAACGCCGTTATTGGCAATAATACCAACAGGAAAGCCGTGTATGTGGGCAAAGCCACAAACTAATGTTTCGCCGTAAAGCTTTTTAAATTCATCAAAAACACTGCCATCAACGATGCGGGCAATCACTTCACGAATGTCAAAAGGTTGGCGGGTATCTTTTGGTATTAAGCCATAAATTTCGCGGGCATCATAAAGTGGTGCTTGTGGCTCTTGAACAGCAACAGAACAGGTTTTCTGATGATTAAGGTTGCTTACAATGTTGCGCGCAATTCCAAGTGCATGATTATCGTCTTTTGCAAGATGATCTACAACACCGGATGTGCGGGCATGTACATCGCCGCCGCCCAAGTCTTCGGCAGAGACGACCTCACCTGTAGCCGCTTTAACGAGAGGTGGGCCACCAAGAAAGATGGTTCCCTGATTTTGTACTATGATGCTTTCGTCTGACATGGCAGGGACATAAGCACCGCCAGCGGTGCAGCTACCCATTACGACCGCGATTTGTGGAATACCTTCTGATGACATTTGTGCCTGATTATAAAAAATACGGCCAAAATGATCTCGGTCTGGAAAAACATCGTCCTGATTGGGCAGGTTCGCACCGCCGCTGTCGACCAAATAAATACAGGGCAAACGGTTTTCACGTGCAATTTCCTGTGCGCGAAGGTGTTTTTTGACTGTTATCGGATAATATGTGCCGCCTTTTACTGTCGCATCATTGCAAACAATCACACATTCAATACCTGCAACACGGCCAATGCCTGTAATCACGCCACCAGCAGCAATGTCAGCATCATACATATTATATGCAGCCAACTGCGAAAATTCGAGAAACGGCGTTCCGGGGTCAAGTAGCGCATTCACTCGATCGCGTGGTAGAAGCTTGCCGCGGCCAGTATGTTTATCACGCGCGCGCTCGGATCCACCCAGGGAAATTTGCTGGATCTTATCCTTAAGATCGTCAACCAATGCCTG
Source organism: Kordiimonas aquimaris (assembly GCF_025574485.1). Classification (GTDB taxonomy): domain Bacteria; phylum Pseudomonadota; class Alphaproteobacteria; order Sphingomonadales; family Kordiimonadaceae; genus Kordiimonas; species Kordiimonas aquimaris. The sequence continues at coordinate 464,310 of NZ_JAOBPO010000003.1, read as the reverse complement.
CATGTGGTCGGCGTTTTCGCGCACACTCGCCGATGACATATTCACTGCTGATTGCAGAATTGTCATTCTCGTTTCTCCCGAATATGTATGAATTTTACAGATAGCGCATGACGTTTTAATCGTGCATCACCTATAATCCACTGGCATCATATGTGGTATATTGCTATTGGTACAATCGAATAATAAAATGAAAACCATAGATGGTGTCTATGATGGATATTTACCTTTTACGATACTTTCTCGCAGTTGTGGAAACGGGTAATTTTACACGTGCTGCCGAACGCGCTTTTGTAACACAACCAACCCTGTCTGCGGGCATAAAAAAACTTGAACAACAAGTCGGACATGTTTTGTTTGAGCGGTCAAACCGGCGTGTGTTTTTAACCGATGCAGGAACGCGTTTTTTGCCGCGCGCCAGAGCTATTATCCATGAATGTAATGTTGCCCAACAGGTACTTGATGAAGCAACGCAAACACCGGTTATTCGCCTTGGTATCTTGCACACGCTGTCTAATCGTACAGTCGGTATGTTGTTGGAACAGTTCAGGCAATTGCGCCCGACTGTCGCATTTGAAATTGTTGACGGTACCGAGCAGGAGCTGGAAAACCGCCTTGAAGATCGCAGCCTTGATTTTGCCTTGTCTATCAATAGAAGCGGCGCGATGGATACGGTTGTGAATCTACGGTCCGAGCCATATGTGTTTATTGTGCCAAAACATCACCGATACGCTGAACGAACACGCGTTTCGGCTGTTGATCTCGCTGAAGATTACATGATTGTTCGCACTCGATGTGAGGTACTTAGTGAGACTAGCCGCTATTTTACTGATCGTAATGTGCGTCCGCGGCTGGTGTATCGTACACCAAATGACAGCCGCGCTATTGCGATGGTAGCTGCGGGGTTAGGTGGTACTGTTGTGCCGCAAAGTTTAGTTGATGATCGTGTTCATGTTGTGCGTCTTAATGGTTTCGATCTTGAACGGCACTTGGGCTTGTTTTTACCGCGTTATGAATTGCCCCTTGAAACGAAGGATATTGCTCAGGCATTCGTAGAATATGTATCTGAAGCGTGGGCTTAGACCGCTTGTGTTTTAGAACACAAGATTTTGATCATGTATCAGCTGTTTAATATCGCACAACGGGTGTTTAATTATGATAGTTGCTCTTCAATAATGATCTGCGGTACGTACTATACGTAAAGTTTATAGTTTTTGTAATCCAATTGGGGGAATGCGCCGTGAACCTTGGACGCGTTGTTTTATCTGTTGTTTTCATAGCACTGGCAGGTGCTGCAGCATGGCTTTTGCTGACAGATCCAAATGCTGGCAAGCGTGGTGGCCGCGGAAACCGAAGTGTTTCAGTTGTCACAAAGCCTGTTGTTGAGCGTGAGTTTGTCGATATTGTTGAAGCCCTTGGTACCGCAAGCGCCAGAGAGTCTGTTGTTTTGACAGCGCGTGTTTCTGATACTGTTAGCAAGGTAGCGTTTGAAGGCGGTCAGATCGTTAAAAAGGGTGATTTGCTGGTAGCTCTTGAAGACGCTGAAGAACAAGCGCAGCTAAGTGAAGCCAAGGCAAACTTGCAAGAAGCAGAAAGTCAGTTCTCTCGTACGGAAGACCTTGTGACACGAGGCAATGCATCTACCTCTACACTTGATGCACAGCGCCGCCGTGTAGATGAAGCGCGTTTCCGTTTGATCGCAGCGCAAGCGCGTATCAATGATTTACGTGTTGTTGCACCTTTTGACGGTGTTTTAGGCCTGAGACAAATCAGTGAAGGTTCATTGATTAACCAGAACAACCCGATCACAACGATTGATGCAATTGATATTATCAACCTCGATTTCTCGGTGCCGGAACGCTTTATTGCAACACTGGCACCTGGTCAAAGCGTTAACGCCCGCGTAGAGGCATTTCCAGGCCGCGTTTTCAAAGGCATCGTTAAAACAGTGGATAGCCGCGTAAACCCTGTAACACGCTCAGTTATTGTGCGTGCAGAAGTTGTGAACAGTGACCGTGCGCTCAAGCCTGGGCTACTAATGACAGTAGAAGTAATTAGCCGCAGATGGGACGGTCTTGCTATACCGGAAGAGGCTGTCGTGCCCACGGGTGGTAATGATTATGTTTTCGTCAAAAACAATGATGTAGCGGAGCGCAAGCGCGTCACACTTGGTATTCGCCGACCTGGTTATGTTGAGGTAACGGAAGGCGTTTCTGCTGGTGAACGTGTCGTTGTTGAAGGCACACTGCGTTTGGGGCGCAGTGGTATTAAAATTACCGAAGCAATGAGTAGCAACGAACGTGATGGAGGCAATCAATGATCCTCTCTGATATTTCAGTAAAACGTCCGGTTTTTGCAACCGTTATAAGCTTGATGCTTGTCGCATTTGGTGTGATTTCTTTTGGTGATATTCCAGTTCGTGAGTTGCCTGATGTTGATCCACCGATTGTTGGTGTGCGGACCAATTATCCGGGTGCTAATGCGGCTGTTGTTGAGACGCGTGTAACCCAGATTGTTGAAAGTGCTATCGCTGGTGTGCCGGGAATTAAAACCATTGAGTCGACAAGCCGTGACGGTAGTTCGAATATTACGATCGAGTTTGACTTGGATCGTGATATCGACTCTGGCGCCAACGATGTACGCGACCGTGTTAGCCGTGTTTTAAACAATTTACCGGAAGAGGTGGACCCACCCGAGATTGCGAAGGCTGACAGTGACACACGCCCCATTCTTTGGTTCAATCTTGCTAGCCCGGTTATGGATGTTTTACAGCTGACTGATTATGCGGAGCGTAATATCGTTGACCGCCTTTCTGTGGTGGACGGTGTTTCAGGCGTTCGTATTGGTGGCCAAAAACGTTATGCAGTGCGGATTGACCTGGACCGTCAGGCCATGGCTGCGCGCGGTATAACCGTGACTGAAATTGAAGCTGTTTTACGTGCTGAGAATGTTGAGTTGCCAGCAGGCCGTGTCGAGTCAGTTAACCGTGATACGATTGTACGCCTGAACCGTGAATATGCGCGTGCAGAAGATTTTGAGACCATGGTTATCCGTGAAGGTGGTGATGGTGGTTTTGTGCGGTTGGGTGATATTGCGTCCGTTGAACTGGGTGCGGAGCGCGACGAGCGTACATTCCGTGGTAACGGCATTTCGGTAATTGGCCTTGGTGTTGTTAAACAGTCTAAGGGAAACACCCTTGCGGTGGCACAAGCTGCCAAGCGAGAAGTGGAGCGCCTGCAGGAAACATTGCCGGAGAGCATGGAGCTTATCGTTGCGTTTGACACTTCCATCTTTATCGAGAAGGCAATTTCAGAAGTATATTCAACCTTAGCAATCTCGATGGCACTGGTTGTGTTGGTGCTATATCTATTCCTCGGCAATATCAAAACAGTTATTGTGCCTGCAGTGACTGTGCCTGTCTGTATTGTTGCCAGTTTCTGGGTACTGTCTCTTACAGGCGTGAGTATCAACCTGATTACATTGCTGGGTCTTGTGCTTGCAATTGGCTTGGTGGTAGATGACGCCATTGTTGTCCTTGAAAATATATATCGCCGCGTTGAAGAAGGTGAACCTGGGCTCGTTGCTGCTTATCGTGGTGCACGCCAGGTTGGATTTGCCGTTATCGCAACCACACTTGTGTTGATCGGTGTGTTTGTGCCGATTTTCTTCCTGTCTGGTAATGTTGGTCGTTTGTTTGGTGAACTTGCAATCACCATGACGGCTGCGGTTGTGTTCTCAAGCCTTGTCGCATTAACGTTAACCCCGATGATGTGTTCTAAACTTGTGCGCCGCCGTAACAAGAAGCCTGCGTTTGCCAAGTTTCTGGATCGTACGTTTACTAAAATTCAAGATGGTTATGGCCGTTTTCTTCAAACATGCCTTGATAGCAAGCTGCTTGTCGTTGCAACTTTTTTGACGTGCTTCATCATTATATTTGGTTTGTTCCAGCAAGTGCCTTCAGAGCTTGCACCGATCGAAGATCGTGGTGCTTTGTTCATGCGTATTCGCGGCCCTGAAGGTGCCAGCCATGAATTCATGAAAAATCAGATGGTGAAAATCGAAGAACAGGTTTTGCCATATGTTGAGAAAGGCGAAATGGAGCGCCTCCTTGTGCGTGTCGACGGCAACGGCGGGTTTGGCTTTATCATCCTGAAACCTTGGGATGAGCGCGATCGAAGTTCAACTGAAATCCTGAATGAATTAAGGCCGAAACTGCTGACAAACGTGCAAGGCGCGCTTGCGATACCGATCGAGTCCTCGGGGCTTGGCCGCGGTGCCAATAATGAAGCGTTCCAGTTTGTTATCGGTGGTTCAACATACGAAGATATTGGTCGTTTCAAAGACATTATGCTCGAGGAACTGCGTGACTATGAAGGTCTCGTGAATGTGGATGCTGATTTCCGTGAAACACAACCACAATTCCGTGTACAGATTGATCGCAACCGTGCGGCTGATATCGGTGTGTCTATCCAAAGTATTGGGCGCACACTCGAGACCATGATGGGGGGCCGCCGCGTCACCACATTCGTGCAGGACGGCGAAGAGTATGATGTAATCTTACAGGCGCAAAAATCAGATCGCCGCGAGCCGCTTGATATGGAAAACATCCATGTGGCATCAAGCAGAACGGGTGATCTGATACCACTTTCCAATTTGGTCTCTGTTACGGAATCGTCCGGAGCAGGAGACCTGCGGCGATTTAACCGCGTTCGTGCACTTACCATTTCGGGCAACCTTGCACCGGGGTACACAATTGGTGATGTAACAACATGGATGGAAGACCGTGTGCGTGAAGTACTGCCTGATGTAACATCGATTGATTACAAGGGTGCAACGCGTGAGTTTAAAGAGGCAGGCGATGATATCATCTTCATCTTCATTCTTGCACTTGTTGTTGTGTTCCTGATTTTGGCGGCACAGTTTGAAAGCTTTATTCACCCATTCATCATAATGCTTACTGTACCACTTGCCGTGCTTGGTGGTTTGTTTGGGCTCTATATGGCTGGATCGACGTTGAACATATACAGTCAGCTTGGCCTTATCATGCTGATCGGGTTGGCGGCGAAAAACGGTATTTTGATAGTTGAATTTGCCAACCAACTGCGGGACGAGGGGCAAGGTGTGAGGGAGGCATTAATGAATGCATCCAAAACACGCCTTCGTCCGATCATGATGACAGGTCTTTCTACAGCGATGGGTGCAGTGCCTCTCATGATGGCATCCGGAGCAGGGGCGGCTAGCCGTCAAACTATTGGTGTGACGGTGTTCAGCGGTGTGCTTATCGCCACGTTCTTTACATTGTTTATCGTACCGGTGTTTTATGATGCTCTTGCCAAATTTACGCGGTCACCAAATTACCTCGCGACCGAGTTGGATAAATACGATGAAAAAGAAGCAAAGGGTATTCCGGCAGAATAGAGGGTTGGAATGCGGATTAAATTCCTGAAAATTATAAAATGGGCGACTGGCGTAATGCTGGTCGCCTTTTTTGTTTATTGCGCCGCCTTTTTGCGCGCAGGTGAAACACATATTATCCAGTCCAGTGTTCTTGGTGAAAACCGTTCTATCTCGGTTTATTTGCCGTATGGCTATGAGACTGACGGAAAGCAAACCTACCCTGTAGTATACTCGCTTGACGGTGAAAAATGGCGCCACGGTGCCATCATTGCCGCCAATGCACGTTTCTTATCTACCATGGGTTTTGCAGATGCTGCGATCGTCATTGCAGTACACACAGAAGGGCACCGGGTGCGCGATTATGTGCCGTCAAATAATGCCACATCCTTTTTGCAGTTCCTGAAAGTAGAAATTATACCGTGGGTCGAAAGCCGGTACCGGGTAAATACACACAGGGCTTTGTCTGGTCATTCGCTTGGCGGCCTGTTTACCTTATATGCATTGGCGCAAGAGCCAGCCTTATTCCAAGCTTACTTTGCTTATGATCCAAGTATTTTGCGCGATGATAATCTATTGTCAAAGGTCGCCCAAGTGATTGAAAATGGTGGTGCTGATGGCACATATCTATATGTGAATTTCGGGTTTCATACAGAACGTTACCGTCAACGCATGAATGACCTGTGGTTGATCATGCAGCAAAACCAAACGCGATTAACGCATACAAGAAAGACGTATTATCCTTTGCCGCATTCACTTATCATGCTGCCTGGCCAGCTTGAAGCAATGTTGAATGCAAGATGACTATGCCGTCATTTGTTTTTCGCTCCGGTATGCGGTAGTTTAATTAATGTATGCGTGAGGGGGTACAGATGAACAAAATAAACGTATCAAGTTTGATCGCTTTTGCCGGAGTATTGTTATTCCAAAGTCCGGCACACTCATATGGTTTTAACAGTTTGGCGTCGTCATACGGCGTGCACCAGGATACGGCCTCAAAACAAAATGAAGAAGAAATTGAAGTAACAGGCGAAATTTTATCAGATAAGCTTAAGGGGCGCCTTCAGGAAGGTTTTTCAGCCTATATGAAAGGCGATTTTGTCTTAGCTGAATTGGCGTTTTCCAGTGCGTTGAAAGAAGCGAGAAATGATGAGCTTCTTGATACCCAGAATCTGAAAATATTCGGTGATGATTTTTTGTCGAATGCTAGCAGGCCTTTATTTTCATACTTAACCCCTACTGACAGAAAACGTATTTCAGCGGTATATTACATGCGCGGAATATCGCAAGCCCGCCAAGGCAAGACGGATAGCGCTAAAGTATCAATGCGAAAGGCGATCAAAGTTAACGCGAAAAACGTCGATGCACGTGTTGATTATTCACTGCTCGAGTTACAAAGTGGTAATATACGCAAAGCTGAAAAGCAAATAAAACGCATCAAAAAATTGTTGAAAAAATGTAAAGATGAGTCCGCTGGTGATTGCGATAATTTGAATGACCGGTTTGCACAACTGCAAACCGTTTATGCGCAAACATCCGTTAACTAGTGTAATTTGCAGTTCATTTATCATCCGCTAATCGCTTGATGCACACACGTCAGCGATTGATACCGTAAGATTGTCGTTCAATTCTGTATAAACTAGCCTTATAGATTAGCGATAAAGTTGCTTTTAAAGCAGCATCGATTTTGGGAACGACACATTGGGGAGAGCGCGCATGTCTATGCGAAAAATTTCAATAGCAATGGTTTTGGCTGGCTTAGTTACGGGCTGTAGTGATGAAGGTGGTAACTCTGCTGATACAACTTCTACAGATAATACTTCTTCAGCAAGTGCTGCACCAGTGATAGAGCCATGGGGCTATCCTCTTGATGCTTTGGACAACAATACGCGCCCGCAAGATGACTTGTTCCAGTTTGCAAATGGCGGTTGGCTCGCTGCGACACAAATTCCTGATGATCGTAGCGGCGTTGGCTTTTCACAGATCATGCTGGATCGCAATGAAGAGCGTATCAAAAGCATTATCGAAGACCTTAAAACAAAGGATGTCATCGCCGGAACCAACGAGCAGAAGATTCGTGATCTACATGCTTCATACATGCATGGCGCTGTCATCAATGAGGCCGGTATTACACCGTTACAATCACGCCTTGACATGATTTCAGCTATTGAGGGCCATACCGGTGTTGCGCAGGCTATGATGAATGCTGACTTGGGTAGCCGTGCTCTGTTTGGTTTATTTGTTGCTATCGACTCTAAAAATCCAAGCTCATACACTGTCTATGCTTCGCATGCCGGTACAGCACTGCCTGACAAGAGTTATTATGAGCGTGATAGTGAGCGCCTGACGGCACTACGTGTTGCTTACATTGATTATATGGAAGCAGTTTTCGCTCGCTTGGGCCACACAGATGCGCGATCCCGTGCAGAAGCAGTATTTGCGCTTGAAAAAGCTGTTGCGTCCAACCATTGGACACGAGCAGAACGCCGCAATGCCGATCGGACTTATAACCCGCATACAATTGCAGAACTCGAAGCATATGCACCGGGTTTCCCGTGGGAGCAAGCATTGGAAGCATGGGGCGCGTCAGATATAGACGAAATAGTCTTACGTGAAAAAGAGAGCTTCCCGGCCCTTGCGCAGTTGTTTGCCGAAACGCCTGTTGATGTATGGAAAGATTATCTGACATTTCATGCAATGGCGGCGCATGCGCCGTTTCTCTCTGACGATATAGCTGAAGAACGTTTTGCATTTTTTGGTACGGTTTTACGCGGTCAAAAAGCACAGCGTAGCCGCGAAGAACGCGCAATTCAGTATGTAAATAGTGAGTTGGATCAAGCTGTTGGTAAAATTTATATCGACCGTTTCTTCCCGGAAGAATCCAAGGTGCTGGTGCGTGAGATGTTTGAGAACATTCGTGTCGAACTTGGTGAGCGGATTGATAACCTGACGTGGATGTCTGCTGACACAAAAGTTGCAGCGCGGACCAAGCTTGCTAAAATTAATGCCAAGATCGCATATCCTGACACTTGGCGTGACTATGGTGCCTTGTCGGTGTCTCCGGACAGTCTTTTCAGTAATGCTGTTGCCATCCGCAAGTATGAGCGGGCGCTTAATATTTCGCGTCTTGGCACAACGGTGGATAAGGACGAATGGTTCAGCGGCCCGCAGACGGTAAATGCCTTTTATAGTCCCTCGCGCAATGAAGCTTTCATCCCGGCTGGTTATATTCAGTCGCCCCTATTTGACCCGAACGCAGATCCGGCGCTGAATTATGGTGCTCTGGGCAGCATTATCGGTCATGAAATTGGCCATGGTTTTGATGACCAAGGTTCAAAATATGATGGTGACGGCGTGCTGCAGGCATGGTGGAATGAAGAAGACCGTGCTTCGTTTAACACGCTTGGTGATGGCTTTGCGGAGCAGTTTTCACAGTATGAACCAATCCCCGGCCTTAATGTGAATGGGCGCCAGACGCTGGGCGAGAATATTGGTGACCTTGCTGGCATGATTGTAGCCTTCCATGCATGGGAACGTTCATTGGGCGGTGAGGAAGCACCCGTGCTTGATGGCTTTACAGGCCCGCAGCGTTTCTTCCTTGGTCGTTCGCAAGGGCGCCGTTACAAACGCACGGAAGAAAGCTTGCGTCAGCGTCTGCTTTCAGCGCCGCATAGCCCGATGTATCTGCGTGTAAACGGTATGGCACGTAACATGGATGAGTTTTACGAGGCATTCGATGTGCAGCCCGGCGATGCCATGTATATTGCGCCTGAAAACCGTGTGCGTATTTGGTGATAACATTGAAATCTTGCAGGATTATAAATTACCACCATATGTGTACCTGGAACGTTTTATGTGAATATAGCTTCTTTAAGCTATATTCACAGTTTGGAAAGGTCATATACGATGGGTAAATCTATAGAGGCGCTTTGGACAGCTAGATTTGGGGATATTAATCAACCTAACGCTTGGTTAAATGGCGGAGTAGTAGTTTTTGAGTCTGGGAATATGTATGGAGGAGATGGAGGTACTTATTACATTGGATCTTTTAAAGTTAGTGAAGATCAATTCGAAGCAGCTTTCAAAACCGTGATATATGACCCAAGGTATGAGTCTGTTTTTGGGAACATTGGATCTGAAGTTGAGATCAAAGCGAAGGGAAAGCGGGCTTCTGACGATCTAATTGTTGGTGAAATGTATGCGATAAAGTTTCCAGACCTTAAGGTCTCATTTGATCTTACCTATAGAGCTACTTTACCATAACTCTATAGTTAAGGTTATTATCTTGGTTTGATCAAATTCTATGCTGAATGGTTATTTTAGGTTTTACAAAGATGATATGTGAGTGCTCGTTTTATCATAAGCTCCAGTATGCTGGTTTTCTCTGATGACAGGTCTTCAATGAGAACAGCGCGGTTGCCTTCATATGTGAAGTCATCGGGAAATGTTGATCTGAAATCAGCTATTAATGTTGTCTGACAGTGCACAAACAGTGCGGTGGGCCCTGCCTTTGATTGCCCAAGGCGAATGGTGGTGCCTGCCTTGGTTTTTGGCGTGATGTAGGACGGTTGCCCCCACCGCAGCACTTCTTCAATAACGCCAACCTCTGGTGTGCGCCTGCCAGCATCAAAAATCATACTGCGTATGTTGAGCAGTGTGGTTTTTACTTCATCAGGAAACGCGTGAAAACAAGCCTTTATTTCAGGCCTCATTTCTACTTTGTCGCTCGTTCCAATATAATCCACAGAAGTGAAACTCTTTTCCTCAGCATTAAACCGTTAGTGCATATTCTACTTTGAAATCAGCGGCTTCAAGGGCATGTACAAGCCGCATGGCATGTTCTTTGTCTTTGGCTTCCACAACCAGCTCCATTTCTGTTTGCTTGAGCGAAATGGCGCCAAACTCCCGCTGGTGACGCACCTCAAGCACATTGGTGCCGATGTCTGCCACAATACGCGTAACCCGCGCCAGTGCGCCAGACTGGTCCATCATGGTGATGCGCAGCCGCGCCAGCCTGCCATCGCGCGCCATGCCGCGCATGATAGCAGAGGCAAGCATGCGGCTGTCGATGTTGCCGCCAGACAAGACCATGCCGACTTTCTGGCCCTTGAACATTTCAGGGTATTGCATGACAGCTGCCAGGCTTATGGCGCCGGCGCCCTCAACCACAACTTTCTCAATTTCCATAATAGTTACAATGGCTTTCTCGATCTGGCGTTCTGATACTGTCACAATATCATCGACCAGTTCTTTTACTACTTGTTGTGTCCGCTCGCCCGGTTTGTTAACCGCAATGCCTTCCGCGATCGAGATGTTGTCTCCCGCCAGTTTGGAACCGTCCATGCGTTCCTTCATGGCAGGGAAGGCTTCTGTTTGCACACCGACAATGCGAATGTTTGGATTAATCGCCTTGGCGATGGTCGCTATGCCGGATATTAATCCGCCGCCACCAATAGGTACCACCAGGGTTTCAAGGTCTGGTTGATCATCCATCATTTCCAGACCCACGGTGCCTTGGCCGGCCATTACCAATGGATCATCAAACGGATGCACATACGTGAGATGTTCAGCCTCTGCCATTTCGTATGCTGCTTGCGTTGCGGCTTCAAAGTCTGCACCGGTTAACACAACGCGCGCACCAAGTTCCTCCGTACGCTTTACTTTATTGAACGGTGTGCCTTCGGGCATGACGATGGTTGCCGGAATGCCGAGGCGACCAGCGTGATAACTGATCCCTTGTGCATGATTGCCAGCAGACGCGGCAATAACACCTTTGGTGCCCTTTGGCAGTGCAAGCAAACGGTTCAACGCGCCGCGTTCTTTATACGCTGCCGTAAACTGAAAAATTTCAAACTTCAGGAAGCACTCTGCACCTGTAATGGATGACAGAGTGATAGACTTGTTCAGCGGCGTGCGCACCACAGCGCCTGCAATGGAATTTGCTGCCTGCCTTACGTCATTTGCGTTAATGGGTAGGGTATCTGCCAAAGGTAATTTAATGTCGTTCACGGATCGGTACCTGAAATAATATTACAAGCGACAGCGATGCCATACCTGTGTTTCAGTGTCCAGAAAAAGTAGTGAAAAATTTGAAAACACAACAAGTTTTCATGATTCAGTCATGTTTTTTGACTTTTTTGAAATATTTTCCACCGATTTTGGTGTGTTTAGCGCAAAAAACGACTGATTAAGGCGTCAATAGCGGCCTGTGTCTCTGGTTCTCGCATTAAAGGAACGTGACCAACGCCGCCTACTGTAACGGCTTTAATATCAGGGTGCTCCCGGTCCATACGCGCCAGTGTTTCACCTGATAGAATATCTGATAATTCACCGCGCAGTACGACAAGTGGAACGGTATGCATTGCTTCAAAAATCGGCCATAAATCAGGCGCGGCTTGATCATCGTTGGTTTCAAAGTTCTGGCTAATCGCAGGATCATACTGCGATATAGGCAGCCCGTTCCTGTCCTCATGTGTGAGGTGCGTTAGCATCGCCCAATCATCATCATTGAAGTGAGGGTAAACGCCGCGATTAGAAAATTTAACATTTTCAATGGCTTCTGCCCAATTTTGTGGCGGCTTGCCTTTGCCGATATATGACTTTATGCGCTCTATACCGGCAGGGTCAATCTCGGGACCAATGTCGTTAATAACTGCAGCTTTAATCACACCTGGGCGTACTGCATTCATCATGATGGTTATTAATCCGCCAAGTGAAGTGCCGATTGCAATCACGCTGTCCAAGCCTAAATGCCGCAATAAGGCAAACATATCATTGACGTAAGTAGCTGGCGCATAACGTTCTGGTTGCGGATCCCAGTCTGAAAGACCGCGCCCGCGTTGTTCTACGCAAATCAAGCGGCATCGGTCAGACAGATGATCTGCGATAAAACCAAAGTCTTTTGCATTGCGGCTGAGCCCCGGCATACAAAGCACAACGGGTGCACCAACAGGCGCGGTATTATAATCCCGGTAATGTTGGCGAAGACCATCATCATTGATGAAAAACGCGTCACTATATGGTGCCATTGAACATGCTTTCATATTTTTTGCGCAGCTCGCGTTTTAATATTTTTCCGTTCGCGTTACGCGGCAGACTGCTTGTTAAAACAGTAGCGCGAATACGTTGTTGCTTGCCAAGTTTATTGTTCGCCCAGGTTGTTATTTCATTCGCGTCAAGATTGCTTGTTTCATGCGGGACCACAACGGCAAGCGGTGTTTCTCCCCATTTGGGGCAGGGCACGCCGACAACCGCGACTTCGCTGATCGCCTGATTTCCTATCAACAACGCCTCAATGTCTTGCGGGTAAATATTTTGTCCGCCAGAAAGTATCATGTCTTTCTTGCGGTCAACGATGTAAAGGTATCCGTCAGCATCCAGCTGGCCGATATCTCCTGTACGCAGCCAGGCTTTGCCGTTTGGATCAACCCATGTCGCTTCTTTTGTCGCTCCCGGGCGGTTGAGGTATCCGGGCATAACAATGCGGCCTGAGCCAACAATTTCGCCGGTATCCCCTATAGCTACCTCCTGGTCATTATCACCTATGATTTTAATGTCGGTACCAATAAGAGGTTTGCCAACCGAAGCCATGCGCCCTTCAGCTTCTTCTGGGTCAAGTGTTGTGATAACGCCTTCGGTTAGCCCAAACAGTTCAATAACAACTGTATCGCCCAATAGCTTGAATAAATTAGCTTTTAACTGTGCATGTAACGGTGAACCACAGCTCATTATAGCCGACACACTGGCAAGGTTGTAGGTGCTGTTTTGGGCAGCTTCGTAAACACGCTGCAATTGAATAGGCACCATAGCAAAGTGCGTGATCTTATGTGTTTCAATGGCCTTTAAAGCCTCGGCGGGGTCAAATGCTTTGTGTACAATCAATGTTCCACCAGCAAGCAGTGTACTGAGCATGGCGACCCAGCTGATGTTGGAATAAAGCCCGATTGTGAACAAGGTACGTGCTGCACCATGATATCGCAGTGCAATTGCGAGGTCATAAGCCCAGTCACGCCTGCCTTTGTGCGTGTGCAAAATGCCTTTTGGCGTGCCTGTGGTACCAGAACTGTAGATGATATTTAGCGGGGCATCGTCTTCAATAAGTAGTGTTGGGTTTTCAATGCTGCCTGTTGCTTTAAAGCTGTCGTAATTATTGCTTAGGCTGATGATTTTTATGTTTGGCCGATCAATCACATACTGGTTTAAGCGGTCACGCTGTTCTTCACTTGCAAAAATTGTGGCAGCATCTGCATCTTCGAGCATGGCCGTTAGTGCATCATTTGAAACCGATAGGTTGATTGGAACAGAACATGCGCCTGATTTCATGATGCCGACGAGAACTTCGACCATTTCGAGGCTGTTACTCATCACAACCCCGACATTGCAGCCAACACTAATACCCTGATTGATTAGAGCATTGGCTAAGCGGTTGGTTGCTTCGTTGAACTGACGCCAAGATACCTGATCTTCGCCGCAAATTATGGCGATTTTATTGTTTCGCCATTTGCCATGCAAGCTCAGGATTTCAGGTAATAGAGGCGCGCTAGTATCAAACGCTGTCATTCGTTTGTCCTGTTATTGAGCATCAAATTGAAAGTTCGTTTCGACCGGAAAACTAAGAGCATTTGCTATTGTTTTCCGGTCATTACCACAGCCAGCCTGGGGTTAAAATTTAACGCCGAACACTGCAGTTACAGTGCGTGGTGGTCCGTAAAATGCAGAAGCAATTCCTTCAAGGCCAAGCGTTGAGACAGTTCCAGTTTCGTTGGCAAAGAAATAGCCAGCAACAATGTATTCTTTGTCAAACAAGTTACGACCGTGAACACCAAACTGGTATTTGCCGCTTTCTGATGTCCAGACAATGCTCGCGTCGAACAGTGAATACCCAGGCTGGTCGAGGAATGCAGACGGTATTTCAAACTGGTTTGTCAGGCTTTTGTATGACCATGCACCGCTAAAGGATAGCTCGCCGTCTTCACCGAAGAACTCAGAAGGGCGATTATACGTCAGGCGAAGATTTGTTGACCACTCTGGTGTGTTTTGAACGACACGCTGATCCGAGATGTCTTGCAATGATGTTACGCCGGTTACAGGGTCGGTTACTGCGGAAATAAACTCGCTGTATTCTGTGTCAATCCAACCCAATGAGAAATTAGTTGTCAGATTATCTCCATTAATGCCGATATCTTGGCCTAAAATAGCCGAGCCTTCGAATTCAACACCTGTAAAGTTGGCTGCACCGGCATTTGTCGTGATGCCTGAGAAGCTGTCATTAATACCGTCGCCGTTAGTGTCTACACCAATGGATCCCGGAACCTGTACATCGTTGTAATCACTATAGAAAACAGCAAGGTTGGTATTTACAAGGCCGTCAGCCCATGTAGATTTTACACCTGCTTCATATGTAGTGATAGTCTCTGGATCAAAGTTAATAAACTCAAATATCTCAGTTTCCGAGGTTGTGCCGTCATTGTTCAAATCCGGCGCAGCTGTGCTTTGTGCACGTGGGTCGAAACCACCACCTTTGAAGCCTTCACTATATGAAATATACCATGTGTGGTCATCGTTTGGATGCCAGGAAAGACTGGCTCGTGGGTTAAAGTCCTTGTAGGTGCGCGACCCATTGAAGTCTGACGTTGTTGCAATTTGAGTTGCTGTGCCACCAAACGTTTCAGACAGGCCACCAATGAATGTACGGCGCAGAATATTTGAAGTACGTTTGTCACTTGTGTAACGACCACCGATATTTAACTCCACCTTTGTGTCAGTGTTAAGCACATCAGATATGTCGAACGTAAAATCACCAAAAACAGACCATGTTTTTGTGTCTACATCACCAAGTGTGTTTGCATTCAGGCCTGGTAGCCCGATTAAATTACCAGTATTTGCGAGCACGACATCAAATTCATTAAATGCTGTTGCATCAAGGTAATAGAAGCCCAGAACACCATTAACCTTATCATCGCTGTATAATAGCTGAAATTCTTCACTGAATTGGTCATTGCGGTACAGGATAGGTACATCAACATCAGCAGCAGGCAGACTGTCGAAGTCGATTTGCTGAAAGCTTTTGTCTTCACGGTAGGCTAAAATATTTTTCAGCGTTACTCTGTCGCTGATTTCGTACTCTATTAATGCCGTACCGCCGTATTGTTCGGCATCGTTGCGGCCTGTAATGCCAGCGCGCGTATCAAACACATCATCAAGCACAGGGGCACCGCTGAACAAACCTGGGATAAGGCGATGGCCAGATTTAGGGCTAGACTCGTCTTTCAGGTAATCGCCAGACAATCGTATAAACAATTTCGGGGAAGGGGTTAATTCCACGCTGCCGCGAAAAGCCAAAATATCTTTGTCATAGTGTTCGGCACCTGTGTTGATGTTTTCACCGAAGCCATTTCTCTGCAAGTAAGCAGCTGATGCACCAAAGCGAACGCTGTCACTGACAGGTAGTTCTGCCGTCGCTGTTATTTCATGTTGGCCAAAAGTACCACCTGCAACATTTAGCTTAAGTGATCGTTCTTCACCGATCCGGCGTGTTACATACTTGATGGCACCACCAATTGTATTACGACCGTATAATGTGCCTTGGGGGCCACGCAGTATTTCAATGCGTTCAACATCGTATATATCCAGCACGCCGCCTTGAGGGCGATTGACATATACATCATCAATATAGATACCCACACCGGCCTCGAAACCTGCAACAGGGTCTTGCTGCCCGACGCCGCGAATGAATGCAGTAATTGTTGTGTTGGTACCGCGCGATACCTCAAGGGTCGTGTTAGGCGTGCTTTGTGCCAATACGGTAATGTCTTGTGCGCCAACCTTAAACAATGTTTCGCCGCTAATAGCGGTTACCGCAATTGGAACGTCTTGCAGGCTTTCACTGCGGCGTCTTGCTGTAACCTGTATTTCTTCCAGTCCCGCGTTTGTATCGGCTTCCTGGGCAACTGTCGGCGCGCCAGCAATAAGTGCAGAAATGCCTGCACCTGCCAATAAAGTCAGGCGCGTAAAATTAGTCGATGTCATTTTTCTCTCCCCGATGTTCTTTGGGCAGCTGGTCACGATCTCTTCCCAAAGATCAGTGTGGCCCACATTAAAGCCAATTAAATTCAACAAACGTTGAAAGTCAACATAAAAATTCAACGATCAATGAATTATTTAAATGTGCATTTACCTGCGCATCGGCATTCGTTAGTGTTTGCGTTAAAACAATATGGGGAAATTTGTGCCGGAAAATGCCAAGAAAACAGTACCTAAGCGTAAAGATCGAATTCTGGATGCTGCCGAAGCTTTGTTTGCCAAACATGGTTTTGATGGTGTGTCCATGCGCATGGTTGCAGATTCAGCGGAAGTTGACCTTGCATTATCCAGTTATCATTTTGGCAACAAGCGTGGCCTATTCGATGCTGTGTTAATGCGCAGGGCAGAGGTTTGGAATACTGCGCGCCTTGACGCGCTCGAAAAATTGAAGTCGGAAGCAGGGACAAACGGACCATCGGTGGAGGAAATAATTGACGCATTTCTCAGGCCGATGCTTGCTAATGGATATCAGGATGATCCGGGTTGGCGACATTATTTTGAATTGGTAGCACAAGTTAACAGTTCGTTTGAGTGGGGCGGTCAGTTGATGACTAAATATTTTGACCCAGTTGTGCGAAAATTTATGGATGCATTGAAGCAGGCTTTGCCTGATGCGGATCCTGTTGATCTGTATTGGTGTTATCACTTTTTGTCTGGTGCGCTCACACTTACTTTTGCGCATACGGGCCGAATTGATCAGTTGTCTGATGGTGTTGTTAAATCTGAAGATATGCTTGGCGCCTATGAGCGAATGGTGCCTTTTGTATCCGCTGGATTTAAGAAACTTTGCGAGAAATAAAACTATGGGGAAGGGCGCTGCTTTTAAGCAGTGCGCTGATAGGTAACGTCACTAACTGAAAGCTTAGGGAAAAATGAATGAATAAATCGATCATAGCGGGTGCGCTGATGACTGCAATGCCACTAGCCGCACCTCTTACTGCGGAAGAGTTTACCATTGAGCGTTTGGAGGCAAGTCCAAACATTAACGGTGCAACAGTTCAGGGTTTGAAGATTGCCCCAGATGGGCGACGGATTACGTTCTTGCGCGGAAAAGCCGAAAACGCGGCGCAACTAGATTTATGGGAATTTAATGCACAAACAGGCTTGTCTAAACTGCTTGTCGATTCAGCAACACTGCTGGACGGCGGCGCTGAAGAATTAAGCGAAGAAGAAAAAGCGCGCCGTGAACGAAACAGAGCACAGGCTGGTAAAACAGGTATTGTTGCTTACAACTGGTCTGCAGATAGCAAGTCACTTTTGTTCCCGATCAGCGGCGATGTTTATGTGTTGCCTATTGGCGGTAAAGTGAAGCGCTTGACCGATACAGAAGCATACGAAACTGACATTAAATTTAGCCCAATGGGCTCGTATGTCTCGTTTATACGAGACCGCGAACTCTATATTGTAAACATTGAAACTGGACGCGAGACTAAACTTACCAGCGGCGCAACGGATACCATTGCAAATGGTATGGCCGAGTTCGTCGCTCAGGAAGAATTAAACAGGTTTACAGGTTATTGGTGGTCTCCCGACGAAACAAAGGTGGCATTCGAGCAGTTTGACGAAAGCAATGTGCTTGTTAAAGACCGCTATGAGGTGCAGCCGGATGGCGGCGTTATATCACTGAAGCAGCGGTACCCTGAAGCAGGCAGCACTAATGTTGATGTTCAGCTTGGTGTTGTAACTGTTGCTGATCAAAGTGTGAAATGGGTTGATCTCGGTGCTGAGAAAGACATTTACCTCGCTCGGGTTAACTGGCTGTCAGACAGTAAACATGTTGCCGTGCAGCGCTTGAATCGAGCGCAGACACAACTTGATTTGCTTTTTGCAGAAGCTGGTGGAGCCTCTGAAACATTCTTGAGTGAGAAATCTGATATCTGGGTGAATGTTGATGAGAATATACGTTTCTTAGGTGACGGTACGACCATGCTGTGGACGAGCGAGCGTTCTGGTTACAGGCATATTTACCGCTACAATACAGAAACAGGTGAAATCACTGAGTTAACATCTGGTGATTGGGTAGTGTCCGGTATTCAGCGTGTCGATGAGCAGACCGGCACTGTTTATTTTACGGGACATAAAGACAGCCCGATTGAACGGCATCTATATGCTGTATCGCTGGATGGCGGAGACATCCACAAAATAACGTTGGATGAAGGTTGGCACGGCGTAACAGTGGGTGCTGAAGTGTTCATTGATAATTTCTCAAGCCCAACACAGCCGCCGCAAGTAACGGTGCGTAACTTGTCTGATGGTGGTCTGCGATCAACGGTTTTGGCAAACACACTGGATGAAACGCATCCGTACTATAGATATACGAGCACGCAGGCGCAGCAGCGCTTTGGCACAGTAAAGGCGGATGATGGTACTGATTTGTATTACCGCATGTATCTGCCACCTAACATGGATGAAAATAAGAAGTATCCTGCTGTTATGGCGCCTTACGGCGGCCCGCACGGGCAGCGTGTGCAAAAAGCATGGACCGTGAACTTCAACGAAATTCTAGCGCGTAAAGGCTATGTCGTTATGGTGCTAGATAACCGCGGGATGTGGAACCGGGGCTTGCAGTTTGAAGGGCATATTAAAGATGCGATGGGTACTGTTGAAGTGGCTGATCAGGTATCAGGCGCTAATTACCTGAAAACATTGCCTTACATTGATGGTGATAATATCGGAACGTGGGGCTGGTCATACGGTGGCTATATGACATTGATGCAGATGTTCACTGCCCCTGATGTGTTCAAGGCAGGCGTTGCTGTGTCTCCTGTAACAGACTGGCGTTTGTATGATACGGCTTACACAGAACGGTACTTAAGTCACCCTGATGCGCCGGGCAGCGTTTATGCCAACAGCAGTGTGTTCAAGTATGCCGATAACCTGAAAGGTAATTTGCTGGTGATGCATGGTATGGCTGATGACAATGTGTTCTTTGATCACACTGTGAAATTGCTGTCTGTTTTGCAGAACAAAGGTAAGAAATTTGAACTGATGACTTATCCTGGTAAAAAGCATGGTATTCGCGGAGCGAAAACGCGAACGCATCTGTGGAATCAGGCGTTGGACTTTTTCAATCGGTCACTGAAAAAGTAAAATTTCCACCTAATAAATTCAGCAGGCAGGGCGTTATTCTTTAGTGAAAACTTTCCTGCCTGCAACCCATGTAGATAGCACTTCAATGTCTTTTAAGGTTGCTGGTTCCGCTATGTAGGGGTCTGTATCCAGCACAACAAAATCTGCCCATTTTCCAACACTTAGCGTGCCAATTGAACCGTCCTGAAAGGCTGAGTGAGCGCCGGCTTTTGACATAGCGTCAATGGCTTCTCCGGTGGTCAATGCTTGGTCCTTGTACCAGCCATTGCCAGTTGGGTTATCAAGGGTGTTGCGTGTTACGGCGAAATACAGTGTTTCCATAGGCTTCCAGGGCTCGCCGGGCAGATCACTGTTCAGTATAAGCGGCGCGCCTGCATCAAGTATTTTGCGCCAAGCATATGCAAGACCAATACGATTTGGGCCAACGCGGTCTTCAGCCCAACCGCTATCACCGACAGCATGGGAAGATTGCACGCTGGAGATAACACCAAGCTTAGCCGAGCGTTCAAAATAGTCTGGCAACACCACTTGGGCATGTTCGATCCGCCAGCGGTGGTCTTGTGTCGGGTATGGCGCCAATGCATTTTCATAAATTGAAAGTGTTCTGTTGTTGCCTTCGTCGCCGATTGCATGAACGGCCATCTGGAAGCCTTTTTCTGCCGCGTTTTCAGCAAGCCAGTTCAGTTGCTCAGGTGTTATGCGCTCAGTGGGGTTCGCGGCTGCTGGGTCGTCGCTATATGGTTCTTGCATTAATGCGGTTCGTGAACCGAGCGAGCCATCATAAAACACCTTAATGGACCGCACAGCAAACATAGTGTCTGGCTGTTCATGGATGCCGCGCTCAAACCAGTGGTTCATCAGCTCATTATCGTTGCCGTTCAACATGCCGTATACTCTTATGGAGAGCTTGCTTTCTTCCGCGAGTTCCATAAAGGTCGCAGCGTCCATGTTTGTCATGCCGGCTTCATGAACGCTTGTAACGCCTGCTTTCACCATAATCTCAAGGCCTTTGGTGATGGCATCTTTGCGCATGTTAATATCAGCGGTCGGTATGTGTTGGTTTATCAAACCTTGTGCAAGGGTCAGCATTACGCCTGTTGCCGTGCCGTCTGGCCTACGGAGTATTTGTCCTACCTCAGGATCAGGTGTGTTATTGGTGATTTTCGCTATTTCGAGCGCTTTACCGTTATAAAACCCTGCAAAGCCATGCAACGATTCCAGATGAACTGGATTGTTTGGGAATGCTTCATCCAGTAATTGTCTGTCAGGATAGCCAGCGCTGCCAAACCACCCTTCGTCCCAACCTTGGCCAATAAGCCACATATCTTTTGCAGGGTTAGGGTAATGCGCAACAAGCCTTTCTACGATGTCTTCAGTACTTCTCACACCAACCAAGTTGGCTTTGCTTGCATCCATGCCAAGCTCACGTACGTGGACATGGCTATCAATAAAGCCGGGCAAAATTGTTTTACCTTCAAGGTTTACCTGCTCGGCACCCGGGGATTGTTGCATCAGAGTTGCTGCATTACCAAAAGCGACAATTCTGCCATCCGTTACCAACATCGCTTCAGCGGTTGGTAACGTGTCGTCGACTGTGCGAATAGTGCCGCCGTATACAATCAGGCTTTTGCTTTGATTATCGACCGTAGAATTGCTTTGCGGGTTTGAACAACCTATCTGCAGTACAGAAACGAGTGCAAAAGCAGCTATATGTATGTATTTTTTAGTTTTCATTTTCTGCCCCCAGCGGGCCAACCACTCTGTGCCCTTAAGTTCAACATGGTCAAACCATAAGTCTATTTCACTGCGGTAAACAAGTTTCTTGTCAGTTGAAATAATATTCACTAATCAGCCTTGAAGTTGCCATACGGCGAACATATATGCCCTCTAGACAATGAATTATCGAATCTGCTTGTTGGTTTGGTGCTGGCTCTCCCCACCTCCCCAAATGCTGGCACACTAAAGCAAGCATGATGACCTAAGGCCGAAGCCGTTTTATCCGTGCTTCGGCCTTTTTTATTAATGACATTTCAGATTTACCAATAAGTTTCTTATACTGCAGATCAGATTCCCCTTTAAAACGGCTTAAAAATCGCTAGTGTTCCGGCAAATTGAGTAGTGCGAACCTAAGCGCATTGCATAAGGGAATAATGTGTCCATGACATTTGATCATGAAATAGAGCGCCGCCGTACGTTTGCGATTATCTCGCACCCGGATGCCGGTAAGACAACACTGACAGAAAAACTGTTGTTATTTGGTGGTGCTATTCAGGCTGCTGGTGAAGTGAAGGCCCGCGGTGAAAGGCGGCGTGCCCGGTCTGACTGGATGAAGGTGGAACAGGAGCGCGGTATCTCGGTTGCATCGTCTGTCATGACCTTTGACTATGAAGGCCATACGTTTAATTTGCTCGATACGCCTGGTCACGAAGATTTCTCTGAGGATACGTACCGTACGCTCTCGGCGGTGGACAGCGCCGTTATGGTGCTTGACGCTGCAAAAGGTATTGAGAACCAGACACGTAAACTTTTTGAGGTGTGTCGCTTGCGCGATATGCCGATCACCACGTTCATCAATAAAATGGACCGTGAAGCGCGTGATCCATTTGAACTTCTGGATGAGGTGGAGCAAAAGCTGGCGCTTGATGTTACGCCGGCCAGTTGGCCCATCGGTATGGGGCGTGACTTTTTAGGCTGTTATGACCTGTTGCTTGATCAGCTTGTGCTTTTTGATCGTGGTAAAGGTGATGCCCTGAGTGAAGGCATTAAGTGTGCTGGTCTTGATGATCCGAAACTCGACGAACTGTTGCCTGACTATGCGCTTGCCAAGCTGCGTGAAGACGTGGAAATGGTGCGCGAACTGTGCCCTGAGTTTGATCTGGAGTTATACTTGGAGGGAACACTCACACCTGTATTTTTCGGCTCCGCTATCAATAACTTTGGTGTGCAGGAACTACTTGAAGGTGTTGGTAAGTTTGCGCCGGCACCGCGCCCCGGCAAAGCGCTTGAGCGTGAGGTTAAACCAGATGAGAACAAGGTTTCGGGCTTTGTGTTCAAAATTCAAGCGAACATGGACCCAAAACACCGGGACCGTATTGCGTTCCTGCGTCTCATTTCTGGCAAGTTTAAAAAAGGTATGAAGCTGAAACATGTGCGCAGCGGCAAAACTATTGCCGTACACAATGCGCAGCTTTTCCTTGCTCAAGACCGGGCTATTGCTGAGGAAGCATTCGCGGGCGATATTATGGGTATCCCTAACCACGGAAACCTACGCATTGGTGACACGCTAACTGAAGGTGAAATTGTTCGCTTCACTGGTGTGCCGTCTTTTGCACCAGAAATCCTGCAAAAAGTGCGGGCCGATGACCCGATGAAAGCCAAACATTTGGGTCGTGCACTGGAACAGCTTGCTGAAGAAGGCGCTGCACGTGTGTTTAAGCCATACCTAGGTAGTGACTGGGTAGTGGGTGTTGTTGGCCCACTGCAGTTTGATGTGCTCGCGGACCGCATTCGCACGGAGTATCAAATTCCATGTAAGTTTGAGCCAACAACCTTGATGACAGCAGAGTGGATTGAAGGTGAAGCGCGCGAGGTTAAGGCCTTTATGGACCAGAACCGGGCGTCTATGGCAACGGACCATGCAGGCGCACCGGTTTATCTAGCGCGCAACAATTGGCATCTGGACAAAGCGAAGGAAGATTACCCCACGCTTAAGTTCCTAAAAACCAAAGAAGAAGTCTACTAAGCCATAGTGCGTCTCATTGCTGTAGCCATTGCTTTTCAAAATTAGCCCTTAAATTAGGCAATGACTTCCCTGTCTCATTCGTTTTATTCTAAACGTGGGCAGATAGGGGAGAGCAATTATGACATCTGAAAAAGGTAAGGTCACAAGCCTTGGCGGCATCTTTATGAAATGTAAGGACCGTGACAGCTTAGTGAAGTGGTATAGGGAGCAGCTTGGCTTTCCCTATGATGGATACGGTGCCAGTTTTCCGTTCCGTGAAGACAAAGAGCCGGACAGCAGAGGCTATAATGTTTGGGGTCCATTCAAGGAAGATACGGAGTATTTTAACCCATCCACAAAAGACTTTATGGTGAACCTGCGCGTGGATGACCTTGATGCATTGCTCGTGAAACTTGAGGCCGCTGGCATCAAGCAAGTGGGCGAAAAAGAAGAGCATGACTACGGCAAATTCGCATGGATCATTGACCCTGAAGGCACCAAGATTGAGCTGTGGGAGCAGCTTGGCCCTGTGCCAGAGCCGGATAGTGACAGCGCATAAATCATGCGAGGCGCGTTTTGATTGCTCGTGAATAAGATCGGGAAAATATATGTTTAAGTGGATTGTTGGGCTGTTGTTTGTTGGTGCAGCATGGTTTTGGTTTGGCACAGTTACAATTGACCCTGTGTCATATGAACCACCAGTTAGTGAAGGCTTCATCGGTCTGTTTGCTGAAAATGACGTACTGCTAAGCGCTGAAACTTTGCCGATAACCGACGGTGCAGGCCCTGAAGATGTGGCTGTTGATGCGCAGGGGCGCATATACGGCGGCCTGCATGATGGCCGGATTGTCCGCATGGATAACGATGGTAGCGGGCAAGAAACGTTTGCTAATATTGAAGGCGGACGCCCACTTGGGTTGCATTTTGATGCTGAGGGAAACCTGATTGTCGCTGACGCATGGAAAGGCTTATTGTCCATAGATTCAAGCGGTGCCGTCACAGTGTTGGCGACAGAGCATGGTGGCAGACCATTTGTGTTTGCTGATGATTTGGACATTGCCTCTGATGGCAAAATTTACTTCTCTGACGCCAGTGACACATACAACCAACCACAGTACCGCCTTGATCTTATCGAAGGCAGACCACATGGTCGCTTACTGGTGCATGACCCTGCAACTGGCGTAACTGACATGTTGTTGGATAATCTGTATTTCGCGAACGGCATTGCGTTGTCGCAGAAGGAAGATTTTGTGCTGGTGAATGAGACCGCGCGGTACCGTGTGACACGCTATTGGCTAAAAGGTGAGAAGGCTGGTGCTAGCGATATATTCATTGATAATCTGCCGGGGTTTCCGGACGGTATTTCGTCCAACCGAAAAGGCACGTTCTGGCTGGCGCTGCCATCACCGCGCAACCCGGATATTGATAACCTGCATACCAAGCCATTCGTGAAGAAACTGATCGCTAAACTGCCAGTGTGGATGCAGCCATCGGCTATTCATCGCGGTATGATCGTGGGCCTGAATGAACAAGGCGACGTGACCCATGCATATCACGACCCGAACGGCGAGAATGTTTATATGATCACGTCAGTGGAGCAGGTGGGTGATACGCTGTATCTTGGCAGCTTAGAGGCACCGCAAATCGGGCGACTGAAAACTTTAGTGTTGAAGGTGTATGAATAAAGAAATTGAGGTTCTAGTTGGTTTAATCGAATTCTCTAAACCTCGTGTTCAAATAGAGGCTAACTTAAGAGTAATAAGTTGGGACTCTGATGATGAATTGCTCATGCTGACAGTCAGTGTGACTAACAATGTTTTGCAAAGGTACCAAAACGGCAAGATCAAGGCCAAGGACATTGAATGGTGGAGTAATGCAATTGAATGTCGCGATCAGATTGGTTTTGAAGATGAACATAAAGATACAATTTCTGAGATCATAACTATGTTAGCTAATCCAACACTTTATCATTATAAGTCATATTCAGATTTAGCTGATGAGGCTTGCCGCATACTATTGAATATTTAATTAACTTAGCCCGCTCCCGGCGGTGGGGTGCCGAAGCTTTGCACAAGTGAGCCAACAACCAAATTCCAGCCATCAACCAGCACGAAGAATATCAGCTTAAACGGCATGGCGATCATTACCGGTGGTAGCATCATCATACCCATCGACATCAGGATGGATGCCACAACCATATCAATCACAATAAACGGTACGTAAAGCAGGAAGCCAATCTCGAACGCGCGCCTGATCTCGCTTATCATGAAGGCTGGTACTACGGTTAGCAGCGGAATGTCATCTACGACTGTATTCTGCGAATCTCCGCCGCCCATATCAACAAACAAAGCAAGGTCTTCCGAGCGCACATGTGCGAGCATAAAGTTTTTCATCGGAACAGAGGCACGGTTGAAGGCTTCAACTTCGTCAATTTCCTGATTCATCAATGGTTCAATGCCGGCTTCCCAAGCGGACGTGAGCGTAGGGGCCATCACATAAGCTGTCAGGAACAATGACAGGGAAACCAACACAATGTTTGGCGGGCTTTGCTGCGTTCCCATTGCACTTCGTAGCAGTGAAAACACAATGATCATGCGCGTGAAGCTGGTCATCATCACCAATATGCTAGGTGCGAGGCTCAACACAGTCAGCAGCAGGATCATCTGCACGACACGACCTGACAGTGTGCCTTCTTCGCCCAAATCCAGATTAAGGGACTGTGCGACAGCCTCGCCAGCACCAAACATGGTAAGGGCAACAGCAAGCGGCGCCATGAACAAGGCAACCTTCAGCAAAGTTCGTTTCGAAAACATAGCCTTCGCAGAACACACCATCTGCTCAAAAGGTGTTTTAGGTGCCATATTAGCGTTCATTATCAATAGTCCTGCTCACAGTGTCAGCAATTGGTTGCTTTTGTGCCTTTTGTTCGTCGATGCGCTTAATACCATCCGGACCGGAAGCCAGCAGATAGTCTGTACCGCGCCAGCGCGCGACCAGCAGCTTGTTGCGGGCATCTACCATCTTGGTTTCAATAATCTCAAGCTCTTTGGTTTTGCGGTTGAGTGCGGGCTGGCCCGGTATGAAACCAAACCGCCGGACACCCCATGCAAATAGGCCGAGCAGGCCAAGCACAAAAACAAGTGCAGCGAAGGCATTGAAAATTTCAGCAGTCATTTGCCTGCCCCATCAGGTGAGATGTTGCGGGAGACGCCGTCAATGGTTGTTTCTTTTTGGGCGCCAACGGGTGTGTCATCGTCTTGATCACCAGCCATGGTTTGGTTTTCTTTGTACACACGCTCAAGGATTAGTGAAACAGCATGCAATGCCTCAAGCGGCACGGGGCTTTCCACGTCAAACGCATCCAGAAGTTCGGTCAGGTCTTTGTCCTTCCTGACCTTCACGCCTTCAGCAAAAGCAATGTCCAGCAGCCGTTCCGCCAACAGGCCTTCGCCTTTGGCTATAATCTTTGGTGGTGCGCCTGTATCACCGCTGCTGCCTTTAACTGCGATGGCCTTGGTTACTTCAGGCGCTGTATCTTTCTCGTTTTCCATGCGGGCATTCAGCGTCAAAATTCCTACAAATGCAAGCATTTGGCGTAATTTTTCGTGAATAAAAGTTATCTGCGTTAGGAATTTGTTAACCCTAATTGTTGCATGGTAAATTTGAGTAATAATACCGGAATTGTGGTGATAGACACCATTGACAATAAACTCGCATTAAACGAGAGATTTATGGACCTGACGTCAATTCCATTAATGGCTGCAATGAAAAAGCGGATGCAATGGTTGCACAGCAACCAAAGCGTGCTCAGCCAGAATGTGGCCAATGCAGACACACCGGGATACAAAGGCCAAAAGCTGGAGCGCCAAGATTTTTCTGGTCTTGTTGATGACTTGTCTGGCTCTTCTAAATCTGTAAAGCCTTCTATGAACATGCGGGCGTCGCAAGCTGGCCATATGACGGCTGGTGGCGGCATGGCTGACAAGGCTGATATTGTTGAAGATAAAGATGCTGAAGAATCACCAA
This sequence comes from Kordiimonas aquimaris, assembly GCF_025574485.1. Taxonomy (GTDB): domain Bacteria; phylum Pseudomonadota; class Alphaproteobacteria; order Sphingomonadales; family Kordiimonadaceae; genus Kordiimonas; species Kordiimonas aquimaris. Next base: position 437,000 of record NZ_JAOBPO010000003.1, on the reverse strand, counting down.
CGGGTAACACAGTGGTTCTTGAGGAAGAGATGATCCGCGTAGCCGATAACCAAATGGAATATGGCATGATGGTTAATCTTTACAAAAAGAATATGGGGCTGTTGAAAATAGCCTTGGGTCGTGGTGGTGGTCGCTAGAAAGCGGCTATGCTGAGAGAACGCAGTTTAGCTGTGTAAGGGAACAGGTTATGGACCTTCAAAAAGCAATGATGGCGTCTGCATCAGGCTTGCGCGCACAATCAGTGCGTATGCGTGTGATCTCGGAAAATATTGCAAACCAGAATTCTGTTGCAACAGAACCGGGTGCTGATCCGTATCGCCGCAAGATCATTACATTCCAAACCGAGATGGACCGTGCAAACGGTGTAGAGCTTGTGAAGGTTGGTGGTATCGAGTTTGACCAAAAAGATTTTACCAAGAAGTATGACCCCGGTAATCCGGCCGCTGATGCCTCAGGTTACATCAAGGAATCGAACGTAAACGGTTTGATTGAAATGATGGACATGCAACAAGCGCAGCGTACTTATCAATCAAATTTGAATGCAATGGAAGCTAGCCGCCGTATGGCAACCATGACACTCGATTTACTACGTTAAGGGGATAGCAGGTGAACATAAAACAACTTGATGCTGTAAACGCATATTCACAAGCATCCAAGCAATTGCAAAATGGTTTAGCGGGTCCGCGTGACGGCGCGGACGGTGCAAGCGGTGAGTCCGCATTTGCATCACTTGTGAGCGATTCTATCGGTGATGTTAAGGCAACAACTACTAACCTTGAGGTAACAAGTGCTCAGGCTTTGACAGGGCAATCTGATATTGTTGATGTTGCCACTGCAGTGTCTAATGCTGAAATGGTAGTTGAAACTGTGGTCACTGTGCGCGATAAGGTTTTATCGGCGTATAACGATATTCTGAAAATGCCAATCTAGGGCATTAGTGCCATTACGCTGACAGCGTATGCAAGATTGGAGAAGATGCAACAATGACTGGGCCTGAGGTACTTGATGTTGCACGTGACGCTCTTGTCACTCTAATCTCTACATCTGGACCTATACTTGCAGTTGGTCTTATTGTGGGCCTTGCGATTGCACTTTTTCAAACCGTTACGCAGTTGCAGGAAATGACCCTGACGTTTGTTCCCAAGATTATAGCGGTTTTCATTGCATTGCTTGTGACCTTCCCATTTATGGGCCGTAATATGGCTGATCTAATGCAGCGGATTTCCGAGCGCATTATCACAGGCGGATAAAGAAGTGTTAGGGCAGGTTTTACCAGCAGAAGCCTTTGGTTTCCTCCTTGTTTTAATGCGCCTGACGCCGCTAGTTATGTTGATGCCGGTCCTCGGGGATCAATCTATCCCGCAGCGTGTGCGTGTTAGCCTGGCTTTTATTCTGTCACTCATTATATACGCGGTGCATTCAGGAACATTACCTTCCATGCCGGAAACCATGTTTGGGTTGGTAACCTTGTTTGTACAAGAGCTGCTCATTGGCTCGATGCTTGCCCTTACAGCGCGCATATTGCTTTCAGCGACGCACACAGCGGGAACGGTTATTGCATTCCAAACCGGTTTAGCGGCGGCACAGTCATTTGATCCGGCACAAGGTTCACAAAGTGTAATTGTTGCTTCTTTCGTGTCACTTACTGCCATTACAATGATCGTTGTCACGGATTTACATCATTTGATGATACAAGGCTTTGCATACAGTTACATAAAGTTTCCTGTAGGCCTTGCTATCCCGTATGAGGATTTCGCCGCACTTATTGTGCGCTATGTTGCAGATAGTTTTGCCCTTGGTTTTCAGTTGGCTGCGCCGTTTATTGTCTATTCGTTGATTTTCAACTTAAGCCTAGGTTTGGTGGCGCGGATGATACAGGGCTTTCAGGTGTTTTTCATTGGTTTGCCGATGAACCTCTTTATTGGCTTCGTAATGATGATGCTATTGATTGGCCCCATGATGAGTTTGTTTTTGGAGCGTTTTCAGCAGCATCTCCTGTCGTATTTAGGGTGATGTATGGCTGACGAAGATGAAGCTCAAAAAACCGAAGAACCCACCCCGAAAAAACTTCAGGAGGCAACTGAAAAAGGTGAAGTGGCTCAAAGTCAGGAAGTAAAAACCTGGTTTATGTTAGCTGCTGGAACAGGTGTTGTTGCTGGTGCTGGTGCAATTATTGTCACGCGTGTACGGGATCCGCTTGTTGGTTATTTAAGTCGCATACATGAAATTGATACCCAGCAGGTTAATGCGCTCAAGGTATTGAATACATTGATGTTTGATGTATTTTTTGTGTTGCTTATTCCGTTTGGTGTTTTTGTCTTTGCCGCTCTGGCTGGAAACAGAATTCAGCACTCTGGCGTCTTTACATTTGAAAAATTAAAACCGGACCTGTCAAAAATTAACCCGCTCCAGGGTATGAAGAAATTTGGCTCGTCAAGAATGCCAGTGGAATTTGGTAAGGCGGTTGCCAAGCTTTTGGCCCTTTCACTAGTTCTGTTTTTGGTTGCCTATCCAGAACGGTCTCGTCTGGATACGGTAATGTTGCTGCCAATCATTGATGTTGTTGGTTTGGCTCATATCATGGCAGTGAAAGTAATGCTTGGTGTCATGATCCTGATGACAATCATTGCTGCTCTTGATTTCTCTTATCAAAAATATCAGCACATCAAAAAGCTGCGCATGACCAAGCAAGAAGTGAAAGATGAACGTAAACAAACCGATGGTGACCCAAAGGTAAAATCGCGTTTGCGCCAAATACGTTTTGAACGGCATTCACAGCGTATGATGGCTGCTGTGCCGCGCGCAGACGTAGTTATTACAAACCCAACGCACTATGCGATTGCTCTGGAGTATAAACATGGTCATATGGATGTGCCTGTATTAATTGCCAAAGGCGTTGATAATGTTGCCCTTCGCATCAGGGGGTTGGCGGAAGAACACGACATTCCTATTATTGAAAACCCGCCATTGGCACGTGCGCTATATGCCAGCGTTGAACTGGATGAAGAGATTCCGCCTGATCATTATAAGGCAGTAGCTGGCGTGATTACCTATATTATGAAGCTGCAGAAAGCTGGCCTTGGTAGAAAGTCAAACACGCTGGAGCTGAGATAAGTTAATGTCGCCAAACTTAATACGAGGCTTGCCCATTTAGCTTAAAGCCGCGTAGAATTTATCAACATGTGATGAAGCAATATCGATAGTGATTAAAGAGAGTTTATGGAAAGCCAATTACCACAGCCTATAAGGGATGCGCTGGTTAACAATGAAGTAAAGTCAGGGCTGCGCTTGCTCGCGATGGCTTTGTCTGGGCTGATCGGTGCAGGTGGTGTTTCGGTTTTCACTTATTTGTTTTGGGGACAGATTGCTGCCATCACAGTTGGTGGTGCCACACTTATTATTACCGCATTGACGCTTATTCGTGCGTTGAAACAGCTCGGGCAACCTGCCCAATCCGGTGATGGTGTTGACCGCGAGCTTTTACAGGCTTTGGTTGCGATGGACAGGCGCGCGGTTCTGGTAACGCAGCTTGATGGTATTACCCTTGCTGCAAACCTTGGCTTTGAACGGCTTAATGATCAACCAATTCAGCGTATTCATGACATGGTTTCAAGTGAGGATAGCAGGCAAGCTATAAGCGGATTGCTGAATAACGTACGGCATTCTGGCCATGCTGCTGCGCAAATAAATGTTACCCCTAATGAGGACGATGAGCTAACGCTGATAGGCAAGCGTGTTGGCAATCACCTTGTCTGGCAAGTTTCGCGGCAGAATGATAGCGCGCGCTTGCGTCATGAAAAAAATATGGTTTCGGGATGGGCATCGACTGTTTTTGAAAAACTGGAATGCGGCATCATTCTGGAAGATGTGAAGGGCACTATTCATTATGCCAACAAGGTAATCCTTGATTGGCTGGATATAGAAGAAGGTAAAGATCTGTCGCGGGTGCAACTGAAAGGGCAGGATACTAAGCTGATTGTTGGTGACCGACAGCGTATTGATGTTGACGTAACCACCATTCCACTGCAAGCGCGAGAGCAGGGCCGGCAAGTCGGGCAATTCAGGTTTATTCGCAGGCTTGACCAAATGCATGGTAAACTTGTGCCTATTGAGCGTGAGTTTTTGATTGATCCAATATTTGATGCCGCTCCAATCGCTATTGCTGTTGTTGATGAGCAGGCAAACGTCAAGGAATATAATCAACCACTGAAGTTACATCCGTCCGCCAGTCAGTTGAATGCGGGTGACAGTATTCTTGACATTGTTGTGGAAGAAGATCGTGAAGCGCTGTTCGAGCTAATTAAGTTTGCCAACGATGGCCGGCCAGCCGCTATTCCGCTTGATGTTGTATACAGCGGGCAACCTGAACGTGTTGGGCAAGTTTTCTCTGCTTCAATCGCCAAAGAAAATACGCGGTATGCCATTCTTTACCTTGTTGATACAACACAGGAAAAAAGCCTTGAACGTCAGTTCGTACAGGCGCAGAAAATGCAGGCAGTCGGCCAACTTGCAGGTGGTGTTGCTCACGATTTCAATAACCTGCTAACAGCGATTATCGGCTTTTGTGACTTGTTGCTGGTGCGACATGATGCTGGTGATCAGTCGTTTTCTGATATTATTCAAATCAAACAAAATGCAAACCGGGCGGCGAATTTGGTGCGTCAATTATTAGCGTTTTCGCGTCAACAGACGTTACGCCCACGTGTGCTTATGTTAACGGATGTTCTTGCTGATTTGTCAAACCTCATTCGACGATTAATCGGCGAAACAATCGAATTGAAAGTTGTTCATGGGCGTGACTTGCCCTCGGTGAAGGTGGATCAGGGACAGCTTGAGCAAGTGATAATTAACCTTGCGGTTAATGCGCGTGATGCGATGCCGCAAGGAGGCAAGCTGGAAATTAGAACGCGTCTTGTGGAGGCAGATGATCCGCTTATTGATCGTTATGATGTTGTTGTGCCTACGGACTATGTTCTTATTGAGGTAGAAGATAACGGTAGTGGTATTGCCAAGAGTAACTTGAACAAGATTTTTGAGCCATTCTTTACCACAAAAGAAGTGGGGCAGGGTACGGGTCTTGGTCTGGCTACGGTGTATGGTATTGTTAAACAAACTGGCGGGTTTGTTTTTGTGGAATCTGAAGTTGGTACGGGAACAACATTCCTTCTACTTCTCAAAGCACATGATCGTTCTGAGGTTGAAAATGAAGACCAAACTGTCATTGATGTGCCCGAGCGCGACCTTACAGGCAAAGGCACGATACTGATTGTTGAAGATGAAGACCCTGTGCGTATGTTTGCGCGCCGTGCACTCGAAAACAAAGGTTACATTGTTCTTGACGCTGATTCTGGTGAGCAGGGTCTTGAGATACTCAATGAATCTGAAGCAAAAATTGATTTGTTAATCACAGATGTTGTGATGCCGAACATGGACGGGCCAACATTGGTGAAAACAGCGCGCAAAACGCGGCCAGAGCTGCCAGTTATTTTTGTTTCAGGATATGCAGAAGACATGTTCCGCAAAAACCTTGAAGCGGAAGAATTTCAATTTTTACCCAAACCTTTCACCCTGAAAGATCTGGCTGAAAAGGTGAAAACTATTCTGGACTAGTGCTTGTTTAGCTTGTCGCTGCATAGCATATAAATTTCACTATATTACTGTTGATGTTTTTACTGTGTAAGACTGTTTGGTAGCACATGAGAACAAAAGGTGAAAATAAGCTCTTGCATAAAAGAACAAAAAGTGTACAAACATTACATTGCAACCAAACACATGCTATGGAATAAGGGAGCTTCACAATGTCAGCATCAGGCCTTCAGTTGGTAAAAGGAACATCCATGGATAAGAGCAAAGCGCTAGAAGCAGCGCTTGGTCAAATTGATAGAGCATTCGGTAAAGGCTCTGTTATGAAGCTGGGTCAGCGCGACTCCAGTATCGAAATAGAAGCAATTTCTACTGGTTCTTTAAATCTGGATATTGCTCTTGGCATTGGCGGATTTCCAAAGGGGCGCGTTATTGAAATTTATGGCCCTGAAAGTTCTGGTAAGACGACGTTGGCGCTGCATGCAGTTGCTGAAGCACAAAAAGCAGGCGGTATTGCTGCTTTTGTTGATGCCGAACACGCACTTGACCCAGTTTACGCGCGTAAACTGGGTGTTGATGTGAACGAATTGTTGGTCAGTCAGCCAGATACTGGTGAGCAAGCACTTGAAATTACAGATACACTTGTACGCTCAGGCGCGGTAGACATCTTGGTTGTGGATTCTGTTGCTGCACTGACACCGCGCGCTGAGATTGAAGGTGAAATGGGTGACAGCCATGTAGGTTTGCAGGCTCGCCTTATGAGTCAGGCACTACGTAAGCTAACGGCATCAATTGCTCGCTCGAACACTATTGTTATTTTCATTAACCAGATTCGCATGAAAATTGGCGTGATGTACGGTAGCCCTGAAACAACAACGGGTGGTAATGCGCTTAAGTTTTATGCATCTGTTCGCCTTGATATTCGCCGTATCGGTCAAATTAAAGAAAAAGATGATATTGTTGGTAATGCCACGCGGGTGAAGGTTGTTAAAAACAAGGTTGCACCACCATTCAAGCAAGTCGAGTTTGATATCATGTACGGTCAGGGCATTTCTAAAATGGGCGAGATTGTAGACCTCGGCGTGAAGGCTGGTGTAGTTGAGAAATCTGGCTCATGGTATAGTTATTCTAGCCAGCGCATTGGGCAAGGTCGCGAGAATGCAAAGCGTTTCCTTGCTGAAAACACTGATATTTCAAACGAAATTGAAATGGCAATTCGTCAAAATGCAGGGCTTGTCGAAGAAGCTATGCTCTCTGATGAACCCAAGTTGGATGATGATGAAGTTTAGAGCTTTTTCTGACAATTGAATTGATATCTGAAAAGAGCGGTTTTTCCGCTCTTTTTCTTTGGAATATGAACGTACTGTGTATTTGATCAACCTCTTTGCTGGACACATCGGGAAGCCCTAGGTAAAAAGCCCTCTGTTTTGTTTCCGGCATGTATGCTTTTGTAGCTGGAAGACGGGTTGAAGAAGGCGTGATGATATGACGGGCTCTATGAAATCAGGTATTAGCGGTACAAATGAAATTCGGAAGACATTTCTGGATTTCTTTGCAAAAAATGGCCATGAGGTCGTGCCGTCTGCACCATTGGTGCCGCTTAATGATCCTACGCTTATGTTCGTTAATGCTGGTATGGTGCCTTTTAAAAACGTATTTACCGGTGCTGAAACACGTGGTTACACGCAGGCGACTTCTTCCCAAAAATGTGTCAGAGCTGGCGGTAAACACAATGACCTCGATAATGTGGGTTACACAGCACGTCATCATACATTCTTTGAGATGCTTGGTAATTTTTCCTTCGGCGACTATTTTAAAGACCAAGCAATCTCTCACGCTTGGGAATTGATAACCAAAGATTATGGCATCGATGCTAGTCGATTGACGGTTACGGTGTATCATGACGATGACGTTGCATATGATTTATGGCGAAAAATAGCGGGCTTACCGGAAGAACGCATCATCCGCATTGCGACAAATGATAACTTTTGGTCCATGGGGGACGTGGGACCGTGTGGCCCATGCTCGGAAATATTTTACGATCACGGTGATCACATATGGGGTGGCCCTCCGGGCTCTCCGGAAGAAGATGGTGACCGATTTGTTGAGATATGGAATCTGGTTTTCATGCAGTACGAACAACGTGCTGCGGATAATCGGGTAGAGCTGCCACGCCCAAGTATCGACACTGGCATGGGTCTTGAGCGTATCTCTGCAGTTATGCAGGGTACACACGATAACTATGAAATCGACACTTTTCGCCGTTTGATTGAAGCGTCAGTTGCAGCTACCGGCGCTATAGAAAATGAAGATACGGGTGCTTCACACCGGGTCATTGCTGATCACCTTCGGGCATGTAGTTTCTTGATTGCTGACGGCGTTCTGCCTTCTAATGAAGGGCGTGGTTATGTTCTGCGCCGCATTATGCGCCGCGCTATGCGCCATGCACACCTTCTGGGTGCCAAAGATTTGGTGATGCACCAGATGGCACCGACGCTTATGACTGAGATGGGGCAGGCTTTCCCTGAGCTTGTCCGTGCCGAAAAGTTGATTCAAGAAACATTGAAACTTGAAGAAGATAAATTCAGGCAAATGCTGGATAAGGGTCTGCGATTATTAGACGATGAAGTGGCAAAACTCTCTGGTGATACACTCGCAGGTGATGTCGCGTTTAAGCTATATGATACTTTTGGGTTCCCGTTGGATTTAACGCAGGATGCTCTACGTGCCCAAAAGCTGAAGGTAGATGTTGCTGGTTTTAATACGTCAATGGATGAACAGCGTGCAAAAGCTCGTGCAGCCTGGTCTGGTTCAGGTGATGCAGCCACCGAAGCAATATGGTTCGATATCCATGATCAGTGCGGTGCTACCGAGTTTGTTGGTTACACAGCCGAGCAGGCTGATGGTCAGGTTGTTGCGATTGTTAAAGACGGCGAGATAGTTGACGGAGTGTCAGCAGGTGAAGAAGCTGTTATCTTAACAAATCAAACGCCGTTTTATGCTGAATCTGGCGGGCAAATGGGCGATACGGGTATATTGCAGGAAGGTGAAAACCGTTTTGCCGTGAAAGACACGGCCAAAAAAATGGGTACCCTTCATGCTCACGTAGGCAAAGTTGAAACTGGCTCTTTCAGTAACGACAAATCTGTTGTGATGACAGTTGATGGTGATCGTCGCCGCCGCCTTCGTGCAAACCATTCAGCTACTCATGTTCTTCATGAAGCAATGCGTCAGCGTTTAGGTGAGCATATTACGCAAAAAGGGTCTTTGGTTGCACCCGATAAACTACGGTTTGATGTTTCTCACCCCAAAGCCATCACTGAAGATGAAATCGCCGATATAGAGCGTCTTGTAAACGCAGTTATCCGTGAAAACGAAGCTGTTGAGACGCGGTTACTTAGTTACGACGCAGCTATTGAAGCTGGTGCAATGGCTTTGTTTGGCGAAAAATACGGTGATGAAGTACGTGTCGTTTCAATGGGGCAGGGTGATAATGCGAAGCCCAATTTCTCCGTTGAGCTTTGTGGGGGCACTCACGTAAAGCGTCTTGGTGATATTGGACTTTTTACTATTACTTCTGAAAGCGCGGTTTCATCAGGTGTTCGCCGTGTTGAGGCCCTTACCGGTGAAGCTGCTTTTGAATACCTTATGCATCAGCAGCGTTTACTGAAACAGACTGCGGCATCCATAAAAGCGAGCCCGGAAGAATTATTAGACCGTGTAAATGCTTTACTATCAGACCGCAAAGCACTGGAAAAAGAGCTTACTGATGCACGGAAAAAGGCTGCGATGGGTGGTGGGTCATCCGGACCGGCCGCTAAAGATGTTAATGGAGTTTCCTATCTTGGGCAGGTTTTGGATGGTGTTAGTCCTAAAGATCTTCGCGGTATTGCTGATGATGCAAAGAAAACTCTCGGTAGCGGCGTTGTGGCGCTTATTGCGGTAAATGATGGCAAGGCGGCGGTCCTTATTGGCGTAACTGATGATTTGCTCGCGACACATAATGCGGTTGATTTAGTGCGTATTGGCGCTGCAGCTGTCGGTGGTAAAGGTGGTGGCGGCCGCCCTGATATGGCGCAGGCGGGTGGACCTGACGGCAGCAATGCTGCAGCTGCACTCGTTGCGATAGAGCAAGCGATTGCCGGCGACAAATAATTAACTTTATAAAGTTATTGCGTCACAAGGCTTTGCTTATGCATACTCAGATATTATGGCTCTAAGACGAAAAGCATTTGATTTTCTTGAGCTTGGCAGTTTTGGCAGCCGAGCCGGGGCTGTTTTTGAATATATGATGATCGTGCTCATTGTCGCTAACGTCTTTGCTGTGGCGTTAGAGACTGTCGATCATATCTGGCAAACATATGGGTTTTGGCTTCATATCTTTAATGTTTTTTCGGTTGCTGTGTTTACCATTGAGTATGCTGCGCGCGTTTGGGTAAGTGCCGAAGGTTACGGCGATGTGGGCGATAGTGCTGCATCAAGGCGTTTACGGTATATCTTATCGCCAATGGCGATTATTGACGCAGCTGCAATCGCGCCGTTTTTCCTTGGCGCTTTTGTCACGGCAGATCTTAGAACACTGCGTATATTTAGATTATTACGGTTGTTGAAGTTGGTTCGTTATTCGCCAGCTTTGTCATCGTTAACCAGAGTTATTTATCAGGAACGCCGCGCACTGGTTGCGACGTTTATTATCATGATGGGCCTTCTTTTCTTTTCGGCAACTATCGCTTACCTTCTTGAGCATGAAGCGCAGCCTGTTGCATTTGGCAGCATTCCAGCGGCATTGTGGTGGGCGCTTTCTACGCTGACCACCGTTGGTTACGGCGATGTTGTGCCTGTTACTGATGGTGGTCGTGTACTTGGCAGTGCCGTAATGATCATTGGCTTTGTGTTTTATGCATTACCTATCGGCATTATAGCGTCTGGTTTCTCCGACGAAGTGCATCGCCGTGAATTTGTTGTGCCGCTAAGGGTTATTGAAGACTTTCCTATTTTCCAGCATTTACCGAACGAGGCTGCAAAAGATTTAGCTACGCGTGTGAGGACTTTGTCAGCATCCCCAGGGACTGTATTGTCGCATAAGATGGATATGAATAACGGCTTGTACTGTATCCTTTCAGGTGAAGTTAGTGCCTTTTACCAACACAAGGCCATTCCTTTAGAGAGCGGCGACTTCTTTGGTGAGTGCAACATAATCAGCGATAAAAACTACCAACCTGCAACGCTCACGAATGAACGCACCAAAGTGATATGGCTTGAGAGTGTTGATCTGCATATGCTGCTCTCGATCTATCCCGAGTTTGCACAGGGAATGCTGGATCATGCAGGTCGTCGCCTTAAGACATTAGTGAGTGATAACCATATTGAAGAACCTGACAAGCAGGTTATGTACGCGGCTTTAAACCAGCAAGTTTCTAGGCAGTAAAGTTTTGCTGCTGGGCTATTGGGTCATTTTAAAAATGCTTTAAGGAATAAATAAAAAAGCCGCCCAAACAATTTGGGCGGCTTTTATCATATCAGTTTCGCTTTAAACCTGTATTAAGCCATACGTTGCTTCAGGTTAGAGTCGATTTTGTCGAAGAATTGACCCGTTGTCATCCAGCTTTGGTTTGGACCAATCAAAAGCGCAAGATCTTTGGTCATACAGCCGCTCTCTACTGTTTCAATGCAGGTCTTTTCGATCAATTCTGCAAATGCGGTCACTTCCGGTGTTCCGTCCATCTTGCCGCGGTACTTCAAGCCACGTGTCCATGCAAAAATTGATGCGATTGGGTTTGTAGATGTTTCTTTACCTTCTTGGTGCTGACGGAAGTGGCGTGTAACTGTGCCGTGCGCAGCTTCTGCTTCAACTGTTTTTCCGTCAGGTGTCATTAGAACTGATGTCATCAAACCAAGTGACCCAAAACCTTGAGCAACAGTATCTGACTGCACATCACCGTCGTAATTTTTACATGCCCAAACAAAGCCACCTGCCCATTTCAGAGCACAGGCAACCATATCGTCGATAAGGCGGTGTTCGTATGTAACACCTGCGTCTTTAAAACGCTCTTCAAACTCAGTCTCAAACACTTCCTGGAATAGATCCTTAAAGCGACCGTCATAGGCTTTTAGAATTGTGTTCTTTGTAGACAAGTAAACAGGCCATTTACGCTCCAGGCCGTATGTAAGTGATGAACGAGCGAAGTCACGTATAGACTCGTCAAGGTTATACATACCCATGGCAATGCCAGAGTCTGCAAACTCATATACTTCTTTCTCAATTGCTTCACCGCCGTCTGCCGGGTCAAATCGCATTGTTAGCTTTCCTGCGCCAGGTACAAGGAAGTCTGTTGCGCGGTATTGGTCACCGAAAGCATGACGGCCAATTACAATTGGTTTGGTCCAGCCCGGAACAAGCCGCGGTACGTTTTTGATGATGATTGGTTCACGGAAAACGGTACCACCAAGAATGTTGCGAATAGTGCCATTGGGGCTTCGCCACATTTTCTTCAGGTCGAATTCTTCAACACGCTGTTCGTCAGGTGTAATGGTCGCACATTTAACACCAACACCATGTTCAAGAATGGCTTTTGCTGCGTCAACTGTGATTTGGTCATCTGTTTCGTCGCGTTTTTCAACCGAAAGGTCGTAGTAAAGCAAATCAACATCCATGTATGGCTGCACCAAGCGCTCGCGTATCCATTGCCAGATAATGCGGGTCATCTCATCGCCATCAATTTCAACAATTGGATTTGCTACTCTAATTTTGCTCATCGGTCCCTCGATTTCTTGCTAGTTATTTATCACTATAAATTTATGTTGAAGACATTATGCCTCTATCTGAATTTGCGCGCACCCTATCACTTCACTGATGTAAGTTGAAGTGCAAACTGAACGGTTTTGATTGGTGTTCAGGTAATTCTTTGGTGATCAGATAGCTTTATCATCATTATAGGCTTGAATAAACTCGATCGCGGCCTCAGGTGTGTCCACGACTGTTAATAGTTCGGCGTTTTCGGGCGAAGCAAACCCATCATCAACAACATGTTTTACAAGCTGAATTAATGGTGACCAATATCCATCTGTATTAACAAGTATGATGGGTTTGCGGTGCAGGCTAAGTTGCGCCCATGTCATCATCTCTAGTGTTTCATCCAATGTGCCGAGACCGCCTGGCAACACAATGAAAGCGTCTGAGCGTTCGAACATCATTTTTTTGCGTTGATGCATGTCATCCGTGATGTGAAGCTCAGAAAGGCCATTTTGTGTAATTTCAATATCGTCAAGGTGATCAGGGATGATACCTATCACATTACTGCCGTTGTCGCGGGCACTGCGTGCAACTACGCCCATCAGGCCAATACTGCCTGCGCCGTATACTAAAGACAGTTTCGCTTGAGCGATTAAGGCGCCTAATTTATGCGCTTGATTTTGATAGTGTGACTTGTTGCCCATGCGTGAGCCGCAATAAACGCAAACAGTTGAAATTTTGGGAATATTGTTCACAGGAAAGCTTTCATTGAATGGCAATATCGAATCAGTGACAAATTTTTGACATGATTATGATAAATTTAACTATAATAATAGTTGCCGGATTGATAAAACATAAATAGTGACCGGTTAACAGAGCCGACGACAGCGTGCTCGTTTTGAGTTATGGAAATTATGGGCCTACAGGCAAATACTTCTTCATATAAGGAAAAGCTAGGTTTGGCAGCCGTTATGGCTGTTTTGGCCTTGGCAGTTTATTTGTTCTTTTTTTACGATTCAAGTGAGGCTCCGGCTCCGACACCAGTAATTGGAGAGCAAGTCGAGGAATCTGGTTCAGTTGTTGATGAGCTTGCGCCAGAATTTGATCTGGTTCGTATATCACGTGGTGGCACCGGCGTGATTGCTGGTCGAATGGCTCCGGGCGCGCAAGTTGAATTATATGCTAACGGCAAAAAAGTTTCTGAAGTTATAGCTAATGAGGACGGTGAGTGGGTCATTATTCTCGATGAACCTCTTGAGGCTGGCTCGGTTGAGTTAAATTTAAAAGCTACTAACGGTGATTCAACAACACAAACTGAAGCTGACCAGGTTGTTGTTGTTTCTGTTCCAGAGCGCGATACAGAACGTTTTGTGGAGCAGGCACAGAATGGTGTTGTAGCTGTTTTGACACCGAAAGACGGCAAGGGTGCCAGTACGGTTCTGCAAAAGCCCGGCGTTGCAGCATTTGCTGAAGTAGGGGACAGTTTAAGCGTTGATACTGTTGATTTTGGCGCTGGTAACGGTGTGGTCTTTGCTGGACGATCACTGCCGCGTGTGAATGTAAGACTGTACCTTGACGGAGAATTTGTTAACAGCGTGCGGGCTAGCGATAGCGGTTCTTGGACGATATCTCAACCTGACGGTATATTGTCACCCGGCACCCATACCGTACGTGTTGATCAGACGGTTGCTGACGGAACAGTTCAGTTGCGCGTTGAGCAACCGTTTGTTGCTGGTGAGCCTATTGATCAATCATTAGCGGAAAATGGTGTTTTCATAAGGCCGGGCAATACGTTATGGCAAATTGCTCGCCAGTTGTATGGCTCAGGAGTGCGGTATACTCTTATTTTCGGTGAAAATAGCGAACAGATCACGGATCCTGACCTGATATACCCCGGTCAGATATTTAAGCTGCCTACTAAAAGTGTTGAGCAATAAATTCGGACTTTTTGTTGCACCGTGACGCAGTAAATGAAGAACATTAGCTTTTCAGTTGTGAGTTAAGAAGTTGGAGCTGTGACCCTGATTGTAGCAGTATCACTGTGATCGCTTCCATAAGGTTCTTACCAGCCAGTGTTTTCGATGTTTTTGTAAGGCTATGAAAGAAAACTTCACCATTTTTAGCAATTTTATATGAAGCATCTGTTTTACGATTAGTGGAATACAAGCATTTAACCGCCGCAGTTCTTAATTCTGCATTCTCGATAGTATAAAATAAACGGCCAAGCTTGGCATCCAGCTTTATGTGACTTAAGCCCTCTGAAGCTTTCTCTACTACCGCGTTGAATGGTATATTTTCCCAGCGAAAAGATATCCGATCGAAACTTTGATTATCTAATTTTGATAGGTGTTGTTCAACTTTATCAAGGGACTCTTGCAGCTTCATTTTACCGATTGCCTATATTCAGTGAGGTATATGCGTATTTTGGTTTGCCAGCATCGCTTGTTCAGCTTAAACAAGCGTTAACAACACGCATTAATTATAAAGGTTGAGAGTTCATACGCTGATAAGCGTTGCTTGACGGATGTATATAAAATCGCCAGTGTTACGGTGCGTTTCCTGCGTATAAAACGGAACGCCGGCAGGTGATATAAGGATAAGAAAGAAGACTTATGAAAGCTTCAGATGCAGTTTTAACACCAATACATAAAGAAGGGCATACTCATATTGCCGTATTCTTCATTGTCTCTATTGGGTTGTTTTATTTGATTTCAGAGCCTCTTGGCTGGATTGGCTTAGTGCTTACTGCATGGTGTGTATATTTTTTCCGTGATCCAGAACGAGTGGTGCCTCAAGCATCTGGTGTTCTTGTAAGTCCCGCTGACGGAACTGTGAGTGCAGTCACAGAGATAGCGCCGCCTGCAGAGCTTGGTATGGGCGACAAACCAAGAAAACGCATCTCTATTTTCTTGTCTGTATTTAATGTGCATGTGAACCGCGTGCCTTCGGCAGGAACTATAACGGGTTTGGCGTATGTAAACGGCAAGTACCTGAGTGCGGCTGCTGATGAAGCAGGTGAAGAAAACGAACGTCAACTTGTCCGGATGACAACAGAAGACGGCAATGATATTGCGTTTGCTCAAGTTGCTGGCTTGGTTGCACGGCGTATTTTATGCAACTTGAAGGAAGGCGATGTTGTTGAGCGTGGTTCTCGTTTTGGGTTGATCAGGTTTGGTAGTCGTACTGATATATACCTGGATGAAGGCATGGAATGTACAATAGAGCCTGGGCAAACAATGATTGGCGGTGAAACTATCATTGCAAGAAAGCTTTAGAGTTACGTCATGGGTGACAAAAAGAAAACAACGAGTATTCGTGCAATTTCTATTCGCACAATCTTACCAAATGTTGTGACTTTATGCGCCTTTATGGCAGGTGTAACTTCGATGCGGTTTGCCTTTGCCGAGAAGTGGGAATTAGCAGCAACAGCCATCGCCGTTGCTGGAATATTAGACGGATTAGATGGTACCGTTGCACGTTTGCTGAAAAGCACGAGCAAGTTTGGCGCAGAGCTTGATAGCTTGTCCGACGTGGTTTCATTTGGCGTTGCGCCTGCGGTTGTTGTTTATCTATGGTCTTTACAAAGCTTGGACCGTTTTGGCTGGGCTGTGGCGCTTATATATGCGACGGCAATGGCGTTAAGGCTGGCGCGGTTTAATGCGCGGCTAGAAGACCAGGATGAGCCAAGAAAACGCCTCGGATTTTTGACCGGCGTGCCCGCCCCGATGGGTGCTGCATTGTTGCTAACTCCTATGATGATTGATTTGGCGTTAAACGATGGGTTAATGCGTTCTCATAGCCTTTGGGTAAGTATATATACCATTGTTATTGCGTTATTGATTGTTTCAACAATTCCTACCATTTCGTTAAAGGCGCTACGTGTGCCGCGCACTGCATTTGTACCTGTAATGCTGGTTATCGGTATTGTACTGGCCGGCCTTTTTGTTCGTACCTGGGCTGTTCTTGCTCTTATTTCAGCGTTGTATATTGCATTTTTGCCAGTGAATATGTGGGCATTCCGTAAAAGACTTGCGGTAAAAGGCGTGAAAAACAAATAAAACTGTATCTCGCTGTTCTCGAGGAACTCCTATTTATTACAAGGTCTGTCGTTGCTTCAGTTACTGTTCAGGTGGCCAATTTTTATAACTGGCATCCAAATTGCTTTTAAAATCACTAGAAAAATAATGCTCATTTGAGAGCTGCTGCAAACGTTTGTTTATCAGTAGCTTAGTGTTTTGAAAGGTGTTCGATATGAAGCAGCCGGTAAAAGTAACCTACTTAAAACAGCAATCAGTGTTGAAAAGTGCCGTTCTAGGCGCATTGCTATTAGCCCTACCTGCATGTGCCAGTCAGGATCTATGGCAAGGTCAAGAGGTTCTTGTTGAGGCACGCCAGGAAGCATTAGAACAAAACGTCGGGTACGTATCGGAAGATCACCGCGAATTAAAAGATCGCTTTAATGCTCTGGAACGGCTTTATGTTGAGCTGGTTCAACATATAAGAACTCAAGAAACTGAAATTAAAACACTCAACGCAAAACTTGGGACTATCGAGAAAGACCCTCAGGTTGAAGCGTCAGTTAACCGTGTTCGTAGCGACGTAACTGTACTGCGCGATCAGCTTAAAAAATTGGAAAATAGAGTGTTCTCTGTTGAAATGGTTGATGCTGCTTCGCCGCAGTCTAGTTTTGAAAAAGGTATAACCGCACCGACAGGCGTTGCTGAAACGGCAGCAGATGCAAATGAAGGTGAAAACGGAACACCTGTGAGCAATACGGTAGATGTGCAGCGCAACGAACAATCTTTTTACGGTGTACATTTAGCGTCTTATAGAAGCAAGGATCAGGTTAGCTCAGGCTGGACGGGTCTTGCGCGTAATTTCACAAATGATCTGCAAGGGCTTACGCCGTTGATCTATGTACAAAGCCAGGAAGGTATCGGTTCTTTTATGCGCTTGGTTGCCGGGCCGTTGATCAATGAACAGGAAGCGGATGCATTATGTACACGTATCAAGCGTACAAATGCTGATCAATATTGCCGCGTAGCAGAGTATCAGGGCGAACCTATTGAGTAAGAGTGGTAGTTAAATGCATCACAACTTGTGGTTCGCCGCAGCAAAAAAGTCACAGTTTGCAGCTTGCAAATGGGCAATTGTGAAAATTTTATGAACGAAGCTTGACAGCGCCCCTTGAATCCAGTTCGATGTGCTTTCTCAACTTGAAAGGGTTGCGCTGGTTAACTTGGGGAGGTGACACCGGTTTTGAGCGCAGTATATGCGCTCCCCACAAGTTGTACCGAGCTGTGCCTTGGGGGTTTCGCTCGGATTAGGCGCGGTGTTAATCTTTATTGATCGTACACCGCGCCTTTATTTTATTTAAATTCATTATAGAAGCGAATGTCCTGTTGGCTCTTTTGTCATTGACCTAGATTCAATGATCGGAAAACCACAAACCGTCAAACGAGCAATTAAATTAAATGCCTTTTAATGTTGCAGCGTTGGTTGCACCTAAGGTTGGAGCAGGGGCGGTTGGGTTCAGCAGGCCACGGGTAGACGCCCAGCATTTGCTAATAGCTTCCTGTATGGCAATCATGCCCATCACGCCAAAACCAAAAAATACGGCAAGAATCATAATGTGTGATAGCGTCATTGTTTATGCTTTCGTCTAGTTTGTTCCTGTAATGTTCTTATATTGTTTCATCGAGTGTAGTCAAGAACAAAAATAGAACATCTGGCTATATGCTTGTGTTTTTCTTTGTTTGTTCTAGTGCGAGCGCGCTTGTTATTGCCTTCATGTAATGATGAGTGATAAGGTCATGACAAGTGAGCAGGCTAGGTGCCTGTGAATAGAAAAGAGAATAATATGCCAACGAACGTGAGTGCTGAAAAAAGCGCTGAAGTTCGGCAGCGCCAACCCAATGAGGTTAGCTTGTCTCAAGACACGGAAGCTAAAAAGCATTCTGTGACCGGGAATGACAATGCAAAAGATGGCCGGGCCGACAACAAAAAGAGTAATGGCAAACGCCGAACTCGCCGAGGTGGTAGGAAACGGTTTAAGAAGAACCGTGATATTACCGGCGATATTCAAGCTAATTCAAAAGATGAACACGCTGGGCTTTCAGCGAGTGATAATGCACGTAATGACAACGCGGGCAAAAGAAAACCGCATGCCAGCAGTGCTGAGGTGGCGCATAGTAAGCCGTATCCTAAATCACGCAGAAAACATGAAGCGGCCTTAGGCGGCATATATAGTGCAATAGACCTTGGCACCAATAATTGCAGGTTGCTTATAGCTAAACCCACCAAGCACGGCTTTCGTGTTATCGATGCATTCTCAAGAATTGTACGACTAGGTGAGGGGGTTGGCAAAGATAACCGTTTGTCTGATGAGGCAATGGACCGGACCATTGAAGCGTTGAAGGTTTGTTCTGAAAAGCTGGCACGGCGCGGTGTTACATGCATGCGACATGTTGCGACCGAGGCCTGCCGGATTGCGGATAACTCTGAGGAATTTGTCGCGCGCGTTAAGCGAGAAACGGGTATTAATCTTGATGTCATATCTGCAGGTGAAGAAGCGCGTTTAGCTGTGCTGGGCTGTCAGTCACTCATTGCTGGTGATAAGCGTAATGCACTTGTCTTTGATATAGGTGGTGGTAGCACAGAGCTGATATGGGTAAAGGTGCGACCGGGAAAACAGGTTGAAATAAAGGGATGGGTTTCTGTTCCATGGGGTGTGGTAAACTTAACTGAAGCATTCACAACACCTGGTAAGCAGCTGAAAAATAAAGAATATAAAGAAATGGTTGAAAGTGTTGAGGTCCATCTCCGTGCTTTTAATGCTGCACATAGTTTGGATACAGTACTTAAGGGGCGGCATACACAATTTTTAGGGACGTCTGGAACGGTAACGACATTGGCCAGTCTGCATTTGGAATTGCCGCGTTATATCCGTGACAAAGTTGACGGGGCATGGATGAAAGCCAAAGATATTAAGGCTTTGTCGCGGCGCGTTGCTGAAATGACCCCTGAAGAACGGGCAGCGGAACCGTGTATTGGTGCTGAACGAGCAGATTTGGTTGTGGCTGGTTGTGCGATTCTAGAGGCTATCCTGGGTATGTGGCAAGTGCCAAGCCTGAGAGTGGCTGACCGGGGTATTCGGGAAGGAATTCTTCGCGGCCTGATGCAGCTTGATCAGCCTGTCGAGCATGTTCGGACTAAAAAGAAAATGCATAAGTCTGGCATGGAGAATGCTAAGGCTGCCAATAAAGTAAACAGGGAATATCATGGCTAAAGGTTGGAATAGGCAGTCTCAGACCAAGAGTCGCGCACGCGGCGCAAAGGTGCGTGTCAAAACGGCTAGAGGTCGCAAGCCATCATCAACACGTTGGTTACAGCGTCAATTGAATGATCCTTACGTTGCTGAAGCTAACCGGCTTGGTTACCGTTCGCGTGCTGCATTTAAGCTGGTTGAGTTAAACGATCGCTATCAGTTTTTGAAAGGCGTTAAACGGGCTGTTGATCTTGGCTGCGCGCCTGGTGGCTGGTTGCAAGTGCTGGCACGTGTAATGCCGGAAGAATCGCAGATTATTGGTATTGACCTGCAAGAAGTTGAGCATGTTGATGGTGTTGATTTGTGGGTAATGGATTTCCTTGATGAAAATGCTGAAGAACGCCTGATGGCGGCGCTTGATGGGCCAGCGGATATTGTGCTGTCTGATATGGCAAATTCGGCGACAGGACACCGTCAGACAGACCAAATTCGCACAATGGCACTATGTGAGGCCGCGTTGGACTTCGCCATCAAGGTTCTTGCTCCTGGTGGAACTTTTGTTGCGAAAGTACTTCAAGGTGGCAGTGACGGTGTTTTGATGGAGCGCATGCAAAAGCACTTTAAAACAGTAAAGCACGCTAAACCGCCGGCTAGTAGAGCAGATTCAAAAGAGTGGTTTGTTCTGGCACAAGGCTTTAAAGGTACGTAGCGCTGCACTGCCTGTTTTTACGAACATACATCACATTTGTTTTAGAATTTAAGAATTCGGCAAGAATCACATTGTTTTTGTCAGCACTTCGCGTTATTGAACGGCGAACATCCAAAACCTGGATCCAAACGTGGATTTTGCTTCTCCCACATAAGATTGAGAGGCTGGGTTAAAACCACACCGGTGGTTGAAGCCCCTAACTATGCAGGAATTAACATGGATATTCGCCTCGGCCTTACTTTTGACGACGTTCTCCTTCAACCCGCTGCCAGTGATGTTATGCCTGGGCAGGTTGATGTCAGCACTAATGTTACTAAAACAATTCGTTTGAATATGCCGTTGCTGTCAGCAGCAATGGACACCGTCACTGAAGCACCAATGGCAATTGCTATGGCGCAAGCCGGTGGTATGGGTGTGTTGCACCGCAATGTAAGCGAAGAAGAACAGGCTGATATGGTTCGTCAGGTTAAGAAGTTCGAGTCTGGCATGGTGGTTAACCCGGTAACTATGTTTCCTGACGAAACACTGGCTGATGCACTTGAGTTAATGCACCGCCATAAAATATCAGGTATTCCCGTTGTTGAGCGAAGCGATAATGTAGGCCCCAAAAAGCTGGTCGGTATTCTCACACACCGCGACGTGCGTTTTGCGACACAGATGGCGCAGCCTGCCAGCGAATTGATGACCAAGGATGTCATCACTGTTCAGGAAGGCGTTTCATCAAACGAAGCGAAAAGGCTATTCCATCACCATCGTATCGAGAAGCTTATCGTTGTTAACGACGATTATTGCTGTGTTGGTTTGATTACTGTGAAGGATATGGAAAAGGCCGTCGCTAATCCTAATGCATGTAAGGATGGACAGGGTCGCCTGCGTGTTGCAGCAGCAACAACTGTTGGTGACAAAGGCTATGAGCGCGCGGGTATGTTGATTGATGCTGAATGCGACCTGATTGTGCTGGACACGGCGCATGGTCACTCTTTACGCGTTATAGAGCAGGTTGAGCGTATTAAGAAGACATGGAGCCATGCACAGCTTGTTGCAGGCAACGTGGCTACACGTGCCGCTGCTGAAGCGTTGATTGGTGCAGGTGCCGATGCAATTAAGGTTGGTATTGGGCCAGGTTCCATCTGTACGACACGTATTGTTGCTGGTGTTGGTGTACCACAGCTTACAGCTGTTAACGATGTTGCAGAGATTGCATCCAAGGCCGGCATTCCTGTTATTGCTGATGGTGGCTTGCGTACATCTGGTGATGTGGCGAAAGCAGTCGCTGCAGGCGCTAGCCTTTGTATGGTGGGCTCATTGCTCGCAGGCACGGAAGAAGCGCCAGGCGAAGTTTTCCTTTATCAGGGACGTTCATACAAAGCTTACCGCGGTATGGGCTCTGTTGGCGCAATGGCGCGTGGCTCGGCTGATCGCTACTTTCAGGATGATGTTAAAGACACGCTCAAGCTTGTACCTGAAGGCGTTGAAGGGCAGGTGCCTTATAAAGGTTTTGCTTCAAATGTTCTGCATCAGCTTGTTGGTGGCTTGCGCGCAAGCATGGGCTATACGGGTAGTCGAACTATTGAAGATATGCGAACCAAAGCAGAGTTTGTGAGAATCACAAATTCTGGCTTGAAAGAAAGCCATGTTCACGATGTGACTATCACACGCGAATCCCCTAATTATCCAACTAAATAAGAAGAAAACACATGCGGCCAGCAGCGCGCATTGAAGCCGCAATTGAAATTATCGACGCCATTGAAGAAGGTATTGCTAAGCAGGGACTTCCTGCTGATGCGGTTTTCTCCGGTTATTGTCGCAAACGCCGCTATATCGGCTCTAAAGACAGGCGCGCAATCTCTGGCATGGTTTACGGGGTTGTGCGTAGCCGTGCCAAGCAGCTGTGGCGGCTGGATGTAGTTGGCTTGCCGGTTAGTGGGCGCTCACTCGTAATAAGTTACCTTGCTGAAACGGAACCTGAAAGTATCAGTGCGTTTGGCGCTGAAGGTGACCATGTTCCAGATGAGTTATCACCCGCGGAAGAAGCTGCGGTTAATGGTGAGCTCTCCACGTTATCAAATGATGCCATGCCGGAATTGGTAAGGCTTGAACTTCCGGAATGGCTGGAAGAAAGCTTTAATGCACGCTTTGCTGATAGTTTTGCTGAGGCTGTTTCAGCATTAAATATTAATGCGCCATTTGATGTTCGCAGTAATCCAATTACTATTTCTCATGATGTCATTGATGACATTAAAGAAATAGTAGAAGATATTGTAAAACATAAATATTCTCCAATTGGATTTCGTTCATATATAAAGAATAATATTCAAGATTCTCCACTATATCGTAACGGCTTAATCGAAGTGCAGGATGAAGCGGCGCAGCTAGCTTGTTACCTCGTTGATGCACAACCCGGCATGAGTGTTGCGGATTTGTGCGCTGGCGCTGGCGGCAAAAGTTTGCTTATGGCTGCTCTGATGGAGAATAAAGGTAAAATTCAGGCATTTGATATCTCGGGCAAACGTTTACGTGAGCTTGAAAAACGTGCAGCACGTTCACTCTGTAAAATTGTTAATGCTCAAGCTTTGCCGGTTAACGGGCAGGTACGAGATGATGCTTTGTCAAAGTTAGGCGGCAATATGGACCGCGTTGTTGTAGACGCGCCGTGTTCCGGAACTGGTACGTGGCGAAGGAACCCAGATCAACGTTGGCGCTTATCGTCGGAAAAAATTGCTGAGTTTGCCGCTGTTCAACATGACCTGCTGGTTGAAGGTGCCAGAATGGTGAAAAAGCATGGTCGTATAGTGTATATGACGTGTTCCATTCTTGAAGCTGAAAATGAGGCTGTGGTTAATGCTTTCATGGATACTCAAAACGGTAAATGGCAAGTAAAACCATATGCTGATATATGGACAGATACATTAGAGGCACCTGTGCCTGAAACGCTGTCATCAGACCCCCGTTTTCTTCAACTCGCCCCGCATATGCACCAAACGGACGGTTTCTTTGTTGCAATCCTTGAAAAAATTTAGCGTATTTGTATTTCAGGTTTTGAAATATTAAAGGCTTAAAGTGGATTTTCTCAACATCGGTATTGCTCAAGGCAAACCCTCTAACAGTATCATTGCGTTCCGCTGTTTGTTGGGTGCTTTTCTCATGGCCCATGGATGGGCGCGCCTTCTCGCTGGAGGAGTAGCACCTTTTGGCGTGTTTCTTGATGCTCAGGGTTTTCCTTTTGGGCAGCTGATTGCTTGGGCTATTACGCTGTTTGAGATTGTCGGCGCTACTGTATTTTTACTAGGCCGTTTTGTACCTTATCTCTCCGGTTTGTTCGCCGTGATTTATACCATGGGTATTATTCTGGTTCATGCACGTGAAGGGTGGTTTGTTGTCGGTCTTGGGCGCAATGGTATGGAATATAGCATTTTGTTGATTTCGAGCTTGGTGCTTGTTGGGTTACACCATCTTCCTGAGCAAAAATTTGATGCAGGAAAAGATACAGACAATTAAATATTTGCTGATTATGATGGCGACAATAGTGAGAAAAGAGGTTTCGGGTATGATTTCAAAGTTAATAATGACCGCGGCAGTTGTGGGTATCTTGTCAAGTACTGCGCTTGCGCAGGTTAATGACAAGTACAAAGATGCGTCGCGTCAACTTGTTGGTGAAGCAACAGTGGCACTAAGGGCCGAGAAACCTGAAGAAGCGCAAGTCTTGTACGAACGTGCGCTAGTTGCTAACCCGGCAAACCTGCATGCGCTGGTAGGGCTAGGCAAAACGCACGAAGCGCAAGGACGTATTGGTCGTGGGTTAAAGTATTATCGTCAAGCGCTGGCCGTAGACCCAAACGCGATGGTAGCTCTTGAGGCTCAGGCGGTTGCATTTTTGAAACGCGATATGGTTGGCCGCGCAGAAGCAAATAGGTCAAAGTTGGCAAGCTTGTGCGAAACAGGGTGTCAGTCACTTGATATGGTGAAAACAGCGATTGAAGCATACCGTGCGGAAAAAGCTGAAGCGGATAGTGCTGCTAAAGTTGCTGAAAACGTAAGTTAGAACTTATCTATTAATACTATGCAAAAAAGGCGCTCACCAGAGCGCCTTTTGTTGTTTCAGTTCAAATCATCTATTTTATTTGAAACTGCCGGGCCAGTCAGCCGCGACGTATGTAAACACGGCCCATGCAGCCATGTTCTGTCTCATGTTCTCTGGAATGATTTTGTCAAATGTGTCGTCAGCTGTGTGATGCAGATCGAAATAATCATCTCCATTTTGCAACAAATCCATAACAGGCATGCCAACGCGAGCAAGTTGTCCAACATCAGGGCCGCCGCCAGCAATGCGATCAGCACGGACAACGCCGATAGCACCCATTAACTGGGCCATTTTATCAACAACGAACGTCGCATCAGGGTTAACTCTTGATGCGAGTGCCCATATGGGGCCTGCGCCAAAGTCTGATTCTGCACCGATAGCAAATTCTTCAATGTTAGCTGCATGGCGTTCGGCATATTGGCGTGCACCGACTAGACCAATTTCTTCGGCTGAGAAAAGAACAACACGGATAGTACGTTTTGGACGTGGTGCTATACGTTTAATCAAGTCAGCTGTTGCCATGGTTATTGCAACGCCGGCGCCGTCGTCAACGGCACCTGTGCCAAGGTCCCAGCTATCGAGGTGACTACCCAGCACAACATATTCGTTCGGTAGCGTCGTGCCTGTAATTTCTCCAATGACATTGGCCATTTCAACTGTGCCAAGGTCTTTGGTTTGAATATCAAGGTGTAATGTAATTGGCAGGCCGCGTTTCATCATACGCTCCAGCTGGTCTGCATCAGGGTTTGAGAGCGCGGCAGCCGCAATGCGGGGCGCATCTTCCTCGTAGTTAACACCGCCTGTGTGGGGCAGACGATGACTATCTGTACCGATAGATCGAATGACAATAGCTACCGCGCCTTTCCGTGCTGCTTCTGAAGCACCGCGTCCACGTGCCTGAACGGCTGGGCCATAGCCTGCACCATCAATTTTGCGCTCCATGCGATTGGATATAAAGACGATTTTGCCGTTTACATCATCTGGATTAGCAGATTGCAGGTCTTCAAATGTGGCATAATGCACAATCTCTGCCGTTACGCCTCCTTCTGGTGTGGCGGCAGATTTGCCGAGTGCTGTTATTGTAAGTGGTTGCGCAAATGGCGCTACAACAGATGCAGCTTCAGAAATGCGTTCCCATTTTGGAACCTGTACTGGTTCAGTATAAACTTTGTCGAAACCCAGAGACTTGAATTTTGCGACTGCCCAATCGATTGCTTCTTGCTCTTTAACACTGCCAGCAAGCCTTGGCCCAACTTCCGTCGTGAGCGATTCGAGTAAATCATATGCTACATCGCTTTTAAGCGCAGCATCACGCAGCATCTTGGCTGTTTCTATAGTGCTGTCTTCCAGTGCTGGCTGATCAGCGGCAAATGCAAGTGGTGTGCTTGCAATTAACGCAGCGCCAAAAACTGCTTTTGTTAGTCTTGAAATTGTCATGACGGTTCCCCTCGTGAATGTACGTGCGCACATTGAGGGAGGGGCGATTAGGCGTCAAGCGTTTCCATCCATAGATTTAAATCTTCCAATGCCCGCCTTGCTTTGGCAGGTTTGCGTTCCGCTCGTTTCAGGCGGCCTTCCATTGGTGGGAACAGACCAAAATTCACATTCATAGGCTGGAAGGTTTTTGCGTCTGCGCCGCCGGTGATGTGATTAATGAGTGCACCAAACGCGGTTGTCGGAGGGGGCGGTGTTACTGTACCGCCTTTGTATTCAATTGCTGTAAATACCCCTGTCATCAAGCCCATTGCTGCGCTTTCAACGTAACCTTCAACTCCTGTAATTTGCCCGGCAAATCTCAGGCGCGGGTCAGCCTTCATACGCATGAGGTCATCAAGTACGAGTGGGCTATTGATGAAAGTGTTGCGGTGCAATCCGCCAAGGCGTGCAAATTGGGCGTTCTCAAGCCCCGGGATTGATTTGAAGATGCGTGTTTGTTCGCCGTACTTCAGTTTGGTTTGAAAACCAACCATATTGTACAGGGTGCCAAGTTTGTTGTCTTGGCGTAGTTGAACAACGGCATGACACCTATCCTCTTGATGTGGGCTCTGCAGACCAACCGGTTTCATAGGCCCAAAACGCAGTGTTTCCGGTCCGCGTTCCGCCATAACTTCGATGGGCATACAGCCTTCAAAATAAGGCGTGTTGGTTTCCCACTCTTTGAAGTCGGTTTTCTCACCAGTGTTGAGAGCCTCAATGAAAGCATCATATTGCTCTTTGTTCATCGGTAAGTTTATATAATCAGCTCCTTCGCCTTTATCGTAACGGCTCTGGAACCAGGCAATGTCAAAATCGATACTGTCTTTATGGATGATAGGTGCAATGGCGTCAAAAAAGGCGAGGCTGTCTTCACCGCACAACTCCAGCACGGCTTCAGACAGCGCAGGTGATGTTAATGGCCCGGTTGCGACAATAACTTTTTCCCATTCTTTGGGTGGCAGGCCAGCTACTTCTTCGCGCGAAACCTGAATCTGGGGATGCGCTTCTATCTGCGCAGTGACGTCTTGTGAAAACTCGTCACGGTCAACCGCCAATGCGGACCCAGCTGGCACTTTATGCTTATCGGCTGTGCGTATGATTATCGAATTCATGCGCCGCATTTCTTCATGCAACAAACCTACGGCATTGTTTTCCGCATCGTCGGAGCGAAAGGAATTTGAACATACCAGTTCAGCCAGGCCGTCAGTATGGTGTGCATCTGTTTTACGAACAGGGCGCATCTCATGCAATATCACTGGCACGCCGCGTTCTGCCAGTTGCCATGCAGCTTCTGACCCGGCGAGGCCGCCGCCAATAATATGTACTGGGGTGTTTGTCACGTGGTTGGCTCCTGTATGCATTTCTTTGCATAGTGTTGGTAATCAATAGCGCGCATATTTAGCGGAAGCAGTTCAAGATTGCCAGAATACTTTCCTGAATACTTTCCAGTATATTTAAATGGCGTTTGCCGCGTTAGTTTTAATAGACTCTCTGAGTGTAGAGGCTAGTCTTTTGACTCATATTACAGGAAGAATGATCATTGCCTCTTAGCGCACCAGATATATTTGCACGTTTGTCGGAATGGCCACACCGCGGTGTGGGTACAGAAGAGGAGCTTGAGGCGCGTGAAGCTTTAATTACCGAACTGACGGGTGAATTTGATGTCGAGGTAAAAGAAGAAGGTTTTAACGCGCCGACTAGTTATCTGCCGTTTCTATGGTTGATTGGCATTATGGCTATCATTGCGATTTTAGGCGCTAACTACATGCCAGATATTATGATGATGTTAGGCGCTTTAGCATTTGTGAGCTGGTTTCTGTTTTTTGACTGGCGTAGAAGCCCTATAATTTGGTGGGGTGCAAACCGGACAACAGCAAATCTAGTTGCCAGTAAAGGACAAGGCAAAAATCTATTTATTTTGATGGCGCATATTGACAGCGCGCCAGCGTCATTTGCCTATCGAGCAAATCAAGTGCCTCATTTTCGTTTTGCCTTGTTTGCTTCTACCTGCGTCATTGCGCTTGGTGTTGTTTTCCCATTATTCGCCAGTTTTGGCCTTAATGTTAACGGTGCCTTTATCAGTTTCGGTGCTGCTTTGATTGCTTTGCAGCTTCTATTGGCGTCCATGGATTTTTGGCGATTTGGATACACACCTGGCGCAAATGATAACCTAAGCGGTGTTGCTGCAGCAACGGCTGCCGCTAGCAGGTTGTGGCGCCGAATGCCCGAAGATAGTGAAGTTCGCCTTGTGATAACAACAGCTGAAGAGGCTGGTATGCTCGGCTCGCAGCATTATTTGAATGTTCATAAGAACGAATTGAAAGCGCGAAAAACGTATCTTGTTAACATTGATACGGTCGGTTGCGAAAACTTGCGTTTTGTTACGAAAAGCGGTGGTTTTACACCTGTTAACTATCAGAATGCATTGACGCATGTTGCTGATAGAGTGTGTCGTATCAATCAGGATTTTGAGCGTGTCACACCAGCGCATCATCATGTGGGTGATTTTGACAGCGTGTGGTTTGCGCGTGCCGGTATACCTTCAGTGACCCTTGCATCATATGATGATTATGGCCATATGACAGGCATACACACACCAGAGGACACTATAGAGAAAGTTGATACCAATACCATGATACTTGCTGCAAGGTTTGCTGAAGCAATTGTGCGAACATGCCCAAACAGTTAATTCTAGGGAGTGATTATGACGCCTGAAGATATTCTACATTTCTGGTTTGAAGAAGCAGGGCCTAAAGCTTGGTGGCAGAAGTCGGACACTTTTGATGCATTGGTTAAACAGCGTTTTCTGGGAATATACGAGGCAGCACGTGTTGGAGAGCTGGCTTCTTGGCGCACACGCGCAAATGGCCGATTGGCCGAAATAATTATTCTGGATCAGTTTCCGCGTAATATGTTTCGTGGATCTGGTCGATCGTTTGAGAGTGATGCTATTGCGTTGGTTTTGGCGCAGGAAGCTGTGTCATTGGGCATAGGTGAGAGCTGGAATGCAGACAAGTTACAGTTTCTCTATATGCCGTACATGCATAGTGAAAGTGCTCGCGTTCACGACGATGCTGTTAAAGTATTTTCGAGAGCTGGCTTAGAGAGTAATCTGGACTTTGAGTTTAAGCATAAACGTATCATTGACAGGTTTGGGCGATATCCGCACAGGAATGCTCTTCTTGGGCGAAAGTCTACTGCTGACGAGCTTGCTTTTTTGCAAGAGCCCGGCAGCAGTTTTTAGCTATTTTACTTACCTGTTAGGCGCATGTTTGTCGGGTAACTTGTGCGCAGCCAATGATTGACGGTCCATACCTCACCAGCATCCAGTGTTTTGCGCCACATAACGACACCGGGCCGGTCCTCAATATTAATCTCTGTTGGTGTTGAAGACCCGCGTATAGTTTCTATCTCAATATCCTCGTTTAATGCTTGTGGCATTACACCAAAAACTTCGACCGTAAGCGGCGCATTGTGGTTGTTAGTGACGATATATTGCTTTTTTTCTTCATCAACGCGGCGTTTATTAAAGATACCGCTTTTGCCGTCCTCGCTTGGCAGGATAACTGTTTTCACGTCTACACGTTCATAATGGCCAAAGGGCAGGTCAAGTGTTTTGCCAGATGTAAGGTCAGGCCACGAACCACGCCCAACATAATTGCCATCGCGAATGATGGAAACGTTCGGATTTGAAATTGTGGGAATGCCCGCGAATTTAGCTTGAGCATAGAGAAAAGCATCATTTCCGTATGCGGGGGTGGTACGAATGCTCAGGGTTGTATCGGAAGTGTTTCTGGCGACTTCTATGCGTTGCTGTGTACCACCTGAGGTGATGGATACAGGTGTGTTAAGTATAAACTCTGCATCAAAAGAGCTTTGGGCAAAGCGTGGAGAAGCAGCGCTGCCAGCCCGTTTGACTTCCGCTTCCTGTAGCATTTCATCAGAAACTGCTACTGGGCTTGAACGCATATATTCAAGTTTTCTCGTTCTCGCGTCAGTCAGGTTATAATAAACGGGGTAAGGCGTAGATGCCTGAATGTTGCTTGATATCTGCGTTGTTGACAATGAAAGTGGCACATTGAGCCAGTCTTCACCTGAATTTTGCTCAATGACAGCAAACATGGTGATAGTACTTTTAAGGGCTGCGCTATCTAATTCAGCGTCGGCTTCAAGCGTCCAGTTTGCGTTATTTATAAGATAAGATAATTCTAGCGTTGCGCTTTGCGGAATGGCTTTCGAAAGACTTAACGTTGCTTCGGTATAGCTTTTTCTTACATTACCTGTTTGAGCAAGCTCACGGCGCAATGCCTGTATTTTATTCGCACGCTTTTTAATAGCATTATTAAGAGTGCTGCGTTCGGCAATGATTTTGCTGCTGTTTTCAGCGACAAACGCTAATGTTTTTTCCAAAGCGACGAATGCGCTATCCACATCGTTATTTGTTAAAGCAGCATTACTCGTGCGTTGGCTCATGCCTTCAACAAAACGAAGCTGTATATTCAATGCTTCAATCTTCGATTGGTCGTCGCGTGTGGCTAGTTCCAGTTCTTCAATTTGTGCAAGGATGCTACGCTGCGCAGTGGCATTGCTGCCTTCAATGAATTGTTCGTCCAGCTTCACTTGAGTAATGCTACCATCATTACCTACGAAACGTGCACGGATACCGTAAGTGGTGTCAATGTCAGCGGGTAGGCCGCTAATGGTTACGGTATGATCACCTGAATTGGCTTCCAGAATGCCGGCGCGCGTAACAATTGCGCCCCTGTTACGGTATACTTTGATATTCTTGATGTCAGTTGAAAGCTCAACTTCTGCGGCTAACAATGCAGGAGCAGCTACTGTTGAAAGCAGGCCGGATACAAGGCTGGTAATAAGTGCCGTTTGCAGCGTTGACATGTGTCTTCTCATAATATGATTCCTTACGCAGGTAACGTGGTCATCTATAAAATTACGTAAACATCTATTAGTGGCAGTAATATGAAGCGTGGCTGAACAACGGCTTCATCTATGATATCTGAATTTTTGATGTTAAACTAAACAAAGGTATTGCGATGTTACATTACCTTATGGATGTCTAGCTAATTCACCGTTTATTCGGCAGCTTGTCGTGAAAGCACCGGCGCAAGATATTGCCCTGTATAGCTGCGTTTGTTCTTTGCAACATCTTCAGGTGTGCCAACAGCAATGATTTCGCCGCCGCCGTCACCGCCTTCAGGGCCGAGGTCGAGTATCCAGTCTGCAGTTTTAATGACTTCCAGATTATGCTCAATCACTACAACGGTATTGCCTTGTTCAACAAGTGCCTGCAGAACTTCCATCAATTTACGAATATCTTCAAAGTGCAGACCGGTTGTTGGCTCATCAAGAATGTATAGAGTTTTGCCTGTAGAGCGCTTTGATAACTCTTTCGCCAGCTTAACACGCTGTGCCTCACCACCAGACAGAGTGGTGGCTTGCTGCCCAACACGTATATAACCAAGCCCAACTTTCTCAAGCATTTCAAGCTTGTTCCGAATGGCTGGAACAGCTTTGAAAAACTTAACTCCTTCTTCAACTGTCATATCAAGAACATCTGATATTGACTTGTCTTTAAAGCGAATTTCTAAAGTTTCACGATTGTATCTCTTGCCTTTACATTGATCACATTCAACATAAACATCTGGCAGGAAATGCATTTCAATTTTGATCATGCCGTCGCCACTACAAGCTTCGCAGCGACCGCCTTTAACGTTGAATGAAAACCGTCCGGGTTTATAGCCGCGTGCCTGCGCTTCTGGCAGGCCAGAGAACCAGTCCCGGATAGGCGTAAAGGCATCGGTATATGTGGCTGGGTTCGAGCGTGGTGTGCGACCAATTGGGCTTTGGTCAATATCAACAATCTTGTCCAGATGTTCCAATCCAGTAACCGCTTCATGTTTGCCCGGAATAACACGGCTTTTATTCAAATGTTTTGCTGCCGCCTTATAGAGCGTCTCAATAGTAAATGTGGATTTACCTGATCCGGACACACCTGTAATGCATGTCAATGTGCCAAGCGGGATTGTTCCGGTAACATCTTTAAGGTTATTTGCCGTTGCTCCTTTGACAGTAAGGTTTTTACCCTTTTTACCGGGGCGACGTTCAACCGGCAAAGGCACTGAGCGTTTGCCTGTCATATATTGGCCGGTTAGGCTTTTTGCGCTCTTCATAACTTTGGCAGGCGTACCTTCAGCAACAATAGTGCCGCCATGTTCACCTGCGCCCGGACCCATATCAATCACATAATCTGCGGTGCGAATAGCGTCCTCGTCATGCTCCACGACCAAAACAGTGTTACCGATATCACGCAGGTTTTTCAGGGTTTCGAGCAAGCGGTCATTATCCCGCTGATGCAAACCAATAGAAGGTTCATCCAGCACATATAATACACCGGTTAGCCCCGAGCCAATTTGCGAAGCAAGGCGAATACGCTGGCTTTCACCACCAGATAAAGTTCCTGATGACCGACTGAGGGTTAAATACTGCAAACCAACATTGTTGAGAAAACCGAGACGATCCTGAATTTCTTTTAATACCTTTTCTGCGATTTGCGTTTGCTTTTTAGTGAGGCGGTCGGGCAGACCCTCAAACCATGCGTACGCGGCAGCCACCGATAAGCTTGTAACTTGACTAATGTCGGTACTATCAATTTTTACAGCGCGCGCTTCTGCCTTTAGCCGTGCGCCGCCGCATGCTGTACATGCTGTTGCTGATTGATACTTCGACAGTTCATCGCGCATCCAGTTACTGTCTGTTTCGCGCCAACGGCGTTCAATGTTGTTCAAAACGCCTTCAAAGGGTTTGTTCACTTCAAAACGGCGTTTGCCGTCCGCGTAAACGATCGTAACTGGTGTTTTTCCTGTGCCAAAAAGGAAAGCATCTTGTGCTGTTTTTGGTAGTTCAGCCCATGCAATATCCAAAGATACTTTATGATGTGCGGCAACCGCATCTAATGCTTGAAAGTAAAACGGCGATGGATTGTTGGCTTTGTTTGCCCAAGGTGCAATCGCACCTTCGCGAATGGATTTGTTTTTGTCAGGTACAGCAAGCTCAGGGTCAAAATACAGTTTTTTACCCAGGCCGTCACATTCCGGGCATGCACCGAACGGGTTGTTAAAGGAAAACAATCGTGGCTCAATTTCTTCAATTGTGAAGCCTGATACGGGGCATGCAAACTTCGCAGACATCAAATGCCGGGCATCATCATCTTCAGCGCCAACAATTTCATACGCCACTAACCCGTCAGATAGATCAAGTGCTGTTTCGACACTGTCAGCCAGGCGCTGTTCCAGCCCGGTTTTTAATACAAGACGATCCACAACCACGTCTATGTCGTGTTTGTATTTTTTATCGAGTGTTGGCGCATCTTCAATAAGATAAAATTCACCATCAACTTTTACGCGCTGGAAGCCGCGTTTTTGCAGCTCGGCAAACTCTTTTTTATACTCACCCTTCCGGCCACGTACGATGGGAGCCAGCAGATATAGGCGCGTGCCTTCCTCGTGGGTCATTATACGATCAACCATCTGGCTGACTGTCTGGCTCTCAATGGGTAAGCCTGTCGCCGGAGAATAGGGGACACCAACACGCGCCCACAAAAGCCGCATGTAATCATATATTTCGGTCACAGTACCAACCGTGGAACGCGGGTTTTTGCTTGTTGTTTTCTGTTCGATAGAGATTGCGGGCGATAATCCTTCGATGTGGTCGACATCAGGTTTTTGCATCATCTCCAAAAACTGGCGAGCATAAGCGCTTAGGCTTTCCACATAACGCCGTTGACCTTCGGCATAGATGGTATCAAACGCCAATGATGATTTGCCAGAACCAGACAGGCCAGTGATCACCACAAGTTTGTCGCGCGGGATATCAACGTCAACAGATTTCAGGTTGTGTTCTCTTGCGCCGCGAATTGAAATCTTAGTCAACATCAGCCAGTTTGCCCTTTGTTATTTATCGCTATTGAAGTGGTCTGAAATGTGCTGTGTGTCAAGCAGCTTGACATTACATAGTGCGTCAGAACAAATAAAGAACATATTTTATTTCTCCTGACATGCTAAGGACAATGAGATGAGAGGTATACGCGAAGGTGGCTGTTCCTGCGGAGCAGCAAGATATCAGATGGATTTAACGGATGCGGAAACGGGTAATTGTCATTGCCGAGATTGCCAGAAGCAGTCCGGTGCACCGTTTGCAACTGTTATCACAGTAAAGGCAGATCAGTTTAAATGGCTTAAGCAACCTGAGGGGGAAACGTCTGTTAGCGATGCGGCGATTCGGCGCTTTTGCAATAAATGCGGTACGCCGCTGCAGTGGTGCGGTGTTGATTATACTGACATAGCTAATATCAATATGACGACATTAGATGACACAAGCGGGATTGATATTGTTTATGAGATATACACGCGGTCCCGTGTTGCTGGTATATTACCAGTGAAAGGGGCCGCGCAGTCTATGGCTGGCTATGCAGACTTGAAATAACTTTTGTTGGACTAATCAGCGGCTTTTTTGACGTAACGTCCATCAAACCAAGTAGCCCATTCTTTTGTCTCGGCATTATATTGATGAAAATGTTGCCTTACACTGCCGTCACTTTGCGGAGTCCATGTTCCTCTGAACGGAACTGAATTTTTCTGACGGTAATAGTATATTGTGCCTTCAAGTGCCATGGCGCCGTCTTTCAGGCCGCCTTCGATATCAATCGAGTATCCACCAGCAACCCATATTTGCCGCCATTTAGCAGTGTTTGGATTATAGTAGTTCATGCTACGGCCTGTGCCGCCACCGATATTAGTCCAACTTTCTGCGAGCGCGCACCCACCTTCAACAGCTTCAATTTTGTTATGCCCAGCAACGTCACCGCCAGCCCACGGTGTTACTTCCCATTCGCCAATCCAGAAATCAAAAGCGCGAAAGTTTTCGTCGACAGTGCATGGAGGCGGAGGCGTTGATTGTTGCTGCGCCTGAACTGTTGTGCTGGATGCACTAAAAGCGAGCATGGATAACGTTGCCGCAGTTGCCAGTGATGCATAGTTTTTCATAATGTCCCCGCCTGATATTATTCCCGATGATGAAACTTATGAAGTGGATTGTAAACTGACGAGCATTGTTCGACGAAATGCCCGTTTATACGGTTGAATTGAAACTTGCTGGGAAAAGAAAGAGTTTTGAGGAAAACAAAAAAATATCTAATGAGCCTTTGCATGCAGCCTGCCAACTGGTTTAGTATCCTGCGCACATCAGCAATGAAGTAATCGTAAGCTGAAAAGAATTTAGTAGTCTATTTAAGGGGGCCGTCATGGCAGGTAGCGTAAATAAAGTAATTCTAGTTGGTAACCTGGGCCGTGACCCAGAAGTGCGCTCTATGCAGGACGGTTCACCTGTGGTGAATTTGTCTGTGGCTACAAGTGAGAATTGGCGTGACAAGGCAACAGGTGAGCGCCGGGATAAAACCGAATGGCACCGTGTTGTTATCTTCAACGAAAACCTTGCCAAGGTTGCGCAGAATTATCTCAAGAAAGGCTCCAAGGTTTATCTTGAAGGACAGTTGCAGACACGTAAATGGACTGACCAGAGTGGTGTTGAAAAATACTCAACAGAGGTTGTCCTGCAACGGTACCGCGGTGAGCTTACAATGCTTGATGGTCGCGGTGACAATGCAGGCGGCGGTTTCAGTGATAATCAATCTAGTTATGATAGCGTCGCTCGTGGCGGACAAGGACAAGGCGGTGGCTTTGGCGGTGGTCAAGCCGCAGCACCAGCCGCTGGTGGCATGGGTGGTGGCTCTGATCTGGATGATGAAATTCCGTTCTGATCAGTGATAATCACTTCTGATCAATTTTATGGCCGCATTCCGCTGAATGTGGCCATTTTTTATACATAATTAGTCTATTTTTGTGAAAGCCTCTGTGGTGTAGCGCCTGACATGATGAAGGTAGCAAGAGTTTATTCATTATGAATTCACGTTATGGTAGTATAAATTTTACTTAAGTAAGAATAAAATGGCGTGAATGTGTTAAACAGGCTCTCAAAAGTTTTTTTACTATGTTTTTTGTTAAGTGTGTCTGCTGTTGTAGCGGCCACTGACCTTAAGCTTGTGACAGACGATGGTCCCCCGCATATGATTCAGTCAAATGATGGTGGCTTGGATATTGACATTGTGCGCGCAGTTCTTGCTGAGGCCGGATATACTTTTCAAGTTGAATATATGAGCCTGGCACGAGCGAAGAGGGCGGTGAAGAGTGGTGTCGCGGATATTGTTGTGCCAACCTTTTTCGAACATGACAGCAACGGATATTATATATCGCAGCCAGTTGTTGATTACCTGCCCACAGTATTCAGTTTAGAAAATAGTGCTCATAGGTTTCATTCATTTCGGGACATTGTTGGTTTGCGGGTAATGACTTTTCAAGGTGCGGTTGGTTATTTTGGTGAGAGTTTCAAAGAAGTTACTGAGCGAAATAAGTACATAGAAATCAAGGATATGACGGCTTTACCGAAGTTATTGGCTAGAAACCGTACTGATGTTGTCATTCTTGACCGCTATATATTTTTACACCATTGGAAGCAAATACTAGACCGTGATAAGACGAGTACATACCGCACACACAACTTTATACCCAGCGTTCCTGCGTTTGTCGGTTTTAAAGATGCCGACATTCGCGATAAGTTTAATGCGGCGCTTAAGTCTCTTGATGCAGAAGGTGTTTTGAATCGTATCAAAGAGAAATACAAATAGTAGATAAGTAATCCTGTAGAATTTTCCTTCTTAACCAATTCGTTAGGCCATTCCACGGTTGATACAGTATTTTTACTGCTTTGTTATGTTCGTTTTTGGTGCTGATCCTCTTTCTGATATGAGTTCATGAAGTAGCTGAGGAAAGAGTTGTGAATATTAACATACATAGAATAAGTGCTGCATTTAGCTTTGTGGTAGTGCTTGGTGCCACTGTAGTTTCAGCTGAATCCACTGTTGATGAAAATGTGCGCATTCTTTTTTCTTCAGAGAAAAGCAGCGGTACACTTGCTCTGCATAGTATGCTTGCTGATGGTAGCCTTCTGCAGCTTCATGTACCTGCTGCCGTGAGAGGGCGGGGTGAATATGAAGCATCCGTTTCACCTGATGGTAAACATATTGCATTTACAACATATCGCTATGGCGGCTGGAAAATAGCCATATCCGATTTGGACGGTCGAAATATTCGCCGTTTAACGATGGACCCACAATATGTCTATGACCCCGCTTGGTCCCCTGATGGAATAACAATTGTTTACCGCCGTATAGTCAATGGAAGTGGCCCATATTTTCGCGGTAATGCCGCCGCTTTTATAATTAATGCTGATGGCAGCAACAACAGAGCCTTAACTTCGAATAACAAAGAACATATTCGCAACCTGTCGTTTTCACCTGATGGGCACTACCTTCTTTATGATGCCTTTGTTGATAATGGCCTTGGGGTCATGCGG
Organism: Kordiimonas aquimaris; assembly: GCF_025574485.1. Lineage (GTDB taxonomy): Bacteria > Pseudomonadota > Alphaproteobacteria > Sphingomonadales > Kordiimonadaceae > Kordiimonas > Kordiimonas aquimaris. The sequence continues at coordinate 399,667 of NZ_JAOBPO010000003.1, read as the reverse complement.
ATGAAGAAAAGCGGTTCAGAGCATATGCGTTTAACCAATTTAAATACTCCGTCTTTTGCACCAAGTTGGTTCCCCGATGGTAACTGGATTGCATATATGCACCAGGACCAAGAAGGATACGTAGACGTATGGAAAATGCGCGTTGATGGCACAGAGGCTCAAAACATAACACAGAGCAAAAACAAAGGTCTGCATAGTATTGGGGATACATTCTCACATTGGCAGTACGAAACCAATGTGTCGCCAGACGGAAAATGGATAGCGTTTACTGCCGATTACCAAGACAAAGGAAATGCAGATATATACACCGTATCGTTGGAAACTAGTGAGATAGTTAGACTTACAAGTCACAAAGGCGCTGACTTGCACCCGTTTTGGTACAAAGTCAGCGATTAGATTTACTATTAGTTTCTAGCTAATTACTTTGCATATGTAATGCGAAAGTTGGGCTGCCAGCTTTTCCCCATATCGTCTGTTTTATCAACAGTCATCACGCGGTTGTTGGCTTTAAGTTCAATCGTGATTTTGAACCCACGCCACAAGTCGTCGCCCATTTTAAAGAGTGAGCCCGATTTTAGGTTCGTAACAATAAGTTTGTTATCTTCAATGGTGCCTTCATAAACATCAGGTAAACCCCAAACATCATCGAATGCGATTAAACGATAAACATTTCGGTATTGATCATAGCCAATATATGTTTCGGTATGAAAACCTGGCTTGTCGGTTTCTAACGGTAATTCACGCAGCACCATGCCCTTTTGGCGGAATGCAACGCTCACTTTTTCCGGCGAGCCTTCTTGCCACGTCTTGCCATCGTCAGCTGAATATTCTGCGGTCATCTGCCATTCACCCATAATAGGTGATAATTTAGCCATGGCAGCCAATGGTGCTTTTGAAACTTCTGGTACAGAATCTTGCGCTGTTGAAGGCAAGCAAAATCCGATAATGATCGTCAGTAGTGTATATATTTTTTTCATTTATCTACCCTCTCTTTCAAGAAGCGAATAGATAAAATAGTTTGGGCTTAAATGGTGTGCCCAAGGCCCAAATTGGGATTAAGCGTAAGTCTAGTGGGCTATATCAATGCGTACCGCGGTATTTTTAAAAGACGGTGTTTTACTACGAGCATCTACAGCTGTTCCTGTTAAAGCATTTGCTTCCGGATAATAGGCGAGGATGTTGCCGGAAGGTACGTCGTATGAATAGACGTGCACAGCATGCATTACCCCGTGCTCTGACAAGACAGTAACTTTCTGACCTTTACCAATACCTAATGCATCAATATCCGTGGCGTTCATCAAGACACACCAGCGATTATCGGTTTGTCGGTATGTATCGTGGTTTTCGTATATAATAGAGTTAAATTGGCCTTCGCTGCGTATGCTGGATAGTTTAAACGGATAGTCTTGTAATACTGTCATGTTTGCCGCCGGTATAGGGCAACATATGAACTGGGCTTTGCCTGATGGTGTTTTAAATTTCGGTGTGTGAAAAATACGCCCAGTTATATGAAATTCTTTCTTCGCCACATCAATATCAGCAAGTGCTTCCATGCCTGGAACTGTTGCTGCAATTGCCTCTCTGGTTTTGCTGTGGTTTTTAAAAGGTGCAAATTTGAAAGAGCTGTTGGGTAGAACACCATCAGCAATATCGCACAAGATAACACTTTCAGGCCTTACACAATCATGGCGTAAAATCCCGCCGCTGCTTAGGCGTACAAAGTTAAACATGCTTTCCTGCGTTGTTGGGGACCATTCTTCATCGCGTGCTGTAACTGGTAATATGAGGTTTTCACCGTCTTCTACACCGTTCACGTGCCCTTGATTTAATGTTGTTGTAAGAAAGAGCTTGAAGCCCACTTTGTTGAGCGCGCGTTGGCTCCATTTCGAGTTGGGGTTTGCTGCAAATAAGTTACCAGCCATAATTATTGCGGCGTCTATTTCGCCGCGCTCTGCAGCTTGCATACAGGCCATGGTGTCCATGCCTTCTTCGGTTGGTAACTGCACTGACAGATTTTGTTCGATACTGCTGAAAACGTCGTCAGCAAGTACTGGTTTAACACCAATTGTACCAATGCCCTGCACATTTGAGTGGCCTCTTAGTGGTAGTAAACCGGCATTGGGCCTGCCAACCATTCCGCGTAAAATGGCTAAATTTGCCAAGCATTCGATATTTTCAACACCATTAAGATGATGAGTTAAACCCATGCCCCATGCAAACACTGCGTTGTTGGATCGGGCATAGCGGTCTGCGATATCTTCAAATGCTGCTTTTTTTAAGCCAGTAATAGAAAGGATATCATCCCAACTTGTCTGAGTGACATGTGTGCGGAATGCATCAAATCCATTGGTATGGTTTTCGATAAAGTCATGGTTTTCTTTGCCCTTTTCAAGAATTGTCTTGGCAATACCGGTAAATACAGCAACGTCAGAGCCGATATTTGGCTGCATATATGCTGACGCTATATCACTCCCGCCGGTTAGCAATGATTTGGGGCTCTTGGGAACCGCAAATTTTATCAATCCAGGCTCTTTTGCCGGATTGATAATAATAACCTCTCCGCCACGTTCGCGGCATGCTTTTAATTTATGAATGAACCGTGGATGATTAGAGGAAGGATTTGCGCCAACAACAAAAATTAGATCGCAACCATTAAGGTCTTCGAGTTCAATTGTTGCCGTACCAGTGCCGATGGTACTACCAAGAGCAACACTGGTTGCTTGGTGGCAATAATAAGAGCAGTTATTCACGTTGTTGGTGCCAAAAAGACGCGCAAATAACTGAAAGATAAAAGCAGCTTCATTTGAAGAACGCCCCGATGAATAAAAGAAGCTGCGGTGTGGGTCCGTGTTTTTCAAGCGCGTGATCGCAATATTCATGGCTTCATCCCATGACAGCGGTTGATAATGATCCTCTCCGGCTTTTTTATATAATGGTGTGTTGAGGCGGCCCAAATGTTCCATCTCTCGGCCATCAAGCTCTTTAAGTTCGTTAATCGAGTGTTGAAATATCTCAGCAGGAATGGCGGGTTGCGTATCGCTTGATTGAGCCTGAACGCTTTTGTTGCAGACCGATGGGAATTCGCCCAGTTCGTTGGTCATGCCGCCCATTTGCCCACCCATGCCAAGTGCACAAGCCTTGCAAGTGTTGTTTGAATTAAGCGCCTTGGCGGCTTTTTTCACACCCATTTTTCTTACAGTATTGAGTGTGTATATCACCTTCTTTACGCCGCCACCAACAATGGGTGAATTGGCTTTGGCGTTGGTGGTCATATAATCGCTCCCCATAGGTATTAATCTTGCGAAAACCTGCAAATTAGCTGACTGTCCTTTTATACACACAAACAACACGGCACTAGAAATGAAAATAGCAGGACTGATTTTAGCGGGAGGAAGGTCGAACAGGCTTGGGGAGCATAAATTCCAGCGAAATTTGGGTGGAACACCGCTAATTGATCATGCCGTATATCGCTTTTCATCACAAGTTGACTGTCTGGCAGTGAATTTGCCCCGTAATTGTGTTGTCAGTGATTACAAAATTTTACATGAGCCTGAAGAATCCGCGGGTAAAGTCGGGCCACTTGGTGGTGTTTTACTGGGTTTGGACTGGGCAAAGGCGGTGAGTGCAAATGCTTTAATTACCATGCCGGTTGATGTGCCATTTTTTCCGCATGATCTAACGAGTAAATTATTGGCCAGCTTCTCCGGTGAAGCTCCTGCTTGTGTTTCAGAAAACGGACAGCGGCATGGCTTATGTACTCTATGGCCAGTTGATTGTTTGCCCGTATTTCTCAACGCATTCAACAACGATGGTGTCAGAACCGTTAACCACATGCTGGATATATTAAAAGTTAAAGAAGTTAATTTCCGCCTAGAAAAACATTCGCGATTTTTCAATATAAATACGATACAAGATATTGAAATAGCAGAGAAAATCATCAAAGAAAATCATGATATTTTTTAGCAAAACCTTGCAACCCGAGTATGTTGTGCCCACTTCTAAAAGAAAAAGGAATTGCGCGTGAAAACTGGTATTGCACTTGGCGGCGGCGCCGGGCTTGGGTGGGCACACATTGGTGTATTTCGTGCGTTTGAAGCCGAAGGCGTCAAAGTAGACATGATTTCCGGCACGAGCATTGGAGCTATCGTTGGGGCTTGTATTGCTGCAGGTATCGTTGATGAGCTTGAAGAAGTTGCGCGTGAGATAACGCTACGCGAAATGCTGACAATGGGCGAGTTTGGTTTCAAGAAGGGCGGCCTGATAGGCGCGGGAAAAATCGAACAGAAATTACGTAAACATTTAAACTACAAGACTTTTGAGGAACTGAAACTGCCTTTTGTTGCAGTAGCAGCCGATGTTTATTCGGGTGACAGGGTCGCTATGCAAGACGGTGATGTGGTGACGGCTGTGCGTGCATCGTCAGCTATTCCGGGTATGTTGCCGCCTGTCGCTACTGAGAGTTTATTGTTGGTTGACGGCGGCGTTGTAGACCCTGTTCCTGTTCAACCACTGCGTGATTTAGGGGCAGACTTTATCATAGCCGTTGATTTGCAAGGTGATTACGAAGGCAAGTCACAACGTTTAGGGTTTGATCCTGCCATGAAACTGCCTTCGCTTGCAGCAATGAAAACAGCGAGAGCAGGGTGGTCAATGGCCTTGCACTCACTGACGCAAGCGAACCTTAAAGTAGATAAGCCTGATGTTGTGATTACACCGCGTATTGGTCACATTGATATGGCTGACTTCACGCGTGCAGATGAGTTAATCGCATTAGGTAAGGCTGCTGCATACGATGTGATGGACAGTATAACTTAATTAATTACAAATATTTACGGTTATTTCTTAATCTCACGCGTAATGACAATGCGCTGGATATCTGACGTGCCTTCGTAGATTTGACAGACTTTAACGTCACGGTAGATACGCTCCACTGGATACTCAGACAGATAACCATAACCACCCAGCACCTGAATAGCTGCTGAACATATTTTCTCGGCAGTTTCACTGGCAAAAAGTTTAGCCATGCAGGCTTCTTTCAAGCAAGGTTCACCGGCATCGCGTTTGCTGGCAGCGTTTAGCACCATCAGTTCTGCCGCTTGTAGTTCTGTTGCCATATCCGAAAGACGAAAACCAACCGCCTGATGGTCTATGATTGGCTTGCCAAAGGTTTCACGTTCCTTGGCGTAAGCGAGAGCATAGTCATAAGCGGCCCGTGCCATGCCAACAGCTTGAGCAGCAATACCAATGCGCCCCGTCTCTAGGTTTGATAGTGCAATTTTGTAACCATCGCCTTCGTTACCCATCAGGCAATCAGTTGGTATTTCCATATCATCAAAATTGATCTGACAAGTGTCGGAAGATTTTTGGCCAAGCTTTTGTTCAGTGCTGGCAACATTGTAGCCTGGCGTATCGGTAGGCACTAGAAAAGCAGACAAACCACGTTTACCCGCAGATGGATCAGTAACCGCAAAGACAATGGCAACACCACCAATTTTACCGGATGTAATAAATTGTTTCGTACCGTTAATTTTCCATCCGCTATTCGTGCGTTCTGCCTTGGTTTTTAGTTGAGAAGCATCTGAGCCTGCTTGGGGTTCAGTCAGACAAAAAGCGCCAATCATTTCACCACGTGCAAGTGGTTTGAGGAAGCGTTCTTTCTGTTCATCTGTACCGTTGGCCAGAATAGCTGCGCCAACAGGTGCATTTGTTACACTCATCAGTGTTGAAAGGCCACCGTCACCAGCAGCAACCTCCATAAGAGCGAGTGCATATGATGTGTAATCTGTGGCCGCGCCGTCCCATTTTTCAGGAATTGTCATGCCCATCAGGCCTAAAGCACCCATTTCGCGCAGAAAGTCTTCTGGAATGATGCCTGCTTTTTCCCATTCACTGGCACGTGGTGCAATTTGATCCTGCGCAAAAGCTCGCGCCATATCACGCACCATACGTTGGTCTTCAGTTAACATCATTTGCCGTCTCGCTTTAACAGTAGTTTTAGAGATATGAGTGCGAACGCGTGTTAGTTCAATTCAATTGCCATTGCTGTTGCTTCGCCGCCACCTATACACAAGCTGGCAATGCCTTTTTTCAAGCCACGTTTTTTAAGAGCATTGATAAGGGTTACGCAGATGCGGGCACCTGATGCACCGATAGGGTGGCCAAGTGCACAGGCACCGCCATTTACATTGACTTTGGCATGGTCCAGGCCAAGTTCTTGCATCGCTGCCATAGGCACAACAGCAAAAGCTTCGTTAATCTCGAACAGATCAACATCATCGGCAGTCCAACCGGCTTTTTCCATTGCAGCTTCAACGGCTTTAACAGGGGCTGTTGTGAACCATTCTGGTGCGTGCGCATGTGTTGTGTGTGCGCGAACAGTTGCAAGTGGTGTCAAGCCACGTCGTGTGGCTTCTGATTCTGTCATCATAATAACGGCGGCAGCGCCGTCAGAAATGGAGCTGGCATTGGCAGCTGTTACTGTCCCGTCTTTCTTGAAGGCAGGACGTAGTGTTGGAATTTTATCTAAGCGTGCTTTGCCCGGCTGTTCGTCGATAACAATTTCACTGTCACCGCGACGAGATTTGATTGTTACAGGCACAACCTCATCTTCAAAATCACCGTTTTCGATGGCATTTTGTGCACGCTTTAGCGACTCAATTGAATATGCATCTTGTGCTTCACGTGTGAATTGATAATGCTCGGCGCATAGTTCAGCGAAAACGCCCATAGGTTCACCTTCATAAGCGTCAGTGAGGCCATCAAGTGCCATATGGTCGATGATTTGGCTGTTACCGTATTTAATGCCTGTGCGCGCGTTTGGCATCATATGCGGGGCGAGCGACATGCTCTCCATACCACCGGCAACAACGATATCGTTTGAGCCAGCAATCAAACTGTCATGCGCCTGCATCATTGCTTTCATGCCTGAACCGCACATTTTATTAACTGTTACAGCCCCGACTGCATCTGGAATGCCTGCTTTTTTACTGGCTTGGCGGGCAGGCGCCTGACCTTGTCCTGCAGGTAATACACATCCCATAATTGTTTCTGTAACATCAGCACCATCGATGCCTGCGTTTTTCAATGCGCCGTCGATAGCGGCTGCACCTAATTCAGATGCAGGCACTGAAGACAAGTCGCCGAGTAAGCCACCCATTGGGGTACGAGCCATGCCGACAATTACGATATTTTCTTTAGACATAATGGTTACTCCATTTCCTGTGCGCTATGGGGAATGCGCAGGTTTGCCAAACGGCCATATATTTGGGCGGACAATGGCTAAAATAGTGGCTTTTCGCAAGCCTTAATTCATTGACGATTTGGTGTGCATGTTTATAACCAGCGAAGAAAGGACGTTCTTTATGTATAGAAGACCGACAGTTACAGGATTTTTTGTTTTTGCTGGGTTGATTGCTGGCGCAGTTTTAGGCCAGTGGTTGCCGTTCCTGGCAAGCATAGAAGCTATTGCTGGCGGCGTTATTGGTGGGTTGCTTGGTTTTGTGATTGATAAAGCCGCAGCTAATAAAGAGGGCGATACAAGCCGAAAGCCTGAAGATAACTAGGAAGTATTCAGGCAGTTTATTCTGCTGGTGCTTTGCTTGCCTCTTTTCGTTCCCGCCATGCTGTCTTGATCATATCGCTTGTCATGCGGCTGCCGTCAGGTGTCCAGCCTGGTGGAGCTAACAAGAATAAAACACGATCTTTCCATTTGTTTGCGCCCCAAATATCTTTAAAGATGCCAACCCATTCATGAAATGCCACACGCAATGGGTTAAACGTACCAAGGTCAGTCACAAGACCATAACGGCATGGCTCCGACCTCTCTTCAGGTATGTATGTACCAAATATTTTGTCCCATATCATAAACACGCCAGCATAATTAGCATCCAGATACCGAGGGTTATTCGCATGATGCACACGGTGATGGCTGGGCGTATTCATGACAGCTTCGAACCAGCGAGGCATACGGTCAATTGCTTCCGTATGGATCCAGAATTGATATACAAGATTTATTCCCGCACAGAAAAAAACAATTGCAGGGTCAATACCGAGAAGGAAGATTGGCGCGCGAAACAGAATGCCCGGCGTTAGCTGGCCAGTCCAGGTTTGTCGCAAAGCTGTAGATAAATTGTAGTGTTGGCTGGAATGGTGAATAACATGCGCAGCCCACATCCATCGCATGCGGTGCCCCATACGGTGCACCCAATAATAAGCCAGATCATCAAGGATGAAAGCCAATACAAACACCCACAATGCTGTGCCGAAGTCGAAAAGGGCAAAGTTTGTCCATACCCAGTATGCAAAACCAACGGCAAGTGTAGCCGTTAGTGCGCCAGCAACGGTGCTTCCCAGCCCCATAATCAATGATGTTAAAGTGTCTCTACCTTCATATTTAATGCGGCCGGAACGCCAACCGTGAATCATTTCTACCAATATGAAAGCAACGAATAGCGGTACGGCAACTTGAGTTGGCTGCGGAAGATCAAGCATGGACAGTTTCCTTGGTATCATTCGTTACCGACAGTATGGAGGCTATTTGCTCTGCGGTTAATTTAAGTTTCACTGATGCCAGTGTAAAATCATCCATAACGACGCGAACAGAATCACTTGTTTTTTCTACCGAAAGTTCAGATATGTTATCAAAATGCCTGACAGTTATCCGGTCACCCATTTGCTTGAGTACGGCAATGCCAAAGTCATCTGGTATCAACGCGATCGCAGAATCGTCTGTCTCTGAAATAAAGTAATGTGCGTTTTCAATATGCAGGTCAGGGATTTCTGGGCAATATCTTTTAAGGTTACGTATGGCGCGTTCTGTCGTTAACGGCGTTGCATTTGGGAAAAGGTACTTTGCCAAATACGCCACTAAGAGAATTGCGATTAAAGAACCGGCTAATTGCATTACATCCATGATTTTTCCTTGTACTTAAAAAGATAATACAAATTTTCAAAAATCAAAGCTGCAATAAGAATGATGTAACGATAGAGTATTATTTATGGAAGCCAAACCATAGCGACAGCAATATAATGAAAGATATAAATCATGCGATTTGTTTTACCTTTTAGTTTCAAGACAAGCTATGCGGCACGGTATGTTGTTGGGGTTATTGCGTTAGCTTTTGTTATAACAACGACGCCGCAAGCTAGTGTTTTACATGCTGATGAAGCCATCATTATTGCACACCGCGGCGCAAGTGGTTACCGGCCCGAACATACAATAGCTTCATATACATTAGGCATCGAGCAGGGTGCAGATTATATCGAACCTGATTTGGTTATGACAAAAGACGGTGTTTTTGTTGCCCGTCATGATGTTTATCTTTCAACAACAACAGATGTGGCTAATCGGCCTGAGTTTGCTGATAGAAAGCGTATTATTGATGGGCATGATGACTGGTTTATTTTTGATTTTACATTAGCAGAATTGAAAACCTTGAAGGCTGTTCAAGCGTTTAAAGGTCGTAGCAAAGACTATGATGGTTTGTTTGATATACCAACGCTTGATGAAATTGTTTCACTGGTGCAATCGTCTGACCGTCAGGTAGGTCTGCACATTGAAATGAAGCGACCTCAAGTTTTTAAAGGTGAAATTGATGCAAAGCTTGCACTCAAGTTAGCTGCAAGGCTTGACGCTTTGATTGATGCCGGCATTCCTGTTTTCTTTCAGTGTTTTGATGGTAATTTCTTACGCGAATTAGCGCCGCTTACTAAAGCGCCGCTTGTTTATTTGGTGTCGGGAAAACCAAACGCATCCAATGATGCGTACATATTGGATGGCCCGCTTGATCCATATTTCAGTTTTGTTGATGGCTTTGGGCTATACAAAGCGCTTTTGTTTGATGCAGAAATGCGCCCAAATGGGCTAACTGAAAAAATTCATGCTGCGGGCAAACTTATACATGTATGGACTGTGAGAGATGACTCGCTACCGAAAGGTGTGCATAATGTATCGCAGGAAATTAAAACGCTTCTGACACTGCCTGTCGATGGTATTTTTACCGACTTCCCGGACACAGCTGTGGCTGTGCGTAACAGTGTTAATTTACTGTCAAAGGAAATTGATTAAATGCTTGATTTTTCTAAAGGTTTAATCACAGCTTTAGTTTTTATGATTGTTCTTCGGATCGCTGTTGAGGCATTGTTTGCTGCGGGCAACATGTAAATTGCCCAGCAGCATTTTTCTCTATTGATCCGCGTCCGGCAAATCTCTGCCAAATGGGAACGGACATTCATCTGAAGCGAAGCTGAGATAATCGAGAACATCACGAATATAAAGGGCACATTGACGCATTACGCGTGTAAGCGCTTCGTTTGGTTGGCCCAAAAATATTGAGAAGCCAACTTGAGCCACAGCCAAAACAAACGACAGGTAAAGTGCAAATGAACCCAACACACCAAAGAAAAACATTAATAGTGCGCGCTTGATAATTTGCGGCCAATCACGACCTTTGAGGTCGTCTATAATTTGAGCTGTATCCGGTTTGTTGTCAGTTTGGTTGCTATTTTTTGTGTCAAAATGAGCTTCTTCTTTAGCAGAGGCATTTTCTGTCGTGTCTGTTGTTTTCTGCGTAGAATTTTCTTTAGCCTTATCTTCATCAGCCTTGGTTTTTTCAGGTGTTGTCGTCGCTGCTTTTGCTCGCGGTTTTGTGGTTTTGGCTGTAGTTGGCTTTGTTGTTGTTGATTTTTTCGCAGGTGTTTTCCTAGCGGCTGTTTTTTTTGCGGCCGGCTTGGCCTTTGTTGCTTTTGACGTCGTCGCTGTTGAGCGTGTTCCTGCTTTTTTAGCCGGTGTTTTTTTTGTGTCAGCTTCTTTTGAATTTTCTTCGCTCATGATGTCCTCACAGTTTAGCGATGTTACCCAACATATGTGGGAGTTTTCATCTCAACTTCAAGGGAGTGGGGTTGTTCAGTTGTGATCATTAAAACCGCCCTGATACATTTAGTCACCAAGTAAGATTGCCCTTTACGAGCTCAATGGCGTCTAGTGCACTTACCGGTTTGGAGTAATAGTATCCTTGGGCGAAGTGGAAGCCCATTTCTGCAACCATGTCAATGTGGTCTGTGCCTTCCAGCCCTTCGGCAACAACTTCGTGACCAAGATTACTTGCCAGCATGGCAATCATTTCCAGAATCATGAACTGTGTATTGCCGCGTTTAAGCTGATTAATAAAACTGCGATCAATTTTGATTATGTCTATCGGGAACTGGTGCAGGTAATTAAGTGAAGAATAACCTGTACCAAAATCATCGAGAGCAACTTTAACGCCCAATGCGCGAATGCGAGCAAGCGATTGAGATATAAGCTCTGGGTTAGCCATGATCGAGCTTTCTGTTAGCTCGATACGTAGCAGATCACCGGGTAAATCATATTTTTTAAGCGTATCTTCAACGACTTGCGCTACGTCATCTCGTGCAAATTGAACACCTGAGACATTGACATTTACTGGCACAGCTCGTGAGTGACCAAGTGTTACGGACCACTTTTTGATACATTGACATGCAGCATCAATGGCCCATCGACCAAGAGGCACGATAATGCCTGTTTCTTCAGCTAGCTCGATAAATTCAACAGGGGAAACAAAGCCGCGCTCTTTGTGTTTCCAACGTGTTAGCGCCTCGAAACCATGTAACTCTGCTGTTCGAAGGTCAATGATGGGTTGGTAATATAATTCTAATTCCTCGCGCTCTACAGCTCGGCGTAATTCAGTTTCCAAGTGAAACTGGCTACGTACACGCAGGTGTGCGTCGCGCTTATATATCTCTGTTCTAGCTTTTCCTGCCAATTTAGCACGATGCATTGCAAAGTCAGCATCCCGGATTAGATCTTCAGGATGTGTCTCGCTTGAGATAGTGGTGGCAACGCCAATGGAAACCGAGGTGAATATCTCGTTACCGTCAAGGTCGTATGGCTGGCGCATGGCATCATGAATACGTTCGCTCACTTCTTCAACAGCTCTAACGCGCTGCATACCAGGCATCAATACCGCAAATTCATCGCCTGAAAGCCGGGCCAGCATGTCTGTACTTCCAATACAACGCCGCAATGTAGACGCCATGGAGATGAGAAAACGATCACCTGCGCTATGGCCAAAACTTTCGTTAATTTGTTGAAAACGGTCTATATTAATAATCAATACTGCGCATCCGGCTTGTTCACCGCCACGTTCACTATCAATTACGGCTTCTTCCAGTTTGTTGCGAAACAGGACGCGATTTGGTTGGCCGGTTAATGCATCATGAAATGCGTGATGCATTATATTTTGTTCAGATAATTTTTCCGCTGTTTGATCTTCAATCGTGCAAATTATGTACGAATTATCCTGATTTTCGGTGACAACCACTTGCAGGCGACTAACAAGGTGGTGCTCTATCTGGGCACTACGCTTGGTCCACTCCAGCGTCATGTCCCGTTGCTTCAACCCTGTTTCTCGCAAGCTTTTATGAAACGTCTTGTTGTCGTCAGAGGCCCACAATGAATTGAGAGACATAGGGAGAGTATTATTGGTTTCGATAGAAAATAACTGACGGGCCAGGCGATTAGCCGACAAAGCAATAACATCGCCGGATGGGTCGATGTTGAAACTCATAACCCCAAACGGCAAATTTTCGAGAATAGCTTCGTTTTTTGAAAATTGCTGAATCAAATTGTCACTGACATGTGGTTTCGCACTTGGTGAAACCATTCCCTCTATTTGCTTCGCAACATTTTGCTCTACTAGCAACCCAGAACCCTTTGCAGAACACGCTTTATCAGCGGAAACTTACTGATGTTCACTACACTATCATTCAAGTGGGTAAATATTTGGTAAATGAAGCCGTGATTTCGTTAATTATTTTCGCTTAAGTTGTAAAAAAGGGGAAGGCGAACCTTCCCCAAGATGACCACCCACAGGGACGGGTTAGTGGGTGGTAGAATCATAATCTATAAACGGTTGGTGAGCGCTAGCTGCACCCACTCGTACCACCGCATGTATCACATTTCATGCACGTTCCATTACGAACGAGGGTGAAATTGCCGCATTCTCCGCAGGCGTCCCCTTCGTACCCTTTCATGCGTGCTTCGGTGCGCGCATGTGTTGTTGCGTCTGTCGCTCCGTTTTTCATTGCGGATGCAATCTCAATTGATGCAGCTCCAGACGTGCCTGTTGCAGCCATAACTGTCTCAAGCTCATTTTCTTTGGTTTTCTTGGGTGATTTTGTTTTGGTCTTGTTTTTCAAAACAACCAGGTTACTGCCACGTACATATCCCGTGGAAGCGAGTTTTTGAACACGCTCCAGGGCCTCGGAAACATCTTCATCTAGTGTAGGCAAGCCGTCATTTTTGTCCCCACGGCCAGTTGTGTCATGCTGCAGGTCCGCTGGTGTTGCGTGTGAAAGGTCATCACGGCCCAGGTAGGAGATTGCAAGTTCGCGGAAGATATAATCAAGCAATGATGTAGACATTTTGATCGAATCATTTCCTTCAACACGACCGAATGGCTCGAAACGCGTGAATGTGAATGCATCGACAAACTCTTCAAGTGGTACGCCGTATTGAAGGCCAATTGAAATAGCAATTGCGAAGTTATTCATAAGTGAACGGAACGCGGCGCCTTCTTTGTGCATATCAATGAAGATTTCACCAACAGAGCCGTCATCATATTCTCCGGTTCGCAAGTAGACTTTATGACCGCCAACAATCGCTTTTTGTGTGTAACCCTTCCGGCGTTCAGGCAAACGATTGCGCTTAACACTAGCTGCTCTCTCTACTTCAACAATTCGTTCAACAATTCTTTCAGTCACAATCTCTGCGCGCTCGGCAAGAGATTTGTCTTCAATAGTTTCAGTCAGGTCCTCGTCGTCAAGCAACGCGGCACTAAGCGGTTGACTAAGTTTAGAACCGTCCCGGTATAATGCGTTGGCCTTAAGGGCAAGTGACCAACTGAGTTCATATGCCGCCATGCATTCATCAACATTGGCACTATTTGGCATGTTGATGGTTTTTGAGATAGCACCAGAAATAAATGGTTGAGCTGCGGCCATCATGCGAATGTGACTTTCCCATGAAAGCGAGCGTTTACCAATTTTGCCGCAAGGGTTCGCGCAATCAAATACGCTGTAATGTTCTTCTTTTAGATGCGGTGCTTTTTCAAGTGTCATTGCTCCGCAGCAATAAATGTTTGCAGCTTCGATGTCGGCTTTGCTGAAGCCAATAGCTGCCAGCAAATCGAATGTGTAATCGCCCAGTTGCTCGTCAGTTAAACCAAGAACATTCTTGCAGAACTCTTCACCCAGCGTCCAATGATTGAATACAAACTTAATGTCATACGCGTTCTTTAGTTGCGCCTCAATCAGGTCTATTTCCCGGTTTGTAAAACCTTTTGACAAGAGTGATTTATGATTTACCGCAGGCGCATTCTTCAGCGTTGAATGACCAACCGCATACCCTTCGATTTCTTTCGCCTGTTCTTCGGTATAACCAAGAACCTTCAATGCTTGTGGCACCACGCGGTTAATAATTTTAAAGTAACCGCCACCGGCGAGCTTTTTGAATTTTACCAGAGCAAAGTCTGGTTCAATTCCAGTGGTATCGCAGTCCATCACCAGGCCAATTGTGCCTGTTGGTGCAATCACAGATGACTGCGCATTGCGATATCCGTGCTGCTCACCAATCTCAAGCGCACGGTCCCATGCATCGGCAGCGGCAACAGTGATCAATTGATCAGGGCAATTGGCAATGTCTAATGGAACAGGGTTAGTATTTAAGTTTTCATAACCATCACTCTGACCATACGCAGCGCGGCGGTGGTTGCGAATAACACGCAGCATATGATCTTTATTTTTTTCATAGCCCGGGAAAGAACCAAGCTCAGATGCCATTTCAGCGCTTGTTGCATAGCTTTCACCGGTCATTAATGCCGTGATAGCGCCACATAGTGCACGACCATCTTCGCTGTCATATGACAAGCCAATGCTCATTAGCAGGCCGCCGATGTTCGCGTACCCTATACCGAGTGTGCGGTATTCATATGATAGTTGAGCGATCTCTTTGGACGGGAACTGTGCCATGAGAACTGAAATTTCAAGAACCATAGTCCACAAACGCACGCCGTGTTTGAAGTTCTCTACCGCAAATGTACCGTCCACGTTACGGAAGGTCATGAGGTTCAATGACGCAAGATTACAGGCTGTGTCGTCCAGAAACATATATTCGGAGCAGGGATTGGATGCTCTTATTGCACCAGATTCAGGGCACGTATGCCAGTCATTGATTGTTGTATGAAATTGAATGCCCGGGTCTGCGCAAGCCCAGGCAGCGTGACCAACATCACGCCACAAGTCTTTTGCTTTAACCGTACGCTGTATAGACCCATCATTTCTGCGTATAAAAGACCAATCACCATCTGTGTTGATGGCACGCATAAAGTCGTCGGTAACGCGAATGGAGTTATTTGAGTTTTGACCAGATACGGTTAGATAAGCATCAGAGTCCCAATCAGTGTCATATGTTTTGAAATCAATTGAGTCGTAGCCTTGTTTGGCAAACTGAATAACGCGTTGCACGTAGTTTTCAGGAATCATCACTTTACGTGCCGCAATGATCTCTTGTTTTAGAGAGGAATTATTCTTTGGTTCAAATGCAGCATCACCAAGGTCAGGTTTCGCTTCGTGACATGCTTTCATAATGCGATTGAGATGTAGTTCATTGAGCTTGGAGCCTGAAACCAGAGCAGAAACTTTTTGCTCTTCAATCACTTTCCAGTTGATGAACTCTTCAACATCGGGATGGTCAATATCCACAACGACCATTTTGGCGGCACGGCGTGTTGTTCCACCAGACTTGATAGCGCCAGCTGCCCTGTCTCCAATTTTTAGAAAGCTCATAAGCCCAGAAGAATGACCACCACCAGACAAGCTTTCATCCGAACCTCGAATATGAGAGAAGTTTGACCCTGTACCGGAGCCATATTTAAAAAGGCGGGCTTCCCGTGTCCACAGGTCCATAATGCCGCCTTCATTTACCAGATCGTCAGCAACAGACTGGATAAAGCATGCGTGCGGTTGTGGATGTTCGTAAGAGCTTTTTGATCGCGTTAGTTTGCCGGTTTTAAAATCAACATAGTGATGCCCTTGTGCCGGACCATCAATGCCGTATGCCCAATGCAGGCCTGTGTTAAACCATTGTGGGCTATTAGGTGCAGCCATTTGTGAGGCGAGCATAAAGCGCATTTCATCAAAGAAAGTACGCGCATCTTCTTCTGCATCAAAATAGCCACCTTTCCAGCCCCAATATGTCCAGGTGCCAGCTAGGCGGTCAAAAACTTGCTTGCTGCTTTTTTCGCTGCCGTACCGTTTATCTTCGGGCATTGATGCCAAGGCTTTCTTGTCGGCTTCCATGCGCCAAAGCCAGCTAGGGACATCTTTCTCTTTTACCGGTTTTAGTGCTTGAGGTACGCCAGCTTTGCGAAAGTATTTTTGCGCAATAATATCTGTCGCCACCTGACTCCAGTTGTCAGGCACTTCAACGCCGTCCATATGAAATACTGTTGTACCGTCTGGATTTCGGATTTCGCTAACAGCGCTGCGCCATTCCATTGCCGCATATGGGCAAGGCTGATTTTTTGTGAAACGGCGCTCTATACGCATAGTATTTCCCCATACAAATTATTGTAGTTTGGGGCACAACACTATTGGTCAAATCTGTCATATATGACGGGTTTGAGTGAGCTTTCCTAAATTGAAATCGCCACAATAAATGCCCCGCAACACTTCTATATATAGTAGTGTTGCATCTTCTTGGCACAAGTTTATGTGTTAAAAAGGCTGTTGCACAAGGTATATTTTCAATATGTTGTGGTTGACACTAGGCAAGGTACAACTGGTTACTTCACGAATCGTTGATCGCTCTTGAGTCGTTGAAATTTGCCTTAATCTGTGCACATTACGACGATAAACATGTGGAATTACGATTTAGCTATTATGGTTAGAAAATTAACCATTTTACGAGAGAATCGTAATTAGTAAGGGCCCTTGGCTTTCCCTTGCCAAACAAACATGATAAACGCCTGTTTCAAGTTTGTGGTTAACCAGTGAATGACATGGTGTATGGTCACGAATGAATATAATTTTGTTGATAGCGGATATTTGTTATGAGCGGCTTGATTTCTAAATTTTTTTCTTCCCCCATATTTACTTGGTGGAATAGTGCTACATTTGGCACCCTTATCTTTACCAGCCGCAAAGGCGTAAAGGTAGGCGAAGATGATCAAGGTAATACTTATTACCGCGAGAAAAATGGTCGTAAGCGTTGGGTTATATATAAAAATGGCCCTGTAGAAGCATCCCGTGTTCCTGCTGATTGGCATGGCTGGTTACATTACACGGTTGACGAAACGCCAGTTGAAAGACCGCTGACAGTGAAGCCCTGGGAAAAAGAACACATTCCTAACTTAACAGGCACTCAACAAGCATACGCACCGCTCAAGGGCCAAGGGCAACGCCAGGCTACAGCTTCAGACTATGAAGCATGGCGTCCAGAATAAGTTATGAACCAGTTACGCAGTAAATAGATATTTCTGCAAACAACGTATCGCGCTGTAATTCAGCAAACTGTAAATAAAAGTACATGGAAATTTTATGTCTAGCAATTTAGTCGAATCGCTTATTGGTGCGCTCGTGTTGCTTGTTGCAGGCTGGTTTCTTGTCTTTGCGTATGAACGCACAGATATGGCATCGTCTGACGGATACATACTTTCCGCACGTTTTGATCGTATCGATGGATTAGGCGTTGGCAGCGATGTGCGCATGGCTGGTATCAAGGTTGGTACCATTGTAGAGAGTAAGCTCGACCCCAAAACTTATCAGGCTGTGGTAAAGTTTTCGGTAGACGCAGGGGTCATTTTGCCTGCGGATACTGCAGCTGCCGTTACTGCTGAAGGATTGCTGGGCGGAACTTACATGAATTTATCACCGGGTGGCATGGAAGAAACATTGCTGGATGGTGACGAGATTAGTGAAACGCAAGATGCTGTTGATTTGCTTGGGCTAATTGGAAAATTCATCTACGGAGGCGGAGATGACAAGCCTCAATAAAGCATATGTAATACTCATTGCATGGCTTGGTAGCTTGATAATTGTATCATACCCCGCGTTAACCCTTCAATCTAACCGTAATATTATCCAGCCATCAGAATTGGAAAGTCAATCTGGTGAAATTGTACTACTGCGTGCCCTGGATAAGATAACGGCGCGTATTACTGAAATTGAACTGGCTGTTGGAGCCGAAACAACATTTGGTACGTTAACTATCCGCGCAAAATACTGCCGAACAAGACCACCGATTCAACCACCAGAAACGTTCGCATATCTTGAGATTGATGATCTTAAGCGCACAGGTAATTATGAACGTGTTTTTGAAGGGTGGATGGTAGCTTCCAGCCCATCATTGAATGCGCTTGAACATGCCGTTTATGATATTTGGGTGATCAATTGCAAGGCTCTTTCACCAGCAACATCAGGTTGAAGTGTTGAAAAGCTTGCATCGCTATTTGCAAGTGCCTTGTCCAGTCGTGTGCGGTATTCTTTTCTAGGAATTTCAATAACACCAAACTGAGCTAAATGTTCGGTACCAAATTGCGTGTCAAGCAATTCAAACCCACCAAATTTAAGACGAGCGACCAGATGTACCAAAGCAACTTTGCTGGCGTTAGGCTCGATATGAAACATGCTTTCACCAAAGAATGCGCCTTGTAGGGACACACCGTAGAGCCCGCCTACAAGCTTACCGTTAAGCCAGCATTCAATTGAATGTGCGAATCCATATCTGTGTAACTCGCAGTATAGCTCTTCTATCGTTTTGCTAATCCACGTTTGCTCACGATCTTTGTATGATTGTGCGCAGCTTTCTACAACTTGTTGGAAAGCCTTGTTCGCTGTTACATCAAAAATATCATGACGAACGGCTTTTTTCAGAGAGCGGGAAACATGAAAGCTATCTAATGGTAAAATACCTCGCTCGGGAGGGTCCACCCAGAACATATCATTGTCCGTACGGCTATCTGCCATAGGAAATATGCCGGAGGCATAAGCGTTTAAAATTAATTCAGGCGTAATCTCTTGCGTAGTCATACGCCTGAACTTTCGCTTGGTAGGTGGTTATTCCACTTTGTTTTCAAGAAATTTTTCCAGCCAGTGAATATCATAATCGCCACTCTGGAAGTCTTCATTTTCCATTAAAGCCATATGTAATGGAATTGTTGTGGTAACGCCGTCAATTACATATTCGCCAAGTGAACGTTTCAAACGTAGAAGGCAGCCTTCACGTGTGTAACCTGATACGATAAGTTTTGCGATCATGCTGTCATAATAAGGCGGTATTTTATAACCAGCATATACTGCGCTGTCGCACCGGACGTTCAAACCTCCAGGTGGATGATACTGTGTCACCGTTCCTGGATTTGGTACAAATGTAAAAGGATGCTCTGCATTAATGCGGCATTCAATCGCATGGCCAAAGAAACGCACCATATCTTGCGTATATGATAGCTTCTCGCCCGATGCTACGCGAATTTGTTCGCGTACAATATCAATACCCGTAATCATTTCTGTTACAGGATGCTCAACCTGAACACGTGTGTTCATTTCAATGAAGTAGAACTCACCATCTTCATACAAGAACTCGATTGTCCCAGCACCTGCATATCCCAGATTGGCCATTGCCTTGGAGATGATGCCGCCCATACGTTCGCGTGTTTCATCATCGATAACAGGTGAGGGGGCTTCTTCCAGCACTTTTTGGTGCCGACGCTGTAATGAACAATCGCGTTCACCGAGATGGATACAGTTTCCGTGTTTATCACCAATCAATTGAAACTCGATATGACGCGGTTTAAGCAGGAATTTTTCAATGTAAACGGCATCGTCACCAAATGCGGCTTTTGATTCTTTCCGGCAGGCTGTTAATGCGCTGGACAGTTCGCTTTCTTCGCGAACAATCTTCATACCGCGACCGCCGCCGCCTGATGACGCTTTAATAATAACCGGCAATCCAATTTCTTTAACAACGCGGAATGCTTCCTCGTCGTCTGTGATACCACCATCTGAGCCAGGTACCACGGGGATACCAAGCGCTTTAACTGTGTCTTTTGCTGTGATCTTGTCGCCCATGGTGCGGATATGATCAGCTGATGGACCAATGAATGCGATGCCATGTTCTTCAACAATTTCAGCAAATCGAGCATTTTCTGACAAAAAGCCATATCCTGGGTGGATACCGTCAGCGCCAGTTATTTCTGCTGCAGTAAGAATAGCTGGCATGTTCAAGTAACTGTCCACTGAAGCGGGCGGACCCACACAGACGCTTTCATCTGCTAAGCGAACATGCATTGCATCTTCATCAGCAGTTGAGTGAATGGCGACAGTCTTGATGCCCATTTCGTGACAAGCACGATGAATGCGCAGCGCAATCTCGCCGCGGTTGGCAATGAGAACCTTTTTAAGCATGACTGCGGTCCTTACTCAATAATACAAAGGGGTTGACCAAATTCGACGGGCTGTGCGTCCGCGAAAAGGATCTCTTTAATTGTTCCTGACGCAGGTGCTGCGATTTGGTTCATTACTTTCATCGCTTCGATAATCAGAATGGTGTCGCCTTTTTTGACGCTATCGCCCACCTTAATGAATGCGGCGGCATCTGGGCTCGGAGATGCGTACGCAGTGCCAACCATTGGTGATGGCACCATACCTGGATGGTCTGATGCTGTAGCGGCTGCTTCTGCTGCTGGTGCCGCAGTCGCAGGTGCGGCAGGGGCTGCATGCGCTACGTGTGCAGGGGCAGGGGCTGCGGGTGCGCTATAGCTCACGGCACTAGGCACTTCACGAGCAACGCGGATTCGGAAATCATCTTCTTCAACTTCGATTTCTGATAGTGTTGACTTGTCAAGTAGCTCAGCAAGCTCGCGGATAAGCTCTTTATAATCTTGAATTTTTGACATGAGTTGGCCCCCTTTAGCCTAAAACTATTATTTGCGTTGCAGCATAGCCGCCAATGCGTCTACTGCAAGGATATATCCTGTTGCACCAAAACCGCAGATTACGCCAGCAGCAACATCTGAAACAAATGAATGATGGCGGTATTCTTCGCGTGCGAAAATATTAGATAGATGTACCTCAACTACCGGCGTTTTGATTGCGCTTATCGCATCATGAACAGCAATGGAAGTGTGTGTGTAAGCTGCGGCGTTGAGAATTACGCCATCAGCTGTTTCTCCGGCATCTTGAATCCAGTCAACAAGTGTGCCTTCGATATTTGTCTGACGAAAGTCGATCTCTATTTCGAGAGATTGTGCATGTGCTTTTGTCATGGCTTCAATCTCTGCAAGAGTAGTGCTGCCATACGTTTCAGGTTCTCTTGACCCAAGCAAATTTAGATTAGGGCCGTTCAGAACAATAATTTTTTTTCGCATCAGCGGTTCACTCTCTCGATAGATCGCTTGAAGACCCCTATATAATGCCATATTCATGGCGTGGAAAGCATGAAGACTATTTTTTATTATCGCGTGATTTTATTTGTTAGTAAGATCGCTGATCAAGGGTTTGAGGTTTGTCTCTTTTAATCAAAGTAAATGGTGATGAGCGTACTATAGAGCGTAGCTTGTCGGTTTGGGATTTTCTGGAAACATTGAAGCTTAATCCTAGGAAAGTGGCTGTGGAGCGCAATTTGGAAATCGTTTCCAAGTCAACATTCCATGAAACCTTGATTGAAGATGGTGATCAGCTTGAAATTGTACATTTTATTGGTGGAGGGTAACCCACTGTGACCGAGCAAGACATTAAACATAAACAGGATACATGGCAGTTGGCGGGGAATGAGTATAGCTCGCGGTTAATTGTTGGTACCGGCAAGTATAAAGATTTTGAAGAAACAGCAGCGGCTGTGGCTGCATCTGGTGCTGAAATTGTAACGGTTGCTGTGCGTAGGGTGAATGTTTCTGATCCCAATCAACCAATGTTAGTCGATTATCTTGATCCCAAAGACATAACATACCTGCCTAATACGGCAGGCTGCTTTACAGCAAATGATGCGGTGAGAACCTTACGGCTTGCACGCGAAGCGGGTGGATGGGATTTGGTGAAGCTTGAAGTATTGGGTGACCAAAAAACATTGTACCCCAATATGTTGGAAACATTCTCTGCTACGGAAACGCTAATTGCTGAGGGCTTCAAGGTTATGGTTTATTGCAGCGATGATCCTATCGCTGCTCAAAAACTGGAAGACATGGGATGTGTCGCTATTATGCCGCTTGGTGCGCCGATAGGTTCTGGCCTTGGTATTCAAAACCCGGTGCAAATTAGGTTAATGATCGAGCAGGCACATGTGCCGGTTCTGGTAGATGCTGGTGTTGGTACTGCATCAGATGCTGCTGTTGCAATGGAGTTGGGCTGTGACGGTGTACTGATGAATACAGCTATTGCCGATGCTAAAAAGCCAGTAATGATGGCTGAAGCAATGAAGCTTGCTGTTGAAAGTGGGCGTTTGGCGTATCTGGCAGGGCGCATGCCGAAGAAAAAGTATGCGGACCCAAGTTCGCCGCTTTCGGGCCTTATCTAATAAAAAAAAGCCGCAACTTGCGGCTTTTTTCTTAAAGTGAATCTTTAATTTTATCGAGAATTGGCTGTTGACGCGCGTGCACGGTTTACGGCTTCTCTTAACCGGCCTAAACCTTCAGCACCTAATATCACATCGTCACCAATGATATATCCCGGCGTACCCGTGAAGCCGATGTCTTGTCCGATTGCTAGCGTGTTTTGCACACTCTTTTCGACTAAACGATCTTCCATATCTGCTTTTAGCTGAGGGACGTTAAGCCCAATTCTTCCTGCGATATCATATAACCCTTCTTCAGTTAGTGAACCGGGAGAAGTCATTGTTGCAATATGGAATTCTTCAAACTTACCTTGTTTTTGGGCAGCAAGAGCTGCTTTTGAGGCAAGTAAAGACACAGGTGTTTGACCTTCCCGGTCTAGAATAGGGTATTGGCGTGGTATGTAGCGAATGTTGCCATCTTCACGCACTAGTTTCATAACCTCAGGGAAATGACGACGACAAAAACCACAGCGGTAGTCAAAAAACTCAACAACGGTTACGTCCCCGTTAGGATTGCCAATAACGGCTGCTCCAGGGTCGTTTTCCAGGTAGTCGCGATACATTTCAATGCCAGGAGCCATTCTTGCCAATGTTTGGCGGCGTTGTAGCTCACGAATGGCAACCGCAATAATTTCAGGGTTCTCAAGAATATATTCTTGCACAACTTGTTCAATTTTTTCGCGCTCTTCCGGGTCTACGGGCGTCTGACGTGCAGAAACGGGGTTTACTGCGAAAGTAAGCATTACCGCTAATATGCAGCATAATTTATTAAAGAAATTCATTCCATTTACTCTTGTTTTAGTGAGTTCGATAATCGATCAAAACTAGTTTTCTGTTGCAGACGACGGCGTCTTGAACGTTGCCTTTCCTGTCGTGCTGCGGCTTCTTCTGTTGCAATGAGAATATCCTGGGCCCTTAACCAGTCAGGTGTGCCGCGGTCAAACCCATCCAAGGCTCTTCGCGCGTGGATAACAGCTTGTGTAGCTGAGCCAAGTGAATAAAAGCGCTCTGCTGTGGCTAGGCTCGCCTGTGGCTGTAGCTCCAGCCAGCTATAAGCTTTAGCCAAGTTGAACCAGGCAAAACTGTTACCGCGGTCAATTCGTGTCGCATTTTCAAGGATGGGCAATGCTTGCCTCATACGTTCCGGGTCTTCGAATGATACAAGTGCTTGCCCAAGTGCTGTAGCAATAAGTGGCTCATTTGGCGCAAGGTCAACGGCATATTGCAATACGGGGACAGCTTCTTCGATACGGCCATTTTCAAACAGAATTTGACCTTTAATTTCATGAAAATAAGGGTTTAAAGGCTCTGCAGTAATGAGTGCGTCAGCTTCCTCCAGCGCCAGATCCCACTCCAGAGAACGGTGGTACGCATAAACGCGTGCATATCTTGCACGAATACTGGTATCTGATGGCGGATATTTGCGTAATGTCTGAACGGGGCGTGCCAAATAGCCTTCCAGCTTTGCTTGCAGTCGGTAGAATAAATCATTCAGAGCAGGGTCTGGTGGAGTATTGAAGTGAACACGATTTTGGCCGTCTTCGCGAAGGTTGGTAATTCGGGCACTGTTCAACGGGTGACTGCGCACATATGGGTCTTGTCTAACCTGTGCCAATATCTCTTGATCACGTAACTTGTCAAAGAAACGAATCATGCCGGATGATGATCGTCCTACTTCATCCAAGTATTTTGCACCGGTTATATCAGCTTCTGCTTCCTCACCGCGTGTGTGTGCTAAAAACTGTCCACGCGCTACAGATTGACCAGCGCCTAAAATGGCTAGGCCTGCATCTGCGCCGCCAGCAGCTATTGCTGCGGCGCCGAGTACCAAAGAAAGGATGCTGAAAGTACCTGCGTTTGCTGCAGCGTCACCACGGCGTAATCTATGCCCACAGGCAATATGGCATGTCTCGTGGGCAATCACGCCGATAAATTCATCTACGTCATCGGCTGCAAGTATTAATCCGGAATGGATGAAGATATTTTGACCACCAGTAACAAATGCATTGATTGAATTTTCATTCAAAAGATACATATGAACTGATTGAGGATTAAGACCTGCCGCTTTAAAGATCGGGTAAGAGGAACGCCGGAGGAATGCCTCTGTTTCCGCATCGCGCAGCAGTGATTGCGACGAGGCTTGCACTGTTAGTACAAACGTTGCCAAAGCTGCGACTAAAAGCTGTTGTATAGCCTTAAACAAGATACACTCCATTTTGATTGTGAAGCTATGCCGCGCGGCATTAACCGTCAATGAATATCATCTAACAAGGGTGTGAACCAAATAAGGTAATTCTGCGGCATACAAGGTCTTGCACAATAACAAAACGCGGCAGAATTACCTGCCGCGTTTTGTATTTATACTATGATTTTCTTTTCTAGCCGAACGTTCTTTGCCACCAACCTTTACGTTTTGGTTGGCCATCAGTGTCACTTGAAGCGCCAGCGCCTGCTGATGTTGGGCTATCGCTTTTAGTGTTGGCAGCTGTTTTACGTGTCGCTGTTTTCTTCGGTTCGGTTTTCACTTCAGCGTCCGTTGTTTTTGAAGAAGTTTTTACCGGGCTACTTCTGCGACGCCGTGTTTTTGGTTTGTCGTCGCTGTTGGTTGCCTCGCCTTCAGCTGGTTCTCCAACGCTTTTCTTGCGTGTACGTGGCTTCTTCTCGGATGATTCAGTTTTTTCAACTTTAACTTCATCCACAGCTGGCTTGTCGGCAGTTGCCTTTCGTGTCCGCCGGCGTGGCTTTTTGTCCTCAGCGTCAGGCTGTGGAGAAACACTTTCTTTTGCTGAAGGTTCGCTAACGCTTTCAGAGGCTACTTTGCGTGGACGACCGCGTCTTGGTTTGCTTGTTTTTTCATCGGTTTCAGCGTCACTTGCTTCTGTAGGCGTCGGTATCTCAGTATTTTCACTATCTGGTTTACGTACCCGACGACGACGGCGGCGTGGTTTTTCATTCGTATCATCAGCAACAGAGGCATTATCACCAGTAGGTTGACTAACCTGCGTTGCATCGCTTTGCTCTATATCAGCAGAAACTGTTGTCTCAGCTGAATTCGAAGCATCTTTCGAGGCATTGCGTCGGCGACCACCACGGCTACCACGGCGGCGCCTTGAACGTTCGCGGTTTTCATCGCTTTTTTCGTCGTTGCTAGGAACATCTGGCGCAGAATCGTCTTTGGTTTCTGCATTATCATCTGTTTCCCTGCCTTCTGAAGGCATAGAATTTTGTTCATTCTGATTATCGTCTGAGCTACCGCGACGACGACGACGACGACGACGGCGTTTGCGTTTAGGCCGATCGTCTTCGTCTTCATCTTTGTGTGTTGGTAGTGAGGGCTCTTTTTCAGCAGTATTGGTGTCTTCTGTATCTGTGTCAGGTTTCAATGCTGAAATAGCAGTGCTCGGCGCTTTAGCTTCGCTTCCGGCTTCTCGTGTTATTTCAATGTCTGATGGCCCCATGCTGGTGCGCGACAATACTTCAATTTCGAAGTCATATTGTGTCTCGAGGTCAGACAGTATTTTGCGTTTTTTATTCAGAAGATAAACCGCAACTTCGGGGCATAGAGCAACGCGGACAACGGCACTACGTGTCCTGATGCCTTCTTCTTCAAGCTGACGTAAAGCCATCAAGGCAGCAGATTCAATAGACCGAACGATGCCTGTCCCGGCACAGACAGAGCATGTTTCCATGGAAATTTCTAAAAGGTTGGAGCGCAAGCGTTGCCGTGACATCTCCATCAAACCAAATCCGGAAATTCGACCAACTTGAATGCGGGCGCGGTCCGACTTCAACACTTCTTTCATACGCCGTTCAACTGAACGATTGTTTGAGCGTTGCTCCATGTCGATAAAGTCAATAACAACAAGTCCAGCCATGTCGCGCAAACGCAGTTGACGCGCCACTTCTTCAGCGGCTTCCATGTTTGTTTTCAGAGCTGTTTCTTCAATATTGTGTTCTTTGGTCGCGCGTCCAGAGTTCACATCAATCGAAATCAAGGCTTCAGTAGGATTAATTACAATATATCCACCTGATCGTAATTGAACGATAGGCTGGAACATTGCTTCCAGATGGTTTTCCACTTGATAGCGATGGAATAGTGGGATGGGGTCTTTGTAGTTTTGAACTTTCTTGGCGTGACTTGGCATCAAAAGCTTCATGAAGTCTTTTGCTGCTTTATAGCCATCTTCGCCTTCAACGAGAATTTCATCAATATCACGTGTGTACAGGTCTCGAATTGTACGTTTAATCAAGTTACCTTCTTCGTAAACAAGTGTCGGTGCAACTGACTTAAGTGTTAAGTCGCGAATACCGTTCCATAAACGAAGCAGGTAATCATAATCGCGCTTGATCTCGGATTTTGTACGCGCCATTCCTGCTGTACGCACAATCAGTCCCATTTCTTCCGGCACTTCCAGAGATGAAATGATCTTTTTAAGATTGCGCCGGTCGGAAGCGTTGGAAATTTTCCGGCTAATGCCACCAGCATGTGTACTGTTGGGCATTAACACGCAGTAACGCCCTGCGAGCGAGAGGTATGTCGTTAACGCAGCGCCTTTATTACCACGTTCCTCTTTGACAACCTGAATAAGAAGTACCTGACGGCGTTTTATTACTTCCTGAATATTGTACTTACGCTTTAAAGCTCTCATTGCTTGACGGCGTGCGGCTGCTTCAGCTATCTCGGCGTCGCGATCAGCTTCGTCACTTTCATCAATTGCGGATGTTGCTTTTTTCTCTTCGGATTCATCGTCTGGGATGTCAGCATCCAGATTTTCTGGATCAACAATCTCCGGTGCATCTGCTAGGTCGTCATCATCATCGCTTACAGGTTTAACTGTTTCGGTTTCAATTTCGCTTTCGACAGCGGCGTCAAACTCTTTTGAGCGCTCAAGAGCAGCCTTTGTTTCTGCCTCAAGCAACTCTTCCCGATCTTCAACCGGAATTTGGTAGTAATCAGGGTGGATTTCACTGAAAGCAAGAAAACCATGCCGATTGCCGCCGTATTCAACGAAAGCTGCCTGTAGAGAAGGTTCTACGCGCGTAACGCGAGCGAGGTATATATTGCCTTTTAAGGGGCGTTTTGTGGCAGATTCGTAGTCAAATTCCTCTACGCGGCTACCCTTAACCACTGTAACGCGCGTCTCTTCCTTGTGACGTGCATCAATAAGCATACGTGTTGACATAAAAATGTACTCCAAACGGCGTGTTGCTTCGTCTCGTGCCCAATGATTTGGGGGACGCTGGCAGTAGCCGAAATTCTAATAATTTGAGGGGTGGAGAGGATAAAAATAAAATTATTAACGCACGAAACCATACGTCGCAAAACATCAGTTATGCGGGTTATAAGCGTAATAACAAGTAAGCATAGCCATTTGGCCATCGCTGTTTTTATCCTTTTTTGCTTTGGTACAAACGGCGCGACCGCGTATTGCGTCGCTATATTCTGTCGTTTCGCCAAAGCAGTGACCCGCCGCTTTACGCGGCAAGTCAGTAAACTCACAAAATCACGATAGGTTACAAATCCGGCTATTACAATCGAATTGTTTGCAACCATTGCCATTATACGTGACAAAAAAGATGCACTGCTGACCGGCTATTGTAAAAAAAATACAAGGAATTAGCGTTGTAAACGCTTTTCCTTGAGATCGGTTCATCGCATATTTAGTATTAGGGTGTATTAATAACCCAATAAAGTGGGTTATATACGAAAGAAAGCCGCTAAAAGTACGTGCATAAGGACGGCAATACATGACACGCGCTGAGAAAAACTTTACCGCTATGATCCGACACATAGTTGTTTTGCTAACTGTAATATTTGTGCAAGCATCTATAAGCGCCGCCAGCAGCGTAGATGTTGAGGGCGTGCGTTTCGGTGAAAACGCTTCGGCAACACGCTTTGTTATCGACTTGTCTGGTACAACCAGCCCTTCAGTGTTCATGCTGGCAGACCCATATCGTATTGTTATTGATCTGCCCAATGCATCATGGAAAGGTAAAGCGGACGTCAAGCCTATAGGTGTCGTTGATGGCTATAGGCATGGCCTTTTCTCAGATGATACATATCGCATCGTGCTGGATTTAAAGCAGCCTGCCGTTGTTGCAAATGCCTTTTCTTTGCCAGCAGGCCGTGGGTCTGGGCCGCGTTATGTAATTGATATTAAGAAAGAAAGTAGAAGTAAATTTCTGCAAGCGGTTGCTTCAAGTAAGCCAGAACGCCCTGCAGTAGTTACGCGCGCAACACCTGAAATTGCCAGCCCGCGTCGCCGTGCTGCTGGAAAGCGCGTTATTGTGCTTGATCCTGGGCATGGCGGGCCAGACCCTGGAAATTTAGGTGTTATTGGTGTTCATGAAAAAGTTATAACGCTCAAGATTGCCCGCGCTATTCGGGATGAGCTCAATAAAACAGGTCGCTATGAGGTTCACTTGACGCGAGACCGGGATATTTTTCACAAAGTACGAGAACGTTTCCGGATCGCGCGCCGCCATAAGGCTGATCTATTTATTAGTATTCATGCTGACTCTATACAAAACCCTAAAGTTAACGGCGGTAGTGTTTATAATTTGTCTGAGAACGCATCGGACAAAGAAGCAGAACGTTTGGCAGCGCGAGAAAATAAATCGGACCTTATTGCAGGCCTCGACCTTGATGCGACAGATGATACACTCACTGGTATTTTGATCGATTTAGCACAGCGCGAAACACTTAACTATTCGGCCCAGTTTGCTGAAATATTGGTTTCCGAAATGCGAACAGATGTACCAATGCTTAGGCGTGCCCATAGGTTTGCTAATCTAGGTATGCTGAAAGCGCCTGATGTACCTTCTGTGCTGCTCGAAGCTGGATATTTGACTAATAAAACAAATGCCCGCTTTCTTAACAGTAAAAATGGGCAACGGCGTATTGCGCAAGCTGTACGTCGAGCTATTGATCGTTACTTTGCTGAACTCAATACAAATGCACGATAGCTGCCATATATAGGTCACAATTACTTGCCATGAGGTATAGTGATAGATTTGCGCCTGTTGGCGAATGGAATGACGAATAAACGCCTATGCCAGATAGTGAAAATAAAGCTGACATAAGTCAGAAAGAAACAAAGATGCGTAAGCCTTTATGGAAGCGACTTGTCAAGTTTGCTTTCATTGCTGGTAGCGTTGGCGTTCTCGCTGTTGTCGGTGTTGTGTTTTGGGCAATTGTTCATTATGGCCGCGATTTACCGGATTACCGGCAGTTAGCGAATTATGAACCTTCTGTTGTTACGCGTATTCACGCCGGGGACGGCAGTTTGTTAACCGAGTTCGCCAAAGAACAACGGCTATTTGTGCCAATCGAAGCTGTGCCGGAACAACTGATAAATGCTTTTTTGTCTGCAGAAGATAAAAATTTCTATCAGCATGATGGCCTTGATTATATGGGGATGGTTCGCGGTAATATTCGGAATGTCATGAATGTTATTCAAGGGCGCCCATTACAAGGTGGTTCAACCATTACCCAACAGACAGCGCGGACATTTTTGCTGACACTTGATCAAAAGCTAGACCGTAAAATTAAAGAAATGATCCTTACGCTTAGGATTGAACGCGCTTTTTCTAAAGACCGTATTCTTGAGCTCTATCTCAATGAAATTTATTTTGGCAATCGATCATACGGTGTTGCCGCTGCGGCACTTAATTATTTTAATAAATCTCTTAACGAATTAACCACTGCGGAAATGGCTTTTCTGGCAGCGTTGCCAAAAGCCCCTAATAATTACCATCCGGTTCGCCGTAAAGCACGAGCAGTTGGCAGGCGTGACTGGGTACTGTCACGCATGCGCATATTGGGGCATATCGATGAAGAGGCGTATCAAGCAGCACTGAGTGAAGATCTGGTTATGCGTCGCCGCGAAGGGGATGCCCGGTTTGAAGCAGGGTATTTCGCAGAAGAAGTGCGGCGACAAGTTTCCCGCATGTACGGTAATAAGTCACTTTATGAAGGTGGTCTATCTGTACGGACATCCTTGGAGCCCCGATTGCAGGCAATTGCTGAACGAACCCTCCGAGAAGGTCTTATAGCGTATGATCGTCGCCATGGCTGGCGTGGTCCCATCGGCCGCTTGGCTGTTGATAGTGACTGGCAAGAGCGGTTAACGGCTGAAAAAGTATCTTTAGGTATACCAACATGGCAATTGGCTGTTGTACACGAAGTGCGAGCAGAAGGTGCAGTTGTAGGGTTTAAAACAGGTGCATATGGCTTCATTCCATTTGAAGAGGTGACATGGGCACGTGCATGGCGTGAAGGCGAGCGCCTTGGCCCTAAAGTGGCTGACATAGGTGAAGTACTGGGCATGGGGGACCTGATTGCTGTTGAAGCATTGCCCGATGTTCCATCTTTGGCGATTCGCGATTTTTACGATGTGCGTGGTCGCGAAATTACAATTTTGCCCATATTTGGGCTAAGGCAAATTCCTGAGATCCAAGGGGCGCTTGTTGCAATGGACCCTCACACAGGCCGCACGCTCGCGATGGCTGGTGGTTTTGATTACAATACAAGCGAATATAACCGCGCTACGCAGGCGGAGCGGCAGCCCGGCTCTGCATTCAAGCCTTTTGTTTATGCTGCAGGCCTGGACCGAGGTTTTACGCCTTCTAGCTTGGTTCTTGATGCGCCGTTCGTAATTGATCAAGGGCAGGGGCTTGGTAAATGGAAACCTAAAAACAGCTCTGATAAATTTTATGGCCCGAGCACGTTGCGCTTAGGTATCGAAAAGTCGCGAAACCTGATGACAGTTCGATTAGCACAGCATTTAGGCGTGAATGCTGTGATGGACTATGCGCGTAAGTTTGAGCTTCATGGAAATGTAGAGCCAACCTTGGCGGCAAGCCTAGGCGCTGGTGAAGTATCCTTGATGAAACTTACTGCTGCATACGGAATGCTGGTTAACGGCGGTAAGAAGATAACGCCAGCGCTTATTGACCGGATTCAGGACCGCCGCGGTCGTACAATATTCAGCCATGATGAACGCGTATGTAATGCGTGTGCACTGGATTGGGGACAAACATTAAATGAACCACCAATCCCTGATGATCGCGGGCAGGTGATTGATCCTCTGACGGCATATCAACTTGTTTCGATGATGCAAGGTGTTGTTCAAAATGGCACAGGGCGTAAAATTCGAGTTATTGGTAAACCTCTTGCTGGCAAGACCGGAACAACCAATGATTCGTTAGATGCATGGTTTGTTGGTTTTTCTCCAGACCTTGTCGTTGGCGTGTTTACAGGATTTGATCGTCCACGATCTCTTGGTCCCAACGAAGAAGGGTCAAGCGTTGCTGTGCCGGTATTCAGGGACTTTATGGCAGAGGCACTGGAAGGCCAACCAGGTGTGCCTTTTCGGACACCATCAGGTATTCGTCTTGTGCGTGTAAACGCGGAAACTGGGGAGCCAGCAACGGCTGCAGACAAACGTGTTATCCTGGAAGCGTTTAAACCCGGAACAGAACCTCGTGTTGGGCAACTCGCAGTGCTTGACGGTTCGCTCCCAATCGGTAAAACAAAAAGCTCAATTCGAAAAGGTACAGGTGGTATCTACTGATACGCTGTATAAGAAGAGGGATTTGTTTATGCGTGCGGAAGCTGAGGCAACCGTTGACCAACTCAAGCAGTCGATGGCGCTGCTGAGGAGGCATCTTTGACTGGGATCAGGCAAACTTACGGCTTGAGGAGCTAAACGCCCTTGCTGAAGACCCGGATCTCTGGAACGATCCACAAAACGCGCAGAAACTCATGCGTGAGCGTACACGCCTTGACGACTCGATCACAGCGGTTGTTGAGATTGAGCAGGATTTAGCTGACACAGTTGAAATCATTGAGTTGTCTGAAATGGACGGCGATGAAGATATGGAAGCTGAAGCGCTTGAGCAGCTGACTATGCTAGCTGAAAAGGCCAAAAAGTCAGAGCTTAAAGCGTTATTGTCTGGTGAAGCTGACGCCAACGATGCCTATATCGAAATCCATTCAGGTGCAGGTGGAACCGAAAGTCAAGACTGGGCCAATATGTTACTGCGGATGTACGCGCGGTGGGCCGAAAAGCGCGGCTATAAAGTAGATACTGTTCAATATATGCCCGGAGAAGAAGCGGGCATCAAAACGGCAACGCTGCAAATTAAGGGCGAAGATGTCTATGGATGGCTGAAAACAGAATCAGGCGTGCATCGCTTGGTTCGTATTTCGCCGTATGACAGTAACGCCCGAAGGCATACCAGTTTTGCTTCTGTTTGGGTGTATCCGGTTATTGACGATTCAATCGATATCGAAATTGCAGAAAGCGACTTGAAGGTTGATACATACCGCGCCTCAGGCGCAGGTGGTCAGCATGTGAACACAACGGATAGTGCAGTGAGGATAACCCACCAACCATCTGGTATTGTGGTTCAGTGTCAAAACCAGCGTTCACAGCATAAAAACCGTGCAGAAGCCATGAGCATGTTGAAAGCGCGCTTATACGAAGAAGAGTTGCGCCGCCGAGAAGAAGAAGCAAATTCTGTCAATGCACAAAAAACCGAAATTGGCTGGGGACACCAGATCAGGTCTTATGTGTTGCAACCATATCAAATGGTAAAAGACTTACGTACGGCAGAGGAATCAAGTCAGCCTGACAAAGTATTAGACGGTGACCTTGATCCATTTATGGCTGCAGCACTCGCTGCGCGTGTGCACGGCGAGAGTGGTGAAGTTTCGGATATTGAGTAACTAACTAAACAGATCAATTTATGTATGGAAGAAGTGGATTGCAGGATGGACAGCGACAATAAACAAACCAAATCTGAAAGTCAGGTAACCAAAGCGTTGTTTGAAGCGCGTACGGTTTTTGTTACAGGCGAAGTAAATCAGGAAATGGCTCGGGAAGTATGTGAGCGCCTTATGGCAATGGCACATGTTTCTGATGACCCAATCACAGTGATTGTTTCTTCCCCAGGCGGGCATGTTGAATCAGGCGATATGATCCATGACACAATCAAATTTATTAAACCTACGGTCAAAATGTTAGGAACAGGTTGGGTGGCTAGTGCTGGTGCGCTTATTTATGTTGCGGCGGATAAGGAAAACCGTTTTGCATTGCCAAATACACGGTTTTTGTTGCACCAACCAAGTGGCGGTGTGCGTGGTGATGCGACAAATATTAATATTCAAGCTGAACAAATTGTTCAAATGCGTACACGGTTGAATAAAATCTTTGCAGAAGCAACGGGCCTTCCTTTGAAGAAAGTTGAAGCTGACGTTGATCGTGATTTCTGGCTCACATGTGATGCAGCGCTAGAGTATGGTATTGTTGGCAAGATTATCAATGATCACTCAGAGTTGAAATAACCTACAAGATTAAAGAGAGCAGTTTTCTGCTCTCTTTAAGTATGAATAGCCTATTTGCTGGTTATTAAGTGAAAGTATGTTTGCCGACCATCAATGTAACTCACTTTTTCACCATCAAAAAAAGCATCTTCTTCAAGCATTATACGTACTTTTTGCCCGCCCCACTCAGGCACAGGTGTTATTGCGGAAAGTTCAATTGACCACGCAGTGTTGTCAACGAGCGGGTAATACCCACGGCCTTTGACACCACCTTGTTGATCCCACATACCGATAGTCGCACCGGCGCCATGACCATGGTAGCCTATTGGATGTGTATAAACGCTTGGCTCAATGCCTTCGCTGATTGCTTGAGCACGTGTTGCTGCCAGAATGTTATCCCCACTAGCGCCTGTTTCGAAGTGTGATGTAAGAATATCCTGAAGGCGGTTACCGTTTTTCAATGCCATTTTTAGGCCAGCAGGTGCATCAATCTCGCCCGGTTTTAGAATATAAGCGTGATGTTGTGTATCTGTATTGAGGCCAATGTAGGTTATACCAAAGTCAAGATGGATCAGGTCTCCATGTCGGATAACGTCATCTTTTTCAGGGTCGAATAGCTCGGTCATTTTTTGACCGTTTTTATCAATTGTTTGTCTCTGGATAGATACCGTTGGGTGGAACCATGCGGTTACACCTTTTTGGCGGATCGTGTCGCGAAACCACCACATTAGGTCAGCTGTTGTGGTTGTATTGGGTGTAATGACTTTTGATGACATGCCTTCATGAATGATCGCATGAGCAAGTCCAACAATATCGGGATATATATTCATTTCTGACTGGGTGCGGCGTTCAAGCCAGCCTATCGCCATTGCGGGATCTGTAACTACACGGCTTTGGAGAGTGGGGCCAAGCGCATTCATCAAACCAGTGTGCTGGCTATGCGTTATGCCATCAGCCAAAGCAAATGTGTCGGATGCGTTGATAACGATTTTCTTCGGATCGCGTTTGTTAATTAAGTCTGACAGGCGTTTCCATTGATCCGGCTCTTCCTCTGGATTCCAGGCAGCTTTGAAGAAACGACCAACGCTATACCGGCTTACCGCAAGGCGCTCGATCTCAGAACCTGTATCGTAAAACATAAGGATTGTACGCCGCCTTGCCGACAACCATGTGGCGGGTAGCATTGTTTTGGCAACTGGGTCTTCATTGTATTCGCGGGCAATCAGCACCCACATATCAACGCCGTTTTCGCGCATCAATTGAGGCATCACAGTGTTGAGGCGTTCTTCAAGCCACATGTCCTTGAGGGCTGCGCGGCTTTGCATGTTTAGTACATCAGGGTATTTGCTTGTTTCTTGGTCAGCATAAGTAACCATACTAAACCAGAGCAGTGTAAGTATTGTTAGAGCCGTCTTCAACATGCCGCATTCCCCCGTTTGAATAACCGGAAGCTTATCGACTTAATCCTTGATATTCAAACGAACAATCTTGAGTGAAGTTGGAAATAGGCATACAAAAATAGCCGCTAAACACATTGTTCGGCGGCCATTTATTCGATTTTGGTTGAGCTTGTTACTCTGCAGCAGCTTTTTTTGCTTCTACGAATGAAGGCGTTTCTGCGGTTTCATTTTTGATAGGC
This sequence comes from Kordiimonas aquimaris, assembly GCF_025574485.1. Taxonomy (GTDB): domain Bacteria; phylum Pseudomonadota; class Alphaproteobacteria; order Sphingomonadales; family Kordiimonadaceae; genus Kordiimonas; species Kordiimonas aquimaris. The sequence goes on along the minus strand of NZ_JAOBPO010000003.1, from coordinate 364,078 downwards.
GTTGCGGTAGCCTGTTGATTTGAGCCGGAGGTGTGAGCAAAACGCCCTGTTAAGCGAGCTCCCGCCTCAACTGATAGGCTCTCGTGATAGACATCACCCTCAACCACAGCGGATTTTTCGAGGCGAACTGACTTGGCTTTGATTTGTCCGGAAACATTACCACGAATGGTTACTGTTTCTGCGGCAATTGTCCCATTAACGGAACCACTTTCGCCCATAACTAGCCCACCACAAACGAGGTCGCCAGTAATGGCACCGTCAAGCTGTAGTTCGCCAATAGTTTTAATATTGCCTTCAATTTGCACGTCTGCTCCAATGATTGATGGAGTGGCTGCAACGCCTGGGCGGGGTGAATTAGTCTGATTGTTCGCTGGTTTTTTCATATCGACCTTGGATTTCGAGAACATGTTCTGCTGCCTTCATAAAGGGCATAGGGTCAATGACTTTACCATTGAACCAAACTTCATAATGAACGTGGGTTCCTGTAACACGACCGGTGCTCCCCATCTCACCAAGCTGCTGCCCTAATTTTACTTCTTCGTCTTTTTTTACATTCAGTTTACGCATATGCCCGTAACGGGTACGAAAGCCATTGCCGTGGTCAATTTCTACCATATTACCGTATGGCCAAACTGAGCCTGACTTGACTACCTTACCGGGAGCTGTTGCCATTATTGGTTCACCGGGCCAACCTGAAAGGTCAAGAGCATAGTGTCGTGAACGAACCTTTTTTATAGGGTCAATTCTGCTTCCGAACCTGCTTGACACATAATACTTTTTTGCCGGTTTACCGTGTGGATAACTATCTAGCGCATTTGTGACCATCTTAAGGCGATCAAAGTTTTCTCTTAAGTTTTCAAATGAGACGCCGTCCGTTGTAGTGAAGATGCCTTCAAATGATGGTTCTGGAACAAAAGGGCCACCAATTGCCGTATTTTGACCTTCGGCCTGCGCGAGCAGCTTGTCGACAGTAACACCAGAAGGCTGAACAACCTCGTCAATGTTCTGAAGTTTTTGAGCGACTGCTTTTTCCAAAAGAGATGCGACAGAGCGCTGTGCTTTTTCAAGCTGTTGCAAACGAGAGAGTAAAGTCTTCCGTCTCTCAGGGTTGGTTGGTGTTTGTAGCTCGTCTGGCGAGGTGTCAAAGAACTCTTCAAAGAAAGATAACTTCTCAGTACTTATTTCTTCGTCAGAATCATCAAGCGCTTCTGTTTCTGGCTGAGAAACTTGCTCGCTTGCTGCTTCCTCAATTGGCAGTGGTAATAAACTTGGGGTATCCTTGGGAGCAGAGCTTATAAGTTCTTGCAGAAACTGCTGTCTTTCCTCAAGTAAATTGGCACGGCGCTCAACTTCGGCTTCCAGTGCTGAAAAGTCGCTTGATAGTTCCTGATAGTCTGCGGACATTGCAGAAATGGTTTTGTTTTTATCTTCAATTAAAAAATCACGCGATAAATATGCATAACTTGTTAACGCACCCCAGCCTGTGGCCACCAAAAGAGCAGTAGCCGCTGCTACTTGCGTATAGCTATGAATGGTAAGAAAGCGTACGCGGCCTTCGCTGCGCAGAAAAAGTTGCCGCTCAGGAAAATACAAAAGCCGCCATTCTTGCAGGCGCGCATAAAATCTGGATGCGGATGTAAATAACTTCTGCAAAATAATCTCTAAGCTCGCGTCGCTTTGGTTTGTGCTTTAGTTTCCCTAAGGTATTTATAGGATGCACATCCAAACAAATCATTAAAATTGGCTGCATTCCACTCATTTTTTGAGGAAACGTCAAGCGGCTATTTTTAGTTATTGAATTGATGGTAGTATTTAGTGCGCTGTCTATGGTGAATAATAGCTTTCAGGCATGCCTGCTTTACTACGTGCGGGTACATTAAATGGCGGTTTTAATTGGCCGTGAAAGTAGGATGCTATTAATTCTTTAAACCATGTTTCAGGTTCTTTTTCTTGCAAGCTGGCAACATAGTTAAACCATTTGCAGCCCGTTGCAACGTGGCCAACCTCTTCGTTGTAAATGACTTGTAAAACATCTGCAGAAGTTTGATCGCCCACGCGTTCAAATTGTTTGATCATGCTCGGCGTCACATCCAAGCCGCGTGCTTCAAGAACCATTGGTACAACAGCAAGTCGTGCTGCTATGTTGTCGGCAGTATCGATTGCTGACTGCCATAAACCATCGTGTGCGGGTAGGTCGCCGTAAAAGCTGTCGATGCTTGTTAAACGGTTACTTAGCATTGAAAAATGTCTTGCTTCATCATCGCCTACACTAAGCCAATCATCGGTGAAGTTTCGTGGCATATCTGCACCAAAACGAACAACAAGATCAAATGCTAGATCAATAGCATTTAACTCAATGTGGGCAATCGCATGCAACAATGCACGGCGATTACTTGCATTGCCGGCTTTCCTGCGGCGTGGCATTTCATTGGGGGGTAAAAGTTCAGGCTTTTCTGGTCGGGCAGGTCGTGTAGGCGGTTTTTGTGGGAAGGTGAAACTCAATTCTCCCGCCTTCCAGGCAGCAACGGCTTTTCGCGCTATTTGCGATTTTTCAAGTGCCGACCCGGTAGTAAGGACGGCACAGGCTGCGTCACCAATGGTGGCCCATGTGTTCATAGTTTGTCTTTGCCTAACTTACAGTTCTTTGGCTTTTGATAAAACATCTTCTGCATGGCCCTTTACTTTTACCTTCGGCCAAATGCCTTGAACTATGCCGTCCTTGTCAATCAGAAAGGTAGCGCGCTGGATACCCATGTAAGTACGGCCGTACATTTTTTTCTCTACCCATACGCCGTATTGCTCCAATACTGAGCCATCTTCATCAGATGCGAGTAAAACTGAAAGATCATGTTTAGCGATAAATTTGTCATGCTTGGCTGCTGTATCTTTAGACATGCCAATAACGACAGTATTAGCGGCTGTAAAATCAGCATTCAGAGATGTGAAATCTTTTGCTTCAGTTGTGCATCCGGGCGTGTCATCTTTTGGGTAAAAATAAAGAACAATGTTTTTGCCTTTAAATTTGGAAAGCTGAATGTTGTCACCGCCGTTTCCAAGCAGTTCAAAGTCAGGTGCTTTATCACCAATTGATAATGTCATGAGTTTCTGCTCCTTGATAACAAACGCGGCGACCCTATCGTCGCATGCATGTTTTGCAAGTGTTTATTGAATGATGGTAATACGGTTAATGTATACCTTGTGGATCATGTCATTAAGTTTCGACAATGGATACATATAGTTTTTGGCATAAGGACTGCGATTTCAATAAGGTTTCATGCATGTCCTTTTTGTTCTGGTACCCTGTAGCAATTGACAATGTATTGGCTAACTCATCTGGAATTTTATTAAGAGTATCAGGCACTGTTTCCAAGCATAAACGCAACATGGCCTGCACCTGTTGCTGGAGTATGTATCCGTCTGTTAGTTGCTTTGCATCGTCCTTGTTTAAGACATTGCAAGCCGCAAGTTTTTGGATACAACCTAGTATGTTGGGGTCAATAATATCTGTATGCTTGTTAATGTTAACTAGCATCAAATATTGACATATGAACTCAATATCAACGAGACCGCCTGCAGAATGCTTCACTTCAAATGGATTATTTGTGTCAAATTCGGTACGCAGTTTTTGGCGCATGTTTACTGTGTCTGCCTTTAGTGACTTGGCATTTTTTCGGTATGTTAGTGCTGTGGTAATCACCTTGTTAATGATGCGCTTCATTGATTTGGGTGCATAGATGACACGCGCCCTTGTTAATGCCAAAAATTCCCAAGTCCATGCATTACTTTTATAGTATTCTGCTAGGGTCGTTACTGTAACCGCTAATGGCCCTTGTGAGCCAGATGGGCGTAATCTTGTATCTACTTCAAACAAGCGTCCTTCAGGAGTTAGTGCCGTAATAGCAGTTAAAATATGCTGAGCGAGTCTGGCGTAATATACATTAGGCATCAAAGGTTTGGGGCCATCTGAAAAGCTGTCTGTTGCTTTTGTGTCATAAAGAAAAATGACATCAATATCTGATGTATGGGTTAGTTCTTCACCGCCGTATTTACCGAGGGCGACCATTGAAATGCCACTGTGCTCATCGCCGAATGTGCCGTGTTTTTCCGCAAACTCTGCTTCAACGATTGGGATCAATATTTGGAGTGCATAATCCGCAACACCTGAGAGTGCTTTCCCCACTTCTTGCGCATCTGCAATCCCTTCCAAAAGTTGCACACCTGTACGAAATTTTTGCTCAGCCACAAACCGGCGGACTAAGTCGAGCACGTCCTGGAAGTCACGCGCCGTGGAAATTTGTGCAGAAAGTTCATTCTGCATTTCATCTCCACTTGTGATTGGCTCAAAAAAAGCACCATCCAGCACGGCGTCCCATAAGTTTGGCGACTTTGCAAGTATGCTGGCAAGCGCTGGAGCAAGACTCATTACACGACCTAATAAACGGAAAAGTGCTGGATTAGATTTTAATAGAGAAAATAGCTGAACCCCAGCGGGTAACTGCGACAGAAAAGAGTCAAAACGCACAAGTGCGCTGTCAGGTGAGCTACCACCAGACAAAGCCGTTAAAAGTGTGGATAAGCATTCGGTTAACAGGTCTCTTGCTCTTGCCGTTTTCAGGCTTTTGTATCTTCCACGTTGCCAGCCGTTGATGATGTTTTTTGCGGCTTCAATATCTTCAAAGCCGCCATCTTTCATTGTGGAAGCAAGAGTTTTTAGTGTGGGGTTTGTTTTTTCAAGTACGGACTCAGGCAATAAAGTGTCATAACAAGCACTGACAATTTGTGTATGTTTTTTTAATTCCTCATTAAAATCGCTTGCGTCTTTATAACCCATAAATGTTGTTAAACGCTCACGTTGAACAGGGTCTGTAGGAATTATATGTGTCTGTTCATCGTTTAACATTTGGATGCGATGTTCGACATCCCTAAGATATCTGTATGCCGCGCTTAAAGTGGTTGCGGTATCTGAGTTTATGAGGTCAGCAGCTGCCAAGGCATCGAGTGTTTCGAGCGTACCTCTTAATCGCAGGGCAGGGTGGCGCCCTGCATGCAACAATTGATTTACTTGGGCATAAAACTCGATTTCGCGAATACCTCCTATGCCCAGTTTAACGTCATACCCCTCGAAACTGGTTTCCTTAGTGTCGTAGTGCCTATTAATTTGGTTTTTAATCGCAGCAATGTCCTTGAGCGCCTCATAATCCATATTGCGCCGCCAAACCCAACCAGACATTTCTTTGAGATACAGATTTGCGGCAACCGCGTCGCCAGCGATATAGCGGGCTTTTATCATTGCTGCCCGTTCCCAGTTAACGGCAACGCTGTGATAATAGTTAATGGCAGCCGAAACGTTGATAGCAACCGGCGTTGCACTTGGGTCAGGCCTCAAACGAAGATCCACACGAAAAACATACCCATTCATGGTGCGCTCATCAATGTAGCGAACAATCTCCTGCGTCATGCGAATGAAGCAATCCGCAGGTGTTTTCCGTCCTATATATTTTACCTGCAGCGGATCATAGAGAGCTATCAAGTCAATATCTGAGGAATAGTTAAGTTCGTGAGCACCAAGCTTGCCCATTCCAAGGATGAAATATCCTGAATGTTTAGAGATGCTTGTTGGAACAAATTCGATTTCTTTACCAGCCTCGAAAGATACGCCTTGTGGCCATTCAAAGTTTCCACGCACAAGAGTGTTGAAAAATGCTTTGTCAGTGGCACTGGATAAGCATTTTTCAGCAAGAATGCTTAGGGAGTTTGTTGTTTTGTTGAGGTCCCAGCGATGAGTGATGTCCGCGCATGCAATCAACAATGCAGCCTGGTTTTTTTGCTCACGCAAGAAAGCCATGAAGCTGCTGTCGGTTTCTTTTGCCGGACGTGGCTCTGAAAATAGACTGATTAAGTCATTAAAGTTTTCTTCTGGGTCTGTGGTCAAATAAGTGACTGTTTGATGAGGATAACGCAAGGCAAGTGACGCCAGAAATCGGCTATTGCCAAAAATAGCGTCAATCACATTGCGATCAGGAGAAGGTAAGGACGCTTCCTGTGTATACATATACAAGGAATCGTATACCTCGGTGGCCTTATCTGGATCGAACGCCTTTGGCAGCATTAACAAGCCTTATGGTAAATTGGATGCGTTAATCGTTTGTACTTTTAGATAGTGTTCCGCGCAATGGTGTCGCAAATCAAGTTTTTGCCGTAATTTAGGCGGCTTTTTTAGATATAAACTGCTTGTGTATGGACGTGCTTGTTCGAAAATGTTCTAACAAAAAGGCTAGTTTGATTGAAGGCTATGTGACTTTTGGTGAATGAACTAATAAGTTCAACCCAATTTGGCAGTGGATATTGTTGTTGAAAAAAATTGGCAGTGCACTTGTTTCTATATGCTTGTCTCTTCTGACAGTTGTTGCCTTGTTGGTTTGCATTTTAATGGGGCGGCTACTATTCGGACCTATTGATATTGGATTTGCCCGCGAAGAGGTTCTTGCCCGTACTTCGGCATTGCTTCCGGGTTGGGACGTCCAATTTGGTGAAGCAAGTATTGGTTGGGATTGGGCGTCTGTAAGACCGTGGATTATTCTTGAAAATACACGACTAGTTGATCGCAGGGCGCGCCTTACCGCTGACTTGCCTCATGTTGAACTTGGTATTGGTTTTCGCGGTATATTAGCAGGTGTTGGTGTCTCAACAGTATCAGTAGATCGTGCGGCTATTCGCGTAACCGATATTGGCGGCTTTAGTGACAGCACTGATGACAGTCTTTTTGATGACCTTTTTGATGCTAATGGTATTCCCAAGCTAGAGGTGTTCGTGCCTCTAACTGAAGGGTTTAACCGATTTTCTCTGCGTCTTCTTTCTACTGTGCCTGAGCTGGAGCGCATTAATTTTGATGGCATGTCAGTGCGAATCTTCCGTGGTGCAACTTTGAGTGATGCCTCGATTAATCTTTCAAACCTGGCACTTTCTCATGTAGCAAATGACCTTAATTTGACAGCGCAGATGGATATCGCAATTGGCGGCAATCCAATCTCAACGCGATTACGTGGCCGGGCGCGGCCGATTGACGGTGATTTATCTCTTGTGCTGGGGGTTTCCGATTTTTATCCGTCATCATTTTCTGCAGACGTCGGTTTGCCTGAATTTCTCAAATACATACAATTACCGATTGATTTAAGTTTGGAGCTGGACCTCGATGCAACTGTTGGCCTGCAATCTGCTGATATTGGTGCAGTGCTGGGTGACGGGCAACTAAGTGATCAGTTAGTTTTCCCGGAAAACCCTCAGATTCGATATGGCGTGATAGGTGGTCACTATGATGTGCGAGAGCGGACGTTTGCTATAAATGAAATTGATTTCTCGACAGATAGTGGTGAGGTTAAAGGTTCAGGCCTGTTGTATTGGCAGGGAGAAGAAGCATCTCAGCCAGGTTTGCAGCTTTCGCTCAGCAGTGAAACACTTCAAATTACTGATATACTGAAGTATTGGCCACGCAAATTTCACCCCGATGGTAGAGAACGCGGCGCTCGTGCATGGGTCGCTCAGCATATAATTGAGGGTTTGACTCAAAATGTGTCTTTTACGGTTGATATGACACCGGATGGTGTCGGCACATTCCAGGATGCAAGCCCATATCAATTGACGTTTGACTTTACTGACCTTGATACGCTGTTTCTCAAAACTATGCCGCCGATCACAGACGGTGCAGGGTCTGCACGACTGACTAAACAACAGATGACGATTGATTTGAATGAAGGGATACTAACTGGGTTGCCGGTAGGCGGAAGTTCCGTTCTTTTGGATAATATCCACATTCCATATGGGGGTGTTGGCGAATTTAATATTTTCACCCGCGGCGACCTGCAAACACTCATGCGTCTAATTGATAACCCTCCATTATTGGTGGCTCAAAAGGCGAATTTAGATATATCACGACTTGGTGGTAACGCTGCTGTGCGCGCCATTGTTAAAACTCCATTATTAAAAGAAGTACTACCGGGTAGCACAACATATGATGTTACTGCGCAGGCAACAGATGTTTATGTCCAAAACTTATTGGATGGTGAAGGGCTCAAAAATGCCCAGTTATCTTTGAGGGTAAATCAGGACAATTTAGTTGCTGCGGGGCAGGGTTTGTTGAACGAAGTGCCTGTTAATCTGCGCTGGAACGAAGACTTTGCTTTGGCGCGCAATGATAATGAGGCCAACACAACATTGATTGTATTAAGTGCTTCCGTTGATGAAAACGATATGCGTAAGCTTGGTGTAGATGTTGCTGATTACCTTACAGGCAAAGTGCAAGCGGAAGCTTCATTTGAAGGACGAAACCTTAAATTCTCTGAAGGGACGTTTGCTGCTGATGCCTCAACGGCACAATTGAAAATTGGCCCAGTAGCTTGGTCAAAACCAGTTGGTGAGCCGGCGAATGTAGCCGGTAGCATAATATTTGATGATGCAGGTACACATGTTGCGCCTTTGAGTGTTCAAGGTGAAGATATAGACCTTGATGCAATGCTTCAGTTTGGCCGTAAAGGTGAGGGTACTTTTGCTGCAGATATTACAGCGCGTAAAGTTGGGCGCAGTAGTTTAACTGCTAAACTTGTACAAGATAAAGATCAGGCGTTGAATGTTTCCGTTGATGCGGATGTATTTGATATTGCACCTTTTCTGGCAAGTAATGAAAACACGCTTGATACTAATCCTGACTTGCCGCCAAAATCGACTGATGACACGAGTTTTGACCTGTCGATGCGCGCAAACTCTTTACTGCTTGAAAACGGTGAAGAATGGCGAGATGGCTCTGTTGATCTAACGTTCAGTGGTGGTGCTCCTCTTAGCTTGAAGCTGAATGCACATACAGGCATCAACAAGACGCCAATACTTGTTGAATTGAATGATACACCGGATGCGGATACCGGTGCTCGCCCTCTTAACGTAACAGCAGGTAATGGCGGACAAGTTCTCCGGGCGCTTGGGTTATTTGCACACGTTGATGGTGGTGAGTTGCAGCTCACTGGAAGTACGATTGGGTGGGGTAAAAGCTGGCATCTTTCTGGTTTGATGGAAATAAAAGACTCTCAACTGTTCCCTAGTACAGATTTGGGCGAAGCGGTAACTGAAGGCACAATTTCTGCAATTGATAGCTATTTGTCTGATGGGCCTCTCACGCTCGATGTGCTTGATGTTCCATTTGATCTTAAAGATGAAATACTAACGATTGATGGTTTGAAAACCAATGGTCCGTCAATGGGATTGACGATGGAAGGGCAGATAGCTGCTGCTGACCGTATTATAAATATCAACGGTGTAGTTGTTCCTGCGTATGGTATTAATTCCCTTCTTGGAAATATCCCGCTCGTAGGTGGTTTATTCACTGGCGGCGAGGGTAAGGGACTATTCGGCGTAACGTACCGTGTGAAAGGAAGTATAAGTAACCCTGATGTTACCGTTAGCGCATTGTCAGGGCTTGCTCCCGGCTTTTTGCGGTTGCTGTTTGAAGGTCAGAAAGGCCGTGTGGCAGATGTTGATGCTGTTACACCAACAAAGCCGGAAGAGCCAGATGACTTAATCGATGACGAAGGCAGTGACTACGAAAGCTAGAGTAGTTATTTTTTTATCATGCCAACTACGCGAACAGGGGCGCCAGAACCATCACCAATTTTCATAGGTAATGCCATAATATAAGCACCTTGTTGGGGCAATGCTTCAAGATTATTCATATTCTCAATAGCTGGGATGTTTGCGCTGCTGATTACTACATGGACGTCAAACGTCGTAGATTTTCCGCCGTCGGTTGAAGCAGTGTCTATGCCTAAAAGCTTGATGCCGCGTGCAACTAGCAGTTTCGCAGCTTCAACACCGAAGCTTGGGAAGCTTAGCTTGCTTGTGTCGCCAGGTGTATCATCCCCCATGTATGCTTTTGCATCTGGCCAATGTTTTGACCAGCCGGTACGCAGCAGAACAGCTGTTCCTTTCTCAATTTTACCGTATTCTTTTTCAAATGCTTCGATATCCGAGACTTGAAGTAGATAATCACGGTTAGCTGTGGTTTTGTCTGTCACGTCAATAACATTTACCGGTAACATCAAATCATTAAGGTCCAATGCATCAACGGTCTGACCACTTTCAAAAAAATGAATTGGAGCATCGAGATGGGTGCCGCCATGTTCTGCGGTTGCAAATGTATAAGCCGAATAGAAGTAACCGTTCCCTGAAGGGCCATATGAGAGTTCTGGATGTTCAAATTTTATTGGGGATGTCGGCCAAAAAAGCGTTTTATCATCATATGTATGACTGAGGTCGATGAGTTTTACCTCATTTAACCGAGGCGGTTCATCTGCATTTATACTAAAGGTAAGAAGTACTGATGCAATAGCGATGATAATGCGCATGTTAAAGTCCCCATTTTAAGGCGCTAATATAAGATTCTAAGGTGCAATAGGTCGGCGTATTAAGCAATTCAAACTTTCGGCAACAAAAAAGCAGAGCAAAGTGCTCTGCTTTTACCAAGTTGTCCTTAAAATAGATTACGCCGTTTTAATCAGGACATGTTTCTTCTTACCAGAAGAAAGTTTGATTTGTCCGTCTATGATGTCGTTATTACCAATCACTTGTTCAGCGTCAGTGATTTTTACATCGTTCACCTTTGCGCCGCCTTGTTTGATCAAACGCCTAACTTCTCCTTTGGACGTTCCAAGGCCAGCCTCAACAAACAAATCAATAGCCACAATGCCATTGGTTAGAATTTTAGCATCCATGTTTATGGTTGGTAGGTCTGCGCCAGCGCCGCCTTTTTCAAATGTTTCCGTCGCGGTTTTGTGTGCTGTTGAGGCTGCATTTTCACCACGGCACATAGCAGTTGCAGCATTGGCCAGAATAATCTTGGCTTCGTTTATTTCTGAGCCTTCAAGAGCTTCTAGCCGCTTGATTTCATCTACCGGAATTTCAGTAAATAACCTTAAAAAACGCCCAACGTCAGCATCCTGTGTGTTGCGCCAAAACTGCCAATAATCATATGCGGGCAGCGCCTCTTCATTTAGCCAAAGTGCACCATCAGCGGTTTTGCCCATCTTCTTGCCGTCTGCAGTTGTGATGAGAGGTGTGGTTAAGCCAAACAATTGCAAGCCTGCTGCTCTGCGACCTAATTCCATACCATTAACAATATTGCCCCATTGGTCTGATCCGCCCATTTGCAACGCACAATCATAACGTTTGCCAAGTTCCATAAAGTCATAGGCTTGCAAGATCATATAGTTGAACTCAAGGAACGTGAGCGGCTGTTCACGATCAAGGCGCAATTTTACACTGTCAAAAGTCATCATTCGATTGATCGTGAAATGCGTGCCAATTTCGCGTAAAAACGGCACATATTCAAGTTTGTCCAGCCATTCGGCGTTGTTAACCAGCATGGCATCACTTTTACCTTCGCCGAAGGTAAGGAATTGATCAAAGATAGAGCGAATACCGGCTAAGTTGTTATTGATGTCTGCGTCAGTCAAAAGGCGTCGGCTTTCATCTTTACCAGATGGGTCGCCAATTTTGGTTGTGCCACCGCCTAGTAAAACAATTGGCTTGTGACCACATTTTTGCAGCCAGCGCAGCATCATAATCTGCACTAAACTACCAACATGTAATGATGAACCCGTGCAATCAAAACCTATATACGCTGACAATCCATTGCTTTTCTCAGCAGCTGTAAACTTGGCGTCCAGACCTTCAAGATCGGTTACCTGATGGATAAAGTCTCGCTCTTGCAAGATATTGAGAAAGTCGGATTTAACAGTTGTCATGGTCGCATTCACACGGTTTAACATTGATACAAAGCATTTGGTTAGCGGCGTGATGTAGCATAGGGTGCCTAAAAGGCAAAGCTTGATCCGCAGTTTGCCTTCCTTTGACGTTATTCTTGCCGGAGAAACCCTTCATATGGTCAAACTTGGTTATGCAGACTCTGTAAAATGTACCATTGGTCTTATGAGCGGCACGTCAATGGATGGTGTCGATGCCGCAATGATCTATACAGACGGTGTTAGTATTGAGCGTTTTGGACCATCGTTAACGTTGCCGTATTCTGCTGATATGCGAAGCGACCTCAAAGAGGGAATGCGTATTGCATCTGCTTGCGAAAGTCCTGAATCAGCGTCTGCTGAAATAAAAACACTGGAACAAAACGTAACAGATTGGCATGCCGATGCTGTGACAGAATTATTATCGATAACTGGGCAAGTTGCGAGCGACGTTGATTTGATTGGTTTTCATGGCCAAACCCTTATTCACCGGCCTGATTTAGGATGGACGTGGCAAATTGGCGATGGAGGCCGCTTGGCAGGTCAAACAGGTATTAAGGTTTTAAATGACTTCCGTTCCGCTGATATGGAAGCTGGCGGTGAAGGCGCGCCGTTAGTGCCGATCTATCATGCGGCACTTGCTGCTCAAAGTGGGCGACACAAAACTGTTGCGGTATTGAATTTGGGCGGTGTTGCCAACGTAACGTGGCTCCGTATCGAAGATGATGAAATTGAAATGATCGCATTTGATACTGGGCCAGGTAACGCGGTCGTTGATGACTGGGCGCAACTCCACACTAATCAGACTTATGATGTTGATGGTAATTTAGCGGCTCGCGGCATGGCTCATCAGGAGGTTGTCATGGGCATGATGGCAACATCATACTTCGATGATGTGCCCCCAAAAACACTTGATCGTGACGATTTTAATATGCAAGCCGTTCGTGGGCTTAGTGCGGAAGACGGCGCGGCAACGCTAACAGATTTCATTGTCGAATCAATTGTTGCAGCGCAAAGCCATTTTCCTGAGCCACCGGAAGCTTGGTATATTTGTGGTGGTGGGCGACACAATCAAACATTGATGCGAAGACTGCGACGCCGCATGCCTGTGCTTGTTGATCCTGTTGAAGTGCTGGGTTGGCGCGGAGATGCTTTGGAAGCTGAAGCATTTGCTTTTCTCGCAACGCGAAGTGAGCGCGGACTACCCTGTAGTTTTCCGGAAACTACAGGGTGTAGTAGCCCAACTGTTGGCGGGGTTGCCAATTTACCAAAGAAGCGACCTTATAGGGCCAAGCGTTAATCGCCGTTCGATAACCGCATATTGAGATAGCTGTTGATGGAAGTCATCAAAGCATTCAATTCTGTTTCAAAGAAGTGATTAGCTCCTCTGATAACATCGTGCTGAATTGTAATCGCTTTTTGCGTTTTAAGCTTTTCAACCAATTTAACGATTGAGATAGGTGTCACGAGATCATCCTGGTCAGCTTGAACAATGAGACCTGAAGACGGGCATGGTGCCAAGAATGAGAAATCATACAGGTTTGCTGGCGGTGCAACCGAGATAAACCCTTTAATCTCAGGCCTGCGCATCAACAGTTGCATACCAATCCAGGCACCGAAAGAAAACCCGGCGATCCATGTACCTGTCGCATTTGGGTTCATTGACTGAAGCCAATCAAGCGCTGAAGCAGCATCAGATAGTTCACCAACACCGCTATCAAATTCGCCTTGGCTCCGACCAACACCGCGGAAGTTAAATCGCAATGTTGCAAAACCGCGGTGCGCGAAGGTGTGGTAAAGATAGTAGGCAACTTTGTTGTCCATCGTGCCGCCGTGTTGCGGATGTGGATGAAGAATAAGTGCAAGTGGTGATGTTTCTGTTTTGCCGGGTTGATACCGGCCCTCTAGTCGACCAGCTGGTCCACTGAAAATAATTTCGGGCATAGGTTGTTCTTTTTCTTCGCAATTTAATGGTGCGCGCCAAATGACGGCAACTCCCTGTATCTCACGATATATCGAACTTTTTAGTCGAATCGCAAGCTATCTTCTTGATTTATGGTAAAATACAATTGAATGCAGCATTCTTTTCGTTAATTTGGCGGACTATGAACACACCAATATACATAGATTATAACGCGACGGCACCGATTCGCGAAAATGTCATCACTGTGGTTGCTGACACAATGCGGATTTATGGCAACCCTTCTTCCGTACATGCGGCAGGCCGTAAAGCGCGGGGCATAGTCGAAGAAGCAAGGGCAAAGGTTGCTGCTTTGGTGGCGGCAAGAACACGCGACGTTACATTTTGTTCTGGTGGAACCGAGGCTAATAACGCGGTTATAAAAGGCTCAGGTAGTGCTTCTGTTATTGTCTCTGCAATTGAACATGACAGCGGCCTTGCTGCTGCTAAGCAAGCCAATATTCCTTGTTTTGTTGCGCCGGTTGATGAAAACGGTGTTATTGACCTTGAAAAACTGCAGTTGATTCTAGCTGATGCTCCAAAACCGGCGCTTGTTTCCGTTATGCTTGTGAATAATGAAACCGGTGTTATTCAGCCGGTTGCTGAGACTGCGGCACTAACACATGAGTACGGTGGCCGTATGCACACTGACGCAGTGCAAGCTGCCGGTAAGCTAACAATTAACTTCGGCGAACTCGGTGTGGATTATCTGACTTTGTCCAGTCATAAAATTGGTGGTCCGCAAGGTGTTGGTGCCATAGTAACAAGCTCAACTGCGCCTTTGCGCCCGATGATAGTTGGGGGTGGTCAGGAGCTTGGCCGCAGGTCAGGTACAGAAAATGTTGCTGGTATTGCTGGATTTGGCGTCGCGGCTATTGAAACCCTTGAGGAGACTGGCAACGCTGAGTTTTTGTCAGGGTTGCGTGATCGCTTTGAAGAAGCAGTTGCTGCGCTTAACAGTGACGCAATAATTGTGGGAGCAAATGCTGCCCGTGTTGCAAACACAAGCTGTGTTGCCATGCCTGGTGTTCGCGGCGAAACACAAACAATGCATTTTGACTTGAAGGGAATTTGCCTTTCGTCAGGTTCAGCCTGTTCTTCAGGCAAGGTCAAAGTTTCGCACGTTTTATCTGCTATGGGGTTTGATGATGGTGTTGCAGAGGCATCTATCCGTGTTTCCCTCGGTCGATTAACGAAAGAGAGTGATATTGACGCACTGATTGATGCGTGGACGGAACTTTATAAACGCACCGCTAAACGACAAGATAACCGGTCTAGCTAATGGATGATGGTTCTTTGATACAATCTGCTTATATGGATTATCAGTCTACAACACCGTTAGATGAACGTGTGCTAGCTGCCATGATGCCATATCTTACAACCAAGTTTGGTAACCCACATTCCGCAGAGCATCGTTTTGGTTGGGAGGCCGAAGTTGCTTTGGATGTTGCAAGAGAACAGGTTGCTAAAGTTGTTGGTGCTCAAGCAGAAACCATAACATTTCTATCAGGAGCAACCGAAGCCAACAATCTGGCCTTAAAGGGTGTACTTGATGTATGGGGCGAGAAACAACCTCATTTGATTACAGTAGCCACTGAACACAAGTGTGTTTTGGAAGCTGCTGTGTCATGGGAAAGGCGTGGTTTTAATGTAACTTTTTTACCGGTTGGACGTAACGGGTTGATAGACCTGAAACAACTAAAAGCATCTATCACATCAGAAACGGCGCTTGTGTCTGTAATGGCTGTAAATAACGAGATTGGTGTTATTCATCCGTTGCATGAAATTGGCGCGCTTTGCCGAGAAAAAGAGGTTCTGTTTCACACTGATGCCGCTCAAGCTTACGGTAAAATTCCCATAGCTGTGGATAAAATGAATATCGATTTTATGAGTATTTCTGCTCATAAAATATATGGCCCCAAGGGAATTGGAGCATTGTATCGCCGCCGTTCACATAAAACGGCACTAGAGCCTCAGATGCTAGGTGGGGGACAGGAAGGTGGATTAAGAGCAGGCACGCAAGCTCCTGCACTTGTTGCAGGGTTTGGTAAGGCTGCTCAAATTTGTGGGCAGGAAATGGCCCAGGAAGAAGGGCGCCTGCGAACGATGATGATACGTTTGATTGCTGGCCTGAAAAAAGCGGCACCTGGTATGATTATCAATGGTGATACAGGCAGCCGTTGGATAGGAAATTTGAATGTATGCTTTCCTGGGCTAGATGGGGACAGATTGTTTGCAGATGTTCGTGGGTTGGCTGTATCAAGCGGCGCAGCATGCGCCTCTGCAACGACGGGCCCATCATACGTTCTAGAGGCCATTGGCCTTTCTGATTCTGAGGCGAAATCATCACTCAGGCTTGGAATAGGGCGCCAAACAACAGACGGCGAAATTGATTATGCTATATCAAAAATTAGCGAGGCTGTTGCCAAGCAAGGCGGGTGTTCAAAAGAAGGGTTTACTAAGTGAGTGACGTGACGGTGGTGTTTGTGACCCATGATGGCAATGAGACAATGGTAAAAGGCCCTGCAGGCAGTAATGTACTGACACTTGCGCACATGGGCGGCATTGATATTGAAGGTGCGTGTGAAGGCAACATGGCATGTTCGACATGTCATGTAATTGTTGAAGATGCGTTCTTCGAAAAGTTGTCGGAAGCAAGTGAAGACGAAGAAGAAATGCTTGATTTGGCGACAGGCCTTAGACGTACATCTCGCCTTGGATGTCAAATCATTGTTGAAAATGAATTGGATGGTTTGAGGCTACACATACCGCGTGAAAGTCGCAATATGATGGGGTTGTAGGCCCATAGTCTTTTAAATGCAGCAAGATTGACTATATTAAAATACATAAGTGTTAAAATAAACACGCGGGGAGAATGATATGACACGTAATATGATTTTTGGTGCGGCCATTGGTGGGATTGCCGTCATGATGGTTATCGGCAGCCTGATGTCTGATAATAATGGCCGTAATTATGATCGTGACGGCATGCGTATTGCCGTTGATATAGATATTGATGACGAATCTGTTGTTATTTCATCAGACGATGGTCGCACAGTTGTTCATACAAAAGATGGCACAATCAAGTGTGGCCGCGGTGATGATGACATTACGATAACACGCGAAGATGGCTCACAAACACGAATTCAGTGTTGATTTCAGCGATTATCAGTTCGGTTTTAATAAACCCATTTATGGGTAGCTGATTAGAAATGTTGATCTGGCAAATGGTCTTCATCAATCAGATCAGTGAAACGTGTTACTTCTTTCTTGAAGCCTAGTCTCACGGTACCTACGGGGCCGTGACGCTGTTTGCCAATGATAACCTCGGCTTTGCCGTATAGCTCTGCCATCTCCGCTTGCCAAAGGGCATGCTTGTCTGCCTCTGACATGGATGGCTCGTCTTTTTCCTTGTAATATTCTTCACGGAATACAAACATAACCATATCTGCGTCTTGCTCAATAGAGCCGGACTCTCGAAGATCAGACAGCATAGGCCGCTTGTTTTCACGCTGTTCCACTTGCCGACTCAACTGTGACAGAGCTAGAACTGGAACATGAAGTTCTTTAGCTAAGCCTTTGAGTCCCCGTGTAATTTCCGAAATTTCTTGGACACGATTTTCGTTTCCGCCTTTTGCACTGCCGCGCAGCAATTGAAGATAATCTACGACAACTAAACCAAGCTTGTGTTGTCGCTTCAAACGTCTTGCTCGCGTGCGAAGGCCTGCAATCGATAGAGCAGGTGTATCATCAATAAAGAGGGGAACATCTTCCATTTCAATAGCAGCGCGTGCGATGGCTTGAAACTGATCTTCTGATAACTTTCCCTGACGCATAGCGTGCGACTGAATAGGGTCTGCACCCTGATAATGCAGGTTAGCCCGGTCGGAAAGTATCCGTGCTGCTAACTGATCGGCGGACATCTCTAGACTGAAGAAGCAAACTACCGAACCTTTTGAACGTTCCATGTCCACGCCAGCGACAATGTCATCTGCCCAACGCTTGGCGGCATTGAATGCGATATTGGTTGCAAGCGCTGTTTTACCCATCGCAGGGCGCCCAGCCAGGATCATGAGGTCAGACTTATGAAGACCGCCTATCTGTTCGTTCAGTTTTGTAAGGCCAGTGGTAACACCGGATAAACTGTCAGGGTCTTTATATGCGCTCTCAATACTTTCAACAGCGGTTTTCAGGGCACGTGAAAACGTTTGTGCACCAGAATCTGCCTGACCAAGTTCTGCCAGATCAAACAATTGTTTCTCAGCATCCGCAATCTGTTCACTGGCTTCAATGTCTATTGGCGCATCGTAGGCGTCGTTTACCATTTCTTCGCCGATTTGAATCAGTGAACGCCGCGTGGCCAAATCATAGATCGTACGACCATAATCTTCAGTATTGATAATTGTTGCCGCACTGGCAGCAAGCCTGACTAGATACTGAGCACCACCAACATCTACAAGCGCTTCATCGCTCTCGAAATATGGCTTCAGTTTAACAGGGTCAGCAATCTGATTCTTGTCCATTAGTTTTAGAACAGACTCGTAAATGCGCCCATGAACTGGTTCGTAGAAATGTTCAGGTAACAGGAACCCCTGTACCTTTTGAGCTGCTTCATTGTTGACGAGAATGGCACCTAAAATAGCTTGCTCAGCTTCAAGGTTATGAGGGGGCTGCCGGTAATTAAGCTGATCACCTGAATCGTTGGCTGCATCTGAGACTTGTATATTTTCCACGCTATAACCTCGAATCTGAATATCCGGGGCATGATGCGCTTGATCATATTATGCTACAAGCAATAAGAGTCTATTATGCACAGTATTTTATCCACAGGTGGATAACTACGGGGATAAAATAATTTGGCAATAAAAAAGGCGGCTTGAAAGCCGCCTTTTTCGAAAGGTCAAAAGAAGCTTAAGCCTCTTCAGTTTTTTCTTCTTCTGTAGAAGCTTCGTCCTGATCTTCCGTTATTTCTTCAAGAACGTCTTCAGGAACTTCTTCAACGAATTCGTTCTCAGCAGCAATTTGTTCCTCATCAAATGAGGACATGACGGCAGAGCCAGTCTCAAACTGTGTTGCAGCTTCATCAGCACTGCGTGCGATGTTTACAACAACTGTTTCAGAAACTTCCGGATGCAATTGAACGACAACGCCGTGCAAACCCAGAGTTTTGATCGCACGATCAAGTACAACTTGACTGCGTGCAATTTTAACACCTGCTTCAGATACTGCTTCAGCAATATCGCGGCTTGTTACTGAACCATAAAGCTGACCACTTTCACCCGCAGCACGGATCATGGCAACTTTAACGGCAACAAGTTCAGCGGCTACTTTTTCAGCTTCTGACTTGCGTTTCAGGTTTTCTGCTTCAAGAACAGCACGGTCTGCTTCAAAAGCAGCCTTGTTACTTTCTGTTGCGCGAAGAGCTTTCTTCATTGGCAGCAAGAAGTTACGAGCGAAACCGTCTTTAACGGTAACAACATCGCCCATCTGACCGAGTCTAGCTACTCGTTCCAAGAGGATGACTTGCATAATATGTCTCCTTCCTTTGAGCGGTTATTGTACGATGAATGGCAGAAGCGCAATGTTACGAGCACGCTTGATAGCTTTTGCAAGCTCACGCTGTTTCTTACCAGAAACGGCAGTGATACGGCTCGGAACGATTTTACCACGCTCTGAAATATATTTAGTTAGCAACTTCACATCTTTATAATCGATGGTCTGTGCATTTTCGCCGGAAAACGGGCATGTTTTACGACGACGGAAAAATGGACGACGTGCAGCCATTGCTCTTAATCCCTTCTGTCGCCGCGATCACCCCGATCGCCGCGGTTATTGTCACGATCACCACGATTGTCGCCTCTTGGGCCACGACGGTGATCTTTGTCGCCTTTAGAGCGAAGAACAACCGATTGGCCTTCCTCAAGCTCATCAACGCGTATAGTCATGTAACGAAGAATGTCTTCGTTAAGGCGCGCCTGGCGTTCCATTTCCGCAACAGCCGCATGCGGAGCATCTAGGTTCAAAAGAACATAATGACCTTTGCGGTTTTTCTTGATGCGGTATGCGAGGCTTTTTAGGCCCCAGTATTCATTTTTGGCAACTTTGCCACCATTTTCCTCGATAACTTTCGAGAAATCGGCTGTAATGCTTTCCACTTGCGTCGCGCTAATATCCTGGCGCGCAATGAAAACATGCTCATATAAAGCCATGCTTTACTCCTATGTGCTGATCGCTCCCCAGTCACCATGAGCAGGGGCCTCCAGCTCGCTTCAAAATCCTTTGCAAGGTTCATCTTCGAATCACCATTGCTAAAGAAGCCGCTTTCATAGCTGCGAGATATAGGAAATGCAAGGGAAACTATTGGTTAGAGTATAGAATACTCCGAACAATTTCAGTGTGGTTACTAAGGAAGCTGGCTAATATGAATTTCGAGGTTAAAATCTCAATGAGGAATAATTGCCCATGCCATTCCATCGCCTTCCATAACTTGGTCTGTGCGAGCCATTTCTTTTCGTGTTCTCCGATTGAAAGCACGGACTTCATTTAGCCTTGGAAAAGTTACATATATAGTCTCACCGTCCGATGATGAATGAATGCCTAGAGGCGGCGAGTTAAAGCTGATCTTATCTTTCAAGTCGCCGCTACCAAGGTCAAGGATTGAAATCCCTCTTGAGAATGTATTTACCACCCAGACTTCTGAGGCACCTTCGGTAACTGTCATTTTGACAGGGAAGCGTCCATGGCTAGGAAATTCATTGATAATCGTGCCATTATCGACTCTCACGACAGAAATGGTGTTTTCCTGTGTGTTGCCAACCCAAACATTCTCACTGTTTGGTTCTAGTGCCAGACCTTCTGCGCCAGCACCAGTTTGCACGGTTTTGACGGTACCTGATAGGCGATTCAAAATCGAAATAGATCCAGCACTGACATTGCTTGTTATTATATAGTTGTTGTCAGGTGTCGCGACCAAAATATGACTTCCTGGCACACCGAGCGGCCAATTTTTAATAAGTGCGCCCGTTTTCTCGTTTAGTTCCATGACACGGGATTCGTTCTGACATGTCACCCACAGATGTTCGTCTGGGCTGAGGACTATGCCGTGACTACGCTGACAAATTGGAAATTCGCTATTTTGAGGGTTGTCAGATGCCAAAGATATCCGGTTCAGTGTTTCAGATGCTTCTGAAGTAAACTGCATCTGTGATGGTAGTATCGGTTCTATGTGTGGTTTTGGATACACGCCGTAAGCCGGCGTATATATTATCTTGCCATTACTACTAGTGGCAACTTCATGCGGACCCTTACCCGTTGGGTATCTTGCGACAACCTCTAGTGTGTATGGATCAAGGGCCACAATTTCATGATTTGATCGGCTCACTACGACAAGGACGCGCTTCAAGGCTTCAGTAGTTTGGAAGAGAAAATCCGAGGCGCTTTTGTAGTATATTTCTGTGTCCCTTGATGATGAAGACCCTGAACTAGTATAAAAGAAACCTTGTTCATCGTTAGTGATGCGCGGCATCAGGTCACTGCCTGTCGTATTTATGTGGGATAGGGGTGTCGCATCACCCCAATTGCCAGCATTCTTCTTATATAAATACAGGTCACCGCTTGCCGATTTCGCACCTTTACGCCCGGAGGCTTCAACAATAAGGTATTGCTCGTCCTTATCGACAAACAGATTCCATTCACTAGTTGTCATATTAACGGGTGCGCCAAGGTTTTGAGGTGGCTGATATGTTCCATTTGCGAAGCGAGATATCCAGATGTCTCCTGCGCCCATGCCGCCTGAACGTCTGCTGGAAAAATAAATGTTACCATTGGCCGTGACAACCGGACTTGATTCAACGGTATCAGAATTGATTCCTCTTAAGGGTTTAGGATCGATGAATGATCCGTTTTGATAACTAACCTGCCAGATATCGTCATCTGTTTTCGCGGTGCCGCTCAGACCTTGGTTAGACGTAAAAAATAATGTTCGGCCGTCTGGTGAAAAAAATGCGTCAGAGGTTTGGAACACTTTGCCGAATAATGGTTCTGGTGTAGTCCATTCACTCAGAACTTTGTGCGTCACATACAAGGTTGATTGATTGTTTTTACTTCCCCATGCCCCTGACATTCTGGTGAAAACAGCGGTATTGCCATTTGGGGAAATGACAAGCCCGTATTCAGGAAGAGGTGATGAAATTAAAGAAAGTAAGGATGTGTAATTAACATCCTTTGCCGCATTAACGTGCACAGCGTTTATCAATGTTATGACTAAAGCAAAAGCCAAAGGTATTACGTGAAGCCAAAGGAGGGCGCAGCGTAATCTGGTTTTCAAGTATCTAGTGTAATGTTGCATAGACACCCGCTCGTCATTTTTATCCACCATCGTAACCATCCCCACATAGGTTTTCGATATAAGTAATATAATATAACATAATTATTTCTCGACGATAAGCATCAGCTAAACAACCAAGAAGTTTGAAGCTTTTGGCAGTGAAGTGCATAAAAAGTTCGCGCAAACAAAATTTTGAGATAAAAGTACTGCGAGGAGTAGGGCTTGTGTTTGCCGGATTTGATGAACAAATAGTTGATGTTGACGGCGTGCAGATTTTTGTACGCAGTGCTGGACCTAAAGGTGCATTACCGCTTTTACTTTTACACGGATACCCTCAAACATCTGCGATGTGGCACTTAGTGGCCCCAGCTCTTGCCGAAGAATACCAGGTTATTTGTCCAGACCTTCGGGGTTGTGGACGCTCTGATAAGCCCGTTTCAACAAGTGATCATTCACCTTATTCCAAGCGGACTATGGCCAATGATATGGTCAAGTTGATGGGTGCTTTTGGGCATCAGCGTTTTTTTGTTGGCGCGCATGATCGGGGCGCGCGTGTGGCGCATCGTATGGGTATGGACCATCCAGATAATGTTGCTGCGATGGTATTACTGGATATTGCACCAACACGGGAGATGTACGTAGGCACAACAGCAGAATTTGCGAAAGCTTATTGGCATTGGTTCATGCTTATTCAGGACGTACCTTTGCCTGAAACGTTAATTGGTGCTGACCCTGATAATTATTGGAAAACAAAGTGTTTTAATCAAGCGGGTTACAATCCGTTTCAACCTGAAGCTTTGGAAGAATATCTAGCAGCATTTAGGGACCCAGCGGTTATTCATGCAACATGTGAAGATTATCGTGCGGCCAAAACAATAGATATTGTTCATGACGATGCGGACGGTGACAACAAACTGGATATGCCAATTCAAGTGCTATGGGGAAAGACAGGCGTGATAGAAAAATGTTTTGACGCAATGACTTTGTGGCAAGCCAGGGCAGATAACGTTGTTGGCGAAGCCATTAACTCAGGCCATTATATGGCTGAAGAAATACCTGATGTGATCATTAAGCGATTTGGTCAGTTTTTCCGTTTACATGAAAATAGAATGAATGAGGCGTCATAATGTCGGCTAAAACCCTTTATGATAAATTGGTAGATACACATAAAGTTTGTGACTTGCCCGGCGGGGATATTCTCGTTTACGTCGACTTTCACATCATGAATGAGTATACTAGTCCTCAGGCTTTTTCAGGATTGAGTACAAAAGGTGTGCCTGTTTGGCGCCCTGAGGCACATTTGGCAGTCGTTGATCATGTGAACGGTACGCGTCGCCGCGAAGGGCCTGATGAAGCGTCAAAGCTTTTAATCAGCAATCTTGAGAAAAACTGCAGTGAGCATGAAATTGCTCTTTATACTCTTGGTGACCCGAGACAGGGTATTGAGCATGTTGTTGTACCTGAACAGGGGTTAGTCGTGCCAGGTATGCTTATTGCTTGCGGCGATAGCCACACAACTACATACGGTGCATACGGCGCGTTAGGTTTCGGTATTGGCACTTCTGAGGTTGAGCATTTACTTGCTTCGCAAACATTGCGCTATAAGCGATTGCAATCAATGTTGGTTCAAATTGATGGCCCAACAGCGCCGGGGGTAACGGCTAAAGATATTATTATGCATGTTATTCGAACTGTTGGTGCGGGAGCTGCCAACGGGTTTGCAGTTGAATTTGCAGGCTCGTCCATACGTTCTCAAGATATGGCGGGCCGCATGACTATATGCAACATGGCGGTAGAGTTGGGTGCCCGTGCAGCTTTAATCGCAGCGGACGAGGTGACAGCACAAGCATGCTTGAACAAACCGCATAGTGGCCAATTTGAGTTTGACGTGAATGGATGGCAATCTGATGAAGGTGCTGTGTTTGCACGTGAAGTTATCATTGACGGTGCGGATATTGAGCCGTTGGTTAGTTGGGGAACCAGTCCTGATCAATCACTGCCGGTAAGTGCTGCCATACCAACTGAGCGCGATATGGCGACACCAGCTGCAAAAACGGCCTTAAAGCGAGCACTCAATTACATGGGCCTGCAAGAAGGACAAAGCCTTTCTGAGGTTAAGATAGACTGTGCCTTTATTGGATCATGTACAAATAGTCGTATCGAGGACTTGCGCAGTGCTGCCAAGCTTTTACGCGGGCGTAATGTTGCAAAAAATGTGTTGGCGATCATTGTGCCAGGCTCTAGCGCTACGCGTGTTCAGGCTGAAGCGGAAGGGCTGGACCAAATTTTTATTGAAGCAGGTTTTGAATGGCGACCGGAAAGCGGATGTTCCATGTGCCTTGCGATGAACGATGATGTGGCATTGGACGGCGAGCGTGTCGCATCTTCCACCAACCGTAACTTCGAAGGACGACAAGGTAGGGGCGCACGCACGCATCTCATGAGCCCGGCCATGGTTGCAGCATCTGCAATAGCTGGAAAACTGGCTGATGTGCGTCATTATAGTGAAATGGAAGAATAGAGCGTGGTGAATAAAGTATCAGGAATTGCCGCAGCGTTAACTCAACCAAATGTCGACACCGATGTTATTATGCCCAAGCGTTTTTTGAAAACCATTACGCGTAAAGGCCTTGCGGATGGTGCCTTTGCTGATTTGCGGTTTGATGAAGATGGTAAAACCAGACCTGAATTCATTTTGAATCAGTTGCAGTGGCAAGACGCATCAATTTTGGTTGTGGGGAACAATTTTGGTTGTGGCTCAAGCCGTGAACATGCAGTTTGGGGCCTAATGCAGTTGGGCATAAAGGCGATAATAGGTACCGACTTTGGCGGTATTTTTTATGACAATGCACGTAAAAATGGCCTTGTTCTTCCGATTGTTGATGAAAGTGTTCGAAATAGCTTATTCGTGGTAGCTGCCGAAGCAGAAAAGGCAGTGTTTGAAATTGATGTAGAACATCAGATTATTCGCGCTGATGCTCAGGACTTCGTGTTTGAAATGGATCCCGCAACACGACAAGCCTTGTTGTTAGGACAGGATGAAACGCTGGATACACTTAAACTCTCTGACCAGATTCAGGCTTTTGAACAAGTGCACCATGGGAAAATAAAGGTTAATGTTAATAAGTAACCATGTCGCCAAGTCGACAGAGCAATGCTTACAACAAGCCTAACGTTTGTAATTCAGCCGCTAACTCAGGCGATCCGGTACCCGCCTCGCTATCGCCTGTGATAAGATCAGCTGGCGCATTTTCCGGTTGAAAGTACCGCCAACCCTGGAAACCATTTTTAGCCTGTGGAACAGTTCGTATAACCTTGGGTATGATGCACATCTGGCAACCTTTACGCCCATCAAGCCGTTCTTCGCTCCGAATATCTACGAGAGATGCCCTTGCGACAACTTGGCGCTTGATGATCCAGAATACCGAGCCGCCGTCCAGTAGCTCATCACGGCGCTGAGGTGTATTGCGTGAGGACATCGCCATTACATGGCCAAGCTCGGGGTCTTCAAAGCTATAACGCGCAACAACACGCTCTAGTTCTTCGACGGACGATGTGCCAGCAGCTACTTTTAGTATGTGAAGGGTCATAGAGAAGGGTGAAGCTCATTTGTTTAGATGTAATGTAATCACTATACGCGTAAGCATTTAAGTAGATCAATTGATTGAAGTATATTCCTAACATCATATGGATTAAAAATGCTTTTACCAAATCTCTTGCTTTTCAGGCGTACTGTATGTCATTCCGGCTAAAGGAAACTCTAAACTTATGGAGACATAGATGACCCGCGCACTCGTATTTCCTGGCCAAGGTAGTCAATTTGTTGGCATGGGAAAGTCCCTTGCTGATGCTGAACCCGCAGCAAAGCTGGTTTTTGAGGAAGTAGATGATGCGCTTTCTCAGAATTTATCCAAAATTATGTGGGAAGGCTCGGAGGATGATTTGCGTCTGACAGAAAATGCACAACCCGCATTGATGGCGACTTCTTTGGCTGTTATTCGAACGCTTGAAGCTGGCGGACTGATGGTAGAATCGCTTACCAGTCATGTAGCGGGGCATTCTTTGGGCGAATATTCTGCTCTGGCAGCTGCTGGTGCCTTTAGTCTTGCAGATACTGCGAAGCTACTAAAGCTTCGCGGGCAAGCGATGCAGCGCGCTGTTCCCGTAGGTGAGGGGGCTATGGCCGCTATACTTGGCTTGTCGCTGGAAGATGTGGGTACCGTATGCACTGAAGCTGCTGACGGCGAGGTAGTTGTTGCGGCAAATGATAATGCTGATGGGCAGGTGGTTATTTCAGGGCACAAAGGTGCGGTGGAGCGCGCAATAGAGCTTGCTAAAGAAAAGGGTGCCAAGCGCGGTATGTTATTGCCCGTGTCTGCACCTTTTCATTGTCCATTGATGAAGCCAGCTGCTGATGAAATGAAAGCTGCGCTTGCAGGTGTAGACATCAAACGGCCTGTCGTGCCTGTAATAGCAAATGTTCTAGCTGCTCCCATCAGTGAACCAGAAGGCATTGCTAATCTTCTCGTGGAACAAGTGACTGGTTCTGTGCGCTGGCGCGAGAGTGTAGGTTCAATGAGCTCTCTCGGAATTGACACATTAGTCGAGGTGGGCGCTGGTAAAGTTCTGTCTGGACTTGCTCGGCGTATTGACCGGAGTTTGACGGCTGTTAATTTACAAGAACCAGCTGACATTGAAGCATTTGTTTCTTCACTTTAAGAAAGTACTTTAAGATGTTTGATTTAAATGAAAAAAATGCACTGATAACAGGCGCAACTGGTGGCATTGGTGCTACAATTGCTCGCACTCTTCATGCTGCGGGCGCCACTGTTGCTATATCAGGTACGCGTGCAGAAAAGCTGAATGAGCTGGCGGCTGAACTGGGTGAGCGTGTACATGTAGTGCCTGCTAATCTTTCGGATAGAGAAAGCGTTGATGCACTTGCAAAAGCAGCTGCTGAAGCAATGGGTAGCATAGACGTGCTCGTTAACAATGCAGGTGTAACCAAGGATAACTTGGCTATGCGCATGAAAGACGACGAATGGGACACTGTATTGCAAGTGAATCTGGAAAGTGCTTTTCGTCTTATGAAAGGCTGCGTTCGCGGTATGATGAAGGCGCGTAGTGGGCGGATCATTAACATAACATCAGTTGTGGGTGTGACAGGAAACCCGGGACAAGCTAACTATGCTGCTTCCAAAGCAGGTATGATAGGGATGTCAAAGTCATTTGCTCAAGAGGTTGCGAGCCGCGGTATTACTGTGAACTGTATTGCGCCCGGGTTTATATCTACGCCGATGACAGATGCTTTGAATGATGATCAAAAGGCAGCAATAACAAGCGGTATCCCTTCCGGGGAATTAGGTACACCTGAAGATATAGCGGCTGCCGCCTTGTATTTAGCAAGCAATGAAGCCAAATATATGACAGGTCAAACCTTGCATGTTAATGGCGGTATGTTAATGGTATAAGCCCTGTTCAAGGTTTGAGGTAAAACTCGGTATTTTGAACATGTGATTGGAAATGTTAAAAAAGCAAAGCGGGCTTCTCAAAGCGATTAAACTGTGTTACGAGCACGGTCGATGCGGCGAGATCAGAGCGTTAGAACTGGTTGTCCCGTACTGCTAGAGATTTTTCAAACCGAAGAATTTCTGTTTATCGGTGTTAAAAACGAGGAAAAAGCAATGAGCGATATCGCCGAAAAGGTGAAGAAAATCGTAGTCGAGCATTTAGGTGTGGACGAAGACAAAGTAACCGACACTGCGAGCTTTATTGATGATCTTGGCGCTGACAGCCTTGATACAGTTGAGCTGGTCATGGCGTTTGAAGAAGAATTCGGAATTGAAATTCCAGATGACGCCGCCGAGAAAATCCAGACCGTCAAAGACGCGATCGATTTTATCAGCGCGAATTCTTAAGCTGGAACTATACTTCTATTAGGGCAATAACCGAGCAGTAATGTTTGGTTGTTGCCCTTTTTTGTTTCAGGTAAGCTTTACTTGAAATATTTTGATAATTTGGCTTCCTGTATGTGTTTTTTTCACGATACTATAGTGTAGTCTGATGTTATCAAGCTGACGTGCTTTTTGGACTAATGCTTCGATAAAAGAATGAGGAAAAATTGATGAGAAGAGTCGTTGTAACCGGATTGGGTATGGTTTCTCCACTTGGAGATACGGTTGATACAACATGGAACCGCCTGATTGAGGGGCAATCTGGGGCTGGGGCTATAACACTCTTCGATACGGATACATTCCCTTGTACAATCGCATGTGAAGTGCCACTCGGCGATGGCAGTGACGGTACATTTAATCCTGACGCATATATGAGCCCTAAAGATCAACGCCGTGTTGATAACTTTATTCTATTTGGAATGGCCGCGGCTCAGCAAGCTGTAGAGGACGCAGGCTGGGTTGATCCAGGTGATGAGGAATGTTTGCGAACAGGTGTTATGATTGGCTCAGGTATTGGTGGTTTGCGCTGGATTGCGGAAACATCAATCACATTACATGAACGCGGTATTCGCCGTGTTAGCCCACACTTTATTGCAGGTTCAATCATTAATCTGGCGTCTGGAAATGTTTCTATCAAATATGGTTTTAAAGGGCCGAATCACGCACCTGTGACGGCTTGTTCGACAGGTGCGCACGCCATCGGTGATGCAGCACGCCTTATTGCACTTGATGATGCTGATGTAATGGTTGCCGGTGGAACCGAAGCGTCTATTTGCGCGATTGGTTTTTCAGGCTTCTGTCAGTCGAAGGCACTTTCTACAAGTTACAACGATGCGCCTACAACGGCTTCACGCCCTTGGGACAAAGGCCATGATGGCTTTGTTATGGGTGAAGGTGCTGGTGTTGTGGTACTTGAGGAGCTTGAGCATGCTAAAGCACGTGGTGCTAAAATATACGCTGAAGTTACAGGCTACGGTATGTCCGGCGATGCTTACCACACAGTTGCGCCAGCACCAGACGGCAACGGCGGCTTCCGTTCAATGCAGGCTGCAGTTAAACGGGCTGGCATAAATGTAGATGCAATTGATTATATTAATGCGCACGGTACATCCACGCCTATGGGTGATCCAATCGAGTTTGGCGCAGTGAAGCGCCTAGTTGGTGACCATGCAGGCAACGTTGCGATGTCTTCAACGAAATCATCTATTGGGCATTTGTTGGGTGCAGCTGGTGCTGTCGAGGCAATATTCTGTATTAAAGCAATACAGAATAATGTCGTGCCACCGACGCTCAACTTGCATGACAGAGCCGAAGGTTGCGAGGGCATTGATCTGGTTGCGCTTGAAGCACAGGAACGCAAAGTATCTGCCGCACTATCAAACTCATTTGGTTTCGGCGGTACGAATGCTTCGTTAGTGATGCAAGAATTTTCTAAATAATGGCACGCTAAATAATAAATTACCTGCAAATGATAGTTTCTCTTCATGGCCGTTTTCGTTAGAATATGGCCATGAATAAAGCTCGGCTAACACATACTGCTGCTATTCTAATTGTTTCAGGCCTGATCTCATTGATAACCGCGTATGGATACGTAAATCGAATAGCCAACGAGCCAGGCGACCATTCCAGTACATTTCTCATTTATCTTGAAGCAGGGGACACGCTTTCAACTGTTGCAGATTACGCAAGCCTCGCTGGCGTGGTGGATAGCCCTTGGCAATTAAAACTTATTGCTTATGTAAGCGGGCTCCAGAATAAAATTTACGCTGGCGAATACGAAGTACTTAAAGGGCTAAGCCCTAGAGAATTAATGCAAAAAATTGCTGATCAGCAAACCTATAAGCGCAGACTAGTGATTCCGGAGGGTAGTTCCGTTAAGCAAGTGGCAGCTATTCTTTCTTCAAGTTTTGGTGTTGATATGACCGGATTCGAATTGCCTGTTGAAGGTAGCTTGTTACCTGAAACCTATTTTTACGAGCGCGGTGTTTCGGCCAATGAACTGACCAGGCGGATGCAAGATGCGATGAAGCAAGCCTTTAATTCATTGTGGAAAAATAGAGCGATGAATTTACCTTTTATGGATCAAGGCGAAGCAATTACATTGGCTTCAATCGTTGAAAAGGAAACAGCTCAATCAACCGAGAGAGATAAGGTTGCAGCCGTATTTGTAAATCGCCTGAGGCTAGGTATGCGCCTGCAATCAGACCCAACAATAATATACGGTATTACGGCGGGCATGCCTCTAGGCAGACCAATAAGTAGGTCAGACTTGAGAGGTGAAACACCGTACAATACATATAGGCGTGATGGCTTGCCGCCTACAGCTATATCAAACCCGGGGTTGGCGTCACTGACTGCGGTTTTAAATCCGGCTGATGTACCTTATTTGTATTTTGTTGCGGACGGTACAGGTGGGCATGCTTTCGCCGAGACCCTTGAAGAGCATAATCGCAACGTTGCTCGCTGGCGGCAAATTGAAAAAAACAATAATTGAATTGTTGTTAAAATCAGATGCTTTTCTATTTCAGCATCATTATAAGACCACAATAATATACCTTACATTTGATTTCCTTGGGTGAAAAATGACACTAAAAAGTATGACAGGTTTTGCACGGCGCGGTGGACTACTTGATAGTTTTCGCTGGAATCTGGAAATCAAAAGCGTCAATAATAAAGGGCTTGAGGTACGCGTTAAATATCCGGTTTTTTTAGATGGGTTTGATATTGATATCAAAAAAAGTGCGTCAAAAGCTCTTGCAAGAGGGTCTGTTTTCATCAACTTGCAAGTTGATCAAGCTGATCAAGAAGAAAACTTTGTTGTCAATGAGAAGCGTTTGAATGCGTTAGTGACACTAGCAAAAAAATATAAAGATACGGAAGGTGTTGCGCCTGCACAGATGGACGGTTTGCTAGCCATTAAAGGTGTAGTGGAATTGGCAAACGATGAGCCGAATGAAGATCAAGTTACAACACTTAAGTCAGCATTGAGCAAAGAGCTTACAGAGTTGCTTAAAGATCTTGATGGTGCGCGTGAAGCTGAAGGTGAGCGTATGTATGCTTTTCTTGAAAGCCAGTTAGCAGAAATGCGTGCGCTTGTAGAAGCTGCGAAAGATATTGCAGGCGATCGGGCGAAAGCAATGCAGGAGCGTTTTGTCTCGCAGCTAAGAAAGCTGGAAAACACAGAGAAGCCTGTTTCTGATGACCGTTTAGCGCAGGAAATTGCTGTTATGGTTGTCAAAGCAGATATTCAAGAAGAACTAGACCGCTTAGATAGCCACTTTGAGGAAGCTGATAATCTTTTGCGAGACACTAAACCTGTTGGTCGCCGTCTTGATTTTCTTTGTCAGGAATTTAATCGTGAAGCAAATACACTGTGTTCAAAGGCAAGTGACACGCGCTTGACAAAGGTTGGTGTTGACTTGAAAGTGCTGATCGATCAGTTCAGAGAACAAATTCAGAATATTGAGTAGTAAAGGCGAAGTTATGTCTTCAGATGCTGTAAGTAACAGGCGCGGTCTTATGTTGGTAATGTCTTCTCCTTCTGGGGCTGGCAAAACTACGTTAACGCGCCGTCTATTGTCTGAAGATGA
Organism: Kordiimonas aquimaris; assembly: GCF_025574485.1. GTDB lineage: Bacteria > Pseudomonadota > Alphaproteobacteria > Sphingomonadales > Kordiimonadaceae > Kordiimonas > Kordiimonas aquimaris. Next base: position 332,465 of record NZ_JAOBPO010000003.1, on the reverse strand, counting down.
TGACGTAGTGATGTCTGTTTCAGCCACAACGCGCGAGCCGCGTCCTGGCGAAGTTGATGGCAAGGATTATTTCTTTGTCTCGCATGAACGCTTCAGGGAAATGATCGACGAAGGTGAATTGTTAGAGCATGCTGTAGTTTTTGAAAACAGGTACGGCACACCGCGTGGTCCAGTTATTCAAGCGCTTAATGCTGGTAAGGACGTAATCTTCGATATTGACTGGCAGGGTACACAGCAGCTTATGTCAAGTGCGAGTGCTATTGACTTAGTACGCATATTTATATTGCCGCCCAGCATCAAGGCTCTTGAAGAGCGACTGCACAAACGTGCACAGGACAGTAATGAAACAGTCCAGAAGCGCATGGCGCAAGCTGAAAGTGAGATTAGTCATTGGGCCGAGTATGATTATGTGCTGATTAATGATGATCTTGAGAGAACATATGAAGACCTAAAGGCGATCGTGCGTGCAGAGCGTTTCCGGCGGGAACGCCGCCCGGGCATGTCTGATTTTGTTCGGCAACTTATAGAAGAACGCCAATCGTAACCATTAGGCTCTCATTTTCTGATAATGAAGAGCTAACTCAACAAATTGTTTCACAGTTAAGTCTTCTGCCCGAGATGTCGGGTCAATATTTGCGTTTTCAAGAAGCGTGTGGGCGTTTACACCCAAACCCTTAAGGCTTGCTCTTAACATTTTACGTCGTTGCCCAAAGGCTCGCTCTACAACCTTTTCCAGCTCATTTAATTGAACGTTAGCATCCAATGGTTCAGTTGGCTCAAAATGAATAATTGCACTGGACACTTTTGGAGGCGGCGTAAAGGCGGCAGCCGGCACGCGCATTGCTATACGGACATTGCCGCGCCACTGTGCCAAAACTGACAGCCTGCCATAGGCTTTTGTATTAGGTTTGGCTACTATGCGTTCAGCAACTTCCTGCTGAAACATCAATGTAAGAGACGCATACCACGGTTGCCATTTTTCTAAGGTTAACCATTTTACAAAAAGCGCTGTACCAACATTATAGGGTAAATTTGATGCAATTCGGGCGGTCTCGTTTGGGGCTAGATTCAATAGCTCAAGCTCATCACTTTTCATTGCATCGCCTTGATGAACTGCAAGGCGGTTTTCAAATGCTTCTGATACTTGATTTAGGGCAGGGATGCAGCGTTGATCCATTTCTACGGCGACAACACGCTTTGCACCGTTTGAGAGCAAACCACGTGTAAGACCACCTGGACCAGGTCCAACTTCATAGATAACACTGTCAGATATATCGCCAGCAACTCTGGCTATTTTGCCAGTTAAGTTTAGGTCGAGTAAAAAGTTTTGGCCAAACGCTTTTTTGGCTTGAAGCTCGTGGCTTTTTATTACCTCACGGAGTGGTGGTAAATGTTCGCTCACTTTTCAACTCGTTGATTAGACTTGGCAATCATATCAGCAGTCATTCTTATTGCAGCCAACATGCTGTCTAACCTGGCAATACCTTTGCCAGCTAGTTCTAATGCCGTACCGTGATCGGGCGATGTGCGGATGATTGGTAGTCCAAGTGTAATGTTCACGCCGCCCCAGAAATCGAGCGTTTTAACAGGAATAAGTGCTTGATCGTGATACATGCACAATACTGCGTCATAATTTTCTCTGGCGTCAGCATGAAACAAGGTATCTGCCGGTAATGGGTCTGTAACATTAACACCGTTATCTCGGAGCGCCCATATTGCAGGGGCAATGTGTGTCGCTTCCTCCATGCCGATCATACCGCTTTCCCCAGCGTGCGGATTAAGCCCCGCAACGGCTATTCGTGGTTTTGCAATATTAAACCGGTTGCGTAAATCATGGTTGATAACCGTACCAGCGTGAATGATACGTTCAGTTGTTAGGTGCTTATGAACATCTTTAAGCGGCACATGCACTGTAACAGGCACTACACGCAAGTTTTGTGCAGCCAGCATCATTATTGAGTGATTGTCTTCCAAACCGCAAAGCCGCGCCAGGTATTCAGTGTGTCCAGGAGCATCAAATCCCACCTTATAAAGGGCAGCTTTATGAATGGGGGCTGTAACAACACCTGATATATGTCCGTTTAATGCCAGAGATGTGGCACTATCAATTGCATCAATAACAGCTTGAGCGTTCTCGGGGCTAATGGTGCCAGGTACAACTGTGGTTATGGGTGTTTTGGTTTCGATGACTGTGAGGCGATTGCCAGCTAGATCAAGGTTGCCATCCACAGCGTCTGTTTCGCTGATAACATTTAGTGGCAAATCTGCGTCGACAGCCTTTAGAGCAATAGCAGACCCTGCGTAGACAAAAGGAGGCAAAGCCAGTTGTTCTCTAGCGCGCCAAAGTCTTGAAATTAGTTCCGGGCCAATGCCAGCTGGCTCACCCATTGTTATTGCGAGCGGCTTTTTAGCGGAGATTGACACTGGAAAATCTAGCGATAGTCTACGATTGCATCGCGGCGAATATCGCGTAGGTAACGGCGCGCCATCATAGACAAACGTTGTTGCTCAATCTGATCGTAAATAGTGTCGAAATCAGGTTCCTGAACGGTTGGTTCGACCTTGTCACACAAGACAAGAACACGTAGCCCGTCTTCCAGTTCAAGTACTTCAGTCGATTGACCTATCTCAAGTGTTTCGACACGGTTACGAATTTCACCTTGCAGGTCACGAAGGCGCAGCGGTGCGATTTCAGTTTGAGTGGTGATGCCAGCTTCACTAGCCAGCCCGGGAATTTCACCGCATGTTGTTGTTCGATCTTTAAGACCGCCAACTACGGTTTCATATTGCGTACGTTTCTCATCGAAATCAGCTGTTCCCAAGTGTAATTGGCGCAGTACGACTTGTGCATCCAGAGGGTCAACAGTCAAAACCCGACGACGATCTCGAACAGCAAGAATAACATAACCACCTGGTGTACGAATTGGATCAAGTACAGCGCCAACCTCGCTATTTTCCACTTGCTCGCGGTGAAGAGGGTCTAATTCGTTAGCTGTTGCCCAACCTAAGTCGCCACCAACAGCGGCGCTAGATGACGCAGATAATTGCTGAGCAATTTCACCGAACGTTGCGCCGCCGCGAATCTGCTCAACGAGTTGCCTCGCATTCGCTTCCACAGTAGCTGCTTGCTCAGGCGAATCTGCTAGCAGTACAATTTCGCCTAATCGATACTCAAACTTGCCGCGGTCATCATAGATGCGCTGAATGAAGGCTTCTACTTCTTCATCGGAAACACTAACAAAAGCGCCAAGGCGACCCTGAACAAGCTGAGACCATGAAATTTCGGCTTCCATTTGAGCTTGCATACTCTCTTTACTGGAGCCGATGGATTGCAACGCTTGTGCAAACTGTTCAGGCTCTTGTCCTACGCTTTCGGCGCGTCTGTCAAAAAACTGATCCAGTTGTGCTTTTTCAATGGTGAGTTCAACTTCTGCTGCTTCTTGCATCTGCAGGCGTTCATCAACCATTGAACGAATGACTTGTTCTCTTACTTGAAGAAATTCTTGCTGCGTGCTTACGCCGCCTGAGATTGCGATAACAAGGCGCAGGCGTTGATTTATATCGAATGATGAAATTGGTTCGTCGTTAACTAAAACTTCAATAGCATTAAGTGGCTGCACCTCAGGCGCCTGCTGCGCCTGCTGTTGGCTGGCAGCAGACAGCGAGGCTACTACGCCAATCAAACCACTTAAAACTCCCTTGCGGGCTATTGTTTTCATACTGTTACTCAACTTCGTCATACTCAAAATATCTTCTAATCTGGTTTCAAACCAATATTAGCTAAGCCTTTTAGCCTTTTTCAATAGGTTTCACTACCCTAAATTCGTCAACTTCACCCTAAACATAATAGATGTGCCAGGCTCAACGTCACGGTCTCTTGTAAAGGTCTCGCGAAGTCTTAGTCCAAGTTGGATACATTCATTTTCATATTCGATACCAACGCTATATTCTACGGGGCCTTTAGGCTGAACCAAACCAAGTATTGGATTAGGGATGTTGAGGAATGCAGTGTCTTCAAGCCTGCGAACCCAACCACCGGTTAATTTCCAATTTTGATCAAACTTATAGAAACCGTCAACGCGAATTTCAGATCGATCTTCTCTGTTAAGGAATGGCAAATTTCTGTTCAGGTCTATATAGCCTATGCGAAGTCGTTTCGTGTTATCACCAAATGTTACGTCAAATTCATTGCGACGTAAGGTGAAACTTTTGTCGTCCAAACGATACCGGTGTTCAAAATCTACCCAGCCTTTGTAGCTAATGTTAGTACGTCCGACTATATCAGAAAAATCGCCTTCGAGCCCAATGCCGTCTGCAAGTACTACATTTTGTCCCGTTATGCGCCATGACTGCCCAATAAGTATATCCGTGGTAAAATCACCGCCTTCATAACGCCACCTAACACCTAGGGTGGCGCGGCTACCTTCTTCAAACAGATCAAAGCCAGATGAGCGATCAGGCGAAAACAGATTAAGATCGTTTAATTCGAAAGCGCGGCTGTCTTCATTGATAATATTGTTTGGGGTGCCGCGACGCGGCGACACACTGACCTCGAGGATAGGTTCAATCGTATGTGTTCCAGTGCCAGCATATTTCACGAGCGGCCAGCTTATTGTGCCGGTCGCGCGTGCCAAAGTACGCAATTCTCCACCGTCAGCACCGCCAAACGAGCCAGAAAAGGCAGGATCATCTGGTCGATCCGTCTCGTCGAGGTTATAGAGATCCGCGCGCGCAAAGGCGTCGACATCAAGTACAAACCCTTTGGGTGTAATCCAGCGTCTTTGCCAATTTGCACTTGTTGATACACGCTGTGTATCCAGACCGCTTGTCCTGTGTAGGGCAAGTGCATTTCCTCTCAAGCTGATCGTGCCACCTAGCGGTTTAATGGTCGGAATATATTCTACATCAATTAATGGGAGCGCAAATGCGGCTAAGCCTGCATTATCCTCAATGCGAAGGCCCTGAAATGCTATTGTACGAGCAGAGGCATAGGACTCTCCAAAAAAACCTTCCAGTAAGTACTCACTAACTAAAGTATCAACATTTGAGATTTCATACCTGCCAAGATAGGTATCGTCTGAGGCATAATTCAAGCGGTATTGCGAGCGCCAGTTTTTCGAGTGGTTAAATAACCCTTCTGAAGAAATATGCCCGCGAAATTCTTTGTCCCCCGTCAAAGCATTATTGATGTCACGAGCATCTGTATAGGTGATGCTTCCATCGAATTTAAACTGACCATTGCCTATATGTTGACGGTATTGGCCTTTGAGAACCAAACCTTCGCGCGTTGTAATGACAGGAGTTACCGTTGCATCAATGCTTTCATTGAACACATGATAATATGGTATGCCAGCAACGAAACCGAGGTTTCGACTGGTTTGAATGTCGAGTGGTAATAAGCCACTTGCCCGATCAACCGTTGGGTCTGGATGTGAGAAATATGGTGTCCAGAAAATGGGAATGCCAAAAACCTCAAGAAAGGCATCATCGTAGTAAAGGCGGCGTTTGCCCTTGTCGTGCACTACTTTAACCGCTTTTAATTGCCAAAGTGGCTGTTTGCCACTGCCGTCAGCGCAAACTTGGCAAGGGCTGTATGCCGCGCGCTTTAGCGTTGTTCGGCCAGTTTCAGAAATACGCTCACCGGAAAGAGCAACAGCTTGAGAACCGTCAGTCATGATCAGGCGAATATTTTCGACAAACGCGTCCCTTAGTTGGTTCTCAAGTTTTATCTGCGGCGCAATAATGACGTCACCATTTGGTGTTGTCAGTTCCACGGCGCCAACAGCAAGCCCTTCGCCGCTTATTTCGTTATAAAAGACCTCACCGGCTTTGAGTGTATATCCATCGCGTGCAAGTGTTACATTGCCAATCGCACGCACTTCTCGTGTGTCAGGATTGTAGACGAGCTGATCTGCAATAAATTCTACTTGTTCAGATGAAGTTGCAAATGCTTTGTCAGGTGCAGCTACTTTTGTAGTTGCCTTGGGCACATTTTCCTGAGCAGTGGCTTGCCACCACGGAGATGATACTGATGTACCAATAAGTAGTAACGCAATTTTTGCTGGCCTAATGGCGCGTTGAATGAAGTGAATGGATGCAGACACTGGCAATGTTATCCTCAAGTTCTTTGTGTCTTGATAGCGGTCATTGGGCGTGTTCGCAATTACCGATCGACGGGTTTTTCAAGCTTTTAACCTTGTTAGGTAAAAATATGGCAATTTGGTGGGCGTATACTTGCCAATTGTGCCAATAACAGTCATTACACATATTACATCTAATTTTGTAAAGAAAACTGGATTAATGGAAAAGATAGAGGGTTTCATGCAGGTAAACTTTGGGTCATTAGAATTACCAAACGACGGAGCCATTGCGTTTTTGGTAGAAAAAGACAAGCCGTTCTCAGGTTTGGCAGCTGAAGCAGATAGCCTGTCGGGTGGCATGTTATCCAAGGCGCGTGAAGTCAGTCGCTTTACTGGTGCATCGGGCCAAACAAAAGAGATAGTCGCGGTTACTGGATTATCGGCTGATCGTGTGTTGTTAGTTGGCATTGGTGATTTGGAAGCAACGACGGATACAACGTGGATAGAAATCGGAGCAAAAGTTACAGCTGCTTTGGCAAGTTCTGGTAGCAAGTCAGCCGCTATTATTGCGGATATTGATGGTGTTGTTGTTGTTGATATCGCTGAAGGTGCGCGTTTGCGTTCATACAGGTTTGATAAGTATAGAACAAAAGAACCCGAGGCGAAAAAACCAACTCTCAAGGCAATCAGTATTTTATCTAATGATAGTGAGCAAAGCCAAGCAGCTTATGTTGCCAGAGATAAGGTAATAGACGGCGTTTTCATGACGCGTGACCTTGTGTCTGAGCCGGCAAATATTCTGTATCCGGCAAGTTTTGCTGAAGAGGTACAAACATTAACCAAGCTTGGTGTTGTGGTTGAGGTTCTTGGCGAAGCCGAGATGGAAAAACTCGGTATGGGCGCGCTTCTGGGTGTTGGTCAAGGGTCTGCAAAAGAAAGCCAGCTTGCGATCATGCATTGGAATGGTGGCAACAAAGATGACCAACCTATTTCATTTGTTGGCAAGGGTGTTACGTTTGATACAGGTGGTATTTCCCTTAAGCCTGGTCCTGGTATGGAGCAGATGAAATGGGATATGGGCGGAGCTGGGACCGTAACTGGTTTGATGAAAGCACTTGCTGGTCGTAAGGCAAAAGTGAATGTTATCGGTGTAGTTGGCCTTGTTGAAAATATGCCATCAAGTAATGCGCAACGTCCCGGCGATGTTGTTACAAGTATGTCAGGACAGACTATTGAGATCCTGAATACAGATGCAGAAGGCCGCTTGGTGCTTTGTGATGCCATTTGGTATACGCAGGATCGATTTAAGCCAAAGTTTATCATTGACCTTGCAACACTTACCGGAGCCATTATCACAAGCCTTGGGCATGAGCATGCGGGCATATTCAGTGATAGTGATGAGCTCTGTGACCAATTGTCGAAGGCCGGCGCATCAACTGGTGATAAAGTTTGGCGCCTGCCACTGCATGCTAATTACGACAAACTTATTGATTGTGCGGTTGCCGATATGAAAAATATAGGTGGTGCACCTGCCGGTTCCATTACAGCAGCGCAGTTCCTGAAACGGTTCACTAACGATGTGCCGTGGGTACACATTGATATCGCTGGTACTGTTTGGTCAGAAAAAGATCTTCCTTTGTCAGAAAAAGGCGGAACAGGACATGGTGTAAGGCTGCTGGATCGTTTTGTTGCTGAAAACTACGAAGGCTAGAAGGTTTATTAATGACCGATATCCGCTTTTATCATTTGCAAAACCAATCACTTGAGCAGGCATTGCCCAAGCTGATGGAGAAGGTTGTGGGTGGCGGATTTAAGGCGGTGATTAAGGCTGAAACGCAATCACAGATTGATGTACTTGATAAAGTCTTGTGGGATTACGATCCCGCAAGCTTTCTACCACATGATAAGTCTGGTTGCGATTTTCCTGATGTGCAAACGCTATACCTGACAACAAATGATGAAAACCCAAACGAAGCTAATGTTCTGGTTTTAGTTGATGCTGTTAAAACTGCGGACTTGGAAAGCTATGAACGCTGTCTCTATATGTTTGATGGTCGAAACGAAGATATTGTAGCTGCAGCTCGTGAAGACTGGAAATCCTTGAAAGAGGGCGCGCACACCATGTCTTATTGGCAGCAGCGTGAAATGGGCGGTTGGGAACAAAAAGTCTAGCTTACTTACCCCTTTTAAATGTCAGCAAGAATGCTGTTTAAGGCAGCAACTAATTTCCGCATATCTTTCGGTGTATTGTAAAAAGAAGGCGTTACGCGGATACAGTCACCAGCATGTGGGCCCGTTCTGCGCGTTGTCAGCACGCCGTATTCATCGGCGAGCTTTCGCATGAGAGCATTATTTGCTTGTGTTGATGTTACGCCGTCTATCCGGAAAGATGTTAATCCTGCCACCATTTGAGGATCATCTGGCGTCAAGATTGTTATGCCCTTTTTACCACGTATTTCATTAACCCATAGGCTGCGTAAATAGCGAACACGCGCTTCTTTTTGTGCTGTACCAATGAGATTGTGAAACTCGAGCGCTTTGGGGATAGTCATATGTGCCGCAAAATTCCATGTGCCAGTATCAATACGTGCAGAGATGCTTTTGGAATCAGGGGATTTACCCATGTAAGTATCGATGTCAGATATATGATCTTTCTGGATGTAAATCACACCGCAGCCGATTGGTGCACCAACCCATTTGTGAAGATTTACGCCAACGAAGTTGCAACCTAATGATTTAATATCAAAATCTACTTGCCCCACTGAATGCGCAGCATCCAGGATAACGTCTACACCGCGTGCTTTTGCCATTGCCGAAATCTTGGCAACAGGAATGATCAATCCAGTCCAATTGTTGAGGTGGGTAAGCAGCAGAAGTTTTGTGCCGGGGTTTGCGTTTAGTGAACGTTCATAAAAATCAACGATTTGATCTTCCGTTAATGGTTCGCTCTTTGTTGGTTCCGGAAAATTAATTTTGATGACATTAACACTGCGTCGATCTTCCAGCCAACGCATGGCGTTTTTCATCTCTGAATAATCAAGGTCGGCGTACATTACGGTGTCGCCAGCATTTAATTTGTTGTAGCCACCAATAAGGGCCTGCAGCGTTTCTGTTGCGCCGCGTGTTAATTCAATTTCATCAACCGAAACATTGAGGAACGCTGCAACTTTTTCCCGGATTGCGTCAAATGTGTTGCCGAGTTCACGTCGGGCAAAATAGGTGTTGTTGTTGTTTACCCACTCGGTTTGCTGTTTGTACTCATCGAGCACTGGGCGTGCCATGATGCCCCAATATCCATTTTCGAGGTTAGTGATTTGGTCTGTTACATCGTATTGGCTAGCAATGTGTTGCCATACTGATTCTGTCCGCGCACTGTCTTCCAATGAACGTTCTAGACGGACAATTGTTTGATTTGCTCGATTCTTTGCCTTAGCGCTTTCAGCGAAAGTTAAGCTGGCAACGCTAGCTGCTGCGCTTTGCGACAAAAAGTTGCGACGAGACAATGAGCGATTAATTTTACTATCGTTTGTCATCAATAATTCCTTTTAATCGCGGTACAGAATAAAAACCGCGGCCAGCAACACAGCATCTTTAATCAAAAACAGACCTGTGCCTGATAAAAAAGGAAATGTGCCGGTCCAGCTACTTGCGAAGGTTACCAAAAAGCTAAGTGTTACAAGAAATGTTGCCGCCGATAGTATAAGTCCAATATCGTATGCTTTGTTGTTCCACCAGTAGCCTGTTAGCAAAGCAACGGTGATCAGCTCTATAATACCAATGACATTAGACGCTATTTGCTTGCCAAGGCCCGGTAACCACCAGTTGAAGACCGGACTGGATGTTAAAAGTGGCCATACGCCTTCGGCTTCAGGGCCTGTGAATTTCATGGCGCCAATCCACCCAAGAACAAGAATAAGCCCGAGTAACATAATCTCTTTGGCACCGCGTAAGCCTAGAAACCACATGGCGACACCAATTATTGTGAGATATTTTATCAGGCCTTGCCCCGAGCCAATGGCAGGGAAGCCACCAAGGCTGCTGATCCATACAGGATTAGTAAACATTAAGCTTAGAGCGCCAACGCCATATAAAACAATGAAAGCATAACTTAACCGCTTAAAGCGTTGAGGTACGGCATAAACCACAATCAAGATGCCGGTAGCTGTCTGTAAACCTGCAATAGCTAGCAAAATTAGGTCTTTGTATGGCTTCAAATTCGCAGAGAATAAATGCCCATTGATCCAGCCAGTTCCTGCGCTTTCAGATGTGCCAGACATGCCCATAGCGCCCATCCATAAAAATAAACCTGCAAGTGATATAACGGCAAAAAGGTGCGCATTACTTGCTGACGGCATGATTCGATTTAAAAGTGACACTGTATACTCCCCATCATGGGAAGCAGTGTGCAGGCTAGAGGTATTTCGTCAAGTGACTTTTGTTAGCCCTGTTGCTCTGCCTGTGCAGATGCATAAGCTTCTTCAGCCAGTACCCATTTCTCTTCGGCTTTTGCCAAGTCGTTCTTGATCGATCGCAATCTCAGTTGATAACGCGTTACAAGAATGGCTGCATTTTCATCTTCCTGATCCTCGTAAAGATCAGGGTCGGCGAGCGCGTCTTCAAGCTTTGTCTTCTCGTTCTCAAACTTTTCAATAGCTTTCTCAGCGTTCTCTACCGCTCGTTTCATGGGGGCCAGCAATTTGCGTTGCTCTGCAGCTTGTTGTCTCGCTGCTTTTTTGTTTTCGCTTTGTTTCGCGCTACGGTTTTCTGCTTTTGCTCCTGAGCGCAGGGCAAGAAGGTGTTTGCGGTAATCGTCAAGGTCGCCTTCGAATGTTTTTACATCGCCGTCTTCAACTATCCATAATCGGTCGACACAGGCGTCAACAAGGTGACGGTCATGGCTGATCAATAATACAGCGCCGTCATAGCCATTGATGGCATGGATCAGTGCTTCGCGACTATCAACATCAAGGTGGTTGGTTGGCTCATCCAAAATAAGTAACTGTGGCTTCTGGAATGTGGCAATCGCGAACATCAAGCGTGCTTTTTCACCACCAGATAAGTTTTCAACCGCGCGTGTTGCTTTATCTGCGCCGAACCCGAAGCTACCAAGCCTTGCTCGTACCTTTGATTCTATAGCATCCGGCATAAGCTTACTGAGATGAAACAAGGGTGTTTCCGTTGGGATCAGCTCATCAAGTTGATGCTGAGCAAAGTAGCCAATGCCAAGAACGCGGGATTTACTCATTTTACCGGTCATGGGAGCGAGCTTGCTGGCAAGAAGCTTGGCAAAGGTGGATTTGCCGTTTCCGTTCGCGCCTAAAAGCGCAATACGGTCATCCATATCGATGCGGAGATCAAGATTCCTGAGGATAGGCTTGCCTTCCTCGTAACCAACACTGGCCTCATCAAGTGCAATCAATGGTGAAGATAACGGTTCTGGTTTTGGAAAATTAAACGGAATTGTGCTGGATTCCATCATCGTCACAATGGGCTGCATGCGTGCCAGGGCTTTCATGCGGCTCTGTGCTTGCTTTGCTTTACTTGCTTTTGCTTTGAAACGGTCAACAAACGACTGAATGTGACGCCGTTCAGTCTCTTGCTTGGACTTGAGCGCCATCTGGTGCTCCATATGCTGACGGCGCAGTTGTTCGAAACGGTCATAGCCGCCGGTGTAACTATTTAGTTTGCCGTGTTCCAGATGGACAATATGTGTGACAGCTTTATTCAACAAATCCCTGTCATGACTAATGATCAGAACTGTATATGGATATGTCCTCAGGAAACTCTCCAACCACATCACGCCCTCAAGGTCGAGATAGTTGGTGGGCTCATCAAGCAAGAGCAGATCAGGTTCGTTAAATAATACGCAGGCCAATGCAACCCGCATACGCCAACCACCGGAGTAGCTACTGCAAGGCCTCGCTTGAGCAGCTCCATCGAAGCCGAGGCCTGCCAGGATAGTTGCCGCTCGTGCTTCTGCTGAGTGAGCGCCTATATCAGCGAGTCTTGTATGAATGTAAGAAATGCGTTCAGGGTCTGTCGCCGTTAAGGCCTCTGTATTAAGTGATGACATTTCATGGTTGGAATCGAGAACTGTCTGAAGCAGGCTTTGAGGCCCACCAGGAGCTTCTTGTCCTACATGACCGATGCGCGCTGTTGCACGTACCTTTATGTCGCCTGCTTCAGGTGAAAGATCACCGAGTATCATATTAAAGAGTGTTGATTTACCTGCACCGTTACGGCCCACGAGGCCTACCTTATGTCCAGGAGGGATAGCAACCGTTGCTTGTTCAAAAAGCAATCGGTCAGCGATACGGAATGTTATGTCGTTAATATGAAGCATGGACCGGCACCTATCACATCACGTTGCACACTGCAAAGCAAAGCTTGGCAATGTGTGAGAATGCCGTTATAAGGCGCGCGAATCTATTCAACGGCGCAGCGGCGTCGAATTTATTAAGGACAGCACAATGGCTATTCAACGTACATTTTCTATTATCAAACCAGACGCTACTAACCGTAACCTGACTGGTTCAATCAACGCTATTTTTGAAAAAGCTGGTTTGCGTATTGTTGCCCAAAAGCGCATTCATATGACACAGGCTCAAGCTGAAACATTTTATGCCGTTCACAGTGAGCGTCCATTCTTCGGCGAGTTGGTTGAATTCATGACATCTGCACCGGTAGTTGTTCAGGTTCTTGAAGGTGAAAATGCTGTTCTTGCGCACCGTGAAGTAATGGGTGCAACAAACCCTGCTGAGGCGGCTGAAGGCACAGTTCGTAAAGAGTTCGCGCTTTCAATTGGTGAAAACTCTGTACATGGTTCAGACAGCGAAGAAAATGCGGCAATTGAAATTGCTCAGTTCTTCTCAGGTAACGAGATTGTTGGTTAATACCCAATCTTAGTACTAAGCGTTTTATAAAGGCTGCTCTTAATGGAGTGGCCTTTATGCTTTTCAGGCCAAATACATGTGTGTTGTTTGTGTTTTCAAATATTTTGAAAGGGCGAGGTATGCATGGATTTAATAGATTGGCTTTCGCCTTAACAGTGTCATTAGCCTCAAGCGGTGCGTTTGCTAAGCAGGATATCGAAAAAACCGTAAACCTACATTTTCAATATGCTTCACTGTATAAACGTTCAGCCGGGAAGGTGATATTCACTTCTGTATGTTCGCTTTCAACCGGGGATACAGTCATGTACCCGTTATGTAATTTTATGAATCGCTGTGCGAGTGTTAAGGCTAATCCGGTGCCGCGTTGACCAGCTGTCAGATCATCTGTCGCATAAATTTGCGAATCTTGTGCAGTGCCGATACGCTCAACATTGATGCTGGCGCCTTCGTCCGTCACGCTAACAGTAAGAGAGCCTCTTTTGTTAACTGACACTTCGCACTTAACATTGCCTTTTTCTGGAGAAAACTTAATCGCATCTGATAGAAGGTTAATAATCGCTTGTTTTATAAGTCTTTTATCAGCTTTAATTCGATTTTTAGGGTTGAGTTTTCTGGTAATTTTTATTGATTTTTTTTCTGCCTGTAGAGACATGAGATACAAGCACTCATTAATTGCGTCTTCAATACAAAATAATTCATCGTCGAGTACATATTCATGTGAAGCGAGGTCTGTCAGTGTTTGAATTTCGTTGACAGTTGATAGCAGGTGATTTGCACTTTTTTTAATGATGGAACTATATTCCAGATATTTATCAACTGATAGCGCAATAAACTGAGGGTCAGCCATGATTTCCGAGAAACCGATTATTGCATTAAGGGGGGTGCGCAATTCATGGCTCACAGTCGACATAAACTGATCTTTGGCGTTATTGGCACGCTCAACATCAATGAAAGCCTGCTTGAGTTCTTGTTCAGCAATTTCGCGTTGTGTGATCTCAGCTTTTAAAAGCAACGTCATTTTTAACCAGTCTACAAACCCATAACATACTAACAGGCCACCTGGTGCATATCCGAAAATGGGGATAATGAAATCCCAACCAGCTTCATCAGTGAAAGCCAGCATTAAATACCCCAAGGGTGTTTCTTCCAGATAATTAAGGAAACTTGCAATCATGAAAAGCGTGATGCCAAAAAGCGTTAATGCGAGGCCCCGCGTGTTGCCATCAAATTTGCGATACAGATTTGCAAATACCGTTAATCCGATGACCGCGGCAATAAACAACACCATATCTGGATGAATGTATGACATTATTTTACTTCAACCCCATTCGTTGAAATAAGCATACAGAAGCGTGGAATTACCAGCAAGCAACTAATTTATTGCTGATTAAGGGGTAGGGCTTATTAAATTTGTTTCTGGCCAGTTTGTATCTTTGAATACGCATTTTCTTCCAGAAACGCGCACGCGACCTTCGGCAATCATCCGTATGCCGGCAGTGTATATAATATGCTCTTGCACCAGTACCCTCTGGATGAGGCTTTGTTCAGTGTCATCAGGCGTAATCGGCACAGCAGCTTGCATGATTATAGGACCATCATCCATTTCAGGCCTGACGAAATGAAGTGTGCAGCCGCCGAACTTGGCACCGTCTTCTATCGCACGTTCATGAGTATGCAGGCCTTTGTATGAAGGAAGTAAGGATGGGTGAATGTTGATCATACGGTCTTTCCAGCGGCTCACAAAGTCAGCGCCTAAAAGGCGCATGAACCCTGCAAGACATACAAGTTCAACCTCGTTTTCCTTAAGGCGTGTATGTAGCTCTGCTTCAAAGTCAGCTCTGTTTTCATATTCTGTATGATCAATGCAAACTGCAGTTAAGCCACTCTGTCGGGCTCTCTCTAAGCCTTTTGCAGTTGGTCGGTTAGATATTACAACCATAATTTCGGCAGGGTATTCTGGTGCATTGCAAGCGTCTATAATGGCTTGCAGGTTTGTACCGCTGCCAGAAATCATAACTGCAAGTTTAAGTTTGCGCATGGCTTACACATCTCCCGTCATGGATGTCCAAGACTCGCTTGACCCCCATGTGCCAGCCTTGCCTGAAACGCGGCATTTTGGTTTGCCTGTACCTGATCTGATAACGCCAATTTCAAATACGGTTTCACCGTTTGCTTCCAGAATTTTCTTGGTTGCATCAACATTGTTTGGGCCAACGACTGCAACCATACCGATGCCGCAATTAAATGTGCGCGCCATTTCGCGGGTTTCGATATTGCCTTTAGCTTGAAGCCACTGGAATATATCTGGTAGTTCCCATGTTCCTGTATCAATGTCAGCTAACAGGTCATTGGGCATTACACGCGGAATGTTTTCAAGAAAGCCACCACCGGTGATATGGGATAATCCCTTGATATATCCTGCTTTAATTGCAGCAAGGGTGCTTTTTACATAGATTTTTGTTGGTTCTAGAAATGCTTCGCCTAAAGAGCAATCCGCAAAAGGTGCTTTATCGGCGTATGAGTGCTGGTTTCCTTCGATCAATCTGCGAATAAGTGAATAACCGTTTGAATGCGGACCACTTGATGCCAGCCCCAGCAAGACATCGCCTTCGGCTATTGATCTGCCGTCCAGCAGTGTTCCACGTTCAGCTGCGCCCACGCTGAAACCCGCAAGGTCATAATCTCCGGATCGGTACATACCTGGCATTTCCGCAGTTTCACCGCCAATAAGGCCGCAGCCGGACTGCCGACATCCGTCAGCTATACCGGATACCACATCTGTCATTTGCCCAACGTCTAAAGCGCCAGTTGCAATATAATCAAGAAACAGAAGAGGTTCTGCGCCCTGAACAACCAAATCATTGACACACATGGCAACAAGATCAATTCCTACCGTGTCATGGATGCCTGCTTCAATCGCAACTTTTAGCTTTGTTCCGACGCCGTCATTAGCAGCGACTAAAATCGGGTCGGTGTAACCGGCGGCTTTTAGATCAAACAAGCCCCCAAACCCACCAAGGTCTGCGTCCGCACCTGAGCGACGAGTACTTGCTGCGAGCGGTTTAATGTTTTCAACAAGCGCATCGCCTGCATCAATATCTACGCCAGCATCTTTATATGTGTATGATTGTGCGTTTTTAGTTGCCATTTCAACTCACTTTGCCCTGAAGTTGGCGCAATCTTTTGACTATGATGTTTTGCCACTGATTGAGATACTATTTGATCTCGCAATTGTCACATGTGGCGTTATAGTGTCGCCCGATAATTTATGAAAGCACTTATGAGTAACCTATTTAAAAATATGGCATTCTTTTTCCGTGTTTTTCGGATGTTTGTTGCTGTTTTAATATTTTTGCCTATTGGTATTCAGGGTTTATGGGCGCAAACTGATACTACACTGGACCAGTTGTTCACTATTCGTGAAGTCCGGGTTGATGAAATTGCTCGTAGTGCTAATCAAGCACGTCAAGCCGCATTGTTAAAGGCCGAAGAAGATGCTTACACGCGACTTATCAGGAAAATCACACAAGCGGAGCATCGTGATAGGTTGCCAGTACTCGGCACTGCTGAGCGGCAAGCGCTTATTAGTGGTATAGAACTGGTAGACGAGTTGTCTTCAAACCGGCGTTATGTCGCAACGCTAAATGTACGATTTGCACCTAGTCGGGTTAGCGAGTTCCTTGCTGAGTATAATGTTCCGCATGTGCTTGGTACCGGTAATGATATTCTTGTGCTTCATGCCCATAAACGGGGACTTACTGAAATACTCTGGAAACAGGATCAGGTAATTGATGCAGCAAGGGATGAAGTAGATTGGCTTAATCGTATTCGTGGTTATCGTTTTGCACGGGGGGAAATTTCAGAACGGATGTCGATTAGCGCTCATGCTGTGGATGCTTTTGATACAGAAGCTGCCATAAATACCAGTAAAATAAGTGGTCTCGAATCGGTTCTGTTAATCAGTTCTAATATTGGTTTATCGGTGGCTGGTGAAAAGCAGCTTTTTTACCGATTTATTGCAACAGACAGCGGTGTTTCTGCTGAAGGTGCTGTTCCTATTGCTGATGATCAGGCTTCAAGTGAATTAACAGGTGAAGCTGCGGCACTGGCCTTGATGTATGAGCAGGTACTAGAGGCAATCGACGGCGCTTGGCGAGAAAGGTTGCTGGTTGATACTGGTTCACAGGACATTATAGACGTTTTTGTGGCGACATTATCACTTGATGAAATGGCTCAGATTGAACTCAAGCTCTCTGAAATTTCGTTAGTGCAGAATTATAAAATTATTGAAATAGGACTGCCAACAAGCCGGTTTGCTATTTCTTATACTGGTCGCTTGGACCAATTGATCCTTGCAATGCAATTTGCCGGTCTTGAATTAAAGCCGTATGGTTCTCAAATGATATTGGAACATCGTTAATTTAGAAGCTCGAACTTTTCCAGGTTTCGACGGGGAGATGCAGTATGAATCGGTGGGTGTGGATCGCCAGTGTCCTCGTTTTTGTGCTTTTTGTCTATTTGACGAAGGGTGTTTTATTACCGTTTATTGCGGGTCTTGCGATTGCTTATTTTCTTGACCCGGTTGCTGATGCTCTTGAGATGCGAAAAGTCCCGCGTGGTATGGCTGCTGCTATAGTGATTGCCTTATTTTTCTTTATTATCATTGGTGTTCTCCTCGCTTTTTGGCCTGTGCTTCAGTCGCAGTTGGCAGCGGTTGCGAAAACGCTTCCAAACACGCTTGCCAGCTTCAAACCATGGTTAAACCAGGTCATGGCGAACCTAATGGACAACTATGGCGTCGATTTTGGCGCAGACGCGGATAGTATGCTTGCAAACCTTTCCAGCGGACTACTGTCACAAGGGCGCGAAGCTGCGGCTGGTGCACTTAAAGGTGGGTTAGCTTTCTTTAATATTTTGACGCTGATTCTTATTTCGCCGGTTGTCGCGTTTTATCTTTTAAGAGACTGGGACCTGATTATTGCAAAATTGGACAGCTGGTTACCTTCCAAGGGCGGTAATATTGTTCGTGAGCAAGCAAAAAAGATTGATAGCGTTCTTGCTGGTTTTGTTCGTGGACAGTTGCTTGTCAGCACTATAATGGGTGTTTTGTACGGTGTGGGTTGGGCATTAACGGGCCTTGATTTCGCTATTGTTCTTGGTGTTCTCGCCGGTGTTATGTCGTTTGTTCCCTTTGTTGGTGCCCTGTTTGCTGCCATTGTTGCTGTTGCTATGGCAATTGGTCAGTGGGGCTTTGACCCAATGCAAATAGCTTTAGTTGTTGGCGTTTTCTTCGTGGTTCAGACGATTGAAAGTGCGTTTTTGACCCCAAGATTGGTTGGGGAGAGGGTAGGTCTGCACCCCGTTTGGGTATTGTTTGCCGTGTTTGCTGGCGGCGAGGTGATGGGTTTCGTTGGTGTGTTGGTGGCGGTGCCTGCAACTGCAGCTATTGCGGTATTAGTGCGGTACTGGATCGAGCGTTATCTCGAGCATTACCAAGACAAGCCAATAATTTCGCACGATAGTAATGACGATACGGAAACAGAAACAAATGAAATTGCTGCGCCAGACGACTCTGAGGTACTTCAAAGTTAAGTCATGGCTACAGTAAACAATCAAATACCGCTGGACCTTAAGGCACCTGTTAGCTTCGATATGGCTGACTTCATTGTTTCTGACTCCAACAATGAGGCCGTTGAGTTTATAAGCAGGTGGCAGGGGTGGTCGCACCATTTTGTGGCGCTTGTTGGCCCCCGTGCATGCGGAAAATCTCATCTTTTGCATGGTTGGGCCGCTGATGTTGGTGCTGAATTCATTGAGCCGGACGTTGATATTGCGGCCATGAAGCCTGCAGGTTTTTACGTGCTTGATGATGTAAACCAGAAAGATGAATGTGGTAATTTACTTTACGATGATGTTGCGTTGTTTCATTTATACAATTGGCTCAGTGAAATAGGGGCGACTTTGTTGGTAACAGCTGAGGATGCGCCAACTTTGTGGCCGCGTGTTTTACCAGATTTAAAGTCACGCCTGGGCACTGTACCAGTTGCAGCAATTACAGAGCCTGATGATAATTTACTTATTATGCTTCTTGTCAAATTGTTTTCTGATAGACAGTTAGAGGTGAATATAGATGTGATACATTATATACTGAAGCATATTGAAAGATCATTTTCTGCGGTACATAAACTTGTGGAAACTGTTGATAAAGACGCGCTTGCCAGACGACGAAAAGTAACGAAAGCTTTGGTGCGCGAATGTTTAAATTATCAATAACGTTAGACTATAGCTAACTTCGTAGCGCGACTGATGCTGGACCCCTTTGATATTCAATGATATTTGTTAATTACTGAACATGTATTAACTGTAATAAATCTAATGTAAGTCATGCTCTTTTATGATTGAGCGATGAAATAAAGGCAGTTAAATGGCTGATGGCGCAAATACAGAACTGGTTAACTCCGTTAAAGATGACCGACATGACATTAAGCATGCCATTGCCAGTATAAGTAAGGGCGAAAGGTACCTCAACCGTGAGCTGAGCTGGTTACAGTTTAATATCCGAGTTCTTGAAGAGGCACAAAATAATCGCCACCCTTTGCTGGAAAGACTGCGCTTTCTATCCATCTCTGGCGATAACCTTGATGAATTTTACATGGTGCGCGTGGCAGGGCTTCGTGGCCAGTTGGCTTTGGGCGTGGATGTCGTTTCAAGTGACGGCTTAACGCCTGCAATGCAACTTGAGAAAATTAACGTACTTGCTGAAAAGCTTCTGGAAAAGCAACAAGAAGTATGGGCGCTTTTAAATGTTGAAATGCGCAAGGCTGGCATGTCGGTTCTTGAAGCAAATGAGCTTGATGAAACGGAACAAGTGTGGGTGAAAGATTACTTCTTTGACAACATTATGCCTTTGTTAACGCCCATTGCTGTTGACCCTGCACATCCATTTCCATTTATTCCAAATCTTGGGTTTACCATAGCTTTGTCGCTGAAACGGCAATCTGACGGTGAGCCTATGGTTGCTTTGCTGCCAGTACCAAGCCATCTAAAACGTTTTATTCGTCTTCCCAGTACCAGCTCTATTCGATTTATTTCGATTGAACGCATGATTGCCTTGTTCTTTGATCAGCTATTTCCTGGATACAAAATCAAAGGGAGCGGGGTTTTCCGCGTTGTTAGAGACAGTGATATTGAGATCGAGGAAGAGGCGGAAGATCTTGTACGTGTTTTTGAAAGTGCACTGAAACGCCGTAAACGTGGTCGTGTGATCAGACTTAAGGTTGATGCCGATATGCCAAAGCATCTGCGTAAAATTATTGTTTCGCGCCTGAATGCTACAGATGATGTTGTTGTAATGGTTGATGGTATTCTTGGTATTAACGAGACTAATCAGTTAATTGTTGATGATAACCCTGACTTGATCTTCAAGCCATATAACCCGCGCTATCCTGAGCGCGTAAAAGACTTTAACGGTGATATTTTCAAATCAATCGCAGCTAAGGATTTTGTGGTTCATCATCCATACGAGTCTTTTGAGGTTGTGCATTTATTCTTGCGGCAGGCAGCACGTGATCCTGACGTGGTGGCTATCAAGCAAACACTATACCGGGCTGGTTCGCAGTCTATGATTATTGGTGCGTTGATTGAAGCCGCGGAAGCCGGGAAATCTGTTACTGCGGTTGTTGAACTTAAAGCACGCTTCGATGAAGAGCAGAACATCAAGTGGGCACGTGATCTCGAGCGTGCAGGTGTTCATGTCGTTTTTGGCTCTATTGAGCTTAAGACCCACGGTAAGGTGTCCATGATTGTGCGCCGGGAAAATGGCAAACTGAAAAGCTATATGCATTTCGGTACAGGTAATTATCACCCCATTACCGCACGCATATATACTGATCTGTCATTTTTTACCGCTGATCAGGCTCTGGCGCGTGACGCAAACAAAATGTTTAACTATTTGACAGGTTATGTAGAGCCAATTGGTCTTGAGAAACTAGTATTATCGCCTTTTGATCTACGCCGTCATTTGGTTGGCTTGATAGAGCGTGAAATTGAATTTGCACGTGATGGTAAGCCCGCCGCAATATGGGTTAAGCTAAATTCACTTCTTGATAGCAAGATCATTGATAAACTGTATGAGGCGTCTCAGAACGGTGTGCAGATTGATCTGATTATCAGGGGTATTTGCACGCTTAGGCCCGGTTTAAAGGGATTGAGTGAAAATATAAGAGTGCATTCTGTGATAGGCCGTTTTCTGGAGCATGCGCGTATCTGTTGCTTTGGCAATGGTCATAAATTACCGTCTCGTCACGCGAAAGTATATATTTCGTCCGCTGATTGGATGCCGCGTAATTTTAACCGGCGAGTAGAAACGCTTGTTCCTATCGAAAACCCGACAGTACATGATCAAATCATGGGGCAGGTTATGGCAGCCAACTTGAAAGACAACTGTCAGACTTGGCTTATGGACTCGGATGGCAATTTCTCAAAAAGAGAACCAGCAGAGTCTGATGATTTATTTAGCGTTCATGATTACTTCATGAATAATTCGTCGTTGTCCGGGCGAGGTTCTGCGGGTGATGGGGTGCAGGTGGCACCGGTAATGGCATATGGATTGGACGAATAAACTAAGTGTTTGATGTCAGTGGTCATAGTGAACGATATGTAGCCGTTATAGATATCGGTTCAAACTCTGTGCGATTGGTTGTTTTTTCAGGCCGCTCTCGCGTACCTGCAACTGTATTTAACGAAAAACTAATGTGTGGCTTGGGCGCGGAAGTTGGCCGGTCAGGTTTGATGGATAAAAATGCTATTGCACTTGCTGTCTCCACCCTGAAGCGATTTAAAGCTCTGTGTGACCAAATGCAGGTTACCGACACACTTGTTGTTGCAACCGCAGCAGTTAGGGACGCGACTAATGGTGGTGAGTTTGTTGACCTTATTCGGCGGGAAACAGGATTTGAAATCTCTGTTATTGAAGGTAGTGAAGAGGCTAGGCTGGCGGGTTTAGGTGTTTTATCCAGTGACCCTGACGCTTCAGGTATTGTTGGTGACCTCGGTGGTGGTTCGCTTGAACTTGCGCAGGTTCATAAGGGTGAAGTGTTGCAAACGATTAGCCTGCCGCTTGGACCGCTGCGTTTGATGAGCAAGTTTGGCAATAAATCTCGATCAATTCGAAAATTTCTTCGCGCACAATTTACTGCCATAGACTGGCTTGGCGAAATTGATGATCAAAACCTTTATATGGTGGGTGGGGCATGGCGTAATATTGCTAAACTTATGATGAGCGAAAAGTCTAATCCGCTTCCCATCTTGCAAGGTTATAAATCAAACCGGAATGAACTGAGTAGTTATTGCAAGAGGTTAAGTAATCTTGACCCTCAAAACATACCGTTTGCCAGTGATATTCCTGTTAAACGAGTAGAGGTGCTGCCGACAGCCGCTATTGTCCTAAGTGAGCTATTAAACGCAACGCGCGCAAAGAACGGTATTGTATCGGCTTACGGCCTGCGTGAAGGATTGATCTTTGACCAATTAACTGTTTCAGAGAAGAAGTTTGACCCTTTCATTCATGCTTGCCGTGTGTTGGCTGATGAGCGATGCCGTTTTGCAGAACATGCTGACGTAATTTACGATTGGACGCGGTCATTGTTCAAGAAAGAGGCACGCAAACCAAAGCAGCAGCGTAAGTTACACTATGCCATATGTTTGCTGAGCGATATCGCATGGCGTGGTCATCCGGATTTTCGCGCCGAAAAGGCGGTCGAAACGATCTTGCATGGTAATTTTGTTGGTATTAGTCATGTTGAGCGTGCCTATATTGCCGTTGCTCTCAATCAAGCATACGGTGCACCGATTGACGCCCCTCACATTTCGCACATTCTAAATTTGCTCAAGATACGTGAAATCATTGAGGCACGTATGATGGGTGCTGCGCTTCGTTTGGCTCAGCGGCTTTCAGGAGGAACAGTAACAGCCCTTATGGTAACACAGCTGCGTGTCACCCGTAACAAGCTGTGGCTTGGGGTGCCTCAAAGTTACCGTGATATCGCCAATGAAGTTGTTGCCAAGCGTTTGTCTCACCTTGCCCAATTAATGGGTCGTAAATCTGTGATAGAATTCCCTGACGACTTAAACGATATTTCTGTTGGCTAATTAATTTTGACGGTTAATTTGATGGAGCAGCGTTTGTTTTGTTTCTTTTGACAGAGCACCCCAGTGTTGTTCATTAAGGGCTCCTTCTAACGAATAAAGATAGTAGCAGACCGGCATGTTCTTTTCCGGGTGATTTGCGCTAATTCTCATGTAAGCACCCGCTGCGCCCATTTCTTTTAGGTCGTCGTATGTGTGAACGCCGATTTCCCTAAGACGCTTGGCAACAGTTGTACCAATGTTCATGAGTTCATTTACTGGTTTGTTCCTAGCTTGCATGTAAATACCCTCTATATGGATAAATATGTCAGTTTAAATTATCGCTCCTGTCAATATGTGTCAGCAATAAGTTGTTTATTACGTATAGTTCCAGAAATTCGTAACTATGATGATGAAAAGAGAACATTGCGGTATTAGTTGTTTAGCGTTTATGTCTTATTCAAATATTTGACCGGGGGAATTTAAATGAAGGTATTTTTAAAACGCATCGCTGCCGTTTCAGTTTTAGTTTATTCGGTAACGTTAGGTGTGCAGGCGGATGTGCGTCAACTAATCCCTGAAACAACTTTAAAAGCTTTTGCTGAGGAAACCTCGGGCGTTGCAGCGAAAAGAAACCTTGATCAGATTACCTTGTTTCACCGTACACGTGCAAGCCGTCAGTATCATGACGCGGTGGTTCATATTGAAAATCAGCTAA
The DNA here is from genome assembly GCF_025574485.1 of Kordiimonas aquimaris. Classification (GTDB taxonomy): domain Bacteria; phylum Pseudomonadota; class Alphaproteobacteria; order Sphingomonadales; family Kordiimonadaceae; genus Kordiimonas; species Kordiimonas aquimaris. Next base: position 308,649 of record NZ_JAOBPO010000003.1, on the reverse strand, counting down.
AAGAATATGGATTTGACACAGTTGAAGTCATGGAGTTTCCTGCCGATGGTAAAACGATGTTTGGCACGCAAAAGTCGCGCTATGCCTGGAATGTAGACTTTGCAGAACTATGGTTGCTGGATGGTGAAGGCAATAAAGACAGGCGTTTAGCCAGTTGGGATGCGATGCCCTTGAGTGTTGCACAAGACAGTTTGTCTGGTGCTGCAACAGCCAGCCTTGTTGATATTGGTGAAGGAACGACTGATGCGCACTACGAAGGTTTGGATATTCGCGGTAAGCTTGTTTTAACAGAGAGTCAGCCCGGTGCTGTTGCTGATCTTGCTGTTGGGAAATACGGCGCCGCCGGCATTGTTTCTTATGCGCCTAATCAGAAGACAGCATGGTGGAAAGAAGATGACCGTTTGGTGCGGTGGGGTCATTTATCATCTTTTCCGAACGAGAATGCCAAAACATTTGGGTTTATGATTTCACTGGGTGAAGCGCGAAAACTGCAGGCGCGTCTGCAAAACGGAGAAGAAGTGCACTTGAATGCTAAAATTGATGCACACCATACCGTTGGTACATATGAATTAATAACAGCTACTATTGATGGTGCTGATCCTGTTTTGAAAGAACAGGAAATTGCGTTCACCTGCCACCTTGATCATCCACGACCCGGCGCTAACGATAACGCATCAGGTTGTGTTGCAATCCTTGAATCCGCACGTGCAATGAAGAAGCTGATTGATGAGGGTAGTCTGCCGCGCCCTAAACGGACCATTCGCTTTATCTGGCCCGCTGAAATCGAAGGCAGTATTATCTTTCTTGCTGCACGCCCGGATATTGCCGCGCGTATCAAAGCTAACATTCATATGGATATGGTTGGCGGAGGCCTCGATAGTAAGGCTGTGTTTCGTATTGCAAGTTCACCTTACAGCGTGCCAAGTTTTATCCCTGATGTAGGGCATGCCATTGGTCAATTTGTAAACAATGAGACACTGGCGTTTGCGAGTGGTCTAGCAACAAACTTTCCACTGCATTCTGCTGAAGGTGGTAAAGAACCTTTGATGGCAATCATGGAAGGGTTTTCTTCTGGCAGTGATCATCAGGTGTTTAATGAAGGTAGTTGGGGTATTCCGGGTATATACCTGCATGACTGGCCTGACCGGTATATTCACACCAACTTTGACACCGCAGCGACAATAGACCCAACCAAATTGAAGCGTGCTTCGTTTGTTGGTTCATCAACTGCATGGTTTTTGGCTAACATAGGTGCTGAGAGCATTGAACCATTGCTCGCTTTGTTAAAGAATAATGCTGTCGCAAGAACAGCGGTGTTGATGATGCAAGCACAAGGTATGAACAGCGATGATCGGACAAGGATGAATGATGTCCATTGGAAACATGAGGCAGGCAAGCTCGATAGTCTGTCCATATTTTTGCCTGATGCGAAACAAGAGGTTTCTAAATCAACTAATTTTCTGGACGAATTAAGAGCAGTAGTATCAACATCGACAATTGCTGTGGTTAACGGAAATGCTGCCACTGTATTTACGCGCAATGCAGGGATTAAAGGACCAATGAGCGCATTTGGATATGGCTATCTTGAAGACAAGCTGAATGCTGACGAACGCTCGCTTGTAAAACTTTCAGGTACCTATGCGTATGAAGCGCTTAATCTAGTAAACGGCAAGCGCACAGTGCAAGACATCCGTGATGTACTGTCAGCGCAATTTGGCCTTGTTAGCGTCAGTGATGTTTATGATTACTTGTCAGCGCTTGAAAGCATCAATGTAATTAGTAGATGAAAAACTTTGGAGGCGGGTTAATCTTCGTCTTCAAGTTCAACAACTTCAATGTTTCCACGGTTGGCAGTTAAGGCAAGATTGCCAGCCATTAGTTTACGAGCGTCCTTGCCGAAAATGTCGTTGCGCCATCCATGAAAAGCGCGCAGGTCAATTTTTTCAGGTTCAGCAGCCCATGCTTCAAGTTCTGATGCATTGGCAATCATGCGAGTTGCAACACGTGCTTGTTCGCATTTTATCTTTAGTAGGACTTTCAACAAGTCAGCCATGGGTGGTGTTGCCGGGCGTGGTTTTGCACGTGCAATTTGAGGTAAATCATCATCTGGAATATTACGGCCGCGATCCAGTGCGTCCATGAGGTTCTTACCTGAGCGAGAACGCCCAAATCCATTAGGTACACCACGTATTTTATCAAGGCCGGATGTATCTTTTGGTGGATGCGCCGCTATCTCAAACAAAACTTCGTCCTTAGCGACACGGTTACGTGGAATATCGCGTTCTTGTGCCTCTACTTCTCGCCATTCAGCAAGGCTTTGCAATATACCAAGAAAACGCGGTTTATTGGTTCGAACTTTCAGTCGCTTCCACGCTTCTTTCGGCTCAATTGTGTACAAACCGACCTCGGTCAATGGCGCTATTTCTTCTGCGACCCAAGATTCGCGTCCGGTTTTTTCAAGCTCGCTCTTCAGCTTGCGATATATATCACGCAGGTAAGTCACGTCGCCTATTGCATATGATAGTTGTGTATCTGATAGTGGACGCTTGGACCAATCAGTATAACGCGCAGATTTATCAAGTTGCCCACCGGTTAACTTATTCACCAATGTTTCATAACCAACCGAATCGCCAAAGCCACACACCATAGCTGCTACCTGTGTGTCAAAAATAGGCCTTGGAAGTTGACCAACCATATTAACGAATATTTCAAGATCCTGGCGACAGGCGTGCAATACCTTAACTACATTTTCATTTGCCATCAGGTCAAAAAATGGCGCCAGATCGATGCCTTCAGCAAGCGGATCAATGGCTGAAGCGTCCTCGTCATCAGCAATTTGTATAAGGCAAAGCTTGGAATAATAGGTGTTGTCGCGCAAAAATTCCGTATCGACTGTAACAAATTCCGCCGTTTTTAGGCGGTCACATAATTTGATGAGTTCACTGGTTGTCGTAATCGGCTGAATTGAAGAAGGCTTCATGTAGGTTTCCGTATTTGTTTGGCGCTTCTAATACACAGTTAAGGGCGCTGCGTCACCCTTTCTGTTATGTAATTCTCCTCAGGCCTTGACAATCGGGTTTATTCATGCGTTTTTCCGGCCAAAATCAGCGATAAAATTTCGCCTCATTTACTCTTGTTTATGGTTGTTGTTATGCACGAATTTCGGTCACACACTTGTTCCGCACTCCGCAAAGAAAACGTAGGCGATACTGTCCGCCTTTCTGGTTGGGTACACCGTAAACGTGATCATGGTGGCCTATTGTTCATTGACCTGCGCGATAACTACGGCATGACTCAGTGTGTTTTTGACGTGGACAGTGCATGCTTTGCTGAAGCAGAAGCTGTGCGTGCTGAAAGCGTAATACGTATTGATGGACGCGTAAAAGCGCGCAGTGAAGAGACGATCAACAAAGATCTCGATACTGGTGATGTTGAGATTTACGTTGATGAGATGGAAATTTTGTCAGCTGCTGGCGAGCTACCACTACCCGTGTTTGGTGATACTGATTATCCTGAAGATGTGCGCCTTAAGTATCGTTTTCTTGATTTGCGCCGCGAACGGATTCACAACAATATTCTTCTGCGTTCAGATGTCATATCTGAATTGCGGTCACAAATGACAGGGCAGGGGTTTCGCGAGTTTCAAACGCCAATCCTGACGGCCTCCAGTCCTGAAGGTGCGCGTGATTTTCTTGTGCCAGCGCGTCAGCACCCTGGTAAGTTTTATGCATTGCCGCAAGCGCCACAGCAGTTCAAGCAATTGATCATGGTGTCTGGTTTTGATCGCTATTTCCAGATTGCACCATGTTTCCGTGATGAAGATGCCCGTGCAGACCGTAGCCCGGGCGAATTTTACCAACTTGATGTGGAAATGAGTTTCGTTACACAAGAAGATGTTTTCAACGCGATTGAGCCAGTGATGGTAAACGTCTTCAAAAAGTTTTCGAACAAGAAAATGGATGACGGCGCATTCCCGCGTATCCCGTTCAAAGAATCCATGCTGAAATACGGGAACGATAAACCAGATCTTCGCAACCCGATTGAAATTCAGGATGTGACCGAAATATTCCGCGGTTCTGGCTTTGGCATTTTTGCCAGCATGATCGAAAGTGGTTCAATTGTGCGCGCCATACCTGCGCCTGGTGCTGGTTTGAAATCGCGCCGTTTCTTTGACAGTACAAATGATTGGGCGAAGAAAGAAGGCTTCGCAGGGCTGGGCTATATCAATATTAAAGAAGGCGTACCAGGTGGGCCAATTGCCAAAAACCTTGGTGAAGAAACAACGCAAAAATTGATTGATCAGTTAAACCTCGGGCCGAATGACGGTGTTTTCTTTGCTTGTGATAAAGAATCAGGCGCCGCTAAGCTTGCTGGTGTTGCGCGGACCAAGGTTGGTGAAGATTTGGAACTTATCAGCGATGATGAATTCAAATTCTGCTGGATCGTCGATTATCCAATGTTTGAATATGATGAAGAAGAAAAACGGATTGATTTCTCTCACAACCCGTTCTCAATGCCGCAAGGTGGAATGGAAGCACTTGAGACAATGGATCCGCTTGATGTACTTGCGTACCAATACGACATTGTTTGTAACGGTATAGAGTTGTCTTCTGGCGCAATTCGTAATCACCGCCCAGATATTATGATCAAGGCATTTGGTATTGCTGGTTACGATGAAGCAACAGTGGAAGCCGAGTTTGGTGGTATGTTGAATGCATTCAAATACGGTGCACCGCCGCACGGTGGTTTGGCACCGGGTGTTGATCGTATCGTCATGTTGCTCGCGGACGAGCCAAATATCCGCGAGGTTATTCTGTTCCCGATGAACCAAAAAGCGGAAGATTTAATGATGGGTGCACCGAGCACGGTTGACCCTAAGCAGCTCCGAGAGCTTTATATTCGGACGGTTGAGCCGCCGAAGAAAGAGCAAGAATAACGAGATTTAAATGGAGCCTGATGGCTCCATTTTGCCTTCTAAGACCTAAACCATAATATAAATAGGAAACCGTTCATGAGTGACAATATTCTCATCATCGATTTTGGATCACAAGTAACACAATTGATTGCACGCCGTGTACGGGAGGCTGGTGTTTACAGTGAGATTGTACCGTTCAATCAGGTTGATGATGAAGTATTGAGCAATTTCGGTGCGGCGGGCATTATATTGTCTGGTGGGCCAGCCAGTGTAACAAACGAAGACACACCACGTGCCCCAGCAAAAGTATTTGAGATGGATATCCCTGTTTTGGGTATCTGTTACGGCCAGCAAACAATGGTGGCACAAATGGGTGGCAGTGTTACTGCATCGGACCATCAAGAATTTGGCCGTGCTTTTATTGATATTACTAAGCCATGCGCGCTTTTTGAAGGTGTATTGGGGCAAGGTGACAATGAACAAGTGTGGATGAGCCACGGTGACCATGTGGATGCATTACCTGATGGTTTTGAGGTTGTTGCTACCAGTGAAGGCGCACCGTTTGCTGCTATAGCAAATGAAGAAAAATGTTTTTACGGTGTTCAGTTCCATCCCGAGGTTGTGCATACACCGAAAGGAACGGAACTCCTGCAAAACTTCGTAAGCAATATATGTGGTTGTTCGGGTGATTGGACAATGGCTAGCTTCAGGGAAACAAAAATACAGGAAATCCGCGAGCAAGTTGGTGCAGGCAAGGTAATTTGCGGTTTGTCAGGTGGAGTAGATAGCTCTGTTGTCGCTGTTTTATTGCATGAAGCCATCGGTGACCAGCTAACATGTGTTTATGTAGATCATGGTTTGATGCGGGCAGGGGAAAGCGATCAGGTCGTTACCTTGTTCCGAGAGCATTATAATATAAATCTGGTGCACCGGGATGCATCTGAGCTGTTTCTTGGTGAGCTTGCTGAGGTTACAGATCCTGAACAGAAACGTAAAATTATTGGCAAGCTGTTCATTGATGTATTCGAGGAAGAAGCAAAGAAGGTTGGCGGCGCAGACTTCTTGGCGCAAGGGACGCTTTATCCTGATGTAATCGAATCTGTATCTTTCATTGGTGGCCCGTCGGTTACGATTAAATCACATCATAATGTTGGCGGCTTACCTGAGCGTATGAATATGGATTTGGTTGAGCCACTACGCGAACTTTTTAAAGATGAAGTGCGGGCTCTTGGACGTGAACTTGGCTTACATGATGATTTTGTTAGCCGACATCCTTTTCCAGGGCCCGGCCTTGCTATTCGTATCCCGGGTGAAATTACGCGCAAAAAAGCTGATATTCTACGCAAAGCAGATGCTATTTATCTTGATGAAATCAGGAAAGCTGGTTTGTACGACAACATATGGCAGGCATTCGCTGTTTTGTTACCGGTTAAAACTGTTGGTGTAATGGGTGACGCACGCACATATGATCATGTGTGTGCCATTCGTGCAGTGAATTCAACGGACGGTATGACAGCTGATTATTATCCGTTTCCGCATGATTTTCTGGGGCGCGTTGCCACGCGCATCATTAACGAAGTGCGTGGTATTAACCGGGTTGTTTATGACATTACATCGAAACCACCTGGTACGATTGAATGGGAATAGTTTATGTCATATGTTGGCTAAAAATATGGAGAGGAAATGAAACGTCATAAGTTGATTACATTGTTTTTTTTCCTGGTCATAAGCTTTGTTTATGGTGCCGGAGTTGGAATTTATAAATGGTTTCCATTTGATATTGTACAGTCGGCAAAGCGCAAGCTGGAAATTGCTACCGTTGGTAGGCTGGAATTCTTATCGATAGCGGCTCGAAATGATATCCTGAAATTTGATAGCAAGAGAAAAGAGGTAGCTTGTCCTGCATCAACCGATGGAACCGGGGTAATAGTTTCCTTGGGTCAGAGTAATGCGGCAAATTCGGCAAGCTATCTCTATTCCCCTGATGAAGTGCCTAATGTTATCAACTGGTATGATGGGCGGTGTTATAGAGCACAATCACCACTTTTGGGTGCTACTGGGAGCAAAGGTGAATGGATAAGCCGTACGGCACAGTTTTTGGTTGAAAACGGCACATATGATAATGTGATAGTGCTTTCATTAGGAGTAGGGAGCTCGCCAATAGCCGCTTGGACTTCAGGCAGCAAACTTAATGATAGATTGCTGCAAAACCTTAAAAATATTGGAAACTTATACAATGTTACGGACTTGATTTGGCATCAAGGGGAAACCGATTTGTTATGGGGCGTGGGGCAGTCTCAATATTATAATTCCTTTTTAAACCTCAAACACTCAATAAGATCTGCTGGAATTGATGCACCTATATTTATGTCAATTGCTAGTTACTGCAATGGGGGAGTTTACCCTAACAGTATTACGATGGCTCAAATGGAATTAGTTGAGAAAATTGACGGCATTGAGTTAGGTGTTAATACAGATTTGATGATTACACCACAAATGAGGCACGATAATTGTCATTTTAACCTGACTGGCCAAGATGCTGCTGCGAGTGAACTTGCGTCATTAATTGCAAGTTTTCATAAAACAAGCTGATCAGTATGTCAGGTTGAAATTGGGACACTAACCGTTAAATTGAGACAGTAGCCACAATCAAACAAAGCATTACATTTTAAAGCTTTGTTTGATTAATTGTTAAGTAAGTTTTGGTCTTAACTGTTCTGTTTCCGCAGCCAAAACATTTGCACTGTAACGCCAACCAAATATGTAATCAGGAATGCAAGATAGAAGCCCTGCAATAGCGGGTCTTCTTGTTGTGTTACGATTGGGGCATCAACTGGTAGCCTTCTTAGACCATCGGTGATAGCTGGGATCATATGGAACAGGAAAGTTGCGCTGTAAGCAATGGTTTGCAAATAGATTGATAGCCCGCGGAAAATGTTAGTGGCTTCAGCAATTCGCCCACCAGCAAGCGCAATTAAGGTTAGAACGGCAAGGCCGTGCGCCGGGTTAAATGACCCTGTTGCGTGATATATGCCGAGAGCAGAAGAGGCAGCAATCAACGTGCATATTAAGTATATTTTGCCGCTTGTGTTATCGAAGTGAATAATCTTGTGCTTAAAAAGCGATATAACGCCAGATAAGATAGCGATAATACCTACAATTGTATGAAACCAGCCAAATAGTGTGATCTCAGGCATGCTATTCTCCCTTTCATGCGGATCAAATTCTGAATTTAATCTATAGCATTATATTAGAAAAGCGAATCTAACCCACAGGAAAGTCTACGATGTGTAGGGGTTGAGTATATAAAGATTATCCTGAATTCTCGTAAATTTGATTGGTAACAGCGCACAATAATTCTAAGTTGCTGCCATATTGATTAGATTCGAAGGAATTATCATGTCGACAACACAAAAGGGTATTGCTGTTGATGCACGCCCAAAACGTCAAGCTACAGCAAAGAACATTGCATCGATGAAGGGTGGTACACCTATTGTGTGTTTGACTGCCTATATCACGCCTATGGCAGCAAGGCTTGATAAGCATTGCGATCTGCTTCTGGTTGGCGACAGTGTTGGTATGGTGCTTTACGGTATGGACAGCACTCTCGGTGTGGACTTAGATACAATGATTCGCCATGGCCGTGCGGTTTGTCGCGGTGCAGAGCAGGCACTTGTTGTCATAGACCTGCCTTTTGGTACATACGAAGAATCGAAAGAACAGGCGTTTCGTAATGCAGCACGCGCGCTATCTGAAACAGGTGCTGGTGCCGTTAAGCTTGAAGGTGGCCGCGAAATGGCCGAAACAGTCAGCTTTTTGTCTAACCGTGGCATTCCTGTGCTTGGTCATGTTGGACTGATGCCGCAAAGTGTACATGCTCATGGTGGTTACGGTGCCCGTGGCCGCAGCGTGGATGAATGGCAACCCATTATTGATGATGCCATTGCCATTGCTGAAGCCGGTGCATTTGCTGTTGTGCTTGAGGGGGTTGCCGAACCACTGGCGCGCAAAGTTACTGAAGCCGTGCAATGCCCGGTAATTGGTATTGGTGCCTCAAATGCATGCGATGGGCAGATATTGGTTACTGAAGATATGCTTGGTCTTTTTGCAATTAACCCCAAGTTTGTAAAGCGTTTTGCCGAGATTGGACGCGATATTGAAGACGCTATTGGTGGCTATGCAGATGAAGTGCGTAAGCGTTCATTTCCTGCCGAAGAGCACACTTATAAAATGCGCGGATCAAATTCCTGAATACCTGCCGCACGATTACCACAATTTACTGGTGTCTTCTCGTTGCTAATCGGAAAGCCTTTGGCTATGGTAGCCGCGAATTTAAGAACGAGTCGCGTGCATTTTGTTTAATGCCGCAAGAATTTGGCTCTGCCAAGCAACCACATGAGTTTCCAAGGAGTATGGTGTGTCGGACCTGAATTCAGACCTCCTAACGCAAGAAGTCGATGATGAGGTGCGCAGTGAGCGCATGAAGCAGCTTTGGTCTGCTTATGGAAAATATTTGATTGGGCTTGCCGTTGGTATTGTCATTATCGTTGGTGGACGTGAAGCATATACTGCGTATGTGCAATCTAAAGAAGAAGCTAGCTCTACAGCGTTTGAAGCTGCTCGCGATGCCAGTAGTATTGACGGTATTGATGCTGCTCAAGCATGGACTGATGCGCTACCAGACCTTGAGGGTGGTTACAAAACGATTGGTCGTATGCGTATTGCTGCTGCGGCGGCAAAAGACGGCAATATAACCGAGGCGGTGGCTGCTTATGATGCAATTGCCGCCGACGCTTCTGCTGATGAAAGTCTTCGCAGTTTGGCTCAATTGTTCGCTGGTATGCTCATCACGCGTGAAGGGACAGATTATGAAGACGCTCGCAGCCGTTTGTCTGTGGTCGCTATTAAGGGTGAGCCTTGGTATTATTCTGCTTTAGAACAGTTGGCATTGGTTGATCTTGAAACAGGAGATCAAGAAGCCGCACTTTCTGGTTTTAAGCAACTCACAGATGATCCGGAAACGCCGCAGGCTATACGTGCTCGTGCCCAAGAATTGCGATCTGCGCTTGAGAAAGCACTTGGTGTTGACCCGATTGCTTCAGTAGATGTGTTTGTTCCAGATGGGGGCTCACAATAATGGCTGCTGTGCAAAAAATAACATTGTTAAAACCAACCTTGTTGGCAACTTTGATGTTGTCGTTAAGTGCTTGCAGTTTCTTTGAAGGTGACGGAAAGCCAAAAGATGCTTACGACGACGAAGGCCGTGAGCGTATTTCTATCCTGACGTCTACGCAGACGTTGGATGCGGATTCTGCGATTGCCGGTTTGTCTGTCGTTTTACCAAGACCATACCGTAATGGTAATTGGGCTCTGCCGGGCGGTAATGCGTCACATAGTCTGCATCATTTGGAGATCGGCGATACTTTATCACTTGCTTGGCGTAGTAATATTGGTCGTGGCAATGAAAAATATGAACGCGTTATATCCGGCCCTGTGGCCGCCGATGGGCGCGTCTTTGTTGTTGATATTGAAGGCGATGTGTCTGCCGTGTCATTAGCTACAGGGCAGATTCTATGGAAAACTGAACTCCGTAACCCTGATGAACAAAGTGATGTTGGTTTTGGCGGCGGCGTTGCCTATGCTGGCGGTGTTGTTTATGCGACATCGGGTTTTGGTTATCTTGCTGCCTTTGATGCAACCACCGGAGCAGAGCGTTGGCGATATGATGCCGGAGTTCCATTTCGAGGTGCGCCTACTCTTGAAGGCGCAAGGGTTTTCGCCGTAACGCACGATAACCAAATGATTGCGCTCAATATTGCTGATGGCAGTTTACTTTGGGATCAGGTTGGTATTGCTGAAAACGCTGGCATGCTCGGTGCTGCAACACCTGCGGTTGATAATGGTACAGTTGTAAGTGCTCTGTCTTCTGGTGAGTTGATCGCCATGCTTGGTGGCAATGGTCGGATTTTGTGGCAGGATACACTTTCTAGCTCCCGCAGATTAACGCCGCTTGCAACGCTCGCGGACATTGATGGAAATCCTGTGATTGATCGTGGTAAAGTTTATGCGCTTAGCCATGCCGGTAGTATGGTTGCGATTGATATGCGTAGTGGTGAGCGTTCATGGGAAGCTGATATTGCCGGCGTAAACATGCCGTGGATTGCGGGTAATTTTGCATTTTTAACAACGATTGATGGACAAGTTGTTTGTGTGGCCCTTGGTGATGGTCGTGTGCGTTGGGTGACACAGCTGCAGCGCTTCCTGGATCAAGAGAAACGCCGTGATCTTATCAAATGGAATGGCCCTGTGCTTGCAGGTGACAGATTGCTTGTAACAAGCACGCATGGATATGCACTCAGCATTTCTCCGTACACTGGTGAAGTTATCAGCGGTATTGAATTGCCTGCCGGTAGTAGCACACCGCCAATTGTTGTTGATGGTACAATGGTTCTATTGACTGATAAAGGAGAGCTGGTGGCATACCGCTAAGGTGCCGCCGGATTATCTGTAATGACATTCACACTCGCAATTGTTGGCCGACCAAACGTCGGTAAATCAACGCTGTTCAATCGTTTGGTTGGCAAAAAGCTAGCTATTGTTGATGACACGCCTGGTGTAACCCGGGATAGGCGCGTGGGGCATGGACGAATTGCAGACCTTGAGTTCATCATCATGGACACTGCAGGTCTGGAAGACGGCAACCCGGGGTCGCTGCCTGATCGCATGCGTGTGCAAACTGAACGCGCACTGAAAGAGGCAGATGTTGCGCTGATGTTATACGATGCACGCGCCGGTGTAACACCGACAGACGAGCATTTTGCATCATGGCTCCGCCGCCTTGGTAAACCAGTAATTTTGGGCGCAAACAAATGCGAAGGTAATGCTGTTGTTGACGGTATATACGAAGCATACAGCCTTGGTATAGGCGAACCTATTGGTTTGTCTGCAGAACACGGAGAAGGGCTTGCAGAGCTTTATCAGGCAATTGTTGATGCACTGAATGAGCAAGGTATTGATCCATACGCTAACGAAAAAGTTGATGATGAAAAAACGAAAGAAATTGATACAGGCCCCGTTGAAGGTGACCTTGAGTATGAATTCGTTGATCATGATGAAGAACAAGATGATCGGCCTTTAAGATTGGCGGTTGTTGGTCGGCCTAATGCTGGCAAATCCACACTAATTAATTTTCTCGTTGATGAGGACCGTTTAATCACGGGCCCAGAAGCTGGTTTGACGCGCGATTCCATCGCAGTTGACTGGGAATGGGAAGGCATGGCCGTTAAGCTGTTTGATACAGCAGGCTTACGTAAACGCGCCAGGGTAACTGAAAAACTTGAGAAACTTTCTGTCGCAGATACGTTGCGCGCGGTTCAGTTTGCTGAAGTTGTTGTTTTGCTGTTGGATGCAGAAATTGGAATTGAAAAGCAAGACCTCAAGATTGCTGAACGCGTTGTGGACGAGGGGCGTGCATTAGTAATTGCTCTCAATAAATGGGATGCTGTTGACGACCGTCTTGAAGTGCATCGCCAGTTGAAAGACGCCCTGACAACGAGTTTGCCGCAGCTAAAAGGTGTTACTGTAATAAACTTCTCTGCATTAACAGGGCAAGGCACGCAAAAATTGATGCCTGCAGTTGCAGAGGCCTATGAACTATGGAATTCACGTATTCCCACTGCTGGTTTTAATAGATGGCTTGCCGATACCTTAGAAAAGCATCCAGCCCCGTCTGTTGGCGGTAGACGTATTAAAATCCGGTACGGTGCACAAATTAAAACGCGACCACCGACATTTTCGTTGTTTTGTAACAGACCAGAGTCACTGCCGGACAGTTACAAACGGTATCTGGAGAATGAATTACGCCGCGACTTTGATTTGCCTGGTGTCCCTTTGCGGTTGCACTTGAAAAAAGGTGAAAACCCTTATGAAGGCAGACGTAACAAACCGAAGAATAGTAAGCGCGGTACATATTCTCGCTAGTATCTATGCTTTGAGCAGGCGCCTATCAATACCTTTCTCATGAAGGGTACCATAAAGGTTTAACTGCATTAGTCGTTGTTTTCTGGTCTATTTCTCCGTGTACGTTGACGTGTGTGCGTGATGATTTATATTTCACTCCATGAAATATTTATTGACTGTCGCCGTTATTTTCCTGACAGCAGGTTCAATCAACGCGCAAGAATTGACAAAAATTACATTTGCTACTGACTGGAAGGCGCAAGCCGAACACGGTGGTTTTTATCAAGCCTTGGCGAAGGGTTATTACCGTGACGCTGGGCTTGATGTTACTATTCGCCCAGGTGGCCCTCAATCCGATAACCCAAGGCTTATTGCCGCGGGCGCTCTTGAGGTTGCGATGGCCTCCAATAGTTTTCAGCCTATTAACATGCGGGCTGTTGGCGTTGATGTGAAAGTGGTTATGGCCTCTTTTCAAAAAGACCCACAGGTGATGATGGTGCACCCTCATGTCGAAGCACAATCATTAGCAGATCTGCAAGGGCGTCCTGTTTTCTTATCCGATGCCGCTATCGCGGCATTTTGGCCTTGGTTAAAAGCTGAATTTGGTTTTGAAGATAAACAGATCAGAAAATACAACTACTCATTAGCTCCGTGGCTGGTGAATAAAGAGACCGTTCAGGAAGGATACTTGTCTTCTGAGCCTTTCACTGCTGTAAGAGAGGGAGTGAAGCCAAAGGTCTTCCTATTTGCTGATGCCGGCTATCCGGGCTACGCGGGCATGGTGATGGTGCGCGGTGCATACCTTAAGCAGAATAAAGATGTGGTTAAGGCCTTTGTTGAAGCATCAATAAAAGGTTGGCAAGATTATATGTACGGTAACCCCAATGCCGCCAATAAACTGATATTAAAAGATAATCCAGAGATGACGCAGCCGCTAATTGATTATGCAATTGCTGCTTTTAGGGCAAATAATATGACAGGGAAAAAGGAAAATATTGGCCATATGACGCTGGCACGATGGCGACAATTTTATAATGAAATGAGCTCACTGGATGCGGTGCCGAAAGGTGTCGATGTGGAAAGTATTTTATCGCCTGACTTTATAATGCATGAGCGGGCAAGTGATGGTGAGCGTTAATGCTAACCGCTAAAAACCTTGCTTTTTCATATGACAATGCAAAGCCTGTTTTAGATGGGTTTTCTTTGTCACTTAAAGCAGGCGAAGTGGTTTCATTGTTAGGTCCAAGTGGGTGCGGAAAATCTACCGTGCTACGCATTGTATCTGGTTTGCTGGACGCTGAGCAGGGCAGAGTGGAGTGGCATTCAGACCCTGATGTTGCCTTTGTCTTCCAAGACCCAGCCTTGATGCCGTGGGCAAGCATTGAACAGAATGTTGCACTGCCAAGTCGATTAAGCGGCAAAGTTGATGATAGCCGTGTTGCCGAAGCGCTTGCTGCGGTTAACCTGACAAGCTTGGAAAAACGCTTTCCTGCCATGCTGTCAGGTGGTCAGCGTATGCGGGCCTCTGTGGCGCGCGCCTTGTCTGCAAATCCATCCACATTGTTAATGGACGAGCCATTTGCAGCCCTCGATGAGATTTTGCGTTTTCAAATGAATGACTTGTTGCTTGATTTAGTTGCTGAGCGCGGTTTTGGTGTGCTTTTTGTTACGCATAGTTTGTTTGAGGCCGCTTATTTATCTGACCGCGTGCTTGTTATGCAGGAAGGGAAAGTTGCTGGTGAAGTGATACCGTCACTTGACCGATCTTTGACACCAAATGCGCAACGTGGGTCCAGTGCTTTCGTTAGTGCGGTTGATGCAATGACAACTCTATTGAAGGTGATCGAGCAATGAAGCGCTTTCTATTGCCAATTGCTGCTTTCACTGCGTTGTTATTGTTCTGGCAATATTATGTGACGACAAATGATGTTCCTAAATTTGTCTTGCCCAGCCCAAGCCTTATCTGGCTGGCCATTATTGATAATATGCCATTATGGCTTGATGCGTCTCTTTCGACACTGTCCGTAACAATTAAAGCGCTTTCTGCCGCTATTATCAGTGGCGTTTTACTCGCGCTTGCGTTCAGTTTAAGCAGAACATTTGAAGCCACAATTTACCCTTTTGCCATCATTCTACAAGTGACGCCAGTTGTTGCTATAGCGCCGTTAGTGATCATATGGGTTGGCATTGACAACGTTGAGCGCGCGCAGGTCATTATTGCCTGGATTGTCGCTTTCTTCCCCATTCTGGCCAATATGTCAGCCGGGTTGAAGTCTGTGGATGCAAATTTAAGTGACTTGTTTACTTTATACGGGGCCACACGATTGCAGCGGTTCCGGTTGTTGCTTTGGCCAACTGCGCTGCCCTATTTGCTTGCAAGCCTTAAAGTAAGTGGTGGTTTGGCGCTTATTGGCGGTGTGGTTGCTGAATTTGTTGCAGGCTCGGGGACGGCAACTGGTCTTGCTTGGCGCATTATCGAGGCAGGTAATCGGCTACAAATCGAAAAAATGTTTGCTGGTTTGTTCATGCTGGCCATCATCGGTATGTTGGTTTTCTACAGTTTTGCTTTGCTGGAATATTATGTTTTGAAACGCTTCGGGCAAGAGAATACTTAAGCATTTATTCCTGTGTTTTTAGACACAATACCCACTGTTGCCACTGGTGTTCCGTCTTTGTTAAAGAACGGTGTTGGTTTACTGCCATCTCGTATTTTCCATTTGATAAATTTTGATAAAACTCGAAGGCCGCTAACAAACTTTGAAGATTTCACCTTCAAATCATTTGGTAAAGGTGGCTGTGAAAATTTGACCATAATTTGATTGCTAATAGGTCCGAGCGCAGCAGCTTTGTCATTAGATTTGGCAAAGAAGGTTGTTATAAACCCAATGAAGGGCACTTTGGCGTTAACGGTGTTGCCGATCGGTGTTTTGCAGCAACCAGTGTACCAACGATGCATGCCTTTAGGGTTTAGGCGCATGCAGCATAAGTGTTCAGTGCCAGTTGTTATCTCTATAGTTGCCGGCGACATTTGGAATATGTCTGTACCACCATGACGGTCTAGTATTGTATTCTGTTGACCAAGTTCTCTTGCAAATGCCTGGCAGTCATCACAGTAACAAACAACGTGAATGCCTGTTTTCGGTGAAATATCACGCGCAACACCTTTTACAGAACCACACGAGCATTCAAGATTTAGGTCTGTCATATATTCACCCTCAGTTTATTGCTCTTAATTACACGAAATGTTGGCCTGCATAAACACCGATGCGACAGTTTAGTCCTTGAACGCCATATATTTCCCCGCTACCAAGGCGTCATGATTTTTCAAACGCAAGATAAAGATCGCCGCGTGGTTGGCTATTGGCTACTGTTTATGGTCGCTGTTGTGTTCCTAATGGTGATGGTTGGCGGCGCGACACGCCTGACAGAGTCCGGCTTGTCTATGACTGATTGGCGACCAGTAACGGGCACATTGCCGCCTTTATCAGACACAGCATGGCAAGCTGAATTTGATAAATACCAACAGAGTCCCGAGTACCGGTTACGTAATAGCGGTATGAGCCTCGAAGACTTCAAAGGGATTTTCTATTGGGAGTGGGGGCACCGGCTGTTGGGGCGGTTGATCGGCTTGTTTTTCTTTGTACCCCTTGTTTGGTTCTGGATACGGAAACGTATTCCAGCTGGATACAAGCCGCGCTTGTTAGTGTTGTTTATCCTTGGTGGGTCTCAGGGTCTGCTTGGCTGGTATATGGTGATGTCGGGCCTCGTTGATGAACCTGCGGTCAGTCATTACCGTCTCACTGCACACTTGATGCTTGCGCTGTTTATATTGGCTGCATTGCTTTGGACTGCATTGTCTCTGTTAAACCCAAAACCTGTATCAGGTTCGCCGAAGCCATTGAAAATACTCACTCATATAACAATGAGCGTATTGTTATTGCAGTTAATCATGGGGGCATTGGTTGCAGGGCTGAAGGCTGGTTTAATATTCAATACTTGGCCAATGATGGGCGAGGGCTTTGCCCCGGATGGTTTGTTTGCCATGTCTCCAATTTGGCGCAATGTGATTGATAATGCCATCACTGTTCAATTTGATCACCGTATCGGTGCATACGTTCTTACAAGTTTAGTATTGCTAATAGTTTGGTATGCACGTCGCGCGCCTCTTGAGATAAAGCACGCAGCTACCTATGTATTGATTGCAATTGTTGTCCAAATGTTGCTGGGTATAATAACTTTAGTTTATGAAGTGCCAGTATTTTGGGGAACAGCGCACCAAGGTGGTGGTGCCTTGGTTTTAATAACAATAATAAACCTGATGCATAAGCAGCGAAAAGGGGATGCCATATGACCGAAACAGAGAATTCGGAATATGTAACTATTTATTCAACCGTAGAAAATGAAGACGCCGCAGTGCATATGGCGACCAGTTTGGTGAGAGACAAACTGATTGCTTGCGCTAATCTCAAAAGCGGTATGCGTTCGATCTATGAAGTAGATGGAATTATCCAGTTTGAAAGTGAAGTTATGTTGATCATGAAATCACAGCGTATTCTGGTTGATAAAGTGATTGAACGAATTAAAGAAATGCATAGCTACCAAACACCTTGTATCACAGTTTGGCCTATCATTGATGGTAATGTCGATTACTTATCTTGGATTAAGCATCAAACAATAAATACCCATTAATAATAATTAGTTATTTAGTTATCCAAATGTTTTGAATTATGATGTTATTGTCACTTGTTTGACTAACAGAATATTCATTTGAATTTGCAAAGGCTGTGCTACCGCTTACAGATATGCCCCAGCCTTTGCCATTCATACTGCTACTTACTGCCCATGGATATAAAGAACTGTTACCGAATGGGCTATTGACTGCTGTGTCTCCGGCGATATGGAATTGTGGTGATAGCAAAAGGTCAATATTCTGACTTTTCAAGTACGTATTAACGCTTTCATCCAGAGTGTCGCTTCCGATGACGACGGCATACTTGATGCCGTTTAGGGAGAAAGTAGGTATGAATTCAGCGAGTGATTTTTTGGCAACATGTTGTTCGGCTGCATTTGGGGTTGCTTGCCGAATGGCGTCACCTTGAGGTTTGCCGTCTGGACCAAAAACAAAGCTGGCATGAAATATTGGACCATGACCGTATGTAATGCCGTCGGGATAAATCCCGGGTGTCATCATTAACATAGAGCCCGCAACAATTGTAACGCCGTAGTTTTGAGCGATTGCCGAAAATGCAATCTGATATGTATCAGCGGCGTTTTTGGTTTGCGCCCTTATTGTGGCAGCGATCAAGGGGTCTTCGGCATCGAAAACATAATAGTTCTTTAAAAAGGCGGGCAGGTTGTAAGCGAGCAATGGTATCATTGCTGATTTGATACTAGCTGCACTATAAACGCGTGATTTATGTCCAGTAGCAAGTAGTGGTGTGCCAATATGTGCTGGAAGAACAACAATGGTATTGTCGTTAAACCAGCCTTTTTCCTTTGCTGCATCAAAATAGTCGTTCAATTTAGCTTTAAAATGCCTGCCAGTAGCATAATCTTCTGGCTGCATTACGGGAGCAATGCTTACAACATTAATTGAAGCAGAATCGCTGTTACCGTGATTTTCAAATGTGACCGTGTTGTTTGGTGCCTCAGGTAACTTAACGCTGAATCCTGGCCAATATAGATAGGTAACGGCCCCAAGGAGGGCCGCTATCGTTATTGTCTTTTTCAAATGCCGTTTTAACACAGCTGTTACGATCACTTAAACATCCGACAATTTCACAACTTGTTTGCCAAAGTTTTTACCGCCAAGCATATCAATGAAAGCTTGTGGGGCGTTTTCTAGGCCTTCAGCAACGCTTTCGCGGTACTGCATTTTACCTTCTTTTAACCAGCCAGCACCAATGCCGACCCATTCACGGCAAAGTTCAGGGTAATTTGATACAATAAAGCCCTGCATGCGTACGCTGCGACCTACCAGAATAGCCATATTGCGCGGCCCGGCGGGCATATCGTCAAGTGTTGAGTTGTACATTGAAATCATACCGCATAGTGCAACCCGTGCATTCATGCGCAGGTTAGATATGACAGCTTCAAGAACAGGGCCGCCAACATTCTCAAAGTAGACATCAATGCCTTTCGGGTTTGTTGCTGCCACTGCTTTGTAAACGTCTTCGGTCTTATAGTTGAACGCAGCATCGAAACCGAGTTCGTCTTTGAGGTATGCGACTTTGTCATCAGTGCCAGCGCTTCCCGCCACGTGACATCCCATGTTTTTACCAATCTGCCCGACAACTTGGCCAACAGCACCGCTGGCAGCAGAGACGAATAGGTTTTCGCCTTCTTTCATCTCAGCAACACCTTTCAGGCCCACGTATGCTGTCATGCCTGGCATGCCAAGAATGCCAAGATAATAGGAAAGGGGAGCTAGGTCAGGGTCAACGGCATTATAGCCAGCGCCGTCAGTGACCGTGTAGTTGGCCCAGTCACCCATACCAACAACATATGTACCTTCTTTGAAAGGCCCATCATTTGAAGCAATAACCTTGCCGACAATACCGCCTTGCAGTGGTGCGCCGATCTGGAACGGTGGCACATAGCTTTTTACATCATTCATTCGGCCACGCATGTATGGATCCACAGACATATAAGCTGTTTCAATAACTATTTGACCTGCTGCGGGCTCTGGCACATTGCCTTCAGAAACTTCAAAATTATCAGCGGTTGGCCAACCATGTGGTCGGCTTTTTAGTAGTACCTGCTTGTTAGACATTATGTTTTATCTTTCATTTATGCGGATATCTGAATTTATACTTAGGGCGAGTTTGTTGAGTGAGAACGCCTAAGTTCATTTATTTTTCTGTTGAGAAAATAACGTTGCTTGAAACCCAACGGATGTCGCCGTCAGTAGTGAAGAAGAAGTATTTGCCATTCGGTGACATTGTTGGCGTAAAATCAAACTCTTTTGTGTTAATAACTTGCCCTAGATTTTTGAGATTACCCCATTTTCCATTGGCGCTACGATGGCTTATGTATAGGTCTCCTTTTCCAAACGTGTCGTCTCGGCCTCCAACTGCAACGATCAAGTAGCTTTCATCTGGCGCAACAAACACATCGCCTTCACGCCCTGCGCTATTCACTGGTTTACCTAGATTCTCAGGTGGCTGGTATTGGCCGTCAACGTACTTTGCGACATAAATATCATACCCACCAAGGCCGCCTTCTCTTGTGGAGCTGAAATATAAGTTGCCGCTGTTTGTATAGACAGGGTATATTTCACGAGCATTACTGTTGATAGGGGCAGGTAGTAGCTTTGGTGCACCCCACGTATCTCCTTCGCGCTGCATAACCCACAGATTAACTGAACCTTTTGCAAAGGTACTGGTTGGTGCATTTGAAATGTATATCATGCGTTGCCCATCTGGAGAAATCCAAGGGTCAACTATTTCATAGTCATCCATTTCCTTTAAATGAACACGTTCAGGTAAAGACCAATTATCGTTTGCGTGCTTTTTTATAACAAATAGCCGATACACATCGTTCACTCGCCTGCAAAAATAGAACTCTTTACCATTGGGGTGAAACACTGCGTTCAACTCGACCTGTTCAGTGAGCGATATAATTTCAGGAGCAAGAACAATTGGAACATCTTGAGGTGGAGTGAGCCCCAGAAATGTGTTGTCGTCTTTACTGTGTGCAATGTTGGTTAACCATGTGAGTGCTATCACACAGACTGACATTAGGTATTTTGTATTTAAATAGGTCATATATGTGTTTCTCATGCATGCTTGCGGAGTTAAACAGGTTGATAAGATTTATATTGGTAATGTTACTATGTTTCAATTTTAATTCCATAAACGAGTCGAGAAGTTAGTGTATTACCATATAAATATATGGGGTATATGAATACCGTTTATCTATGGCATTGTTTATATTAATGAATTAAAGATCTTGGTCTGTTTTTAGGCATTGACACTACGTTAAATACCCCTATAACTCGCGCCTGAAATGAATTCGGGCTGCGCAATGTGTGGCTCTCGCTTAAACTGGGACTGCAGCATGAAGTGTTGTGATCCAAACCTAAGGTAAAATTGCGATGAAAACTTATTCCGCAAAACCTTCGGAGATCGAAAAGAAATGGCTCATTGTTGACGCCGAGGACGTAGTTCTTGGTCGTATGGCACAGGCTGTTGCTGTTGTTCTTCGTGGTAAACACAAGCCAATGTACACACCGCACATGGATTGTGGTGACAATGTCATCATCATTAATGCTGCTAAGGTGAAACTAACTGGCAAAAAAATGAGTGACAAAGTTTATTACCGTCACACAGGCCACCCTGGTGGTATCAAATCAGCAACTGCTGGTGAAATTCTGACTGGTCGTTTTCCTGAGCGTGTTGTTGAAAAAGCAATTGAGCGTATGATCCCAAAAGGTCCGCTTGGTCGCCAGCAACTCCGCAATCTGCGCGTATATGCAGGCAGCGAACACCCACATGCAGCTCAAGAACCAGAAGTTTTTGACGTTGCTGCTCTCAATCCTAAGAATAAAAGGTAAGCGTCATGGCAGATCTTCAAGACCTTAAAGAACTGACAGGCCAAGTAGCCGCAGTTGAAGAAGAAAGCGTTGAGCGTAAGCCTGTAGTTGATGCGCAGGGCCGTTCATACGCAACTGGTAAACGTAAAGATGCTGTAGCACGCGTTTGGATCAAGCCTGGTTCAGGTAAGATCACTGTAAACGGTCGTGACCAGGAAACTTACTTTGCACGCCCGACATTGCGTTTGGTTGTAAATCAGCCGTTTCAGGTTTCTGGTCGTGTAGACCAGTATGATGTTGTTGCAACTGTAAAAGGCGGCGGTCTTTCCGGTCAAGCCGGTGCGGTTAAGCACGGTATTTCACAAGCTATCCAGCTTGCTGAACCAGAATTGCGCGCAGCATTGAAAGCTGCAGGCTTCCTGACACGCGATAGCCGTGTTGTTGAACGTAAGAAATATGGCCGTGCTAAAGCGCGTCGTAGCTTCCAGTTCTCGAAGCGTTAATTCACGAACAAATTTCAGTTTCGAGTATTGTTCGAGTACGAAAGGTCGCCCAAATGGGCGGCCTTTTTTGTTTGACTATGAAATGTTTTGGGTCATTGTCTGGTTAAATAAATTCACCTTATTTTCATGTATTGGAATCTTTGATGCGCGCATCCCTTAAGACACTTTTCATCGCTTTTTTCTTTTCGTCTGCTGTATGTGCGGATGATTTTGATGATGAAACGCGGCGTATGCTGGAACTTAGCAATACATTGCAACCCATGACGCAAGTTATGGATCAATTGTTGGCTGCGCAGGCTCCATTGATGGCGCAACAAATGTATCAAGGCATGAGAAATGAAGGCAAAGATGTTACGCAGGAAGATGTGAGCCAGCTGGTTGCGGATTTCCGAGAGCAAATGGTTTCGCAGTTCAGTGTTGAAATTGTACCTATTGTTATTGACGAATATCGCAAGCATTTCACGCTTGAAGAAATGATTGCTTTAAACGAATTGATATCAAAGCCTGCCTTTCAAGCATTTGCGGCTAAAACACCTGCATTGATGCAAGCATCCCAGCAAGCTGGGCAAGAACTGGGTCAAAAGATCGGTGCTGAAGTGATGCAGCGTCTCATTGCGTTAAATCCTAAATTTCAGTAGTACTACCAATGAATTGTAGGGCAAACTTAAATTGCTTTATATGTAGTTATGATCGATAAACGTCAAACGATTGCCGGCATGGCGCTGGGCATGATGGGTGTTGTCACGTTTAGCCTTACGCTGCCGATGACACGCATTGTTGTGGAAACGCTGGACCCGCTTCAGGTTTCCATATGGCGCAGTCTGGCAGCAAGCATTGTTGCTGCATTTATTCTTTTGATTGTTCGTCCTGTTAAACCACAAGCAGCTGATTGGCAGCGTTTACTTGTCTGTGCAGGTGGTCTGGTATTTGGCTTTCCAATTTTCATTGCCCTTGCCATGCAAACTGTGTCGGCAGCTCACGGGGCGGTAGTGGTTGGTTTGTTGCCGCTTGGAACATCAGTGGCGAGCGTGTTCATCAGCCATGAGAGACCTTCAAAAGCATTTTGGGCAGTCAGCACTGTTGGTACAGTGTTGACTTTGATGTTTGTTTTGCGCCAAGCGGAGGGCGCGCTGGCAATCGGTCATGTGTATTCAATGATTGCAGTTATTGTTGCATCTATTGGCTATGCAAATGGTGGCCTTTTGGCGAAACGTCTTGGTGGATGGCAAGTTAGTTGCTGGACACTCATTGCTGCTTTACCGTTTTTAGGTATAGCCACGTTTTTTGTACCACCAATTCCACTTTCGATAGATGTGGTATCTTTTGGTGCATTCACATATTTAGCGCTGATGTCCCAGCTGATTGGTTTTATATTATGGTACAAGGGCATGGCGCTGGCAGGTATTGCGCGTGTTTCGCAACTTCAGCTCTTGCAGCTATTTTTAACTGTGATTGCAGCCAACCTTATATTGAGCGAACCTATTGACGGCGAAATTGCAACGTTTGGGTCCCTTGTTGTGTTGTCTGTCTGGTTGAGCAGTAAAATGAAAGTATCAACATAGATTCTGTACAGGCCTGTTACCACAGGTTTGGACATGGCCTTGCTGACAAGGTAAATGCTGGGAATTTATTTACTAAAAACAACAATTAAAAATTATGTGTTACTTAGCAGATAAACCATTTATCATTGCGATAACATTATCACCGAGAGCTTCAATTGCGTAACCGCCTTCCAGAATTGTTGCGGTTGGTATCTCCAATTTTGCAATGGCGGCACCAATCTCAATAAAATGGTTAGTATCAAGCTTGAAAAAACCAAGAGGGTCATCTTTGTAGGTATCAGCTCCGAAAGATACAACAAGCGCATCGGGTGCGAACTGTTCAAGCGAATGAAGCGCTTTGTTCAATGTTGGCAGGTATTTATCCCAGCCTGTGCCTTTGGGCAGCGGTAAATTTACATTAAAGCCATTTCCTGCCCCGTCACCGACTTCGTCAGCGTGGCCCAAATAATATGGATATTCGTGTTTTGGATCACTGTGAACGTTAACGACCAACACATCTGCGCGGTTATAGAAGATAGCTTGTGTGCCGTTACCATGATGGTAGTCAACATCAAGCACTGCGACTTTTTTTGCGCCGTTATCGCGCATATATTGTGCCGCAATTGCTGCATTATTGAGGAAACAGTAGCCGCCATATTGGCCGGGCATGGCATGGTGGCCTGGTGGGCGCGAGAAAGAAAACGCATGTTGTGTTTGCTTTCTCATTACAGCATCAGCGGTTGATATTGCGGCCTGTGCTCCTTGATAGACAACGCCCCACGTACCAGCGCAAATTGGCGTACCTGAATCAAAGGCATATATGCCGAGTTTCCCATCTATATTTTCAGGTTGAACTTCACGGCGCATTCCGGCGCCTGGCCAAACAAGCGGGAAAATATCACCTTTGCGTCCAATGGCTTGCCACTCTTGCCAAGCAGTATGCAGGAATTCAATGTAGTCAGCATCATGAACTTTTAAAACTGGCTCTAATCCAAAGTCACTAGGAGTATAAAGTGTATCAAAACCATTCTGTTTAAATGCTTGGTCTATTGCGTCTGCGCGGCTAGGGTTTTCAAAACAAGGTTTTAACTCCCCATCCTTTATCTCGCCAGCGCAGTCATGGGCGGCATGTTTGTCGCTATAAAATATCTTCATCGGTTATTACCTATAGTTTCGGTCTTGCCTGAGCCGCACCCAATTCTGCTTCTAGCATGTTGGCAACATGAACCATGGGCCCTTCTGCGAACAAAGGACCAAATACGCTAAACGCCTGAGGTACATTATATTTAATACCTAATGGGTCGAGCTTTGCCTTGAAAACAGGGCGTGTTTCCATAGCGTTGAATCCAGCACGGAATGCAATTTGAGGTTGGCCAGTGTAGTTGGTGATCAAAAGCATGCTTTCGGCATAATTAGGACCAATGATGACATCCACATCTTTGTAAACATCATGCATGACTTGCATGACCTGACGGCGTAGCCGTTCCATGTTGATATAATCTACGGCTGATAACATTCGCGAAATACGAGCGCTGGATGAACGGGCAGGGAACCGAAGCGTATCAATGCCGCCAGAGCGAATTAACTTATCAAATGCGGCTGCTGATTCTGCACGAATGATAGGAAACAGAGCACTGTAGGGCATGTCGGGAATAGATACTTCCTTCAGTTTCATCCCGAGAGCACGTGCAGCATGTAATGCGTCTTTATCAACCTGTGTGATGTTATCGCCCTCAAACGCACTTGGCATAAACCCGATACGCAGGTCTTTATATTTTTCAGGCGTGTAATCAAACCCGTGATCAATGCTGGAAGCATCTTGAGGGTCGTAATGATTGAGTGTGTTTAGGATAATAGCTGTGTCTTCAACGAAGCGTGTCATAGGGCCAGCTTTATCCAGAGACCACGCCAAAGCCATTAGGCCGTGGCGACTAACGCGGCCAAACGTTGGGCGCATACCAGCAACACCGCAACGGTTTGCAGGGCTAATAATTGATCCTAAGGTTTCCGTTCCAATTGCAAAACCGGCAAGCCCGGCTGCAACAGAAGATGCAGGCCCGGCACTAGAGCCGGATGAGCCTTCGTCTAAATTCCATGGGTTTCGCGTAATGCCGCCAAACCAAACATCCCCAAGTGCAAGGGCACCTGATGTAGCCTTACCGAGCAAAACGGCACCATTATCGCGCAATAGCTTAACCAGAGTTGCATCTTGTTCTGCGATGCGATTTTTATAAGGTTCGGCACCCCAAGTGGTGCGAATGCCTTTGGTGTCAGCCAGATCTTTCACTGCATATGGAATACCGTGGAGTGGGCCAAGGTATGTTCCTGCAGCTAGTAACTTATCTGCTGCAGCTGCTTGTTGGCGGGCCAATTCGGCAGTGATGGTTACAAAGCATTCAAGTGAGGGTCCATATTTTTTGACACGCTTAAGGTATATTTCGGTTAACGCAGCGCTTGTAATAGCTCGACCTTTTATCCAGTGCCCCAATTGCGCGACAGAAGCAAAGGCAATGTCTTCCCCTGAAGCAGGCAGTGGTCTGTTGCTAGGTGCTATTGTTAATGTGTTGCCTTGTGGTTTGTAACTAACGCCGGGGAGGCGTGGTTCAAAAGCCGGGGCAGGTGCCTCACCGTTTGAAAAGTCGTGATTGCGGACAGCTTTTACCGCATCAATTTGTCGAGGGTAATTTTCAATGAAGTCCTCACGTTGTTCAGCAGTGTAAGAAATGCCAAGAACACGTTCTGCGCCTCGAATATCTTCGGTTGTTAAGGCATTAGCTGCGCCTTCAGAATCTGCAGGCTGTAATGCACTGGCAGGCGTGGAGTTGACGGCAAAGCTTGCAGTAACCGCTGAAGCCCCCGCTAATGCCAGAAATGAGCGACGATCCGCTACAAGGCTATTTTCCAAATCATGCGCTTCTTGTTCACATGATTCTGCGTTTTCTTTTTTATATTTTTCCACGACATTTCCCCATACCCGTAAATTACTTCAATTCATTGGCACGAAAGACCATGTCTGTCTATTGCAACACAAAATGTTGAAATAGTTGATAGTCTATAAGCAGAGGTAGAGCTTTAGTGTTCATGACTGCAGTGAGGGTCGTCGCAATCATGATTGTGCTTCAGTTGCTTGTGCATTTTCTTCAATAGACGATCACGTTTCATTTTTGAGAGATTATCCAGAAATGTGCGGCCATCAAGGTATTCAATCTCATGCTGAATAACTGTTGCCAGCCAATCGCTTGCCTCTAGTGTATGTTTCTCGCCGCTCTGGTCTTGATAGGATAATGTAATTGTATTGGGGCGCTTAATTTCTGCACGTATCCCAGGGAAACACAAAGAGGCTTCTTCTCGTGCTTCCATCTCTTTTGATGCTTTGATGATTTTCGGATTGATGCAAATAAGTGGTTTGCGAACGCCTTCTTCTTGCAAATCAACGACAATAACACGTTTAAGTATGCCGACCATATTAGCACCTATGCCGATACCGCGCTCTGCATAGAGTGTTTCCAGCATATTGTCGCATAGCTCCCTGATTTCATCATCAATAACCTTAACAGGTAAAGCCTTTTGACGAAAAACAGGATCAGGTCCGATAACAAGGTCGAGTACAGGCATGGGCACTCCAGAAGATAATTACTTTGTTGCTCTCTATAGAGTGATTTTCTTTTTTAGA
The DNA here is from genome assembly GCF_025574485.1 of Kordiimonas aquimaris. Classification (GTDB taxonomy): domain Bacteria; phylum Pseudomonadota; class Alphaproteobacteria; order Sphingomonadales; family Kordiimonadaceae; genus Kordiimonas; species Kordiimonas aquimaris. The sequence goes on along the minus strand of NZ_JAOBPO010000003.1, from coordinate 281,525 downwards.
AAATATATATGATAGTGTCGCGAAAATTAGAGCTAATCGTTATGTTCTTATTGGTAATCGTCGCATTTCAACTGTTAAAGTGAGTAAAATGAGCAAAAATTCCATTTTTCTTGGTGTATTTCTGGTTTTTATATCCACGTTTTCTGCGCAAGCTCAAGAAACACCATCCGTTGAGAATACGAGGCTATATTTCATTGCTCCGAATGACGGCGATGTAATAAATGGTCCAATTACAGTTAGGTTTGGTTTAGCTGGTATGGGGGTTGCACCTGCCGGTATTGAAAAAGCGGGTACAGGTCATCACCATCTTATCATAGATGCGCCTTTACCTCCGTTTGACGAGAATATACCGCTTGACGAAAATCATATGCACTTTGGTGGTGGTCATACCGAAGTAACCATATCCTTGGCACCGGGTAAGCACACACTGCAGTTGTTATTAGGTGATCAAAATCACTTGCCTCACTTGCCGCCGGTTTTTTCTAAAATTATAAACATCACTGTTACAGAGTAAAAGTAGCACAAGTAATGGAGTGGGCTTATGCCACATATTATTATTGAGCATACAGTTAGCGATCAGGCGACTGATCAAACAGCCATAATGCAAACGGTGCATGATGCGGCGATGGCAAGTGGACTGTTCGGTGAAAAAGCTATCAAAGTGCGTGTTAAAACATACGATGCTGCACTTATCGGCGGTGTTGCTGCCGATTTTGCTCACATTACAATTTACCTAATTGAAGGGCGTGATGACGCAACGAAGAAGCAACTAACGGAGGTCTTGCATCAGGCTTTACTGGTGCATTTTAAGAACTACGATTCTATTAGTGTGGATGCGCGTGATTTAACCAAGGCGGTCTATACAAAAACGACTAAATGAGGGAGAGGGTCTCACATGAAACTAAAGAAATATATGATATCAGCGCTGGCGGCATCAATGCTCGCTTCACCGCTGATGGCGAATGACCATGAAAGTATTCCGAACGAAGTTGAGCGTATGCATGGTTTTGCTGCAGGCGTTTCAGCGGATCGTATCGAGAAAGATATTCGTAAGCTGGTGAGTTTTGGCACGCGCCATACACTATCAGATACGAAATCGGAAACACGCGGTATTGGGGCTGCGCGGCGTTGGATCGAGGCTGAATTCAAACGCATCGCTGAAACATGTACTGCGCAATTAGATGTTTACACTATTTCGGATGTGGTGTCGGGCAACCGCATTCCGGAGCCAACCGAGGTTGTAAACGTTATTGCTGTTCAGCGAGGCATTTTGGATCCGGACCGTGTTGTTCTTATGTCAGGCGATATCGACAGCCGCGTATCTGACAATATGAACGCTACAAGCGATTCACCTGGAGCCAATGATAATGCATCCGGCATGGCTGGCACGATTGAGGCTGCGCGTGTTCTTTGCAAAACCAAGTTTCCGGGTACAATTGTGTACGCTGGTTTGTCTGGTGAAGAGCAGGGGCTATACGGCGGCAATATCTTGACAGCACACGCAAACGAGCAGGGCTGGCGCGTTATGGGTGTGCTTAACAACGATATGATTGGTAATATTGAAGGTGTTAATGGTGTTATCAACAATACAACGGCACGTGTGTTCTCTGAGGGCACTCGGGTAACTGAAACAGAGCGTGAAGCACGTATTCGCCGTTTTTCTGGTGGTGAAGTTGATAGCCCAAGCCGTAACATTGCCCGGTTAGTTGATCGTTTGGCTGACCAATATATCCCAAACCTTGATGTTATGATGATTTACCGTCTGGACCGCTTTGGTCGTGGTGGTCATCACCGTCCCTTCAATGAAGCTGGAATGCCCGGTGTGCGGATCATGGAGACCAATGAGAACTATAATCGCCAACACCAAGACATTCGTACAGAAGGCGGTATTGAATACGGTGATGTCATTGAAGGTGTGAACTTCGATTATGCACGTAAGCTTACAGCATTAAATGTTGTAACACTGGCATCAATGGCTGGTGCGCCGCCGTTTCCGGCTGACGTAGCGCTGCAAGGTGCAGTGCGGCCTTCTACGACTATCAAGTGGGACTTGCGCGGTGATGAGCGCGAAACAGCGAACCTACGAGCATTCAAGGTATACTGGCGTTTAACAACAGATAGCCAGTGGCGTTGGAGTAAAACTGTAAGCAAAGATACGCGTGAATTAACTCTCGATAACGTCGTAATTGATAACTATTTCTTTGGTGTTGCTTCAGTTGCGAATGATGGTCTTGAAAGCCCGGTCGTATTCCCGGGTCCGATGGGGGCGTTTGAAAAGCCGCTCGCATCTGAATAAACAAGATAAAGATGATAGCCGGCCATGATGACAAAAGCCTGTTGAAGCAGTCAGAGTTATCGTGGCCGTTTTTTTGTGAAAAGCTTTTTGATGCTGCCATTGCCGCAGTGTTGCCAGACAAATGCTTGCCAAAATATCTACCGGATCCCAAGGATTATGATGCTGTGAAGGTTATTGCCTTTGGCAAAGCTGCAGCTGATATGGCAGCTATTGTTGAACAGCAATGGGTCGGTGTCAATTTAACAGGCGTTGTAATTTGCCCGTATGGTAAAACAAAACACAGTAATGTTTTTGATATTGTCGAAGCATCTCACCCTTTACCCGATAAAAATAGTATTAAAGCCGCTGATTGTGCATTGCGTATAGCTGAACAAACCGGACCTCATGACTTGTTGTTAATTTTGGCTTCAGGGGGAGGCAGTGCGTTAATGGCCAAGCCTGCTCATGGCTTATCACTTGATGATAAAAGGCAGGTAATCAAAGGTTTACTGCATGCTGGTGCGACGATTGATGAAGTTAATCACATTCGCCGTTCAATTTCTGCGATTAAAGGCGGTAAACTCCTGTCTGCTGCTAAGTCGGCCAAGCACGTTGTTACACTCGCTATATCGGATGTGGTTAATGACGATCCGTCCATAATTGCATCTGGGCCATCCGTTCCGTGCCATAATGCCAACCAGGTGAGTATTCAGGATTTGTTTGAAAAATACCCTGCAATACTTCCGAAAAGCCTGGAGGTGTCAGCGCCTGTTGATAGTAAGAGGGTTCCACAAAACAGTTTTAAGGTGATAGCCAACGCCGCCAAAGCGCTCAGTGCTGCTGAAGCCATGTTGGAGCAAAGTGGATGTGACATTGTCAATCTTGGATATAATGTTGAAGGTGAAGCTCGGGACATTGCAGCAAGGCATGCAGACCAGATTGTTAGCCATTACAAGAATAATCAGAAGGGCATGAAACCGATAGCTTTTCTGTCAGGCGGTGAGTTGACGGTTACTGTGCAGGGTAATGGTATGGGGGGCCCAAATCAGGAATATGTATTGGCCATGATGCAGTCTCTGCCCCAAGGAGAATATTATGTATTTGCAGCTGATACAGACGGCCTTGACGGTATTGGTGGTGCTGCGGGAGCATTTATTACGCCTGAAACTTATAGTGCAGCGCGTAATGCAGAATTAAACACAAAAGATCATTTAATAAATAACGATAGTTTTAATTTTTTCAATAAATTAAAGTGTAATTTTAAGGTAAAAAATAAAGCGATTAACGTTAACGATCTTCGTGTCGTTATCTGGCTTTCACAATCAATGCGTTAGCTTGACCTTTCTAAACACGATGATGGGCTCACCGATGCCTGACATACATGTGATATGCAATATATAACAATTTAATATACCACAGGCTCAAATTTGGTTGGATGTGCACAAAGGGGCGGCTTATCCAATTTTACTGCATATGAGCATTTCGTGAGGGCATCGACGTGATAACAATGCGTGAACTTTCAAAGAAAACATTAACGCTTGCTACTGTTCTGCTTGGAATAACTGGCGCGTTTTCAAATGCTGTGACAGCGACAGACTTGGGCACCGTTGAAGCAAGTCACAGTAAGGCCACGCTTATTTCAGAATATTCATCTGCGGCGGCAGGTGAAACAATATGGGTAGGCTTAGAGCTTACACCGCGTGAAGGTTGGCATTCATATTGGAAAAACTACGGCGACAGTGGCGCTGCACCAATATTTGAATGGGTATTGCCGGAGGGCGTCACAGCAGGTGATGCGCTATACCCAACGCCGCACCGGATGCCTATCGGCCCTTTGATGAATTATGGTTATGAGGCGCCGTCAACGCTTTTGGTGCCGCTAACTTTTGATTCAGGATACACCGCGAATGCGCTTCCGATTGAGTTAATCGTTGAATGGCTTGTTTGTGAGATTGAATGTGTACCTCAAGAAGGAACCTGGTCAGGATCATTACCAGTTGGTGACTTGAGTTATGATGAAGGCGCCCGTTCATTTTTTACAGATGCACGTGACCAATTACCAGAAATGGCTATATGGACTGCTGACCTCACGGTCTATCCAGCACAATCAAGACTTAAGGTTTATGCTGGCGCAGATGAAATTGGCACTGTGAAGGAAGCTTATTTTTATCCGGAAGGCGAGGGTATTACTGAGTATGCTGCTGCACAGCAATGGGCATCATCACCTGATGGCTTCTTTGTTGACATGGTCCGCACTGAAGGCGGCCTTGAAGCCAATAGCGGTAAGGGCATTTTGGTTATTACATCCGAAGATGACCAAGATCGCGCCTATGAAATAGATGCTGAGTTGAAAGTTGAGGCGTTGCCTGCTGCTGGAAGCAGCAATGCTACTCCGCCGCAGGTCAATGCAGATTTCCCACTGTGGCAAGCTGGGCTGTTTGCGCTGCTTGGTGGTCTTGTGCTGAACCTGATGCCGTGTGTGTTCCCGGTACTGTCTTTAAAAGCGTTTTCGTTCATTGCTGCTAACAGCAAAACGGCAGGCGAGCGCAAACAAGAAGGTTGGGCATACACTGCAGGTATTTGGGTCAGTTTTATGATCATTGTGTCCGCATTGTTAATTATTAAATCCAGCGGTACAGCTATTGGTTGGGGCTTCCAGCTTCAGGAACCCGCTTTCGTTGGTGCTTTAGTCCTTATTATGGTGCTGGTGGCTTTGTCCCTTTCCGGCATGTTTAACATACAAGTTGGTGTGGAGGGCGCAGGCCAGCAGCTTGCATCGCAGGATGGCAACAAAGGTGCATTTTTCCAAGGCGTACTGGCGACGTTGGTTGCAACACCCTGTACAGCACCGTTAATGGCACCGGCTATTGGTTTTGCGTTAACGCAAAGTGCGCCGGTTGTCTTCCTGATTTTCAGTTTGCTTGCTTTTGGTTTGGCATTGCCGTTTCTCGCGCTTTCATATAGCCCTGCACTTGCCCGGTTGATGCCGCGACCTGGACCATGGATGGAAAAACTTAAAGAAGCACTCGCATTTCCTATGTACCTCACTGCAGCATGGCTTCTGTATGTATTTACCTTGCAAGCTGGGGCGACAGCGACCTTAGCTCTTTTGGTTGCTATTATTATCGCTATTTTCGGCGTTTGGTTATGGCAGGCATTTTCTGGCCGCGTAGGTAAAGCAATTGCAGTTATTATTATGATTTCTGCGGCATCAGCTATCATTATTCAGCCATTCGGTGGCTCGCCGGTATCTAATCCTGTTGAAACAGCAAGTGATATTACGCCGTATACTGAGGAAGCACTTGCAGAATTGCTTGCCGATGATGAAACCGTGTTTGCGTATTTTAGCGCTGAGTGGTGCATTACCTGCAAGGTAAATGAGCAAGTTGCATTGTTCACTGATGAAACACAGGCTTTGTTTGCGCAGAAGGGTATCCGCGTAATGAAAGGTGACTGGACAAACCGTAACGCGGAAATTGCTGAAATTTTAGCACGCTATGGTCGTGCAGGTGTGCCGTTATACTTGCTGTTCCCTAAAGGGCAATCAGAAGCAATTGTTCTGCCTGAAATTCTGACACCCGGCATTGTTGCTGACGCCATTGCTAATATTTAATTACTAATCATCGTTGGAACAAACAGCATGAAAAAGACACTTATTTCATTGTTAATCGTTGCTATCTCTAGCTTTAGTGCATTTGCAGCGCCAGTTAGTGGTCAAAAAGCACCCGAATTTAGCGGCAAAACCATGACAGGTGAAACAATCAGCTTGTCCGATTTTGTTGGCAAACCTGTTGTGCTTGAGTGGACCAATCATGAATGTCCATATGTTGGTAAGCATTATAATAGCGGTAATATGCAGAAAACGCAGCGTGCTTTAACTGAAGAGGGTGCGGTATGGATATCTATTGCTTCGTCAGCGCCCGGCAAGCATGGTTATATCACTGCCGACTTGGCACAGGAGTTAACCACGTCACGCGGTTCTTATACTAACCATTTCATTCTTGATCCTGAAGGCACAATTGGGCGTATGTATAACGCTACATCAACGCCTCATATGTACATTATTGATGAAAAAGGCACGCTTGTTTATCAGGGCGCGATTGATGATATTCCATCAGCATCAGTTCGTAGCCTTCCCAAAGCGACAAACTTGGTGCTGCAAGCTTGGAAAGAACTGAAGGCAGGCGAACCTGTTAGTGAGCCGCACACCAGTTCATATGGTTGCGCCATAAAATACTAGAGTTGTTCACACAGAGATGGAACGGCGCCTTATTGGGCGCCGTTTTTGTTTAAACGCAGGATTAAAGTTTCATTATTGAAGTTAACAGCTTGTTAAGTCTAATGAGCGACACTCTCGCCTAAGTAAAAACTTGTTTTTTAATTGGCACGGGTTTCATCAGGCTATGTTTTTAATCATTGGATTAATTGTTGTTTTAGGAATGGTAACGGGTGGCTTTGTGCTGTCTGGCGGTAATTTCACCATTATTGCTAAGGCCTTACCAACTGAAATGATGATGATCATGGGTGGGTCTATTGGTGGGTTCATCATGGGCAACTCTGGCGGTGTTCTTGGCGGCGCACTAAAAGGGCTTGGTTCGGTTATCAAGGGATCAAAGTGGAGCGCAGAAGATTATAAAGATCTACTGTGTCTCATGTTCCTTTTGGTGAAAACCATTCGCTCGAAAGGTGTGGTGGCCATTGAGGCCCATATTGAAAATCCGGAAGAGTCCAAAATTTTCCAACAGTTCCCCAAGATTGTCGAAGACCATCATGTGCTGGAATTTATCTGTGATTATATTCGTATGCTTACGATGAACTTTGACGATCCAAACTTGATGGAAGACGCGATGAATGCGGACCTTGAGCAACACCATAAAGAAGCTCATGAGCCACAGCATGCATTGCAGAATATGTCAGATGGATTGCCGGCAATCGGTATTGTTGCTGCAGTACTTGGTATCGTTAAAACCATGGGTGCTATCGCGGAGCCTGTTGAGGTGCTTGGTGGACTAGTGGGCGGTGCCTTAGTGGGTACTTTCCTTGGTATTTTCCTCTCTTACCTGCTGGTTGGCCCAATGGCGAACCGCCTTTCTCAGGTTTTGGATGAGGAAGCGTATTTCATGGAAATTATTAAGGTGGTTTTGGTTTCCCACCTGCATGGTAATGCACCGCAAATATCGGCTGAGCTTGGCCGAAGAACGGTACCTAGTCCTTTGATGCCCACTTTCCTTGAGCTAGAAGAAGCATTTGCAGAGTTGCCGCCTGACGTATAACGCATTTACCTAATCGGTAGATTGCATCCTGCCACAATTAAACGTTATAAAAGAACACACTCAAACTATGGGTGTGTTCTTTTATGTGAGTATCAAGGCAATGCAGAACCAACGGAAATTTAGGGTAGGGATACTCGGCGCTAGTGGCTACACAGGAGCTGATCTTGTAAGATTGTTGATCGCACACCCTCATATTGAAATTGTGTTGATGACAGCTGAACGTAAAGCCGGACTTCCAATCGCGCAGATATTTCCTCACCTTGGTACTTATGATTTGCCAGATTTAATAAGTATTGACGAAATAGAATGGCCCGCTGTTGAGTTAGATGTTGTTTTTTGTGCATTGCCACATGCAACTAGCCAACAGGTCATTAAGGGCCTGATGCATGCGACGGGTCATAGTTTGTTAGATGAGTTGTTGGTTGAAACACGTGCAGATATGGCAAACCAGATAGTTGGTGAGATCAAGGTGATTGATCTATCTGCCGATTTTCGCCTGCGCGACCCTAGTGTATACGCCAAGTGGTATGAACGTGAGCACACAGCCAAAAGCCTGCAGGCAAGTGCTATCTATGGTTTGCCAGAATGGTACCGTGAAGATATTCGCGGTGCAAAGCTTGTAGCGTGCCCGGGGTGCTACCCAACAGCGGCTCTTTTGTCACTTATGCCACTACTACACAGCGGTACCATTTTGCCCGATGATATTATTATTGATGCCAAGTCGGGCGTTTCTGGCGCAGGGCGGTCGTTGAAGGAAGCAAATCTGTTTGTCGAGGTTTCGGAAGCGATGCACCCATACGGTCTTGGTGCGCATCGGCATATGCCTGAGATTGAGCAGGAATTATCCGTAGCAAGCGGCAATGATGTAACGATTAGTTTTACACCGCATTTGGTGCCAATGAATCGCGGTGAGTTAGAGACAATATATGTGAAGCTTGCTGAAGGTGTTACTGTTGCTGATGTTAAAGCTAAGCTGAGCGCAGTGTATGCTGATGAGCCATTTGTGACTGTATTGCCGGGTAATGATGCGCCAGCAACGCGGATGGTGCGCGGTTCAAATCATTGCGTTATGAATGTCTTTGCTGATCGTATCAACGGGCGCGCCATTGTTGTCGCCGCAATTGATAACTTGGTAAAAGGCTCTTCAGGGCAAGCCATACAGAATATGAACCTGATGTTAGGTATCGACGAAACAACCGGCCTGATGCAGGCGCCGCTTTTCCCGTAATAGTTTTCCAAGAGTATAATCATGACCACAACTGCCATTTATAAAGACACCAAGCATGGTGGTCGTTTAACCTCATTTCAGGGTATTTGGCCAACGGTGGATGAGGGTGCATTTGTATTTCACGGTGCACAGGTGGTGGGAGATGTGTCTATCGGTGCAGGCGCAAGTATTTGGCATAACTGTGTGCTACGCGGTGATGTGAACAAAATAATGATTGGCACCCGTAGTAATATTCAAGACGGCACCATTATTCATGTAAGCACACGTACGTTTCCTACCATTATTGAAAACGATGTGTTGGTTGCTCATAAAGCGATGTTGCATGGTTGCCGCCTAGCCGACAATTCCTTTGTTGGTATGGGTAGTATGGTTATGGATAATGCGGTTGTTGAAACTGACGGTATGCTGGCTGCTGGCGCAATGCTGACGCCGGGAAAATGTGTTAAGCGCGGTGAATTATGGGCGGGAAGCCCTGCTAAGTTCGTGCGTTTTGTAAAAGATGCTGAAATCGAAAAAAACCGCAGTATGGCTGAACACTACCGTCAGCTTGCCGTGCAGCATAGTTATGATGCTGTAGGGGCTGTTGCACCGACACAGTATCCTTGAATTTTAACAAACTGTCTCTACATGTAGCGCGTTCATAAGCATTTGTTTATGAACCAGTATTTAATTGTAGTGAGAAAGTTTCGTAACCATGCCGCACATCCTCCCTGAACTCCCATATGCACAAACCGCTTTAGAACCTTATGTTTCTGCTGAAACGCTTAGCTTCCATTACGGTAAGCATCATAATGCTTATGTTGGCAAGCTGAATGCCTTGATTGAGGGTACAGAGTTTGAGGATATGTCTCTTGAAGATATTATCAAGGCAACAGCTGGTGTTGCTGCACATGCCGGTATTTTTAACAATGCTGCTCAAATATGGAACCATACTTTTTATTGGCACTCCATGACGCCTGATGGAGGCGGAAAGCCTACTGGTGCACTTGCAGAAATGATTGAGAGAGACTTTGGTGGCTACGATCAGTTTGTTGCTGCTTTTAAGGATGCTGGCGCTACACAGTTTGGCTCAGGTTGGGCATGGTTAGTTTATAAAGATAGCAAGCTGTCCGTTGTTAAAACGGCAAATGCTGAGTGTCCATTAACTGATGGTGTTATCCCATTGTTAACGATGGATGTATGGGAGCACGCTTATTACCTTGATTATCAAAATAAGCGCCCGGACTATATTCAAGTGTTTTTGGATAAGCTGGTAAATTGGAGTTTTGTTGAAGAAAACCTAAGTGCAGCAAAATAAAGGTACAAAAAAAGGGCCGAGTAATCGGCCCTTTTTCGTTAAGTATTGGTTAGCTTAAAATCCTGCAGCGCCGTTTTGTGCGCTGACCATGCAATAAAGCATTGGGATTGAAAGAAGAGTGTTTGTGCGACTGAATAGCATCGCCTTACGCGCGGCAGCAGGTTTAGCGTCTGCATCAGCCTCAACAATACCAAGGGCAATCTTCTGATTTGGCCATATAATGAACCATACGTTAAACCACATGATGATCGCCATCCACATGCCGATACCGATCAGTCGTGCACTTTCATCAAGCGTTAGCGCATCAATCAAATAGCCATTCACCATCGCAAGCACGAGGCCACTAATCAGTGTAAACATGGCGCCCCAGCGGAACCACCACAACGCGTTTGGTGCAATGTGCTTGCCAATAGCGGGCTTCATCTCATCTGGAATAGACGGCATAGTTGGTATTTGAACGAAGTTGAAATACCATAGTAAGCCAATCCACATTACACCTGACAGTACATGAATATAGCGTGCATAAAATGCAATATCATATGGATACCCGGATTGGCTAACCGCCAAAACCAACAGTATCATGATAACAAAACCTGCAATAACAGTGCTTTGTATCGACTCGAGAATTTTACCCATCAATATGCTCCCCTGGATGATCTCAATGTCAAACTGAACAAATCCTAATGATTTAATAGTAAATTAACAAGAGAAACCAAACGAAGCATACTGTTACATTTGGGTAAGCGGGCAAAATGCGTGAAGTAAATAATTCTAATATTTGCTATTTGGATAACGTGGTTGCGTTTTGAAGTCGTTGAGGTCATTTTGCCGCTATGGATAAGACCAGTGCAAATAATAGTTATTGCCGAGACATGGTGCGCGCAGATGATCGAGCGCGTTATGACACAACATTGTTTGCTCCGCGGCACCAGCGTGCGCCGCTTTGGGCGTTGTATGCTTTCAATCAGGAAGTTGCGAAAACGCGAGAGAGTGTCTCAGAATCGGCCTTGGGCGAAATTCGCCTGCAGTGGTGGCAGGATGCGATTGAGGAATTGAAATCTGGAAATTACCGAGAACATCCGGTTGTTGCAGAAATGAAGCAGCATTTGACTGAACCAGCGGTATTGAAATTGATGTCCGAGATTGTTAGTGCACGTAAAAACGATATGTATGATGACGGGCCAGCTGATACAATTGCATTGGCGACTTATGCGCGTAGTGTAGGTGGTGCTTTAAGCGAAGCTGCCGTAAGAGTTTGCGCTGAGAATAGTGAGCACCTTGACGCGGATGTTGTTGAAGCGGCACGTAAGTCTGGCAGTGCGTGGGCTATGATTGGTTTGGTGCGTGCCATACCATTCCACTGGGCAGCAAATCGTAATTTTGTTCCTGGTGATGATGGTAAAGCGGCACTTGCAACCACGAGTGCAGAAAAAATGTATGAGCTGGCTGCTTCTTCCATTTCTGAAATGATTACTTATGCCAAGAGAGAACAGGAAGCGTCTGCAAAGCTGGCTAATGACGCTTCTGCGAAAGTGAAACACATCTTTTTGTTAAATGCGCTATCCAATATTTATTTAAAAAATATGGCTGCAGCTGGTAATAATCCATTCAAGTACCAAGAACCGACCGACCTCAAGCGAATGTGGTCTTTGATGAAAGCATCAATTATCGGATGGTAATAAGCTTTATACCCTTGAGACAAAATAAAACCCGCAAGAATGACTTTTGGTCAATCTAGCAGGCTTTAACTTTAGAAAGTCGTTTAAGCGCTTATGTCAACATTTTCACCTACACCTGGTGCAGTTGAAGATGATTCAATTTCCTTACGCTCAATTTCAGAATCATCCGCGTTGCGGCGTTCTTGTGCTGCTGATTCCAGTGAACCAGAACGACCTGGCGCTGAAATGCTTTGCGCATTAGCAGACGAAGTACTTTGAATATCCACTTTACTTCTCCAATGCCATGCGCTTACCCATTACACACGGCTTCTCTCAGACATTGATAATATAGCCCAGAAAGAGTTAACTTTCTATTTGTAAGCCTAAAAGTCGCTGTTTTTCAGTGTTTTTACTGGGTTTTGTCACTTTTTTCTATTATTGCGAGCATTCTGTGTCGAAAAAAATAATTAAAATTTTATCCATTCGAATCAATTTGGCCGGTATTTTTGTGCTTCTTGCTGGCTGCGCCGCGCCGGTTCCAGAGAGGGCGATTGAGGATGTTGGACCCGTTACTGCATATGCCCGCAACGTATTGGCGGATGAAAATCCAGCTGGTCTTATAAGGTTGGGGGAAGGTTTTGAGCGCTCTGGTGATTATGTCGGTGCAAGGCGACTTTATGCACAAGCTATGGCAGTTGCGCCGGAGTTAATCGATGCACAAATTTCATATGCTCGGGCTAGTGCCAAAGTAGGGCGCGGTGATGAGGCTGTCGCAATTCTCATAAGTATTTTGAATAAAGCGCCTAACAATAGACAAGCGAACAGCACACTGGCCGCTATTCATGCTGAGGCTGCGCGTTACAAGTCTGCAGTAGATATTTTGGTGAAAATAGAAAACCCAACACCGCAGGAGTTGGTTGATTTAGGTAAAGTTTCATATGCACTAGGACTGCAGGATCGTGCGGTTGAGGCTTTCGCAAGCGCTATAAATGCAGCGCCTAATGATCCCGCAGTACTTGAAGCTGCCGCTTTGTCCTATGGTTTAAGCGGTAACTATGCGAGTGCGGTTGGGCTATTGAGTAGAGCCATGGACAATCCAGAACACACAAGTGCTGCACGAGCAAGCCTCGCCAAAATATATGCGCTTTCAGGACAACGTTCAGCTGCAGTGAATCTTGCACGCGGCGTTATGTCAGCAGAAGAAGTAAATAGACTAGAGTTCTTTTACCGTTTATTGCCACGATTTACACCGGCTGAACAGGCAGCTGCGCTGTATTTTAACCATATCCCAAAAGATGCAGTAGCTCGGTTATCGGGAAATGCGACCAATTGACTCTTGAACCAAACGGCACGCGCGGTTAAGCAATGCAGGTAAACCTTCAATTTGTGTTGATACAGGAAGATATGCGTTGAAAGACTGCAAAGACATGACAGAATTAAGGGCAGAGATTGATCGTGTCGATCGATTGATTGTACCGCTTTTGTTGGAGCGCATAAAATTAATTGCGCAAGCAGGGCATATCAAAGCTGATAGAGATGCCGTGCGTGACAATTGGCGCATAGAAGATGTGGTTTCAAAAGTTGTTGCCGAGGCAAAGAAACAAGCAGGTGACGTTGCTTATATAGAAGCGATTTATCGCCATTTGATTGAATATAGTATCAATCATGAATTCACGGTTTGGGATGACGTCAACGAATCTTGAGCTTCATCAAGTGAGCTTTGATATGCGTCACGTTATATCTAGCTAATCGTTATCAGTTTTGTTTTTTTCCGGTCTGTCACCCAACAGAAAACGAGGTCCTGCACCTTTGATGTTGGCGCGGTCTTCAGGGTTGTAAAGCTGACATGCTTTCAGAGACAAACATCCACAGCCAATACAGCTATCAAGTCTATCACGCATTGTTGTCATTGCAGTAATGCGTTGATCAAGGATACTGCGAAAACGTTCGCTTGTTGTTGCCCAGTCAGCTTTAGTGGGAGTGCGTCCATGTGGCAGGTCGGATAATTCATTGGCTATGTCCTGTATTGAAAAGCCGAGTTGTTGAGCAATTAATACAAAAGATAATCTACGCACATCTGAACGCAGGAAACGCCTTTGCCCACCGGCATTCCGAATGCAGCTGATTAAGCCTTTGCTTTCGTAAAACCGTATTGCAGAGACTGAAACGCCGACGCGTTCTGCCAGTTTTCCTATAGATATAAAGTCTGTTCCGCGCATTTCAGAATCTCTCAAAAAATATCTTGACCTCAAGTTAACTTGAGGAATTACGATCGCTAAATCAAGTACATAAATAAACTGAAAGAAGAAGATTATGCGTACAGGAATATTAGAGCATGTGAACTTAACAGTAACTGACCCTGGTAAAACAGCTGAAATGCTAAGTGTTTTATTTGATTGGAAAATACGCTGGAAAGGTCCATCCAGTTTAGGTGGTTTTACCGTTCATGTTGGCGCTGATTCCAGTTACCTTGCATTATATACGCCTACAAAAGACATGAAGCAGGGACCGTCTAAGGACTTGTCCGTTGGTGGGCTTAACCACATCGGTGTTGTTGTGGGTGATTTAGATGCTGTTGAAGCACGCGTTATAAAAGCCGGGTTTGAGCCTAATAATTATGGTGATTACGAGCCAGGCCGTCGTTTTTATTTCTATGATGATAACGGCATTGAGTTTGAGGTCGTAAGTTACACCTAACTAATTAGCTGGAACAAGACAGGCACACTGCTGCTGTAGGGTCTTGTTCCAGTCTTTTGCGAGGAATATCATCTCCGCATTTAAGGCAATAGCCATATTCACCTTCTTCAAGCCTACGTAACGCTGTTTCTATAGCAATTAATTTTTGTTTGCGGCGGGCGGCAATGGCATTGTTCATCGCTTGCCCTTGCATAGCATCGATGCGTGAGAGACGACCAACTCTAGATTGGTCAAGTTCGACCGTACCGCGTGCACCTGAACTGCCTGCATGCAATGCTTCCAGTTCGTGTTTTAACGCCAGAAGAAGTGTTTTCCAATGGTCATCCATATATCAAGTGTCACATGGCACCTTGCGTGGTGCAATGAATATCGTATTACCTGTGACATATATTGGTGAGAGGTTTTGATACCTCTCACCTTATCGATCAAAACTTTTGAGACCCTTTACCAAATTCTGGGTATGCTTCCATACCAAGCTCTGCAAGATCTGAACCGCGTTCTTCATCTTCAGGGGAAAGGCGAATACCGACCGAATATTTTAGTCCAAACCAGACGAGAGCACTTGTCACTGACACGAATAGGCCAACAGCTATTACTCCAGTAAGTTGAGATGAAAACGGTACTTCTGAGTTTGTAATAGGTACTGCTAGAGTGCCCCATATGCCGCATACTAAATGTACGGAGATTGCGCCAACTACATCATCAATCTTGAGCTTATCCAGAAAAGGTACAGCAAAAACAACAAGTGTTCCGCCAACAAGGCCGATTAATGTTGCTTCAATAGGCAGCGGTGTAAGTGGTTCAGCCGTGATGGAAACAAGGCCAGCAAGAGCGCCGTTTAGGACCATTGACAAGTCTACCTTTCCATAAACAAATTTTGTTGTCACAAGGGCTGCAACAGCACCACCTGCCGCAGCCATATTTGTGTTTACGAAGATATTAGAGATGGACACAGCATCAGCCACAGTACCAAGTGCGAGTTGTGATGCGCCGTTAAAGCCGAACCAGCCAAACCAAAGGATGAATGTACCAAGTGTGGCTAATGGCATGCTGGAGCCTGGCATGGGACGCGCTTGGCCATCCACATACCGTCCGAGGCGAGGGCCCAGAATTATGGCTCCCATCAACGCAGCCCACCCACCTGTTGAATGTACAAGCGTTGATCCGGCAAAATCTGAAAACCCCATTTGGTCGAGCCAACCGCCGCCCCATTCCCATGAGCCTTGTATAGGATAGATAAAACCAGCCAGAATAACGGTGAAAACAAGAAAAGGGAGTAACTTGATGCGCTCTGCTACAGTACCAGAGACAATTGATGCGGTTGTTGCAACAAAGACCATCTGAAAGAAGAAATCTGAACCTGCACCGTAACTTGCGGCGTTTACTTTGACATCAGCGGCGAGAGATGCGGCATCATCTGGCGACCATAAAGAGAAAAATGAACCAAAATACTGGCCTACATCTGCATACATTAAGTTGTAACCCATCAGCATCCACATGATGCAGGCAACTGCATATAAGGCGACATTTTTTACACATATTTCTGCAACGTTTTTAGACCGAACCAGTCCTGCTTCCAACATGGCGAAACCAGCGGCCATCCACATCACGAGCACACCACCGATCAGAAACAGGAGCGTATTGAAAATGTACGATGTGTCTGCATCAGCTGCCATTGCAGGCGTTGTTGCAAACATTGCAAAAGCTATCATGGGAATTTTGTTTTTGATTGAGTATTTAGTGAACATTGATAGGTACCTATTGTATTAAATTATAAGGCGTCGGTATTTGTTTCGCCTGTTCGCACACGAACGGCTTGTGCAAGGTCTAGAACAAAGACTTTTCCGTCACCGATCTGGCCTGTTTTTGCAGTGGTTTGGATGACTTCGATGATTTGTTCTGTCAGGTCAGCTGGGACAGCAATTTCCAGTTTCACTTTGGGCAAGAAGTGAATTTCATATTCCGCCCCGCGATAAATTTCTTTTTGACCGCGCTGGCGTCCATAGCCCTGAACTTCAGAAACGGTCATACCCGTAATGCCGATGTCTGCGAGGGCATCACGTACCGGGTCAAGGCGGTGTGGTTTAATGATGGCAATAATATAATTCATAACGCTCCCTGATCGTAACTTCATGATAAAGGCTCATGATCCGGGTGCTGTTTCGCATTAACCATGCCAACCAATAAGCGGTATATTTTTCAATATGTTAGATGTTTCATAAATCAAATTTAATGTTGATTTTGCCTAAAAATTAGAAGGTGATTAAAAATTAATCATTAAGATTAACTAATCACGACCATTCAGATAAACTCGTTCTAACTATGCCAACAAAATTGATACGTTGTTCAGTGGAGGCGTATTGTGTTGTGACAGGCTTGATATAGAAGGGTGTATTATATGAAAATATATGGGGACAAGATTTCAGGAAACTGCCTGAAGGTTAAATATGTCTGCGACTTGTTGAATATTTCATACAATTGGATTGATGTCGATGTGGTGGCTGGCGAAGCAAAGCGCCCTGAAATGGTCGCAAAAAACGCCGTTGGTCAGGTTCCATTCATTGAATTGGATGATGGTCGTACCTTGTCACAATCAAACGCTATTATGCGTTTCCTTTCAGAAGGTTCACACCTCATCCCCAATGATGGATATCAACGTGCGTTAATGGATCAGTGGTTGTTCTGGGAGCAATATAGCCATGAAACTGCTATTGCTGTTGCACGTTTTCAGGTTCGTTTTGCAGGAAAAGCAGTAACGGAACTAAATGAGGCATTGGTTGAAAAAGGCAACAGTGCTCTGGCTGTGATGGAAATGCACCTGAGCGAAGCTGACTGGTTTGTTGGCGATAGATTGTCGTTAGCTGATATTGCACTATTCGCATACACTCAGTACGCGGAAGAGGGTGGCTTTTCTCTATCCAGCAAACCATTTATCACCGCTTGGCTAAAACGTGTTCGTGAGGTTGTGCAATAAACTTAAACTGTTAATTTTGTTCTGATTCAGCTTTGCCTAACGCTAAAAAATACTCTTTCATATCTTGTTTGATCTCGGGAGCCATAATGTAAAGCCCGAGTAGATTGGGGATGGCCATAACAAAAATAAGCGCATCCGCAAATCCAAGAATAGCATCAAGTTTAACAGCAGCACCTATGATAATGAAAACGCAGAAGATGATACAAAACGTATATTCTTTGCCCCGGCTTTCGCCGAAAATGTATGTCCAGGCTTTGGTGCCATAGTAAGCCCAGGCAAGCATGGTTGAAAAAGCAAACATAAGTGCAGCAAAGGATAACGGTAACGGCGACCATGAAATGCTGTTTTCAAACGCAGCAGAAGTCATTTCAATGCCACTGAGGGGTCCATTCATCAATGTTTCAGTAGGGAATGACGTGACAAGGACTAACCCGGTTAATGAGCATATGACAACAGTATCAATAAAAGGTTCCAATAGAGCGACAAACCCTTCTGTCATGGGATTGTTTGTTTGCACCGCTGAGTGAGCAATAGCAGCAGAGCCGATGCCGGCTTCATTGGAAAAGGCGGCACGCTGGAAGCCAATAATCATAATACCAATAACACCGCCGGTCACTCCTTCCATTGTGAAAGCACCAACAAAAATAGCAGAGATGGCTCGTGGTAATTCTGCCGCGTTCATCATGATGACGATAAGTGCGCCAACGATATAGAGTAGGACCATAAACGGTACGAGTTTTGATGTCGTGCGAGCGATTGATTTAATGCCGCCGATGATAATAAGAGCAACGAAAACCGCTAGTGCCAAACCGACAAGCCAACCTTTGCCAATGAGGAAACTATCTGTCCCGCCTGTTACCTGCAGTAATTGGACATATGCCTGATTGGATTGAAACATGTTACCAATGCCAAGGCAGCCTATTACAATGCTGACCGCGTAGAATGAACCAAGAAATTTGCCTAATCTAGTATAACCACGTTTTTCCAAGCCAGACCTGAGATAATACATAGGTCCGCCTGAAACTGATCCGTCGTCGTTAATTTGTCGGTATTTAACACCGAGCGTACATTCAACGAACTTTGTCGTCATACCAATAAGCCCGGCAAACATTAACCAGAATATTGCACCTGGACCACCGAGTGAAACAGTGATCGCAACGCCTGCAATATTACCGATGCCTACTGTGCCTGAAACTGCTGCTGTTAAAGCCTCAAAATGGCTGATTTCACCGTCTACTTCTTTTTTTGTATGCTTTCCACTTACAAGCTCAATCGCATGCTTGAAGCCGCGAATGTTGATGAAGCCAAGGTAAATTGTGAAAAAACAAGCGCCGAATATCAACCAACAAACAATGAGAGGAACATCGGTGCCGTTTATATGTATCGAGTAAAATATGAAACTGGATACAGCATCCGTAAATGGTTGAACCACATTATTAATAGTGGTGTCTATATCATTGGCATTTGCGGGTGAGGCGATGATCATCACGGTGAAGACGGCAATGTAATGCCTGAGTAATTTAATGTATGACATAGCCTTCACTGTCACATTTATTTTTAGCTATGTATAGCTGTCGATTTTGCAACTTTGATATTGATTAAGATAGGTGACCTTCAAGAGTAGTTAAAGTTAGCTACTCTTAAGCGTGTCACCGTTAACTGTGATACGGTAGATCAATCGCTCATATTGCTCATAGTCATTAAGAGCAGCGTGTTGAACAATGCGGTTGTCCCACATAGCGACCATGCCTTTTTCCCAGCGAAAACGGCATTGAAAATCGATACGTGTGGCATGCGCACAAAGATATTCGATTAACGGTTGGCTTTCTTCAACGCTCCAGCCTTTAAAGTGGCTTGTGAACATGGAATTCACATAAAGCGCTTTCTTGCCCGTGACAGGGTGTTGAATAATAACGGGGTGTTCCACCGACTGTGTAACTATCTCGCTTTTCTTATACGAAATAGGTCCATCACCATCATATTTTTCAAGTGCAGAAGGTGATGTATATGCATCTTGCGCAGAATGAATAGCAACAAGCCCTTCGAGTGTTTCTTTCAGCCCCTCTGATAAGTGTTGGTATGCCAACTGTTGATTTGCAAACAGAGTATCACCGCCAACTGGTGGGATAATTTCGGCATACAAAATAGAGCCAAGGCTTGGCTTCTCAAAAAATGAGTTATCAGTGTGCCACCCCACGCCGAAACTTGCAGCTGTGCCTGCAGGCTTATGCATCTTGATAATTTCAGGGTGCTCATCCATGCCATTCACGATGGGGTGCACTTCAAGCGAACCAAAACGTTTGGCAAATCGGCTGTGTTCCCCAAAGGACAAATTTTGATTTCGAAATCCGATAGCACCGTATGTGAATAGTGCGTCCCGAATTTCTGTAAATTGCTCATCGCTGATATTCTCAGATAAATTCACACCCGAGATCATCGCGCCCATTGCGCCGGTTAGCTTTTCGATTTTTAATGTTTTGAAGTTTGTTTCAGTCACGATGAACTTCTCCATACCCTTGCAATATTATGCAGTGAAGTAAATACAGATCAAGGTAAGAGATGAGGCGTTAGAAACCAAGTTTTGCGTCCACCAATTGATTCAGGTTCAACTGCTGGCAGTTTTAGCTTGATAAAGGCGCCTGATGCATACTGCAGGCTGTTATTCGTCTATGATATATATGCCATCACGTTTCAATTCTTCAGCACTAGCTAAGCGTGCCTGATTGTGCGGTTTTTCACGGTACCATGTGTCTGGACTGTATGCTTGATCAGCGGAGCGCACTTTCAAAATGGTAAACATACCACCCATAGTGATGTAACCCATGGGGCCTTGGCCGCCGATCATCGGAATACTGTTGTCAGGTATGACCATGTGTCCTTTCTCAATATGAACACCATGATCGCCCATACCATTTGCGCCCATAATCATATTGTCAGGTAAAGCGTTGGACAATATCTTGCTCAACTCTTGAGGGTCAGTGCCTATTATGAGGTCGAGTTCGTGCCCCATCTGATTCATAACATGATGTGTCATGTGGCAATGCATGGCCCAGTCACCAGGGTTGTCCGCGACAAATTCAATAGTACGCGTTGCACCAGTTGGCACTAGAACCGTTGTTTCAGGCCATTGTGCAGCCTCAGGAATTGGACCGCCATCTGTTTCAGTGACATGAAAAGCATATCCGTGCAAATGGATTGGGTGATGGTCCATTGCAGACAGGTTTCCAAAGCGAATTCGGACGCGTTCTCCAAGCGTTGCTTGTAATGGTTCGGTACCAGGAAAGGCACGGGCGTTGAATGTGAGCACATTAAAGTCGGACATTTCGTTGGGGTCAGGTCTGTGTGTGCCGGGTTTGATGGACCATTCGCTCAGCATCATGACATAATCTCTGTCTGGCACAGGGTTAGCGGGCTGTCGTGGATGAATAACAATCATACCCATCATGCCCATGGCCATTTGAGTCATTTCGTCATGATGACTATGGTACATGAAGGTGCCGTGCTGTTTCAGCTTGAATTCATAAAAGAATGTTTCCTCCGGTTCGATGGGAGGTTGATTCAAACCGCCAACACCGTCCATACCACTTGGCAAAATTATACCATGCCAGTGCACGGTTGTGGGTGCTGGTAGACGATTGGTTACATATACACGTATTGTATCGCCTTCCATTGCCTCAATGGTAGGACCATGAACATGACCATTGTATCCCCAGCAGTTGGCGCTTAGCCCATCAGCAAAGCTATGCATAACTTCTTCTGCGATGAGGTGAAAAACTTTGACCCCATCCACCACTTTAAACGGTAGGGTGGCGCCATTTGGGGTAATAACTGGTTTATAGTCAATATCCGGTATTGCAGGTTTGTAGGTGTCTTCCGCGTTCACAGTTTGTGAAATTCCGATTGAGTGTTTCGCATTTGAACGGCCAGCAAGCATGCTGGTTAAAGACAGAGCACCGCCAATTCGAAACGTATCACGTCGTGAATAGGTCATTAGTGGCCTCCTTCTTTAGTTGTCATGTTACTACTCATCATATTTTCCGTGGTTGTGTTGGAGAGTGTAATGCCTGCAATCATTGCATTGGCGTCTAGCGTGGCCATTGAAAATTGGTATTGAATATCAATAGTTTGCATTTGTTTTTGGGTGAGCTCTCTGCGTGCACGCAGTAACATTAACGGACCGATCTGCATGGCATTGAGTTGGCTTTGATCAAATGCATAAGCGTTATCGGCATTGTTGATATAATTTTCAGTCATTCGGGCTGATGCCGCTTTTAATGATACAATATACTGATGCATCACATCGGCACGATTTCGAATGTATATATAGTAAGCTTTGTAACGGTAACTTGTAGCGTCTAACATTGCTTGTGCACGACCTGTGCGTACTTGCCCCCAATCAAATATTGGTACTGGTACTGTGACGGAAAAACCTTCACCTGCGCCGTCCTCCTCCCGCTCGTAAACGGCTTCAAGTTCAAGGTGTTCAAGCCATGCGGATATTTTGGCCAGTTTAAAGCGTGCTCCTAATGCCTTTAATTTTTGACGTTCGCCATTCAGCTTAAGGTTTGCTTCAATAGCGCCCTTAATGAAAGTGTCGGAATTCATATCAAAGGAAGTGTCAATTATATTGGTACTTGCGCTGACATTGGTGCTGAGAGGTGTGCCTGTTGAAGAAGCTAATGCTTCGCGTGCGTTAAGAACCAACAATTGTGCCTGAGTTTTTTGTACCAACGTTATATCTAGTACACCCATGTATTCTGCTAACATGCCGTCAGTGACATTGCCGGCATCGTGCAATAATTGGACAGTTTTGGCTCCAGCCTCGGCGATAATGAGCTGTTCGTTATAGAGGCGAAGCATTGCCTCGGCGCGCCATAGCCGTAGAAGGTTAGACTGCGCAGAGGTAATAGTGGTAATGATCGCTCGCGTTACGTTTGCTTGCATATTCTTGCGCTCATTTACAGCAGCTTTAACACGTTGATTACGCGTTAAGATGTGACCTACATCAAGAGCAAGCATAAAATCCAGGAGAGGCCGCATGCCATTCCCATTGAAAACAAATTCCCCTTGAAAGGTTGGATTAATGAGTAATCCGGCTTGCAATTCATCGGCGGAAGCAATGTTTAAGTCTTCCATGTAAGCTTGCAAACTGGGGTTATGTTGTAAGGCAGTTTTTATCACTTGATCGTAGGTTAGAGTACCAGATAACGGTGCTGCAGGTGGTAGTTCTCCAAAACGTTCAAGTGTATATGATGTGCGAGATCGAACATCGTCTTGCACTGTTTTTAACTGATTATCTTTTTGATACATACTGCACGCACTAAGGGCGATTGCACTTGCCATTGCGGCAAGATTTTTTGCTGAAGTCATGATTTGCCTCTTATGATTTGGGTTTGCCTTGATATGGCTAGCCTAAATCAGGAGACGGTCTCTGTTCTGAATGGGGCTTAGGTGCTTAAAGTGCCTTTGCTGCGCTTGCTTGGTATAAATAAGAAAACGAGTACGTTCTTCTACCACCTTTGCAGGTTGAACAGCGTAGAATGCTTTATTAATGTCACGTAAGATTTCGTTTTCTGACTGATGGGCTATGGTATCATTGGTAGTGCAGCAATCTTTACATGCGTAATCAAATGTAGTTTTAGCTTTGGACGATTGATCCTCATGACAGGCCGTATTTACTTGAAGGCGTTCACTAGAGGCATCTTGCGTTATTGTGCTGTTGTTATAATCAAACAATGAGCCGCATGGGCACATGTTGATTATGAGCAAAAACGTTAGTGCTATGCGAACAAAGTTAGGCAAATGAAATATTCTCCATGAAACCAATATTTACTTCTTATGTAAATTGAGAGTTATTGTCGAGAGAATGAATTATCACGTTTGCGATAGTAATGATCGCATTTCATAAATTAACTTTACATTTATGAAGTGGCGGGCAGGGTGGGATTCGAACCCACGAAGGACTTGCATCCTTGCCGGTTTTCAAGACCGGTGCATTCAACCGCTCTGCCACCTGCCCGGATAAGAAGATTGATTGAATCTGGAGCGGGTTTTAACGGCAGAATTTGCTGCCGTCCAGCCAAAACTTACCTTATCTGCAAATTCCTTCTTAAAAGCGTCGATAAATTACTGAATTTTGCATGAAAAACGATGTCATTCACCTTGCGCGTCGGTGCGGTAGTTGCTAGAAACTATGCATAGTTAGCCACAACATATCGGGGTTAAGGGATTTGTTGTGACTATATGTTTGTTTTAGTGTCTGCAGGTGAGCCTGCACTCAAAGGGGTTATAGCTGGTGAGCGATAACACACCAATTCCGCCACAAGAGCGCGATATTCAGTCAATTAAAATTGAAGACGAGATGAAGGCTTCGTACCTCGATTACGCTATGAGCGTAATCGTATCACGCGCGCTGCCTGATGTGCGAGACGGCCTTAAGCCGGTTCATCGTCGCATTCTCTTCTCGATGCATGAAAATGGCTATGAGTGGAACAAGCCGTTCCGTAAGTCTGCGCGTATTGTCGGGGATGTGATGGGTAAATATCACCCACACGGTGATAGTGCCATCTATGACGCTCTCGTGCGCATGGCGCAGGATTTTTCTATGCGCGCGCCGCTTGTGGACGGGCAGGGTAACTTTGGCTCTATGGACGGTGATAACGCTGCAGCTATGCGTTATACTGAAGCCCGGATGGCAAAAGTTTCATCTGTCTTGCTTGGTGATATTGATAAAGATACGGTCAATTTTCGCCCTAACTACGATGAAAGTGAACACGAGCCTGTTGTTCTTCCCGCACGGTTCCCAAACCTGCTGGTGAACGGTGGTACGGGTATTGCTGTTGGTATGGCAACCAATATACCGCCGCATAACTTGCATGAAGTTATTAACGGCGTGTTTGCGCTAATCGATGACCCGGATATCGACACCGCTGGTTTGATGGAGCATGTAAAAGGGCCGGATTTGCCAACAGGTGCCAGCATTCTTGGCATAAGTGGCATTAGGCAAGCTTATGAAACGGGTAAAGGCTCGATTACAATCCGAAGCAAAACCCATGTAGAGGAAATTCGCAAAGACCGCGAAGCGATTGTCATCACTGAAACACCTTTTCAGGTGAACAAGTCTTCCATGATTGAGAAGATTGCTGAATGCGTTCAGACTAAGCGTATCGAAGGTATTTCTGATATTCGCGACGAGAGTGACCGGGATGGTGTGCGGGTCGTCATTGAGCTTAAGCGTGATGCAGTTGCTGACGTTGTTTTGAACCAGCTTTATCGATTCACACAAGTGCAAACCAGCTTCGGCATCAATATGCTTGCTATTAATGGTGGCAAGCCGGAGCAGTTGACGCTTAAGGGTGTTTTGCGCGCTTTCATTGACTTCCGTGAAGAAGTGATCACGCGTCGTACGAAGTTTGAGCTGGCAAAAGCACGAGACCGTGCGCACCTGATGGTTGGTTTGGTAACGGCGGTTGCTAATATTGATGAAGTGGTTGCCATTATACGCGGGGCTAGTTCTCCGGCTGCCGCGCGAGAAGCGCTAGGTGCCAAACGTTGGGATTCTGCTGAGATATTGCCTTATCTTGAGTTGATCAACGAGGCAGGTCGGATCAATGATGATGGTACGTTCCAGCTTTCTGAGTTACAAATCAAAGCTATTCTTGACCTTCGTTTACACCGTCTAACAGCACTTGGCCGTGATGAAATTGGCGGCGAACTTGAAGAACTTGCAGAAAAAATAAGAGGTTTTCTCGAAATTCTACAATCGCGTGAGCGTTTGTATGAAGTATTACGCGCGGAGTTGTTGGCTGTTCAGGAAGAATTTGGCAATGATCGCCGTACCGAGATTGATACTCATACGATAAGCTCCTTCGAAGATGAAGACCTGATTGCACGCGAAGATATGGTCGTAACCGTTACACATTCTGGTTATATCAAACGTGTGCCTTTATCGACATACCGCGCTCAACGCCGCGGTGGTAAAGGCCGTTCTGGCATGCAGACTAAGGATGAGGATTTCCTCTCTACAGTGTTTGTTGCCGATACGCACACGCCGGTATTGTTCTTCTCTAACCTTGGTCAAGTATACAAGATGAAGGTTTGGAAACTGCCGGTGGGCAGCCCTACATCCAAAGGTAAGGCTGTTATCAATCTTCTGCCGCTAAAACAGGACGAAACCATTGCAACGATCCTGCCATTGCCTGAAGACGAAAGTACATGGGGTAATTTGCATGTAATGTTCGCTACGGCGAAGGGTAATGTGCGTCGTAATTTGCTGTCTGATTTCTCTAACGTTATGGCAAATGGTAAAATTGCGATCCGTTTCTCGGATGAAGATGATAAATTGATTGGTGTCGATGTTTGCACCGAAGATGATCATATTCTCATGGCGGCTAAAGGTGGTCGAGCGATTCGTTTCAAAGCGACCGATGTTCGCTTGTTCGCTGGTCGTACATCGACCGGTGTGCGCGGTATGAAGTTTGCTGAAGGCGACGAAGTTGTATCCATGTGCGTAATTAATGGCACAAACGCTACAACTGAAGAGCGCGACGCATACCTGAGGGCTGCTGCGTGGAAGTCTGAACCTGGTGAGCAAACTCTAAGTGATGAATTAACCGCAACTATGCAAGCATCAGAGCAGTTCATCATTACAATTACGAATGGTGGTTTTGGTAAACGCACTAGTACTTACGAGTATCGAATTACCAATCGTGGCGGGCAGGGCATATGGAATGTACCCTCAGATGCTGGTATGCGCGCTCAGATTGGTGATGTGATTGCAGCTTTCCCGATTACAGAAGGTGAGCAATTGATGATGGTTACCGATCAAGGCAAGCTTATCCGTACACCTGTATTTGATGTGCGTATTGCCAGCCGGAACACTAAAGGTGTTACGCTGTTTAAGGTTGCTGATGATGAAAAAATTGTTTCAGTTGCCAAGCTTCAGGACGATGAGGAAGAAGATGCTGATGAGGCGCTGACAGATGGTGTAGAAGTAGCTACTGATGAAAATAAAAACTCCGAAAATAATTCGGAAGAATAATTATTATAAATGGTTAGCCTTTTTTGCTTATGTAAAACATTAGGTTAACCATTTATGAAGAGCATTAACAGCGCACCAGTGGCAAGCACGCTGCCGGCAATTTTATTTGTAAATGCTAGTTTATCCTTGTGCTTCAAGAATTGCCGCGCTTTGTTAGCTGTAAACACCCAGCCCATATCCATAATAAAGCTGATAATCAGAAATGTGATAGATAATACAATTAGCTGATTTGCAAGCGGTAGTTCATCACTTACAAATTGTGGAAAGAAGGCGGCAAAAAACAATATTGTTTTTGGGCTGGTTGACGCAATTAACAATGATTTCCTGAAGCTTCTTAGAAAAATAGATTGTGATTTGTTTGCTGTCTTAGTTTGATTGGTTAAATCAGGCGAGTGTCTGTATGCAGTCCACGCCAAATAGAATAGATATGCGGCGCCCAGATAACGGATGCTATCAAGGATTATGGCTGGGAGCGCGGCGATACTGGCAAAACCAAAAAAGTTAATGGCTAAATAAATTATTGATACTAACTGCGCACCCATTGCGACTGCCACGCCGTTTGAATGACTGCCACGCAAGGTCTCTGATACAATCAGGCTTACGATTGGGCCGGGCGTAAAGATAAATCCAACGGTCGCCAGAATAAATAACACATATAACAACGGGTCAATTGGTAGCATTGATGTATCTCTTGGTCGTTGCGATCAGAATTTGGTGAAAAACCTTGTTTTTTCACACATATTCAGGAATGTTGACTGAAAGCAAATTAAATAGCCTCCTTGCAAAGGAATCCCTATGGCGAAGCAACGCATTGGTATTTACCCAGGAACATTTGACCCTATTACTAATGGGCACCTGGATATTATAAAGCGTGGTCTTCGTTTAGTAGACAAGCTTGTGATTGGTGTTGCAACTAACCCAAGCAAAGATCCGATGTTTTCATTATCCGAGCGTGTTGCAGTTGTTGAGCGTGAAACGCACGATATGGCTAAAGTTGCAGGCGTTGAAATTGATGTTATGCCGTTCGATGAATTGTTAATGAAATTCGCTGAACGTGTAGGTGCGGATATCATTATTCGTGGATTAAGAGCTGTTGCCGATTTTGAATATGAGTTTCAAATGACAGGTATGAACTATCAAATTAACCCGAATATAGAGACGGTGTTTTTGATGGCTGATCCCAGATATCAAACCATTGCATCACGGCTTGTTAAAGAAGTAGCAAGATATGATGGCAATATTGAAGCTTTTGTGCCGTCCATGGTTGCAAGTGAAGTTGTTAAAAGAGTAAACGAATCAAAAGTTTAATAAAGTTTAGCAATCTAATTTTAGTGTATAAGTAATGAATAATCTCGACGTTTTGGGAATATTCAAGTTTAAACGAGCATACGATATGAAACAGTTTTTAATTATTATTTCAACGATGATAGGTTTGATAATGAGCGAAGCAAGTAATGCGCAGGATATTGAGTTGAATCTGGACAAAGATAATACGCTGTATATGGATTTGGAATTTGGACGTGTCATCATTGCCATGCGTCCAGATATTGCCCCTAAGCATGTTACACGCATTAAAGAGCTTGCCCGTGAAGGCTTTTATGACGGGTTAACGTTCCACCGTGTTATTGAAGGCTTTATGGCTCAAGGGGGGGACCCACTTGGCACTGGAACTGGCGGATCAGGTGTTAATATACCTGCAGAATTTAATGATGTTCCACATCTGCGCGGTACAACTTCAATGGCACGTGCAAATGATCCCGATAGCGCAGATAGCCAGTTTTTCATATGCTTCACACGCTGTAATGCGCTGGATAATAGTTACACTGTGTGGGGGCGGGTTGTTAGTGGCATGGAGTTTGTCGACATGATCCAACGTGGCGAGCCACCAAGAAACCCAACCAAAATGTTGAAAGTGCAAGTTGCGGCTGATGTTGACAAGTAACACTTAGAACACTCTGCGCAGTTTGAATTGGCTAAAAATGAGCAGCAGCTGGCTTCATTAATACATTTGCTTGTCCTTGGCTTTGGCTTCGGTTAAAAGCCGCGTCATGAACATAGAGCTATTTGATTTTGATCTTCCAAAGGAATCTATCGCGTTGCGCCCAGTGGTGCCGCGCGATAGCGCACGTATGCTTGTCGTTGGGCAGCACCCGGTATTGCAAGATCAAACGGTAACAGACTTACCTGATTTTCTGGAAGCTGGAGATGTTTTGGTTTTCAATGATACGCGCGTAATACCGGGCCGGTTAACTGGACGTCGTGGTGAAGCCAAAATCGAATTGACACTACATAAACGTGAAAGTGCAACAACGTGGCGTGTCTTTGCGAAGCCAGCACGGAAGGCCCGCGAAAATGATATTATTGATTTTGATGGTTTGAAAGCAACAGTGATTGCTGTTGGTGAAGAAGGCGAGCGCACTGTTCGATTCGATATCCCGGGTGTGGAAATGAGCAGCGCGCTTGAAGCACACGGCGTTATGCCTTTGCCGCCATATATTGCCTCACAACGCCCTGTCGATGAGCAAGATAAAATAGATTATCAGACTATATACGCAAGGTCTGATGGTGCTGTTGCTGCGCCTACCGCGGGTTTGCATTATACGCCCGAGTTGATTTCCCGGCTGGATGCAAAGGGCATAAAACGCGCCGTAATTACACTGCACGTAGGTGCCGGTACTTTCTTGCCCGTAAAGGTTGATAATACCGATGATCATAAAATGCATAGTGAATGGGGTGAGATAACACCTGAAACTGCATCAGTGTTGAACACTGCGCGCGGTCGCGGCAAACGTATTGTTTCGGTTGGTACAACGTCTCTACGGTTGCTGGAAAGTGCAGCTGATGAAGTGGGTATTATTCATCCTTTTTCAGGCGATACAGATATTTTTATTAAACCCGGCTATCGATTTAAGGCTGTTGACGCTTTGATGACCAATTTTCATTTACCTAAATCGACACTTTTCATGCTTGTTTCTGCTTTCGCTGGATTAGACGTTATGCAGGAAGCTTATAAGCATGCGGTGAATGGTGATTATCGGTTTTATTCATACGGGGATAGCAGCCTTTTATTTCCTGCAGGCGATACAAAATGAACGAACGTTTCAAGCTTAATATTACTGCCACAGACGGTGCAGCACGCACAGGCAGCATTCAAATGTTGCGAGGCGAAATTAGAACGCCAGCGTTTATGCCAGTTGGTACTGCCGGGACTGTTAAGGCAATGCTGCCTGAGAATGTCCGTGCTACAGGTGCGGATATTTTGCTTGGCAATACCTATCATTTGATGTTGCGGCCAACTGCTGAACGTGTTGCACACCTTGGCGGACTTCATAAATTTATGAACTGGGACCGACCGATATTGACAGATTCAGGTGGCTTTCAGGTTATGTCTTTAACTGAGCTGCGGAAAATGACGGAAGAAGGCGTCACTTTCCGATCCCATCTTGATGGTAGTAAAATATTGCTGACGCCAGAGCGTTCTATGGAAATCCAGCGTTTGCTTGGGTCCGACATTGTTATGGCGTTTGATGAATGTACACCATTCCCAGCCACAGAAGATGAAGCACGCAAGTCGATGGAATTATCTATGCGATGGGCACAGCGTTCACGTGATGGCTTCGATAGCGGTGATGAACATGCTGCGCGTTCTGCATTATTCGGCATTGTTCAGGGCGGTGTATATGAAGAGCTGCGATTCCGTTCAATTGATGCACTGACAGATATTGGCTTTGATGGTTATGCCGTTGGCGGCCTTGCTGTTGGTGAAGGTCAGAAAACGATGTTTGAGGTTCTGGATTTTACAATGCCTCGCATGCCAAAGGATGCACCGCGGTATTTAATGGGTGTTGGAAAGCCTGATGACATTGTAGGCGCTGTTGAACGCGGCATTGATATGTTTGACTGTGTCATGCCGACCCGTTCCGGGCGTACCGGGCAGGGCTTTACATGGCGTGGTGCCATCAACATGAAGAACGCTCGCCATAAAGATGATGATCGCCCGATTGAGGCGTCTTGCAGTTGTCCCGCTTGTACACAGTATAGCCGAGCGTACATTCACCACCTCATTCGAGCAGGTGAAATATTAGGTGCGATGTTGCTTACATGGCATAATTTGCAATTCTATCAGGATTTGATGGAAGGTTTGCGTAACGCTATTGCAGAAGGAAATTTGACACAGCATGCTGCTAATTTCCGAGAAACGTATACTCTTGGTGATATAGACCCTCTATAGATTTATAGCTGATCAATTTACCTCACGAATCAAACGACTGAACTCTATAACCAAGCTTTAGCGGCCTATATGCCGATAATAGCTTTAACTAAAGAGGGAGCAGTCAATGAAATACCTAAATGTGTTTGGCGTAACAATACTGTGGAGTTTGATATCCAGTATATCACTTGTGCATGCACAGCAATCTGATGCGGAATCTGGCCAAAACTATAATATAACAGGGAATGGTCGCACGGCGATAATCGCAACTGAGCGCCAAAAAAAGGGCTGGTATGAAGGTCGGTATAATTATTCGCCAGCAGTCCGCGCAGGTGATTACATATATGTTTCTGGCGCTGTTGCTAGCGCAAGGAGTAGTGATGGCAAACCTATTAGCAGGGAAGAATTTAAAGCGAGCGTAAGGCGCGCCTTTGAAGGAATAAAGGATATACTTGCTGCTGGAGGCGCTGACATTAACAGCATAATTAAAATAACCAGCTTTCACGTTTTTGACAGCCCGTTGATCTCGATTGACAAGAATGATCAAGTTGTTGCTATGGCCGAAGTTAAGAATGAATATGTCGGTGAACCACATCCTGCTTGGACCGCAATCGGCACGACAGCTTTGTTGCCGGATAGAGGTTTGGTCGAGATCGATGTTATCGTTTATGACCCGCAGGAAAAGTAATAAAAAGAATTAAAGATCAACTAACTTAGCTCAGGTTGGTTTGTAGTTTTTTTCTTAGTTTTTGGCTTATTCGGCTTTTTGATAGTCCACTAAGCTTAGTAGTTTTAAAAAAAGTTGTGAAAAGGTAATAGTTTTCCTTGACCAGTCAGCTTCTTGGCCATATGTTCCGCCGCGTTCAGGAGCAATGCTTTTGAATAGTGAAAAATGGGCCCGTAGCTCAGCTGGTAGAGCGGCTGACTTTTAATCAGTAGGTCACAGGTTCGAACCCTGTCGGGCTCACCATTTTCAAAAAGGCTGATGCTTAGGCGTCAGCCTTTTTTGTTTTTGAACTCATTTTATATCTTAAGTATGCGTTGTTGGCCTATTAACAACAAAGTTTATGCGATTTGCCTTGAAAATGACGTGATTGCGGGTTGTTTTCTACCCTTCCTCGCGCCTAATCTAGGCAGATGAATTTGGGGAGTATATATTTAATGAGACAGGCTTTGCGTTCTTTACTTTTAACAGCATCCCTTGCAGGCTGCGTGATGGTAGCAACACCGCTATTGGCATTGCAGGAAACCGCTAATAGTGAAGTGGACGTGCAGGCCGAAAAAGATCCTGAATTTGAAGCGTGGCTGATAGCATTACGTACGGAAGCGCGTGAGCGTGGTATTTCGGATGCAACAATTGAGAAAGCGCTGACAGATGTTACGCCAATTGTTCGAGTTATTCGCCGAGACCGTAATCAGCCTGAGGTGAAACAAACATATGCGCGTTACCTTAAGGCTCGTGTGAGTGATTGGCGCAAAAGCAAGGGTGCACAGGCTCTTTTGGATAATGAACAAAGCCTTGATGCTGCCGCTGAGAAATACGGTGTTCAACCCAGATTTATTACTGCTATTTGGGGTGTTGAAACCAATTACGGCACAGTGCCATTAACGTACTCAGTTTTTGATGCGACTGCGACACTCGCATACGATAAACGACGGGGCCCTCGTTTTCGCCGTGAATTATTCGCAGCTCTTGAAATTTTAGACAGAGGCATGACAACCTTTGATAAATTAAAAGGATCATGGGCAGGGGCCATGGGGCAGTCTCAGTTTATGCCAGAAAGCTATTTGAAGTATTCTGTTGATATGGACGGAGACGGTGAGCATGACATATGGGACAATAAAGCAGATGTTCAGGGCTCGATTGCTAATTATTTAAAGTCTTTTGGCTGGCGTAATGATCAAACCTGGGGGCGTAAGGTGAGGTTGCCTGAGGGCGGCGTTAAGTCTCTTATTGGTAAACAGGAAGATGGCTTAACACCAGACAGGCAATGCAGGTCATTCAAGTCTATGGGGGTATGGCGCGACCTTCAGGACTGGCAGGCAATGGGTATTCGTCGACTAGATGGATCAGATTTGCCGAAGGTGTCAATTCCAGCTGCTTTTATTGAAGGTGATGAGGGTGACGGTGAAGGTTACCTAGTTTACCGGAATTTCTGTTCAATCATGCGTTATAATCCCTCATTTAAGTACGCACTGTCGGTTGGTTTATTGTCAGATGCAATTAATGCTGGTGCCGCAACGCTTGCAGGTGCCCGTTGATTGCCATTTCTAAAGATATGAAGCCAGCCAAGGCGAAGTTAACTCAAGTATTAATCCTGGGTTTTATTGCTGTTGCTCTTGTTGCGTGTTCATCGTCGGCACCAACCCGTACAGTGGGGCGCATGCCACGCAACGATGAAATGCCAAAAGGTGATCAGGGCGTTAAGCGCAAGGTCGGAAACCCGTATAAGGTTGCAGGTGTTTGGTATCACCCCAAAGAAGACCCAACATATGATCAAGTTGGCTTCGCATCCTGGTATGGCCGCGATTTTCACGGTAAGAAAACCGCGAATGGCGAAATATATAATATGAACGCACTTACGGCGGCGCATAAAACGCTGCCGATGCCCACATATGTCAAAGTGACTAACCTAGAAAATAATCGTTCAATAGTTTTGCGTGTTAATGATCGGGGTCCATTTGTTGCCGGACGACTGATCGATGTTTCAAGGCGTGGCGCTCAGCTTCTTGGTTTTGAAAAACAAGGTGTTACACGTGTACGAATTCAGGCGTCCGACGAGCAGGGACGTGTAGCGAGTAGAAGGTCTACTAGCCATCAGGTAAGTGCCGCACCAAGCAGGTCTTCACGGCAATCCCCACAGACAGCATCTGAGGATATGCATTTTGTGCAAATAGGGTCGTATTCCAGTAGGCAAAATGCTGATGTTCAGATATCTGCACTTAGGCGTGCCGGGCATCGTGCTGAATCAAGCAGGCAGGTTAGTGGCAGCCAAACATTCTGGCGTGTAAGGGTAGGGCCTTTTCAAGAACGTAATCTTGCAGAGGATAAGCTTGACCAAATAGTGGCAGATGGGTTTTATGAAGCTCGAATTTTTACGGAACAAAATCGTTAAACATAGTTAAGTGAATAGTAGTGAAAAAGGTTCAGACAATGATAGCTATAGTCAAAAACATACTCCGAAGCACATGTATACTCCTTGGCTTCTCGATTATGGCAGTGCCTGTTGTTGCGCAATCTATGGCTACACCAGCGCGCCAAGCTATTTTATTGGATGCCACAACAAATAGTATTCTATTTGAGAAAGACGCGGATACACCGTTTCCTCCAGCCTCAATGAGTAAACTCATGACGGTTTATCTCGCTTTTGAAGCTATCAAGGAAGGCGAGTTGTCGCTGGATGATGAGGTAGTGGTCTCTGATGAAGCATGGACCGAGTGGAATAACCGTGGCTCGACTATGTTTTTGCGCGCGCGTGATGTTGTGACAGTTGCAGACATATTGCGCGGTATCATTGTTTTATCTGGTAATGATGCGTGTGTTGTTCTTGCTGAACATATGGCAGGCTCTCATGAAACTTTTGTTGATTGGTTGAATGCCAAAGCTATTGATTTGGGAATGACAAATAGCCATTTTGCAAACGCCAATGGTTGGCCTGCTGAAGGCCATGTGATGTCTGCACGAGATCTGGCAACGTTGTCACTGCGGCTTTCTACCGATTTCCCTGATTTGTATCCAATGTTTGGTGAGCGTGAATATCTATACAAAGACTTCCGCTCGAACCGTTACAATCGTAATCCTCTGTTGGGCCGGTTCCCTGGCGCAGACGGCCTTAAAACAGGACACACAGAAGAGTCTGGTTACGGGCTGGCAGCTTCGGCGGAACGTGAAGGCCGCAGACTTGTGCTCGTTGTCGGCGGGCTGAGTTCAACAAGTGAGCGAAACCGGGAAAGTCAGCGTTTGATGCAATACGGTTTCCGTAACTTTAGTCATTACCCTTTATTTCGTGCAGGCGAAACAGTTGAACATGCAGAAGTATGGCTTGGTGAGGATGCAACAGTGCCTATGGCGATTGGTGAAGATTTAGCAATCACTATGTCGCGCCGTCAACGTGCCGAAATGAACGTGTCAGTTAATTATCTTAACCCTGTTGCTGCACCTATTGTTCGGGGTCAACAGCTTGGTGAATTAACTGTTGAGATGCCTGGCCGTCAAACCGTGACAGTACCATTAGTTGCAGCGGAATCAGTTGAGGAAGTTGGCGGGTTTGGTAAAATTGGCGCTGCTTTTGAGTATTTACTGTTTGGTTCGGCGCGTGCAGTTGTTGAAAAACAGTAAGTCTGATTATTGGGTAATTCCATGACACCGCAATTTATCAGCTTTGAAGGCGGCGAGGGTGCAGGCAAATCTACGCAAATCGCGCTTTTGTCGGCGTGGCTTGAACAGCAGAAAGTAGATCACATCATAACCCGTGAACCTGGTGGATCAGCTGGGGCAGAGTTGATCCGCGATTTGCTGGTTAAGGGAGCTACAGATCGCTGGGAGCCAATGACTGAAGCATTGTTGATGACAGCTTCTAGAACCGAGCATATTCACCGGACGATTTTACCTGCGCTTGCGGCTGGGAAATGGGTTCTTTGTGATCGTTTTTTTGACTCTACTATTGCATATCAAGGTGCAGCGCGTGGTTTAGGCATGGATAGTATGCGTCAATTGCAAACTTTGGCATTTGGTGACGTTGCGCCTCATATAACGTTTTTCCTCAACATTCCTGTTGTTGAAGGGCTGATGCGAGCGCGTGGACGCGAAGGCGATAAGCAACTTGAAAACACACGCGAAGACAGGTTTGAACGGATGGATACATCATTTCATGAAGCGTTACATGATGGTTTTGTTCGTCTTACAGAGCAAGAACCGGAACGTATTAAAATGATTAATGCGTCAAAATCTATTTCTGATATTCAAGCTGATATCCGCGGCTATTTTCATCAAATATTGAACAATGCTGATGGATAAAGAAGCATTACATGATCACCCACGTTTCACGCAGGCATTGATCGGCCATGAAGTCGCAGAACGGCAATTCCTTGAAGCAGTAAACGGCGAGCGTATTCATCATGGGTGGCTAATTTCAGGCCCCAAAGGAATAGGAAAAGCGAGTTTAGCGTGGCGTATTGCGAAGTTTTTACTGGTTAATAACCCAGGTAAAGAGGATGCGGGACTGTTTGGTGAAGCATTGCCGGCAGAACCATTTCATTCTTTGTCTACCGATAATGAAAATGACGCTGTCGCGCGTGTCGAAGCGGGCGGTCACGGCGGACTTTTTCTTGTTGAGCGTAGCGAGAATGAAAAAACAGGTAAAATGCGTAATGATATTGTCATTGATGATGTGCGCGGCCTGATTAAGTTTTTTAGTCAAACTGCAGCAGAAGGTGGTTGGCGCGTCGCAATTGTTGACGCTGCCGACGAATTGAATGTGAATGCAGCCAATGCGCTTTTGAAGATACTCGAAGAGCCGCCAGAAAAGGCAATTCTGCTACTTGTAGCTCATTCGCCTGGTAAACTTTTGCCAACCATCAAAAGTCGGTGCCGCAGCTTGGCGCTCAAGCCGCTTCAAAATGATAGCCTAAGTGCCGTATTGGCGATGCGATACCCTGATATGGACATTGCTGAGATGAATGCTATTTCAATGATGGCGGAGGGTGCACCCGGGCGAGCTGTTGAGTTGGTGTCTCAGGGAGGTAGTGGCTTGTACCGTGAACTCGCTGCATTACTTGCGCCATTGCCGCGTTTGGATATGGTAAATGTGCATGCTTTTGCTGCGAAGCTGGGTGCGATCAAGGCTGACGCAGAATACCGTCTATTTGTACAAATGTTAACGGGCTGGTTACAACGCCTGATACGCCAATATGTTACCGGTCAGGCCGCGGATGACATAATGCCGGGCGAAAGTGAGCAAATTACACGGATTTCCGCCTTAGCAAGGGTTGATCAGTGGTTGGACCTGTGGGAAAAGGTTGGACATTTAACGGCGCGGGCTGATGCTGTAAACCTTGATAGGAAACAAGTGATCATATCGATCTTTGCATCATTGAAAGCGACCACACAGGCTTAACCTTTTGGCATTAGTGCCACTACCATTGGTAATGAGATTTTTATGAGCGAACGCCCTTCTTTCTATGTCACGACGCCAATTTATTACGTGAATGACGTGCCTCATATTGGACATGCATACACAACGCTTGCCTGTGACGTGCTGGCACGTTTTAAGCGGTTGGATGGGTATAACGTCATGTTCCTGACCGGAACAGACGAGCATGGCCAGAAAGTTGAGAAATCTGCTGAAGCGGCAGGCGTTGACCCTCAAGCTTTCTGCGACAAGGTGTCTGCGCGCTTTAATGATCTGGCTCAGGCGATGAATTTTTCCAATGATCAATTTATTCGTACAACGGAGCCAAGGCATAAACTAGCGGTTCAACACCTTTGGCGTGTGCTTGAAGAAAAAGGCTATATTTACGCTGATAACTACGCAGGCTGGTATTCTGTACGCGATGAAGCTTTTTATGCTGAATCGGAACTGATGGAAGGTGAGGGTGGTGCAAAGTTAGCTCCCACTGGCGCTGCGGTTGAATGGGTTGAAGAGCCTAGCTACTTTTTTAAACTGTCAGCCTTTGAAGATAGGCTGCTTGAACTGTATGACAGCCAAACAGATTTCGTGATGCCAAAATCACGGCTGAACGAGGTGCGCAGCTTTGTTGCTGGTGGTCTGCAGGACTTATCTATCTCTCGGACGACATTCAATTGGGGTGTGCCTGTTCCAGATGCTGATGGTCATATCATGTATGTCTGGATTGATGCGCTCACGAACTATCTTACAGCCATTGGGTATCCTGATGAAGCAGGGCAAGCATACAAGGATTTTTGGCCTGCTGATGTACATATGGTTGGCAAAGATATTCTGAGGTTTCATGCTGTGTATTGGCCCGCATTCTTGATGGCTGCAGAGCTACCGCTTCCAAAGCGTGTTTTTGCTCACGGGTGGTGGACAAACGAAGGTCAGAAAATATCAAAGTCTCTTGGTAATGTTATTGACCCATTTGAATTGATTGAAAGTTATGGCCTAGATGCCGTGCGTTTCTTCATGCTGCGGGAAGTGCCATTTGGCAATGATGGTGACTTTTCGCGCAGTGCTTTTATTGCTCGTTGCAATGCTGATCTCGCAAATGGAATGGGCAACTTAAGTCAGCGTACTTTAGCGATGATCTTTAAAAATTGTGATGGATCAATTCCTCACCCCGGTATTTTATCTAATGAAGACAGTGAGCTATTAAATAATATTGATAGTTTACTTGATGAAGTGCGCAAGCATATAGATATGCAGGCATTTAATCGGGCGTTCGATGCAATATGGAAGCAGTCAGCTGCTGCGGACACATATATTTCATCGCAGGAACCTTGGAAATTAAAGAAAACTGACCCTGACAGAATGTATACGGTTCTTTACGTTTTGGCGGAAGTTATAAGGCAATTAGCCATTTTGATGCAGCCAATTATGCCTGAATCTGCATGTAAGGTACTTGATCAATTGAAGATTGAAGACCGTGCATTTACCGCACTCGGAGCGACAGGAAGACTTGCATCCGGAACAGTGATTGATAAGCCGGTAGGGGTATTCCCGCGCCTTGAATTGGACGCGGAAGAAAGTGCATAAGCATGACTGAATACGGTTACATCGTCGATAGTCATTGTCATTTAAACTATAAAGGTTTGAAGGAAGAGCAAGCAGCTGTTGTTGAACGCGCCCGTGTAGCAGGTGTGGGGTGTATGCTCGCTATCAATACTAAGCTGAAAGAATATCAGGAAATTATTGATATTATTGAAACATATTCTGATGTTTATGGCTCTGTCGGTATCCATCCGCATGAAGCCGAAAATGAACCGGATGTAGCGCTTGATGCGCTACTGAGCCGAGCAAAACATCCCAAAATTGTTGGTATTGGCGAAACAGGCCTGGATTATTATTACGATAATGCCCCGCGTGATATGCAGATGGTTAATTTCAAAGCGCACATAGCGGCATCTCGTGAGACAGGTTTGCCTGTTATTGTACACACGAGGGATGCGGACGAGGATTGTGTGTCTGTCCTGCGGGAAGAAATGACGAAAGGGCCTTTTCCCGGGGTAATACACTGCTTTACGGCTAGCCAGATGTTGGCTGATGCTGTTTTGGAGTTAGGGTTTTACATTTCGATTTCTGGTATTGCGACGTTCAAAAGCGCAAAAAACTTGCAAGATACAGTGAAAACAATACCTCTTGACCGTTTGCTTGTTGAAACAGATGCACCGTTTTTGGCACCTGTGCCTAATCGCGGGAAAACATGTGAGCCTGCATTTGTGATGGATACTGCTCGCTTTGTTGCTGACCTTAAGAGCGTGCCGTTTGAAGAATTGCAGCAAAAAACCAGTCAGAACTTCTTTGATTTATTCAATAAGGCTGTTCCGCCAGTGCGTGAGGTTGCAGCGTGAAACTGACTATTCTTGGATGTGGTACGTCTGGTGGCGTTCCTAAAATGCCCGAATACTGGGGCGTGTGTGACCCATCCAATCCTAAAAACCGGCGCCGTAGAGCTAGCGTATTAGTTGAAGATACTGATACGACGTTACTTATCGACACAACGCCTGACCTTCGGGAGCAGATGCTCGCTGCGAAGGTTAAAAAACTTGATGCGGTGTTTTATACGCATGACCATGCAGACCATACGCATGGTATTGACGATTTGCGCGGGTTTTTCCATAGCACACGATCGCCGGTACCTGTTTACGGTGATGCACAAACGATTGATTTGCTTAAGCGTCGGTTTGATTATGTTTTTAGAAGTCAGGATGGCTATCCTGCAATATGCCATGCAGGTGTGATCGAAAGTTCGAAGAAGGTTGGATCAATTAAGGTTATCCCGTTTGAGCAAGGCCACGGCAATGGCATAAGTTTAGGTTATCGATTCGGCGATATAGCGTACTCAACTGACTTAAACCGCATGCCTGAAACGGCTTTTCAGGCACTTAGCGGTGTTAAGGTGTGGGTTGTTGATGCATTGCGTTATGAACCTCATCCTACACATTCTCATTTAGCGCAAACTCTTGATTGGATTGAGAAAGTGCAGCCTGAGCGCGCGATTTTGACTCATATGACTTGGGATATGGACTATGAAACACTGCGTCAAGAATTGCCAAAAGGTGTGGTGCCTGCATATGATGGGATGGTCATAGACCTTTAAATGGCGTAACAATAAAGCTGACAAAGACAGCGAATTCGTCCGCCGGAGACAAAAATGGCACAAGAGCCGTGGCGTGTACCAGATTATGAC
This sequence comes from Kordiimonas aquimaris, assembly GCF_025574485.1. Lineage (GTDB taxonomy): Bacteria > Pseudomonadota > Alphaproteobacteria > Sphingomonadales > Kordiimonadaceae > Kordiimonas > Kordiimonas aquimaris. The sequence goes on along the minus strand of NZ_JAOBPO010000003.1, from coordinate 241,507 downwards.
CCTGAAAAACACAAGATCACCCATGATCTTGATGGTAAGCCTCTGCGGTCCAATTACAGCGGTCACACTAGTCCACTCACGCGTGCACTAGCTTTCATCATTGGTATGCTGTTGTTGATCATTGGATTGGCGTTAGCGTTTCCAGCTTCAGGTTTCATTGACCCGTATCTTGTTAAAGCTATCGTCATTATGTTTATTTTTGGCGGTGCTGCTGCGTTTTGGAGCAGATCAAGCATTTTGCGCCTTGTTAAGGTAATGGGTGTCTGGATTATCATTATCGCTTCAATATCAGGGTTTTACTTATATCGGTCCGATTTTAGCGAACGCTTTATGTCTGCTGTAGACCCTGCCGGGGTTGTTACTAGTGGTGACGCGCTGGTTGTAAGGCGCGGCAATGATGGGCACTTTTGGCTAAGGGCAAGCTTTAACGGTGTTCCGATTAAGCTGATGGTTGATACAGGCGCTTCCAATATTGTGTTGAGTCCAGACGATGCGAGTGCGGTTGGACTTCATTCTGGTATACTAGAGTTTAATGGACGTGCTGAAACTGCAAATGGATCTGTGCCATTTGCGCGGTCAACTGTTTCTGTTGTTGGAGTAGGGGATCGGAAGTATTTTGATGTACCTGTAACTGTCAACGGTGCAGAGATGCAGGGCTCACTGTTTGGCATGACAATGTTGAATAAGTTCACCAGTGTTGAATTTAGAGGTGATACGTTAATTTTGAGGCCTTGATCTCAAAATACTGTTAAGTTTCTATTTATATTGTCTTTTCTTAGATGACATAAGAATTTCGTGCTTTCTCTCATTACTCGCTTCTGACCACTCACCAATTTCACTAACTAAGCGATAACAGCCGATACATAGCGTTTGTGTAGTATCTAGCTTACATACGTTGCGACAAGGGCTAACGATTTCTTTTGTTCCTTGCGTCATGTTGTTACGTACATACCCTATTATTAGCAGGATTATTTACCCACTCAATGGCACCTCGTGCCGCCTGATGCCCTTGTGCAAGACACGCTGATAACAAATACCCACCGGTTGGTGCTTCCCAGTCATTCATTTCACCTGCGCTAAAGACACCGGGCAGGGCGTCTATCATTAAGTCACCATTCAAGGCTGTGGATTTCACGCCTCCAGCAACGCTAATTGCCTCTTCTATTGGTCGAGGGCTATCGATTGTGATTGATAATGCCTTGATATTTTCAACAAGTTTTGCTGGTATTTTCATCGCTTCAGCAGATGCAAACTCGTATAATAAACCGAGTTTGACGCCGTCAATACCGATACGTTTGCGGATATGGTTGCTGATAGAGTGTTTGCCGCGAGGGTGTTTTAGCCTCTCTATTAGTCTTTCCGAGGAATAGTCCGGTGCAAGGTCAATTGTTAAACTTGCTGGTTCATCTTTTTTCAGTTGTTCTCGAAGTGCGGATGAAACGGTGTAAATCAGGCTTCCTTCCACGCCGTTTGCGGTGATAACAAAATCTCCTTTTCTGAGAGTGTTACCACAATGGGTCATCACATTCTTGACAGGGCTGCCAGCAAATCGTGTTTTGAAATGGTCACTCCAACCTACATTAAAACCGCAATTCGTGGGTTCAAAAGGACTGAGTGATACATTTCTTTCAGTTAATAAATTCGTCCATTCCCCAACGGAACCAAGTTTTGGCCAGCTTGTCCCCCCAAGCGCCAGGATTGTTGCTTTTGCGTTGACGTGTAGTTTGTTATCTGGCGTCGAGAAACACAGTTGCGCGGAATTTTTCCATCCAGTCCAAGTGTGGCGTGTGTATAGTTTTACGCCTAACGCATCGAGTTTTGATAACCAGTTTCTCAAAAGTGGGGAGGCTTTCATTGTTTTTGGAAATATGCGTCCTGATGATCCGGTAAACGGGTCTATACCAAGTTCATGCATCCATGACGTTATATCTTGGGGGGTAAGTTTATCGAGTGCAGGCTGGATCCATTTTTGTGCCGTTCCGTATCGCGATGTAAAATCGTTATAATTTTCGCTATGAGTGATATTGAGACCAGACTTGCCTGCCATTAAAAACTTGCGCGCAGGTGTGGGCATCCGCTCATAAATATGCACTTTAAGTCCGGCAGTTGCTGCTATTTCAGCCGCCGAAAGGCCGGCAGGCCCGCCGCCTATAATAGCAATATCACAATTATGTTGCTCTGAATTCAATGAAGTTTCCCTTTTAGAACTTGCTTTTACGCGCCGTAGTTTCCTTGGGCAACCTGTTCCATAAAAATTGATCACCCGTTGGTCACGAACATTTGTCAGGCCTTGAGTATCTCATGGCGCGAATTCTTGTTTATGTCGTTCTTAGTTTAGGTGGTTAAGGCGATATAAAACATGTTTGATGCACATGCAGAAAAAGAAGTGCCGTTTTGGCAAGGCAGCACAGATTTAACGGTTCTAGGGACAGGGGCCTGTCTGCCCGGCCAGGCCATTTCCACTGAGGAGTTGCTTGCACATATCGATAGTACATTTGATGTTGATGTTGCTCATCGTGGCAGGGTTTATGCAAAAAAGCTGAATATACAGCAACGATTTCTGAGCCGGGATTTGTTGACACAGTGTGAAGCGCCACGTGTGGGTCATCGCAACCCGGAGCTTGCAGCAGACGCTGTACGTGCAGCACTTGCTGACGCTGGCCTGAATGTTGATGATCTCGGGTATTTAATTGGTCATACAGCGACCCCTGCGATGCCGGTACCGTCCAATATATCCTTCGTAGCGGATAACTTAGCGTTTAGCGGTCCTCATATGGAGCTGAGACAGGCTTGCACTGGGTTTGCTAATGCATTGGTTATTGCTGAAGGGCTTTTGTCTAATCCTGATGCCAAACCTGTTGCTATTGTGGGTTCAGAAACCGGATCCGTATTCTTTAATCCTGACCGTTTAAAAGACGACAGTGGTCAACTTGTGAACATGGTTCAAATGGGGGATGCAGCAGCAGCGATTATATTATGCCCGGCTGGCAGTAAATATAACAAAGCAGCAAAAAGCACAGGAACACTTAGCAAAAATTTTTACGGTCAAATCGGGCTTCAGCGTGAGCCTGGCTTTAGTTTGGATAGCGGCGGATCAAACCAGCCAGTGTCCCCAACAGGTATGCCTGAATTTTCCCATGCATTTGCAGATGTGCGTACAAATGGACCGGAGTTGTTTATGGCGGGTTTGAAAGCTGCGGCGCAGTGTGGCTTATCTGTGGATAATATGGACTATATTCTTCCGCATCAGGCGAATGGTCTGATGGGTATTTTGATGGAACAACATCTAGGTGTACCGCAAAGCAAAGTTGTTGTGAACGCCGATACAGTTGGAAATACTGGTTCAGCAGCTATTTGGCTCGCATTTTCATCAATGCGCAACAGTATGCAATGCGGTGAAAAGCTTCTAACGCTTGGCGCTGAAGCAACTAAATATATGTTTGGTGGCTTTTTATACACGCACGGTAAGCAGGGCCCTTATGTTGCAAAGTGAGCTGCAAATGCTTGTTGAAGCCAAGAACATTAGCAAATCATATGGCAAAAACACTGTTCTACATCCGCTTTCTTTTAGTGTGAAAGCTGGAGAAGTACTTGGCCTTTTAGGTGCGAATGGCGGCGGAAAAACAACAATTTTACGTATAATTACTGGCCTGATTCCGCACACTGGTGGCAAATTAAGTGTGTTGGGCAAGAATTTACCTGAAAACGCTGACAAAGCAGGTAGAGAGATTGCCTATATGGCGCAAGGTTTCAGTATGTACGGTGAGCTTACAGTTCGAGAGAACTTAAAGTTTCGTGCGGATATGTATGGTATTGAGCAACCACAAGCTGTTATTGATGCGTTGCTTCAACAATTTGGTCTGGAAGCATATGTAAACACCCGAGCAATGCACTTGTCAGGCGGATGGGCGCGAATACTACAGCTCGCTGCATCGGTTTTGCCTCAGCCTAAACTTTTGCTTTTGGATGAGCCTACAGCTGGTCTTGACGCGTATGCCCGTCAATTGGTTTGGCAACATATCGACGAGTTGGCGAAAACGGGTACCGGAATTGTGATATCAACGCATGATCTGAATGAAGCATCACAATGTAGCAATGTGTTGTTTTTATCGGATGGTAAACTATTGGCTTCAGGTACTCCAAAAGAAGCTGTTCAATCTTCTGATTCATGTACATACTTATTTAAAAGCAATATATTAAGCAGCATTGCTGATGTTTTAGATGATCGAAGTGTTACATATTCGATTACTCGCGAATATGAGAATGTACGCATTGTCTTAGCGCGCAGTAATCGCAGTGACTTTATGACTGCTGTAAAAGGGCTTGATGCTAACATTGTGGAGCTGGAGCCCACTTTGGTTGATGCAAGCACTATGCTCATACTGCGGCAAAAGTTAAAAGCCGAATATGATTATGTTTGACCGCATTTGGAAAACAGTAAAGCGAGTTATCGCAGTTGCGACGGTAGAAATATACCGTATCCTGAGAGATAGAACCAGTTTTTCGCTCGTTGTGCTGGTACCGGCTTTGCAGGTTATTTTATTTGGATATGCCATTAACTTGGACGCCAAGAATGTACGCCTGGCTGTTGCTGGCGGCACGCCAAGTGCGCAGATACGCATCGTAGAGGCTGCTGATAAATCAGGATATTTTAATGACGTTATACAAAGTATTACGTCCGGCGAGGCTAAATTTTTGCTTGAAAGCGGTAATGTGGATGTCGCGATTGAGCTTGCTGATGCTTCTCGTATTTTTGATGAGTTGGAGAATGATGAAGTTACGGCTTCTGGCAATACGAATAGTGACGTGATTACAAATGTTTATGCTGATGGTGCCAATGTGAATGCAATTGCACCGGCATTGGCTGCTTTAGAGCGCAGCTTATTCCTACAGGTGATGAACAAAAGCGCGCCTGAAAGTGCGGTGATTAGTGGATACGAGTCTATTCGTAGAATATGGCTGTATAATCCGGAAATGCATACATCATGGACAATTCTGCCTGCGTTAATGGGGGTAATTGTAATGATAAGTATGTTGTTGCTAGGTGCTTTAACGTTGGTGAGAGAGCGAGAGCAGGGCACATGGGAAGCCCTTATGATTATGCCAGTTGGCAAGTTTGAAGTGCTTGCTGGTAAGCTTGCACCGTATCTGATTATTGCATTGATCCAATTGTTGTTGGCTCTTGCGGCCTGTCATATCTTATTCCAGTTACCAGTTGTTGGCTCTTTAATGTTGTTTTTAGTAGGTGGACTAATCCTGTCATTTGCGCATTTGGTGCTTGGTTTTGTCATTTCGGCATGTGTGTCCAGTCAATTACAGGCGCTGCAATCGGCTGTTGCGTTTTATCTGCCGTCTATGCTGTTGTCAGGCTTTATGTTTCCATTTTCAGGAATGCCTGAATGGGCGCAATACATCGGAAATGTTCTGCCATTAACTCATTTTGTCAGGTTCTCGAGAAATATTTTGCTAAAAGGTGCAGAGGTAAACGATGTTTACCTAAACCTGCTGCCTATTTTAACGTTCACAGCCATTATAATGTTATGCGTTATACCTTTATATCGGCGTCGTTTAATATAGTCTTATCAAAGCGTTGATTGCTTAAATAGCGCATCAACATGAACAAGAGCAGCGTCAATAACTGGAAAACCTGGACTTTGCCCATCGAAGGCCAAAAATAGATCCGTGCCACCAAGTAAAACGGCATCCGCACCATAATGGGTGTGCATTTGTTTCCCAATATCAAACATGTACGTGCGTTGTTCAGCGGTTGCGTGGCCTGCACGTGCCATATTCATGTATTCGGTACTGACTTTTTCGAAATCCTCACCTTGCGGTAAAATCACATCGACTGATGGAATGCCGCCGTATACATGCGTTTTCATTACTGTCCCGGAGCCAAGAATGCCAATGGTTCGAACCTCTTTAGATATAAAATGCGCATCAAGGGCAGGGATCGCATTAATAACCGGCAGAGGAGAGCGCTCAATCAATTCGTTGATACAAAAATGACCAGCCATTGAAGTAACGGCAACTGCGTCACATCCTGCTGATTTCATGCGATCAACATAAGTAAGGAAAACATCTGCTTGAGCATCATTTTTTCCTGCGATCATGTTATTAATTAATATATCCGTTTCTGCGTGGCAAATGGTTAGCTCCAACTTTGCGCCAGCATCTTTATGGGTTTTAACAAGATTACGGTAATAAAATTCAGTTGCAGCGGGCCCAATCCCGCCAATAAGTCCAAGGTGCATGACAATACCTGTTCATTAATGTTTGCGTGCCCAAAATGCACAATGTTAACGTTTTATGTATCATACAGGCCGTGCAGTTCATTGTTGAACAGTGTTTTGTGATGTGTTTCGATACTTTTCCTTTTCTTTCTATGGTTTTACTTGGTGTGTAAATGGATATTTATGAATAAAAACAATCGACAATCTCCAAATGCTATAGTGATGGTGCGGCCAACTTTCTTTACACCCAATCCGCAAACTGCAGCTGATAATATGTTTCAGATATTAATCAATGACGCTGAGAAAGTGGCTATTGCCAAGAAAGCATACGAACAGGTTACTCAAGCTGCAGATATTCTGCGAGAGCAGGGTGTAACTGTTCACCTTTTTGATGATATAACTACAAGAACACCGGATTCTGTTTTCCCTAACAATTGGTTTTCCACACATGATGACGGTACGGTCGTTATTTATCCCATGTATGTCGAAAACCGCCGCCTTGAGCGTAGAAACGACATAATCGAAGCGCTCAGAATGACATATAATGTTGGTCGCGTACTTGATTATACGGCGCATGAAAACAACGGCCTCTACTTGGAAGGCACAGGCGCCATGGTACTGGATCATGAAGCAAGAATTGCTTATGCCGTGCGATCACACCGTGCGCACAGTGAGTTATTCAAGCAGTTTTGTAATGATTTAGGATACCAGTCGGTGATGTTTGATGCCTGTGACAGTAATGGTGTGCCTGTGTACCATACTAATGTCATGATGTGTGTCGCTTCACATTTCGCGATGATTGGCCTTGAAATGATCAGTGATGCAGATGAGCGCCAAATGGTTGCAGAAAAGCTTAAAGCTTCTGGCAGAGAGGTAATTCCTTTAACGTCGCAACAAGTACATTCATTCGCAGGTAATGCTATAGAGCTATCTGCAGCGCGCGGGAATATTCTTGTCTTGTCACAAACCGCATATGATGCGCTTGAGCGTGATCAAATTCGACTTATTGAGCAGACGACAGTGATAGTGCCGATTGATGTTAGCGCAATTGAGATGGCTGGCGGCTCAATACGCTGCATGATTGCTGGTATACATTTTAATTAAGGATATTTATTTCCCATAATATAAATTATGCGAATATAATAGCAACTAGAATACGGCGATATATCAAAGGGTTAAAAAAGCGTCTTCTGGACGCTCTCTCCTTTAATTTGTACGCTACTCAATCTTAATACGAAGATTTGGGGGCTGTATGAAGACTATTCCTGAGATGCCGTTTGTTAATAATGCACATGATGGTGAGCAACTTGTAATGAACCTTCACAGGGTTCCAGACGAGGCAACTTTAATAACCGCACGTTTCTTTGAAGATGCAGCACTTACCTTACGTAAGCGACATAAAATATGGCAACGTTATCAAGCAATTAAACGCCACGCTAAAAGTATGAATAGAGGTATTGCAAGAAGCCCTATTCGCGTTTTGGATAAGCTGCAACAAGGTCTTGATTTTGATACTGCGGCGCAAGTTGTAGCGGACGAACACGGCATACCGCGAGAGACAATTCACCGCCATTGGCTCAAGGAAATGAAGGCGTTAGAGGCCAAGGCAAAAGAGGCACGAAACGCCGAGATTATCAGCCTTTACAAGTCCGGTAGTACCGATATGGAAATAGCGGACATCGTGTCATTATCTGATCGTCAGGTAAGGCGCATAATCCGTGATTTTATCCAGAAACAAGGTAATAATGCAGACTGATATTGAAGACTTGATTGCACCAAAGCGCCCTTCCCGCACCAGCTATCCGGGCGGCAAAAATGGCATGGGCGTGTATCAGACTATTATCAATAATCAGCCGCCGCATGATACCTATATCGAATGCTTTGTTGGTGGCGGTGCTATCCTCAAACGTAAACGTCCTGCCGGATCTAACATCGTCATAGATAGCGATGCTGCAGCAATTGTGGCGCTGAAAGAAAATCTGATCAAACGTGATGATATTCGCTACCTGATTGGTGATGGTGTCCAGTTTCTACGTGAGTTCAACTTTACAGGCCGTGAGCTGGTGTATGCCGACCCGCCTTATCCGTTTGATACAAGAAGCTGTCAGCGTGACCTGTACAAGCAAGAATGGTCTGACAGTGACCACGAGGCGTTTTTAACGCTTGTCAGGCGTCTGCCGTGCATGGTGATGGTGTCAAGCTACGAGAACGCCTTATACGGCGATATGCTGCATGATTGGCACTGTGTGACCTTTACAGGCTGCACACGCGGCGGACCGCGCACAGAATGCTTGTGGTTTAACTTTCCGCCACCCACTGCCCTTCACGATTATCAGTATTTGGGTGATGGTTTCCGGGAGCGTGAGCGCATTAAACGTAAAGCTTTGAGGTGGAAAGCTAAGTTAGCAAACATGGAGGAACTTGAACGCAAGGCAGTGTTGAGTGCTTTACTAAATTATAATGAGCCTCCAAGCTGCTAAAGCTACGCTTATTAGTGACACTAAAACTGGAGCAACAAAATCAAATAAGATGTACCTGTAGTTACCCTGCAACCTTCTTCCAATAGTTACTCTTCTCGCATCCTTATATGTCATCACCTCAGAATTAAGATGGCTGTCTACTCTGTCGAAATACTCCAGTTGGCGAATACGCATGTCTTCAATATCTTTTATCTGGGCATCACGGTGAGGTTCTGTTTTCGGTAAGCGATCTGTGAGGCGAATAGCTAATATATTAGCTTCATCTTTTGCAGCTACGTGAAGTTCCATCACCTTATCGGCAGAGGTACTTGCTTTTTTTACTCTTTCTCGAAGATTTTTAAATGAGTTACCATCAAATTCTATCCAAAACCGCCAACCATAGGACAATCCATTCACTATTATGAGCAGCATCAAGGCCTTAAGTGCATATTCATACTCTACTTTCAAATTAGTGGCCAAAAGCATGACTTTACCGCACATAGGTTCGTGAAGAACAAGCGTTATTAATAATATGCAAAGTGATATCAGTGTTGTTCTTTGAGCAGTCATAAAAGCTCCTTTTTTATCACCATAAATTACACGTAAAACGATAGCAAATACACAATTGTTCTCTTTTTGTTCTTATGCAATTCTCCGCTCCCCCCCAAAGCACAGGAGAAACCCCAATGGCACAACGAACAAAACGCAGCGACGATCTATGCCCACTCTTGAAAGAAAAATATCTAAAGGCCGTTTGGACGGCACGAAATGTAGCAATTGAAGCTATGACAGACCTTAGCCCGTTCGGTGCAGAGTACCTTCACATGCAAAGCCTACTTCGGTTTGTTGATAGCCATCAGGAACGATACACGGGCAACCGCGAACATTTCCAGTCTGCTGCACCACAAACCCCAACCATTGCACAGCATCACAATGATGCATGAACGCCGTATCTATACTGGCCTAAATGACCCCCTGCTTTTAATGCAAAACGCTGCTCGTATTGGCCACATTGCTGAATGGATACGCATTTACGGTAGTAAGCAGCCCTATGTGATCAGAAACGCCACAGAAGCACGCGACCTCGCTCGCGTGCTGGTTTCTATGGCTGGGCGCGACTATGCAGCCAAAAGCACACCAAAGCGCACAGAGCGCGCCATTCTGTCGTCTATAAGGTATCTGGAAAGGTGTGAAGTTGCTGCTGGTGAATATGCTGGATTTGAAAAAGCATGCTACGATGCACGAAAAAGCTTTAACCACATGCACAAGAGCTTATGCGGCGGCTGGCATCAAAAAATGTTCCCCATGCTTGATAACGGCACTTATCGTAAATCGTGAACCACAGCCTAGAATGGATACTATTAGAATATTATTCCTATCTGTTTTTTACTACACACCAATAATGCGATTTATTCTCGTATAAGGTGGTAAATTAGATCTCGAGATCTTGACCAGGTTGAATGCCGGCTGGAATAATATTCTAATAACGACTGTGGCCGTTACCACCATTTCTGACGATGCTGGAATCAACCCACGCTGCATTTGACGATGATCGATAAAAAAAGGCGGTCACACGGACCGCCTGAGTTGCTTGGGAGGAGTTTGTTAGTTAGCGCCGTTTTCGTTTGCGTGCTGCTGCCTTGCCGCCTTTGCGTCCTGCTCGTTTCGCTGCCAGACTGCCTTTTTTAAAGCGGCCTTTTGCCGTGCGTGATTTTGATGCTGCCATGTCAGGCTCCTTTTGCTTTGCTGCCGAATGTTCTGGATGCAAACCAGAATGAGAGAATGCTTGCGTATGTGGCTTGCACTTCTGGCGTCCAGATAACCTTGCTTGCTTCAAAAGCATCCATGCCAGACTTCATGGCTATCCAGAACAATGAAACCTCAACAAAGATGAAGATAAGCGTATAGAGATACGTCACCACAGGCCGCACGCTGCCCCTGAGTGCGTCAACCTTGCTGTTGCCACTTGGCACGCTCTCGGAGCGCATAGCTGCCTTGTAAGCATCTATTTCACCTTGTGTGGTGGTTTGCTCCATCGTGTTGCCGTGGCGCAGCTTCATGTTTTCGCGCTGCTGTTCCATCATGGCAAGGTCATGCTTCTGGTCGCGGCGCCTTTCAAAATAGCCAAGAATGCGCGGTGCAATGCCAGTACCAAACCCTAACAGCGATCCCAATAGCGACAACATCAACTTGCCGCCTTGATATAGCGAATGACCGTTTCGTCTTTCCAGCGAGGCGACACCGGAATGCCCTTCGCTTGCGCAATAGCATCCAGTTCGGTGCGTGGAAGGCTGTGAAGGTCCAAAGCGCAAGCGCGCTGCTGGTTACGGCGTTTTGCAAATGATCGCCTCATGATGGTTTCCTTTCGCTTTCAACAACAACAAGGCGGCGGTCCATCTTCCAGAGAACATAGAGCACCAAATAGGTCAGCATGTCGCTGCCAGTGGATAAGAGTTTGAGGGCTTCCCATTCCATTATTTGAGCACCTTGTTTGCGGCACTGGCGATAAGGTCACGGTTTTCCCAAGCTAAGTAGCCAGCGGCACCCCATAAGGCGACACGCGACACGCTGTTAACGAGATTGGTGGTTTTCTCGGCGGCACGGCCAAAGTCGTCAACCGTGTCTGTAACGGCAAGTGTTGCAACACCACCAACAACAAACGTAACAGCAGCAACACCGCCCCAAATGATCAAAGGAAGAGGCATTACGCGATCCCCCGATAAAAGATGTGATTGCCAATGTCTGCGACTACTTTGTCAGGCTCTGCCCAGAACGGGTTAACCGTCTTGGTGTGATAGTGCGTGGCACCGCCTGTATTGTCTGGCAATTTGCCTTCATAGACGTTTGCCGCGATTGAAAGTGCCGCTGCAAAGTCAGGGTTGCTATCATCAACAGCAAGCATCTTGTTGCGGTTCGGGTCGCCCTCGTTCCATGCGCTGAACTGCTCAGGCTTAAGCGCTACCGTAACAACGCTGTTGCCCCACCATCCGCCCTGCTCGGCGCGGTTCATGATCACATGGCAAACGGAGCGCATACCTGTCAGGCCTTCGCCGCGTGCTTCGCCCCATGCGGTGCGCGCCATAATGTCGATAGCCTTGTTCATATACAAAACCCTTCCGATTAAGATCAGCCCTATTCCGGCTGTGATTGCTGCAATGCGTGCCATGCTTCAAGCGTGTATTCTGTTGTGCCGTCTTCATCAGTTACGATAACGCAGCCGTTTGGGTACAGGCCGTGACCTTCTGGAAAAACTTGAATGTCTAGTGGTTCAATATCCATTCTTCATTCCTCACAAAATATCGTAATTGATGCGAATTAAGGCGGTAACACCGGCAGGCGTTGAATAAGCTATTGCTGTCCCAGCCGGTACGTGGACTTCGTTCCTCATTCGCTCATACAAATTGTGTTGGTTGCACCACACGATCAGATCATGACCAGCGGCTATGTACGACGGAGCATTACCAGCACCAGCGGTAAGGCACATATTGGCATCGCGTATGCGCACACCGTTAAGGTTAGCCGCTGCCGTGACAACATCTGCTGTCTCACCAGTTGGTTGATAGACGCGCACACTTGTGCCGATCCCACCAATCGATCCACCTTGATCAGTCAGCGGTGCTGTGTTGGTTACAATCCCGCCATCAACAGCAACTTGTGCAGCAAGCTCGCGATCATCAAAAAAGCCGCGCACAGGTAACTCTGGTATGTACAGATTGATAATCGTTACCGTTTGCGCGCTGCCTGTATCGTTATTGACAGTCACTTTCTCAAACGGTGCTTGCCAGCCTGTACCGCGATCAAGCGGCAACGTGCGCTCACCTGCACTGGTTTCAATAGTGAAGGTGAGTTCTTGCGTTGCCGCATAGCAATAAAAATAATTGGCTTGACCACTTAGGATAAATTCACCGCCTGCGGGGATGGTTTCAATGATTGGATCACTCATGCCGCTTTTTTCCTTCCAAGGTAGACACTCGCACCGATACCAACGGCGGCAACCCCTGTCATGATCAGCACATTGCGCTGTGACAGTTTGCTAAAGCTTGCTTCTGTTTGACTGAGCGCGCCGTTCACCAGATTAGTGCTGGCTTGGCTGTATTTTTCAGCAACAGCTTCGGCAAAATCAAAGGCTTCAGATACCGCATCATTGTCGATTTCATTGATGGTGATAGATGCGTTTTGGCCTGCGAATATACCGCCGTCAGCAACATGCACGCTTTCATCAACAAAGTTGTTTGTTGTTGAGCGATTATCGTTGAACTGGCGGTTATCCTGCCTGCTATCAATATTGGTGACATTGGTTGTTTTAATCGTGCGGCTGTTGTCGATAAACTGGCGGTTATCTTGGCGCGCATCAATACGCGTTGTATTGTAAACCCGCGCATCAGTGAACTTGCGATTATCCTGACGATTATCGTTGAACACATTGGTTGTGTTCGTGTTGACCGTGGTTGATGTTGTGCTTCTGGAGCTGCCACCGAACAGTCCCATGCCAGCCCCCTATTTTTTGAAGTACGCAACCGCAAGCGCTGTTGCAGACAAGGCACCAACAGCAGCCACAGGCCACGAAAGGCCCGATAAACCGCCATTACTGTGCGCACCAGCAAAGAAAGCGGGTTGTCTCAGAAATGACGGCTGTGCTGCGGCAATCTGGAAAACCGGACTGCCACCAGAGATAGCTGGGCCGCTGTTGCCGCCGAGCTGTCCAATGCTATCAAAAATGCCAGGTGTCATTTGAAGGCCCACTTCGCTGCTACTGCCAACACCACAACAACACCGCCGCCAATAAGCCACGGCTTGTATTTTGCAAACGTGTCCGTTTGTGCTGGCACTGCGCCTGTCGCTGTTGCACTGCCTGCACGCTGCTCGGCAGTTGCGATCTGTGCTTCAAGGTTGGTTATTTTGAGTTGGTCACGCAGAATAGACTTCTGCGCTTCAAACCCTAATGCAGCCAGCCCAATCTGTCCGGCACCGTCAAGCAGGCGACCGAAGAACCCGCCGCCCGATGGTTGAGCGGCAGATTGCTGTTGTTCATTGTAGGCTGCTAGTCCCGGTGCTACGAATGACATGGTTTTTACCTCTTAGGTGATCCAAGTTCTTCGATAAGAACGTCAAAGCTGTTAGCTGCGTCCATTTCAAACTCCCAGCGCAAAACGCTGTCGCCTGAAACCATTGCGTCAACATAGCGGGATGAAAGCAGTTCGCCGCCAAATGACCATACGTCCGCCTGCGGTACGTAAGCATTGTCTTCAAGCAGATCATCCAGATGTTGCTTGTCGACAAAATCCCATATCAGGAGTTGGTCCAGATACACTTTGAGCGATGTAATATCAGCGCTGAATGCGTGGAATGTATGGAATGCACGACCTTGTAACTGTATGAAGGTGGCTTCGTTTTCACCATCACTGTCGATCAGCACGTTTTTCTTTTTGTACGTGATGATGCTGCCTTGATTGGGCTGCTTTAGGTCAGCAGCAACAAGCGGCGTCGAAACGTGACGTGCGATCAACTTGCGGGCTGTTGCCTGCGCGTTGAGTTTCACATCAATGGTGACTTGCCCGATTTCATTCAGGAAGATGATCGTGCGATCTTCGCCGATGTCAGTGCGGCGTTCCGGCTGCGTAAAGCGGATAGGCAAGCGCCCTGCTTTGACAGTTTGACCTCGCAACTTCTCAAGCGTGAATAGCTGTGCTGGTGTAAAGCGGCGCTGTGTCGTGCCACCAATTTTAAGTTCGATTTCGTCAATGTCTGCGATCATCTCCGCTTCCGTGGCGCGGGTGCCATTTAGCGTATAGATCAGATCGATCTGGTTCAGCGCATGATTTGCCGCTGGTAGCGTCATATTCGCCGTACCAGCCTGCGCACTGACATTGTAAAACTCGGTGTTATTAGGGACAACAAACCGCATGATTTTTACCCCTTATGCCACGTACTTGATGAGCGGCGCATTCGGCCATTTTTTAGCGGCATACGACACCGCGATAAATGCGGTTGCGGCTGCGCCAACAAGAAATGTGAACTCTATAGCCCTATCCATTGTTCTGTCCTTTGATGTGTTTGTAAGTTTCGATTGCAGCAAAGGCGAGCAACGACACAGTGAGGCCAGATATGATAATTTTTGCGTCTAAATATTTGCTCATGAGGTCGATTTTCGCCTTGCGTTAAACAGGCTTCATGAGACTCAGATTTGAGGCAGGCTGTCAAATTTAGGACAAATAACCTTAAGGATAATTTTGAGCCTCGTTATAGCTGGCGAGGAGCGAATCACCCCTCGCCGTGTTTGGCGATGCTTATGGAAAAGCCCGATTGATTGTCGGTTTTCTCGTGTTGTTTGTAGCGATGTATGCCTTGTCGCGGAAGTAAGCATAATGGAACTGCTTAATCGCTTTAAGGCGTGCCATATGGTCGCCGCCGACATTCTCATTCACCTTTTTGAACGTGGCATCACCAGAGAGCCGTAAGGAATAAAAATTGGTGATGTTATCTCTAAAGATCGGATGAATGTTAACGGGCCGCTGTGTACCCACTAGCAAGTTTATTCCCCAATCCCTGCCCTCAGACACTGCCCACGTAAAGGCGTGGCCTTTCTGTGCCTCGGAATGCGGGAAGAAACGCTGCACCTCATCAACATTCAGAACGATCTGGCGATTGTCTTTTTCATCAGCATAACCTTGCTGCCATTTCCAGAGGTTTCGGCAAATCCAATCAAGTGCCTTGATCTGTTTGTTGTTGTCGCCCGGTTCGGAAAACACACGCCAGACGATGCGAAAGCCCTTCTTGCTGTTCCAGTTGCGTTTGATGTACTTCAGCACATCAACAGATTTGCGCGCCTCATGATAGCCCTTGGTGAAACACTTGGCTTTAGGCTTGGTGGTTAACACGATGATACGGCGGCAATGCTTTGTCAGCCCTTCCGCCAATGTCGTCTTGCCGCCACCAGTAACGCCGACAATGATGGTGTGCTCTGCTTCAGTCATCATGATTTATCCACCTGTGGATAAAATACCGTGCACATACCATTAATGGTAATTGACAAGCACCCCAAAGGGTGACTTTATGGCTAACGTTCTCAGCGAGCGATTTTATATTTTCAAGCTGGAGAACGACCCAATGAAATCCCCTGTTAAGTTTAGTTTTGAAGCGCCCGGCAGCGTTGTAATTGCGATTGTAATCGCACTGTTGATTGTTGGCGGCTACAACATCGAACCTTTGCTGGACTATGTCAGAAGGTAACATTACGCGGCCTCCTGTTGCTGTGCTTCCTGCTGTTCAGCGTAAGCTGCTTGGCGGGCATTTACTTCCTTGATGGTTTCCTCTGCCATTTCCACCATCAGCAACCATATGGCACCCCACTCCTGCTTGAGCTTGTTAGCGTGCTTCAGTTTGCGGAGTGTGGCGCGCATAAATTCAGCCGTTTTCCAAAGCTTATCAAACACCTGATCAGACGCCATGCGACCAACAGCACCACGGTTTTTCAATTGCATGGCAGCGATCGGCTCGCCCATAGGGATACGCTGTCCAGCAATTTTCGCGGCTTGGTTCGATACAGCACACATAACACCATAGAAAGCATCTTTGAGCGGGTCGGTTTCCAAAGTGTAAGCATCGTGCTCGGCTTTTTCTTCGGCTTCCTGCCTGAGTTCTTCCTCAGATTTTTCACCGGGCTTAAGGACTTCACCTTCAAGCGGTTCACTATCGTCAAAATCAGGTGTGAACGCTTCGTTTTCAGACCCGTTTACCGCTTCCCCACTTTCTTCTGGCTGGCTTGTTGACTTGTTCTCTGGCTCCGGCGGTATCTTCGCTACATCTGGTATCGTCATTTCCGGCGATGCTGCAGGCGTCTGTTCCGGTGTTTTCACTGGTTCCGGTTTCGCCTTCTGAGGCTGCTTCGCTTTCGGCTGCGATTTCCGCGCCAGTTTCTTCACTTTCAACGGTGTCTTGCTCATGGTCTTCTCTTTCGGTTTCGGACGTTGCGTCCAGATAATCTTGTTTAAGGTCACGGTCAGGGAAGGCACCAGCGGTGCCACGGCATCCACGCGGGCATGCCATAACGGTGCGATTGCCCTTCTGTGCGCCGACCATTGCTTCGGCGGCGGAACCACAAAACGGGCATTTCACCTCACCTATGACAGTTCTTGGCTCAATGCTCATGACTGCACCTCCTGCATGTCTTCCAGTTTGGCATTCAGCATGGCAATTTCTTCCTTGAGCCATTTGGCGGCGGCGTTGGCGGATTTAATTTGAACGGCCAACATGTCATCAATGGCAAAACAAGTTTGAAAAAACGAGTTCATCATTTTGTCACTGTCACGGCCAAGGTCATTCATCTGGAACATGTCATCCCAAATGGCGCTTCGCACAGCGAGCAACTCGGTCAGTGTAGGTGGTGGTTTCTTATCGGGTTTCACGATGCTTTCTCCATCATAACAAGGTTGATTTTGTCCCCGGTAAGTCGTGAGAGCTTGGTAACAATCTCTACACGGCCATTCTGTGCGATCTGGTCTTGCTGAAACGGCGTCAGATCGAAAATCTTTGCTGTGCCACCCTCTATCGGGCCTAATGTTGCGCTTTCTGGTATGCGAAAGTCGGCTGTCTTCCCCTGAAGACAATTGCTCCACATCTCTCGCGCCTCGCTGCTGGTGGCTTCACTGAATTTCGGCATCACCCCGCCCGTGGCAGCGCCACGGTTAACAGCGGGTTCCTTTTTTCTTCTCTTTTGATGTTTCGCCGCAGGGCCGTGAGGTCCGGTGCGCGGCGGCATTTTCCTCGCGTGCGCGTGCGTCACGCGTTTATTATTTATATTATTTATATTGTAGGGTGCAGATTTCGCACCTTTTACGGAGGATTTCGCACCTTTTACGGAGGATTTCGCACCTTTTTCATCGACCAAATTTTTTTGCTCTGGTGCATCATAAGGGTGCAGATTTCGCACCTTTTCGAGCACCATTTCATAGATGTTGTAAGCACCGCGCCCCCATCCGCGCCGCACAGTAATGAGGCCCATTTCCTCAAGCTTTATGACCGCTTCTTGAGTGGTGCGAGGGCTATAGCCAGCCTCTTTACCAAGCGTGCCTACTGTGAGGTGTGCTTCTTCGTCTGTGTCATATGTGCGGATTGCAATGGCCATAAGGACGCCTTTAACGGAACCCCTTAAGGTTGATCTTGATATTGGAATGATCACGTCATGCCTGAGCATATTTGATCCTGATCCCCGTTCCCCAGAGAACACCTTCCGTGCCGGGGATAGGTCACGGAAGGTGTGTTCGAGTGTCTCGAATAGTTCGAGTGACCCGAACAAACACTAAATATTGTGTGATTGTCAAGATATTGTTTTTAATGCGTGCATTTGAGCTATATTTGGTAGCAAAACTTTGTTCACTTGTCGTTAAGGATAACTGGTGTTATATCCTTAAGGATAGAAACGGGGATTTAAGTATGTCGAACATTGAATTTAAACGCATCGGTATCACTGAGTATTTAGATGCGGCCTTAAGGAAGCAAAACCTTCCTTCTGACCGGCAATTGTGCTTAAGGATTGGTGAACCACCAGCAACAATATGTGGGTGGCGATTAGGTAAGAGTTTGCCCCGAAAAGACGCAACTATGATCCGATTGGCAGAGCTGGCAGGGAAAGATGTTGAGCAAGCGTTAATTGATCTCGGTGAATGGCGTGCGGAGCGTGCCAATGATGCCGCAACTGCATCCGTTTATGCCACCATGAGAAAGCACCTACAGCAAGCGCGTCAGGCCACTGCTGGTGCTGCTATGATGATGTGTGTGGCGGTTGGTTTTTCTGCTATTCCAGATAGTCCAGTACACGCTAGTACAAACGCGGTACAGCCGGACATGCAGGGTTCTTCGCATATAAATTATACGCATAAAATATATTCCAAGTAGCCTCAATCATTCTCAAAAATTGTGATGTAATCGTTCACAGAACTTGTCACTCATTGTTCACAGTTGTGACATCAAATACTTTATGAAAAAATTGAAAGCGGCTTCCTACTTTTAGATATAATACATAGCGCCTTACAATAGATTTATTCTATTTTTTCCGCCTTAATTATATAGGTAAGAACATATGGTTCACTACTGTTACCTGAACGGCTTTTCGAACTAAATGTATACGATCCATCTTTGTAAGAAACTGTTTCTCTCTGATCAATAATGCTGCCGCTAACCAATCCAGTTTGTTCCCGCGTAAAACTCCAGTCATTCTCTAAATCGTCTTTATCAATACCGCTTAGCTCATAGATATGAACAATAGGCTTGCTGTATTTTGTGTTGTTAAAAGAGATATGAAGTTTGTTTTCCGTTGGGTCATAAACACTAACATCATGAGTAAAAGATTCATTGTCCATAGGTTCAGAAATTGGACCACTTTCACTAATCAATATCTTATCATTCCGCGCCACATAATAGTTAACTTGATAAGGCATTTGAGCAACTATCGTTTTCCCCTCCTTATAGGCAAAAAACTCACCCTCCCATTGACCTTGGAGGCTGCTATAAATCATTTCAATTTTGGCATCAACAATGTCGTCTCCATTAAAAAATGAGGAAGCCGGTATTGATAGCGCCCCTAAAAAAACAATTATCATTAGTAATTTTATTATCATTATCGTGTCCCTCAATGTGTACTTGCGGAAACGTATAACCAGCTATTATTTTTTCAAGCCCGACGCGATCAAGAGAGCATCTTCTGTGTTAAAATGATTTTTTGTGCAGAATGAAAGTATTCACGAACTTGCGAATGGGCATGCAGCAGCGACAGAATTATCAAATACGTGAAGCTATGTTAACGAGTTGTCGTGCAAATATTAGTCACTGCTTCCTCAAGTCTCGTTTCAAGTGGTTTGGTAATTCTTTTGCCTGTGATCGATTGTGCTCTAGCGCAAAACGCTAGACCCAAACGCTAACAGGCCTTGAAAAGAAATCTGTAACTGCAAAATTTACTTTTACCTAATAATTACAACATTTATAATGTAAATAACTAAATTAAATTTTTAAAATCAATAGTTTATAAAAATTATTGAAACCTAAATTGCATCCTTTGCGAATTAACTATTACCCAGGTAGCCTCACTCGCTCTCAAAAATATCCAATGGTAATATGGCGGTTACCCCTACGTTTGGCACATCAACTAACTGCCCTATTCTTAGATCCACAGCTACGCTTGCAATAATGTAAGCTTGAGGCCTGTCATAGCCGTAAGTGGCAATGATATAGTCAACAATACCATCGAGAGCGTTGCGTGCAGCCAAGTTTATATCATTAGACAAGTTCTCTAAGTCAGCAACCTTGGCGGATTGTAGATATTCCATGCGTGGTGGCACTGACCCTGCTTTTTTAACCGGAAACCCTGTTACAGCGTAAAATTTGGTTGATGGGATATCCAGCAAAGTTGAGGCACCGCTGTAATGAGGGCCGTGACTAAGGTCAGGACCATCCTTAATTATTTCAGCAACCCCCCATACATCTGCGGACATTTCAATAGCCGTTCCGCTTACTTCACCATCTCCTTGAGCATAATGAAGGTCTCCTATGGCAAGTGCGCAGCCATCAATGTAACATGGCAGGTATATTGTTACGCCGGTTTTCAGGTAACGTATATCCATATTGCCACCATGTTCACGAGGTGGAATTGTGCGTAGGCATTCGTCGCGCCTGTTTCCATCTGGGCCGCATATGGCCGCAGGTGAAGCATCATCTGCACTAGGTAAGCGAACGGCACCGCCTGCTTCGGCCAATGCCTGCTCACGATTACGCATTTGTGCAAGTTTAGCTCGGTCAGGCATCGTTGTAACAACACCGGGGAAGCTGGCATTTGGAATCTTGATGCCAGGAATATCATCCGTTACGGCATAGTCCGAGGTTAGACGCCATGATGCAGTTAATGACCCTGGCCCCATCAAATCAGCCGCAAAGCCTCCTGTTCTGGTGTAGGCATGTTTTCCCGGTTTAATTTTGTGAATCGTGAAAGCAACAACATCACCAGCTTTTGAACCTTCAATGTAGACTGGTCCTGTCATGGGATGAACCCGCCCAAAACCGCGATCGCCCTGCTCTTTCATTACATCAGTTTGACTATCAACCGTCCCGAGAAAATCAGCTGCATCACGCGTATGAAATAAAATGGTTTGCCCAGGTTTGGCCCGAGCAGTCATAGGGATGTCAGGGTGTATACGATTGATACACTGCGGGTCCTCAAGACAGCTATCACCCTGGCCACCAACCTCAACTACATCCTGCGCTGTAATCGTTGAGGAAATAAATAAAATGCCTAATGTTGCCGTTAAAGATGAGGCATAACGTTTGTTTAAGTGCATATTATTCTCATTTCTGTTCAACCAAGTTATCGACTTGATGGGGCTGGCGTCTTGCCTGTCATTTCGGCCATGAAAGGTTTAATGCATATTATCTTATGGTGATCAGGATCATATTACTAATATTTTGTAGACTAGGCATGTTCAATCGAGCTCAATATGTTTGACATTTATTGATGCGCACATTATCGGCGAAAGTATGAAACGCATCCTCAAGGTATTCAACCAATTAAATAAAGCACACTGGCTTATCTCGTTGGTCATTGTGAGTATGTGTTTCGCTTATGCTTCATTACCTGTGGCCGCTGACACCGTACATGTTGCTGTTGCTTCAAATTTTTTAAAACCTGCCCAAGATATAAAAATACAGTTTGAGCGTGAAACTAATCATAGTGTGATCTTAAGTGCAGCTTCTACTGGCCAACTCTATAACCAAATCACACAAGGCGCCCCTTTTGATGTGTTTTTGGCTGCAGATCAGATGCGTCCTTTGTTGCTCTCCCAGCATGGTCTCGCAGTCAAAAATAGCCAATATACATACGCTTATGGGAAACTTGCACTTTATTCCGCCAACAGTAGTAGCGAGATTAATGCTACTAGTTTAACGGATATTAAATATCAACGACTTGCGATTGCTAATCCAAACACTGCCCCATACGGTGCTGCTGCAATTCAGGTGTTGAAGAGTTTGGATTTACTCTCGCAAACAGAGCCTCTTTTAGTGCGCGGTGCCAACATTGCACAGGCCTACCAGTTTGTAGAAACAGGAAATGCTGATGTTGGCTTGGTTGCTTTGGCTCAAGTTATTAATAGGCCGGCAACCACGATTTGGCGTGTTCCCCAAACTCATTATACACCAATTGCTCAAGATTTTGTTTTACTGGAACATGGCCGTCTAAATGCTACGGCAAGTGAATTCCTGCATTTCCTCAAGAGTTCAAAAGCTGGCATGCTCATAAAAAAATATGGTTATGATGTCGATCTGCAGGCAAAGTAACACTTATGAATGAGTTACTTATATTTTGGCCACCTATTCAGCTTACATTGCAGCTTGCATTCGCGACGACTATTATTTTGTTGTTGATTGGTGTTCCGATTGCTTGGTGGTTGGCGCGTTCTCGAGCAATTTGGCGAGAAGTTGTCGCTACAATCGTGGCCCTGCCTCTCGTGCTGCCGCCAACTGTACTGGGTTTTTACATGTTAATTGCTCTTGGGCCTGATGGTGCCGGTGGTTGGCTGTCAAGCGTAACTGGTATGCGTTCACTTGCCTTTACGTTTGAGGGGTTAGTGATTGGGTCTGTTATTTATTCTATGCCTTTTGTTGTGCAACCAATCCGTAATGCATTTGAAGCTGTTGGTGACAGGCCACTGGAAGTGGCTGCTACCTTAAGGGCATCGCCTTGGCAGGTTTTTTGGCACGTTGCCCTACCCCTTGCCCGTCCTGGTATTATTACAGGGGCGGTGCTTGGTTTTGCTCATACTATTGGTGAATTTGGTATGGTTCTGATGATTGGTGGTAATATCCCCGGTGAAACAAGAGTACTGTCTGTTGCAATATACGAATATGTTGAAAATTTAGAGTGGGTAAGCGCACATATCCTGTCGGCCGGCATGTTGTTATTTGCCTTTATTGTCATTCTTATCGTTATGTTGCAGCAAAACCGTATTAGGACAAACCGTAATAATGGGTAATCACAGTGAGATTGATGTTTCACTTGCCGGGCGCATTGGTGCGTTTGAGCTAAACTGTAATTTTACTGTCCCGGCCAATGGTGTTACCGCTTTATTGGGCCCCTCAGGGTGTGGAAAAACCACCGTGCTACGATGCATTGCGGGATTGGAAGGGTATCCGGGAAGAATATCAGTGCGCGGCAATATATGGCAAGATAGCGAGGCTTCTAGCCATATGCCAACACATAAGCGTTCGGTCGGGTATGTGTTTCAGGAAGCGAGCCTTTTCCCGCATTTAAGCGTGCGCGACAATCTTTTGTTTGGGACGCTTTTCTCAAGAAGAAAGTTGACTAACGAAGAAGAGAAATCACCATCTATTCCAGAAGTTATTTCTTTATTTGGATTGAAGAACTTACTTGAGCGTTTTCCTACAGCTTTGTCTGGCGGTGAGCGTCAACGTGTTGCGATGGGACGAGCGCTTTTAGCCCACCCCGCTCTGTTGCTTATGGATGAGCCATTGTCTGGCCTTGATCAGCAAACCAAAGACGACATTTTACCTTACCTTGATCGGTTGCATCAAACATTGAAAGTGCCGATGCTATATGTCAGCCATGATATGGCGGAGGTTGCTCGGATTGCTGATCAGGTTGTCATGATGGCAAATGGTCGTGTCGTTAACCAAGGGCCTACTGCTGAGGTATTAGAGCGACTAAACTTCAATGATATTGCAGATCACGGAAATATTGGCGCGATCATTGAGGCTACAATTAACACGCA
The DNA here is from genome assembly GCF_025574485.1 of Kordiimonas aquimaris. Lineage (GTDB taxonomy): Bacteria > Pseudomonadota > Alphaproteobacteria > Sphingomonadales > Kordiimonadaceae > Kordiimonas > Kordiimonas aquimaris. The sequence goes on along the minus strand of NZ_JAOBPO010000003.1, from coordinate 218,044 downwards.
TGACAAAACTATGCATATGACAGAGCTCAAGTTTGGGAGCCAGTCTATCTCCGTTCCATATGTTAATGCGGCTACAGGTACAGAGGTACGTGTTTTAGTGAAATCCAGCGATGTTTCACTTGCTACTGAGCGACCTGAACATATCAGTATAAGAAATGTTTTGAGCGGAAAACTCATTGCCCTCGAGGTAATCGAAGGTACAGCGTTTGTTGATGCTGTCATTGATGTAGATGGTGAAAAAATACGTGCCCAAATAACGCGCTCTGCCGCCAATGATCTTTCATTGGCGACAGGTCAAGCCGTTTATGCACTCGTTAAATCAGTTACGTTTGACCCGCGTTCATTAAGTGCATCGGGTTAAGGTCTAGCGTAAATTATGGCTTTTTAATCATCGTACTACCCTGCAAAACGAATGAAGGGCTACGCAAGGTGCTTATGTCTTTTATCGGATCGCCGCGCACTGCTATTATTTCAGCAAGCATACCCTCTTTTATTGCGCCAATTTTACTCTCCATGTGTAAAAGTTTGGCATTGATGGATGTAGCGCTCATGAGAACATCGATTGGTGCCATACCGTATTCAACCATGAGTTCCAATTCCCATGCATTGTCACCGTGGTCAAAAACACCAACATCTGAACCTGCACACATCGTCACGCCCGCATCCAATGCGGCCTTAAAAGCAGCCTTTTGATCAGTAATGCGTTGTGGGTCAGCCATTTCGCCTTTTTTCCAGCCTTGATATGCTGAAATAGCTTCGCCTGCAGCAAGTGTTGAACACCATGCAACATTGTTATCTTTCATAAGTTTGAATATTTCAGGTGTACCTTGACTGCCATGCTCTATGGTTTCAACACCGCCCAGTATAGCGCGGCGCATGGCTTCCGGTGTTGACGCATGTGCCACAGTATAACGGCCAGAAGAGCGGGCTGTTTCAACAATGGTCTTTATCTCTTCGATTGAGAAAGTCGGCATTGCTTCGCCGTTAGGCCCCCACCGATAGTCAGCATATACTTTAATAAAATCAGCGCCGTTGCCAATCTGGTCGCGAGTGATGCGAATAAGATCATTACCATCACCCTCTTCCGCCCCCAGCGGTACAGACACGTGTTCACCAAACCCTTTAGGGCCGTATGAGCCAGTTGCAACAATAGCTTTACCTGCAACAAGTAGCCGTGGCCCCTCTATCACACCTTTATTAAGCGTGTCTCGGACGCCGACGTCCAGATAGCCTGCACCTTCACTGCCTAAATCACGTAGTGTGGTGTAACCGGCATGAAGGCTGTGTTTAAGATGATTGGATGCACGAATGGCGCGCTCGGCATAGGTTTCTTTTAAAACCTGATCGTTCCAGCTTACTTCGTCGTATGGGTGCAGCAATACATGACTATGTAAGTCAATTAAGCCAGGCATTAACGTATGTCCATTGAGATTGATAACTTCTGCAGTGCTACTGGCGAATGCGCTTGGATCAGCGATACGTGCAATTTTACCGTCTTTTACCAATACAGCCTTACCGGTAATGAGTTTATTGGAAACGCCATCAAATATAGCGTCTGGAACAAGTAAAATATCAGCTGATGCAGCACTGCTTATCATCAGCGCACTGATGGCGATAACTGTTTTAAGTTTATTTAACATAATGGACCCTCCCAATTAAGTTGGCTACTGTATCGGCAAGACTGAGAACAGCAAAATTAAAATGCATGCCATAAGCCTTTCAGGAAACATTTTGGTACATGACTGCATCAACGATACGGGATGGATATGTGACAGAAAAAGTTGACTGTATTGTCATTGGTGCTGGTGTGATTGGTCTGTCGGTTGCGCGCGAACTACAGCAAGCTGGGCGTGAGGTTTTGTTGCTTGAAAAGGCAAACATGATTGGCACCGAAACGTCTTCTCGAAACAGTGAAGTTATCCACGCAGGCATTTATTACCCGAAAGATAGCCTAAAGGCGCAATTGTGTGTCGCTGGTCGCGACATGCTTTATGATTATTGCGATAGACACCATGTACCCGTTAACCGTTACGGAAAACTGATTGTTGCAACGGATGAAACTCAGCGAGACAGCCTTAATGATATATACCAAAAAGGCGTTCAAAACGGTGTTTCTGATCTTGAGCGCCTAGATGCTAAAGCTGTGAATGCTATCGCTCCCGCAGTTAAGGCAGTTGCTGCGATTAACAGTCCCTCCACGGGAGTTGTTGATAGTCATCAGCTAATGCTCTCCTTATTAGGAGACTTTGAAACTTCTGGCGGAATACTGGCTGTAAACTCTCCGGTAAAAGGTGGGCGGTTAACTGAATATGGCATTCAGCTTGATATAAACTGCGAGCCTTCAATATCGATTGAGGCGAAAATAGTCGTAAACTGTGCTGGATTATCGGCAACCGATATTGCTCACAGCATAATCGGAATGACTAAGCAACATATCCCACAAACAAGGTATGCCAAAGGTAGTTACTTTGCTTATGATGGGAAGTCACCGTTTGATAGATTGATCTACCCTATTCCATTTGTGGGAGGTCTCGGTATCCACCTTACGCTTGATGCTGCCGGAGCCGCGCGAATTGGTCCCGATATCGAATGGGTGGATCGTATTGACTACAATGTGAATGCTGATTTGCATGAAAAATTTGTAACAGCTGTACAAACATATTGGCCTGATATTGATCCGTCAAAACTTCACCCTTCCTATGCAGGTGTTCGCCCCAAGATAGTTGCGCCACAAGTGGGGGATCAGGATTTTGTAATTTCAGATATTAGAAGTCATGGGGTTGATGGCCTTTATCATCTATTTGGCTATGACTCTCCCGGATTGACGTCTTGTCTCGCTATTGGCGCCTATATAAAACGTATCATATTGGAACGATCTGCTTGATATTCTTGGCTATATCAATCAGCATGTAAAAAGCTAATTGATTGAATAAACTATAGTTAACCTAAGTGTTTCAGCGCTGTTGCGGGTGGTACAAGATAGAAATGTCTTTATACAAATATAAGGCTTTCATTAGTTATAGTCATGCTGACAAGGCGACTTCGAAACAGCTGCTTAATTACCTAGAGCGTTTTCGAATACCCAAGTATTTAAACAATGATTACTCACACCTTAAAACCTCATATTCGCTTGGGCGATTTTTTCGCGATAGAGAAGAACTTGCCGCTACAGGTTCTTTAGAAGATAAAATAATAAATGCTATAGAACAATCTGAGTATCTCATTGTTTTGTGTTCTCTTGCATCTGCCAAGTCTAAGCGTGTTGCTTTTGAAATTGATGTTTTTTTACGGAGCAACTCCCCTTCCAATATTCTTTGTATCTTGATTGATGGTGAACCAAACTTTGATGTTTCAATAGGTACTGATAGTGAAAACTGTATACCTGAGCCTTTGCGAGAGCTCTCGCAAAAGCGAGGAAAGACACCGCTTGCTGCGGATATGCGTAGCATCGGTGATGGACATAACCTTGCATTTAAGAAAATTGTTGCGGCGTTGCTAGAGGTTGATATGCACGACCTGATGCAGCGCGAAGCCCGTAGATTACAAAAGAAAGTCATGTCACTTTCCGTTGTCGGTGCGGCTGTGATATTCGCTTTGCTTGGTCTTGTGGTTAATGTCCAACTTGCGAAAAATGCCGAAGAATCGGCGAAAAACCTTGCGCTATCTCAGCAGAAACGAGCAGAAGATCTGATCGGGTTTATGGTTGATGATCTCGTTGTTTCGAAATTGCAAAAACTTGGACGCATAGAAGTAATCGACGCTGTGGTGAATGAGCTTGTTACTCATTATGTGCAGCAAGATGACAATAGTTTAACGCCGGATGCTCTGGGTCGTAAGGCGCGTGTGTTTATGGAGCTTGGTCGTGTTTATCTGCGGCGACAAGACGAGAAACAAGCCAAACAAATGTTTGATCAAGCTTATTTCGTGACTAAGAAAATGCTTGAAATTCACCCTGAGTCAACAAGTGCGCTTTATGATCATATACACACTTTGTACTGGCTTGGCCGATATGAATTGGTACTAGGTCGCTTTCAAGAATCCGCAAACTACTGGCGTGAACGTGTTGCGTTATTTGACCGGCTTATAGCGCAACCAGACCTTAATCGACGCGCCTATGCCGAAGTAGGGAATTTACATATTCACCTTGGCTGGGCACTGATGGAATTAGGTGACTATAAAGAGGCCAAAGCTCTTTTTGAACAAGGCCTTAAGGTTCGTATGCATGTTGCTGAGTTGTTTCAATCTGACATTGCATGGATGAACAATGTTGCTGGTGCATATCATCACTTGGCTTGGGCAGATGAGTTTCTTGGTGATAAGGAAAGCTCAATTGAATACTCGCGCAAGTCTATGGAGATATACAAAAAACTATGGGTTGCTGATAAAACAGATCAGCGCGCGCATTTAAACTTGGCGCGCAGCTACCGTTGGCTTGCGGAAAGTAAATATAGCGCTGGTCAATTTAGGCAAGCTAAACAGAATTTAGTTGAATCATTGGAGCACTTAAAGCCTGTGTTAGCCTTTGAACCTGATGATGAAGATAAGCAACTTCAATATTGTTGGAGTGCAGTGCAACTTATTGAAGTTAATGAAAAATTGAATGAGCATGTCCCTTTGGATCAAATGTTGAAAACATATTGTCCAATGGCTGATAGCATAATTCATCAAGGACACGTTAAGGCATATAACAGGCTGCTTAGTTACCGGATAGCAATCACAGATATTGAGCATCAAATAAATGAAGGAGTATCAACACCTCAGCTTCAGCAGAGTATAAATTCATTAACTGCTCAACTTAATCGTGAAACAGATCAAGTACTAAAATCTGTGATGGGAAAACGGATTAAACTCCGTCATGCAATTGCAGTTTTAAAAACAAAAAATAATATCGAAAATAAAGTAATGTTAGATATTAGAAATACTGTAGAACATACTGAAAATAATATAAATATAGCTCATCCTGAAATGGAAAAAATGTTAGGTGTTGCAAAGAGATTGCTCTCATCTAGTTATCAAAGATAGCCTCATTCTACCTTGGCATTGTCTGAGGTTTTATTTTCAATCTCTTTTAATCTGCTCTGATAGGCTCTTGCATAGGGGGCTAAACGAATAGCTTTCCTATATGCAGTTAAAGCTTCTTCACGCAACCCAATGCGTTCTTTAGCTTCGGCGATCAATGAAAGTGCGTAATGGTCACCCGGGGCTTTTAAAAAAGCTTCTTCAAGTAACTCTATGGCCTCATTTGGCTTATTGTGCCGATAAAGCTGTATTGCTGCTTTATCAACGATTTCAGTGTGCGTCTTTACGCCACTGGATATTGGATCTGTTGCAATTGAGCTGTAATCATTAAGGTCTATCTGGTTATTTGAAGCAACAAGTTGTTCGCGCCAGCGTGCCATCAAGGCCTCCTCGGTTGCGAGCACTTGCTTTGTTGTTTGTTTTTCGTCAGCTATTGCCGTGAGATAACTATATGCTTTATTGGCGGCGCTAGGGTTTGACAGGTGCATGTAATAACGAGCGTTCCAATAACGTAAGTCTTCGTTTGGTGCTTTATTATCGATTGGGCGTTTTACAACTGAAAGACGATCGAGCATCATGGACAATGTGCCAAACAAGCTCTCACTGCCTGAATTTACTTTGTGCAGGCCAGTCCATAAAACTTCATCCGTTTTTGGTTCTGACAAGATGAATGTAACAATATTGCCTGTGTCTTCCTTTAGTAGCGTTGCCTTAAGTGAATAAACCGGTGTGGCGTTACCGTACCGCGTGTATATGCCGCCTGTCGGATCTGGTGCATCCAGGTTCCACCAATGGCGTATAACCAGAATATCTGGAACTTGAGCTAGAAAAAAGGAAGATAGTTCACTAATCGCAATTGCTTGGTCAATTTTGTCTTCAGTCGCTTTTGTTGTCCGTACATCGTTAATTGTTACGATCACGCCGGGTTTTTCCGCATTCGCTAGTTGGATGCGATCAGGTGTAAGATTTTCATTGCCTGTGAATAAATAGAGGCCTCCAAGTACCGCGATAGCAATCATTGCAGTATAGAAGATGATACGTTCTGTTGGTTTAGATGTTTCCGAAACAGAATGTGCTTTCCTTTTCGGCAACTCATCAAGCAATCGATATCCACGCCGCGGGATAGTTTCTAGCATTTTGGGATTATTGATATCGTCTCCAAGTGCTTTTCGTAATTTTGATATGGCGACAGGAATGGTTTGTTCGCTTAATTCTCTACCGTCCCAGACAGCTGCAATGATATCGCTTTTTGTCACTAGCCGCCCACGGTTCATGCAAAATGTCAGCAGTAATTTTGCTATCTTATCTTCGAGTTTTACAGCGTGACCATCAGAATGTTGCAGCAGTTTTTCACCGGGAATGAAGACCCAGTGATAAATGTTATGCCTTTGATTTTCAGGATTTTTTGTCATGCTATCTCAGTGAAAATTAAGTGTTCCTATAAGATTAATATACAGTGTGTCATTTGTGGAAAGCTAGCAAGAAGCCGTGAATATGGCTCTGTATTGTAGATTTAAGGTTTCTTAAGGAACCTTAAACGCGCTCATCGTTTAAGTTTTGTATACTAAAAACAACGAAGAGCGAGGAATGTCCTATGCGAAACACAATATTTATTATCACCTGTGTCTTCTTGAGTGCGGTGTTTGGTTCAGTAGCTGGATATACGCAAGAGATGAATGAAGATAACTGGAGCCTTTCAGAACAGGGTGCCGGTTTTGTAGAGCATATGGGTCGTAAGAGTTTGCGATTGAATAATGGTTTTGCTGTCCTGAATAACGGAAATTTTAAGGACGGTATCATTACTTTCGATATATCTATGCCTAAAGAACGAGGTTTTGCCGGTATTTATTTTCGCTGGAATGATAATACGGCAGAGCACTTTTACTTACGATCTCACTTGTCTGAAAAGCCTGACGCTACACAGTACACACCGCGGTTTAATGGTTTAGGTGGTTGGCAGATTTATCACGGTGAACGCTATAGCGTGCCATCAAAATATGATCTTGGATCATGGGCATCAGTAAAGTTAGTGATCAAAGACAATAAAATGGATGTCTACATCAATAGCGACAAACCTAGTTTACATGTCGATAATTTGATGGCTCCGAATGTTGCGGGAAGCATTCGATTTTCTGGTGCTCGGCAAGATTTCCATATTTCAAACTTCCGTGCCGTAGCCGATGCGACTGTTGAAACTATTGGAGAACCAAAACCTCGAGTGCCGTTTCCTGAAAACTTAATAACATCATTTAACGTAGGGAAAACAACAGTTGCTAGTGCCGATGTTGAGAAAGAGGCCATTCTTGATAGCGACTTACTGGCGCAGCAGTCATGGCAAACACTTGAAGTAGACGAGTCTGGGGCAGCTAATTTAGCACGAATATCTGGCCGAACTGGCGATGTTAATACGTTACTGGTGAAACTAGATATCAGCTCTGATGCCGAGCGAATTATACCTATTCAGTATGGTTTTAGCGACAGAGTTACTGTTTTCCTAAATGGTAAAGCAATCGCTTATGGTGACGACACTTATCGTTCTCGTGATTACCGTCATTTAGGCACTGTTGGCTTGTATGACAGTGTGTTTCTTCCGCTTAAAAAGGGCGAAAACCAACTTGTGTTTGCTGTTACTGAAGCCTTTGGCGGATGGGCTATAAAAGCTGCAATGGATCCGGTCTCTGGTGTGACAGTGCGTTAAGCTCCCACATGTCGCATCACTACAGGGAGGTTCAGCGCAATTTGCGCTGAACTTTCATTGTTACTTTAAAGAATTTCAAAGGTTAGGCCAGCATTGCTTATTAAGCGTTTGGTCAGCGGACGCCCCATAATGGATGCTGGAGTCCAAATTCCACCAGTCATGGGGATGTCATCTTGAACTAAACAAATAGCGCTTTCTGCTATCATTTTTGACGTCGATCCATATCCTGGATCCTTATCACCAGTAACAACGGCTTCGATGCGTTCACCTTGTTCGTTTGTTGCTACAAACAGTACGTCATAAAAGCCTGTTTCTCGCTCTTCTTTACTTGGTCCTTCGCCTGGCTTAGGACCATCATCACTAGTCATCGCACTACTTTCCGCAACAGCGCGAGCAGCGGCCTCCCCTTTGTCGCCAGGGCCTGTTACCAGCATTTCATCATAGATGAAGTCTTTGCCGTATTCGTTGCCGCTTAGCAGATTTGAGCGATGTATATTACGTGTATTAATAGGTGCCATAATAAAAGGCGCTACCCAGCTATCGATGACATCATCGAATAATGGCTTTGTTCCACGTGGTTGTTCTGGCCCTTCATACCCTGGTGCCAGTGAAAATGGATCGCGGAGCAATTGTAAAATACTGGGGTCTTTAGCCGCCGCTGCCATTGTTGCCTGAAGGCTCGCGGCGGTACCACCAGAGAAAGTGCCTTTCATTTTGCGTACACGTCCACGGACACGAGGCATTACATGGCCAAATTTTCCTTTGGCAGCATCTTGCAAATATTGAACACCGAGATCGAAAGGTATCGAGTCAAAACCACATGAGAAAACAATTCGTGCGCCGGAATTTTTAGCTGCAGCTTCATATTTATCAATCATCTGGCGCATCCATGGAGGTTCACCGCATAGGTCAACATAATCGGTTCCTGCTTCAACACAGGCTGCGACAAGGTCTGAGCCATATAATTGATAAGGGCCAACAGTTGTCAGAACGACCTTGGTTCTATTTGCCATAGCTCGAATAGATGCAGGGTCACTTGCATCTGCAACAACAAAGGACGTGTCATCAGGGGCGCCAATTTCATTCCTTACAGCAGAGAGCTTCTCGGCACTTCGTCCTGCCATAGCCCATTTTACAGATTTACCGACGCCGTATTGTAATGCCAAATATTCAGCGACAAGGCGTCCGGTAAAGCCTGTAGCGCCGTATACAATAATATCAAATTCTCTTGAATCGCTCATTTAAAGCACCCCTATTTTGATTTCATTCATGAATTAGCGCAAATAGACGCATAGACCAGTACTTACTAAAATACAGGATAATTAAGCGGTGTGTAGATTTAACTAGTTTGAGATTCTTGCTGCCGCATCTCAAGTATGCTGGTTACCTGCATGTAATCTTTAGGTGTATCAACATCAATTGCTGCCTCTGCATCTTCTAGGATAACAGCATGAGCATTGACATTGAGAACCATGGATGCGCGCCGAAATGCGCTTTTGACATCGAACCGGCGCAACATCAAGCCAATAAGATTGATGAAACCAAAGGCTTGGAAAAGTCGCCATGGTGTTTTGCGTTTGCTTTCAAAAGCAACCCAGAAATCCAAGACATTTACTGCTTCCTTATCTGTGAAACCAAAAAGATTTGCGCCAGATAAGCTGGCATTTTTAAAAGGCAGGTATGTACGTTTAGACGAAGGGTGCATCGCAACAATGCTTTGCTTTTCAACAAAACCGACAGACAAACCATCGATTTTGCTAACTTGGTCACAAAATTTATCAACAATTTCAGGCTTTAATAGAGCATGATCTGCTGTTGTAACAAGAAATGGCCACTTGGATGTGGGTTGATCAATTGCCTTTTTCACGCTTGCGCATATTGATGATGCAGGCCCTATTATACTAATGCGATCATCTGACAGTGCAGCTTTGAGATCATTGTTTTCGTTTAGAAGCTCATCTTTGCCATCAAAAACGATTATTATATCATTAATGAAAGAAGATCGCTTTAGAGCATCTAACGCGTAAGCAATCATTGGGCGCCCGACCAGTGGGACAAGAGCCTTGTATGTTTTGCCAAAAATAGAAGCAACAGAGTCATTTGTGCTGCGTGAACCGGCAAGCAAAATGGCAGTAAACCTCACGTTTTTATGGCTCTTTTCAAGCTGATTTGCATCATTATTTGTCTTCATATTATCTGTAACAATAGTATTTACTGTATTAGAGCCCATTGTGAAATCTCGCGGCGGATGCTGGCGTGTAGAATCCCAACACATATTATGTTTCATTATTGCGGCAAGTTCTCGTTTAATGCCTGATAAGTTAAGCAATAACGAGCCTCACAGTAAAACGCAATCAACACTTCTAGCTAAATAAATACGTGAAATGCATGTAAGGTTGCGGGAAAGTTAAATTATTCTATTTCCTGGCTTTTTATGCATGCGCGGTCATAGCCTTTTTTACATAACAAAAGCCAAAATATAGCAATTAACCAGGCGCCAATAATATCTGTAGGCCAATGAACACCAAGGTAAACCCGAGTTACCCCGTTCACAGCGATTACTGCTAAAGTTAGTATGCCAATGATCTTTTTCTGATCGAAAAACCGGGTTTGCATAAGCAAGTAGGAAATTAGAGCGTATACAACAGCAGATCTCAACGTGTGGCCACTCGGAAAGCTGCCGCTTGTAGCTGTAGCAAACTGCTCAACTATGTCTGGACGATCACGTCCAAAAAAGTACTTAGATAATGCAGTAATGATGAATGAACCTGCGGCTGCTATTAAAAACCACTTAGCAGCAACATATTCGCGTGCGTAAAATAAATAGCCAACTATAAGGATTGTAATTACGGCGAGTGTTTTAGAATCACCTAAGTGCGTTAAAGCATAAACGAAATCAATTCGCGCCTCACCGCCTATAGGTACACTCGTATCTCCAGCGGTGCGAAGTAGCAAGACGCCAGCTTCATCAAATTGGATAGTACTACCACTTGTCACCAAGATAGCGAGTAAGGCAAATAGAAACGAAATAACAATTAAAAATGGATGGTTTTTTATAAAAATAACCATAGTACCCCTACTCTAAGTTGCTTGAGCATACTCAATTCAAGGTCGGCTGGCTATGTTCGATTTTGAATAAATAAATAAATTTGGATTCTTCAGTTCCCGTTGAGCTGCCCAAAACCGATCTGTAGCAATAATGTCTGCACCACGTTTTATTATATCAGTGTATGTAATTTGAGTTTTCCCGTCACGGATTTTACTGTCTATTGAATTTTCACGGCCACCTAATGTGCCAACAATTACACGCCAATTACGCGCATGGAGGTTGGCATAATGGCTATTTGAGGCAAGTCTTGTTCCTGTCCATGCAATAACAAGTTTGCTTGGAATACCACTTCTGTCGAATTCTTCAATATCGGCTGTATTAGTCAATCCTACAGACATTGGCATGTTCGGCGCCAAACGATGAAAATCAATGGCTTGATCAATGCTATAGGCTATTGCAGCAGTATAATCATGCGCGCCTGTTGATGTTACAAGATCAGCAACCTTCTTGAAATCAACACTGGGTTTAATATCAAGTGTCAAAATAGTCTTGCCTTTGGCCCATGAAAGAACATCGCGTAAGAGCGGCACTTTAAACGTGGTTAGCGCACCTGTTTCATCTTCAAGAAACAAGCTTTTAACGTCTGCCCAGGTTTTATTTCTCAAATTACCCTCACCGTTTGTGGTGCGATCCAGCGTGTCGTCATGCATAAGAATAAGAGTACCGTCCTTAAGTTGAGCAACATCAACTTCCATAAAACCGTATCCATACTTCAAGGCATTATCCATTGTTTCTATTGCATTTTCTGGAAACCCGGGAGCCGGACCACCGCGATGATGGCTTACTAAAGGTAATGGTATACTTGGTCGGGAAAGAAACGCAGTTAAACCGTCCTTTGGGATATTAAGATAGTATCGCGCGTTCTGATCGACTGGAAACGGCACATCTTCTGCGACAGTTGGCGTGATTGCTAACAGAGATAACCAAAGTATTAGCATCAGTTTAGGCATGATAAGTTCTTTCGCGTGCAAATCAAATATGGCTTGTTATAGTTTATACCATCTCTCCCAATAGCAAACGGGTCAACAGGCAATGCAACAAGAATATTCGATTTCTGACCTATTGGAAATCATGCGCAAATTAAGAAACCCAGAAACTGGTTGCCCTTGGGATATTGAGCAAACTTTTGAGACCATTGCACCATACACCATTGAAGAGGCCTATGAGGTTGACGGTGCAATACGGTCAAAGGATATGGGCGCGCTCGAAGATGAGCTTGGAGATTTGTTATTTCAAACGGTTTTTCATGCCAGAATAGCTGAGGAAAAAGGTGCATTTTCATTTGACAATGTGGTGTCAGCTGTTTGCGATAAAATGGTACGGCGGCATCCTCATGTCTTTTCAGATACTGATATTGCTGATGCTGATGCTCAAACTGAAGCATGGGAAAAACAAAAAGCCAAAGAGCGTGCAAAAAAAGCAAAAATGGCCGGAACATTACCCTCTGCTCTTGATGGTGTTTCTATAGGGCTACCTGCTTTACTGCGTGCGATAAAACTACAAAAACGAGCGGCTCGTGTTGGCTTTGATTGGCCTGAAACAACTCAGGTTTTGGACAAGTTACAGGAAGAATGCGAAGAATTAGTTGAAGCACATAATGACAGCCATAGTCAGGAACATTTACGTGAAGAATTTGGCGATTTATTGTTTGTTATGGCAAACCTCGCTAGGCACATGAAAATTGATGCTGAACAAGCATTGCGAGAAGCTAATGCAAAGTTTGAACGGCGTTTTCATAGTGTCGAATTGAAGTTGTCAGAGCGAGGGAAAACGCCTGAACAATCTAGTTTGGATGAAATGGACCAGTTATGGGACGAGGTAAAAATAGAGGAACGCGATATATAGTCTTGTCACTTTAGCATTAAAAGCTTTTACCTTTGCTATATTTGTTCCAACTCACAGGATCTATGCTTACTTGATAAAACGTACCCGTATCGGTTATTTCTTCGCGTAAAACCTTGCTATTTGCATGAAGCCACGCAGGTGTTTGGCCATCATGAAAAGGAATAGTTATCTCAAGTGTTTGATTTTGTGCACTCAATGTATCATCAAGTTTTTCCAGAAAATCTGAACAGCCATCACCTGTTAAACCTGAAACTGCTGCAATATTACATTTGCGGGCAGACACAGCTTTCCAATGCTCCAATTCTTCTTGAGGGACAAGGTCACATTTGTTCATAACTTCAATAACAGGAGTACCTTCACTAGCGTTCTCCTCATCAATGGCTAATGAAACGCCTAGTTCATGAAGCACTTTTTCCACATCTGTTTTTTGAATTTCCGTATCAACATGTGAAGTATCGCGTACATGCACAATTACGTCAGCTTCTAAAACTTCCTCCAAGGTTGCTCTAAATGCTGCAACCAGTGTTGTTGGCAATTCAGAGATAAAACCAACTGTGTCTGAAATAATGATCTTTCGCCCACTCTCAAGAGTTATGGCGCGCATTGTAGGGTCAAGCGTGGCGAAAAGCATATCTTCAGCCAGGACTTCTGCGTCAGTAACCTTGTTAAACAAGGTCGATTTACCTGCATTTGTATAGCCGACAAACGCAATGATTGGATAAGGCGCCTTTTGTCGGCGCGAGCGATGTAGTGTGCGTGTACGTGTTACTGCTTCGAGCTGCCTTTTAATTCTGGTAATACGATCTGCGATGATACGGCGATCAGCCTCGATCTGTGTTTCACCTGGGCCACCCATGAAGCCGGCGCCGCCGCGCTGGCGTTCCAGGTGTGTCCACGACCGAACCAAACGGCTGCGCTGGTATATTAAGTGAGCCAGTTCAACTTGTAGCTCACCTTCTTTCGTGCTTGCACGATTACCAAATATTTCAAGAATGAGCGCTGTACGATCAATAACTTTTGTTTTTAAGTCTCGCTCGAGGTTCCGTTGTTGGATTGGGCTAAGCTCGCAATCAAAAACAATAAGATCAATGCCCTCTGATTTAGCAAAACGTTTAAGTTCTTCAAGCTTACCAGTGCCGAGATATGTGGCTGGTTTAATTGCACGCAAAGCGATTGCTTCGCCGCCAATGACCTTAACATCAATCGCTTCAGCAAGCCCGAGCGCCTCAGTAACACGCGCATCAGGGCTTCGTATGCCCTCGCGATTGAGGCTGTCATTAGTGTATGGGTGAACAACATATACGCGTTGTTGTTCTGCATGCTTCTTCTGTAGATATGCAAGACCGTCGGTTGACCAACCGCCGCCATTAACTCCATCAGTTAACTGATGTTCCCCATGTTTGTGGTCTTTATTCTGCGCCAATTCAGTCTTCTAAACCTTCTTTTTCAGGCTCAAACAATTGTACTGGTCCGCCGGGCATTACTGTAGAAATTGCGTGCTTGTACACGAGTTGAGAATGACCATCGCGCCGTAAAAGAACACAAAAGTTGTCGAACCAGGTAATAACACCCTGTAGTTTAACGCCGTTAACCAGGAAAACTGTCACAGGAGTTTTTGTTTTCCGAACTGTATTAAGGAAAACATCTTGGAGGTTTTGATTTTTTTCTGACATGGTTCGCTTTTTCTTCTTGTTTTTCCAGTTTCATTCTAGCGGCTCAACATGTGGGTATGTCAGTCGCTTTTTGCAATATCTATCGCATTACTATTTAGCCTGTCTGTTATGTCAGAATGATTGACCTTAGGTCAACAAGGTTCTGTGCTTATCCACGCCATAATGATTTTGCGAGGATTGCCATGAATAATGACGCTTCGACGCGACCGACAAGCATTAACACGGTTAAGATGGCATAATCTGCGTCTGCCAAACTGCTATACCCTGCAAACGCGGGGTCTGCACTGGCAATGAGTGGCCCGGATAATGTCATTGCTGTGAATGATAAAGTAAGGGCGGATTGGAAGTCTATTCCAAGTACGGCGAAGGCTATGGCGCCTATAGCAGCAATGAGTATAAAAGAACCGAGTAAAAGCCAGACGGCATCAACGTCGCCGCGTTCAGCTGTAACATTTCCGTATTTTACAGTGTGAATTCCGTGCGGATGTGCTAGGCGGTCAACCTCGGCTTTTCCAAGTTTAGCGATCGTAAGAAAACGCATTTGTTTTAAACCACCTGTTGTTCCAGCCACGCCGCCTCCGATGCCTGCGAGCATCATTAATCCAAGACTGATAGGTAATAATAAATCACCTTCTGTGGGAATTGTTTCTGGCATAATGCCGTATGTTGCAAGCGCTGAAGTACTTGCAAAAAGAAATGAAACAAAGTTGGAAAAATTGAAGCCGGTAACTGTAAATATAAATAAAGTGGCGGTAACTATTAATAATACACTGATGCGCAGTTCTCGATCTTTTCGCCAAGACGTAGTGCGTGATTTAACACGCAAGTAGTGAAAGTCCCAATTTGAGAGTCCAATAACTAAAAAGATTGAAAGGACCAATTGGGTCAACATGTTTTGGTTTTGCACCATACTGTCCGGTATAGTCCCTGATGTGCTGATCACAGACAATGCCAGTAAAAACGCATTGAAAATTGACTTTCCACTTATGGCAATAAGGCTAAAGCAGATAATTGTTACAGCGGCATAGATGGGCAGAATTGATTTTATGGTTGCTCTTAGGCGTATATACCCAGTTTCGCTGTCACCGAAGTTTAAGGGGGATCTGTGTAGCTGCATGCCGCCACTATTCATTGCCATAAGTAATGACAATGCAAAGCCAACAGCCATCAAGCCACCAATCCAACTTGTAAGTGACCGCCATAGTAAAATGGAGGGCATTACATCTATTTCTCCTTCATATGCTGAGGAGCCATTTGTGGTTATTTGTGACATGCCGTCATATACAGCAGCTACAAACCCGCGGTCTGGAAACATAAAAAACAAAGGCAAACCTGCAATCATTGCAAGGACAAGAATGCCTGTTAGTGGAAGAAAAACAGTGAGGCGCGGAACACGTACACGTTCAGTAGAGCGAAACCCTAAAAATAATGCACCACCAAGAAGCAGAGAAAGAATGGTAGAGGCAAAAAGGCTGTTAAATGCCCTCGCCTCACCAGTGATGGATGCATAAACAAGAGGAATGAGCTGCACGCATGACAGGAAAATAATCCAGGTACCAATAAGATATAAGAGGCGGCTTTTCCACATGTAGTGAGCCTAAAACAAGTCCGCACGCGCGGAGAATAGCTGTTCAATTTTTTTAACGGCGTGCGCTAATGCAAATATTATTACCCGGTCACCATTTTGAAGTTGTGTATCTGCGCTAGGTAGTATGGTTTCGTCTTCGCGTACAACCATACCAAATTTAACTTCACCATGTAGGCGGAGTTCCCCAACAGTTTTTTTCACAACCTCTGAGCCAGCTAAAACTTCGGCTTCAATTATTTCGGCCTGCCCTTCAAAGATACTGTATAAATCACGTATGCGGCCACGCCTTACATGGCGCACTATTGATGATACGGTTGTTTCCCTTGGGTCCATTGCAACATCAATACCGAGAGAGCCAACAAGGTTTCCATAAATTGGGTTGTTAAGCAGCGTTATTGCGCTTTTACACCCCTGTTGCTTGGCCAAAAGCGAAGAAAGAATGTTTACTTCATCATCGTCAGCAACAGACACAACCGTGTCGGTTTGAGCAATGTTGGCTTCAAGTAAAATCTCACGATTAAGCGCGTCACCATTAATGATAACTGTTTTATTCAGTTTTTCAGCAAGCTGTGTTGCACGTTCCGCATTATATTCAATAATTTTTACGTTCTGTTTGCCGTCGCTGTTTTCGAGTGATTGGGCAAGAGCCAAACCAATATTACCGCCTCCCACAATTACAATACGCTGTGCTTGCTCTTCTTCAT
The DNA here is from genome assembly GCF_025574485.1 of Kordiimonas aquimaris. Taxonomy (GTDB): domain Bacteria; phylum Pseudomonadota; class Alphaproteobacteria; order Sphingomonadales; family Kordiimonadaceae; genus Kordiimonas; species Kordiimonas aquimaris. Next base: position 201,408 of record NZ_JAOBPO010000003.1, on the reverse strand, counting down.
GACCAAAAACAGCCATTGCGCGTTCTGTTGTAGATGTTTCAACTGCTATTATGATGGAATCACCAATTTGAAGCTGGTCGTCACTGCGCGGAACAAACAAGGTGTCTCCGCGATAAATGGCGGTCACAACGGTTTGCAGGTTTGGGAATAGTTCTGTCAATTGTCTGAGCGGTGTATCCACGACAGGGCAGTTTTCATCTAACTGGATGCCGATAAAGCGCACTTTATTGTCCGCAAAAGGTATCATATTAAAAGCACCAGGCACTTCAAGGCGGCGGCTTAATGCTTGTGCTACTTCAAGTTCAGGAGAGATAATTACGTCAATCGGCAGGTTGTCACGAGAAAACAAATCTGCCCACTGCTGTTTGAGATAAACCTGATTGCGAATGCGTGCAATTTTTGTGGGAATGCTGAAGAGCGAATGAGCAACCTGACAGGTCACCATATTCACTTCGTCTGACAAGGTAACTGCTACCAATAAGTCAGCATCGGCAGCACCGGCTTTGGAAAGCATTTCAGGGTCAGAACCGTGACCAACCAATGCCTGAACATCAAGTGACTCGCTGATTTTTCTAATCAGTTTGTTCGAGCGATCAATAACTGTTACGTCATTTTGCTGATTAGAAAGGTGTTTTGCTATATTGAAGCCAACCTGCCCTGCGCCGCAAACGATAACTTTCATGTCAACTTCATCCGATTATTGCATTCAAGTAGCTGGTTTATACACAGTTTACGTTTCAATGTCTTGTTTGCCTGATAAGCCTAAAGATTTGAGCTTTCTGTGTAAGGCAGACCTTTCCATGCCGATAAATGCAGCCGTTTTGGAGATGTTGCCACTAAAACGATTAATTTGAACTTTAAGGTATTCGCGTTCAAAAGACTCGCGCGCTTCGCGAAGCGGTGTTGTCATAATGGTGTTGTCGCCGTTGTTATGTAGCAATTCGTTGGAGCCTATTCGAATTTCCTGAGGTAAGTCATCTGCTGAAATGAGTCCTTCCGCATCGTCTGGCGCCATGATGATAACACGTTCCATGATATTCTTTAACTGACGAACATTACCTGGCCAATCGTAAGATTGAAGTGCTGCAATTGCATCGTCGCCTAGCCGCATTTTGGGGCGACCTGTCGCTTCGGCCAGTGTTTCAAGAAAACCTATCGCAAGTGCCGGAATATCCTCTCGGCGCTCACTAAGCGCAGCCATTGTGAGTGGTACAACGTTAAGTCGGTGATATAGATCTTCCCTGAACCGGCCTTCGGCAATTTCGTGAACCAGGTTTCTGCTTGTGGCTGATATAACGCGGATATCAACTTTCACACCTGAATTACCGCCAACACGCTCAAATGCTTGATCCGTTAAAACACGAAGTATTTTTGCCTGCGTCGGAAGCGGCATGTCCGCAACTTCGTCGATAAACAATGTACCGCCGTGCGCTTTTTCAAATAGCCCTGTTTTTACAACACCGCCGTTTTGTTCAACGCCAAACAGCTCCTGCTCCATACGGTGTGGTTCCATAGATGCTGCACCCACAACAACAAACGTGCCATTAGCGCGATTTGATCGTGCATGGATTTGCCGTGCTGCTACTTCTTTACCGCTACCTGATGCGCCGTGTATCAATACACGGCTATTAGTGCAGGCAACTTTTTCAATGCTTTGTCTCAGTGTGTTTATGGCCGCAGACCTGCCCGTTATATCAACAGAGAATGCAGATCGTTTTTTCAGTTCTTCATTCTCACGGCGCAAGCGCTCAGCTTCAGTAGCACGCTGCACTGTTAGTAATAGCTGGTCAGACTCGAACGGCTTTTCAATGAAGTCATACGCGCCTTTTTTAATAGCGGCGACTGCTGTCTCAATATTACCGTGCCCCGAGATAACAACGACTGGTAGTTCCTTGTGACGGGATTTAACAAGTTGTAAAATTTCAAGGCCATCTAACCTGCTGCCTTGCAGCCAAATATCCAATATCATCAATGATGGTCGGCGCGCCTCAATCTCGGCTAGGCCACTGTCGCTATCATGAGCTGTTCTTGTTGCATAGCCCTCGTCTTCGAGTATGCCGGCAATCAACTCGCGAATGTCTTCTTCATCGTCAATGATCAATATATCCAGTGCCATATGCGGCAATTTCCTTTATTATTCTGCTGCAGCGGGGTGCTGATCTGAAAGTTCGTTTTGTTTCGCTTTTTCAGCGCGTTTTTGAAGTGTATTATGTGTGAATACAAGTATTGCTTTTGCACCGGTTGGTTGACGATCAGCGATGCGCGCTGAACCACCATGCTCTTCCATAATTCTACGCACAATAGCCAAACCAAGGCCTGTCCCTTTGGTGCGGGTCGTTACATAAGGTTCCATCAGGCGATCTTTTTGATTGGCTGGCAAGCCAAGACCGTTATCTTCAACTGTTATAAGTGTCTTATCTGCTGTCTGCTGCAACGAAACGCGAACAAAGCCTGGTTCAATATTTTCATTATCATGCGTTTTGTCTTTTTCAATCCGACTGTCCACTGCTTCACTTGCATTTTTAATGACGTTAGTCAGAGCCTGTCCAACGAGGCGGCCATCAATTTCAATCGGGGTGATATTATCGCCTACTTCGGTTGTAAAGCTTATCTCAGGTGCGCCGACTTCTTGAAGAAACACAGCCTGACGGACAACATCGGTAATGTCAGTTCCTTTAAATATGGGTGCAGGCATGCGTGCAAATGATGAAAATTCATCAACCATGCGACGTAAATCACCGACTTGACGGATAATTGTATCCGTACATTGTCCAAAAATCTCTTTGTCATTGCTGATTTCTTTTAGGTATTTACGTTTGAGGCGCTCTGCCGATAATTGTATCGGCGTAAGAGGGTTTTTAATCTCATGTGCAATACGGCGTGCTACATCAGCCCACGCTGCTGTCCGTTGATCGGCTAATTGCTCCGTCAAATCATCAAACGTAACAACATAACCGCCGATGCCACCGCCGTCATTACGCTCAACAAAAACGCGCACCATCAAGGTTTGATATTCGCCGTCCATTTCCAGATGAACTTCACCTTTAGCTTCGCCAATATCTGACAATTCGCTTTGTTCAATGATATCAGTGAATTCAGGCAAAACTTCAGTAAGCTTGTTACCAACCAGATCTTCAGGCGTTAGTCTCAACAATTGTAAAGCCGAACGGTTTGGGAGAAATACGGTCGTGTCTTCGTTCAGACCAATGACGCCGGCAGAGACACCTTCAAGCACCTCTTCAAGAAAACGTCGACGCTCGTCAAGTTCGCTATTTGCCTCAATGAGAGCATCTTGATGTTTTGCTAGTTGATCGGTCATTCGGTTAAATGCACGGCTTAATGTACCAACTTCATCACTTGAGGCTACTGTTGGCACACGCGCTTGCAGGTCACCCTGCCCAACACGGTCTGCAGCATCTACAAGGTTTGATAGCGGTGTAACCAAGCGGCTGGAAAACCAAAGGCCAATCCATATCGCGGCAAGCAATATGAGAAGTGCAACAATAATGAATACTACATTGAATTGTAGCTGAATGTCACTGCGTTGACCTTCTAGGTTAACGTAATCTTCAACCGCATCCTGAGTTGCGGTTAAGTACTCAAGTACCTGAGGGCTAAGGTCTCGTGAAACATATAGGAAAGTTGGTCGCAGGAATGAATTTAACTGTATTAAACCCAGAACGTTGTTGCTCTCAAGGTTTGTAGCAATCACGGTTTCGCCTGCTTGCGCGCGTGCTAGCAGGTCCCTTGATATTCGAGGCGTATTAAACGCCAACCCATCGTTCGCACCTGCTAGAATAGAGCCATCTTCACCAGCCCGTTGTTCAATGATAAATACACCGGATAACAAGCGAGTGCTGAGTGCAGTTTGTGCTACATTTTGCAGTGTTATCTGATCTCGTCTCTGAGAAAAATTTAGCTGGTCATAGGCAAAGGCAATTTTGAGCATATCTTTCTGAATATTGGAACGATGCTCAATCATGTATGTTTCAGCAACCTCGAGCGAGTTGTTCAAGGTGAAACGTACTTTCTCACTAAACCAGGACTGAATACCAAAATCCAGAAAGAGTGCGGAAAACACGGTCATGATAATTGGAGGCACAATAGCAATGGCAATAAAGAAACCTGTAACGCGTGCTTGAAGTCTGGAGCCCGCTTTCATGCCTTTTCTTGCAAACCAAATTCGGACAAACCATCGCCCAATCGCGACGCCGAGTGCTAGCAGAAGCGCCAAATTGATTACGAGCAAAACGCGCATCGTTTGCCCCGACGTTACTTCGGTTGGGGCAGATTTTTGGGACATTGTAATATAAGTAGCAATTGCAGATATGACAGCGAGTACAGAAAGCAATACTTCTAGCTTGCCTGCGAGCTTAAGGCGTCGTGCAATTAACATAAATTTTGCAAGACGCCTATTTGGCAATGTCGGTGTTGCAGTCATGATGTCATGCGTATTTTTGTGTATTTTTTGGCTCATAAAAACCTATGATGCATAAATGTCACATTTGTTCTACAAATATCACGCTTAAAATGCGAGAAAAATAAGGCAACAGTTTAATTCACTGGTTGTTTCTTTGTGATTTACGTGTTGCGCGAAGGCATAACGATTTCAAGTTCCCGTATCTTTTTTCGCAGTGTGTTTCTATTTAAGCCAAGCAATTCTGCGGCCTTTACCTGATTACCTGCTGTTGCGGATAGCACTTTTTGAATTAGTGGGCGTTCTATCTCACGCAGAATGCGTGCATGTAGACCGGGTGGAGGAAGGTCGCCTTCATGAAACTCAAAATACTGATCCAAATGCATTCTAACTGTTTGAGACAGGTTACCACCTGTAACGTTCGCCATTATGCTAAGAGGGCCGCCTGCCATTTCCGATGTGGAACGATCAAATTCTGCTTTTACGGTTGCTCCGTTGATTTGGTCACCCGGGTATAATGCACACAAGCGCCGGATAAGGTTTTCAAGCTCGCGAACGTTGCCTGGCCAATCAAAGGATTTCAGGACTTTTTTAGCGCCCTCGGATAAGGTTTTGTATGGCAGACCACTTTCAGCGATTTTAATTAGGAAATGTTCTGCTAAGGCAGGAATATCTTCAGCGCGATCCCGCAAGGGAGGAAGTGAAAGTGGCACAACATTCAGGCGGAAATATAAATCTTCCCTGAATTCACCATCTCTAACCATAATCTGTAAGTTCTTGTTCGTTGCAGCGATAATACGGGTGTTGGTTTTAATGCTGTTACTGCCGCCAACTGTTCGGTATTCGCCTTCTTGTAGAACCCTGAGCAAACGTGTTTGGGCATCAAGAGGCATGTCTCCGATTTCATCAAGAAACAACGTGCCCCCCTTAGCTTGACCAAAGCGTCCTAAAGTACGCGTTTCAGCTCCAGTGAAAGCGCCGCGCTCGTGTCCAAATAATTCACTTTCGATTAATTCTTTCGGGATGGCAGCCATGTTAACTGCAACAAAAGGGTTTTCGCTTCGTGCTCCGTGATCATGCAATGCCCGAGCGACCAACTCCTTACCTGTGCCGCTTTCACCACTGATCAATACTGTGAGTTCGGTATTAACAACGCGCGCCATTGTACGATATATTTCCTGCATAGCAGGTGATGTACCTATCAGGGTATTTTGATCATTTTCTTGATCATTGAGATTGCGCTTGGCTGATTTTTGTAGTGCTTTTTTGACTACACTTACCAGTTCATCAATGTCGAAAGGTTTAGGAAGATAATCAAATGCACCGCTATTGGTGGCCCCCATAGCTGTTGAGAGCGTGTTTTGAGCACTCATGATAATGAATGGTAGCTCAGGTCTGCTGTCGAGTAATTCAGCCATTGTATCAAGACCATTACCGCCGGGCATTATAACATCGGATATTACAACATCGCCCTGCCCGCGTTCTACCACTCGCCTTAATTCGGGTACATCTTCAGCTTCGATAACCATCCAGCCTTCCTGACGAAGGGCTTCGCTCACAACAACACGGATTGTCATATCGTCGTCGGCAACAATGATTGTGGGTTTGTTTTTGCTCATTAGTTTGCGTCCTCAAACATTGCGAGTTGAACCTTAAACAGAGCTCCCCCCTCAGGGTGATTATCTGCTGTTACGGAGCCACCAAAATTGCTTATGTATCTTGCAACTAATGATAGACCAAGGCCGGCACCGCCTTCTTTAGCACTAACGAATGGATCGAAAAGATGGCTAGAAATAGCTGCAGGAATACCGGGGCCATTATCGCGGATAGTTATCTCTATGGGTAGCCGTGTTCGAATACCATCTTTACCTCGCATCCAAATACCATGACGATATGCAGACGATACCGTTATGTCTGCATTTTCACCTGCCGCTTCTGCTGCGTTTTTTACAAGATTAAGGAAAATTTGAACCAGTCGGTCATAGTTACCAACGACTGGCGGCAGTGATGGATCAAAGCGTGGGCGGATTGTTGCTCCTGAAGCGAAGCCTGCAGCAGCGAGGTTTAATACGTGATCTAAAACCTCATGAATGTTTACTGCTTCAAGGTCATCTTGTTCAGATGTGTTGAAGTTCTCCAAATTATCGACAAGATCCTTGATCCTGTCTACCTCTTTGCAAATCAGCTCCGGTAAGCGCGCATGTTTTTCGTCTAATGCGCGTCCCATTAACTGGGCTGCGCCCCTAATGCCTGATAGCGGATTCTTAACTTCATGTGCTAGCATGGCAGCTAAGCCACTAACTGAGCGCGCTGCTGCCTCAACATCATCTCTTTTCTCGAGAAAAGCTGTAATGCGGCGTGGTAAAATAGATAGTAAAATTGTACCTTCGTGATCTATTGGGTTTGCCTGTAAATCGACCAACTCAATATCACCTAAAGGCTGCAGGACAGGAACATCATAACTGTTAAGTGGTGTGTTTTCTTCTCTTGCGCGATTAACGAGACTATGAGCGTCTTTACCGATGCCGCGGAGCAATATTAATTCACTCTCAAGCAAGCTTTCTTTACTGCGTCCGAGAATTGCTTCTGAGTATGCATAAACACCGGCGATACAATTATTTGTATCAATCGTGAGCACACCTTGGCGCAAACTGTTCAATATGTGCTTATCTTGGTCAGGCTGTTGGTTTATTACCATCAGGCCGCAAGCTGATCGCACAAAGGCGAATAGAACGCAGTGATTGCTTCTTTCACAGTTGCAGGATCATCAAGCCTATTAACGTGGTTGCGGAATTCGGCAGAGCCATGCAGACCTTTTGTGTACCAGCCAATATGTTTGCGAGCAATACGAACAGCGGCCTCAACACCGTAGTGAATGAGCATGTCTTCATAGTGTTCCAAAACTGTATTCATTTGCTCATCAAGAGCTGGTGGGGCTATTTTTTCCCCGGTCCTTAAATAGTGCATTGCCTGTGCTACAAACCAAGGGCGGCCATATGTGCCGCGCCCAATCATAACACCATCTGCGCCTGAATCGCTGAGTGCTTGCGTAACATCTTCAAATTCGTTGATATCGCCGTTTACAATAACTGGAAGCGAAACAGCATCCTTAACGATGCCGACTTTTTTCCAATCCGCATGACCGCGGTACATCTGGCAGCGTGTTCTGCCATGAACTACAACCATTTTGATACCTGCCTGCTCAGCAATTTTAGCAAGTTCAGGAGCATTGAAACTGTTGTCATCCCAGCCGAGGCGCATCTTCAGGGTTACGGGTAATGAAACCGCATTAACTGTTGCATGGATAAGCTCTCCTGCATGATCAAGGTCGCGCATTAAGCTTGAACCAGCGTGCCCATTGACTACTTTCTTGACCGGACACCCCATATTTATATCAATGATTGCAGCACCGCGGTCTTCGTTTAGTTTCGCAGCTTCCGCCATTTTTGCGCCTTCACAACCTGCTAACTGAACAGACATAGGGAATTCTTCGGCACAGTTGGTTGACATTTTTTGACTGCGAGCTGTTGCTCTAATCATGGCTTCTGAAGCTATCATTTCAGAAACAACCAACCCAGCACCGTATCTTTTCACAAGTCTGCGAAACGGCATATCTGTAACACCGGACATAGGTGCAAGTATAACGGGGTCTTTGATTTCAACCGGACCAATGCTAATAGCCATAGAAACATATCCTATATGGGAAGTGCCTAATATTTAGGCACTGCTTATGCCAGAACTTCTAATAGAAATCTAGAGCGAGATTTACGATGTCAATACAGCCCGAAAATGGACTATCTGATAGCCCAAAAGACGCCGTTATTTTGGTTGCTGCTGGACGGGGTCATCGTGCTGGCAAAGGTTTGCCTAAACAATATCGCTTACTGCATGGGCGGTCCGTTATCGCTCATACGATTGATGCACTGTTGGAATGCCTTCCTGATGCGGTCATCGTTCCTGTAATTCATGCTGATGACTTTGAACTCTTTAATGCCAGTGGTGTGGAAGTTAGAAACATTCATGAGCCCGTTATTGGCGGTAGCACGCGACAAGCCAGCGTGCGGAATGGTTTAGAGGCATTAGAAGGAAAATCGATTAAGTCGGTGTATATTCACGATGCTGCTCGACCTTTCATAACATCTGAACTGTTCGAGGCTATCTCGATTGCTATGGATGCTGGTGCAAAAGCTGTTGTTCCTGCTCTGCCTGTAGTTGACACGTTGGTACGATTAAATACTGATGATATGCAAGCGAGTAGCGTTGATCGGTCGTCAATTTTTGCTGTACAGACACCGCAGGTATTTCCATATGACGATATATTAAACGCTCACCGTAATGCTGACGATGATAAGTATACGGATGACGCATCAATTTTTCAGGCAAATTGTAGCCAAGTACATTATTGTCCAGGTACACAGCAAAATTTTAAGATAACAACACAAGCTGATTTCTTGAGAGCAGAACAAATGCTGAGAACACAATTAACAGATGTTAGAACAGGCACTGGGTTTGATGTGCACCGCTTTGATGCGGGTGATCATGTTTGGCTTTGTGGTGTGAAAGTGCCTTTTAATTTCTGCCTTAAAGGTCATTCCGACGCAGATGTCGCTTTACATGCTTTAACTGATGCTGTGCTTGCTAGCATCGCTGACGGCGATATCGGTTTTCATTTCCCACCATCAGATGATGCATGGCGAGGTGTTTCCAGCGATAGATTTTTATCGTTTGCCACTGAACGTGTAACTGCCCAAGGTGGTCAGATTACGAACCTTTCTGTAACAATTATATGTGAACTGCCGAAAATTGGCCCTCATATGCAAAATATGCGGCAGAGAATTGCTGAAATTGCGGGTATCGGCATTGATCGTGTTAGCGTGCAGGCAACGACAACAGAACAACTTGGCTTTACTGGACGCGGCGAAGGCATTGCGGCGCAAGCATCGGCAACTGTGCGTCTGCCTGAAAGTAAAAATATATAATGAAACAATCACTTTCGTCATGGAATACGCGATTTAGCTCTCCAGCATATTGGATAGCTGTAGGTTTTGGCTCTGGCCTTTTACGACCAGCCCCAGGTACCTGGGGGTCGTTGGCTGCGCTTGCGATTGCGCACCTGTTTTACGAGATTGGGATTGGTGCGACAGAGTTATTCGTTATTATTATAGCGGCAACCGTTATCGGCACATATGCAATTGATCATATCGAACGCGAAACAGGCGTTCATGATGCCCCAGAAATTGTAATTGATGAGTTTGCAGGCCAATGGCTCGCGTTGTTACCGTTGTTTTATAGTGTGGCATCCATTGAAAAAATAATCGCTGCATTTGTTTTGTTTCGCATATTTGACATATGGAAGCCTTATCCTATTGGTTGGTTAGATAGAAAAGTCTCAGGTGGGTTTGGCGTAATGGTCGATGATTTGGTTGCTGGTGTGTATGCACTTATATGCCTTGAAGTCATTACATACCTTTTCATTTGACGAAGTGAATGGAGCTATCCGATGGATAAAGAAACACTTATTCAGGCCGAAAAAGTACTACGAGCGGCCCGTTTGAAAGGGATGAAGATAGCAACAGCAGAAAGCTGCACGGGCGGCCTTATAGCTGCAGCGCTGACTGAAATTGCTGGCTCTTCTGATGTTGTGGACAGAGGGTTTGTTACATACTCAAATGCAGCAAAACAGCAAATGCTGGGCGTCTCTGCACGTAGTTTAACCGAATTTGGTGCTGTTTCAGAAGCAACAGCAAAAGAAATGGCGTATGGCGCGCTTGCCAATTCAAGAGCAGATATAGCTGTTTCGGTAACCGGTATTGCAGGTCCTAGCGGTGCCACTAAATCTAAACCTGTGGGTACAGTATGGTTTGGATTAGCTGAACAAGGCTCAGCGCCGATTGTTGCTCACATGGTTTTTGAGAACTCGGATCGAAGCGAAGTGCGTAGCAAGACAGTTAAACATGCACTATCAATGATTTTGAATGCATTGGATGTTTAGTCATCGGTGTCACGCCGAGAATATAACTCGTGTGCTCGCTCTTCAAATGCATCTACCATGCGTTCACAGGCTTCAGTAAAAACCCGGCCTATCATTTGCTCTAGAACATGATTTTTGAACTCTAACTCAACGGCAAATTCCACCTGACAGGCACCCTCGCCTTCTGGAATAAATCGCCAATGGTTATATAAGCGCTTCATTGGCCCTTTAATATAGTCAACATCAACTTTACTTGGTTCCAAAAATGTAACGCGTGACGTGAATGTCTCGCGGAACATCTTAAATCCAATGATGACATCGGCATCAAAACTGCTTGGTTTACGATTATATACACGTGCTCCAATGCACCAAGGCAGGAAATCCGGGTACGCTTGCACATCAGCTACAAGTGCAAAAACCTGTTCTGGTGTGTAAGGCAGTATCTTGTTTTCTGTAAACTTGGCCATGTATCACCCTGCATCTATCTAAGATCATCATTAAATTGCCATTCTAGATTGGTAAAGCTCTGATTTAGTACGGACATACACATGATGTTTACTTTAAGAAATAATCATCCAAACCCATTGAATTTCGTAAGAGAATTGACAGCGTACAATCAATAAATGGAAAAGAAATGAAAGTTTCAATATTCACGTTTGCTGCGGTTATTACGACACTGACATACAGCAACGACACGTCGGCGCAAGGTCAACCATCAGGACGGCCTGATATCAAGCCTGAATGGACAGTATCCGTTGGTGGTGGTGTGCTTTTTAACCCGACATATGTCGGCGACGATGATTACCAGCTCTCCCTTTTGCCAAATATTCGTGTGGCGTATGGGAATAGCTTTTTTGCTTCAGTACAAGAAGGTGTTGGATACAATGTAATTAACCAAAATGGATGGCGAGTTGGCCCACTTGTCAAATTTGACTTTGGTCGAGACGAAGGAGGCAATAGCCCGTTCAGAGTAATTGGCAGTGAAACCAATGATCTGGATGGCTTTGGGCAAATTGACTTTACTTTTGAAGCTGGTGGCTTTCTTCAATATGCGGCGCGGAATTTCAGCTCGAAGCTTGAACTTCGGCGCGGAATCAATGGTCACGAAGGCTTTGTTGGTGAATTTGAGGTCAACCGTACTGGTCGTAATACAGTATTTGGAAAAACGGGCATTTTCTCGTTTGGGCCAAAGTTGAAGTTTGCCAATAAGCGTTACAATCAGGCATTTTTTGGCGTGAATGCAGCGCAGGCTACTGGATCAGGGCTTGCACAGTATAATGCAGGCAGTGGTGTCGTGTCTTACGGCGTGTCAGGTTCGCAGATCATACTTCTGTCACGTAATGTCAGCGCAGTTGCTTTTACAGGGTATGACAGGCTTGGCCATGAAGCCAGTGAATCCACCTTAATCGAACAGCGTGGTTCGGCTAACCAATTTAGCGCTGGGTTATTTTTAAGCTATAGCTTTTAAGTTTTATTATTTGCTTTGAGGCTTTTGTTTCTAGCATCACGTAGCTTGGCAAAATCGTCTCCTGCATGATAGCTGGAGCGTGTTAAAGGCGTAGCTGAGATCAAGTGAAAACCTTTGCCTTTGCCCATACGTTCATATGACTTGAATTCGTCAGGGGTGACAAACCGTTCAACTTTTGCATGACGCGGTGTTGGTTGTAGATACTGGCCAATTGTCATGAAATCAATATCTGCCATGCGCATATCGTCCATGACTTGGCTGACTTCTAATCTTTCTTCGCCCAGACCTACCATGATGCCGGATTTGGTAAATATGGATGGGTCAATTTGCTTAACCGTGTCTAGCAAGCGGAGTGAATGATAAAAACGCGCACCTGGGCGAATTTTGGGATACAGGCGTGGCACAGTTTCCAGATTGTGGTTAAACACATCGGGCTTTGCACGAGCAACTTTTTCAATAGCGCCCGGTTTATTGCGGAAGTCAGGTGTTAGAATTTCAATTGTTGTGTGTGGGCTTCTTTCACGGATTGCTTCAATTACGCGAACAAATTGATCTGCACCACCGTCGTCAAGATCATCGCGGTCTACGGATGTGATAACGATGTGATTGAGCCCCATTGCAGCACATGCTTCTGCCGTATTCATTGGCTCTAGCGGATCAACCTGCATAGGACGGCCAGTTTTGATGTTACAGAAGGCACAAGCGCGTGTGCAAGTGTCACCCAAGATCATAACGGTAGCGTGTTTTTTGGACCAACATTCACCAATGTTTGGGCAAGCAGCCTCTTCACAAACAGTGTGCAGGTTTTTGTCACGCATCAGTTTGCGTGTTGCCTGATATTCGCGGCTAACAGGTGCTTTAACGCGTATCCATTTAGGTTTGCGCTGGAACTTTTCGTTATCTTCAGGTTTGTTCATACTGCCCTACTTTATACTGTTCCGTTGAGCGAATAGATTAGCACATACCATTCACAGTTTGACCATTTAAGAATGTGTGGCTGCTTTTACCTGAACGCATAGCTGGTGTCCAGAACAGCGCGATTACTGCAAGTATTAAAAATGGATGGCGCGACCATAAGCATCCAGCACACTTTCATGCATCATTTCAGATAGTGTTGGGTGTGGGAATATGGTGTGCATCAATTCAGCTTCTGTCGTTTCCAGTGTACGTGCAACGGTATACCCTTGAATAAGCTCCGTTACTTCTGCACCGATCATATGTGCACCGAGTAGCTCACCGGTTTTCTTGTCGAAAACCGTCTTAATAAAGCCTTCAACCTCACCGAGGGCAATGGCTTTGCCACTTCCAACAAACGGGAATTTGCCAACACGAATATCAAAGCCGGCTTCTTTGGCTTTTTCTTCTGTCATGCCGACAGAGGCAACTTGCGGCCTACAATATGTACAGCCGGGAATGTTGCCCGTATCAAGCGGATGAACATTGTCGAGACCCGCAATCTTCTCAACAGCGATAATACCTTCATGTGAAGCCTTATGAGCTAGCCATGGTGGCCCAGCTACATCGCCAATCGCCCAAACACCGTTTACACCAGTTTGGCCATAACCATCTGCATCAATGTGGCCGCGATCAACTTTAACGCCAATATCTTCCAGTCCCATATTTTCGACATTACCTGTAATGCCGATTGCCAGAATGACACGGTCAACAGTGATTTCTTCTTTCTTGCCGTTACTTTCAACGATACATGTAACGTTGGTTTTTGATTTCTTTAACTCTGTTACCGATGCAGACTTTTTAATCGTCATACCCTGCTTCTTAAAAGTCTTTTCGGCAAAGGCAGAAACTTCATGGTCTTCTACGGGCAGAATACGGTCCATCATTTCAACAACGGTAACATCGCTGCCCAGATCATTATAAAAACTTGCAAACTCGATACCTATTGCACCCGAACCAATGACCAGCAATTTTTTTGGCATTGTATTAGGAGCAAGTGCATGGCGGTAACTCCAAACCAGATCACCATCTGCTTTCAGGTGCGGTAGTTCCCGTGCACGTGCACCTGTGGCAATGATAATGTTTTTGGCGTTAATATCGCTTGATTTGCCATCTTTACTTTTCACAGATAGCGCATTGGCAGATTTGAAGGATGCTTCTCCTTCAATATGTGTAACTTTGTTTTTCTTTAATAGTGATTTAATGCCGCCTGAAAGCTGTCCTGCAACGCCCCGACTACGTTTTATTATTGCATCAAAATCATAATCGACCGATCCGATTTTAAGACCATAATCAGCGCCGTGTTTAGCCAGATGGTATACTTCAGCGGAGCGAAGCAACGCCTTTGTTGGAATACATCCCCAGTTTAGGCAGATGCCGCCAAGGTTTTCACGTTCAACACATGCAACGCTCATTCCAAGTTGGCCTGCGCGTATGGCTGCAACATAGCCGCCAGGGCCACCACCAATAACAATTAGGTCAAACGAATTACTCATTATGAATCCTCGCAGTTTAGGGCGTTGTATATTCTATATTAAATATGGTCGTGATTTTCTTTACGCAGCGGATCATCGATACCACCGGTATGATCTGTTGATGCATCCTCAATGATCATGACGCTACAGCCTTCACTTGTGTGAGGGCGATGTTCGACACCTTTCGGCACCACAATCATTTCACCAGCATTAAGCGTTACTTCGCGGTCCCGAAATTCCAGATTGAGGGTGCCCTCAATCACCAAAAACATTTCATCTTGGTCATCATGCTGATGCCAGATGAAGTCACCGTCCAATTTGGCCAGATAAATCTGATGGCCATCAACTTTTGAAATAACTTTCGGCGTCCAGGTATCATTAAACAAAGACAGCTTTTGCTGAATATTAATTACATCCATTTCTGTTCTCACAATAACATGGTCATAGGGTCTTCGAGATACCCTTTGAATGCTGCAAGGAATTCTGCACCAACAGCGCCGTCAACGGCTCTATGGTCGCATGACATAGTGCAACTCATTACTGTTGCAACAGCAAGCGCACCGTCTTTAACCACGGGGCGTTGTTCACCTGCCCCGACAGCGAGTATAGCGCCTTGTGGCGGGTTGATGACCGCTGAAAATTCTTTAATGCCAAACATACCAAGGTTAGATAGCGAGAATGTTCCGCCCGCATAATCTTCCGGCATTAGTTTGCCGTCACGTGCTTTTGTCGCTAGTTCTTTGGACGCCTTGGCAATATCTGCTAGGCCCATTTGGTCTGCACCGCGAATTACAGGCGTTACTAGGCCGCCTTCAATCGCAACGGCCATTGAAATATCAGCACGTTCATACCAATACATCTTATCACCAGCAAATTGAACATTAGCCGCAGGCACTTTCTTTAGTGCAAGACCACATGCGCGAATGATAAAATCATTCACTGATAATTTCACACCGCTATCGGCGAGTTTGGCGTTCAATTCTTTACGCTGTGCAAGTAATTTATCCAACTCACATTCAATAGTCAGATAGAAATGTGGAACGGTTGTTTTTGATTCTGTCAAACGCTTGGCAATTGTTTTGCGCATGTTTGACAGTCGTTCTTCACGAACCGGAATGCCATCATGTGCTGGATAGTATGTTTGTGCAACCGTTTTGGATGTGTCTGCAACTGGCGCAGCTTGTATTTCTGTTGTTTGAGCAGAGACTGCTACTGAGCCGCCCTTAAGAGCAGCCTCAACATCGCGTTTAACGATACGCCCATTAGGACCGGTTCCGTTAATTAATGAAAGCGAGACACCTTCCTGCTTTGCAATGCGGCGTGCAAGCGGCGATGCTTTTATGCGGTCACCAGCTGATGGTTGAGCAGGTGCTGGTTTAGGAGTTTCCGTTTTCTGCACTTCTGCTTCGACTTTTTCATCAGGTGCGCTGTTTGGCTGTTTTGCTTCGCTTTTAGTCTCAGGTAACTCTATATCCGCAATGTCTTCGCCTTCTTCTGCTAGAATGGCGATGATCTGACCAACAGGTACATTGTCTGTACCGCCTTCAACGAGGATTTTGGCAACAACACCGTCGTCGATGCTCTCAACTTCCATTGTTGCTTTGTCAGTTTCTATCTCTGCAAGCACATCGCCGGAAGCAACAGTGTCACCAACTTTAACGAGCCATGTAGCTAGTGTGCCCTCTTCCATCGTAGGCGACAGCGCAGGCATGAAAATCTCTATAGCCATTCTATCCTCCTACTCTTCGTAACAAACGGCTTTTGCCGCTGCGATAATTTTGTCAGCATCAACAACGGCGGCCTTTTCCAGGTTGGCGGCATATGGTAGTGGCACATCAACGCTGTTAACGCGTGTTACGGGTGCATCCAACCAATCAAACGCTTGTTCCATCAATTGCGCAGAGATATCGCTGGCAACAGAGCATTGCGGCCACCCTTCTTCTGCCACAACGCAGCGGTTGGTTTTCTTCACACTTTCAATAACAGCATCTATATCTAATGGGCGAATAGTGCGCAGGTCGATGACCTCGGCGCTAATACCCTCTTCCGCCAGTTTTTCTGCAGCTCTTAATGCCTGTCCAACAGTGATTGAGTAGGAAATGATCGTAACATCTGTACCTTCACGGAAAGTGCGTGCTTTTCCGATAGGCACTACATATTCTTCCATATCAGGCACATCGAAGCTTTCGCCGTACATCAATTCGTTTTCAAGGAACACGACAGGGTTCGGGTTACGAATAGCAGCTTTTAGCAAACCTTTGTTATCAGCTGCGTCATAAGGCGCAATAACGATAAGACCCGGTACATTGGCATACCACGATGCATAGTTTTGACTGTGTTGAGCGCCAACACGGCTAGCGGCACCGTTGGGGCCGCGGAATACGATTGGACATTCAACGAGGCCACCTGACATATAGCGTGTTTTTGCTGCAGAGTTGATGATGTGATCAATGGCCTGCATGGCAAAATTGAATGTCATAAATTCAATAACAGGTTTCAGGCCAGCGAAGGCAGCACCAGCACCTAGTCCGGCAAAGCCATGCTCGGTAATGGGCGTGTCTACGACCCGCTCAGAACCAAATTCATCAAGTAATCCTTGTGTTACCTTGTAAGCACCTTGATACTCAGCAACCTCTTCACCCATAACAAATACATCAGGGTCTAGGCGCATTTCCTCTGCCATGGCGTCACGCAGCGCTTCACGCACAGTTATGTTCTGCATCGGTGTGCCATCAGGAATATGAACATCTTCTGCTACTATTGCTGGTTTAGGCTGTGCAGCAGTTTCAGTAACCTCTGTTAATGTTTCTGCCTTAGCGCCTTCGGCGGTATTGCCTTGGTTATCCGGTGCTGAACTAGCTTTAGTTGGCGTATCTAATGCATTAGGGTCTTCGCCTTCTTCCGCCAGAATAGCGATCAAGGTACCAACTTTTACTTCATCAGTACCAGCTTCAACAAGAATTTTGGCAACAACGCCGTCATCTATGCTTTCCACTTCCATTGTTGCTTTGTCAGTTTCAATTTCAGCGAGCACATCACCAGAGGCAACTGTATCACCAACTTTAACAAGCCATGTTGCAAGTGTGCCTTCTTCCATTGTCGGCGAAAGTGCGGGCATCGTAATTTCAATAGCCATTATTCTGCTCCTTACGCCATTACATCTGTATAAAGTTCGCTCAACTCAGGTTCAGGACATTCTTGAGCAAATGCTGCAGCATCAGAAATGATACTTTTCATTTCCTTATCCACGTCTTTCAGAGCAGCTTCGTCCATAACTCCGGCTTTCAGTATCATTTCCTTAACCTGATCAATGGGATCATGTTCTGCCCGCATCTTTTTCACTTCTTCCTTGGAGCGGTACTTAGCAGGGTCTGACATTGAATGACCCCGGTAGCGATATGTTTTCATCTCGAGAATTGCAGGGCCTTTACCTTCACGGCATATCTTTACTGCTTCTTCCATAGCACCGCGAACAGCCAAAACATTCATGCCATCAACTTGCTTGCCTTCAATATTAAAGCTTTCACCGCGGCGGAACAATTCAACCTGCGAACTTGAGCGGCTAACACTGGTACCCATTGCGTATTGATTATTCTCAATGATATAAATAACAGGCAAATTCCATATACGCGCCATATTGAAGCTCTCGTAAACTTGCCCTTGGTTGGCTGCACCATCACCAAAATATGCGACTGACACATTATCCGTCTTACGGTACTTGTTCGCAAAACCAAGGCCTGTTCCCAGCGCTACTTGCGCACCCACAATACCGTGGCCACCATAGAAACCACGAGCGGGATCAAACATATGCATTGAACCACCCTTGCCTTGTGATACACCGCCGGAACGCCCTGTTAACTCTGCCATAACAGCCTTTGGGTCAGCACCTACAGCAAGCAAGTGACCATGTTCGCGGTATCCGCTAATCACTTTGTCGCCGTCTTTCAAAGCTGTCTGAACGCCTGTTACAACAGCTTCTTGACCGATATACAAATGGCAAAATCCACCGATCAGCCCCATTCCATACATCTGACCAGCTTTTTCTTCAAACCGCCGTATCAACAGCATTTGTCGATAAAAGGCAATAAGGTCATCGTCAGATGGTCTATACATCGCTGATTTAACTGCGCGACGACGCGGAGATGCTTTCGTTGATGAAGATTTAGATGTGGATTTTGTTGTGTTTTTCTTAGTGGTCATATCGGCCTTCCTGAAAAGGTCGCGGGGAAACGCCCAACGCTTACAAAACTCGCCTATGGATACAGGGGAAAAATGAAATTTGCAATATCATATAAGTATATGAAATAAATGTGAAATATTAAATTAACTTAAAGTTAGTTAATCGTTTGTGATTAGTTAGTTATAACAATCACTTCGTCGGGGTGTGTAAAGCCAAGACGAACACGGACTTGTTGTTCAAGCATATCGGGGTCAACTTTTGTACCTGACATTGCACGTGTGCGGCTTTCCATCATGAGGCGTTCTGTACGAACAGCTTGAGCGAGGGCAAGTAGTTCTTGTTCTTGTACTTGTAAGTTTTTAAGAGCACTAATACTGTTAGCTCCGTTAAAGGCATGAAAAGCAAAATAAGCCACAAGAAGCATCCAGAACCCAGCCTGCCAGCTGCGCCCCATTCCGTGTATTATGTTTCCGATTCTTTTCATGATTCGAATCATCTCATTCTCGAGTCGCATAAGCAAGAGAAAAGTGAACAAATCAGGCGATTTTTATTGTAAATCGCTATTTTAAAGCTTTGATTTTTATTGTGATTCGAAATGATAGATTATTGCGCGGAAATCAGATGAGTTTGACCACCGCGCAGTGTGGTTTTTTTATTTTTTTAAAATGCTCGTGCCAGCATAAACTGCCGAAGCGCCAAGTTCTTCTTCAATGCGAATTAACTGATTGTACTTAGCCAACCGGTCAGAACGCGCGAGTGACCCTGTTTTTATCTGACCACAATTCAGAGCAACAGCCAGATCAGCAATGGTTGCATCTTCAGTTTCGCCAGAACGATGAGACATTACCGATGTATATTTTGCACGGTGTGCCATGTCCACGGCCTGCATCGTTTCAGATAATGTTCCGATTTGATTAACTTTGACGAGTATGGAGTTAGCAACACCCTTCTCGATACCTTCAGCAAGACGCGTAGGGTTAGTAACGAATAAGTCGTCACCAACGAGTTGGCATTTGTCGCCTATTGCTTCCGTTAGTGCCTTCCAGCCTTCCCAGTCATCTTCGTCCATACCGTCCTCAATGGATATAATAGGATAACGGTTAACAAGATCTGTCCAGTACGCGACAAGTTCTGTTGACGTTAATTTTTTGTCTTCACCTTTGAGGTGGTAAACGCCGTCTTCATAAAATTCTGATGCGGCGGCATCCATAGCAAGATAAACATCTTCGCCGGCCTTGTAACCAGCGCTTTCAATAGCTGCCATGATGAATTTAATTGCTTCTTCGCTGCCACCAAGGTTTGGGGCAAACCCGCCCTCGTCACCAACAGCAGTGTTGTGACCAGCAGCTTTCAGCTTATCTTTTAACTCATGGAATATTTCTGCACCCATGCGTATCGCGTCTGTGCAACTATCCGCATTGACGGGCATTATCATAAATTCTTGAACGTCGATGGGGTTGTCTGCATGCTCGCCGCCATTGATGATGTTCATCATTGGTACGGGCATTACATGTGCATGTGCACCGCCGATGTATCGATATAATGGCATGCCAATGCTATCTGCGCTGGCTTTTGCTATAGCCATAGATATGCCAAGGATAGCGTTGGCTCCTACGCGGCTTTTGTTTTCTGTCCCATCAAGGTCACGCATAATCTGATCAATGGTAAGTTGGTCTTCAGCATCAAGACCGACCAGAGCTTCAAATAGTTCTCCGTTTACAGCATCAACTGCATCTAACACACCCTTGCCGCGGTAGCGGCCACCACCATCGCGCAGTTCAACAGCTTCGTATGCACCTGTTGATGCGCCAGACGGCACAGCTGCACGTCCAAATGAACCGTCATCAAGAATAACGTCAACTTCAACAGTTGGGTTTCCGCGACTATCTAAAATTTCGCGCCCAATAATATCGATAATGGCAGTCATCGAGTAAATCCTAAATAAATGAAATGGCCTGCACTAAATGCAGTAAAACAGTATTTTATTACTCGTAATGCAGGAAACTCGCAAGGACTACTGGTTGATTGTTTTGATGTTACGTGATCAGTATTGGATGATGTTTGCCTGGTCAGGTAAATAACAAAGTGATTGTACTTGTTACGGGGAGATTAAAGTGAATTATTGGAAACTAAAATTTGTCTTGGTGTGTTCACTGGTTTTCATATTCTCAGCTGGCAAATCTATAAGCGCGAGCGAGCTGGATTATGTATCTGAGTTTCGCAGTAATAATGCACTCAGAATATTGAATGATTTTAAAGAATTTCTCTCCATTCCCAATACTGGTGCTCGTAAAGGTCAGAAACAAAAAAATGCAGAGTGGATTACAGAGTATATCGCTAAGCGTGGGTTTGATTCTCAAATTGTGAGAGCTGGCGGAGCGCCCTATGTAATTGCAGAGCGCTTGGTAGATGGTGCAACAACGACTGTATTATTTTATGCGCATTTTGATGGACAGCCAGCTATAGCCGAAAACTGGGCTTCGCCACCATTTGAGCCAACGCTTCGTGCCGGTACCGTTGAAGGCGGTGCGCCCGTCATATCATGGCCTAAGGACAATGATTCCATAGACCCTATGTGGCGGATATTTGCGCGATCTGCGGGTGATGATAAAGCTCCTGTAATTGCTCTGATGGCTGCTTTGGATGCGATGCAAGCAGCTGGTATTCAACCTTCAATCAACATTAAACTTATTTTGGATGGTGAAGAAGAAATTGGTAGCCCAACGCTTGATAAGATTCTGAAGGCACATGGTAACCTGCTTAAGAGTGATCTTATTCTTTTCTGCGATGCGCCTCTGCATCAAAGCGGCAAACGGCAGCTTGTATACGGTATGCGAGGTGCAATGACCCTGGAACTGGAAACATATGGTCCTGCTCGTCCGCTTCATAGCGGCCATTATGGAAATTGGGCACCAAACCCTACGGATATAATGATCCGTGCATTGAATAGTTTAAAGAATGAAGATGGCAGTATCGCTGTTGCAAACTTTTACGATGATGTGCCTTCAATTACACCTGCCGAAAGCGCGGCAATTGCCGCTATCCCTAATATTGATGACAGTCTGAAAAATGAATTGGCATTGGCTGAAAGAGAGCGACCAGAGAAACGCATTGAAGAACTGGTCATGGAACCAGCAATTGTCATTAAGGGTTTTCAGGCTGGAGGTGTTGAGGATAAATCACGCAATATTATTCAGCCAACCGCAAAGGCATCAATTAACTTCAGGCTTGTTAAAAATCAAACACCTAGAGGTGTTGAGCGCAAGATTGAAGCGCATTTCCGATCGCTTGGTTATCGTGTGGTGAGAACCGCGCCGTCACTTGATGATAGGCGAAAATATCCTCGTATCATTAAACTTGATTGGCGTCCTGGTGGTTACGGTGCATTCAAAACACCACTTGATGGCAAAGAATCGCTTAAACTTGTCTCAATACTTGATCAAATTGACGGCCAAAAGACCATGCAAACCCCAACGCTTGGCGGTAGTTTGCCAATCGTGGTTTTTGAGAGAAACCTGAAAGCACCTATCATTGTTTTGCCTATTGCCAATCATGATAACAATCAACATGGACGTAATGAAAACATGCGCATTCAAAACTTGTGGGACGCAATATCGATTTATGCGGCGGTTATACAGAATTACGGCAAGTAACCGTGGTCCATTTATGCTGTCGGTTATTTTGACCGTTGATTAAAGGTCGTAATAATCTTCGATTGCGTAATAGAAGTTGCGAACGCGCTCAATGTAATTGGGAGGGATATTGCCCTCCATGCCTTTGGTGAGCAGAATTATTTTTGCTTTCAAGTCGGCTAAATTGTTGCGTTTATGATCTTTTTCGGGCTCTAGAGACAACCTTAATTCTGCTTCACCTAACAATGCATCAAGCCGAGGCAATGTCCACATCGCAAAACCCTCAGAGAAATTGCGCATATCCAATAGGTTGTCATTTAGTTTGCGCCACGGAAATGATGCTCCTACAAGTTTAAGTTCTTGAAGGCGGAGCCGAAGCTGTAGTTCCTTTGCGTCTTTATCTCGTGAAAATGCATAGGTTCTAGCTGCAGCGAAATAACGTGTAGACGATTGAACATCGCCGGCTGTTCCTGTTGCGTTTGCAGCAGCGATATTCAATGAAAGTCTTCGCGCTGCTGGCAAGTTAGCTGGCTGTAAACTGAGTGCAGTTTGCCACGCCTCTGTAACGCGTGCTTTGTCTTTTCTACTGCTTGCTGAACGAGCGCGAATAAGGGCAAGGTCTGATGATAACGCAGTTGTTGTACCGTAAAAATGTTTTAAATCGCGCCACGCGCTTTCAATTAAACGATCTGCTTCAAATAATTTTTCATTGTCTAGTGTGTCCCGGTAATGCGTCACAATATATTGAGCATCAGTAAAAGCTTTTTGAGCCTGTTTCTGGCGATCTGCATGCGCGGGAGATAGCGCAAGAAATGACATGAAAACACATAATATGAATGTATATTGATGCATCGGAGCCTCGTAAATTTTGTTACTAACACCGGCAAATTTTGCTCGTGCGTAATTAATCAAAACTAGACAATGCAAAAAGGAGGCCGAAACCTCCTAATATATAAAAATTATGCAAATGATTAGCGTGTTTATTTTAAACTAATCTGCTCTGTGCTACAGCAGCCTTGACAAAACTGGCAAATAAGGGGTGCGGATCAAGAGGCTTTGATTTTAGTTCTGGATGGAACTGAACACCAATAAACCAAGGGTGGTCTGGGAGCTCAATTATTTCAGGCAAAGCGCCATCGGGTGACATGCCCGAGAATAAAACGCCGGCTTTTTCGAGTTTCTCAACATATCCAACATTAACTTCATATCTATGGCGGTGTCGCTCTGAAATAACTGTATTACCGTATATCTCTGCGGTTTTAGATCCTTCTTTCAGGTGTGCTGTATAGGCACCTAAGCGCATTGTGCCGCCAAGTTCAGTTTCTTCTGTCCTTGTTTCAATGCTTCCATCTGCACTTACCCATTCGGTAATTAAACCGACAACAGGATTATCGTGTTCTTCAAATTCAGTGGAGCTTGCTTCTGTATGACCAGCCAGGTTGCGCGCAGCTTCAATCGTTGCCATTTGCATGCCAAGGCAGATGCCAAAGTATGGCACACCGCGCTCGCGGGCAAACTTAACTGCGGCTATCTTGCCTTCGGTCCCTCGTTTACCAAAACCACCTGGTACAAGAATAGCGTTTACGTTTTCAAGTTTTGTAATTGCGTCTTCTTGTTCGAATAATTCAGATTCGATCCATTCAATGTTAACTTTAACTTTATTTGCAATACCGCCATGAATCAGCGCTTCGTTGAGTGATTTATAGGCGTCTCTTAGGCCAGTGTATTTGCCAACAACAGCAATTGTTACTTCACCTTCCGGATTTTCAACCCGGTCCATGATGTCTTCCCAGCGGTGCAAATCAGGCACTTGTGAATGTGCAAGCCCAAATGCCTTCAGTACTTCAACATCAAGTCCTTCTTTATGGTAGTTTACCGGAACAGAATAAATGGACGGCGCATCCAGTGCAGGAATAACGGCGGTTTCAGATACATTGCAATAGAGTGACATTTTGCGACGTTCAGAATCTGGGATCGGGTGCTCTGATCGACAAACAAGAATATCTGGCTGAATACCAATAGAACGTAGATCGCGCACACTGTGTTGAGTTGGCTTTGTTTTCAACTCACCTGCAGCGGCCAAGTAAGGCACCAGCGTTAAATGCACAAAAATGGAGCGCCCACGGCCAAGGTCGATTGAAAGTTGGCGAATAGCTTCCATAAACGGTGCGGCTTCAATGTCACCTGCTGTGCCACCAATCTCGCAAAGCATAAAGTCAATATTATCTTGATCAGCCAACGCAAACTCTTTGATGGCGTCAGTAACATGTGGAATTACCTGAACTGTACCACCAAGATAGTCACCGCGTCGTTCTTTGCTGATGATCTGCTGATATATCCGTCCAGAGGTAATATTATCGCTTTGACGTGAAGCAACACCTGTAAAGCGCTCATAGTGACCAAGGTCTAGGTCTGTTTCAGCACCATCATCTGTTACATATACTTCACCGTGTTGATACGGGCTCATTGTTCCAGGGTCTACATTCAAGTAGGGATCCAACTTACGTAAACGTACAGAGTATCCGCGGGCCTGTAATAATGCGCCTAGCGACGCAGACAGGAGCCCTTTTCCTAATGAACTAACAACACCGCCTGTGATGAATATATAACGCGTCATAAAGCCTCTCATGCAAAATGATATAGTCCACTCGTTGTGGACATATCTTTCTCACCATGACTACAGAGCTAATCTGTAAATCAAAATCTTGTTTTTAGTCTCTATAAAAGAGAAGCGGGGGCTCTTGGCCCCCGCGTTTTAGTCTCTTATCCCTCGCCGTCCTGTGGGACGGTTGGTATTTCAGGGAGCACATTTTCCTGATTTTGCTCTCCTTGCTCTATCGCCTGATCAATCACCGAAGCGTTGTCATCGTTGTTGGCTGATATCCAGCCCAATGCCAAAGAGTTAGCAAGAAAGATAATGGCAAGCCATTTTGTCGTTTTGGACAAGGCATCGCCAGCGCCGCGCGCTGTCATCATGCCACCTGCGCCGCCGCCGATACCAAGTGCACCGCCTTCAGAGCGTTGCAACAATATTGTGGTGACCATTGCAATTGCAACAATCAGGTGGATGGTTAATAAAATCGTTTCCATCGGTATAATCCGTCTGGTTATTTAGCGCTATAACGAGCGCACACTACAAAGCGCGGTTTCTATCCTAAATTACGCCTAGTTGCCAAGTGAAAAAGCTATTTTCTGTATGCGTCGATGATTCCGTTGAAATCTTCTGCTTTTAAACTGGCGCCACCAACAAGGGCACCGTTGACGTTTTCAACACTCATAAGTTCATCGGCATTGGACGGTTTAACTGACCCTCCGTACAAAATTGCAATGCCCTTCCCTGCTTCGGTAAAACGGTCAACAAGTTGTTTGCGAATAGCTGCATGAACATCTGCAACATCTTGAACGGTTGGCGTACGCCCTGTGCCAATCGCCCATACAGGTTCATATGCAATTATAAAATCATCGGCTGATGCATCCGAAGGTATAGAATCGATCACTTGTGACAATACCACTGAAAGTGTTTGACCTGCATCGCGCTGTGATTCTGTTTCACCCACACAAATGATTGCTTTAAGGCCAATATGTATTGCTGCCTTGGCCTTTGCTGAAACGATTTCATTAGTTTCGCCGTGGTCAGCACGTCGTTCAGAGTGACCAATTATCACATATGACGCACCGGTATCTTTAATCATTTCTGCACTAATGTCGCCGGTGTGTGCTCCGGAGCTATTCATATGACAATCTTGCGCCCCGATCGCAACTGAGGTTGGCGTTTGCATTGCAAACGCGGATAATAGTGTAAATGGTGGGCAGATCAGCACGTCACAATCTGCTTTTACCCCTTTGTCCAACATCCCAGCTAAAGCATCTAGTTGCGCAATACTGTCACTTAGACCATTCATTTTCCAGTTGCCGGCGACTATCGATTTTGGGTGCGTCATCAATTGTTTCTTTCAATGTCAAAGTTGGTTTGCATAACGAGTGCAAACGGCGATTAACGATGTACCTATCAAATTTCATTTTGTATCGCTAGCGCGATTGATAGATTAATTTGCTCGTTTTGACGCCGAACTACATCGTCAGACTTGTTTTTCAAGGTTTGCAGCGCTAAGGATGCTGTCTTGTAATTAAAGGTGACATGCTGGCAGACTGTATAGTGGTCACATTGGGTATTTGATAAAGGGAGCAACAGCAAATGCTGCTCAAACTGCGCGGGGGTCTTAACTCCTTTTTCGTCACGGCATTACTTGGTCTTCTTATTGCGGCATTCGCAATCTGGGGTATTGGTCCCGGTATGCTGAGTGGGTCAAATCAATCTGTTGCCACTGTTGGCAGCACTGAAGTTGGAACTGACCGGTTTTTTAGGGCGGTTCAACAACGCGCGCAGCAACTACAAGTGCAATTTGGTAGTGACATCAGTACGCCGCAACTTATCCAGATGATGCAACTTGATCGTCAAATTCTGAGTCAGATGATTGTGGATGCCGCTATTCGCGAACATGTATCTAGTCTGGGTTTGCGTGCCACTGATGAGCAATTAGCCAAGCAAATTAGTGAAATTGAGGCTTTTCAGTCTCCGGATGGTAGTTTTAGT
Organism: Kordiimonas aquimaris; assembly: GCF_025574485.1. Taxonomy (GTDB): domain Bacteria; phylum Pseudomonadota; class Alphaproteobacteria; order Sphingomonadales; family Kordiimonadaceae; genus Kordiimonas; species Kordiimonas aquimaris. Next base: position 174,717 of record NZ_JAOBPO010000003.1, on the reverse strand, counting down.
CCTCAACTAATGCAGCAAGCACTCTTTAGCTCTCAAACAACGGAGCGTGAACTATTTGACGATATTCGTTCTGGTGTTGCACGGCAGCAATTGCTTGAGAGTTTTTTAATTGAAAACATGGTGCCGCGTAGCCTTGCTGATAACCTTCATGTTTGGCGTGGTGAACGCCGGAATGCTTCGTTAATTAATATTACGTCAGCAGATTTGACTGATATTCCAGCGCCTACTGAAGAGGAAATCGCAACATATTATGAAGCAAGTAAAGCTTCATACATGACTCCAGAACGCCGTTCATACGAGTATCTTCTACTTACACCGGATTATTTTGCTTCGGAAGTTGAAGTGCCTGAGGGAACAGTTGAAGACCTTTATGAGCGCCGGAGTGCTGAGTATGCTCCATCTGAACGCCGTGATATCCTGCAGGTAAATTTTAACAATGAAGAAGATGCTCAAACATTTGTTGAAAGTGTAAACGCTGGCGCTGACTTTGTGGAAACAGCGGTGGCAACAACTGAATTTGTAGCCAATGAACTTGAGCTAGGTGAAAACAATCAAGCAGAGCTTGAAACGATATTTGGTACAGATGCTGCTCGTATTGTTTTTGAGTTGGCGGAAAACACAGCGTCTATCCCAGTTGAAGACATTTCTGGTTGGAATGTATTTATGGTCTCTGAGGTCATAAATACTGAAGCGCGCCCTTTAGAAGAAGTGAGAGCCGAACTGGAGGCTGATTACCGTAATGAACAAGCAATTGATATATTGTTTGATTATCAGGAGCGTATTGATACAGCCTTGGAAGACACAGCGGATTTGTCCGAAATTGCTACAACTGTAGGGCTGCCGCTTGCTGTTGTTACTGGTGTTGATGCAAGCGGTGTGGGCACAGACGGTACACGTGTTGTGACGCAGCAAAATGAATATATTGTTCAATCCGCTGCCTTCCGTGAAGAACTGGAAGCAGAGCCTGAATTGATTGACCTTAACCCAACCGACGCAACAGCTGGTGTTTATATATTAAAGGTAACTTCAATTGATGAACCCGCTGAACAAGCTTTGGAAGATGTACGCTTTCGTGTTGAGACTGATTTGATCGCGCAAAAAAGACAAGCAAGAGCCGGTGAAATCGCTGATGCTGCTGCTGAAAGACTTCGCAACGGTGAAAGTGCAGAATTGGTTGCTGACGAGCTTGGCGGTACGTCATTTGATGCGAACAATGTTGCGCGTAGCAGTGATGGCAATTCAAGCCTTTCTGCTAATATTCGTAATTTGATTTTTGATCTAGATGTTGGCGAAACGGATAGTGAAGTATCTGCTGACGGTAATGGCTATGTCGTGGTTAAAGTGCTTTCTGCTGAGCCTGGTGATCCAGCAACTTCTTTGGCTACAGTGGATACACTGCTTGATCAACTTAACGCTGGCTTTCAGGAAGATTTGTTTGTTCAGTATCAGGCATATTTAGCGCAGCGTTATCCTGCAGAAATCAATAATATTCTCATTAATCAACTATTTACGTCTGAAAACCTTCAGTGATTGATACGATAGACTTCGATGAATTTTCAAATGGCTATAATGCGGGTGCGCCGCAGGTACTATTTCGTTCTTTAGTTGCTGATTTGGATACGCCGGTTTCGGCGTATATGAAGCTTACCAAAGGTGAAACACATAGCTGTTTGCTCGAATCTGTTGAAGGTGGTGATCACCGGGAGAGGTATTCTATCATTGGATTGCGCCCTGACATCGTTTGGCGAAACCGTGATGAAAATGTAGAGATATGCAGAAATTTTCATCAAAATTCTACAGCGTTTATTGCTGATAAACGGCCTCCGCTTGAAAGTCTTCGTGCACTAGTTGATGAAAGTTTAATAGACCTACCGCACCCGTTGCCACCAATGGCTGCAGGTCTTGTAGGGTATATGGCTTACGATATTGTTCGCCAGATGGAAGATATTGGCCCTGCCCGCCCTGACCCACTTGGTTTGGCAACTTCGTTATTTATTCGACCAACTGTGATGGCAATTTTTGATAGTGTAACTAACCTGATAACCATTGTTATTCCAGTTCGGCCAGAAGACGATGTTACTGCTGCCAAAGCCTTCGGTGAAGCTCAAGGCTTGATCGACAGCATGCTGGACCGGTTGGATGCTCAATTGCCGCTTTCTCAATCAGTCGCTGCACCGCTGTTTAATGAGCCAGTTTCCAACACGCCAAAAGAACAATATCTGGATATTGTTAAGCGAGCACAAGAATACATTCTGGAAGGGGATATTTTCCAGGTTGTCCTTAGTCAGCGTTTTACAATGCCTTTTGAATTGCCGCCGTTTGCTCTTTACCGTGCACTAAGGCGCACCAATCCATCACCTTTTATGTATCACCTGTCATTTGACGATTTTGCCATTGTTGGTTCCAGTCCAGAGATTTTGGTGCGGCTAAGAGATAATGAAGTAACAATTCGCCCGATTGCAGGAACACGCAAACGCGGTAAAACGCCGGAAGAAGACCAGGCATTAACTGATGATTTATTGGCAGACAAAAAAGAGCTGGCTGAGCATTTGATGTTACTGGATTTAGGGCGTAATGATGTTGGTCGTGTTGCAAAAGCCGGAACTGTTAATGTGACAGCGCGTAATACTGTAGAATATTATTCCCATGTTATGCATATCGTCTCGAATGTAGTTGGTGATATTGATCCCAAATATGATGCGATTGACGCTTTGTCCGCAGGATTTCCGGCAGGTACAGTTTCTGGTGCACCAAAAGTGCGCGCAATGGAGGTAATTGACGAACTTGAAGTGGACGCACGCGGTCCATATGCCGGTAGTGTCGGTTATTTTAGTGCAAACGGTTCAATGGATAGTGCGATTGTCTTGCGTACCGCTATTGTAAAAGATGGTGAAATGCATGTTCAGGCAGGTGCAGGCGTAGTTGCTGACAGTGACCCTGAATCAGAATATCAGGAATGTGTTAATAAGGCTCGCGCGCTTGTTGTGGCAGCAAAGGAAGCATTGCGCTTTGCCTCTTCAAATCGCGGATAAATGATCATTATTTTGTAACTATTTTGCGCCGTTCATTCGTAATGTTGACGATTTGACTGATGGGCACGAGCTGTAATTCTTTACCCTCTAGTGTTTCTTGCCACCTTTTTAACTCTGTTATTGTTTCAGGGTATGGATGCCCAATACCAACAGCATATCCGCGTTTTCTTGCTATACGTTCAAGCGTTGCTATTTGCCCGCGGATATAATCTGGATTTCGTTCATTATCTAGAAACACATCACGTTTTGCATAGGGTACATTGACGGCATTTGCCGCACGAACGCCAACGCTATCAGGTGTTGTGAGACTATCCACAAAAAGATGGCCGTCGCGTTTTAATCGCGCCATAACGCGGACCATTAAGCCGGGGTTTTCAGTTAAACTGCTTCCCATGTGGTTGTTAATGCCTACATAATTATCGAATCGAGAGAGATTCCACTCTAAGCGTTTGGAAAACTCGTCGAACGTCAAATCCGCAAGCAATGCATTATCGCCGGGATCTGCTGTTTCACGCTGTGACTGCATTGGCAGGTGAACCATTAATTCATGCCCTGCTTCGCGAATAAGCTTTGTTTGTGCCTCAAGATGTTCAGCGTATGGCAAGTATGCCAGCGTTAGCGGACCTGTCATCTTGGCAAAAGTATATGTTGCTTCTTCGTCTAATCCCAAATCATCAATGATAATTGCAATCTTCGGCTTGTCGGTTTCGCTCCAGTTAACGGCATGATGAGTCCAGGCCGCTCTGTTGGCAGTGCTTGAAGGATAGTTTTCAGAAAGTTGAAGAGTTTTTGACTCAACAAGTTCGGGCGTTTTTACATCCGTATTTGTTCCTGCGTATTCTTCTACAATCGCTGTAAGCTCGGCTTGAGATATACCTAAATCGTTAACAGAGGAAACAGCGGTGTTCTGCTCCAACAATGCAGTCATCATCACTCCAAAAATCGTAATAACAATTACAGTATACAAGCCAATTGCCCACTTCTTTGTCGTTACTCTCTGGTTATGACGGGAATACTTCATAGAAAGAAAAACTTACTCTATTTTGCGATACTAAATAAAAGATTTAAGTGAATTATGTGTCACGAAAAGTTTTAGATATTTATGTGGCCTTCTCTTGCCTGTTAAAACCAAGCGCCTTAGTATGAGGGTCGAAATAAATTGCCGATTAATTGGCATTAATGAAGATCATATAATGTATATATTAATCGATAACTACGACAGCTTTACATACAATTTGTACCATTATCTCGTGGAATTGGGCGTGGATGTGGCAGTCTATCGTAATGATCAAATAAGCGTCGAAGATGTAATTGCTAAAAAACCTAAAGGTATAGTCATTAGCCCAGGTCCATGTACGCCGAATGAAGCTGGTATTTGCCTTGATCTTGTCAGGGCGCTTAAGGATACAATCCCTATTCTCGGTGTGTGTCTTGGTCATCAGACAATCGCGCAGGTTTTCGGCGCTTCTGTTGTTAAGGCACCTTATGTAATGCACGGAAAAACCAGCGACATTTTCCATTCAGAAGAAAGCATTTTTGCTAATTTGCCGTCTCCATATGTTGCAACACGCTATCATTCACTGACTGTTGACCCGGAGACAATCCCTGAATGCCTGAAAGTTACTGCACAGACGGATGATGGCATTATCATGGGGCTTTCTCATAAAGAATACCCATTGCATGGGGTTCAGTTTCATCCTGAAAGCATAGCCTCCGAACATGGTCATGATTTGATTAGAAACTTCATTGAGTTTTGCGAAAAAGAAAGCCTGCTTGATGCCTGATCTAGCACCCATATTGAGTGATATCGTTGCAGGTCGAACCTTAAGTGAAGATGAGGCATGTTCTGCGTTTCAGGGAATAATGAGCGGAGATGTCGATTCAGCACAAATTGCTGCTTTTCTGACGGCGCTTCGGATGCGCGGCGAAACCATTGATGAAATTATAGGCGGTGCCAAGGTCATGCGCGCTAATGCTGCGCGCATTAATGCACCTGATGCTACGGTTGATACATGTGGTACTGGTGGTTCCGGAATCGATTCTTTCAATGTGTCGACAGCTGCAGCATTTGTTATTGCCGCAGCTGGGATACCTGTTGCTAAACATGGTAATCGTGCAGCATCATCAAAGTCTGGCTCAGCAGACGTGCTGGAGGCGCTTGGCGGAAACCTTGAACTCAGCATACAGCAAGTTCAGCAAACTCTCGATGAAACTGGTTTTACATTTATGTTTGCGCGTACACATCATCAAGCCGTCAGGCATGTGGTACCAGTACGCTCGGCTCTCAAGTTCAAGACTATATTTAATTTACTAGGACCTCTTTCAAGCCCTGCTCTTGCCAAACGGCAGGTAATGGGAGTGTTTGATCGCCACTGGGTTCGTCCGTTAGCTGAAGTTCTAAGAGGTTTAGGTAGCGACCATGCCTGGGTTGTGCACGGAAGTGATGGTTTGGACGAAATAACGACGACAGGGACGACTTATGTCGCCGAATTGAAAGACAATATTATTACTGAATTCGAAGTTGATCCGGAAGATATTGGTATTAACCTCGTTAAACCTGAGTGTATTCGTGGCGGTGACGCGCAATACAATGCGTTAGCGATTGAAAGTATGATGAATGGAGAGAAATCTGCTTTCCGCGATATTGTTTCACTCAATGCAGCAGCTAGCCTCATTGTTGGAGGCAAGATAGATAGTTTGCAGGCGGGCATAGATAAAGCATGTGAGTTAATTGATAGCGGTGCAGCTAAAGCTACGATGGTACGCTGGGCTCGCTACACTCAGCAATTTGATGGTAAGGCGTGACATGTCAGATATTCTGAAAGAAATCTGTGCACGAAAACAAGTGCATATCTCGGTGAAAAAATCACAAACACCCATAGAGGTATTGAAATCCAGCCTTGGGAATGTGTCTAAGCCGCGCGGTTTTGTGGATGCCCTTAAAGCACAAGTTTCTCTGGAACGTTATGGGTTTATTTGTGAAATAAAAAAAGCAAGTCCATCAAAAGGCCTTATCCGTGCAGAAGGTTTTGTGCCTGCGGAACTTGCAGCATCATATGTTGCTGGTGGCGCTGCATGTTTGTCTGTGTTGACTGATAAGCCATATTTCCAAGGACATGATAGCTATTTGTTAGAAGCACGAGCCGCGTGTGATATTCCAGTTTTACGTAAAGATTTTATGCTTGACCCATATCAAGTCTATGAATCTCGTGCGCTCGGTGCAGATTGTATTTTACTGATTATGGCAGCATTATCTGATGATCAGGCATCCGAATTGGAAGAGATAGCTATCTCATTGGGCATGGATGTCCTGATCGAAGTGCATGACGAAGCTGAGTTAATGCGTGCACTTAAACTCAACAGTCCGTTGATTGGTGTAAATAATCGAAACCTGAAAACGATGGAAGTATCATTAGATAATACACTCGATTTAGTACCGGCTTTACCAAGAGATAGAATTGCAGTTGCTGAATCTGGTTTAAAAACATCAGATGACCTTGCTCAATGTGCCGCGGCTGGCGCTTCTTGCTTTTTAATCGGAGAAACTTTCATGCGCGAGCCAGATGTCTCGGTTGCTGTGCAAGCGCTGCAGAAAGGCGCGGCATGAGCAAGCTAAGTCACACGGATGCTACTGGTGCCGCACATATGGTTGATGTTGGTGACAAAACAGTAACAAACAGGCGAGCTGTAGCTGAAGCATCTGTTGTTATGAAGCCTGAAACAATGCAGCAAATTAAAGACAATGTAATGAAGAAAGGTGATGTGTTAGCAACCGCACGGATAGCGGGCATCATGGCAGCAAAGAAAACACATGATTTAATCCCTCTTTGTCATCCCTTAGCTATTACAAGTGTGAAAGTTAACTTTACATATGCTTCCAAGACTATTTTACATATTGAAGCTACGGCAAAAGTAACAGGGCAGACAGGTGTGGAAATGGAAGCGCTAACCGCTGCATCAGTGGCCGCACTCACTATTTACGACATGGCTAAAGCGGTTGATAAGGATATGCAAATTACCGATGTGCGCCTCCTTTCCAAGGAGGGCGGTAAATCTGGCCTGTATGAACGCGGAAGTGAAAGAGCATCATGATATCAGTTGAGCAAGCATTTGCGCGTATTGTTGGTGATGCGAAGCCTCTGCAAACCGAAAAAGTTGCAGTTGAAAACGCATCAGGTCGTGTCATTGCAAGCCCTGTTGCTGCGCGGCGCTCTCAACCTGGAACGGCTTTATCTGCTATGGATGGATATGCTGTTAATAGTGCGGAGATTAAGGGCAAAGATGTATCTTTAAAGGTTACTGGTGAAAGCGCTGCAGGCCACCCTTTTTCCGGGATAGTTGGTTCTGGTGAAACAATTCGCATTTTCACTGGCGCTGCGGTACCTGAAGGTTGCGACCAGGTCGTAATTCAGGAAAATGTCGAACGTGTTGATGATATAATCAATACTCAAGAAGTATCTAAACCTCAAAATAATGTCAGGCCAAAAGGGGCAGACTTTAACGAAAGACAAGTAGTTTTAGATTCGGGTACTTTTATGTCACCTAAATCAATTGGGCTGGCGGCAGCTGCAGGTCAATCTCATCTGATGGTATATCGTGCACCGAAGATCGCTATTCTTTCGACAGGCGACGAGTTGGCGTCGCCTGACAAAGCGTTGTTTAATCCATATGAAACGGTGGATAGTGTAAAACCTCAATTATCAGCAATGATGAAAGAAATTGGTGCGATAGTTAGCTTTGTCGGCAGTGCCGGCGATAGTCCGGAAGCGCTTGAAGTTGCAATTGATGCTGCAAGTGATGCTGACATACTCGTGACTGTTGGCGGAGCTTCTGTTGGTGATAAGGACTTCGTACAACAAGCGCTTAAAAACAAAGGGTTAATACTGAATTTCTGGAAGGTTGCAATGCGCCCTGGCAAGCCTTTAATTTTTGGAAAACGTGAAAGTCAGTATGTTGTGGGTTTACCGGGAAATCCTGCGTCTGCTTTCGTTTGTGCTATTTTATTCTTGCGTCCATTAGTTGATAAATTAATGGGGCGCCCTGCTCCATTACCGAGCGGTGTACTTTTGCCAACGGCAACCGCTTTACCTGCCAATGGGCCGCGACAACATTACTTGCGTGCTCGCCTTATCGGCAATGCTGGTGAACGTCATGTTGATGCTGCAGCCAGCCAAGACAGTAGTTTGCAGACTGTTTTGGCGCAATGTGATGGCTTGATCATAAGACCTATGGATGCGCCGGCTGCACAAGCTGGATCCCTCGTTCCATTTATACCATTCTGATCAGTTTTGAATGATTTTGTTTTACCTTGACATTCAATCAAATAGTGAACTAAAAGAGAACATAAGGTAAACGAAAATGCTTGGAGACACTATATGTTGACGGCAAAACAGCAACAATTATTGGCTTTCATTGATGAACGTTTAAGTTCAGGTGGTGTATCACCCTCTTTCGATGAAATGAAAGATGCATTGGATTTAAAGTCTAAATCAGGTGTGCATCGGTTGGTAAATGCGTTGGAAGAGCGCGGCTTCATTCGTCGGCTTGCTAATCGTGCCCGTGCGCTTGAAGTTTTAAAGTTACCTGAAGGTTTTCAGGAACATAGTAATAAACCTGCTCAGTCTAGTGTTGTTAATGTAGACTTTGGTATAAATAACAAACGCTCATCAGATGTTGATAGTGATACGAGACAAATCCCACTACACGGAAAAATTGCGGCAGGCACGCCGATAGAAGCGATAGAAAATGCTGATAGTTTTATTTCTGTTCCTCAAGGTATGACAACACCGCGTGATTGTTTTGCATTGGAAGTGTCTGGTGAATCAATGATTGAACTTGGGATCATGGATGGTGACACCGTTATTATTGAAAGTGGTAATGTTGCGCGGAGCGGAGACGTTGTGGTTGCGCTTGTTGATAGAGAAGAAGCCACACTTAAAACGTTGGAAAAGAATGGTGCTGAGATAGCCCTTGTGCCTGCAAATAGGGACCATCAAACACAAGTTTATAAAGCTGACCGTGTTCAAGTACAAGGTAAGCTTGTTGGATTATTCCGCCAATATCATTAGCTTTTTGGATGGAGCTGCTGAGTTACCTTACAGGTAACGGTGTACTCCAGCGTACTTTTAATATTGGCCAAACGTCTTGATTGTCAGGCGATATGTTGTTGTTAGCCTTTTGCAACCAAAGGCCAACAGGACCATATCGCTTGATGTCTTCTGCAGCTAAAAATAATCCAGCTTCTCTGCAATAATTTTTATGCCTATATGATGCTATGACGACTGCACCAGCACTGCATGCAACTCTGGTTGTTTCAAGCGTATTTGAGCGTATGATTTTGAGCGGACTGCCTGATAAATTATTATGCGGTATATTTATTAAACAGGCTCTGGTGTCGCACTTTTGATCGATTTTACGAACTGCAATTTCAGGGTCTACCCCCCAGTAATTCTTCCATGCTTCATCTCGAAAGCCGCCTCGACGACCTCCGACGATTGCGATGCTTTGTTCATCATCAATATGGTATGCGATGACGGTTCCACCGTTATCAATTAATATATCAGCCGGTTCAGCTGCGAGCAGAACTAAAGCAAGAGGAACAGATATGGACCAAAACAACAGCCCATTTCTTCCACTCATAACGCATGAAATAACAATGCAAACCCCACTGGCTGGCAGCAATATTGAATGATAAGGCAAGGAATAAAAAACACCTTCGGAAATTCCTCTAACATATTGAACTAAATACAAAATTACTTCTAAACCATATTCCATAATAATTAATGGAAACGGCTCGATACCTATAAGAATGAACAATAGGCTTAAAAAAGCAGCAGGCATAACAATGAATGCCATTATAGGGATAGCAATTATATTTGTAAGCAAACCTACAAGTGATAACGCTTGAAAATGATATAAAGCAAAAGGAGCTACAGCGATTTGTGCAATTAATGTCGTGCCTGCAGTTGCGAGAATATAAAATATAGTGGTTCTGAATAATGATCGGGTATTAGCGGTTTTCTGTGTTCTTCTTTTATCTCGTCTTATGGCATCTATGTGCTCAAATGCCAAAACTAGAGCCGTAGTTGCAGCAAATGACATATGAAAGCTGACGCTTAATAGTGCCGCAGGATCAATTAAAAGAACAATGAAAGCTGCAAGTGCGACACTACGCAGTGAAACAACTCGACGATCTGTCAAGACCGCAAGAATAGCTACTGAAACCATAATGAAGGCGCGAATGGTGGCCGTGCTTCCACCAGAAACCATCAGATATATGCATGCAAACATCCAGGATAAAATTGCAGCCAGTTTCTTTGGTGAGTATCGCAACGCGACAACAGAAATACTGGCAAAAGCTAATTCAAATAAAGCAAACGCTGCTGCTGTTAACAAGCCCATGTGCAACCCTGATATAGCAAGCAGGTGTGAGAGACCTGTGTCACGTAAATCTGCATTCGTTTCACTATCTAGGTAGTGTCTTTGGCCAGTAATGAGGCTGACAGCAATGCCAGCGTTTATTGGTTCCATGTGTTTTGATATTTGTTGAGCAATATTGGTCCTAAAATTCTCGAGCCACACTTGAAAATTGTACTCTCTCGGCATTGTCGCAATTTTTTGTACTTTTGAAACGGTAAAGCCTTGGGCGACAATATTATTTAATAGGCTATATTGTGCAAAATTGAACCCGCCTGGAACTATTGGACCATTCATCGGGTTAAATACTGCGAGCGTACTGACAGTATCGCCTGCTTTCAGTTTTTCAGGTATTTGAGTGCGAACGTATAACTGTATGTCCGCGTTTAAAATGGGTGTTTTATTGTCAATGTTTGTAACATGAAGTGTTAAGCGGGTGGGCTTGTTAGGTCTTAGCTCTAGACGCTTAACGATGCCGATTATAGAAGCAAAGGTTTCGCGTTCAATTGCGCTTTTAGGAACTGTCTCCATGCGATAACTTGCTGTTGTTAAAGCAAGAAATGCAACCGCGAACAGCAGATTATGCTGAAGCGTAATTTTTTTAAAATACCAAAGTAAATATAATGGGATAACACTAAACAAATACCACCACCAACTTGGCCAAGAGGCGACATAATATAAACGAAGGAGAATTATTGTGGCAAACAAGCTGGTTAAACCCAACAACCGCCAATCTTCATGAAGCTTTATATTTTGAGCCTCAGCTAAACGTGACAATCTATGTGTGTGCGATGAAAAAATATAAACACTCTTGGTAAATTTATTCTGTGAACCACATTTACTCGGTGACAGACTCGCGCCACAGTTTGACACACCAGATTTGTATTCAGCAAAAACATATGATACAAGCCTTATCAAGCTTCTTATACGGTGCTTTTCCAACCGGTTAGCGCTGTTTTTTGACAGAAACAATAGAATTTAAGGCTGAGCGTGCAAAAAGACATGCCCAAAGTAATAACACGGTTTGCGCCATCCCCAACGGGTTTCCTTCACATTGGTGGAGCTCGTACTGCTTTATATAATTGGTTATATGCACGAAGGCATAATGGTCAATTTCTACTTAGAATTGAAGACACAGATAGAAAACGCTCAACTGATGAGGCTGTCGCCGCTATTTTGGCTGGCATGTCGTGGCTTGGTTTGGACTGTGATGGCGAAGCTGTTAGCCAGTATGCTCAGGCAGAGCGCCATAAAGAAGTCGCGTTAAAGCTTTTAGCGGACGGCAAAGCATATCGATGTTATGCAACTAGTGAAGAACTTGCTGAATTGCGTTCAAAAGCGCGTGATGAAGGCAAGCCTTTTCTGGGAGATGTTTGGCGTGATAAAGAACCAGATGCTGAAACGGCAAAACGCCCTTATGCCATCCGGATAAAGATGCCACGCGAAGGTGAGGTAACCATAAATGACGAAGTGCAAGGAAATGTAACTGTCCAAAATAAAGAGTTGGACGACATGATTTTGCTGCGGTCGGATGGAACGCCGACTTATATGCTTGCTGTTGTTGTAGATGATCATGACATGGGGGTGACGCACGTTATTCGTGGGGATGATCATCTTAATAACGCGTTTCGTCAATATCAGGTATATGCAGCAATGGGATGGTCAGTGCCCGTATTTGCTCATATTCCCCTTATTCACGGACCTGATGGCAAGAAGCTATCCAAACGGCACGGAGCCCTGGGTGTCGAAGAATATGCTGAAATGGGCTTTGTACCCGAGGCTATGCGCAACTATTTGCTGCGTTTAGGTTGGAGCCACGGCGACGACGAGATTATATCAACACAACAAGCGATTGAGTGGTTTAACCTGGAAAATGTTGGCCGCGGCCCTGCCCGGTTCGATTTTGATAAACTTGATAATCTTAATGCGCATTACATGCGTACAATGAATTCTGAAACTATCTTGTCACTCGTGAAAAACGAACTAGAAATATATACAGGCGATAAATTAGCTGAAATCGAAATACAGCGCTTACTTGCTGCGATGCCATCAATTGCAGAACGAGCAAAGCGGTTGCCAGATGTTGTGGAGGCTGCGTCTCTTTATTGTAACACGCGCCCTCTAAAACTCACCGAGAAAGCTAGCGCAACTTTATCCGGCAATGGTCCGATGCTGGTTGAGCTAGCAGAAAAACTACTATCTGTTTCCTCTTGGAAATCAGATCAAATTAAGGAAGCTATTATTTCCTATGCAACAGCAAAGGAATTGAAACTGGGCAAAGTAATGCAACCGATCAGAGCTGCCTTAACAGGCGGTTTACCATCAGGTGATTTGACGGATTTGTTGGAAATTTTAGGCCAACAAGAATCGTATGATCGTTTGCTAGATCAAGCAAATACATAAGTTTGACGGAAAACGCTGCGCAGAAGTATATTTAAGAAGGAGTACGACCATGTCTAATGATCCCCTCAAACTCACCGGCACAGGGCTGGATGTTGATCTACCTGTGATGGAAGGCTCCGTGGGCCCTAAAGTAATAGATATCCGTAAGTTATATGCTGAGTCTGGTATGTTCACATTTGACCCCGGATTTACATCGACTGCGAGCTGTGAATCCAAGATCACATACATTGACGGCGAAAAAGGCGAGCTACAATATCGTGGATACCCTATCGAGCAATTAGCTGCCGACAGTGATTTTATGGAAGTGTGTTACTTGCTTCTTTTTGGTGAGCTACCAAGTAAAGCTGAAAAAGAGAAATTCTCTTACGATATTACACATCACACAATGGTTCATGAGCAACTGCACAGGTTCTTTAGTGGTTTTCGCCGTGATGCTCACCCTATGGCCATCATGGTTGGTGTTGTTGGTGCTTTGGCTGCATTTTATCATGACAGTACGGATATAAACGACCCTCATCAGCGAATGGTGGCGAGTTATCGCATGATAGCGAAAATCCCAACTATCGCAGCAATGGCATATAAATACTCTATTGGCCAAGCGTTTGTTTATCCTGATAACGATTTGTCATACGCAGGTAACTTCCTGAAGATGATGTTCTCTGTTCCAGCGGAAGACTATGTGGTTAACCCTGTTCTTGAAAAAGCGATGGACTTGATCTTCATCCTTCATGCTGATCATGAACAGAACGCTTCAACATCAACAGTTCGTTTAGCTGGTTCATCTGGTGCTAACCCATTTGCGTGTATTGCTGCGGGTATTGCTTGTTTATGGGGCCCTGCACATGGTGGCGCTAATGAAGCATGCCTCAATATGCTTGGTGAAATTGGTACTGTAGACCGGATACCGGAATTCGTGGCACGAGCTAAAGACAAGAATGACTCGTTCCGTTTGATGGGCTTTGGTCATCGTGTTTACAAAAACTTTGATCCACGCGCGACTGTTATGCGTGAAACTGCACACCAGGTTCTAAAAGAGCTAGGCGTTGACGACCCATTGTTTGACGTTGCTATGGAGCTGGAGAAAATTGCACTTGAAGACCCATACTTTGTTGAGAAGAAACTGTACCCTAATGTTGATTTCTACTCAGGCGTGATTCTAAAAGCGATGGGCTTCCCGACAGAGATGTTTACTGTGTTGTTTGCTCTTGCTCGTACAAGCGGTTGGATTGCCCAGTGGAATGAAATGATTGAAGATCCAACACAAAAAATTGGTCGTCCTCGCCAACTATTCACGGGAACACCAAAACGGGATTATATTCGAGTTGAAGACAGATAAACCTGAGAATAGATGTTGTTACAGAAAAGTCGACCACAATGTGGTCGGCTTTTTTTGTTGCTAGTAAAAATGAAGTTTATTCGGCGCCCAACATTGCCGTTAGTTTTGCTTGAGCGACTAATTCATCATCGACGTAGGCTTCAGCATCAAACTTCCAAACTGCCCCACCACCACGTGTTTTCGTGAGCTTCATATATAGTACATCACCAGGTACTACTGGTCTACGAAATTTCGCTCCGTCGATACCCATGAAGTAAACAACTTTACCTTTGGCATCATCGCCTAAGTACTGAATGGCTATAACGCCAGCTGTTTGAGCCATGGCTTCTAATATTAGAACGCCTGGCATTACTGGTTTTTGAGGAAAATGACCTGGAAAGAATGGCTCATTCATTGTCACATTCTTGATGCCGGTTGCACTTTCACCGTGAACAATGTCCACCACTTTATCAACCAGTAGGAAAGGATACCTATGAGGTATCATTTCCATTATTTCAGCAATGGATAGTTCCATTAAAGCCTCCCATTCGCTTAATCAGTTGCTCTGATTAATTGCCACCCTGTTCAGGTGTTGCGCCTTCAGCTGCTGGTTGTTGCTGCTGTTGTTGCAACAAAGCAAGCGTTACTGCTGGTAGCTCAACGTCTAGCTGCTCGATAAATTCTGTTGTAACATCAAGACCACTTGCCGAACCCATTACCAAACGTTTGCGCATAATAATTTTTGCGCTACGGTCTTTGAGTATATTACGTATAACCGGTTGACGTGCGCGTTCTACTTGTGTTTGAGCTTCTTGACGCAAGCGATCGAATACGAGTTCCAAGCGTTGTAGCTGCTCTGTTTCGTTTTGATAGCTACGTTGAAGGTTAGCACCTTCGGCTTGATACTCAGCTTCTTTTTGAGCAAATTCAGCCTGATAAGCGTCGTTACCGATTAATGATTTACGCTTTTCAAGATCATCAAATGCAGCTTTTTGACGATTTGAAAAATCGGCAAGTGCTTGCTCAAATGTACCACCCCGTGCGAGGCGATTACGTAGTGCCAGAATAGACTCGCGAATTTGCGTCGTCTGTAAGTTAAAGTCTTTGTATGCAGCAGCTTCACGCTCAACACGCTCGTCATCAACTAGCAGGATGTCTGCAAGTGAAGCAGTTGATATTGTTGCCGCTGCCAATAGGCCAGCTGTCGCAAATTTGATCGTTTTAAGTACGGTGTTCATTGTTATACCCCATGAACTTTTAAAATGTTGTGCCTACATTGAACTGTAGCGTTTGTGTACGGTCACCAAGCTGACGCTTAAGAGCACGTGTTAAATCGATACGGAATGGCCCAAATGGCGACTGCCATGAGAAGCCAATACCAACGGCTACACGAGGTGATATTGAATCACCTGCGATACAGTTGGTATTAAAACCAAATACGAGTGAAGGATCTTCTGCTGACGCAGTTTGGAAGTCCTCGAACTCTCTTCTACTAAATTCACAATTGGGACTATCATCAATTTGGCCGCGGAACAAGGAGCCAGCGTCAACGAATACAGATGCATTAATGCCAGATTCAAGCGCAGCATCCCCTAACGGGAAGAAAAGCTCGCCGCGAGTAATATAGAATGCGGTGCCACCACGTGCGCTTCTTGAGCCTGTGGTTGTGCCTGAGAAGTCGCGTGGTCCGATCCCTGCGATATCAAAACCACGAATACGTGGGCCACCAATATAGAAGCGATCAGAAACCAGAATGCCTTGTCCTAACCCTTCAATTAATCCAGCTTCACCACCTAAGCGGAAGGTCCAACCTGCCCAAGGTGTCCAATAGTTATCAAGATTTAACTGGCTTCTAATATATCTTACATCGCCGCCGAGTCCTGCAAAGTCCTGGCTAAAGGTTATGCGATTACCTCTAGTTGGTCGAATGAAGCTATTAAGTGTATTGTAGTTTAAAGAGTATCCAACAATTGACTGGAAACGTTTTCCGAGAGATTCCTGAAGCGAACGTCCAAGACCCACCGCTAACTCAACATCGCTAAAGTCCCCGTCAGCGTTAGTATCAAAATCATCAGCGGTAATCTCACCGTCGTTGTTAAGGTCAAACCGATCCAAAACAAGCTGGTCATTAGCTGGGTCCCCGTTCAAGGAGGCTTGAACGTTGCTAACAAAGGACGCGAATGTGGAGTTCAACAAACCATTTGGCACAGAAACATCATCCTGACGCAGTGTGTAGCGTGTAGACAATGTCCAGTATTCATTAAGCGCCATACCTGCTCTTAAGGAAAAGCCAAGTGAGTTGGTGTTAAAAAATGAACCAAAGTTTGTAGAATCAATTCTACGTGCAAATATATCAAAGCCTGCTGCAACGCGGCGACCCAAGAAATACGGCTCTGTAAAGCCGAGGTCAATTTCTTGTCGTGTGCCAGATAAACGAACGCCGAGGCGTAAATCATGTGCTTTACCTTGGAAATTTCGCTGGCGAATTGAGAAGTCGAAAATAAAGTTTTCCAAACTGGAAAAGCCTGCCCCAAGGTTCAATTCACCAGTTGCCTGCTCATCGACAGTTACATCTAGCACAAGTCGGTCCGGCAACGAGCCTTGCAGTTGCTCAATTTCAACTTCACGGAAGAAATCTAGACGGCGCAAACGATTTTCAGACCGCGAAACAAGTGCAGAGTTGAAAGCATCGCCCTCTTGCAAACGGAATTCACGGCGGACAACTTTGTCAAGGGTTACAACGTTACCTTTAATATTAATGCGCTCCACATAAACACGCGGTGCATCAAGAATACGGAATGTAATGTTCATGATCCGGTTTTCACGGTCTCTGTTAATTTGCGGTCGCACATCAACAAATGCATAACCAAGTAAACCAGCTGCATTTGAAAGTGATTCAATTGAGTTTTCAATTGCTTCAGCGTTATAATTTGCACCTTCACGCATCAACAAGAATGCACGAAACAGGTCTTCATTAATGTCGCGTATTTCACTTTCCACCTTGATTTCACCAAAGGTGTAAATCTCGCCTTCTTCGACAGTGAAGGTAATAAAGAAATCTTCACGGTTCGGCGTAAGCTCTGATACGGCTGACACTACCCGAAAGTCAGCGTAACCTTCATTAAGATAGTGCTGACGCAAAACCTGTTGATCGTATGCAAGCCTGTCAGGGTCAAATGTGTCATTAGAAGTAAAAATTTTCCACCAACGTGCTTGCTTTGTTGCCAACACGTCACGCAGGTCGCCATCGCCGTATACTTTGTTACCAATGAAGTTGATTTTACTTACTTTGGTTTTTGGGCCTTCTTGAATTTCAAAAACCAAATCGACGCGGTTTTGTTCACGTTGTACTACTTTGGGTTCGATGATGGCAGCGAAACGGCCAGAACGGCGGTACAGCTCAAGCATGCGTTGAACATCTGAACGAACGCGTGCCCGTGTAAATACCTGACGTGGGCGTAAGCGAACTTCTTCAGCAAGTTCTTCGTTATCAAGCTTCTTATTACCTTCAAAAATAATCCGGTTGATAATTGGATTTTCAACAACGCGGACGATCAACGCGCCGCCGCGCTCCGTTAGCTCAACATCAGAAAACAAACCGGTGGCGAACAAAGATTTTAGGCTCGCGTCAAGCAATGAGGGATCAAAAGGGTCACCAGGGCGAACTGATAAATAAGATGCAATTGTTTCCGGTTCAACACGCTCGTTACCCGAAACGCTGATTTGTTGAATGATCGGCACCTGCTGCTCTGCAGCGGGTTGTTGTGCAGTTGCATTGCTGCCTAGAATAAAGGACAGATATAAACCCAAAAACAACAACACGGGCTTGATAATGCGCATAGGTAATAAACTCAAGTTTTGACCCAATCTAAAAGTCTTCTGCATAATGGCGGTGAAATTGGCCTAGAGTGCCATGGATTGCAAGTCATTCAATGTCACAAGAACCATAAAAATGAACATTATTGCCATTCCGGCAGTAAAACTGACTTCTTGGGCCTTCTTACTAAGTGGTGACCCCTTCAATGCCTCCAAGCCATAGAACAACAAATGACCACCATCCAGCATTGGAATCGGTAATAAATTAACTATGCCTAGATTTAGAGAGAGGATAGCAAGGATCCAAACAAAATTTTCGAAACTAATATGGGCGGCTTCACCCACCATGTTGGCTATACGCGCTGGACCACCTAACTCTTTTACAGAACGTAAACCGATTACCATTTGACCAAGCGTTGTAAACATACTGTCGGCCATTGAGGCTGTTTGACGGAAACCCTCGCCGAGTGCTCCAATTGGGCCTAATTCCACTCGCGTTAATGGCGGAGATTGTACACCTAGGTGGCCATATGGATAGCGGTTGCCAAACCGGTCTTCCATATAGCGAACTCCGAGTTCAACCATAACCGTTTGTGTATTACCTGATCTTTCAATGACAATTGGCACACGGCCTGCTGGATAAAGACGGATAATGGCACCAACATCACTGAAACGCTCAATGGTGTCGCCGTTAACAGACAGAATTCTGTCATCTACCAATAGCCCAGCGGCTTCAGCAGCCGACTCTTCCTGTACACTAGCAATAATAGGCTCAGATATGCCGACGCCGTAATTAAGGAAGAAACCTGCAAAAACTACAGCCGCAGCAATAAGGTTAACTGCTGGACCGGCAAAGACGATAAGCGCACGTTGCCAGAGAGGTTTGAAATGATAACAAACGGCTTTCTCGTGTTCTGGCATGTCATTTGGAATGTCACCAGGGTTACTGGCGGCAGATGCATCTCCAAAGAATTTAACATACCCTCCTATTGGAAATGCACTAACTTTCCAGCGGGTACCGTTGCGATCAGTACGGCCAAAAAGTTCTTTTCCCATACCGATAGAGAAAGTATCCACTTTTACACCGAATATACGGGCAACAATAAAATGACCCCATTCGTGAATAAAAACCAGAATTGAAAACCCGCCTATAAAGGCAGCAATCGTAAATAGTAAACCTGGACCTTCAGTTTCCATTTTAGTCTTCCATATCGCTATGTCGTTTGCATCCGTGTTTATACCGCGAATGTTTTATAAAAATGAGTTTAAAATTGTATTTTCTGCATTTCGTCGCGCATTCTCATCTATTTCGAACACCATCGAAAGTGAATGTGGCGCTTTCATGTCGTTTTTGCCTAATACTTCCTGAACAACAGATGAAATATCCGTAAAAGAAATTTTCTTGTTTAAAAATGCTTCAACAGCAATTTCATTGGCAGCATTTAAAACAATGGAAGCACTACCTCCTGCATGCAGAGCTTCTGTCGCGAGACGCAAGCAAGGGAAAGCTTCCAAATCAGGCGTAAAAAATGAAAGTTGCCCTATTTCAGCAAGAGATAAGCGATCAACCGGAGCATGCATGCGTTCAGGCCATGCAAGACTGTATGCAATTGGCGTACGCATATCCGGGCTGCCAAGTTGAGCGAGAACACTTCCATCTACATACTGAACCATGGAATGTATAACGGACTGTGGATGTACCAATACTTCAATTTGTTTAGTCGAGACAGGAAAGAGATGAAAGGCTTCGATAACTTCAAGGCCTTTATTCATCATTGTGGCAGAATCGATCGATATTTTTTGACCCATTTCCCAGTTTGGATGCTTAATGGCTTCGCTGGGGGTGACATTTTTTAGGCTTTTCTGGTCTCGGCCCAAAAACGGACCGCCTGAAGCGGTCAATATGATTTTCTCGACGCTATTGTTTTCGGCGTTATCAAAAACCTGAAAAATTGCATTATGTTCAGAATCGACAGGCATGATTTTTGTCTTATGCGTTATCGCTTCTTGCATCATAATATCGCCAGCGCAGACAAGGCTTTCTTTGTTAGCGAGGCCAATAGTTGTGCCGCATCTTATAGCAGATAAAGTCGGCCTTAAGCCGGCAGCTCCTACAATGGCTGACATTACAAAATCTGCATTGAGCGTTGCAGCTTGTATCAACCCCTCTTCTCCAACTGCTATTTGAATAGCAGTACCGGCCAGTAGCTCCTTTAGAAGCCTATATTGCTTTGGGTCAGCAACAACTGCGAGTTCTGCGTTAAATTCAATCGCAAGCTTTGCTAGAGCTTGTGCATTGCTGTTAGCGGTTAAGGCAGAAATGATAAACTTGTCTGGATTACGGCGCACTAAATCGAGAGTACTCATGCCAATAGAGCCGGTGGCTCCTAATACAGTAATACGTCTTGGCTTAACGGTGCTCATTTATTGCCCTGCACCGTTTAGAATAGCGACAGCAATAACGAGCGCGGTAAAAGGTGCGGCAAAAATAATACCGTCCACACGATCAAGAATACCGCCATGGCCGGGAATAATTGATCCACTATCTTTAATATCCATATGTCGCTTGATAGCACTTTCGTATAGGTCACCAAGTTGTGCGACTAATGCGACAACTGCACCAGCGATTGCAAAATTCAGCGGTGTGCCCCACCCAAATAGATAACTGATAACCAGTGACACCAATGCGGCTAACAACATGCCACCAATTAACCCTGCCCATGTTTTCTTGGGGCTTATCGACGGAGCTAGTTTTGGTCCGCCAATTGACTTACCCGCAAAATACCCGCCAACATCCATTGCCCATACAGCAAAAAACAACCAAATAACCAACAAGCCATCATTATCTAAATGCCGTAACCACATTAAAGACAAAATTGCTAATCCAATATAAGCAACACCTGATAAGCTTGTTGCTACACTGGCTGAACTATCGATTTGGCTGAGTTTGGCCGGTCTGTATAAGAGTAAAATTAGTGCAAACAGCAGGATGATTCCAATTGTCCACAATGCAAACTGTGTTTCTTCTGTTTGAAAAACAAGAATTGGCAAAGGAAGTGTGGATACGCATAGAAACGATCCTATGATGTATGGCTTTTGATTATTTTTTAACATCATGTGCCATTCAGTGGTCATCATGTAGCCACCTATAACGAGAAGCGTATAGAACCACCAATCACCAAGATATATCGCGCCCAGCACGACAGGCAGAAGCGCTAATGCCGAAATAATTCGCTTAAAAAGGTTATCTGATAAACCTAGTGGCATTTATGTGAGTCCTTGCCCAACAATTATGGCCTTGCACCATAGCGGCGGTCTCGAGATTGAAACTCTAAAACTGCATCAGTAAACGTTTGCTGTGTAAAATCAGGCCACAAAACAGGTAAGAACAAAAATTCAGTATAAGCTGACTGCCATAACAAAAAGTTTGAAAGGCGTTGCTCACCACTCGTTCTAATTAGCAGGTCCGGATCAGGTATTTTACTTGTGAACAGATGTTCCTCGATTGTTTTCTCTGAAATATCATTAGGTTTTAGCGTTCCTAGACCGACCTTGGATGCAATCTCTTTTACTGCAAGAGTAATTTCATCGCGTGAACCGTAACTAAGAGCTATCACGAGTGTAATTCGAGTATTGCTTTTCGTAAGCGCCTCGGCTTTATCAATCAGTTTCAGAATGTCTGGGGAAAGTGTATCGCGGCAACCAATAACTTTTAGGCAAACACCTTCTTTGTTGAGTGTACGTATCTCTTTTTTAAGATACATTTTCAACAAGCCCATCAGGTCAGTTACTTCGTCTTCTGGTCGGTTCCAGTTTTCCGATGAAAACGCATACAGAGTTAAATACTGTACGTTATTGATAATAGCGCCCTCTATCGCCTCTTTTACGGCGTCAGCGCCCTTACGATGGCCTCTGCTGCGAGACACTCCAGAGCGAGCAGCCCAGCGGCCATTGCCATCCATAATGATGGCAACATGCTTAGGTGGTGTGGGCGCCTGGCCTGTTTCAGCAGGTATGTCTGCGACAGCTTGCAAAACCATTTGCTTAAACCTGCATTATTTCTGCTTCTTTTGCCTGCAATGTTTCATCGATGCTTGCGACGTACTGATTTGTCAGTTCCTGTACTTCATCAGCATACATTTTGTGATCATCTTCGCTAATAGATTTGTCTTTTTCTTGCCGCTTTAGAGTATCCATACCATCGCGGCGAACATTCCGGATAGCAATGCGTCCCTGCTCTGCATATTTTGCGGCAACTTTAGCGAGTTCAGCCCGGCGTTCTTCGTTCAACTCCGGAATAGGAATACGAACAAGTTGTCCATCGAGCATCGGATTAAGGCCCAGCCCGGCATTGCGTATGGCTTTTTCCACAGCCTGTCCATTTGCCTTATCCCAAACTTGTACCGAGAGCATGCGAGGTTCAGGCACCGTTACAGTGCCAACTTGATTAAGCGGCATGCTTGCACCGTAAACGTCAACGACAACTGGGTCCAAAAGGCTCGTGGTTGCCCTGCCTGTCCGCAAGCCAGCAAACTCATGCCGAAGTGCTTCTACAGCACCTTTCATCCGGCGTTCAATATCATCAAGGTCAATCTCATCGTTGCTCATATCGTCTCTCCTAGCCTACAGTTGTGCATGTACCAGCGCCGTTAAGGACATTAACCAGCTCGTTCTCAGTGTGAATAGAAAACACAACGATAGGAATGTTATTCTCTCTACTCAAAGAAATAGCTGATGCATCCATTACCTTAAGGTCTTGGCTTAACACATCCATATAACTTAATTTTTCATATCTTGTTGCACTTAGGTCAAGTTTCGGATCAGCATTGTATACGCCGTCAACTTGTGTTCCCTTAAGTAAGGCGTCACAGTTCATTTCAGCGGCGCGCAGTGCTGCTGCTGTATCTGTTGTGAAGAATGGATTTCCCGTGCCCGCGGCAAAAATAACAACACGCCCCTTTTCCAAATGGCGTATGGCGCGGCGCCGAATATATGGTTCGCTGACACTTGCCATCGGGATTGCTGAGAGAACGCGTGTGTCCACCCCTACTTTTTCTAAAGCGTTTTGCAATGCCAAGGCGTTCATCACTGTTGCCAGCATACCCATATGATCAGCAGTAGAACGATCTAAACCTTCTGCTGCACCTTTAATGCCCCTGAATATATTTCCTCCCCCAACAACGATACATACTTCGGTTCCAATATCTCTCGCCTGCTTAACTTCACGCGATACGCGTGCAGCCGTTTCAGGGTCAATGCCATATGAGCCATTGCCCATTAAAGCTTCGCCAGATAATTTTAAAAGGATGCGTTTGTAGAGTGGTGTCTGAGACATTTTTAACCCTTTTGTTCCTACACTGAATAGTGCTGCCCCCACAGTGTTGTGCAGCTTATCCGCTTAGAGCACTATTGACCACATTTGAATGTGCAGAAAAGTCAATTTTATTAAAATGGATACAAAAAAGGCCCGAGCGGGAAGCTCGAGCCTTTAAATAGAGCAGATTGACTTAAACGCCTGCAGCAGCAGCTACTTCAGCGGCAAAATCATCTTCTTTTTTCTCAAGACCTTCACCCATTTCAAGGCGAACAAATTGAGTAAGTTCAATTGCGGTACCTGCCTCTTTGGCAGCAGCAGCGATAACCTTGTTTACTGGCGTTTCACCATCAATTACGAAAATCTGGTTCAACAGTACAACTTCTTCAAAGTATTTACGCATGCGACCAATAATCATTTTTTCAATGATTTCTTCTGGCTTACCAGACTCGCGTGCCTTTTCAATTTGAACCTGTTTCTCACGCTCAACAAGTTCCGGGTCAAGGTCAGCTTCATTCAGTGATGCTGGGTTTGCCGCGGCGATATGCATAGCTAGTTGTTTGCCAAGTGGTGCAAGTACATCTTCACTAGCTTCTGATTTCAAGCCAACAAGAACGGCAATCTTGCCCATTCCATCAGCAACAGAACTGTGGATATATGTAGCAACAAGGCCAGTATCAACTTCAACGGTTGCTGCACGACGCAATGTCATGTTCTCACCAATTTTAGCAATTGTGTCTGTTAATGTTTCAGCAACAGTTTTTGATGCCCCTGGGTATGTTGCAGCAGCCAATGCGTCCATATCATTGCCTGTTTCCATTGAAACAGATGCAACGCTAGAAACAAATTCTTGGAATTGCTCGTTACGTGCAACAAAATCTGTCTCTGAGTTAATTTCTACAGCGACAGCTTTTGTTCCAGTTGCTTTAACTGCAACCAAACCTTCAGCAGCTACACGGCCAGATTTTTTCGCAGCAGCGGCCAAACCTTTTGTACGCAGCCAATCAACAGCAGCGTCAAGATCACCGTTGTTTTCGCCGAGTGCTTTTTTACAGTCCATCATGCCTGCGCCAGAAATTTCGCGCAGTTCTTTAACGAGAGCGGCAGTAATTTGTGCCATCGAAGGTCTCCTTGCGGTCTCTCATAGAGTGAGTGAAAAATGCATTAAGCCTGAGCATGATATGCGCAGGCTTAACAGCATTGGTTTATTATTCAGCGTCAGCTTTTTTCGCTGGAGCCTTTTTCGCCGCTGGTTTCTTGGCAGCAGCTTTTTTTGCTGGTGCTTTTTTCGCTGGCTCAGCTTTTTTAGCTGCAGGCTTTTTTACAGCAGCTTTTTTTGCTGGAGCCTTCTTCGCGGCAGGTTTCTTTTCTTCTTTTGCTTCTTCAGCTGGTGCAGCTTCTTCTGCTTTAGCAGGAACTTCTTCAACAGCTACTTCTGTTGTTGCTTCTTCTGCTACTGGTTCAGCAACAACTTCTGCTGGTGCAGCCGCTGCAGCACCAAGGTCAACGCCTTTTGCAGCTAAGTCAGCTTGAATGCCGTCAAGAACAGCGCCCGCGACCAAGTCACAATATAGGCGAATGGCGCGCGTTGCGTCGTCATTACCAGGGATTGGGAAATCTACACCGTCTGGCTTAGAGTTGGTATCGATAACACCAATTACAGGTATTTTGAGGCGATTTGCTTCAGCAATTGCAATGTCGTCACGGTTTGTATCAACAACAAACACAAGATCAGGCAGTCCACCCATGTCTTGGATACCACCAAGTGACAGCTCTAGCTTGTCGCGCAAACGTGTCATTTGCAGCGTTTCTTTTTTAGTAAGGCCTGTGTGCTCTTTACCAAGTTGCTCATCAAGCTGTTTCAAACGCTTGATAGATTGAGAAATTGTCTGCCAGTTTGTCATCATCCCACCGAGCCAACGGTGATTGACATAGTACTGACCGCAACGTTTTGCTGCTTCAGCAATGATTGGGGATGCTTGGCGTTTAGTACCAACAAAAAGTACACGACCACCACCAGCGACTACGTCTCTTACTGTTTGCAGAGCGCGGGTCATAAAGGGAACGGTTTGTGACAAGTCAATGATGTGAATACCGTTACGGTCGCCGTATATATACGACGCCATTTTAGGGTTCCAACGGTGGGTTTGGTGACCAAAGTGTACGCCAGCTTCTAAAAGCGCACGCATATCTACGACAGGCATTGCCATAATTCTAAATCCTTTTCCGGTTAATCCTCCACAGGGTTGCGTTAATATGCGTTTAAATACTCATACCAACACCGGATGGCGTTCTACCAACACAGTAGACTGCCGACCCCTGCGTGTGAAGTCGGGGTCCATATAGGCCTGTAAATACTGAATATCAAGCGTTTTCTTAGCTAACTTTATGATTTTACCGTTTCAACCGATAATTCGCGTTCGGTAGCCTCCGAAACGTCATAGCCAGAGTTTTGCAAAATAGTGAGATCAATCTTACGGCCTTTCTTCGAAAACTCTGGCAATATGCGAACAACAGGGGCTTGCTTACTGGCTAAAAGAGCTGCTTTTACTGTGCTGGAACGGGCTAATTTCATAAGGTTTAGGCGCGTTGGAAACATAAGAGGTATTTGGTCGGCTGCCCAGTCAGCTAATATTTCTCTGGGTTTTACCCACCTCGCAGAAATAGCTTCATTTCCGTCATGTTTTTCATAATGACCTATATCTTCAGCCAGGTAAAAATGAGTATCAAAGCGGCGAGGCATTGTTTCCGGAGTTACCCAGTGCGCGAAAGGTACCATTGCATTAAGTGATAACTGTGCATTTTGCTCAATCAATGCAGCTTCGAACGGCTTTGATTTAGAGAGTGTCGCTTTCATCGGATTGTTACTTAAGACAATATCTACTTCTTCGTGAAGTTCGCGTAAGGCTGCGATACGAAAAGCAAAGTCCTTGGGCACTGTGCGCTCATTTTTCAAATAACGCTTCCAGCGCCATAACTGTGTGTCTTGCTGGTCAACCTTTCCGCCTGGAAACACAAATGCACCAGGAGCAAAACGCATGGTCTTGGCGCGCTCCATCATTAAAACTTCCATGCCGGTGCGCCCATCACGTATTAACAATATAGAGGCAGCTGGATATGCTGGCGGTATAGCTTTGTTATCACTCATAAGAAATTTATACTTCTTCAACCGATAATATGCCAATTTCAGCAGCTATTGCCTGCCGCAGCTCTGGTGACACTTTATAACCTCCGGGTAATCTAAATTCCGCAACACGGCTATCCTCTGCGACAGGAAATTTAACAGTTACCCTGCCCTTACCGCCGGACTTTCGGTCTAATACGGCTTTAATAGAATCAAAGCATGCCGGGTCTTCTACATCGATGAACAACCCTTTTGATGATCTGGCTGCCACTTGCTCTAGGGAGTCGATGCTTCGACAAGATAAACCGACGCTATCATCGTCATCGCGGCGCCTGATAGAGACCGCTACAACAACAGGAGCGCCTTCATCAACAAGGCGGCGCATAGTTTCTATATCATCCCCAAAGTACATGAGCTCATAAGCATCTGTACGGTCAGACAATGTCAACCTGCCAAACTTGTTGCCGCGTTTACTTGTCCCTTCCCGGTATCCAGCAATGGCGCCTGCCATGTTAACGGTTTGCCCAATTAGAACGGAGTCAGTCATCACATCTTTCGCTGAAACGATGCGCTCTCGCTCCAGAATGGTCGTATAGGCATCTAGTGGGTGAGCAGAAAGGTAAAAGCCAAGTGCTTTCTTTTCTTGCTCAAGCTGTTCCGTCGGAGTCCAACTTTTTACGATTGGCAATGCTGGACGATCAATTGTTTCCATTGAAGCGTCGGCGAACAAGCTTACTTGATTGCTAGCACGTTCTTCTGCCATACGCTGCGCCATACGCATCAGAATTTCAGCAGCAGCAAAGGCTTGTGAACGACCTTCCAATAGACTATCGAATGCGCCGGCTGATGCCAAGCGCTCCATTTGGCGTTTATTAACTAGTTTAGGGTCAATGCGATCTGAAAAATCAAACATGTCCTTGAAGGGCCCATTTTCAGCACGTTCATGGATGATCGATTCCATTGCTTTTTCACCAACACCTTTGATTGCGCCTAGCGCGTATCTGACAGCAAGGTTGTGACGTGGATCGTCTTCCTCGCAGTATGATTCCGGCATTGCTTCAACAACAAACGATACGTCGGATTTATTGATGTCCGGTAACAGTAAAGGCACTTCCATTCGTTGTAGCTCTTGTTTGAAAGCAGCCAGTTTGTCAGTGTTCCCCATATCCAGTGTCATGATCGCAGCCATGAATTCAGCAGGATAATTAGCCTTCATATATGCCGTTTGGTATGCAACCAAAGCATAAGCAGCAGCATGTGATTTATTGAAACCATATGATGCAAATTTAGTTACGAGGTCAAAAATATAGCTGGCTTTTTCAGCATCAATGCCTCGTTCAACCGCACCATCGCAAAAACGACCACGCTGTTTATCCATCTCCTCTTTGATTTTTTTACCCATTGCACGGCGAAGAATGTCGGCTTCGCCTAGGCTGTAGCCTGACATCAGCTGTGCAATTTGCATCACCTGTTCCTGGTAAATGATAACGCCGTATGTTTCGTCAAGAATTTCAGCTAAAATTTCATGCGGATATTCAACCTCTTCACGACCGTGTTTACGGTCAATGTAGGTTGGAATATTTGCCATAGGTCCTGGGCGGTATAGAGCAACAATCGCGATAATATCTTCAAATTTATCTGGCTTTAGTCCTTTCAATACTGACCGCATGCCTGAGCTCTCAAGCTGGAATACGCCTGCTGCAGTACCCGCTTGAAGCATTTCATATGAAGTTCTGTCGTCCAGAGGCAAGTTATCAATATCAATATCGATCCCGCGTTTCGCGACATATGCAACAGCGCGTTGCAAAACCGTTAGGGTTTTTAAGCCGAGAAAATCAAACTTAACCAGACCCGCCTGCTCTACCCATTTCATATTAAACTGTGTAACTGGCATGTCTGATTTAGGGTCACGGTATAGAGGCACTAATTCATCGAGAGGCCGATCACCGATTACTACACCAGCCGCGTGTGTTGATGAATGGGCATAAAAACCTTCTAGTTTAAGCGCGCGCTCCATAACACGGCGTGTAAGCTCATCTGAATCAATCTCTGATCTAAGTCTTGGTTCGCCGTCGATTGCTTCCTGCAATGTTGTTGGTGCAGTTGGGTCATTGGGTATCATCTTTGACAGGCGGTCTGTAGCGCCGTGCGGCTGTTGAAGAACCCTGCCACATGCTTTCACAACTGCGCGAGCTTGTAATTTTCCGAATGTAATGATTTGTGCAACACGGTCATATCCGTATTTTTTTTGCACATATTTTATTACCAATTCACGTTTGTCCTGACAGAAATCAACGTCAAAATCTGGCATTGATATACGTTCTGGATTTAAGAAACGTTCAAACAGCAGCGAAAATTGTAATGGGTCAAGATCGGTAATTTTAAGCGCCCAAGCAACAACAGAACCTGCGCCTGAGCCACGACCAGGACCGACAGGAACATCATTATCTTTCGCCCATTGTATGAAGTCAGCAACGATAAGAAAATAACCCGGGAAACCCATCTGATTAATCACATCAAGCTCAAAATCTAACCTATCCCAATATTCTTTTTCCCACTCTTGATCATTGCCGGCTTTTAGCTTTTCAATTTTAGCTTTTTTATCGAGGCGTTGTCGCAGGCCATCTTTCGAGTCTACGCGCAGCATGTCCGCTTCAGATACATCAAGGCCGCTGGTAAAGTTTGGCAATAACGGGTCTATAATGTCGACTTTGAAATGGCAGCGTTGTGCTATTTTAATAGTGTTTTCAATCGCCTCTGGTAAGTCAGAGAAAAGAGTGTTCATTTCCTCTGCTGTTTTAAAACGATATTCAGCATTAAGTTTACGTCGCTCGGTTACCGCAACATATGTGCTTTCTGCCATGCATAGAAGGGCATCATGTG
Organism: Kordiimonas aquimaris; assembly: GCF_025574485.1. Lineage (GTDB taxonomy): Bacteria > Pseudomonadota > Alphaproteobacteria > Sphingomonadales > Kordiimonadaceae > Kordiimonas > Kordiimonas aquimaris. Next base: position 145,414 of record NZ_JAOBPO010000003.1, on the reverse strand, counting down.
GCTCATACATATCAGGGCTAATGAAGTATGGTTCATTTGTCGCTACGATCGGGACATTGTGTTCGTAAGCTAAGTCTAGAAATGCATCTTCGGTTGCATTTTCTTCATCAGTCCCATGGCGCATGATCTCGCAGTAAAGTCGATCATCGAATAAAGCTTTAAGGCGCAAGAAACACGATTCTGCTTCTTCTGATTTTCCGGATAATAGCAAGCGTCCAACCGGGCCTTCTGGGCCACCTGAAAGACATATTATGTCACTTGTAAAGTTCTCAAAATCTTCGATATTAAAATGAACACCTGACTGTGGATCGCTCTCTAGGTGAGCTTTCGAAACTATTTTCATCAGGTTCTGATACCCGACGTTAGATTGAGCAATTAGGACTAGCTTGCTTGTTTCGTCATTGGCCTTTGATGCTTTTTTTGAAATTTCTTTAGTGCCACAAGGTGTGCCAACAGTTATGGTCACACCAATTATTGGCTGTATTCCCGCTTCGGCAGTGTAAGTAGAAAATTCCAGTGCACCAAACATGTTATTTGTGTCTGTAACGGCAACTGCGGGCATATGATGCCCTATGCATTGCTTAATCAAGTCTTTGACGTGAATAGCACCTTCAGACAAAGAATAAGCCGTATGCACACGTAGGTGTACAAAATCAGCATAGGGCATAAAGAATTACTCCAAACAATTACTGCCAAGCGGCCAGCATGGCCCCAACTAAGGTCATGGCAACAGTTGTGCTACCAAGATGAATGATAAAATGCCGTGTTGTTTTACTTTCGAACGCATAATTTGGGAATGTAGCAGCACCAACAATCAACAGCGCCATAAATGCGCCAGAAATCGCACCGTGTATCCAGTCTGCGTTTGTTATTCCCATCATATTAAAGAGAAATGCCATACCAAAGGTAAGAAATAGCGAAGCGATGAAGCTTTTAATCATGGCACCTGTAGGGCTACCTGATGCTTTGACTTCTTCTTCAGTCATACCCATTTCTTCAAGCCAGGCTTTGCCTGCTATCGGGCCGTACCAAAGGCCACCAACAAACATATATATAATTCCGCCAGCAAAAACTGCTAGCCAATTAATTTCAGCTAAAATACTTGTCATTATTCCCTCTCCCAAGATGAGGCATGAGATTAACGCGGTTCGGGAGATGGCTCAAGTGTGATGGTTCATTCCGAACGCAAAATACCTTCTCGCAAGAAAAGTTGCCTATCCATTTTTGAGGCCAGTGATTTGTCATGCGTAGCAATGAATGCTGAAACGCCAAAATCACGAACAATTTCAATTAGCAACTCAAACACTTTAGTCGCGGTTTCTTCGTCCAGGTTTCCTGTTGGTTCATCAGCGAGGATAAGTTTTGGCTTTGTAACAAGAGCACGTGCAATAGCAACACGCTGCTGCTCTCCGCCAGATAGGCGAGCAGGCACGTGATCAAAACGTTCCTTTAAACCAAGACGTATGAGAATATCAGTTGCAGACTGCGTCGCTTCTTTATCGTTAAAGTTGGCTATTCGTGCCGCTAATGCGACATTCTCAAGTGCTGTAAATTCAGGCATAAGGTGATGAAACTGATATATGAAACCAAGCTTTTCTCGCCGCACTTGAGTCCGCCGGTCATCATTGAGACCTGCTGTATCCTCAGAGTCTATCGACACATTGCCATTACTTGGTTGGTCTAAAAGGCCTGCAATTTGCAATAAAGTGGATTTCCCTGATCCAGAGGCACCGACAAGTGCAACAAGTTCACCTGCGTTGATGGTGACATCTATACCTTTGAGAACATCAATTGTTTTGTAACCCTGCGTGAAGGTGCGGGTAATTTCCTTAAGTTCTAATGCTATTGTGTGTTCCATTTTAAAGCCTACTCATACCTGAGAACCTCAACCGGATCGAGTTTGGCTGCCCGTCCTGCCGGAACAATAGTTGCCAGAAATGTGAGGATTATGGCGAGGATTAGCGTTAGAGAGGTTTCTGTCCAGTCAACGATAGCGTCCAGTTCGCTCAGAAAACGAACCGATGGATCCCACACATTGATGCCAAGTATCGTTTCAACGCCGTACTTCAATTCATCGACATAGTAGATTGATGCAGCGGAAAGTAATGCACCAAACATAATCCCGGCCAAACCGATGACAAGACCAACGGTTACAAATATGCGTCTTATCGACGCGCTCGTAGCGCCCATGGTGCGTAAAATGGCGATGTCGGCTCGTTTGTCTTTCACTAACATAAACAAACTGGAAGCAATGTTGAAAACAGCTACCAATATTATGAGTGACAGAACGATAAACATCATGACACGTTCTGACTGCAGTATGCCAAATAAGGCAGAATTGAAGCTACGCCAACCACGTACAAACGCGCGGTTGCCTGTTATTTCCTGCATTTGGGGAGCCAATTCATCTACCATGTTGGGGTCATCAAGAAAAAATTCGATATTGGTAACCGTATCGCCCATGCGGAAAAACCGCTGCGCTTCAGAAAGGGGCATACCAACAAAGCTTTCGTCAAACTGATAAACACCAATCTCGACGATTGCCGAGACTGGATATGCAAGGTATCTGAGTGTTGAACCAAACGGTGTAGCTACACCGTTTGGGCTGACAATAGTAACTTCATCGCCAACGTTAACCCCTAGATTTCTTGCTAGCTCCACACCGAGAACAACACCTCTATCTTCAAGTGTTGATTCAAGAGTGCCTGATACTACACTGGTAACATTCAGTTTATTTTCCTTAAAGTGATCATCAGGTAAGCCGCGAACCAATGCACCAAGCGCACGACCACGGTTAGTTAACATCACTTGTGACTCGCTAAATGGCAAAGCTGATACGACCCCTGGTATGGCTGAGAGCTCATTTGTCAGGTTTTCATAATCAGCGATTTGGCCGCCGTATCCTTGCACAAGAACATGACCATGATAGCCGAGTATTTTATCAAGCAGGTTTACGCGGTAACCGTTCATGATCGACATTACAAAGATAAGTGCCCATACGCCGATAGCAATAGCGATGGCTGAAAGTATAGCATTCAACGATATAAACCCGTCCGAAGGTGGGCGTAGAATGTAACGTTTAGCAACTGCAACTTCATAACCGCGAGCAAGCAATGAATGTTCCTTTATCTAATTATGAAGCGAGTTTTGACGCAATATCATTGATGGCAACTTCTTGTTTTTCGCCGGTGACACGGTTCTTCAATTCCGCTACGCCATTTTCCAGCCCTCGTTTACCAAGAGCTATCTGCCATGGTAGCCCGATAAGGTCCATATTGGTAAATTTAGCCCCTGCTCCAACGCTTCTATCATCATAAAGTACTTCAACGCCTTTTTCCTGAAGCTCTTCATATATAGTATCGCAAGTTTTTGTGCAGTTTTCATCTTTAGGGCCAAGGTTCATCAGGCCAACCTTGAAAGGTGCAACGGCTTCTGGCCAGATAATACCGTTATCATCATGGCTAGCTTCAATGATTGCACCAGCTAACCGTGAAACACCAACACCATATGAGCCCATTTGAACATCAACAGGTTTTCCCTCCGCATTTTGAACTGATGCCCCCATAGGTTTCGAATATTTATCACCAAAGAAAAATATATGCCCAATTTCTACACCGCGTCCTTTAATAAGACTGTCATCACTTACGGGGCAATTAGTGTCATCGTGCATTTCTTCTGTGGCAGCATAAAGGCTCGTCCATTGGTCCACAATGGGTTGAAGGTCGTCACCGAAGTTTGGTTGAACCGCTAGTGGGTCAAACTTATCGAAGCCTTTATCAAAGAAAACTTCGCTTTCCCCAGTGTCTGCCAGCACAATAAACTCATGGCTCAGATCGCCACCAATTGGCCCTGTGTCGGCACGCATTGGAATGGCCTTTAGGCCCATACGCGCAAACGTACGCAGGTAAGCAACAAACATAGCATTATATGACTTCACACCATCCTCTGGTGTTAAGTCAAAACTGTACGCATCTTTCATCAAGAATTCACGCCCACGCATGACACCAAAGCGAGGTCGGATTTCGTCGCGAAATTTCCACTGAATATGATAAAGATTTATAGGCAGGTCTTTGTATGACTTGATTTCCCTGCGGAAAATATCCGTTATCATTTCTTCATTTGTTGGCCCAAAGAGCATGTGCCGTCCATGACGGTCTTCAATGCGCAGCATTTCCTTGCCATAGTCTTCGTAGCGACCGCTTTCCTCCCAGAGTTCAGATGATTGTATTGTAGGCATCAGCATTTCGATTGCCCCTGCCTTGTCTTGCTCTTCACGAACGATAGCTTCTATTTTTTTCAAAACGCGCAGTCCGAGTGGTAGCCAGCTATATATACCTGCGGCTCCTTGGCGCACCATTCCTGTACGCAACATCAACCTGTGTGAAGCTATCTGCGCTTCTGCAGGAGTTTCTTTAAGTGTTGGCAAAAAATAACGGCTTAAACGCATGATAAATACATTTCCAATTAGATACGCTAAATAATAGTGCTTCTTTTGGCCTTCAATGTAAATTAACGCAATGAGTTTTATGATTATCTCGCATTTTAAGTGGGACGGCAATGTAACATGTTGCTATCGGGTATGTTGTAAATCAGTCACATCATTTGAAAAGAAAGCTGAACATTGATGACGTCGAAGCAGATGTCAGGTGACAACATCAATATCATTTTCTACGAATGTAGTGCACAAGCGGTTATACGCTAACGTGGTCCACGCTCAGGGAGGACGGGTGCTTCATACGGTAGGTTGCGATATACGCGATAAAAACCACTGTCTGGATATTTAAAAAAGCAAGGCATTTTAGCCTTGCTTTTTTATTATGTATTACATTCAAAACTACCGAAAATTTATAAGATCTGACGTGGCTAGAAAGTAATATGCGATGGTAAGCGCCGCAGCGATTACACTTGTTACTTTGGCTTTTGTTTTCAAATTCGGATTAACAGGAGCGCTCTCAGGGCTACCCTTAACCATATCTTCAGGGCTTTCGTGTTGGGCTTTAACGCCGACAGGTAGTGCTGCAAAAAACACCATCCACCACGCAATAACGTAAACAAGAATAATGGTTGCAGGATTCATGTCTACACCTGTTCAATTTCAACCAAAGTGCCGCAAAAGTCTTTTGGATGTAAAAATAAAACTGGTTTGCCGTGCGCGCCAATCTTGGGCTCGCCGTCGCCAAGAACACGAGCACCCTCTGCCTTTAACTTATCTCTTGCAGCGATAATGTCGACGACCTCGTAACAAATATGATGCATGCCACCATCTTTGTTTCGTTCAAGGAACTTTGCAATTGGTGAATTTTCACCGTAAGGGTGCAAAAGCTCAATTTTAGTATTCGGTAAATTTACGAATACGGTTGTTACACCATGATCTGGTAGGTCTTTTGGATCAGAAACATCGGCCCCTAGCGTTGAGCGGTATACTTCGCTTGCAGCAGCAAGGTCTGGTACTACTATTGCAATATGATTTAGATTACCAATCACATGTATTCCCCTTGAATATAACTATGCAAATTCAATTTCATCTTGCCGTGTTATCAATACTCCCACACCTGGGTTCTTACCGATAGAGCTGCGACAAATACGCCGGATAGCAACGCGCACTGTTTCTTCGACGCTGTTATTATCTTGGCGTTTTTTGGATGACATTCGTTCAATAGCACCTTCGACAGCATCTAGAAGTGTATCGTATAATAGCTCCGGTATTTTTGCAGGTAGCCCCAAAATTGCAAGTTGAGGTTCTGCCGAAACAACACCGTCATCTGCTATAATAAGGCTTACAGTCACAAACCCCTGCTGACTGGCCCGCCGTCTCTCTGTAACAGCAAAATTACCTGCTTCAGTAACGACATCACCATCAAGAATCAGCCGGCCAACCGGCGCTTCATCAACAACAAAAGCACCTTCAGAAGTAATCTCAATAACATCGCCGTTCTTTGGCGCTAGTGCATGTTTAACACCTTGCGCGCGTGCAAAAGCAGCATGTTTGAGTAAGTGTCTAGCTTCTCCATGAACAGGTATAGCTACTTTAGGCCGTGTCCATTCGTACATTTTAGCGAGCTCAGCCTGCGCAGGATGCCCCGATACATGGACAAATTCGTCTTTTTCAGTAATGACATTAATTTTGTTCGCAGCAAGTGTATTGAAAAGCTGGCCAAGTGTGAGTTCGTTCCCAGGAATTATTTTCGAAGAAAAGATAACATTATCGCCTTCGGAAAGCGTAAGGTGACGATGTTCATCGCGTGCTATACGCGAAAGTGCCGCTCTGCTTTCACCCTGACAGCCTGTGCAAACGATAAGTACTTTGTCGCGCGGGATATGCGCTGCGTCTTCTTCGTTCATCATTGGCGGAAAATTGGACAGATAGCCCGTTTCCATTGCGGCCTTACTAATGCGCTGCATGGAGCGCCCAAGAAGTACGAGGTGCCTACCAGTCTGTCGAGCCACTTCACCAACTGTATCCAGTCGCGCAACATTTGATGCAAACGTAGTGATTATAATGCGACCAGTCATTTCCTTGCACAATGCAATTAAGCTGTCGCGCACCGCAAGCTCAGAGCCTGATTCGCCAAGGTTAAACACGTTAGTTGAATCACCAACCAGCGCAAGAACCCCCCCTTCTCCCAGCGCCTTTAGCTTGGCAGATGGACAAACAGGTCCGATCAATGGATTATCATCAAGTTTCCAGTCACCTGTATGAAAAAGTGTACCTTTACCTGTTTTAATAACCAAGCCATGCCCTTCAGCAATGGAGTGTGCTAGCGCAAGATATGTGATCTCGAAGCTGCCTAGTTTAAACGCTTCATCAGCTTTAACAACATGGAGCTCAACACGATCGGTCAGTCCTGCTTCTTGAAGCTTGTCACGCACTAAAGCCGCTGTGAACGCGGTAACATAAATAGGGCATTCAAATCTGTCCCAAATATATGGAATTGCACCAATATGATCTTCATGTCCGTGGGTCACTACCAGCCCAAGTAATTGATCTTTCTCACTTGCGATAAAGGATGGGTCAGGAAAGACGAGATCAACGCCGGGAAAATGATCGTCCGCGAATGACATGCCACAGTCAACCATGAGCCACTTACCTTTATGGCCGTATAGATTCAAATTCATGCCAATTTCGCCGGATCCACCTAATGGTAGGAATAGCAAACGATCATCGTTAGTTGAAAAATAAGCCAAATTAGCTATTCCGTTCGTAAATAAGGCGAAGGCCTTCAAGCGTTAATTCGCCAGAAACTTCATCAATTGCGTCTGTTCTATTTGCAAAAATAGGCGCAAGCCCACCAGTGGCCAAAATCTTCATATCTTCACGATGCTCAGCCTTGAGCCGATCTACTAATCCTTCAATCATGCCAACATAGCCCCAAAAAACACCAAATTGCATAGCTTCTTGTGTTGTCTTACCTGTAACACGATCTGTGTCGGGTGCAATTACGGCAATACGAGGTAATTTTGCTGCGGCCTGATGAAGAGCTGAGAGAGACAGGTTTATACCAGGACATATTAATCCACCTAAGTACGCACCGTCTTCTCCAACAACATCAAATGTTGTAGCAGTTCCAAAATCAACGATAACAAGCGGCGCGCCGTATATTGCATTGGCTGCAACAGCATTTACAAGGCGGTCAGCCCCTACTTCTTGCGGATTGGTTATTCGTACGTCTACGCCGAGGTCGATATCTGGTGCACCGACAATCATGGGCTTGCAGTTAAAATACTTTTTACATAACTGTGTAAGAGGCCAAACAACCTGAGGCACAACACTCGCGATAATTGCACCTTCAACATCATCTGTTTTACGATTATGCAGCGCCATCAGCTGACTAATCCAAACCATATATTCTTCAGCTGTACGTTGGTCGCCAGTTGAAATACGCCATTGTTCCACAATGTTTTTGCCATCAATCAATGCAAAGACAGTGTTTGTGTTGCCTGCGTCAATGGTTAACAACATCTGTGTGGTCCTTTTCTTCCTAGTGCTTAAAATCAGGCTTACTTAAAAACGTCACCAGCATATATTTGCTTTGATGAGCCGTCATCCAGCTTTAGTTTTAAGGCACCATCAGGCGCAAGTCCCATCACTCTGGCGTGAAAAGTAGCGTCATTTGTACGAATCTCTCTGCGATTGCCAAGGCCCCAAGCACATGCACTCCATTCTTCAACCAGCAACGACATCTGGTCTTGCGTCCACGATTGCAATCGTTCTGCTAAGTTTTTGGCAAGTTTTTTAAACACAGTTTGCGGGCTTAAAGTTTTATCCAGAATATCTGTAAGCGATGTCGCAATAAACTGTGTGCCTGAAGGCGTGTGTGCAAGGTTTACACCGATACCAATAACGATAAAGCCTGTATTGCCCGCGTGGGCTGTACTGCTTTCAATTAAAATGCCGCTTATTTTTTGTTCATTGACCAAAACATCATTCGGCCATTTGCATTTTACCTGTTCAGGGTGGCAGCCAAGAGCGATAAGGGTGTCACGTAAAGCTAGGGCAACAATAAACGGTAGAGGTGTTATATTCGACAATTGAGCGGAAGGTTGAAAAAGGTAAGAACAAAATAGATTACCGGTTTCTGATGTCCATGGCCGGCCTCGACGACCTCTGCCTGCATTTTGTTTGCCAGCTATGAACCAACTGGGCACAACTTTACCTTTGTTTCCAGCTTCTACCGCAAGGGTATTGGTGCTGTCGCATTCAGGTATGAAAAAAGCATTAGTGCCTTGTGGCACCAATGCTTCCCAATTTGTGTTTGTACTAGTCGTCACTAAAATAACAGAGCGCCGGATGCCCATGCAGCGGCTGCCACAAGTGGTGAAATCAGCAGAAAACTAACAGGCGAATTCAATACCGCAGCAGCACCGACAACAAATGAAACTGCGCCGCCGTGTTCGCCGTCAAATGAAGCGGTTGGTTCATCAAAGAACATAATCTTGATGACACGTAGGTAGTAGTAACAGGCAACGACACTTGCAAGAAAACCAATAATTGCTAGTGGAATTAATCCTGCTTCCACGGCAGCAAGGAAAATATACCATTTACCAAAAAAGCCGGCTAGCAAAGGAATGCCAGCTAATGAGAACATAAATATCGCTATTGCTACGGCCATTGGTTTATTAGTTTGCGATAAACCGGCTAGGTCATCAATGTCCTCAACCATACCTTCGGGTTTACGCATAGATAAGATGGCAGCAAATGCACCTAGTGTCATTGTCAGGTATATTGCAATGTATACCATTAGTGCTTCGATACCGCCTTGTGTGCCGGCAGCAAGCCCGACAAGAGCATAACCTATATGCCCAATAGATGAATAAGCCATCAGGCGCTTAATGTTTGTTTGTACAAGGGCAACAAACGCACCAACTAACATGGATGCAATTGAGATAAAGATAATAACCTGTTGCCATTCATGCGTAAGGCCAGGAAAACCGTTAATAAGAACACGTACAAGCAAGGCAAGTGCTGCAACTTTTGGTGCTGCCGCAAAAAAAGCAGTGACCGGTGTTGGTGAACCTTCATAAACGTCTGGTGTCCACATGTGGAATGGCACGGCTGATATTTTAAATGCCAATCCTGCCAGCAAAAATACCAGGCCAATAACAATACCAATTGCTGGCGTTCCGTCACTACGCAAACTTGTTGCAAGCACATCGAACTCTGTTGTCCCTGCAAAGCCATATATTAGTGAGATACCATATAACAACATGCCTGAACTGAGCGCACCTAATACGAAATATTTCAGACCAGCCTCAGTTGAGCGCAAACGATCACGGTTCATCGCCGCTAGTACGTAAAGTGACAAGCTTTGTAGTTCCAGACCAATGTACAAGCTCATGAGATTGTTGGCTGAAATCATAATCATCATACCAAGCGTGGCAAAAATGATAAGTATCGGGAATTCAAATTTAGCTATCTTGTGTTCAGTAAGAAACTTTCCAGACAACAATATCGCAACGCCACTACCAATATAAGTTAATGTTTTCATGAATACCGCAAACGCATCGGTTACGAACATACCATTAAAGGTAGTTTGTCGTTCACCGCCAACTTGGGTGAACATTAATAGTGCAGCAATCGCAAGTAACAATACTGATAGGTTTGCAACTTGTTTATAGCTTTTGTTACCTTGAAATACGCCGAGCATTAGCAAGATCATTGCGCCAATCGCCAAAACAATCTCTGGCAGTACTGGCAATAATTCGGGAATATTACCGTTCATCGGTATGCTCCTTAACGGCCAACCGCAGCGTCAGGAGTTACATCCTGAGCGGCATGGCCGACATTATTCGAGAAACGTGTTTCAATTAGATTTTCAACTGTGGCATGCAACGGATCAAGGAAACTATTTGGGTATATGCCCATCCACAAGACAACAGCCACTAGTGGTGCAAATATGATTTTTTCCCTCAACGACAGATCAGGCATAGCCTTTACATCGTCTTTATCCAATGGGCCATAGATAAGGCGTCGAACGAGATACAGCATATATGCTGCACCAAGAATAACACCAAAAGCGGCAAAGAAGGCAATCCAGCTATTATAGGCAAAGCTACCGTTAAGGACTAGGAATTCGCCAATAAACCCGCTGGTTCCGGGCAAACCAATCGATGCCATTGAAAACAGAACAAAAATAACGGCGTACATTTTCATATTATTGGCAAGGCCGCCATAGCGACTGATTTCACGAGTGTGCAATCGGTCATAAATTACACCAACAGTCAGGAAAAGAGCACCTGAAACAACACCGTGGCTTAACATGGTGAAAATCGCGCCCTCAATCCCGTTTGGGTTAAGAACAAAAATACCAATTGTTACAAAGCCCATATGAGCAACAGATGAGTAAGCGATAAGCTTCTTAATGTCTTCTTGTACTAACGCTACAAGCGATGTGTATATAATAGCAATAATAGACAACGCAAATACAAGCCATGCAAATTCGTGCGTAGCATCCGGGAACATAGGCAAACTAAAACGCAAGAAGCCATAGCCGCCCATTTTCAGTAGTACACCAGCAAGAATAACTGAACCCCCTGTTGGGGCCTGTACGTGCGCATCAGGAAGCCACGTGTGTACAGGCCACATTGGCATTTTCACTGCGAAAGATGCAAAAAATGCAAGCCACAGCCATGTTTGCACACCTGGCGCAAAATCATAATTCATCAACACAGGAATGTCTGTCGTGCCCGCTTGCATGTACATATACAGCACCGCAACCAGCATCAGAACCGACCCTAAGAGGGTGTATAAGAAGAATTTGAAACTTGCATAAATACGGTTGGCACCACCCCAAACGCCTATGAGCAGGTACATTGGGATGAGGCCACCTTCAAAGAAGACATAGAATAGGAAAATGTCCAGCGCTGAAAACACGCCAATCATCAATGTTTCAAGAATAAGAAACGCAATCATGTATTCTTTAACGCGTGTAGCAATTGCTTCCCAGCTTGATAGTACAACAATTGGCATCAGGAAGGCTGTCAGCACAACAAACAGGACAGATATACCATCAACGCCAATATAGTAGCTGATGCTATCCCCAATCCAGTCGTGTTTCTCGACAAACTGAAAATCGGCAGTGTTATTGTCAAACCCAACCCATAGGAAGATGCTCATGACAAAAACTGTTATTGTCGTCAGTAAAGCTACGGACCGTATATTGCGGTCGGCAATGTCCTGATCTTTATGGTTAATCATTAGAATAACCAAAGAGCCAACAATCGGAGCCAACATCATTAAGGTCAGCATAGGAAAACTATCTAAAAACATACTTGGTCCCAACCCTTAATGCGTGCCGCTTTGTGTCATGAACCAAGTCACGACGACAGCAAGGCCAATTATCATCGCAAATGCATAATGATATACATAACCAGTTTGTAATTTACGTACCCGACCAGCAACATTAGCCACCAATGATGAAACACCGTTAGGTCCAAAGCCGTCAATCGTGTCTTCGTCGCCACGCTTCCAGAACATACGGCCAAGCCAGAAGGCCGGGCGAATAAATATCAGATTATAAAGTTCGTCGAAGTACCATTTGTTCAAAAGGAAGGCATATAGGCCGTCCCATGTTTTGGCCGTGCGTTGAGCAATATCAGAACCGCGCATGTAAAACATTATGGCAATGAACAAACCAAGGAACATGGCAATGAACGGCGCTGCTTTTACTGCAAATGGAACATGATGAGCGGCATCAAGAACATCACCAGCTGTTGTAATTAGAGAACCATTCCAGAAAGCGAAACGTCCATCACCAACAAACGCATCATAGAAAAACGCACCTGCGCCAAATGCACCAACGGCCAAAATCAGAAGAGGTATGACCATTGTCCATGGCCCTTCATGTGCGTGATCAAATGTATGATCATCTGCACGCGTTTTGCCATGGAATGTCATGAAAATAAGACGCCAACTATAAAAGCTGGTCATCAATGCAGCAAGTATACTGAGAACGAAGGCAAATTCAGCACCTTGGCGATCTGCAGCATACGCAGCTTCAATAATCATATCCTTTGAGAAGAAACCTGAGCCAAGATAAGGGACGCCGGTTATTGCCAAAGTGCCGATAATCATAACGATATAAGTAATGGGGATTTTTTTATAAATTCCCCCCATTTTACGCATGTCTTGCTCGTGATGCATTGCGTGGATTACCGACCCTGCGCCAAGGAAAAGAAGTGCTTTGAAGAAAGCATGTGTAAATAGGTGAAAAATAGCGGCACCGTATGCAGAAACGCCGAGCGCAAAGAACATATAGCCAAGCTGCGAACATGTTGAATAAGCGATCACACGCTTAATGTCGTTCTGCACAAGACCAACACTTGCTGCAAATAATGCTGTTGCCGCACCTACATATGTAACAACAGTCAAGGCAAATGGTGAAAACTCGAACACGGGACTAAAGCGTGCCACGAGGAACACACCAGCTGTTACCATCGTTGCTGCGTGAATAAGTGCAGAAACAGGTGTCGGACCCTCCATCGCATCAGGCAACCATGTGTGAAGACCAAGCTGAGCGGATTTACCCATTGCGCCTATAAACAGAAGTAAGCAGATCACCGTGATAGCGTGATACTGTGAACCAAGAAATACAATTTCTGTTTGTTCGTAATTTGCAATGCTGGCAAAAATAACATCAAACTCAACGGAGCCGGTAAGTAAAAATACACCGTAAATACCAAGAGCAAAGCCAAAATCACCTACACGGTTAACAACAAACGCTTTAATTGCAGCAGCGTTTGCACTTGGTTTCTTAAACCAAAACCCAATTAACAAGTATGAAGCAAGGCCTACACCTTCCCAACCAAAGAACATTTGGACCAGATTGTCTGACGTAACCAGCATCAACATGGCAAATGTAAATAAGGATAGATAGGCAAAGAAACGCGGCTTGTCTGGATCTTCCGACATATACCCCATTGAGTACCAGTGCACGAGCGCTGACACTGAATTAACAACAACCAGCATTACCGCGGTCAATGTATCAATTTTAAATGCCCATGAGAAAGATAACGTGCCGGAATTAACCCAATCCAGGACATGAACAGTATGCTTGTTGCCGCCTAGCGCAACATCAGCGAATGCAAACCATGACAATAATGCAGCAATTGAAACCAACAGTGATGTCAGGATCTGGCTGGTTTGATCACCTAGTTGACGACCAAACATACCAACGACCAGAAATCCTATAAGCGGCAGGAAGACAATAGATTCAAAGAACATAACCCTACCCCTTCATTTGGTTGATATCTTCAACCGCAATGGAACCGCGGCTGCGGAAATATACAACAAGAATTGCTAAACCAATTGCAGCTTCAGCAGCTGCAACGGTCAATATAAACATGGCAAACACCTGTCCAACCATGTCTCCAAGAAATGTGGAGAAAGCGACCAAGTTGATGTTAACTGCCAGCAGCATCAATTCCACTGACATCAAAATAATGATGACGTTTTTCCTATTAAGGAAAATACCGAATATCCCAAAAACAAACAGGATCGCGGCAACAGTCAGGTAATGTCCTAGCCCAACGCTCATATCAGCGCCCTAACCTTTCTTCTGCGACAGGGAAACACCTTTGCCGCTTTCTACGTCAACGAGTTTAAATGCATCGGCTGGTTTCCTGAGGTTTTGTGCGCCAATGTTTTGGCGGCGCACACCTGGACGATCACGCAATGTCAGTACAATTGCACCGATCATGGCGACCAGAAGGATTAAGCCGGATGTTTGGAATACAAAAATATAATCAGTGTACAGCAGATGCCCCAATGCTTCAGTGTTAGTGGTATCAGTCAATGTTGGCGTAGGCGCAGAAACATTTTGAGCGACATTGTCACCGAAGTTCCATGCGACGCCAAGTGTGAGCAACTCACCAAGCAAAACAAGACCAATCAAGCCACCTAGAGGGAGGTGCTGCAGCATCCCTTTTCTTAACTCTGTAAAATTGATGTCGAGCATCATGACAACAAATAAGAACAATACTGCTACGGCGCCTACATAAACGACGATCAGCAACATCGCCAGGAACTCTGCCCCCATGAGCACAAATAGGCCTGCGGCAGAGAAAAATGCAAGGATGAGCCAAAGAACACTATGGACAGGGTTTTTGGCGGAAATAACCAATAAACCTGACGCCACAGTAATTGAGGCAAACAAGTAAAAAATAAGATCGGCAAGCGCAATATCCATAAGACTATCTTTCCTTACCTATACGGCGCATCAGCAAGCAGGTTTGCAGCGATTTCTCGCTCCCAACGCTCGCCGTTCGCAAGTAGTTTATCTTTGTTATACAGGAGCTCTTCGCGTGTCTCCGCAGCAAACTCAAAGTTTGGGCCTTCAACAATTGCATCGACAGGGCATGCTTCCTGACAGAAGCCGCAATAAATGCATTTGACCATATCAATGTCATAACGTGTTGTGCGCCTTGAGCCGTCTTCTCTTGGTTCTGCCTCGATGGTAATGGCTTGTGCCGGGCATATAGCCTCACAAAGTTTACAGGCAATACAACGTTCTTCCCCGTTAGGATACCGACGCAGAGCATGCTCGCCGCGAAAACGAGGAGATAATGGGCCTTTTTCATAAGGATAATTAATTGTATGTTTTGCGCGGAAGAAATACTTCAAAGACAACCAGAATGCGGAAATAAATTCTCGCAACAACAGGCTATCTAACGCACGAATTACAGTAGTCATTTTCTAGCCCCCTAACCGTTAGTCGGCAATAAGTCGGCATACACCATGATGCTCGCATACATTACGACAAAGAATAAAGATAATGGCAGGAATACTTTCCAACCTAAACGCATCAACTGATCATAGCGATACCGCGGCACAAATGCTTTCACCATTGCAAACATCCAGAAACCAAAGCCCGTTTTAATCAACAGCCAAATCCACCCTGGAATAAAATCAAGAACTGGAATTGGTGCATACCAACCCCCAAAGAACAGAATTGCCATTACCGCTGACATCAAAAGAATATTTGCATATTCGCCGAGGAAAAATAATGCGAAAGCCATTGAGCTGTATTCAACTTGATAGCCAGCAACCAATTCAGCTTCCGCTTCAGGCAAGTCAAATGGTGGTCGGTTTGTTTCTGCTAGTGCTGAAATAAAGAAAATTACAAAAATTGGCAGAAACGGCCATACATACCAATTCAAAATGCTACCAGCCTGTGCCTCTACAATGTCAGTCATGTTTAATGAGCCTACAGCCATCAATACACAAACTAGTACGAAGCCGATTGACACTTCATAAGAAACCATCTGTGCGGCAGACCGCAATGCACCAAGGAATGCATACCTGCTATTCGACGCCCAGCCAGACATAATGATGCCGTAAACGCCAAGTGAAGATATAGCCAGCAAATAGAGAATGCCAACGTTGAGGTCGGCAATAGCCATTTGAGCACCAAAAGGAATAACTGCCCATGATATGAGCGCCAATGTGAATGTAATCATCGGTGCAATAAGGAAAATTCCCTTGTTAGCACCAGCTGGTATAATCGTTTCTTTAAGAAACAGTTTAAGACCATCAGCGAATGACTGTAGTAAACCAAATGGCCCCACAACGTTTGGACCACGGCGCAATTGAACTGCGGCCCAAATTTTACGGTCGAAGTAAACAGCAAAGGCTACAGAAATCAAAAGTGGCAGAACTATTGCCAAAATAATAAGAACAATTGCGACAAAATAGAATGCCGAAGTTTGTTCTATTCCTAAAAACAGGCCCAACCAAGTTGTCGGGAACCATTCAAAAAATGCTTCAACCATGAGTTCCCGTTGCCTCCTCTGCCAACTCTGAACGCGCATCCACACAGTCACTCATGATCTGACTGGAACGTGCTACAGGGTTAGTTTGGTAAAAGTTGGTAACTGCTACGTGCATTTCAGTATCTTTAATGTCGCCTTCGACACCAAAATCACCCCAAGAATTAACATGTAGCATGTCTAAATCATCAAAATTTGGAACGTCCTTAGCGATGCGCGTACGCAGCTCTTTCAGATTGTTGTACGGTAAAGTATTACCGATTACATCTGATAAAGCCCGGAAGATTGTCCAGTCTTCACGCGCGTCTCCTGGTGCAAACGTTGCCTTGTCTGTACGCTGAAAACGTCCTTCAGTATTAGCATAACTACCGAATTTCTCTGTGTAAGCAGCGGCAGGCAAAATAACGTCAGCGTTTTTAACACCTTCGTCACCGTGTGTGCCAACGTAGACAACAAATGTGTCTTTGAAAACTGATGTATCAATCTCGTCAGCACCTAAAAGAAACACAGCCTTTAGTTTTTTAGCTTGAGCGTCTTCCACAATAGAGCGGATGCCGCCCTGAGTGGTTAAGCCAAGATCAAGCCCCCCAACACGAGCAGCCGCAGTATGGAGGACGTTAAAACCGTTCCAGTTGTCTTTTATGCAGTATTTATCAGCAATGTCGTGCGCCGTTTTTAGGACAGCACTACCGCTTGCGCCCGTAAGGGCTCCTTGCCCAACGATAATCATTGGGTTTTTAGCTGCTTTGAGGGCTTTAGATATTTCGTGTCTGCCACCGAGTACTTTTTTCAGCAAGCTAGCATCGTTGCCGTATTCAGTCGTTGGATATGTGAAATCCTCTGAGGAACCAATGTTAGCAACTTTAAGGCCCATATGGCGTACGGCTTTACGTATCCGTGTATTGAGACTTGGTGCTTCCAACCTCGGGTTGGTACCAACCAACAGGAGATAGTCAGCGTCTTCAACTCCCATGATACCTGAGTTCATCACATAACCGGCTCGGATGCTGGCATCGAGTGCTGCACCGTCTTGGCGACACTCTACGCGTTTACTACCTAGCGTACCCATAAGGTCTTTTAAAGCAGCCATGGATTCCATGTCAGCAAGATCACCGGCAATTGCTGCAATTTCACTGCCTTTTATAGCCTTCAGCTTTTTCTTGATGGCTGCAAAAGCATCGGCCCATGATGCTTCAGTTAGTTTTTTATTCTTACGTACATAAGCTTTGTCGAGGCGGCGAGATTTTAACCCATCAAATACATATCGGGTTTTGTCAGAAATCCATTCCTCATTAATCTCTTCATGCAAACGTGGTAAAATGCGCATTACAGCAGCGCCGCGCGTATCTACGCGAATGTTAGAGCCCAGCGCGTCCATAACATCAATTGTTTCAGTATGCTTAAGCTCCCAGCTACGTGCAGTAAATGCATATGGTTTGGACGTAAGCGCACCAACCGGACATAAATCCACGACATTACCTGACATTTCACTATCAAGCGTTTTCTCAAGGTAAGTGGTGATTTGCATGTTTTCACCGCGGTAAAGTGCACCCATATCTGGAACACCGGCAACTTCTTCTGAAAACCGTACACAGCGCATGCAGTGGATACAACGTGTCATCGTTGTAGAAATAAGCGGGCCCATTTCTTTATCTTCAACTGCACGTTTGTTTTCATCGAAACGATTACGACCGCGGCCGAAAGCCATGGCTTGGTCTTGCAGATCACATTCACCGCCCTGGTCACAAATTGGGCAATCCAGTGGATGATTGATAAGTAAAAACTCCATCACACCTTCACGCGCCTTCTTAACCAGCTCAGTGTTTGTGTGAATAATCATACCATCACCTGCAGGCATAGCGCAGCTAGCAATCGGTTTTGGGGCTTTTTCCATTTCAACAAGACACATGCGGCAATTGCCAGCAATAGACAAGCGTTCATGATAGCAGAAGCGAGGCACTTCAACGCCTACTTCCTCACATGCCTGCAGTACTGTTGTACCAGGGTCTACAGTAACTTCTGTTCCGTCAATCGTAAGCGTGGGCATCGATCTCTCCTGATCCGCGCGCCGTTACTATTCAGCAGCTTTGGCTTGATAGGCATCGATACGCGCTTCCACTTCACCGCGGAAGTGGCGCATCAACCCTTGAATAGGCCAAGCAGCAGCATCGCCGAGGGCACAAATAGTATGTCCTTCAACTTGCTTTGTTACTTCAAGAAGCATGTCAATTTCAGACTTATCAGCGCTTCCTTCAACCAAGCGTTCCATTACGCGCCACATCCACCCTGTACCTTCACGGCAAGGGGTGCATTGTCCGCAACTCTCGTGCTTGTAGAACTCGGATAACCGAGCAATTGCTTTAACAATATCGGTAGATTTATCCATTACGATCACAGCGGCTGTGCCAAGCCCTGACTGGACATCGCGTAAGCTATCGAAATCCATTAAGACTGTATCGCATACATCTTTGGGCAAAACCGGCACTGACGATCCACCAGGGATGACAGCAAGTAAATTATCCCAACCACCACGAACGCCGCCAGCATGTTTCTCAATGAGCTCCTTCAAAGGAATACCCATCTCTTCTTCAACATTGCAAGGGTTGTTAACATGGCCTGAAATGCAGAAAACCTTTGTTCCTGTATTGTTAGGACGACCAAGCCCGGCGAACCATGTGCCGCCTCTACGCAAAATCGTTGGCGCGACCGCGATAGACTCAACATTATTCACGGTGGTTGGACAGCCCCAAACACCAACATTAGCTGGAAATGGCGGTTTAAGTCTTGGTTGACCCTTTTTACCTTCAAGGCTTTCTATAAGTGCGGTTTCTTCTCCGCAAATATATGCGCCTGCACCGCGGTGAACATACACATCAAAAGCGTAGCCACTGCCACAAGCATCTTTACCTAGGAAACCTTTTTTGCGGGCTTCTTCAATTGCTGATTCCAGCGCTTCTGCTTCACGGTAAAATTCTCCGCGAATGTAGATGTAAGCAGCCACAGCGTTCATAGCAAAACCAGCTATCAAGCAGCCTTCGATTAATTTATGTGGATCGTGACGCATTAAGTCACGGTCTTTACAGGTCCCTGGCTCGCCTTCATCAGCGTTAACAACAAGATACGATGGACGACCATCTGACTCTTTCGGCATGAAAGACCATTTCAAGCCAGTTGGGAAGCCGGCTCCGCCGCGACCACGTAGACCAGACTCTTTCATTTCGCCAATAATCCAGTCTCGACCTTTTTCAATCAGAGACTTAGTGCCATCCCAGTCACCACGTTTCATTGCAGCTTCAATACCAGGGCTTTGGTGCCCGTATAGGTTGGTAAATATGCGGTCTTTATCGGCTAACATTATGCACTCTCCCCGTCTTTAATAAAATCAGAGAGCGTGGTAGCGCCGCCAAGAGGTGCACTGGTTTGTCTGTCTGTTTGAGGTCCAGGCTTTACAGTTTTACCATCTGCTAGTGCTTTTAGAATTTCTGTAGCACTTTCAGCGGTTAGGTCTTCGTAATAGTCATCGTTGATAGCAAAAACCGGGGCATTAACGCATGCTCCTGCACATTCAACTTCTGACAATGTAAATTGTCCGTCTGCAGTGGTTTCGCCCATGCCTATACCAAGTTGTTTTTTGCAAGCGCCGATTATTTCATCTGAACCGCGAAGCCAACATGGTGTAGTGCCGCATACTTGTACGTGATGCTTACCAACAGGCTTGTGATTATACATTGTGTAGAAAGTTGCAACTTCTTGAACTTTTATAGGTGCCATTCCTAGGTAGGCAGCAATAAATTCCATAATCTCGATAGTTAGATGCCCGCCATTTTGACGTTGTGCAATATCAAGTAATGGCATAACAGCGCTTTGCTGACGGCCTTCAGGGTATTTTGATATATGTTTCTGCGCTGCTTTTTCGTTTTCAGCAGTCCACTCGAATTTGGCTGTATTAGTCATCGGTCAACCTCACCAAATACAATATCCATCGCGCCAAGCACTGCAGGTGCATCAGCAAGCATGTGGCCGCGACACATAAAGTCCATCGCTTGCAAATGAGCAAAGCCAGGTGCGCGTATTTTACATTTATAAGGCCTGTTAGAACCATCTGAAACGAGATACACACCAAATTCCCCCTTAGGGGCTTCTACGGCAGCGTATACTTCACCCTCAGGAACTTTGAAGCCTTCGGTGTATAATTTAAAGTGATGGATTAGTGCTTCCATTGACTGCTTCATTTCAGCCCGCTTCGGAGGCGCTATTTTATTATCCAGCGACATCACAGGTCCTTCAGGCATCCTCTCGATACACTGACGGATAATCTTCAAGGATTCTCTGATCTCTGCAATGCGAAGCATGAAACGATCATAACAGTCTCCAGATGTGCCAACTGCAACCTGAAAATCCATCTTGTCGTAAACTTCATAGGGCTGGGACTTTCGTAAATCCCAAGGAACGCCAACACTTCTGAGCATTGGACCTGAAAAACCCCAAGTCATTGCATCATCAACAGTTATGGAACCAATATTTACATTCCGCTGCTTGAATATTCGGTTATCAATCAGCAATGATTCCATATCTTGTAATGTTTTGGGAAAGCTTTCCGTCCAAGCCATTATGCGCTCGTCCAGACCTTTAGGCATATCTTGGTGAACGCCGCCAGGCCGGAAATAAGCTGCGTGTAAACGCGCACCGCAAACTGCTTCGTAAAACTCCATAAGAATTTCACGCTCTTCAAAACCCCAGAGAATCGGCGTAAGAGCGCCAACATCAAGTGCATGAGTTGTTAAGTTTAAGAGATGATTGAGAACACGCCCTATTTCACTGAACAACACACGAATATACTGAGCACGCTCTGGTACTTCTGCGCCGAGCAATTTTTCTACCGCCAGCACAAACGCATGTTCTTGATTCATCGGCGCAACATAATCAAGCCGATCAAAATATGGCATAGCTTGGAGGTATTGCTTGTGCTCAATTAGTTTTTCGGTGCCACGGTGCAATAGACCAATGTGAGGGTCAACCCGTTCAATAACCTCTCCATCAAGCTCCATCACCATTCGCAAAACGCCATGCGCTGCAGGGTGTTGTGGTCCAAAGTTCAAGCAATAATTTTTGATATCAACTTCAGCCATTATGAATCACCGCTATTATTGTTGGCATCTGTTTTTTCATCACCAGGCAGGATATACTTTGCGCTTTCCCATGGGCTCATGAAATCAAAGTCTCTAAATTCCTGCTTCAATTCTACAGGTTCGTAAACAATACGTTTTTCTTCTTCTGAATAACGACACTCAACGAAGCCAGTTAGAGGGAAATCTTTGCGTAATGGATGCCCTTTAAATCCGTAATCAGTAAGCATACGGCGCAAATCTGGATGGCCAGAAAAGAAAATGCCGTACATATCCCAGGCTTCACGCTCGAACCAACCCGCAGCAGCATATACACTGACTGCGCTTGGTACTGGTGTGTCTTCGTCAGTTTCAATTTTAATTCGAACACGCTGATTTAATTCAAGTGAAAGTAAATGGTAGACAACATCGAATCGTTTAGCACGCTCAGGATAGTCAACCCCGGTTATGTCTATTAATTGCTTAAAAAGACAAGTCTGATCATCCCTAAGAAATGTCAAAACCTGCGTGATATGATCAGCACGTGCTACAAGTGTAAGTTCACCGTGTTTAATTGACGCTGAAACAATGTCATTCTCGATGGCTTGACTTATATGGTCTGCTATATCTTGCATTACTTTCCACTCTCTTACCGAGGCGTGATGGTATTGATCT
Source organism: Kordiimonas aquimaris (assembly GCF_025574485.1). Classification (GTDB taxonomy): domain Bacteria; phylum Pseudomonadota; class Alphaproteobacteria; order Sphingomonadales; family Kordiimonadaceae; genus Kordiimonas; species Kordiimonas aquimaris. The sequence continues at coordinate 123,371 of NZ_JAOBPO010000003.1, read as the reverse complement.
CACTGTTAGGTGAGGTTTAAATTATTATCGCTCAAAAGTGCCAGTGCGTCTGATTTTACGCTGTAATTGTAGGATACCGTATAACAAGGCTTCCGCTGTTGGGGGGCACCCAGGCACATATATATCAACCGGAACAATACGGTCACAGCCACGCACAACTGAATAAGAATAGTGATAATATCCACCACCGTTTGCGCAGCTGCCCATAGAGATCACGTAGCGTGGCTCGGACATTTGATCGTAAACCTTACGCATTGCCGGCGCCATTTTGTTGGTCAGCGTACCGGCAACAATCATAACGTCACTTTGGCGCGGCGAACCACGTGGCGCAAAGCCAAATCGTTCCACGTCATAGCGAGGCATGCTCGTGTGCATCATCTCTACAGCACAACAAGCCAAACCGAACGTCATCCACCATAAGGAACCTGTGCGGGCCCACGTAACAAGGTCCTCGAGAGAGGTGACAACAAAGCCTTTGTCTGTCAGCTCTTCGTTCAAGCCTTGAAAAAATTGAGTTTCCGCCGGATTGTCACCATTTTCACGAACGGCAGGGTGATTTGGGCTGACTACTCCCATTCCAATGCTCCTTTATTCCACTCGTAAACAAAACCTACAGTTAGCACAGCAAGAAACACCATCATGGACCAAAAGCCATAAACGCCAATATCACCAAGTGTGATTGCCCAAGGAAATAAGAAGGCAACTTCAAGGTCAAAGATGATGAATAAGATGGCTACCAGATAGAAGCGTACATCAAACTGATTACGTGATTCTTCAAATGCCTCAAATCCGCATTCGTAGGCGGAGAGTTTTTCATCATCTGGGTTTTGATTAGCAAGTAACATCGCTGCTCCAACGAATATTGCGGAGAAAGCAATAGCAATCCCTAAAAAAACAAGGATTGGGAAATATTCTATGAGCAATGACTCCATTGGAGTCCCCTCTTTATGATTGGCCCTAAATACTGCGGCTCTTTTATCGGCCCAATCCTCATCAGTAAAGAGAGAAATTGCCGAAAAGCCATCGTTGTAGAGTATAGGCAGATAATTGGTTAAGGAAAGCCTTATCAAACGCTAATTCGTTGGAATAAATCGAAGTTATTTGAAAAGTAGGTAAAAAACAAAAGCGTACCACCGAAGTGATACGCTTTCATTGAATGATTGATCATTCTTTCGCAAACAAGTGGCGCGAGTGACGGGGCTCGAACCCGCGACCTTCGGCGTGACAGGCCGACACTCTAACCAACTGAGCTACACCCGCGCGTCGCTTGTTGCGGGACGGTGTTTAGGCTTTGGCACTGTCTGTGTCAATCACCTTTTTTAAGAAATATTATGATAATGCAGTTTTTATGTATTTGCGGCTGTCACTAAAGCTATCTTTCTATAGTAATCCCACTCTATAAAGAGCCTATAGTAAGGACTTTGAGACTGATAAACAAAATAACAAACAAAAACTACTAGCCCAAAATTAAAGAACATATTGCAGCTATGCATGATTCACTTATATGATTTTGGAGGGGGTAGATTTTTTAACGGGGACTTCAAATGGATATACTTAGAATCATATTAGCAATAATTCTTCCACCAGTTGGTGTATTTTTGCAGGTCGGAATCGGTCTACATTTCTGGTTGAATATTGTCTTAACATTATTTGGTTACGTGCCAGGCATCATTCACGCCATTTGGGTTATCTTGAAAATAGACTAACCCTGTCGCGTGCACTGAAACATCTCAGGTGAAATAATGCTGACTATGGAGATCATGTTCTCGGTAGTCAGTGTTAATTAATTGCCGGGCAAAAAGCAATATACGGCACCCTCACCTGCTATATGGGCCGCTAAGCTCATCAAAAGCCATGAGTGTTTAATTATATTGATCTTATAAGAAGATGGTGGGCGATGACAGGCTCGAACTGCCGACCCTCTCGGTGTAAACGAGATGCTCTACCAACTGAGCTAATCGCCCATCTTCTAGGAACAGGATTAATCCTGTAATGTGTGGAAATGGTGGGCGATGACAGGCTCGAACTGCCGACCCTCTCGGTGTAAACGAGATGCTCTACCAACTGAGCTAATCGCCCGTAACCACTACAGTGAGCGCGCTTTTAGGCAATAATTATATCGCTGTCCAGCCCTATTTTCGCTTTAAAGAATATTTCAGTGCAAAAAAGAAAACGGCGGAGAAAAATTCCCCGCCGCTTCCTCAAAAATATTGTGAAGGTATTAACCGTTCACAGCATCCTTAAGACCCTTGCCTGCCTTGAATTTAGGCTGCTTAGACGCAGGAATATCAATTTCTTCGCCAGTACGTGGATTACGGCCTTTAGTAGCTGCACGATTTGCAACTGAGAATGTGCCAAAACCAACAAGACGAACGTCACCGCCAGAAGCTAGTGCGCCTGAAATTGCATCGAAAACAGCATCAACTGCTTTGCCAGAATCTGCTTTAGAAAGTTCCGCTGCATCAGCAACGCTTGCGATCAAATCATTTTTGTTCAAGGTATCCCCCTCTGAGTTGAAGAGCTAATCCCGGGAATGATCCCCGAAATGCGAAGGCAGTGTAGTCTTGTAGTTTTCCAATTGTCAAAGCAAAAAACCGCAGAAAACTGCGGTTTTTAGGTTTTTTTTACTTGAATTTTTTCTTTTTAAGCACAAGGGGTCAATGAGTCGTCATTTCATCCTTACCTGAAGGGCCGCTTGATTTCATTTCTTCAAGCGCTTTTGCTTCGTCCCACTCCATGGCTTCTAGTGGTGCCACAAGTGCATGCTCGAGTACTTCGTCCACGCTAGAAACTGCAACAATTTCAAGGCTTTTCTTCACATTGTCTGGAATATCAACCAAGTCTTTTTCGTTATCTTTTGGTATCAATACCTTAGTAATTCCGCCTCTTCGTGCGGCCAAAAGCTTTTCTTTTAGACCGCCGATCGGCAATACACGACCTCGCAGTGTCACTTCCCCGGTCATGGCTATATCTTTTCTAACCGCTATCCCTGTTAGGACAGAAACCATCGATGTACACATGGCGACGCCTGCTGATGGGCCATCTTTTGGAGTCGCACCTTCTGGAACATGTATATGTAAGTCCCTTTTTTCGAAGAATTTTGGATGAATACCAAATTCAATGCAGCGAGAATGCACATAAGACCAGGCTGCTTGTATCGATTCTTTCATCACATCGCCCAGTTTACCTGTCTGTTTGACAAGCCCTTTACCAGGAACAGTGACTGATTCTATCGTTAGCAGTTCACCACCAACTTCAGTCCATGCCAAACCTGTCGTTGCTCCAACTTGGTCATCTTCCTCAGCAAGGCCATAACGAAAGCGCTGAACGCCTGCATAAATATTAAGATTACGAGATGTTACAACAATCTTCTCTTTCGAACCTTCAACAATCTCTTTAAGGCCTTTGCGGGCAAGCTTCGCAATTTCACGTTCTAAACTACGTACGCCGGCTTCACGTGTATAATAACGAATAACGTCCTTAAGTGCGCCATCAGATATTGACCACTCTCCTTCGCGAAGGCCATGATCTCGAATTTGTTTTGGTATTAAGTGTCTTTTTGCAATTTCAAGCTTCTCATCTTCTGTGTAGCCAGACAGATGAATAATTTCCATTCGGTCCAATAGCGGACGAGGCATGTTTAATGAGTTTGCTGTGGTAACAAACATTACATTGGATAAATCGTAATCGATCTCCAAGTAATGATCATTGAACTTACTGTTTTGCTCCGGGTCTAATACTTCAAGCAAGGCTGAGGCTGGATCTCCGCGGAAGTCCTGGCCCATTTTGTCAATTTCATCAAACAAGAATAACGGATTAGTGGTCCCTGCCTTCTTCATTGACTGCATTACTTTACCAGGCATAGAACCGATGTAAGTTCTTCTATGACCACGTATTTCAGCTTCATCGCGCACACCCCCCAATGAGAAGCGCACAAATTCCCGGCCTGTTGACTTGGCTATAGATTTACCGAGAGAGGTCTTACCAACGCCCGGTGGGCCAACTAAACAAAGTATTGGCCCTTTGAGCTTTTTCGCCCTTTGTTGCACCGCTAAATATTCAACGATACGTTCTTTTACTTTTTCAAGACCATAGTGATCTTCGTCAAGAATAGACTCTGCTTTCTTTATATCTTTAAGAACGCGGCTTTTCTTGTTCCATGGAACTCCTAGCATCCAATCCAGAAAATTACGTACTACGGTAGCTTCTGCGGACATAGGGCTCATAGACTTGAGCTTTTTCAACTCAGCCAAGCTTTTTTCGCGTGCTTCTTTGGAAAGCTTTGTCTTTGCTATTTTCTCTTCGAGTTCTTGTGTTTCTTCACGGCTGTCATCATTCTCGCCGAGTTCCTTTTGAATGGCCTTCATTTGCTCATTCAAATAATATTCGCGCTGTGTTTTTTCCATCTGACGCTTCACACGGCCGCGAATTTTTTTCTCTACCTGAAGAACTCCGATTTCACCTTCCATGAAGCTGAAAATTTGTTCTAATCGCTCAGTTACTGAAACTGTAGAAAGTAGTTTTTGCTTGTCTTCTATCTTCAAGGCCAAATGGCTGGCAACTGTGTCTGCAAGCTTGGTTGGGTCATCTATTTGACCGATAGTCACTAATACTTCGGCTGGAATTTTCTTATTTAGCTTAACATAATTATCAAACTGAGTGACCACAGTACGAGCCAGTGCTTCCACTTCATCTTCCTCAGCTATCTCGCCAGCAAGCAAAGTAGCCTTGGCCTCAAAGTAGTCGTCTACGCGTACAAATTCGTTGATCTCTGCTCGGTTAAAGCCTTCAACCAGTACTTTTACAGTACCGTCAGGTAATTTGAGGAGTTGAAGAACTGAAGCAACAGTGCCTATTTCATAGACATCTTCAGGTGTTGGGTCATCATCACCTGCATGCTTTTGCGCAACCAGTAATATCTGCTTGTCTTTTGCCATAACTTCTTCAAGTGCGCGAACGGATTTATCGCGGCCGACAAATAGCGGAACTATCATATGTGGAAAGACAACTATGTCACGGAGCGGTAGAACTGGTAGAAATACTGAATTGGTGTCTTCTGGTAAAGTTTCAGACATATTTGATACTTTCGGACAATAAATAATACTTAACTTCAAGGTTTAGAGTATTTTTGATGCTTTGGAAAAGAAAAATACAGCCTTAAAAGCTTAAAAATGACTTTATACTGGCTTCTATAAGCATTTAAGGCCTGAAACAGATGTTTCAAGCCTTAAAAAGTATATTTAAAGGATAAATTAAGCTGGTTGGTCAGCTTCATCACGCCTTTCAGCGTAAATTTGTAAAGGACTCGACTTTTGATTTACGACATCATCGTTAACAACAATTTCTTCAACACCATCCATTGACGGCAAATCGAACATTGTATCAAGAAGCGTAGTTTCCATTATGGAACGCAAGCCGCGAGCGCCAGTTTTACGTTCAATTGCTTTTTGAGCAATAGCCGACAATGCATCGTCGGTAAATGTGAGGTCAACATCCTCCATATCGAACAGTGCTTGATATTGTTTTAAAAGCGCATTCTTTGGTTGAGAGAGAATTTTAACCAACGCATCTTCATCTAGGTCTTCAAGCGTTGCTATAACTGGCAAACGTCCAACAAACTCAGGAATAAGGCCAAACTTCAACAAATCTTCAGGTTCTGTACCAGCCAAAAGCTCACCAACACCACGGTCATCCGGTGCGCTAACATTCGCACCAAATCCAATAGACTTGCCTTGCATTCTATTAGCAATAACCTTATCGAGCCCAGCAAATGCGCCACCACAGATGAATAGAATATTTGTAGTATCAACTTGCAAAAATTCTTGCTGTGGATGCTTTCGCCCACCTTGAGGGGGCACGCTGGCAACAGTGCCTTCCATGATTTTCAACAAAGCTTGCTGTACACCCTCACCAGATACATCACGTGTAATGGATGGGTTGTCAGATTTCCGGCTGATTTTGTCTACTTCATCAATATAGACAATTCCACGTTGGGCGCGCTCAACGTTATAGTCCGCAGACTGTAAAAGCTTAAGGATAATGTTTTCAACATCTTCACCCACATAACCAGCTTCAGTAAGCGTAGTCGCATCTGCCATAGTGAATGGTACATCAAGAATGCGCGCGAGCGTTTGCGCAAGAAGCGTTTTACCGCACCCTGTTGGCCCAACAAGCAGAATATTTGATTTCGAGAGTTCAACATCATTATTGTTAGTTGCGTGATGCAGGCGTTTGTAATGGTTATGTACGGCAACAGAAAGCACTTTTTTTGCCGAAGCTTGACCAATTACATAATCATCAAGAACACTAAGTATTTCTAGCGGAGCAGGAACGCCATCGCCACTTTTTGAAAGTGCGCCTTTGCTTTCTTCTTTAATGATGTCGTTACACAGCTCAACGCATTCGTCACAAATGAACACTGTAGGCCCAGCAATGAGCTTTCTCACTTCATGCTGACTCTTACCGCAAAAAGAACAGTAAAGTGTGTTTTTGGAATCATTGTTCGTCAAATCGGTCACCGCAAATACTCTCGCTTCTTATATCTTATCGTAAACTGGTTAAAAAGAAGCTTACAACTAAAAAAACTATGTTTCGGTAATGCATGGAATATCACATTGCCGAATAGACACTTCGTTATAAAGTGAATTTACTCGCTTTCTACGTCTTTTCTACTCTCGTAGACTTCATCAATCAGGCCAAATTTTTGAGCTTCTTCAGCACTCATAAAATTATCACGGTCCATAGCAGTCTCTACTTTACTTAGTTTCTGGCCGGTATGCTTTACATATATTTCGTTCAAGCGTTTACGCATCTTCAAGATTTCTTTTGCCTGAATTTCAATGTCAGCAGCTTGACCGCTTGCGCCACCTGAAGGTTGATGAATCATGACACGCGAGTTTGGCAGTGCGTAACGCATACCTGGCTCACCGGCAGCAAGCAAAAGCGACCCCATTGAGCATGCTTGGCCTATACAGATGGTGGCAACTTTTGGGCGAATATATTGCATTGTGTCATACATTGCCAACCCGCTGGTAACGACGCCGCCCGGGGAGTTAATATAGAATGAAATATCTTTGGTGGGATCTTCCGCTTCCAGATAAAGCAACTGCGCAACAATCAGACTTGAAATATAATCATCAACCTGCCCTGTCAGGAAAATAATTCGCTGGCGAAGCAACATTGAATATATGTCAAAGGAGCGTTCGCCGCGGTTAGTTTGTTCGACCACCATAGGCACAAGGTTGTTAGTCATTTCATGCATGATGTCTCTCATAAGCTCGCTCCTGTATGTGCTGCAATATGCTGCATAAGATCTTAATTTAACACATGCGATTTCTAGCAAAGTAACTTGTGCGCTCGCAAGGGAATAACTGTTTCGAACTCAGTAACTTGGTACTTTATTCAGTTATTTAAAGGGAAAAAAACAAAGGGGCCTCAAAAGACCCCTTTAAATCACTACATATTTTAGTGAATACAGCGTTATTTCTTAGTCGCAGCCTTTTTAGCTGGTGCCTTTTTCTTTGCGGCAGGCTTAGCTGCTGCTTTCTTTTCTGTAGTTTTCTTGGCTGGCGCCTTTTTCTTTGAAGCGGTTTTCTTTTTTGTTTTAGCCGGGCTGGCCTCTTCTTCATCTATAGCCCTCACTAAAGCTTCAAGTTCTTCACGAGAGACTTTTTTGTCTTTCAGATTTGCGCTCTCAAGAACAAAATCAACAACTTTTTCTTCAAAAATTGGTGCTCTCAATTGAGCGCGGGCTTCCTCATTGCTTTGGAAGTATTCAAATACCTGCGCTTCTTGACCAGGAAAACGACGCGCTTCTTCGATAATGCGGCGATTAACTTCCTCCTGATTTACCTGAACGTCATTTTTCACGCCAATCTCAGAAAGTAAAAGCCCCAAACGAACGCGTCGTTCAGCGATGGAACGAAACTCATCAGCTTCGTCTTTATCTGCAGGTGCATCCATGCCTTCGAAATCTTCGGCTTTTGCTTCACCAGAAGATATAGCGTCGCGTTTGATTTGCTCCCAAATTTGAGCAAATTCGAGATCGACCATTCCCGCAGGTACGTCAAAAGTATATTTGTCTGCTAATTCATCAAGTAATGCACGTTTCAGGTGCGAACGCGTCAGTGATGCGTTGTCAGTTTCAAGTTGACCTTTAACAGAATCTTTTAATTCAGCTAGCGTTTCAAATCCCATGTTTTTAGCAAGGTCTTCATCAACTTTTGCGTCTGTAGGTTTGCGAACCTCAGAAACGTCTACTGTAAATTCAGCGTCTTTACCGGCAAGGTCATCGGATTGGTAATTTTCAGGGAAAGTAACCTTAACAATTTTTTCGTCGCCAGCCTTGCTGCCAACTAACTGCTCTTCGAAACCAGGAATAAACATGCCTGAACCGAGTTCTAGCTGGAAGTCCTCACCTTTACCGCCATCAAATTCAACGCCGTCAACGCGACCAACATAATTGATCAAAACAGCATCGCCGTCAGCAGCTTTCGCTGTTTTCGGAGCTTTTTTAAATGATTTTTGTTGTCCGGCAATACGCTCAACAAATTCAGCTACATTTTTATCAGATACTTCAGCGACACAACGCTCGAGAGACGGCGCTTTAAAGTCGTCAACTTCAATTGTTGGCAGTACTTCAACGCTTAATTTATACTCAAGGTCTTTCCCAAGAGCAAACTCGCCTTCCATATCAACGTCCGGACGCAATGCAGGGCGAAGGTTTTTGTCTTCAAAAAGCTTCGCGGATGTTTCTTGCATTGTTTCTGAGAGAAGCTGACCTTGAGCGCGCTCGCCGTGCATGCGGCGCAACAAAGAAAGCGGTGCTTTACCAGGGCGAAAACCTTTGATTTTTGCTGTAGCACGAAATTCCAACAAAATTGCGTCAAGACGCTCATCAAGGTCTTTCGCTGGGACGGTAATTTTGTATTCGTGTTTTAGGCCGTCAACCAGCAGTTCTTCGATCTGCATGTCATATTCTCTCTAACTAGTGTGAAACCGCTTTTGATGGGAGTGCCATCATATTTCTGAATTTTGGTGCGGGCGAAGGGACTTGAACCCCCACTTCCGAAGAAACTAGAACCTAAATCTAGCGCGTCTACCAATTTCGCCACGCCCGCGTACCAAAGCAACAAATCGTAATGACTAATGGTTTCATCATTGATCTGTTAATATTCAAAGGTCATCATCACTACACAAAATTACCTATAATATGCAGGGCTGACGCCATTTCAGGGGGGCTTATAGCAGGCACGTGGCGGAGTACAAGTATTTTTATACGTATATGCACTAATTACAGCAATTATTTGCATGTAACCTTATATTAAAAGGGATTTTTCTTGTTATTTTATGGCAAAATCTTGGGGATAGCGTCCAGAAGATCAGAGGCAATTAAACCGCGCCCAACTTTCATACCAGCTTCACCGTGCAACCACACCCCTGCTGATGCGGCCTCAAATGCAGGCATGCCCTGTGTCATCAAGCCGCATATAATTCCTGATAGAACATCGCCGGTACCGCCCACAGAAAGCCACGCAGGGGCATTCGCTGCAATACTTACGCGCCCATCAGAGGATGCAACGATTGTGGACACACCTTTAAGAACAATAGTCGTGCGTGTTGCTTTTGCCGCCTCTAGTGCTGCTTCAACTCTATCGCCATCAAGACTTATCTTTGGAAACAGCTTCGTGAACTCACCTTCATGCGGTGTAAGTACAATATCGCCAGCTTTTAGCTTACTTATTAAGTCAATACGACCAACGAGGCTTGTTAGTGCATCGGCATCTAAAACCAGTTTCTTGTCTTTAGCGCCTACATGTTGAATTAATTCAACTGTTTTTTCGCCCAGTCCAGAACCAGGGCCAATCAATACGGCTCGTATTCTAGGGTCGTTAACAATACCCATAAAGCCAAATGAAGAATCGAACCGCCTGACCATTACATCCATTAATGCGGATGCTTGTACGGCATAAGTCTCGGTTGGAGCAGCAAGTGTAACAAGCCCTGCCCCAATTCTGAGGCCTGCAATACTCGCAAGCCTTGAAGCGCCAAGTGTTGGTTCACGGCCACCAAGCACCAGCATGTGCCCTCTTTCATATTTGTGAGTTTGTGGGCCGGAAAAAGGAAAAGTCTGCCCCCAAAGTGCGGGAATGTTATCGAAAATGTTACTTTCAAGGTCAACAAGAGCAGCTGTGGGAATGCCTATATTGGCAACATGGATGTTATCAGAACCACCAGACAAAAAGCGCCCGGGCGCAATTAGATGAGCCGGCTTTTTGTGACTGAAGGTTACTGTTGCATCTGCTTTTACACATGGCCCCAAAGGTAAGCCAGTGTCAGTACCAATACCAGAGGGTAAGTCAACGGAAAGGGTGAAAGTGGAAGACGTGTTTATCTCTTCGATAATCTTGGCAATTTCACCTTCTATGGGTTTGTTTAGCCCTGTACCAAAGAGGCAATCAACAAGCGCGACTGCATCTCCAAAGCCATTGCCAGTAAAGTCTTCTACAGAGCCACCCCATGCGTCAGCAGCAGACCTTGAGTCGTCAGTTAATTTCTTTACCTGAGTAGAGCACCGAACGGATACAATATATCCCCAGTCTTCCAGATACCGGGCGACAACAAAGCCATCTCCACCGTTGTTACCCGGCCCACATAATATGATAATAGTGCCGCCCGCCTCTAGTGGCGTTCCTATGTAATCAACTAATATTTCGGCAACACTACGTCCCGCATTATTCATTAATTCAGACCCAGACACACCAAGGCTAATGGCTTGCTGGTCAAGCATTTGTGCTTTTTGAGCTGTAAGTAAAACGTGTTGTTTTCTATTCGTTAATGCTTGCACCGTGTCCCCCTGATGCAGCTTAAACGCTATTTTAAGTATGCGTTTACGTTGCTGTAGAATCGCGGCAGTTTAACAAAAGAATAAAGCCCCGGTAGAGGCTTATTGAAAAAAATTTCAGAATGGGGCGAGTGACCGGGATTGAACCGGCGACTTCCAGTACCACAAACTGGCGCTCTAACCAACTGAGCTACACCCGCCGCACTTCTGAAGGTGCGCCGTTTTATGACGAGTAATGATCGTTCGTCAAGCGTGAAAATAGCATAATTAATTTAAGACGCATGTACCGTCGCATAAAGTAACGGCTTATTTTTAGGCACCTGCCTAATAAATGTGCACACATTTGTATCTATTGAAATTTAAATCGCTTCAAAATGGGAGTTTGTAAACACATACGGACCGCTGTTGAATTGGCACGAAGCATGCAAATTATGACGTAATAATAATATTGGGTCTTTTGAATTATGAAGAAAATTGAGGCGATTATTAAGCCATTTAAACTCGATGACGTTAAAGAAGCGCTCAGCGAAGTGGGTATTTCAGGCATCACAGTGCTTGAAGCCAAAGGTTTTGGCCGACAAAAAGGTCATACGGAGCTATATCGCGGTGCTGAATATGTGGTTGATTTTGTTCCAAAAGTTAAATTGGAAGTTGTGGTTGAGGACGGGCAAACTGAACGCGCTGTTGAGGCTATAAAAACGGCCGCACACACAGGGCGCATAGGTGATGGCAAGATATTTGTCAGTTCTATTGAGGAAGCCATCCGGATTAGGACCGGTGAAATCGGCATTGATGCTGTTTAATAAAAATTTTTAAGACTATTTTAGCAGGGAGCTAGCTAATGGCTAAATACACTGATTTATCAATCGAGAGCTTTCTTGAACTAATACAAGAAACAAACGCGGAATGGGTTGATTTACGCTTCACTGATCCAAAAGGAAAATGGCAGCACCTTACAATGTGTGCTGACGTTATAGATGAGGATATGCTTACTGATGGTTTCATGTTTGATGGATCATCAATTGCAGGATGGAAAACAATTAACGAATCAGACATGGTCTTAATGCCAGATTTGGGATCTGCGACACTAGACCCGTTTACTGCTGATATTACCCTTGTTTTATTTTGTGATGTGCTTGAGCCAGGCACAGGTCAACCATATGACCGCGACCCACGTTCAACAGCCAAAAAAGCCGAAGCATATTTGAAATTTTCAGGTGTTGGGGATACGGCCTACTTTGGACCTGAACCGGAATTTTTCGTATTTGATGATGTAAAATTCAAGGTTGGCTATCAAGGCGCAATGTATAGGATTGACGACATTGAAGGCCCGTATAATTCAGACAAAGAGTATGATGGCGGTAACTATGCACATCGTCCACGCGAAAAAGGCGGCTATTTCCCTGTTGCGCCTGTAGACAGTTGCGTTGATTTGCGCGGTGAAATGGTGAAGGTCATGAAAGAAATGGGCCTTAAAATGGATAAGCATCATCACGAAGTTGCCGCTAGTCAGCATGAACTTGGGATAACGTTCGATACGCTAACAACAACAGCGGATAACGTTCAGATTTACAAGTACGCGACCCATCAGGTGGCACACACATACGGCAAGACGGCTACATTTATGCCAAAACCGGTTGCCAGTGACAATGGTTCCGGGATGCACACACACATGTCTATCTGGAAAGACGGAAAACCGACATTTGCTGGTGGCGGGTACGCCGATCTATCAGAAACAGCTTTATATTATATTGGTGGTATCATTAAGCATGCTAAAGCCATTAATGCATTCACAAACCCCACAACGAATAGCTACAAACGCCTTACGCCAGGTTTCGAAGCGCCTGTTTTATTAGCGTATTCAAGCCGGAACAGGTCTGCATCGTGCCGCATTCCCTATACCTCAAGCCCTAACGCTAAACGGGTTGAGGTTCGTTTCCCAGATGCCCTTGCCAACCCATACTACGCGTTTGCAGCAATGTTGATGGCGGGCCTTGACGGTATTGAGAACAAGATTCACCCAGGCGATGCAATGGACAAAGACTTATACGCTTTGCCACCTGAAGAATTGAAAGGCGTTCCAACTGTTGCGGGCTCTCTGCGGGAAGCTCTTGATGCACTGGACGGTGACCGTGACTTCTTGAAGAAGGGCGATGTTTTCACCGATGATCAAATTGATGCATATCTCGACCTTAAATGGGAAGATGTAACACGCCTTGAATTGACACCGCACCCTGTTGAATTTGATATGTATTACAGTTCATAAGGTTTCATAAAATAAATGTGTAAAAGGCTCGCTTAGGCGAGCCTTTATGTCGAAAACTAAAACTTCTGTTTATTCGTTTACTTTTTGGCAATAGCTGTTCGCTAAAGTTGCTTTGTAACAAGAGAAAACTTTAAAGGCACAACAATGCAGGTCAGCTACACTGCTAAACAATTGGAAATCCAACCTCTATTAGCTGCAGCCAATATTAATCCAGAGAGTTTTCTCGCAACAGATTATCTTAATCATTTCAATGAAATAGTGATGTTACTTGAGATGATACCTGATATGCCCGAGTTAATGGAAGATGCTGCAGATTGGGCGCCCAAAAGCTATCCACAGCACTTTAACGACAGCGGCTTTCAGGCCAAGGACCTGGCCATAGAAGCGTATGCTCTTGCGCCCTCTTCTTTTCGTGATGAATTTGAAAACTTATGTGGCAAGATCAATGCTTCGATTCAGGCAACCCTGCAAGGCTTGAAAGCGGTTAACATTGTTGAGCGTGGCGTATCTCCTGCTGCTCAAGCTTTAATACGGCAACGCATAGAAGATATGCAGAACTTGTTGCTGCAATTAAATCAAGTTATTCACGGAAAATACGAAGAGCAAAGAACTGAAACATATTCAGAACCATCTTCGGAAGAAGTACAATCCCAAGAAGACATTGATAAGCTATTTGATTAAGATTTAGGCAGGCGTAAATTCTTCATCATCATACAAAGCTGACAATGAAACGACTTTTAGAAGATCTGGGTATCGTTCGCTCGTCAGGCGCACGAGTGGAAACTGACTAGATTTCACATTCATCACACTTTGAACAACCCATACCGGTGCGTGAGTTGACGATTGAGTGAAGCGAGCTCCTACTTCAGGGGTATTAGTCTGTACAGAATTTAATTGATTCGTATATGATTTGCCAACCAACGATAGGCTAACTTTTTTAAAAATACTTGTTTCGTGAACGCCTGGCATCATTACACCTGTAATTACCGAAATCAAAAACCTAACGGCTAATCTATCCGTTCAAACTTCTAACTAAATACTTCTATTAAAATCAAAATATAGTATTTTTAACAATTATTCAACACAAGATATAGATATGGCTATTAAAGTGCCGCAATTACAGGCGGGTGCTTGACCTTGACCCTTCTGTGAGATACCGGTGGTAATGTAATTGTATTGGGTGAGGTTATGAGCGACCTGTTTGAAGTTTCGCAAACAAAATCAGATTATTCTGCAAAAGACATCGAGGTTCTTGAAGGGTTAGAGCCTGTCAGGCAAAGACCCGGCATGTACATAGGCGGCACGGACGAGCGGGCTTTGCACCATCTTGTCGCTGAAGTACTTGATAACTCAATGGATGAGGCTGTTGCCGGCCATGCCAGTCGTATCAATGTATCAGTACATGAAGATGGTTCTTTATCAATTAGCGATAATGGGCGGGGTATTCCCATTGATCCACATCCGAAATTTCCTAACAAATCTGCGTTAGAAGTTATTCTCACAACACTCCATTCTGGTGGTAAGTTTAACTCCGATGCTTATGCAACATCTGGTGGTCTACACGGGGTTGGTATTTCTGTTGTCAATGCACTTTCCGAGTGGCTCAGTGTTGAGGTTGCGCGCGACAAGAAACTATTCAGGCAAAGCTTTTCTCGCGGTTTATCAATGGGCTCTCTGGAAGATATGGGGCCGGTTGCAAATCGACGCGGAACCAAAGTGAGCTTTTTACCTGACCATGAAATATTCGGAAAAAAACTCAAATTTAAACCATCACGGATATATAATTTAGCCCGTTCAAAAGCTTACTTGTTTCGGGGTGTTGAAATTCGCTTTAAATGCGCACCCGCTTTGATAACTGAAGGTGACACAACTCCTTCTGAGGCAACACTGCATTTTCCTGGTGGTTTGGCCGACTATCTTGTGGACACCGTTAAAAAACGCACATGTGTAACCGAGCAGCCATTTGCAGGATTGGTCGCTTTCCCGGAAGAACAAGGTCGTGTTGAGTGGGCCATTCACTGGCCTGAGTTTGGCGACGGGTTTTCAAGCAGCTACTGTAACACGATCCCTACTCCCCAAGGCGGAACACATGAAAATGGTTTCAGAGCAGCATTGCTTAAAGGACTTAAGGCATATGCAGACCTAACTGGTAACAAAAAGGCAGTTACATTAACACTCGAGGATCTGTGCGGATCTTCCTGCGCTATGTTGTCTGTATTTATTCGTGACCCACAATTTCAAGGGCAAACAAAAGATAAACTTTCAACAACAGATGCGCACCGCCTTACTGAAAACGCTGTGAGAGATGCTTTTGATCACTGGCTCGCAGAATCTCCTGACAGAACAAATGGCTTACTTACATGGGCGCTAGAGCGCCAGGAAGAGCGCCTGCGCCGTAAACAAGAGCGTGATATACAGCGTAAGACGGCGGTTAGCAAACGTAAGCTACGGTTACCTGGTAAACTGACAGACTGTTCTAGCGCTAGCAATGAAGGGACGGAAATCTATATTGTTGAAGGTGATAGTGCTGGAGGTTCTGCAAAACAGGCGCGAGACCGTAAAACACAAGCTATCTTGCCCATACGTGGTAAAATTCTGAATGTGGCCTCGGCTACGCGTGATAAAATTGCTGCAAATCAGGAAATTCGTGACCTAATACAAGCGCTTGGGTGTGGTACACGTGATCATTATGATGGTGATGCATTGCGTTATGAAAAAGTTATTATCATGACCGATGCGGATGTTGACGGCGCTCATATTGCTACGCTCTTAATGACTTTCTTCTTCCAGGAGATGTCAGGCATGGTTCGTGATGGCCGCCTATATCTTGCAATGCCACCGTTATATCGTCTTGCTAAAGGTGGCACAGTTTTTTATGCCCGCGACGATGAGCATAAAGACGAGCTAATGGCGACAGAGTTTGCAGGCAAAAGTAAAATAGAAATTAGCCGGTTTAAAGGGCTTGGTGAAATGCCGCCTGCTCAACTAAAAGAAACAACGATGACTCGTAAAAACAGAACTCTGCTAAGGGTTACGTTGCCGCCAGAATATGCATCACGCGCCGAAGTGAACACGCTGGTTGATAACCTTATGGGGAAAAAGCCTGAAAAACGCTTTGAATTTATACGTGATAACGAAGCGGATATCGAACAATTGGATATATAGGGCCTTGGCATATACGGAACAGATCAAACCTGTCACATAATTACGGCAAATAAATAAGTTTTGATGCTTGATTGAGCTGCAAGCAAGCATACAACGTTGACTTTGTAGACTTCCTGCCTATTCTGCCGCCAAATAATGAATAGTTAAGGACTAGGAAAAAGAATGGGTTTTAAACGTTTAGGGTTAAGTGATCCGACACTGACTGCGGTTGCAGATGCCGGTTATACAGAGCCTACCCCCATTCAGGCGCAAGCTATAACTCAAGTTCTTATGGGCCGTGATGTTTTAGGTATTGCTCAAACCGGTACAGGCAAAACTGCATCGTTTACTTTGCCGATGATTGACATTCTTGCTGAAGGCCGCGCTCGTGCCCGCATGCCGCGCTCGCTTATTCTTGAGCCAACCCGAGAGCTAGCCGCTCAAGTAGCTGAAAGCTTTGAGAAATACGGAAAGAACCATAAACTATCTATGGCTCTCCTTATTGGAGGCGTTAATTTTTCTGATCAGGAAAAGGCTCTAGACCGCGGTGTTGATGTTTTAATTGCCACACCTGGTCGGTTACTTGATCACTTTGAGCGTGGTAAATTGCTACTTAATGGAATTGAAATTCTTGTGGTTGATGAAGCGGATCGTATGCTTGACATGGGCTTTATCCCCGATGTTGAGAAAATATGCGAACGCATTACAAAACAACATCAAACACTTTTCTTCTCTGCAACAATGCCGCCGCCTATCCAAAGGTTGACGCAGCAATTCCTGAATGATCCAAAGAAAATTGAAGTTGCCAGACCAGCAACCACTGCATCTACAATCCAGCAATTTGTTGTTAAAGTTGCGCCACGTGAAAAACGAAGAGCTTTGCGTAAACTGCTGAGCGATGAAGATGTGCAGAATGGTATCGTATTTTGCAACCGGAAAACCGATGTGAAAGAAGTGTACGCTTCTTTAAAGCGTCATGGTTTTAGCGTTGGCCAGCTTCACGGTGACATGGAGCAACGTGATCGCATGGAAATATTACGTCAGTTCAAGGAAAACGAAATTCAATTACTTGTCGCATCTGACGTTGCTGCACGTGGCTTGGATGTGCCTGCAGTAAGTCATGTTTTCAACTTCGATGTTCCAGGACATGCCGATGATTACGTGCACAGAATTGGCAGAACCGGTCGTGCCGGCCGAAAGGGTAAAACCTTTATGCTTGCTACTAAATCTAAAACTGATGTGCGCTTGTTAGAAGCTATAGAAAAGTTGATAGGCAATCCACTTGATATCGTTGACGGATTTGATGTTGGCAGTGACAAAGCAAAACAGCAGAAATCTGATACAGAAGATAAAGTTGTTAAACCACGCGCTAAACGCGCTGACGCTAAGCCTGTAAAAGAAAAAAACAGTAAAGAACGCCCTGCTCGCGAAACACGCCGCCGTACTGCGCCACGAGGTCAGGATCCATCAGCAAATTTTGCCCCTGACGACATGCCCAAAGAGCCTTTTGTCGGCATGGGTCCACATGTACCGTCTTTTATGTCTATTGTTGCGAAGCCTAGTTCTAAGCAAAAACAAACAGGCGAGTAATTCGTTGCTTGCCAGGAAGCAAGGCCGTCCTATTTTAGGTACTAAATCTGAAATAGGAGTTAGGCGTGAACACATATTCTAATATTGAATTTTCTATTGAAAATCATATTGCAAAAATCACGCTTAATCGACCTGAAAGGTTAAATGCTCTTTCAGATGGATTGAAGGCTGATTTTCTTTCCGCCGTAAGGTTCCTTAACCAAAACCCCGGCTCTGCTCGTGCTTTGTTAATCACTGGCAACGGCCGTGCTTTCTGCGCTGGTGCAGACTTGGGCGATGGAATAGTTGACATGAAAAAGGTTGACCTCGCTGAAAGCCTTATCAGTGATTATCATCCTATGTTGCTGGAATTGGCTAATCTTGAAATACCAGTTGTTTCTGCTGTCAATGGCATTGCCGCCGGTGCCGGTATGAGCATTGCTATTTCTGCTGACATTGTCGTTGCCGCACGCTCTGCGTACTTTCTACAAGCGTTTGTTAATATTGGTCTTGTTCCAGATTCTGGTAGTACCTATCTTCTACCTCGCCTTATTGGTAATGCGCGTGCCAATGCAATGATGATGCTTGGAGAAAAAGTAACGGCGGAAACGGCACTGAACTGGGGTATGATAGCAGAAGTGGTGGATGATGAAGACTTGAATGAAAGGTCTCATATTATTGTTTCTAAACTTGCAGCGGGACCAACGCAGGCGCTTTCAGGTATTCGTCAACTTATGGCGGGATCAATGAAAAACAATTATGCTGAGCAGCTTCAAATGGAAGCCGTTGTTCAAAGAAGGATGGGGGCAAGTAATGATTGTATTGAAGGCATTTCGGCCTTCTTGCAGAAACGCCCTGCCCAATTTACCGGTAAATAATGAAAGCTTTCGTCATAACTTTCATGTTTCCATGAAATAGCCACTTTTCATTTCCATCTAGTGTCGTTAAACATAGTCATGTTTGTGAACAAATTGGCAACAAATGAGATTTTCAGTGGTTAATCCTTTAGCTATAATCGGTCGCGTTTTCATTGCTGCATTAGCTGAAGTCGGTAACTTGTCTCAATTTGCTGCCAATGCTGTCAGTCATATTATTCGTCCACCATTTTATTGGCGCCTTACGCTGCAACAAATGTGGCTTATTGGGTATAATAGTCTTCCAGTAGTAGGTCTCACGGCTTTGTTTACCGGCGCAGCACTTGCACAACAAATTTTTGTTGGCGGTAGCCGCTTTAATGCAGAGTCAGTGGTGCCGGGCGTTGTCGTGATTGCTATTGTACGCGAGCTTGGGCCCGTTTTAGGCGGTTTAATGGTAGCCGGTCGTGTTTCAAGCGCCATGGCTGCTGAATTAGGTACGATGCGCGTTACGGAACAAATTGATGCACTGACAACGCTCTCGACTGACCCTATAAAATATCTGGTAGTGCCGCGTCTGATTGCTGCGGTTGCTACTTTGCCTCTTCTCGTACTCATCGCTAACATTATTGGTGTTCTTGGTGGGTTTCTAATCGGTACTGAAAGACTTGGGCTCAATGCAGGAACATACTTGAAAGTTACAACGGACTTTCTTGAGCAAGCTGATGTCATTTCATCGCTTGTGAAGGCTGCAGTATTTGGATTTATCATTGCCCTGATGGGTAGCTACCACGGCTATAAAAGTAGTGGCGGCGCGCAGGGTGTTGGTAAAGCAACCACTAATGCCGTTGTTTCTGCTTTCATCATGATACTGTTAGCAAACTTGATCATCACGGTTATCGTTTTTGGGAGTGTAGGTTAATGGCAACTCCCATGATTTCTCTGTCTAGTGTTACCAAGTCTTTTGGTAATAAAGCTGTGCTTAACGGTGTCGATTTCTCAGTTGAAAAAGGCAAATCACTAGTCATTATCGGTGGTTCAGGTACCGGAAAATCCGTAACATTGAAGTGTATTCTCGGTTTGCTAAAAGCAGACGAAGGCGCCATTTATGTAGACGGAACAGATATAGTACGTTTGTCCAATAGCGAACGAAAGCAGGTTTTAACGCGCTTTGGTATGCTGTTTCAGAGCGCTGCTCTTTTCGATAGTATTTCGGTTTGGGAAAATGTTGCTTTTGGGCTTATTCAGGGCAAAGGCCTAAACAAGAAAGATGCAAAAGAGATAGCAATTGAAAAGCTGAGGCGTGTTGGTTTGTCCCCTGATGTTGGCTTGCTCTCTCCTTCTGAGTTGTCAGGCGGCATGCAAAAGCGTGTTGGCCTCGCCCGTGCAATAGCAACTGAGCCGGAAATTATCTTTTTTGATGAGCCCACAACCGGGCTTGACCCCATTATGGCAGATATCATAAATGATTTAATTGTTGAATGTGTCCAAGACTTGGGTGCCACCACATTGTCAATCACACACGATATGGCCAGTGCACGTAAAATAGCTGACAAAATTGCGATGCTCTATAACGGAAAAATTATATGGCATGGTGACAAGTCACAAATCGACACGTCTGGTAACGAGTATGTCGAACAATTTATCCATGGGCGTGCACAAGGCCCAATTGAAATGGAATTGTTGAAGCGCTGATGGCAAAACCGCAAAAAACATTCGCGTGTGCCAATTGCGGCTGTGTATATACAAAATGGCAAGGTAAATGTGACGACTGCAATGACTGGAACACCATTTCAGAACAAACAGCCGCTGTATCTGGCGCGCCCAAAGGTCTAAGTAAACAAAAGGGTTCTACTGTATCGCTTGTTTCGCTTAATGAACCTGTCGTTAATGCACCACGTACCCTCTCGGGTATCTCTGAGTTTGATCGCGCTTTAGGGGGTGGTTTTGTTGCTGGTAGTGCGGTGCTTATTGGCGGCGACCCTGGTATTGGTAAATCAACGTTACTGCTACAAGCTATGGCGGCACTTGCCTTAAAGGGCGAAGACTGTGTTTACTTTTCTGGCGAAGAAGCGACAGCCCAAATTCAAATGCGGGCCGACAGACTCGGCCTTAGTAAAGCGCCGCTTAAGCTTGGTAGCGAAACCAGCCTTCGCAATATATTAACAACTCTTGATAACGGCCCTGCTCCGAAGGCTGTTGTAATCGATTCGATACAAACTCTCTTTGCTGACCATGTTGAAGCAGCCCCAGGTACGGTAAGTCAAGTACGTGTGTGTGCGCACGAACTGATCAGTTTTGCCAAACGTCGTGGTATCATTGTTCTTATTGTTGGCCATGTGACTAAAGATGGTCAAATTGCCGGACCGCGCGTGCTTGAGCATATGGTCGACACCGTTTTGTATTTTGAAGGCGATCGTGGCCATCAATTCCGCATTCTACGTGCTGTTAAAAATCGATTTGGCGGAACAGATGAAATCGGCGTTTTTGAAATGACTGGCCTTGGCTTGCAAGAAGTGACTAACCCGTCTGAACTTTTCTTGGCAGATCATAACACGCGTGAACCTGGCACAGCTGTGTTTGCCGGAATCGAAGGTTCGCGACCATTACTTGTTGAAATTCAAGCGCTTGTAGCTAGATCAAGTGCAGCAAATCCACGCCGCGCAGTTGTTGGGTGGGATTCGGGTCGGTTAGCCATGGTTTTAGCGGTTCTTGATGCACGTGGTGGTTTAGGGCTTTCGGGTTGTGATGTTTATCTGAACGTTGCTGGAGGTCTCAAAATATCGGAACCTGCGGCAGATCTGGCCGTTGCAGCTGCTTTAATGTCCAGCCTGTCACAATCTGCTTTGCCGCAAGAAACTGTCGTTTTCGGGGAAATAAGTCTTTCAGGCGATGTCAGAAGCGTATCGCAAACTGAAAACAGACTAAAAGAAGCAACCAAGCTTGGGTTTGCTCGCGCTATCATGCCAAAAGCAAAAAAGACAGGAAGCCACGGAATTAAGCCACAAACCGTTGCTAGGGTTGGTGAACTTGTCGAACACTTCTTTCCTGACGCGTGATAGACTGTCGGTAGAAGCAAAGGGATATTGTTATGGATGTGACAACCACTCTTACAGCATTTGATATTGCAGTTATTATTGTAATTGGTCTTTCCGTAGTAATGGCATTTGGTCGCGGCTTCGCGACAGTCGCACTCAGTTTGCTTGCATGGTTTGCCACGATTTTCGGCGTTGTCACGCTCGGAGAATTGCTGACTCCGTATTTACGCAACTATGTTGAGCCGAACTGGTTAGCAGACACGCTTACATACGCAGTCTTGTTTATTGGCGGCTTGATTTTGTTAAAGTGGATTGCAGGTTTGATTGGCGGTATGATTAAAAACAGCCCTGTGGGATTTTTAGATCGTTCTCTTGGTGCTCTTTTTGGTCTTCTACGCGGGATGGTTCTCGTCTCGGCCGTTTATTTTGGTTTCGTAAAACTGTTTCCAGGAGATGAACCTGATTGGATCAGTAAAGCCGAGACAAAACCATTGGTCGCATGGGGTGCTGAAATGCTTAGTACATTAGCAGCAGAGGCGCTTGGTAAAGATCCTGACGAATTTGGTGCTGAATATCTCAAAAGGGCAGAAGAAGCTGTTCCCAATCAGTTCATTAATGACATGCTTGAAGAACAGGCAGCTAAGTACATTGAACAGCAACGTGATAAACTTGATGAGCTTGTCGAAGACGTTGACAATCCTGACTTTTAGGTCAAGTTTCTGAAAGAAAAAATACTTATATCCTCTAGGCACAGCCCCTCATAAGCGATATAGGATGTGAACTTAAGCTATCAAATTTGACGCTTACGCAGGGTTGGTTTCATGAATGACTTAATACACGGTTTTTCACATCCATTCGATGATGATAAATTGCGCGAAGAATGTGGCGTTTTTGGCCTGTATGGCAGCCTTGATGCTTCAGCGCATACAGCATTGGGTTTACATGCTTTACAGCATCGTGGTCAGGAAGCGGCTGGCATAACTGCGTTTGACGGTGATAATTTTCATACTAAACGTGTTTTAGGTCATGTTGCCGATAATTTTACTAGCCAGGATGTAATAGATAGCCTTCCGGGTTATGCAGCTATAGGGCACACGCGTTATTCAACGACAGGTGATACCCTGCTCCGAAATTGCCAGCCTCTTTTTGCTGAGTTTTCCTTTGGTGGCTTAGCGGTTGCTCACAATGGCAACATCACAAACGCGATGCATGTCAGGAAGTCCCTGGTCCAGCGCGGTTCTATTTTTCAGTCAACGTCAGATTCTGAAGTAATTATTCACCTGATAGCAATGAGCAGGTTTCGCACATTGCTTGATCGTTTCACTGATACATTACGCCAACTAGAAGGTGCCTACTCCTTAGTTTCTTTAACGAAAGAAGGTATGATTGGTGTTCGTGACCCGCTTGGTGTTCGACCATTAGTTCTCGGCAAGCTTGATGATGCGTACATACTGTGCTCTGAAACATGCGCGCTTGATATCATCGGCGCTGATTATATTCGAGATGTTGAACCAGGCGAGCTCGTTGTTATCACCAAAGATGGTATAAAAAGTTATAGGCCTTTTCCTGATGAGAAACCGCGGCCTTGCATCTTTGAGCATGTGTATTTTTCTCGGCCTGACAGTTACTTGGATCATATGAGTGTATATGAAGTACGTAAGCGTATTGGCGCTGAGCTTGCGCGAGAAGACCCTATTGAAGCAGATTTGGTAATTCCAGTCCCCGATTCAGGCACGCCAGCCGCAATTGGTTATGCGCAAGAATCAGGTATTCCATTTGAGCTTGGCATTATAAGAAATCACTATGTTGGTCGCACTTTTATTGAACCAAGTGACCAAATTCGACACCTCGGAGTTAAGCTTAAACTTAATGCCAATCGATGGAACATTAAAGGCAAGCGAATCATTCTGGTTGACGACTCTATTGTTCGCGGCACCACTTCGATGAAGATCGTAACGATGATGCGAGAAGCAGGAGCAACTGCTGTACACATGCGTATTGCATCGCCGCCAACAGCGCATAGTTGCTTTTACGGCGTAGATACGCCCGAGCGAAAAAAGCTTCTGGCTGCACGTATGGGAATTGAAGCAATGCAAGAACATATCAATGCTGATAGCTTGTCATTTGTTTCCATTGATGGTCTATACCGCGCTGTCAATCAACCAAATGGCCGTGATGCAAAATCTCCAGCATTTTGTGATGCTTGTTTCACAGGTGATTATCCCACATTTTTAACCGATCAGTCTTCCGATGATGTCGACGCCAGTCAACTGGATATGATTACGCCTATTAACGCGTAACAGGAGCAAACTATATGTCTAATCAACTTGAAGGCAGACTTGCCTTAGTAACAGGTGCGTCTCGTGGCATTGGCCGTGCGGTTGCTATCGAATTGGCAAAGCAAGGCGCAGATATCATTGCTGTGGCAAGACCACGCTCCCAAGCCGCTCTTGAATCATTAGATGATGAAATTCAAGCGTTAGGTCGCAAGTGCACGTTGGTTCCATTTGATATTAAAGACTTTGCTGCAATTGATCGATTAGGCGCTTCTATTTTTGAACGCTGGGGAAAACTTGATATATTTGTTGGTAATGCTGCAATTTTAGGCCCTATTTCGCCGCTTGGTCATATTCCACCAAAAGATTTCCAAATGCTGTTAGATATTAATGTTACAGCAAATTGGCGATTTATTCGCTCACTTGATCCTTTGTTAAAAGCAAGCGAAGCTGGGCGTGCAATTTTTGTAACATCAGGTAGCACAGGTAAATCCAAAGCATTTTGGGGCGGTTACATGATGACAAAAGCAGCAGTTGAGAATTTGGCCTTAACGTATTCAAACGAAAATAACATTAACAATATCAATACTAATATTGTTAACCCTGGTCCTATTAAAACAGATATGCGCGCTAAAGCCGTTCCCGGTGAAGACCCTGACGAATTACCTAAACCTGAAGAGATAGCTAAGCTGTTTGCTGAGCTTGCTTCTCCCACATGCGAAAAAAACGGTGAGATTATTAATTTTTATGAATGGTCAGGCCGCTAACTGACTGTGAAATTAGTTCACGTCAGATTTGTTGTATGTAGCCAGTAACATATTCACCGCATTTGAGACGGTTATCTTACTGTCGTTTAAGTTGGTTTTTACATGACTAATTTTTTCTATTATGTCTTTATTTCGGTAAAAATCTTCCAGTAAGCGTTCTTGTACATGTGTTTTTAGCCAAGTTAGTCGTTGCGTTTGCCGCCGTATCACACGTGCGCCGTTATTAGTCATGATACGCCGGTGTTTTTCTATGTGGTTCCATAATTCAGGGACGCCTGTACCTGTTAAACCGGAACAAACTACAACAGGCGGATGCCAGTCAGGGTTGGCATCGCTCATAATATGTAATGCTGATTTGTAACTATTTACTGCCTGTTTAATTTTCTTTTCAAAAACATCGGCTTTGTTAACAGCCACCATGTCTGCAAGCTCAAGTATTCCTTTCTTTATACCTTGCAATTCGTCCCCTGCACCAGGCAACATCAAGACAAGGAAGAAATCAACCATATCAGAAACCATCGTCTCAGACTGCCCGGTACCAACTGTTTCAACAATAACAGTGTCGAAGCCTGCAGCTTCAAGGATCACAATCGTTTCTCTAGTTGCTCTAGCAACGCCACCAAGTACGCCAGCACTGGGACTTGGTCTAATGAAGGCATTTTGGTCCGCTGACAGCTTATCCATTCGCGTTTTATCACCAAGGATAGAGCCACCGGTGCGTCCGCTGGAAGGATCAACAGCCAAAACTGCTACTTTATGGTTATCGCCTGTCAGCATTGAACCAAGCGATTCAATGAAGGTTGATTTACCAACACCGGGAACACCCGAAATGCCAACACGCTGACTGTTGCCGGCAAAAGGCAGTAATAGGTGCAACAGCTGTTGTGCTTCTTGTTGATGTTGGGCGTTGCGGCTTTCAATTAATGTGATTGCGCGACCAATATAAGCGCGATCACATGAACGAACTCCCTCAAAAAGGTCTTTTACTGAGGGCCGTGTATTCACTTGTTTAACTTCCGGCATAGCCAAGTCGTTCGTTGAGTTTCCCGACTAGTTCTATTGCCGCATCTGTAATTACAGTACCTGGAGGGAAAATTGCTTCCGCTCCAGCAGAATACAACGCATCGTAATCCTGTGGTGGAATAACACCGCCAACAATAACCATGACATCAGGGCGTCCTAGTTTCTGCAGTTCCGCCCTCAATGCCGGCACAAGTGACAGATGCCCTGCCGCTAAGGATGATACACCAATAACATGCACATCATTTTCAATGCCTTGTCGTGCAACTTCTTCTGGCGTTTGAAATAGCGGTCCAATATCAACATCAAACCCAAGGTCAGCATAGCCGGATGCTACAACTTTCTGCCCGCGATCGTGGCCGTCTTGACCCATTTTCGCGATTAGGATGCGGGGACGCCTACCATCATTAACCTCAAATGCATCAACAAGTTGAAGCACTTCATCGACTTTTTCTGACTTGCCAACTTCCTGTTTATACACGCCTGTTATCGCCTTAATCTCTGCTTTGTGGCGACCATAAACCTTTTCCAATGCGTCTGATATCTCGCCAACAGTAGCTTTAGCACGCGCTGCATCAACAGCTAGTGCCAATAAATTCCCAGAACCAGTATCTGCTGATTTTGTAAGAGCATCAAGTGTTTGACTGACTTCAGAATCATTGCGTTCTGCTTTTAGGCGTTTGAGTTTTTCTAACTGGGACGTTCGCACAGCTGTATTATCAACCTTCAAAACATCGATTTCTTCAGTCTCATCTAATTGATATTTGTTTACGCCTACAACGGTTTGACGGCCGCTATCAATTCGTGCCTGCGTTCTAGCTGCTGCATCTTCAATACGCAGTTTTGGTATACCAGCTTCGATAGCTTTTGCCATACCACCTTCGGCTTCAACCTCTTGTATATGCCCCCATGCTTTTGCTGCAAGATCAGCTGTAAGCTTCTCAACATAATAACTGCCGCCCCAAGGATCTATAATGTCAGTTGTTCCCGTTTCCTGCTGAATGAACAACTGAGTATTGCGTGCAATACGTGCAGAAAAGTCCGTAGGAAGAGCAAGCGCTTCATCAAGTGCATTTGTATGCAGGCTCTGCGTATGCCCATGTGCAGCTGCCATTGCTTCAATGCATGTCCGTGGTACATTGTTGAAAACGTCCTGCGCTGTTAATGACCACCCAGATGTTTGGCAATGTGTGCGTAGAGACAAGGACTTTTCGCTTTTTGGATCAAACTGTTTAACAAGTTTTGCCCATAAAAGACGACCTGCCCGCATTTTGGCAACTTCCATGAAATAATTCATGCCGATCGCCCAAAAAAAGCTAAGCCGCGGCGCAAAAGTATCAACATTCATACCAGCAGCAACACCGGCACGAATGTATTCCACGCCATCAGCCAAAGTGTAGGCTAGTTCGAGGTCAGCTGTCGCTCCGGCTTCTTGCATATGATAGCCAGAAATCGAAATACTGTTAAATTTAGGCATGTTTTTGGATGTGTAAGCGAAAATATCCGAGATTATTCGCATTGATGGTTTAGGTGGATAAATATAGGTATTACGCACCATAAACTCTTTCAGGATATCATTTTGAATTGTACCAGAAAGCTTTTCAGGGCTCACTCCCTGCTCTTCTGCTGCTACAATGTAAAGTGCAAGAATGGGCAATACGGCACCGTTCATCGTCATGGAAACAGACATTTGATCAAGCGGAATACGATCAAAAAGAGTACGCATGTCATAAATGCTATCGATAGCAACACCCGCCATTCCAACATCGCCAGAAACACGTGGATGGTCGCTGTCATAACCGCGGTGTGTAGCCAAATCAAACGCAACAGAAAGCCCCTTTTGACCGGCGGCAAGATTCCGCCGATAGAAAGCGTTTGAATCTTCCGCAGTTGAGAAACCTGCGTATTGCCGAATGGTCCATGGGCGTGTTGCATACATCGTAGGGTATGGTCCGCGCACATATGGTGCAGCTCCAGGATATGTGTCGGTGAAGTCGAGGCTTTCTATATCAGCTGCAGTGTATTGAGGCTGCACAGCGATACCTTCTGGTGTAAGCCATGGTTCAGAAACGTCTGTTTTGGATAAAATCTTTGCATCTGATAGTGCAACTTTCGAAAAGTCAGGGATTTTGCTCATAACATAACTCCTGATTCAGATGTGCCATTGTCAAATGCACTGAATGCCTCTTCTAAAACAGCAACAACATCACAGCCCATATATATCATCGCATCCATACCAGCCTTTGTAAGCTCGGTGCCATCTGGCAGCTTGCCGGCTACATATATGCGCTTAAATCCTGCTTTTTTAAGCGTGCCAACCATTTCAACACCCACTTCCTGGTATTGATGGTCTGATCCACACAGTATGGCAAAGTTATCGGATGACTTTTCTGCTTCATTCAACATTGCTTCTGCTGTGTTAACGCCTGCGCTGCCACTTGCCGCAATACCGCCAGCTTCAAAGAAGTTTTTTGCAAATGTTGCACGCGCTGTAAAATCAGCTGGAGTTCCCAGGTTTGCCAAAAATATGGATGGCCGCTTACCGCTTTCAACTGTGATTTCATCACTCTTGAAACGTAACTTTTCAAACTCCCAAGCTATGCGCTTTAGAACAAGTGGTTGAAGTTGCTCAACAGCCTCAAGTGTTTTTGTTTCTTCGCTTGAATGACCAACAATACCAGTAATAGATTTTTCAGTAATGTCGGGAAACTCGGAAATCCCCGTTATTGCTAGCTTTCGCTTTCTAATATTGACTGCACGCTTGTCAGAGATTGCATTCAGTTTCTTTGAAAACGAACCGTTTCGTAATGCTGAGAGAATACCACCTGCGTTCTCTAATTCTTGGAATTGCTTCCATGCCGTTTCAGTCATTTCATTCGTTAATGTGTCTATTGCATAGGAACCTGCAGCAGGATCCAGAACTTTCGAAAGATTACTTTCTTCCTGAAGAATGATTTGAATATTGCGCGCAATTTTACGTGAAAACTTATTTACTGAACCCAGCATCAAATCATGTGGCAACACAGTTACACTGTCTGCTCCACCAATAGTAGCGCCAAAACAGGCTGCAGTACCACGGAGTATATTGACCCAAGGGTCTTTCATACTGAATTGATGTAATGCGGAAACCGCATTTATTCGTGGTGTGATATCCGTTACACCGCAAGCGGACATTACCTGATTCCAAAGCTGTCTAAGCGCACGGAATTTTGAAATTGTTTGCCACAAGCTTGTGCTAGCAGACATTGTGAACTGTATGTGTTTCGCAGCTATTGCTAGCTCTAGACCTTGCTTCTCCATGCTACGCAAGTATGTTACAGCAGTTGACAAGCAAGCGGACAGCTCCTGAACTTCCCCTGCTCCAGCGTTACTATACACAGTACCGTCAGCTACAAACGTAGAAACATTTGGCCAGCTTTGTGCAAATTGCTCAGCTACTTTGGCACCTGCTGATATTGCTTCTTCAGCTCTTGTATTGAGATACCCGAAACGAGCTAGCGCACCAATTGGATCAACACCCAATAGACCATTAATATCTAGCTGCTTGTATTCCCGGTCTTTTAACAACTTATCCATAGCAGTAGCAGCGGGAGCAAAGTCTACACCTTGGATAAGAGTGAATGGCAACATGTCTAAATAAACATCTTCAAACGCAGTGGATAAGCTATTTGGCGATATGCCGTGTATGCCAGTCTCATCAACTGTAATAGCCACAGCAGAAGCGCCCCGGCTCAAGTCTTCCAAAATTTCAGTATTGACGGTTGATGCGTCATTTCCCCAATGAGGTGAGACTATCGCCCATTCGCCGTACTCGCGTATGGATTGACTTCTAATTTTCGATGTTTCGCGTGTGTACAGTGCGTCAACAATAATATCATCATACGTGTGATACTGCATGGCGCGTTCAAATGGTTTTCCGCGTAGAACTTTCTCAACGGATGACCGCCAATCGACGTGAGAGCCCCCAGAAAAACCCTCCATGAATTTGATAGGAAAATCAGACATGCCAACCCCTAAGGCTTAAGGC
Organism: Kordiimonas aquimaris; assembly: GCF_025574485.1. GTDB lineage: Bacteria > Pseudomonadota > Alphaproteobacteria > Sphingomonadales > Kordiimonadaceae > Kordiimonas > Kordiimonas aquimaris. The sequence goes on along the minus strand of NZ_JAOBPO010000003.1, from coordinate 93,567 downwards.
AGTTTATTTGCTGCCTAGAAGATACAAATTACGATACGGTTTAAAGAGTTATACCGCATTGATCAAGCGTAGGGTTGCACCTATCAGAAACAAGCCAAAGAGAATACTCAACACTTTGTGTGGCAACCAATGCGCTGCTTTTGCTCCAAACGGCGCAGTTATAACGGCAGCTAAACTTACAATTATGGCAGAGGGGCCATGAATAAAACCTAACATGCCATCTGGCATACCTTCTATACCTTGGCCTGAAATGATATACCCAATTGTGCCAGCAAAACTCAGCACCAAACCAATTACAGAGGCCGTACCAACAGCACGGCGAATTGGAATATTGTACAAGGTCATATAAGGGACAGAGAAACTCCCTCCCCCTATGCCCATTACAGATGAGAAAAAGCCAATTAAAGTGGGGTTTGAAAAACGAAAAACACCTGATGGTAATGAACTGCCAAGTTTCCATTTATCAATGGGCAGAAGCATCTTTATGGCAAGAAATGCGGCAAGCGTGGCAAAAAAGTAAACCAGCTCAGTCGTTTTCAAGTATGTTGCAAAATAACTTCCTGATACTGCGCCAATGACAATTGTAAACCACCAGGTTTTCACAACGTTCCAATCGACGGCTTCTTTTTTATTGTGAGCCCATGCGCTTGAGCAATTTGTCGCAACAATGATTGCTAACGAAGTGCCTATGGCTGCATGCATGCGCCACTCAAAGGGTACCTCAAGCTTGGTAAACACAATGAATAATGCTGGAATAGTAACAATGCCGCCACCAATACCCAATAATCCAGCAAGAAAACCAGCAATACCCCCCGCAATTATTAGAGGTAGAGCATTGATGATAATATCCACAGGTCACTCCTCGTTTGTTGTTTTTCTTATGCTTTTCATATTCGGCCACGCATTATGATTATGGTCGTTATTTATCTAACTTGAGACTTATGACTTGGAAACATAAAAGCCACCACATAAAATGTGATGGCTTTATTATGGTCGGGAAGACAGGATTTGAACCTGCGACCCCTACACCCCCAGTGTAGTGCGCTACCAGGCTGCGCTACTTCCCGAAATAGATATTCAACAGAGCGGCGCACTATAACCGCGTGAAATTTCTCACGCAATAGGTCTATTTGAAATCTATGCTCATGCTGAATGTGAAATCAATTAAAGGCTGCTTCGTAATTTTTTAAGCTTTAATACTGCAGATTGAACAGCGGAAAGATCGTGCTTATCCTGATTTGATTCAGGTGCAAAAGTTTCTACAATTGGTTCCAAAGTTGTGTTTTCAGAAGCTGTTACATGTTCAATTGTTGCCTTCAGCCCTTGAGCTTTGAAAAGCTTTTGAACACCGCGAATAGTATAGCCTTCTGTATGTAGTAACCGTTTGATAACAGTTAATAAAACAACATCATCAGGGCGATAATATCGACGATTACCACCACGCTTTAGAGGTTTAATTTGATTAAACTTACTTTCCCAAAAACGAAGTACATGTTGTGGCAGGTCAAGTTCCTCCGCAACTTCCGAAATTGTTCGGAAGGCATCGCGGCTTTTACTACCGCGGGAACGTGTATCATCTCCCATAGCGTTCATCAGGCATTACTCCAACGACTATGCGTTGATACGGTCTTTCATTACTTGGCTTGGTCGAAATACCAATACACGACGCGGGTCAATTGGCACTTCTTGGCCAGTTTTAGGATTGCGCCCCATACGACCATTTTTCTGGCGAACAAGAAAACTACCGAACGAAGATATTTTCACATTCTCACCGGAAACCAAGCATGACGCTACTTCCTCAAGAACAGACTCAACTAATTCAGCTGATTCGTTCCTTGAAAGGCCAATTTCTTCATAAATTGCTTCGGTAAGGTCTGCGCGCGTTAATGTTGTGCTGCTCACATGCACCCCCTTCTATATAATGAATTGAGAACCAAACCTTATGCCCGTGTGCCTCACGAGTCAATAATTCAGAGAAATTCAATACTCAAAAAACTCATTATATAAATAACTTAGCGCGGCTTTTTGAATCAATACAGGAGGTAATGCTCTGCAACTAACTATCGTCGCCTTTTGCTAATGGGACAATCTCATCACCAATCGCGATTTCTTGTAAGTCTTCACCAATCAGTTTCACAAGGTCGTTTTGAGCCATATCAATAGCTGAAGTTACTGCAGACGAAAACCCATGTGCATTTGCACTACCATGGCTTTTCATTACAAGACCATTGAGGCCAAGAAATACACCACCATTATGATTGTTAGGATCCATATGATCTCTCAGCGACTTAAGTCCCTGACTTGCAAAGAAATAACCGATTTTAGTAAATAGCGTTGATCGAAATGCACGGCCGAGCAAATCTGCCATCAATCTTGCAGTGCCCTCAACTGTTTTCAAAGCTACATTGCCTGTAAAGCCGTCTGTAACCACGACATCTACAGCGCCAGTAGTTATATCGTTTCCTTCAACAAAACCAACGAAGTTTAAAGGTAAATGATCAAAGTCGCGCAACACATCAGCAGCAGCCTTAATACTATCTTTGCCTTTAAGGTCTTCAACGCCAACATTCAGGAGGGCAACTGTAGGCTTTGACAGGCCAAGAACTGTGCGCACATATGCAGCTCCCATAATGGCAAATTGCACTAAATTATTACTGTCGCATTCAACGTTTGCCCCAAGGTCAAGCATAACGCTTTCCCCGCGAATGGTTGGCATTGGTGATATAAGGGCTGGCCTGTCTATACCTGGCATGGTTCGTAGCATAAACTTGGCCAGCGCCATTAGTGCACCGGTATTACCGGCTGAAATGGCAACCTCTGCAGACCCGTCTTTTACGGCCTGAATTGCTAAACCCATTGATGACTGCCGTCCGCGGCGTAGAGCTTGAGAAGGTTTATCATCGCTAGAAACTACAGAATCAGTGTGAAAAACCTCACTCGCTGCTGAAAGTTCTGGATAGGCCGAAAGTAATGGCTGTATCTGTGTTTCATCACCATAAATATGAAATTTAGTGTGCGGAAAAAGCCTGCGCGCATCAGCAATACCATCTATGACCATTTGCGGTGCTTGATCGCCGCCCATTGCATCGACAGCAATTGTAATTTTTTTAGCCACTCACTATTCCCAACCTAAACACCTGCGTGCCCGCCTGCCCCAGACAGCAGCACTATTAACTTTCATCGAACAATATAGAAATTATGTGTTAACTCAAGATTCGTCGTTCAATTTAGACAAAACCGCAAAAGGGTTTGGTTTTTTTTCAAGCTCAGCGTTCACACTAACAGAGCCGTTAGGCACATCTTGAAGCTCAGCATCTGCTGCGCGGGGATACGGATCCATCATAACAGATAAGGTTTGTGCCACAATTTCACCAAGGGCAACTTGTTCACCTTCTAGAGCATCATAGTCAGGCGCATCAGGGTCCAGATAAACTTCATCTTCGTCAAACTGGTTCGCAATTTCTGGCTCAACCAGATTTAATTCAAAATCTTCGTCGATTATCTCATCAACAGGTGCCAAACTCACAATGCACTTCTGCTTTAATTTTGCTGATACATGACCAGACACAATAATTGCATCGCGATCACGTGCTGTAGAAACAGAAATATCAGCAGACAAAAATGCAATTGATACTATTTTAAATCGCTCTGCTAATCCGGATAGTTCGGCTTCACTCGCTTCTACTTTAAAACGTCTTTCGTCTTGATTAATTTCTGAACGAGGTATGCTTAAAGATAAGTCAAATGTCTGTGTCATCTTCGGTCTTCTTATTGCGAAAGAATAAATTATTTAGTTGCTACTGTTGGATTGAAAACATTTTTTGTATGCAGATCATTGATGTTCCAATTATATGATATCAACTGCACAGTATCCAGAGTATATGTGGCCAGTGCACTGGCAGCCTCTTCATTTTCAGTTATATTACGTATAATTACGGCTTTAAGAGATGTTGTTTTATCATCTGAATTCATAGCCTCACTATAGCTTTTCATACACCCTAGAAGAGTCGCGCCAACTTTCTTCATTTCTTTGCCAACGCTCATATCGCCGACACCAAGTTCGCGAAGCGAACGATCCATATCGCTAACGAGTGTTTCCTGCAACATACGGCGGATAACATTGTCACGCGATGCATCAGATAACGCACGATCAACAATAAAAAGATGAAGAAGGATTAGAGAAAACCTGCCGTCAATTGTATCTTCGATACTGTATGGCGGTTGATAAAGCACAGGTTTGCGCGCTTGATCGACCAATTGTTTATAAAGTAAATGAACTTCCTGCTTCATTCGGCGCTTGTCTCGAAATGACTTAAATAGCCCTTTCATAAGAGTGTCCTCTTCTTGCCATAAAGTTATCGAAAAAATGAATAGATCACTGTTATTGTGTGCAATATAGTGCACGCTCTAACACGGAGCCTTGCGCTAGGCAATGCTGGCGGTTATTAAGGCTTTGTTGTGTATTTAGTTAAGGACGCTATCACTATGACTGCATCAGTATTAAATGTAACTCTTAAAGCCTCTGTTATGATGGCTGCAGGTCTGGCTTTAAGTGCTTGTGGTGATGGTCGGGCTGTACGAGGTTATGTTTTCGACCCTCAGCTTGCAGACGCTATTCAACCAGGTGTTGATAATCGCATTTCTGTGGAGTCAACTCTCGGCACTCCCACAATTAAAGCAACTTTTGATGATTCAACATGGTATTACGTTTCAACGCAGGTTCGTATCCGGCCCGTATTTTGGCCAGACCCGAAAGAGCATCGTGTATTAGTTGTTGGATTTAATGACCGCGGGGTTGTGTCTTCCGTGAATAATCTTGGTCTTGAAGATATGCGTGAGATTGAACCAGTTGGTGATAAAACGCCAACCAAAGGACGCCGCCTTAACTTCTTTGAACAGATATTTGGTAGTATTGGCCGCTTCTCCGGTCAGGCCCCTACAGGTTCTGGCGAGAACCGAGGACCTAACGGTTAGAATTATAAGTCAACCAATAGAATAGAATCAAAAAAGCCCCGGCGTACCGGGGCTTTTCTTTTGTTATGTCACGAATTTAGTGCGCGAGTACTGCAAGCAGTAACAATGCAACAATATTTGTGATCTTAATCATCGGATTAACGGCTGGACCAGCTGTATCCTTGTATGGATCACCAACTGTATCACCAGTTACTGCAGCTTTATGAGCTTCAGAACCTTTACCGCCATGATTACCGTCTTCGATGTATTTCTTGGCGTTATCCCATGCACCACCACCAGCAGTCATTGAGATTGCGACAAACAAGCCACCTACCAAAACACCAACAAGCAATGCGCCAAGAGCCGCAAAACCAGCAGCCTGACCAGCAACAGCTGTTATTACATAGTAAACAATGATCGGAGCCAAAATTGGTAGAAGGCTTGGAACGATCATCTCACGGATTGCGGCTTTAGTCAGTAAGTCCACAGAACGTGCGTAATCAGGTTTTGACGTACCTTCCATGATGCCTGGATTGTTGCGGAACTGCTCGCGCACTTCTTCAACAACAGCACCACCTGCACGGCCAACTGCGGTCATGCCCATCGATGCAAACAGATAAGGCAACATTGCCCCCATAAACAGACCAACGATGACATATGGATTTGCAAGATTAAAATCTACATCCAGGTGACCAAAGTATTTCTCAAGGTCGGCAGTGTATGCACCGAATAGTACAAGTGCAGCCAAGCCAGCAGAACCGATAGCGTATCCTTTGGTTACCGCTTTAGTAGTGTTGCCAACAGCATCGAGTGCGTCTGTACGATCGCGTACTTCATCATCAAGGCCAGCCATTTCAGCAATGCCACCAGCATTGTCTGTAACTGGGCCGTATGCATCAAGCGCAACAACCATACCAGCTAAAGCAAGCATAGCAGTTGCTGCAAAGCCAAGGCCAATAACACCAGCTAGCTGGTAAGCAATAATGATACCTGCACAGATAACAATTGTTGGCAGTGCCGTTGATTCAAGTGATATCGCGAGGCCTTGAATAACATTGGTGCCGTGACCTGTTTCCGATGCTTTGGCGATTGATTTTACAGGGCGGAATTCAGTGCCTGTATAATATTCAGTCAACCAAATGATGATACCTGTCACGACAAGACCAACAAGACCACAGTAATAGAGCGTCTCGCCTGAGAATACAGCACCTGCAGCAGTGAATGTTTTGTTCATGTCACCACCAAGCGCGTATTCCATCGCAAACCACATGGCACCAGCTGACAATACAGCCGTTACGATAAAGCCTTTGTACAACGCACCCATAATTGAATTGCTGCTGCCAAGCTTCACAAAGAATGTTCCGATAATTGATGTAATAATACATACGCCGCCAATGATCAGCGGTAATGACATAATTTCAGCAGCGCCTGTTCCAATAAACAACGCGGCAAGCACCATAGTAGCACCAATGGTCACAACATATGTTTCAAACAGATCGGCTGCCATACCAGCACAATCACCAACATTGTCACCAACATTGTCAGCAATCACGGCCGGGTTACGCGGATCATCTTCTGGAATACCAGCTTCAACCTTACCAACAAGGTCTGCGCCCACATCAGCACCTTTAGTGAAGATACCACCGCCAAGTCGTGCAAAAATTGAAATCAAAGACGCACCAAAGCCAAGCGCAACTAGTCCCTCAATAACAATACTGTCGGTTGGGGCAATGCCTATTGGTCCAATCAAAACTGCATAGAAACCAGCAATAGCCAACAAAGCTAAGCCTGCAACCAGCATGCCTGTTACGGCACCTGAACGAAAAGCCATTGTAAGCCCTTCTTGTAGGCCGGTACGCGCAGCTTCCGTTGTTCGCACATTGGCTTTCACAGAAATCAGCATGCCGATGTAACCAGCCACGCCAGACAATACTGCACCAATGACAAATCCAATTGCAGATGTCGCACTAAGCAAGAAGAAAATAGCAATAGTTACAACAACGCCAACAACAGCAATTGTCCGGTACTGCCTATTCAAATAAGCTTGCGCTCCGTCCTGGATTGCGGCTGCGATTTCTTGCATTTTTTCGTTACCGGCACTTGCTGATAAAATAGCACCGCGTGTTACTATGCCATAAATAACGGCAATAACGCCGCAAGCGATGGCAGCGTATAATACATTCATGGGAAATCCTCCCCCTAAAAACCTAAATTACAGGCGTTTTAACTGGTGATACTCCCCACCAACCAGTTTGCCCCTTTGCATAATTCCCTAAAGAACCACGAAAATACTCTAGAAAGCAAAAACGATGGTTGCAAGCGAGATTCACATCATCAGACATAAAGCATTGGACAATGTGTGTTTTTCTAGAAAACTAAATGATGTAATTCATTAATTGGGTATGCGAAGCGCTTCGATAACGGAAACATCAGCTACAATGTTACCAGAAAGAACCTCGTTAGCCTTTTTCTTGAGTACAACCGCTGTTTTCTCCAGATCCAGTTGTTGACTAGATCCTTCCCGCATTAGATCAGCCTTGCTGATAGCAGAGATAAAAGCGTGTTGAAGTTGTGGCTCAGACCTTCTTACTGCAATGAAGTCTTCGTCACTTTTCACAAGTACGTCGATATTGATAAAAAAGTTACCAATAAAGCGCGAAGAACCACTGGCGCTGGAGTAAATAGGAACAGTCAGGCGCTCGAAACGAATGGCTTGTAAGGGGACTGTTTCTTCTTTTTTTTCAGCAGCTATTTCTTCTTCTGTCGAAGTATTTGCTGCATTATTGGATGCATAGAAATAGGCAACAGCACCGCCAATAGCCAACCCTCCAAGTAATCCAATTAAGAGCAGGCCTTTTGCCGAACCGCCAGTTTCAGTATCTATTTCTTTATTGTCTGCAGCCATCTTGCGTCCCCGAGTCAAAAGTGTTTGAACCCCCGATGGTCAACCTGCACAGGTTCTCCCATTGAATCAAGTAGCTGAATGTTTTTTTCGGTAGTCATATGTCCGATTTTACTAATATTTAGGCCGCTTGATTTTGATAACTCATCAATTTCCATGCAATGTTTTTTATCTGCAGTAAATACAACTTGATAATCATCGCCGCCAGACCAAATCAAAGCCTTATGCTCGGGAAATTCTTCCAAAAATTGATTCGCAAGTACAGAAACCGGCAGCAAATCGCTTTTGATGATACATCCGAGATTAGAAGACTCACAAATATGACCAATATCTGCGAGAAGCCCGTCCGAAACATCGGCTGAAGCTGACGCGATGGAGGTAAAAGAATTTTGTACGCCGATTGGCGGATTTGGTCTCAAGTATCGTTCTATAAGATTTGAATATTTATCGCCTGAATTCTCTTTAATGCATACTAATCCTAAAGCTGCTTCACCCAAGTATCCCGTTACATAAATATCATCTTGATCATGTGCACCGCTGCGTTTGATCATTTGTTCTGCCGGAACGTGCCCGGCCATTGTTACACTGATCATTATGTTGGTACCATCATGCGTTGTTGTATCACCGCCTGCTAATAAGCAACCAAAATCTGTTTGTGCATGCCCTAGCCCTATAGCGAATTCAGTAAACCATTCCTCAGTAATTGTTTTAGGCAAAGCTAATCCTAGCCAATAAAGGTCTGGCGTTGCGCCTTTGGCTATACAGTCTGAAACATTAACGGCAATAGCTTTGTAAGCGATGGCGTCAACAGGATCATGTGAATGAAAATGCGTGCCTTCGACGATTATGTCTTTAGTAACGATGCTATCGAAGCCAGTTTTAGCGGGAATACAAGCAGCATCATCGCTTAAGTTAAGCGAGAATTTGCCCGCGAGTGGAGCAAAGTATCGTTTGATTAGCTCAAACTCTCCGCTCATACTTTCCTCAGTTAAAATGCTATGTTTGTGATCATTTGGTTTGTCCAGATTACTGGCGCACGTCTTTCGATAGTTTATCAAGAATACTATTGATAAATGACGCTTCTGCACGTTCGTAAAAACCATGCGTTACATCGACATACTCATTAATCACAACTGCTGCAGGTACGTCAATACGAGCAACCAGTTCATAAGAACCTGCACATAGAGTAGCCAGTAATATCTTATCTAGCCGATCAAATGACCACTCTTTCGATAAGTATGGCTCAATCAGGTCGCGCCATTCCTGGCGTCGTTCCCATGACCCTTTTAATATATCTGAAAACAATTCCGCATCAGCATCAACAAATTGCTCACCTTCTAATTCGGCACCCAATCTGTGGTCGATATACTCTTTAGTAACTAACTCAAGTTTGGGTTCGTCGGCCATTAGTAGTTGATAGTGAGCTTGAACTACAGCCAAACGTGCCGCACTGCGTGGGCCGCCCTGTTTGTTTTGCTTGTTTCGTTGCTGCGCCATAATTAAGCCCCATACTGGGCTTTTAGCCCAGCCATGCGTAGCGCAGCATTTGCTGCATCAGCGCCTTTATTTTTTTGTTTCCGGTCACTACGCGCCCAAGCCTGGTCATGATTTTCTACAGTCAACACGCCGTTGCCAACAGGTAATAACTCTTTAAAGGCCAAATCCTGTAATGCACGTGCACTTTCACCGCATACATAGTCATAGTGCGTTGTTTCACCGCGAATTACACACCCAAGTGCCACATATCCATCATATTTAGTGATCGTACCTTTTGCTGCCATTGCAATAGCAGCTGGTATTTCCAGAGCGCCAGGCACATCAGTTCTATCCCAAGTTCCACCTGCCTGCTCAATTGCCTCAATGGCACCGGCAGCAAGCTCGTCTGCAAGGTCACTATAAAACCGCGCTTCGACGATAAGAATATGGGGTTTTGCCATGAATGGCTCCGATCAATTAATTACTGTACGAATATCAACACTCAATATTTTGGCTCTTCTACACCGCCTCTGCGCAGTGCTTCAAGAGCCAATATCGTGAATCATGAGTAATATGTTATATTTGTATTTATAAACTCATCTTTAGGCGTGAAACATAGCGCGCCAATACATCAAACTCGATATTAACCTTGTCACCTAACTGGCAAGAACGAAAACTTGTTACGTTTTGCGTATGTGGAATTAGATTTATCGAAAACTCACATTCTTCCGGCCTGTCGGTTACTGCATTTACAGTAAGAGAGGCGCCGTTGATAGTAATGCTCCCCTTTTTTGCAATTAGGTGCTTGTGTTCGCTTGATACTGCAACATTAAGTGTAATTGATTCCCCCAAACGATCAAAACGGGTAATTTTTCCAACACAATCAACATGTCCTGTAACGATATGACCACCGAGCTCGTCGCCTAACTTTAAAGAACGTTCAAGGTTGACCTCATGGCCTTTTTGCCAAGAGTTAACGGTCGTAACACTGATTGTCTTTGCTGATACATCTGCACCAAAATAGTCAGTGCCTTTATCTACAACAGTAAGGCACACACCGTTGCATGCTATTGAAGCTCCAATATCAACAGATGAAAGATCGTAACCTGTCTCAAAGACAAATTGCTTGTCGGTTGCACCCTCAATGCTGCGAATTCGCCCAACGTCAGTAATAATTCCAGTGAACATAGCTTTAGCTCTATTTTATGTTTCGGTACGTCGTAAGTACATCCGGACCAAGGTTTCTTGTGGTTTCTATCACGAAAGATGGGTCAGCTATATATCTTTCAAGGCTTAAACCTTGAATAGCATTAATCCCATCTTCTCCAATTATTGTTGGCGCACGAAATATAGCATGTTGATCGATTAATTTAGCTCGTGCAAATGAGGCAGCAATTTGTGCCCCCCCTTCAATCATCACAGATGTAAATCCGAAATTCGCAAGTAAGGCTGAAACTTCTCGCATGTCTCGTGTTGAACGCACATTCAATATCTCGACGCCACAAGCACTGAATGCATCAACATTATTATTAACTTCAGTGACAATAACGGTTTTGATTTCATCTGCTGTTTGAACCACTTGTGCTGTAAGGGGTGTTTGTAGATTAGTATCAAGTATGATGCGAATGGGGCTTTTGCTCTCAAGACCATTAACACGGCATGATAACATTGGATTATCCGCCAACACAGTATTTACGCCTACCAAAATTCCATCATGTTTTGCGCGCATCATATGCCCAAATTGGCGTGCTTCTGGGCCGGTAATCCATTTACTGTCACCATTTGCCTTAGCAATTTTACCATCATTTGAAACAGCAAGTTTAAGAGTGAATGTTGGTCGGTTTTCAGTAGCCTTCAATACAAAGCCAAGGTGAAAAGCTTCCGCATCCTGAGATAAAATATTTTCTGTTACATTAATTCCAGCTTGACGCAGCATATTAATACCGGAACCGTTTACCCGTTCATCTGGGTCACGCATAGCAACAACAACACGGCCTATCTCTGCCTTGATCAAAGCCTCAGCGCACGGAGGGGTCACTCCATAATGTGAACATGGCTCCAGCGTTACATATGCTGTTGCCCCTTTCGCTTGGTCATCAGCTTGCTGTAACGCTTTTGCTTCGGCATGTGGTCGCCCACTTGGCTGTGTCCAGCCACGACCAACAACAACGTTGTCTTTAACTATAATGCAGCCAACAGAAGGGTTAGGTGAAACATTGCCCTGCCCGCGAGCACCAAGGCCTAGAGCAGCCTGCATCCAGTCATTGTCGCTTTTGTTGGACGTAAGAGAGTGATCAGTCGTCTTCAAATTCCCTGCCTTCAGGACCAGACATCTTACCTAAGAACTTCTCAAAATCTGAAGCTTCACGGAAATTACGATATACAGAGGCATAACGCACATAAGCCACCTGATCGAGACTATCCAGGCCTTCCATAACCAAATGGCCTATCTGATCAGATTCAATTTCATTGTCACCCATAGATTCAAGACGCCTTACGATACCGTTTATCATGCGCTCTACTTGACCTGGGTCAACCGGCCTCTTGCGCAGTGCTATATCAAGTGAACGCTCAAGCTTTTCACGCTCAAATGGAACTTTACGCCCTGTTTTTTTAACAACAACCAGCTCTCGCAATTGAACGCGTTCAAATGTTGTGAATCTTGCACCGCACCCAGCGCAGTACCGCCGCCGCCTGATAGCCGCTTTATCTTCGGACGGGCGACTGTCCTTCACTTGAGTATCTTCGTTCTGGCAAAACGGACAACGCATGAATTATAGCCCCCTAATCCCTAAATATTGTATGCAGGCGATCTTCTGATCGCACATATATGTAACCTGTCGATCAGCCGGCGTAAATGGGGAACTTGTCACATAAAACGGCAACGTCTCTGCGAACTTGTTCCTCTGCTGCTCCATTGTCCTCAGGATTAGCGGCCAGCCCATCAATAACAGTGGTTATCATGTCTGCAATTTTTTCGAATTCTGCTTCACCAAAACCACGTGTGGTACCTGCCGGCGTTCCAAGACGAATGCCAGAAGTGATAAATGGTTTCTCAGGGTCAAATGGAACACCGTTTTTATTACAAGTCATGAATGCACGTTCAAGCGCTTCATCAGCGGCTTTCCCTGTAATTCCTTTAGGGCGTAGATCAACCAGAACAACATGCGTGTCTGTACCATCAGAAACAATATCGAAACCATTTTGCTGTAAGCGTGCAGCCAACGTTCGCGCATTGATAACAACTTGCTCTGCATATTTTTTAAATTCGGGTTGCAATGCTTCTCCGAATGCAACGGCTTTAGCTGCAATAACATGCATCAATGGGCCACCTTGAAGTCCGGGAAAAACAGCAGAGTTAATCTTTTTAGCAATAGCTTCGTCGTTAGTCAAAACCATACCGCCTCGAGGCCCACGCAATGTTTTATGTGTCGTCGTTGTGACAACATCAGCATAGTCGAGTGGGTTGTCGTGAATGCCACCGGCAACAAGGCCAGCAAAGTGTGCCATATCAACCATGAAAATCGCACCAACACTGTCGGCAATTTCGCGAAAGCGTGCAAAGTTAATTGCACGAGGATAAGCAGAGCCACCAGCGATTATTAGGCGTGGTTTATGTTCTTTCGCCATTGCCGCAACTTCATCATAGTCAATTAAGGCATCTTCTTTGCGGACACCGTATTGAACGGCATTGAACCATTTGCCTGACTGCGCTGGTTTTGCACCGTGTGTCAAGTGGCCCCCAGCATCCAGTGACATACCCATAATGGTGTCACCTGGTGTGGTCAAAGCCAGCATTACGGCGCCGTTTGCTTGTGCGCCGGAATGAGGTTGAACATTTACAAAATCTGCATTGAATAACTGTTTGGCACGATCAATCGCCAATTCTTCAGAAATATCAACATGGTGGCAACCCTGATAATAACGACGTCCCGGATATCCTTCCGCATACTTATTTGTAAGTACAGAACCTTGGGCTTCTAGTACAGCGCGGCTTACAATGTTTTCAGATGCGATAAGCTCAATTTGACTTTGCTGTCTCTTTAATTCGCCATCAAGCGACTGTTTCAGTATAGGATCTGTATCACCTAAGCTTGCAGTAAAAAAACCTTCTTGTGCAAAGTTGCTCATAATAATCGCTTTCTTTGGATCGTTTTAGATAAAGAATTAAGAACTCAATTTAGAAACGCGCCTAGCATGGCGACCACCTTCAAAAGGTGTATTTAAAAACTCAGATAAACAATCTAACGCGGTATCAACACCGGTTAGTCGTGCCCCCAGCGCCAATACATTTACATCATTATGTTGCCGTGCGAGGCGCGCCATCAAACCAGAATGACAAAGCGCTGCTCTAACAGATTCATTTCTATTCGCAGCAATTGATATTCCAATGCCAGAACCACAGACCAAAACGCCTCGGTTTGCCTTGCCCCCAGCAATTGCTTCGCCCATGGCTATGCCATAATCTGGATAGTCAACAGAATCGGTGGAGTTTGTACCAAGGTCCAAAACTTCAAAACCGAGGTTTTCAAGTTTACCCTTTAATACTTCTTTTAATGAAAAACCTGCATGATCGCTGGCTATTGCAATGATTTCATTCGCCATTTCCGTAATTCCCCAGCACTGACTAGTGTCTTTTTTGGACATAGCCAATTATGCATTTTTACTTGGCAGCGTGATATCATACTCCCTTACGCAACCCAAGTGTCTATTGAGAAATTACTCAAGCAAAATTCATTCACGAAGCTGAATAAGGCATCATAGCTAGGTAGTCGTTTTTATATGACAATGCACTGCAGTAATAAGATGCTTAAACTTCAATGCCGCGACGTGGTGTTTGCCCACTATCTTGTTTAGACATTACGTATTTTAGCTTTTTAACGGCAAGCGCTTTAAGTGCGGCATTGCCCGCCCTTGGATCACCGACAATAGATACTTCTCTACCCGTATCCTCGCATACAGCAGATACTTTTATGAAGTTACCCTGGGGTATCATTTCAACTATTATTCGAGTAGGAACTGGCATGTACTAGCCGTTAAGCAATCTTGCGCGTTAAGCCAAGGCGTTGCCAAACCTCTGACAATGCATTGATAAGCGAATCCATTGCATTATCGTCATGAAGTGGTCCGGGCGTAAAACGTAGACGTTCTGTACCTTTGGCTACCGTTGGGTAATTGATAGGCTGCACGTAAATACCAAATTCATTTAACAGCAAATCAGAGACATCCTTACAAAGCACAGGGTCCCCAATGAACAAAGGCACAATGTGACTTTCAGACGGCATAACAGGTAGCTTCGCATCCCGCATACGCTGCTTAAGTTCAGCAGCTCGCCTTTGTTGCTGAATACGTTCACTACTGCTGCCTCTCAAATGACGCACACTAGCCAGAACACCTGCAGTTAGAACCGGGCTTAAAGCAGTTGTGAAAATAAATCCGGAAGCACAGCTGCGCACAACATCAACTAAGGCTTGCGAAGAAGCTATATAGCCTCCCATAACACCGTAGGCTTTTCCAAGAGTGCCTTCGATGATAGTGATGCGGTCAGCAAGGCCATCACGTTCAGCAACGCCGCCACCTTGTTCGCCGTACATACCAACGGCATGAACTTCGTCGAGGTAAGTCATGGCATTATATTTATCGGCCAGATCACAGATAGCTTTAATCGGTGCCATATCGCCGTCCATGGAATAAACAGACTCAAAAGCGATAATTTTAGGTGCCTTCGGATCAGCCGCTTCCAGCAGTTCTTCCAGATGTGCAACATCATTATGACGGAAGATTGCCTTCTTTGCACCGCTATTGCGGATGCCTTGAATCATGGATGCGTGATTTAGAGCATCTGAAAAAACAACACATTCCGGCAATAATCCCGCGATTGTAGATAATGTTGCTTCGTTGGAAATGTAACCTGAAGTGAAAAGCAGAGCAGATTCTTTCTGGTGCAGGTCAGCTAACTCTTTCTCAAGCAAAACATGATAATGATTCGTTCCGCCAATGTTTCTGGTTCCGCCAGCACCCGCGCCAGTTTCGTCAAGAGCATTATGCATAGCTTCAATTACTTTAGGGTGCTGCCCCATTCCCAGGTAATCATTACTACACCAAACTGTAATTGAACGTGCATTGTCTCCAGCATCATGCCGCTGAGCGCGAGGAAAAGCACCGCGTTCACGAGAAATATCTGCAAAGGTTCTATAACGACCTTCGCTGCGGATAGTTTCTATCGCAGAAGATAATATCTTTTCATAATCCATCTGACAGTCCGTCAACAATTTGGCCCGACTCACAACGCGTTACATATGCAAAGATGCCATGAATACGCCGTCTACGTACCTAATATGACACATTTCGTCCAGCAGTGAAATTGTCGCATGTCAATTTCAGCTGCTATATACCTAATATATAATACTTAATTTGCTGTAAAGGCAGTCAATTGTTACGATTTCTCTAATCAATTTTGACAATTATAGGCCAAAATGAATTTTATCAGACCAGAAACGTTCAAGGTTCCTCAAGTTCTTGCGTAAATGTTTTAACTCATCCTGAGATGTTAAATCATCCCGCATCATTTCCTGTAAATGCCTAACGTAAAGCTGATCGATTAGGTCTCTAATTTCATAACCCGCATCAGTAAGTGAGATACGCACGGCCCTTCGATCATAGTCTGAACGTTCATGACGAAGGTATCCCATTTCCACCAGTTTCTTTAGGTTATACGAAACATTTGATCCTTGATAATAACCACGTGACTTTAGCTCACCTGCGGTCATCTCGTTTTCACCGATGTTGTGCAAAAGTAATGCCTGCACTGGATTAAGATCATTCTTACCAATTTGCTCCAAGTGATTTTTCAGAACGTCAAGCAAACGCCGATGCAACCTTTCCACTAAAGAAAGAATGTCCAGAAAGAGAAATTTCGGATCATTAAAATCATAACCATGCATCGTTTTGCCCTAACGTTGTCAATTTTCACCTTGTTTCAAATGCCACGACACCGTCCACCCAAAGAAAAAGGACAAATTTTCGTCGAATCTGAATATCATCAGTTTCGCGGACAACTACTAATGCTTAGTTAATGATAAAATTGTATCTAATTTAAAGTTATTTGGCGTATTTCTATTCAATCCGGTATAGATCAGAAAAACAGATACAAGAGCACGCACACAATGAACCCCAAATTCCCTAGCACACGCTTAAGAAGAACGCGGCAACATGATTGGTCTCGCCGGATGGTCCAAGAAACTAGAGTTTCTGTTGATGATTTGATCTGGCCGATTTTTATCTGTGATGGGAAGAACATTGAACAGCCGGTGGCCTCAATGCCAGGTGTTTCGCGACTAAGTGTTGATAAAGCAGTAAAAGCTGCGAAATCTGCAGCTGAAATAGGTATCCCCTGTATAGCGTTGTTTCCATCAACTCAGCCTGAACGTCGTAGTGTGAATGGTGATGAAGCATTGAATGCTGATAATTTAATAAACACAGCATTAGCGGCGATTAAAGAAGCTGTGCCTGAAATTGGCCTGTTGGCTGATGTTGCGCTCGACCCCTATACCAGTCATGGGCAGGACGGGTTGTTGGAAAATGGCACTATCCTCAATGATGCAACAGTTGATGTACTTGTTCAGCAAGCTGTCATACAAGCACAAGCAGGCGCAGATATCATTGCCCCCTCTGATATGATGGATGGTCGTGTCGGTGCAATTCGTAAAAAGCTTGATGAAGCCGGTTTCTCGCATGTGCAAATAATGGCTTATGCAGCTAAATACGCCTCGGCATTTTATGGACCATTCCGCGACGCAGTCGGTAGCACAGGTGTCTTATCAGGCGATAAAAAGACTTATCAAATGGATGCCGCAAATCGTTTGGAAGCGATCCGTGAGGTTAGTCTAGATATTGATGAAGGGGCCGATAGCGTGATGATCAAGCCTGGCATGCCTTATCTGGATATTATTCGGGAAATAAAAGATACTTTTGGAGTACCAACATTCGCATATCAGGTATCAGGAGAATACGCCATGATACTAGCGGCATCCCAAAATGGATGGCTAGACAAGGAAAGCATTATGATGGAATCGCTGATGTCATTCAAACGTGCAGGTGCGGATGGTATTCTCACTTATTTCGCATATGAAATAGCGAAAAAACTAAACGAATAGCTCACCTTTTAACGACCAACTGTTGTTTCACCAATATCACCTTCTGCAGGAGCTTCCTCTTCCACAGGTACTGGAAACTCAACCATCATGCGTGTGATATTCGAGGTAGGTGTAGAAACTTCCCATCTCGAACCCAGATCTGATGGTTCATAGTAGATAGGTAATTGAGTACCTGTTTCCTCTAAGCGCTTGCAATTATCGCGAATTTTCTTTTGCGCAACTGGATTCCACGCACGAAATGAGGTGTCGGCAAGATTAGTGTCATCTACCCATATCAGATCTGCCTGCTCGTTGCATTCAGCTGCTAAACCAATCCACATTGGTTGTTCTCTCAGTTCCGGGAAATTGAGAATCAGAAAATAATGTGTTGAACCATCTTTAATTGTAGCAAGGTTGCCTTCCCTGCCCTCATGTAAATAACCTTTAACCATACGCTTTGCATGACGCCATGTGTAAGGCGGGCGACCATAGAATTCGAATATCTGAAAATAACTACCTGACACAGGCTCTAATATTGCTTTACCAACTGGTTGGGCAATTGCAGTACCTGTATCATCGAGACCTTGCATCATCATCATGGCAGCAACTAATGCAAACATGTCTGTATCTCCAATTAATCAAGCCTAAGCAATACTGCTTCTAGGAACATATAGCTAATATAGGTATACTCATCGCAAATGAAGCAGAGATTAACATTTATCTCTTATCAGTGATTTTATTACACCACGCAAAGTTTGTACCTCCTGCGAAGAGAAAGAAGCATTCTGCATGACATTCCGCAATGTATGTTCTTGTTTGGTGCGACGTTCAGCACTTCTAAAATACCCACGTTCCTCCAGTGCGCCTGTTAAATGGGAATGCAAGCCTTCCATTTCTTTTTTACTCGCTAATCCCTCGGCATGCCCTGGTTGGTAATGCGGTGTGTCGTTTCCAAATATATACAGCTCGTAAGCCATTAATATAACAGCTTGGGCAAGATTAAGACTGCCAAAGTCTGGATTAACAGGAACTGTAACTATAGAATTAGCGTATGCTATATCATCGTTTGAAAGGCCTGAGGCCTCTCGTCCAAACAAAATAGCAGTACAGTGGTTTTCAGTTAACGCATTTATCTCGGCCGCTGCTTCGCGCGGTGTTACAACTGGCTTTATCATGTCGCGCGGACGAACAGTAGAGGCATACACATGGTGGCAGTCATCAATTGCAGAAGCCACATCATCAAAAACGCGCGCATTATCAAGAACCACATCAGCACCACTTGCTGAAGGCCCAGCAGAGGGATTAGGCCATCCATCACGCGGCGCAACCAACCTTAAATCAGTCAGCCCAAAATTAAGCATGGCTCGTGCTGTTTTCCCGATATTTTCGCCTAACTGTGGCTGCACTAATATGATTGCAGGTCTACCCATTGCTAATCGGCTTTCCGCCAGGACGTTCCGCTAGGTCCATCTTCTAGCAAGACGCCCATTTCAGCGAGTCGGTCTCTGATTCGATCTGATTCGGAAAAATCTTTATTTTGTCGTGCTTTTAAACGATCCTCGATAAGCCCTTCGACCTCATCTACATCAATGCTTTCGCCAAGTCCGCCCTTGAACCATTCATCACTCGATTGCATCAACAAACCCATAAACTGAGCACCAGCTTTTAATGAGGCCGCAGTTTCGCTCGTTGCTAATGCGTCAAGCGCTGCTAATGCTTTTGGCGTATTTAGGTCGTCTGACAAGGCATTAATAACACTTGAAGGAACTTCAGATGCAGGTGCAACACCGTCAACTAAACGGTACCACCGATCGAGCCTTTTCTTTTGTTCAACAGCGTTATCATGAGAAAAATCAACTGGTTGCCTATAATGTGCGGTTAAAAGAGACAGTCGCATTGCCTCGCCGCCGTGTTGTTCCAGTAATTCTCTGATCGTATAGAAATTGCCCAAAGACTTGGACATTTTAACACCATCAACAGTCAAGTAGCCGTTATGCATCCAATAGCGAACAAACTGTTTGCCGTGTGTGCATTCCGATTGAGCAATCTCGTTTTCATGGTGAGGGAAAATGAGATCTTGACCTCCTGCATGAATATCAATTTCGGTACCGAGGTGTTCTTCGACCATGCATGAGCACTCAAGATGCCATCCCGGTCGACCTCGCCCCCAAGGGCTATTCCAACCGACTTGATCATCTGTTGAGGGTTTCCATAAAACAAAGTCCGCAGGATCTTTTTTGAAAGAAGCTACTTCAACACGGGCTCCTGCAACCAGTTCATCTCTACTATGTCGAGACAAACGGCCATAGTTTTCCATAGAAGGCACGTGGAACATCACGTGCCCATCAGCGACATATGCGTGGCCTTTTTCGATCAAATCCCGCATCATTTTTATCATTTGCGGTAAATGCTCTGTTGCCTTGGGTTCTAAGTCAGGATCAAGAGAGCCTAACGATTGCATATCTTCTTTAAATATCTTGGTGTAGCGCGATGTTATAGTTTTTATACCAACACCCTCATCTGCGGCGCGCTGCATAATCTTGTCTTCAATATCAGTGATATTTCGCGCATATGTAACATGTTCGGTACCGTAAACATGGCGTAACAAGCGATACAACAAATCAAATACAGTATAGGGGCGCGCATTTCCAATATGAGCGTAATCATATACCGTTACCCCGCACACATACATACGGATGTTCTTGGCATCTATCGGCTCAAATTTTTGTTTCGCTCGTGTTTCTGTATTATATACGTATATATCCGTCATGACTTATCCAGCAAGGCGCTCGAGCACTTTTTCACGTCCTATAAGCGGTAACAAGACCCCCATATCAGGTCCATGGTTTTGGCCTGTTAGTGCCTGTCTTAAAGGCATAAACAAAGCTTTACCCTTCACGCCCAATTCATTTTTGATGCAGTTTGTCCAGGCAGACCAGGTTTCCGTCGTTATATCGCCGTCTGGTAACAGGTTCCTGACATTTGCAATATGAGCTGGATCTTCAATTATAGGAGTTACTGGCCCGTCTACGATCGCTTTCCATGCATTTACATCTGCTATCTTGCTTAAATTGGGTTGAATAGCCTGCCAAAAAGTTTGATCGACGCCTTGCAGCCGGTCTTTGACAGCTTCATATGGTAACGCATGCAGAATTTTTGCATTTAACATATCCAAATCTGCAGGGTCCAATTTGGCTGTCGAGCGGCTAAATTTACCGAAATCAAATCCGGCGATTAATGGTTCAACCGAAGTAAATGCCTCAATAGGTTCGCTCGTGCCTACTCTAGCTATCAAGGACACAATAGACATGGCTTCCAAGCCGGCTTCATCACGGTATTCACCGATGGACATTGCGCCATGGCGTTTTGAGAGACCTTCGCCTCCTTTACCTGTCATAAGCGCGAAGTGCGCCATTTCAGGTGACTTACCACCAACGGCTTCAAAAATCTGCACTTGTACAGCTGAATTAGTCACATGATCTTCACCGCGCACAATATGAGTTATGCCGTAATCAACATCATCAACAACACTTGGAAGGGTATATAAAAAGCTGCCATCACCGCGAATTAAGATAGGATCGGAAACTGATTCCATATCAATTGAAACCGTTCCTCGAATTAGGTCTTCCCATTCAACACGTGCCGGTACATCAAGCTTAAAACGCCAATGTGGTGCACGGCCTTCTGCTTCAAATTTACTACGCTCATCATCAGTGAGTGTAAGTCCACTACGGTCATAAACTGGCGGTTTACCTCTACTCATCTGGATTTTGCGCTTCATATCCAGTTCGTCGGCAGTTTCATAACATGGATATAAACGGCCTGCTTTCTTGAGTTGCTCAACAACTTCGTTATAGCGCTCAAAGCGATCACTTTGGCGAAAAGTCTCATCCCATTTCAAGCCTAACCATGTGAGGTCTGCGCGAATGGCGTCTTCGTTTTCCTGTGTGGATCGTTCGCGGTCTGTATCGTCAATGCGTAGAACAAATGTACCGCCTTGCTGTTTGGCATAAAGCCAATTCACCAATGCAGCACGAATGTTGCCAACATGAAGTTTTCCCGTCGGAGACGGCGCAAAACGAACTTTTACACTCATTATATTTTCCTGTCAGCTTGAGGCACATAAATGCCTTTTACTGTATAAACATTGTTCAGGAGCGCGCGCTCCGAAAGCCATTTGTGATAGGGTATCGACGATCCCTACCATAATTTTTCCCGGTAATTTTCACACCGGGCGGCGACTGACGCCTTTTATATTCAGCGATGTACAGCAGGTGTTCAATACGTGCAACCTCTGATGCATCATGACCACGTTCAATTATTTCACTAACAGCCATTTCATTATCAACCAAGCACCGCAATATATCGTCTAGGCGCTCATAAGGAGGTAAGCTGTCTTCGTCTTTTTGATCATCGCGCAATTCAGCCGTTGGCGGTTTCGCAATTATATTATGCGGCATGACTGGCCCAGATGGCCCTAATGCTCCCTTAGGAACAGTTTGATTGCGCCAACGGCATAACTCAAAAACATCAAGTTTATATACGTCTTTCAAAACACTATATCCGCCACACATGTCACCGTATAGCGTGGCATAACCTACAGACATTTCCGATTTGTTGCCCGTTGTAAGCACCATTTTGCCAAACTTGTTAGAAAGAGACATCAAAATAAGACCACGTAAACGGGATTGGATATTCTCTTCTGTCGTATCGGGGTTTGTATCTTTAAACGCAGGAAATAACATCTCATTAAATGCATCCATGCCCGGCTTAATAGCAATGGTGTCATAGTTAACGCCTAATAATTTGGCGCATTCCTCCGCATCACTAACACTTTCACCTGAAGTAAATCGTGAAGGCATCATGATACAGTCAACCTTATCTGCGCCCAGCGCATCAACTGCGACAGCTGCAGATAAAGCGCTATCAATACCGCCAGAAAGGCCGAGTAGAACGCCGGGGAAATGGTTTTTCTGCACGTAATCACGTAATCCGAGCATCATGGCCTGATAGATGGCCGCCATGCCGGTTTCGAGCTCATTCATGTTCTCTGTTTCACACACAAACCCATCGTTCACACGTTTCCAACATGTCAGCAGCTCTGCTTCTTGCCATGCCGGCATTTGTATGATTTTTTTACCACGGTGATTAAGTACGTAACTGGCACCCTCAAACACCAACTCATCCTGCCCACAAACCTGATTACAAAATATAAGCGGTAATTTTGTTTCTTCTGTACGGAGTTGGCCTTGTTTCTCGCGTTCTTGATGCTTGTTAACCTGAAACGGACTGCATGTCGGCACAAGAAGGATTTCAGCGCCATCCGATTTTAGGGCATTTGCAACTGAAGGAAACCACATGTCTTCACATATCATTACACCGAGTGAGATGCCGCGAAACAGTATTGGTTTAGGCAAAGGCCCTTGTGAAAATACCCGCTTTTCGTCGAAAACTCCGTAGTTAGGTAGATCATGCTTGTAACGAATGGCAGTAATGTTACCGCCCTCAAGCAAGAATGTACTATTATATAGAACACCATCATCCAACCATGGCGCACCTACCAATAAACCAGGCGCTCCTTCACCAGCAGTAATTTCAGCTAAACTCTCAAGCGCTTGCCTTGCCATACGTACAAAATATGGCTTCAACACGAGGTCTTCTAAAGGATAGCCAGTAATAGACAGCTCAGGTGTCAAAATCAGATCCGCACCATCGGCCATGCCGCGTGCATATGCAGCAGCAATGGCTTTACAGTTGCTCTGCACAGCACCTAAATTTGGGTTTAGTTGTGCAATATATATAGAAAGTGTTTCTGACATATCAGCCTTTTAACGCGGCATACTACCCATCACAAGCAAAGAAACAGCTAATAAGTTCCGTTTACCTTACAGTATTTCGTGTCTAGGCAGCCGTCGTTTGATTCATCGCTAACCGTTCATCTTTAAGAGCTTCTGCAAGTAAAAAGGCTAGCTCAATTGCCTGATTGGCATTCAAACGTGGGTCGCAGTGTGTGTGATACCTAGATGACAAGCTTTCCTCTGTTATCGCCACAGCACCACCTGTACATTCAGTCACATTTTGCCCCGTTAACTCAAGGTGTATACCGCCTGCATATGTGCCTTCAGCTTTATGACATGCAAATACCTGCTTCACTTCTTTCAAAATCCGATCAAAGGGCCTTGTTTTCAGGCCACTACCAGCAGAAAGCGTGTTTCCGTGCATAGGATCACATGACCAAACAACGTGGCGTCCTTCAGAGCTTACTTTTCGCAAAAGGCGCGGCAGGTATTCTTCAACCTTATCGGCACCAAAGCGCGTAATTAGAGTCAATCGCCCTGCTTCATTTTCAGGATTTAGAATATCAATCAAACGAATAAGGTCATCAGGGTCAGTTGTTGGACCTACCTTAGAGGCAATAGGGTTTGACACACCTCTTAAGAATTCAAGGTGTCCACCATCAGTTTGACGCGTTCGATCACCAACCCAAAGCATGTGAGCAGAAGTGTCGTACCAATCACCAGACGTTGAATCGACACGTGTTAACGCTTGCTCGTATCCAAGCAGTAATGCTTCATGAGATGTATAAAATTCAGTTCCCTGAAGCTGTCGAACATCAGCAGGATTGATGCCACAAGCTTGCATGAAGGACAGTGCTTCACCAATACGGTCAGCCAATTCGCGGTATTGTTCACCTGCACCACTTTGACTAACGAAATCCAAATTCCATTTGTGAACGGACATCAAGTTAGCATAGCCACCTTGTGCGAATGCACGCAGCAAATTAAGTGTGGCTGCTGACTGACTATAGGCACGCGTCATACGTTTTGGATCAGGAATCCTCGCCGCGGCGTCAAAATCAATGCCATTGATAATGTCACCACGGTAACTTGGTAGTTCTACGCCATTGATGGTTTCAGTGTCTTTTGATCGTGGTTTTGCAAACTGACCCGCCAGGCGCCCTACCTTAACAACAGGGCAAGATGCCGCGAATGTCAGAACAACAGCCATCTGCAGCAAAACACGAAAAGTATCACGGATGTTATCCGGATGAAATTCAGCAAAGCTTTCGGCGCAATCACCACCTTGAAGTAAAAAGGCTTTTCCGTGAGCAACATCAGCCAATTGTGCTTTCAAATTCCTTGCTTCACCGGCAAAAACAAGTGGCGGATAACTAGCTAGTTCCTTTTCAACAGAATTAACTTCTACTGTATCAGGGTAATTAGGCATCTGCACTATTGGCATTGATCTCCAGCTATCTGGGCGCCATTCACTCATCACTCTTACCTTTTCACTAACGCGGCTTTAAACTATTATTTCAAATTATCACACTTCTACGCAACATCATGTGCACATAAACTGATCTACAATCCATGCGCAAGTCTTAATATAGGAATGAACTGGCGAAATCCATATAGCAAATCATATGTGTTGCTGTGCATTATGAAATCCTGTTATTTGAGCGCAACTACAGGAGTAACAATGACACCAATATTTGCCAAAAAAATTATATTTGACCTAGACGGTACGCTCGTTGACACGGCACCGGACCTTCTCGCAGCAACAAACCACGTGTTACATGAAATTAACCGTGCACCAGTCACGCTAGAGCAAGTGAGGCACATGGTAGGCTTTGGCGCTATGAAGCTTATAGAGCTTGGATTAAAAGCAACAGGTGGTGTCAACCGGCAAGATACCGCTGAACTCTTACAAAGTTTCTTAAAATACTATGCAGATAATGTTGCTGTTAACTCGCGTCCATTTCCCGACACGATAAATGTATTGCAAGCGCTTAAATCTGATGGATTTGGGTTAGCAATTTGCACCAACAAACCTCACCATTTGGCAAAATCATTGCTGCATGACCTCAATATGACTCAATATTTTGAATGTATTATTGGCGGTGACAGTCTTCCATATAAGAAGCCTGACCCTCGCCCTATTCTCAGCGCAATAAACGCCTTACCAGGTACAGGTCCGGCTATAATGATTGGCGATAGTATTGCAGATATTGACGGGGCGCGCGCTGCAAATATTCCATCTATTTTGGTTACTTTTGGATATTCAGCTATTCCACATGATGAATTAAATGCAGATCTGACCATTACGGCAATGGCAGATCTACCGGCTTGCGTGACATTGGGCGCCATTGAATAGCTTTGCGTGTAAGATGCGGTACAAGTAACCGCATTGGCATGCGAAGGTAATGGCTACGGATATAAAGCAGCGCTTTTGCAAGAGGAGAAGTTAACCCATCCATGGCTTTTGAAATCAATGCCCACCTTAAAAGCCAAAACAACATTGGCTTTTTCATGTTTTTAGCCATTTTTTGAGCGTTCTCGTCAGAAAATAAGAAACCGACACACCATACCGCAAGGCCTACTGGCTTTTCTGCACCAACCTGCTCGGCTCTCACACACAAATCTTTGCGGTCACTTTCATTTAAATCCTGAAATAGATAATAATGCTCAATGAACCCCCGAACCGGGTTATCAAAGGCGCCATCTGCAAAAGCGTGGATAGCTGAATGTATAAATACATCGGCCGGACAAAATGTCTTTAGCGCGCTAGCTTCTATTGTTCTTGCGCCGTCAATCATTTGATCAATACCGATTTTGTATCGTGCCGTTCTAGGCAGCAAAAGGTGGTGCACGTCAATGATTGTACCACGTTTACCATGGCGCATAGGCGGCAATTCATGCATCCATTGGCGGTAGTATTCTTGATCATACTCGTTGTCAGTTTCTTGGTCGGCTTTCCAGCCTGCTTGCATCAAAAGCTTTTCGACTTGATCAAGCTCTTCTTCTCTCACAAGAATATCAATATCACTAACGCGCCTACCTTGTGCAGCTTTCAAATCCCGTGCGACATACGCGGCGCCCTTGAGTAAAATTGGTGTTATTTCTGTCCCCTCAAGCGCCCGCTCTAATCGGTTCATTTCGAAATGTAACATGCGGTGATCATGGGCCGTGCGTAGTAAGGCATTGTCAAACACGTCATTTATCTTGCCTTCGTGTGCACCTGTCAAAGCAGCAGCCATTTGCCCAAGTACATGATGAGCATCAGCAAAAATCATTAACTTGATGCGTTTCAAAACTTTTTCTGGCAAAGGCTTTAGGCCAACGATCTGCTTCAATGCTTTACGCTGCATGATCATCTCTTTCCTGCAACGCTTCATCAATCAAGCTCAAACTTTGTTCCGTTGAGCCATAGCTTAATTCATAAGCAACCGCGTCATCAAAAAGGCGTGTGATAGCAAGATAAGCTTGCTCGCCGAGCAAGCCGAAATTGGTAGAAGCCGGTATTAAACGTAAAATCGCCTCTGCAGTATTTAATCTGCGTTTATATGGCCGCATACCGGGCTCGAATTCGGGAAATAATATCAGCTTAGCTTTTGCCTGCTTATGAGATTGATCGATATCACTACGCCTTGCTCGTCTGTATGCAATATCGCCTTTTGGTGAACCTTTAACGATTGGACTAATCCATTCATCACCGGCAAGTTCGCGGACAATTGGAATTGTTTCTTCTTTAAGCGAAATTGGTCTTGGATACGGCTGCAGCACTGCATCGCCAAGGCCAACAAGAGCGAATTCATCTGAAAATAGACGGTACCCTCGTTCAAGAAGCGCTGCCGTTAGTGTACTTTTACCTGAACCGGATTCAGCGCTCATAAGAATAGCGCCATCTTTATCCGCCACTACACCTGCATGAATGGTTACAAAGCGACAGCATTTAAGCGCTACTGACAGGTTTAAACCCATTTCAAATGCCAAAGGTGCCATTTCAATCGGCAGAGGCACTGCAGGCACTTCAAAACCTGGATCAGGAACAACTTGTGGCCGAAAAAACTTACGTAAAATGTTAGGTGCACGTAAATTCAAATGAACATCGGTAACGTCACTTGGGAAAAGCTCTACCTGACAATCACGGTATGTATCCTGAAGAAAATCGATTAGTGGATCGCTTGAGCCCGATATTAACTGGGCAAATGGACCCAAGTGTAAAAGTAAAGAACCTTCACGTAACGAAGAACGTATTTCGCGTCTACTAAGGTCTGATACGCGTGTTACTGTACTCATTCTATACAGTCTCGGGCCAAATCAAGCCGGTATCATCAAGTTCTGACAAGGTTAAAGAGACTAGCTCCTGCGTTAACTCTTCATCCGTCAGTTCAAACCTTCTGCGTAAGTTCATAGCTAATTCTGTAGCAGTTTGTGCAACTGATTCAGTTTCTGTAACAATCCCAAACGACAAAAAATTCAAAAAATGCGTTTCAGCAGACGCTTTTACAAATACTAGATAAGTGTCATCAAACTCAGTAGCGATGTAGCCATCGCTACTGGAACGCCATTTCATGTCGTCAGTGATAGGACCAGCTGCCATGGAAATTACTCAGAAAGATATTAATACGGAGGACAAGCGTTACTACCGCCATTTTGCCTCAGATATGTAAGAATTGACACAATACATGAAATTCCCGGCCAACCGGTCTCGGATACACCGCATGCATATTGCAGTGACAGAGCAACAAACAAACCATCGTCGCCTCTTAAATCCCATACAGAGCCATCAATGAAATCACCAGGCCGTATTTCCCTGTTGCGTCGTAGTGTCGTGAAATAATATCCACAATCTATATGAGTGGGTTCTTCACAATCGTCATCATCATCGTCATCTTTAGAGCTGTAACCAGCTTCAATACCATCAGCATATGTATTAGAAGAGGCCTGCATCAACAAATCTAAATCGCTGGAAGCGTTTTCAAAGTCCGCATCATAATAGTAGTCATAATCATCGTCATCGCCTTTGCCACCACTATCATCATCACAATCATCTTGGCCACCACCATATGAATATGATGAACAAGCAGAGGGTGTGAGAGAATTGGGCAAACCGCCCGTAAATTCTCGCGTGTTACGATGATCCTTAAATTTCTGAATATCAGATAATTTATAACCGCCTTTTGACGCATCATAGCTAATATTTCTTGTCCCAGACCAGGCATTTCCGTCCGAATCAACAAGGATACGCATGCGACTAGGCAAAACGATTACACAATTTAACTGAGAGATAGCCAATTGACGTGCAGACGCTTTAAGCGTTAACACCATTGGCATGCCGGCCACACCAAGTTTCAAGAGGTTACGGCGAGCAGCGCTATGATCAACGTTTGCTGACTTTCCTACACTTTTTACGGTGCTGTTTTCTGGTAGATCTGTCACAGATTCATCCATTATAAACTGAATAATTTCATGCACTGGCGCCTATATTCAGGCAGACCACCAACCAGAACATAATCTTAATACATTAAAAGAGTATGAGTTGACCAGAGTTATTTCAATCAAATCAATATCAATCTTTGACATAAAAATGAAAGAAAACTGTTTTTAATTGGTTAACGCAAGTATGACAGTAAAAGACCTGTGTTTTAGTAAATGGAACAAATGTAAGCATGGCAAAGAAGAATCAAGACGATAAGTCTATTCTTAATGAAAGAACCATAACCGTAGTTTTGTTGATTGTGCTCACATTATCCTGGGCTTTTGATTTAATCGACACTATTGCCGGATTATTCATTTTATTAATTGTTGGCGGGTTACTTATTCGTCTTGAAATAGAGCGCCGATATAATGCGCTTGATAAACGCCGGAATGCGCTGCAAAAAAAGCGTGATATGCGTGATACTGGCGTTCGCTCGGTTCGAGCAAATGCACTTGATGGTATACCGCTGCCAATCGTAATTATTGCAGAAGATCACCGTATTTCGTTTGCTAATGCTTCGGCAAGAGAATTGCTTGGCGAAAAGATTGTAGATGATGATATTACACTTTACTTGAGGCATTCAAAGTTTGCTAAAGCACTTAAGTCTATCTTTGTTAAAAACAAGAAAAACGCTGGTGTTGTAAGGCACAGAGATGAAAAAGATCGAAGCTTTGATGTGACTATCACCCGTGTTCCAGGAACCGGAAAACATACTATCCCTACACAAGCCATGGCTTTCTTCTATGAAGTAACCAGCCTGCTGCAAACGGAACAGATGCGTGTTGATTTTGTTGCTAATGCCAGTCACGAACTCAGAACTCCTTTATCATCACTCATAGGCTTTGTAGAAACGCTTCAAGGCCCTGCAAAAGACGATCCCCCTGCCCGTGAACGGTTTTTAACGATTATGCAAACCGAAGCAGGACGAATGGTGCGGCTTATTGATGATTTATTGTCGTTATCTAAAATCGAGATGTCCCGGCACTCAACACCAGACACTAAAGTAGATATCAAAAACCTTATTGAAGGTGTTGTTACTTCCGCAACTCAAACGGCGGAAAGCCGCGGTATTACCTTCGATGTTAGCGTTGAGAAAAACGCTAATGAAGCTATCGCCGATGCTGATCAAATAATGCAAGTGATGCTCAATTTGATAGTAAACGCTGCAAAATACGCTGACCGCGACACCGTAGTGAGTGTAAAAGCAACTATAGCAACAGATGCGCGATTTATTAAAATTAGCGTATCAGACAAGGGCCCTGGTATAGGACAAGAACATCTTTCGCGACTAACAGAGCGTTTTTACCGCGTTGATGACGCTCGATCACGTAAAATGGGCGGGACCGGGCTTGGACTTGCTATCGTTAAACACATTTTATTGAGACACGAAAGCCAATTGAAAATTAAAAGCAAAATGGGTGTAGGCACGACATTTACTTTCCGGCTGACGCGGCCTTAAGGCTTTGTAGCTGAAAATTAAGAGTATGATAATTGTTACATTTTAAGTTTATCTGATGATTCCATGCTACTAAAGTGCCATCAATCTGTAACATTAACTCAGTAACTCTTACTTAATTGATACACGACTTACATGCATCACTTGAGAGGAAAACGCAGTGAAAACCCGCGTTCTACTAATCGAAGACGACTTAAATATTACTGAACTTGTGCGTTACAACCTTGAACGCGCCGACTATAAAGTCGAATCGGTTGCTGATGGTGAAGAAGGCCTTTATCTGGCAGCTCAAGATACGCCAGACGTTATTCTTCTTGATTGGATGCTACCTAATCTGTCAGGTTTGGAAATATGCAGACAGCTGCGCCGCAACGAAGAAACGGCAAATGTCCCAATTATAATGCTTACGGCTCGCGCTGACGAACCTGATCGTGTACGCGGACTTGAAATCGGCGCTGATGATTATGTTACAAAACCATTTTCACCCAAAGAACTTATAGCCCGTATTCAAGCCGTTTTAAGGCGCGTCCGCCCTGCCCTTGCTGGACACGAGCTCCGATTTGAAGATATATCGCTTGATAATGTGTCGCATCGTGTGATGCGTAACGATACACTTATCCACTTGGGTCCAACCGAGTACCGTTTGTTACGTCATTTTATGGAAAATCCGGGCCGCGTATTTTCACGTGA
Organism: Kordiimonas aquimaris; assembly: GCF_025574485.1. Lineage (GTDB taxonomy): Bacteria > Pseudomonadota > Alphaproteobacteria > Sphingomonadales > Kordiimonadaceae > Kordiimonas > Kordiimonas aquimaris. The sequence goes on along the minus strand of NZ_JAOBPO010000003.1, from coordinate 62,693 downwards.
GCAATTGCTTGATTCTGTTTGGGGACACGATGTCTATGTTGAACCACGCACTGTCGATGTTCACATTAGAAGGCTGAGAAAAGCGATGAATGAAGGCGACGGTAAAGACTATATAAGAACTGTGCGTTCAGCAGGCTATGCACTCGATAAGCACAGATAGTGTTTGTTTTGCCAACTAATTATCAAGCAGTTGGTATTTGAACGTTCAGTTTTGTTAGCGATCGCTCTAGCATGATTAACGACCATAACGTGGTATGGTGATCTCTAACGCCGCTTATATGTTCTTCGGCCAATCGTTTAATTGTTTTGACATTAAACAACCCGCTATCTGTAAAAATTTTACTTTTTGCCAGCGCGCGAACATCATTAGAAAGTTCATCTCGCATCCAATTAACCGTTGGCGCTACAAAGCCTCGTTTTTTCCGGTCGATGATGTGCTCTGGCAGGAAACCACGTAAAGCACCCTTGAAAATTGCTTTACCACTGCCCTCAACAATTCGGTTCTTCGGTGGAACGCGAAATCCCCACTCAACAAACTTGTGGTCAAGGATTGGGACACGCACCTCAAGGCTATTGGCCATGCTTGTTCTGTCAACTTTTGTTAGAATGTCGCCCGGCAAGTAGGTCTTGAAATCAATATATTGGATAGTTGTTAATGCATCTTGCCCTTTTACTTCATCCGCTAATTCTTCAAACCTTTCATGTGGATGATAGCCATTCAAAAGCTTAGTCATACGCGAGCTATGCAGCTTCGTTCGTTCTCTATCTGATGTGCGACTAACGCTGTGACAGTAAGCTTGTGCCGAAGTGCGTGATAATGCCTCAAAAGTAGTTTTTGCACGTAAAAATTGAGGTGCCCAATCAAGCTTGGGATATAATGAGCCGAGTGTGCCGAAGACAGGCTGCCGAATTGCCAATGGCAGCTTAGAGCGCATGGTCTCTTCTGCCATATGAAATTTATGCCGTCTATATCCAGCGAAAAGCTCATCTCCTCCGTCGCCTGATAAAGCAACAGTTACTTTTTCACGTGCTAATGCACACACCCGGTATGTTGGTAAAGCTGATGCATCGGCAAAGGGTTCGTCAAAAACGTCAGCCATTTTATCAATAAGCTCACTATCAGTAGCTGATACAAGGCGGAATCGATGTGAGGTATTAAAGTGATCAGCTACAACTTGGGCATGACCACTTTCATCATAATCTGGATCATCAAACCCAATGGCACATGTTTCTACTTTTTTCGTGCTGTTTTTTGCCATTAGGCCAACAACCGCACTCGAGTCTACACCGCCAGAAAGAAAAGCACCCAGAGGTACATCAGCGATCATGCGCATACGCACGGCTTCCTCTAGGTGTGGCAATAAATCTTCCTGCACAGACAGGGCTTGAACATGTTCATTGAAGCCAGGTGTCCAGTAGGTTCGGATTTGAGGTTGTTTCGAGCCTTTGACGAGAACCATCGTAGATGCAGGTGGTAATTTATGTACATGTTCAAGAATGGTCTTGGGATCAGGCACATAGCCAAGCGTTAAATAATCTTCCAGCGCATCCAGCCGCAACACTCTAGGCACATTATCATGAGCGAGAATGGCCTTTAATTCAGACGCAAATATAAAATCCCCTGACGGTAAAAAACTATAATGCAGCGGTTTTATGCCAACGCGATCTCGCGCCAAAAGTAAGCTTTGTTTACCGCCATCCCAAATGGCAAACGCAAACATGCCGCGAAAACGTTCAACACATGCCTCGCCCCACTGCTTATAGCTACATAGAACAACTTCGGTATCAGATGAGGTTTTGAATTGATGACCAAGACCTTCAAGCTCTTGTCTTAGCGTTTGATAATTATATATTTCGCCGTTGTAAGAGAGAACAACCTCTTTTTGGTCGCAATACATAGGTTGCTTACCGCCATCAAGATCAATTATGCTAAGTCTACGGTGGCCCAATCCAACGTCACCACCGTTAAAATAGCCGTCTCCGTCAGGCCCACGGTGCGCAATTTGATTAGTCATATGTTTTAGCAAACGTTCTTCAATCAAAGAACCATCATGCGTCATCCAGCCGGTTATTCCGCACATAATCTGGTTCCTTTTACCTTTGTTTGCGCATCACTCCACAAGCCGTTTTTATGTAGATTTTTTTTAATAAAACCAGAAAAAGTCTTACGCACAACCTCTAGATCATCAGCGACTGATGCTGTTAAAACCACGGCTTCTCCTACAGCAGGCATTTCTTTAAAACGGGCATAAGCAGAGAATAGTTTTTCTTCTAAACTACTAGCTATTGCTGCTTCATTGAGCCGATACATTGACCACACCATAATGCGCATCTCCCCACGGCGGAAAATGCGTTCTTCAACATGTTGACCACATATTTCAGCATGGTTTTGCCTTAATCCTGTCAATTCTTCCCAATCATGGCTCGTAAGGCTATTGCCAGATTGATACAAACGCCGACCAGGCCCTAATGCGTTGTAGGTGCTGGCGTAAACACTAAATACGACACTGTTTTCACGTAACACACTCTGTCGTTCCACATCTGCGTTCAGGAATTTAGGCGTTGAAACTTTTGCAGGTCTATTGATAAGGCGATATCCATTAGGAGCAACCTGATAAAGCGCGGTATTTTCTTGCTGACCTTCTTGGTATACAGGCTCAAATTGGCTTGGAAAGACATAGCTAGCAAACAATGGTAGGAAGAACAAACTTACGCCAAAGATACTGAATTTATGATGATCAAGCTCGTGTTGTTCTTGTTTTTGCTCAATTCTACCCGCGGCAATATCAATATCAGACACCCTGTAGGCAAAGCTTATTAGCGCTAATAATACTATTGATAAAAACACCCAGCCATAGATCAAATGGTCAACATCTTTTGCGAAACTTTGATCTGTCATTTCAGCAATGGCCAGAATAGACAAAACGCGAATAATGTTGGCAACAATAGGTAAGATAACACCAACACACAGTATCATTACACGGCGTTTCCAGCTCTCAAAGACCAAGTTTGCAAGTAATATACTTGTTACAACACTCGTAAACAGAAACCGTATACCAGCACAAGCCTGTGCAACTTCATAAAGACCGCTTGGCAATTCAATTAGAACACCTTCTGCAGTAAAATCTGCACCTATAATATCCAATACTAAAATGACCATATTGGCGGTCAGGTGCTGTAGATGGGTAACAAGCGCATAGCCAAACGGGATCGTTAGATAGAGAAATCCCATCGGGAATAAAAGTGCCCGATAAATCTTTGTTCCAAAGGAGAAAAGAACAATCCCCTGTATCGCAGTAATAAGGCCCAAATGCGCAAATAAAGCTGAATCAAGCAATTCTCCCATCAGCCATATCGCTACTGCGCCAGTAAGAACAACAAGACCCATGATCGAGAAGCTGGGCTTTATAGCCCTTAACATTTCTCTACGCGACCATATTAAAACAATACTGACTAGCGGTACGATTTGACCATGTGCAAAAACATCAACGGTTTGAACGAGGTCGACTAAGTGGACAACGGTGGACCACCAAGCATAGAAAGTTATGGCCAAACCAAACAGCATGATTGCAAAAGCTATTTTACTGCGATCAGTCATGCTGTATTTTCTTCCTGGGTTCTAGCAGAGTTGATCATATTATCGAGTGCAGACCAACTTGCAGACCAACTGAAATGCTGCTCAACAAATTTTCGTGCATTTTTCCCTATTACGGCAGACTGTTTTGGGTCAGCCAGTAAGTTATTGATCGCCGCAACATATGCCTCAGCTGTATCCGCAATAATGATAGCTTCGTTATCAGGCGCATTGATACCTTCATTGGCGGCGGAGGTAGCTATCACTGGCTTAGCCATAGCCATACCTTCAAGAACCTTGTTCTGTATACCTCTTGCCGTTTGAAGCGGAGCAACAACAATATCTGCAGAATTAATTTCATCAGCCATATTATCGACGCGCCCCAGCACATTAATATAAGCATGATGAGACAACTCCTTCACCTCAGGTGCAACAGGCGCGCCAGCAATTATGAATTCAATAGAACTGTCATGATCAAAGAGCTTCGGCAATACGTGTTTCGTAAACCATTTAACAGCTTCAATATTTGGACGATAGTCCATCGCACCCGTGAATATAAGGCGAGTTGATATATTTTGCTTTGCACCAGTTTCATTTTGAATGCGCGGGTTAAAAGCAGCACAATCTACACCATTTGTTATGCCATAAACTTGTGTAGTCTTCTGTAAGTTGAGGGGCATTCTTTTTTTAAACAATGCGGCTTCATCATTGCTGACAAGAGAACATGCCTTACTTTTCGAGGCAACAAACGCCTCAAACCTTGAGAGGTATTTTGCCTCTCTATTGTAAATCCAGCGTATTGGTATGGATGCGCCTGCTGCATATGCTTCCCATTTTGCAGAATCGACATCTACCAAATCAGTAATGATTGGTACATCATCAACCTGAGAAGGCAACCAAGCAAAAGGTGCTGCGGAATAGACAAATATAAGATCGAACTTTTTAGTGAAAATAAGAGACTTTATATCCTGCCTTATTTTTTTTGATGGATAAGCACATTCGGTGAGTGACTTGTCGGTTACAAAGCCTTTTATAGCTGATAGCTTCTGCTTCAAGGGTGAGGCAAAAGCATACATCACACTTGCACACTGCTCTTGTAGAAAAGAGATATGTTTCACATCTGCTTTGTCATCAATGAAAAAACCTAAATGCACTTCGTTTTTACACAACAAGTGTTTCAGAAAATTCCACGAGCGTATCTTGTCACCTTTGTTAGGCGGGTACGGAATACGATGTGACAAAAACAGAATACGCGCCATTAAACCTTATCCTAAATGCCGGGATACTATCGGCCCAGCTATTTTTGATACAGGTAGTGGTAATTTTTTCCACCACTTTGCCAATTGGCCATATACCCCCTTATGTTGAGACATTTCAGGAATGGTGATGCCTTCACGTAATCGCCATTCATATTGCATTTCTGTCGGCTCAAAGCCCCAGTTCTTTTTAAATTTATAAGGGCCGCTATCAATCTTGCTACGACCAAAATCAAATCGGGTTACGCCTCGTTCCCGAGCTTTTATCATCAATTGAAAATACATATAGTCATGTGCAGCTAGTGGTCTTGCCAGCGCATTCCCACCAGCATAATAAGGCATAACCGTGTCGCAGTAATAGAAGCTCATCAAACTGGCAACAGCCTCGCCTGTGTTATTTCTAGTAATTTGAATTTCTACATCATCTGCAAAAACATCACGCAAGGCTATAAAGAGGCGCTTTGGAAAAACAGGTGTACCTAAAGTCAATACGCTTTGAGCATATAAGTCATAGAAAACAGAAAAGTCACCGTTCCAATCTGTAACCATTTCTCGTTTCAAACTTTTTCTTATTACAGCGCGTTGTTTTCTTGGAATATCGAGCAGCTGCTGTTCTTCATCATCTGCCAAATCTCTTATAAAAGTCGCTGATTCTGACTTTCCGATCCATTCATCATGCTGTTGATGTTTGGAAATGCGTGTTCTGTTTTCAAATACCGGTATATTTTCTTTATTGGCTAAATCCCATGCAGCGTTGTAGAGGCTCTCTGCAATAGTATCATCAAGCGCAACTGCGCCGCCGTATACACAAAACATGTTTGAAATTAAAGCCTTACCAAACAAGAAATGCTTTTTAATCGATAACGGCAGAATACCAACGACTTCAGTTCCTTGATAAGCAATTAAATAAGGGCACGCCTGTCTTGCACCTTGCTCAATGACCGTTTTCCATCCAGAACGGTGGCAAAATGTTGAGCCCTTCTGGTGAATTAAAAAATCATCCCAGGCGGCGAAACTTTGTTCCTCTAATATGACAATACGCACAGACATCAATTGCCCATCTCTATGCGATACTGAGCATTCAGCATATGATCCATTCTTGTAAAAGGTTGGCTTTTAAGGATCACTTCAAGCTTTTCTTCCATTACATTTTGGCGACTATAATGACGAAACTTCGATAAAAATGGTGCATCGGTAACGCGTGGCTGTTCTGGGTCAACTTCCCACGGATGCATATAAAATATTGTACTACCATTTGTTTGCGTGAAAGCTCTCGTCATTAAAGCTTTCGATAGAAAACTTGGTAATAACCGGAAGTACCCGCCACCTGAAGCAGGTAGTGATAATGAACCAAAACGAGATACAGTCATCGGTACTTCTATTATGCTTTCATCGCTTAGTGGATAGAATGGTAATCGTGGTGCGGACGGCATACCGTAATGGTCTGTTTTGCCAGGAAAAACGCTGGATGAATATTTAAAGCCAGCTTCAATCATGCGCGGGTAGTAATCCCAAGTATTTTCTGACATGGAAAAACTGGGTGCGCGGTATCCATACACCGTTTGTCCAGAAGCTTTTTCAAGCAAGGCTTTAGAATGGAGGATGTCTTGATAGAAAGTATCTGCGTCCATTTGATAAAGACGCCTATGATCCATACCGTGACAGGCCACTTCATGGCCATGATCACTAATTTTTTTTATGAGTTCAGGCTCACGTTCCGCAACCCATCCAAGGCAGAAAAATGTTGCTTTAACATTTGTACGTTCAAGCAATGAAAGAATTTTCTCTGTTTGAATTACAACCCGGCTTTCAAGGTCAGACCAGTCAGAACGCGAAAGAGAGTTCTCGAACGCCCCAACTTGAAACCATTCTTCAACATCAACAGAAAAAACATGCTGTATTTCATCAATGCCAATCGAGGCCTGTTTAGCTACAGGGTTAAATTGTGCAGCCTCAACAGCATTTTTCATGTGCTACTCGTCGTTCTTATTACCGCCGCTAGCAAGCTGTGCCATTAGTTGGGTCAATTGTTGTAACGTTTGATCTTGCGACTTCATCATGTTTTCAATCTGCGACATACGCCCTTCTATGTCCTCATTAGCTTTCTTAAATTCAGCAGCTTCAAGAGGGATAGTCGCGTCGTTTTGCTTGTTCACAGGTTGAGATTTTACAGCAGAAGACGTGGCCGTCACTTGGCGTTGATCGCTTGCCATATCGGCAACAACAGAAGATATAACGTCACTGTCAATTGTGTGAATTTCTTCTAATGCACCGTATAATAACACACGAGAGCACAGTGTGTTTAGACGTCTAGGAACACCAGCACTTTGATTATAGATTGCTTCCACTGCATCAGCGGTGAAACAAGGGTCGTTATCCCAACCAACCATGCTTAGGCGGTGTTGAATATAATCAGCTAGCTCTTCTTGTTCCATTGGCTCGAGGTGGTGAGTGGCAATTACCCTTTGACGTAACTGCTCAAGCTCGGGTGCTTCAAAAATACGCTCTCTAAATTCAGGTTGTCCTACAAGGAAACTTTGAACAAGCGCTTTATCGCCTTCCTGAAAATTAGAAAGCATACGCATTTCTTCAAGTGCTGCGCTGGAAAGGTTTTGTGCTTCATCCACAACCAACAGCGCCCTGCGGCCCCGCGCGAATTGCTCACGTAAATGTCTTTCAAGCCGCGCTAGTAACTCGCCTTTGTCTTCAGCTTGAGCATCTAAGCCAAATGCCGCAACAACACTACGTAACAAATCTTCCGCGCTTAATTGCGTGCTCACAATCATTGCAGCAATGAATTCGTTACGGTCTAGCGTATCGAACAAATGCCTTACCAGAGTAGTTTTGCCAGTACCAATATCACCAGTAACAATGATAAAACCTTCACCTTGGTTCAAGCCATAGGTCAAGTAAGCCATAGCTTTCTTGTGTGTCTTAGAACTAAAGTAGAACCTGGGGTCCGGCGTCAGCTGGAAAGGTCGACCTTGTAGATTGTAAAAACTTTCATACATCGGAAATTAAAAAGTCCCTCTTAGATATAACGTCGCTGCGTTTTCCATTAAATCACCTCCGTCACTATTTGATTGCCTCTGAGAGTGATCAAATGAAAGAGCTAACCTAAACCGTTTTGACAGTCTTTTCGACCAAGTAACGTTACCTACAATAAAATTGTCCACACGTACACCATCTTCAAATAAACTTTGACGGTAGCTAAGTCGAGCAGATAATTCAGCCTTATCGTTAATTTTCCTATTCACACCGTATGTTACCCCCCAAGCGCGTCCCGTACCAGTGTTATTGTCAAATGTGCGCAATTCGTAATTTCCCGTCAAAAAGTGCCGTGTTCTTTTTTGTTGAAGATTAAATGTTCCAACAAATGCACGACGCCGAAAGTCTAGATCGGAAAATGAGAAATTAGGGTCAGTTTCATCAATAGGAAGTGTCTCATTGTTAACAATGCCGAATTCTTCGTCGAACCTTAACGAGTTTAATCCATCATTGCCGACAATCGTATTTGCCGTAATTGTATCAGTGTAACTACCTGTAAAACTAAGCCTTATTGTGAAGAAGTGCTGCAACGAGGCGTAATAAACTTCACGATTACCTTCTTTACCTGCTGTAAAAGTCAAATCTAGCTTACGGCCAGGCGTCCAGCGAAAACCGGCTTCCCAGCCAAAACCATCTTCCGATAAGACATCCGACTGAAAGTCATTTCTGGAATAGTTAATGTTACCAATAAGTTGGAAGTAACGATTAAACTTGAGTGTTACCTCGCCGCCCGCTCGTTCATTTCTAAAATCATTTACATCTAGGTTTCTGAAAACGCGGGATGAATTTGCAAATAAACGCCACTGAAAATTATTAAAGCGATCACCAGAGTCTATGGAAGCGTTTATTTCGTGCGATGTTGAGTCAGAAAAATTAATCGGCAATGTTGTGTCAGTCAGATCATCTGCCGGGCTTTTTTGAATACCATAACGATATGTAATACGAGCATCGGCAAAATCGCGCAAACCGGCACGAAAAGAAGCCGTACCAGTGTACGTCTGCACCAAGCGCCTGTTTGTAGTTCTATTCGCTGCACTACCAGACAAACTTCCTCGTTGATCCAAAAATTGCTGCCTTAAACTAGCCCGCCCATTCAGTACGAGATGATCCTTCCATACTTCAGCATCCAAAGTACCAAAAAGATTTTGCCGGTAGTCATCAGTGCCATCAGAAAGGAAGTAAAAATGATCAAGGGAATAATCTATTGACGTGCGTAATCTAGCGCCATCAATACGAGCATTAACCCCAATAGCATTATTAAAAACACCATCCGTTAATCTATCGCTTGTAGTCAGGTTTGCATTATCCGTTACGGTAAAGCGAGTTTCAGCTCTTGGGTCAATGTAGATATGCTGTGCTTGTACAGCTTGCACCGAAAAAAAAGCGCTAAACAAAGCGCTTATTATAATGGGAATTTGCCGGTGAAAACACATAAGACTAATATGTCCCTTGCCCCCATGGCGTGCAGAATTGCCTAAAATAGGCAGTTTTTTTGAGCGATAAAGCAAAAACTTAACGTCCACCGTAACCGTAATAAGTCGCAAATTTCTTATTACTACCGTTGTATCGCGTTTTATTCAGCAGCAAATTAATGTTTTCACATGCGCTGACCATTCCTAAACTCTCTTTGATTTGAGGTTCAGTTGTTTTCTCGGCTTCAATAACAAACACAACCTGCCCCATATACAACGCCATAACTGACGCTGCAGAACTTGCAAGAACAGGTGGAGAGTCAAAAATTACGAGACGGTCTGGATAACGTGTTGAAATTTCTTCAACAATTTTTTCCATGCGCTCACTGGCTAGTAATTCAGTTGTAAGGTTGTGTTGTCGGCCCGCAGGCAGCAAAACCAAATTAGGTACATTTGTTCTTACCAAACAATCCGCTAAATCAAGGCTGTTATCAGCAACAACATCCATCAACCCACGTCCGCCAGAAACTCCTAATCGGTTTAGAATTTCAGGTTTGGAAAAGTCCGCATCAACCAATAGCACTGTTACATCCTGTTCAGTCGCGATTGAGAGAGCCAGATTTATTGTACAAAAGGTTTTACCTTCACTTGGATTTGAGCTGGTAACCAACAGCACATTACTATTTCTATTCTTGTCAGTATCTTTAGAAAATGCCGTTAACAGTAAAGAACGTTTAATAATCCGAAACTCTTCAGACATAAGATTCGGCGGCATATCTGGTGTGATATAACCACCTTCACGAAGCGCAACCAGATCGATCTCTTGTGGAGGTTTTTGCTTTTTGGGTTTTGCCGCCTTTCCGGCAGCGGTAGTTCCACCTGCACCAATGGCAAGTGAACGCGGCTTAGTATCTTCATCAGGTTTTTTAGGTTTATCATCTTCGTTAGCTGCAGGCTTAGGTCGGGGCTTTGAGCCTGGCGCACCAATCCCTTTAAAAGATTGCGAAGAAGATTGGTTGTCAGCAAATGGATTTAGTGATGATGGATCTGGCTTGCGTTCACCAAGGGCGCCAATTCCTGTCGCACCCTCTGCTTTTTTAAAAGGGTTGTTACCTGACTTCAGAGCGGCACGTTCAACAAGTGATACTGCTTTCTTGGGTTCGTTTTTTTCAGACGCAGGGCTTGTGTCAACAGAAGGTTTCTTTTCCTTTTGTTGCTGTTGTGCCTTTAACGCTGCTTTTTCTATCAAATCCATACGATTTACTACTCAATAACCAACACAATCGAAGCCTCTAAATCGGGCCACCAATCATGTCAAATGCAACAAATCCAGCAAACACAACAAATAGGGCAGCAGTAGCGCCAGCGAAAAACAGCAATTCCATACTACGTTGACGCGTCTCTTCTTCCGATAAAGAGCGTGAAACGTTGCCTAAGATATTTAAATCAAACTGCAGGCGTAATTGATCAACTGTCAAAACAACTGGGCGCAACAAAGATAGTACGAGAGCGGCACCAATACCCGCAATTAACCCACCAACAAGCATCAAACTCAAAAAGATAAGGCGTGGTGGACCACTTGGCGCAGTCGGTGTGTTTGGCGGCTCTACAACACGCAAACTTACAGCCTCATCAGCACCCTCCACATCAGAGCGCAACTCAAGATCCTGCTGCTCTTTCAATAGAAGATTGTATTGACGACGCAATTGCTCGAAATCTCTCTTAAGCTGAGCTTCTTGAGCTTCAATCTCAGGAACACGTTTTGCTTTTTCTTCCATTTCAGCAACAGTTTTGCGTTGGTCAAGCTCTCGTTGCTGCAAGGATTTAACCTGCGTTGTAGTTGTAATAATATTCAACATCAACTGTTCATACAGGCGATTAGGTGTTTCTGTTGTGTAGTTTGATTTTTTACCTGCTTCGGCAGATGCTGATAATTCAGCTGCGATCTGGTCTTGCTTTTCTTTCTGTTCTTGGCGCAACACTTCAAGCTGCCCTTTAATATTCACAATATCAGGATAGCGATCCGTGAAACCCAAAGTACGCAACTGATCAATTTTCTTCTCAAGATCAGATATCCGCTCTTCCAATGGATCGGCTTCACCACCCCCGCGTCCGCCGCGTGAAGAACGAGCTTCGCGGATAGTTGCCGGCACATTCTGAATTTGCTCTTGTAGAGTCTCAAGACTTACATTTAATTCGGCAATTTCATTACGTGTTTTTCTCAAAGATTCATTAGCTGAATCATGACGAGATAGAAAACTACCCTGCCCGCCAATGAACTCGATATTGTCTTGTTTGAATTTGGCATGAGCCGTTTCAGCCGAACTCAACCGTTCCGCATAATCCGCTATCCGTTTATCCAGAAATTCAGTTGCATCCTTGTTGGCACCTGAATTTGAAGATCCGCTTTCAAGGAAAAACGACAAAAGGTTGTTCACAACATTTTTCGCAACTTCCGCACGCTGACGATCACTAAGCCGAGCGTCATCGATTTCATACTGAATTCTATACATTCCATCGCCGAGAGAGGCGACCAGAATGTCATCCTGCATATTTATTACCAACGAATTCAATTCGGCATCATTACGGGCCAATCGCTCGAGATACTCTGAACGGCGAATAATCTTTTCAAGATTAGGACGAGTAACTAGTGTTTTACGTACAACGTCGATTTTTTTAGAAACATCAACATCAATACCAATACCACGAACAATCGATGGCAAAATAGTGTCGGTATCAACAAATATCTGCGCACTGGATTCGTATTTGTACGGCAATGTTGAAACCAACCCCCAGCCAAGTAAACAAATTAACCAGGTCGTCGCCATCATGTACCAACGCTTTCGCCAAATCCCATAAACAAGAGATTTCAGCTGTTGGAACAGGTCATGTAAACCTACTGCAGGTGATGCCATCGTTTGTCTCCTCGTCAGCTAAGCACTGACAAAAGTATCGTTAGTCTAAAGGATGCTTTCTGGTATTATCAAAACATCGCCAGGGAAAATCTTTACATTAGCGTTAATGTCGCCGTCTCTAATCAAGCTTTCGATCTTTAAACGGTATTCACGTTGCTCACCGTTCTCAAAACGAACAAGTGTTGCACGATCACCTGCGGCAAATTCGGTTAATCCACCAACTTGGATCATCACATCAAGCAAGGTCATATTAGACCTGAATGGAATAGCTTGCGGTGCACCAGCTTCTCCAACCACGCGAACTTGTTGAGAGAAAGGGCCTGTAAAAGCACTAACAACAACTGTAACAATAGGCTGCTGAATATAAACACTCAACTGCTCTTCAATATCACGTGCAAGCTCGCTTGGTGTCTTTCCTGTTGCAGGAAGATCATCAATCAAAGGCATCGATACTCGACCATCTGGCCGAACCGTTACACCTGTTGACAATTCAGGTTGACGCCACACAAAAACATTAAGACCATCAAGCGGACCAATTAAATAATTAGGCCCGGGCCCTTCGTTTGGTGGCACAAACGGCGCAGGTGGCAAGCTTTCTTTCCAATCGAAATCAAAGACACCACAAGCAGTTACTGACATTGCTGCAGCAACACACATTATAAATCGAATATTTAAAAACAAATTCATTAATCACTCATTTCGCCCGCAAGACCACCCAATCAGGCATTACATAACACGAAAAAATGACAATATCTCGTTATTCCTACATTAAATTATCACTTTAATGCCAAAGTGTTGCATTAATCAATCAATGATTACATTACTTTAAATATTATGACTAGCCTATTCAACTTTATTTGGCTTCATCGCTTTTGCTTTTTCAATTGAAAATCGCTTGTCTTTAACATTGTCATAAAACGCATCATGATCATCATTCTTCAATCCCCAAAGGATTATGAAAAAGATAGCAAAGCAGAAAAAAGCAAAATAAAGCGTTGTCATAACGTCAACCTGATTTTATTTTCAATGCCCAATTATATGACGATTTAACGATTTTCTCAAGTTGATCGTGCTGTGGCTGCCAGTGTAAGGTGTCATTCATCAAACTAACGTTTGCAATAACAGATGGTGCTTCACCTAATCTTGGCTCGGCAAAGACATTAGGTACTTCCTTTCCCACGATATCTTTGATAGCGCCAATTACCTGTAACACACTACTTCCCCTGCCATATCCGAGATTAAGCAACCGCGATTTTTTGTTTTGTTGCATATCAGCAAGCATAGCTAAGTGTGCGTCTGCAACATCGCTAACATGTATATAATCACGCACACCTGTACCATCTTCTGTTGGATGAGATTTACCGAAGATACTTAACGGTGGCGCCTGCTCCAATAAAGCGTCAATAGAACGCCCTATAAGATGTGTTGGGTTATCAAGAATTTGACCGTGCCTAAGGCTAGAGTCAGCACCAGCAACATTAAAATACCTAAATATCCCATACCTCATCTGGCTGATGCTAGCGGCATCCTTGAGCTGTTGCTCAGTAAATAGCTTTGACCAACCATATGGATTTAACGGTAACGGGCAAAAGTTCTCACTAACCGGTTCATCATCCGTAGCGCCGTACACTGCTGCTGTTGATGAAAAAATGAAATTATCAACATTGTTTGATATTGCACACGCAATTAACCGACGGCTACCTTCAGTGTTATTATAATAATACTTCAAAGGGTTAGTTACAGATTCGTCAACTTTTATTGACCCCGCAAAATGTAATATTGATTGAATGTTGTGATCTTTAATAACCTTATCAACAAGCGTTTCATCATGGATGCTGCCTTCATAAAAATGCACATTATCATGCATAGGCATGCGCTTGCCTGTACTTAAGTCATCAATAATGCAAACGTCGTGCCCGCGATCCAGCAATGCTAAAACCGTATGCCCACCTATATATCCGGCCCCGCCAGTGACTAGAATGGTTCCTTCAATCTTATAACTATTCATATTAGTTTTTCGACCTCAACGCTCAAATTCAGCTATAGCTTTGGTAAAAATATCATATTGACCACGTGAAGTTTCACGCCAATCAAAACCCAGTGCATAATTTCTAACATCGCTGCGCGAAGGTTTGTTTTCTAATAAATCCACGACAGCTGATGTATATGCAGAAGCCAAGCCCCTTTCATCAACCAGCCGCCCTGCTTCTGGTTTAGTGACTAATTCACATGCACCATCAACAGCCCTAGACACAACAGGTGTGCCACAAGCCATTGCTTCTAATAGAACATTTGCCCACCCTTCTCTTTCCGAAGGGAGCATCAAAATATCCGCTGCTGAAAAATATAATGGCATTTCATGTGGTTGTTTTTGCCCAAGAAAAAACACACGATCACTTACATTGCTTTCATCTGCTTGCGTTTGCAAAGCCTGCATTAAAGGCCCTTCACCTATAATGAATGCCACAGCATTTAAATGCTGTGCAATTACATCAATAACAATATCAACACGTTTTCTAGGGATTAACCAACCAGCAAATACTAAAATAGGCTTTGTTTTATCGAAACCAATCTCGTCAGCCAAAAGAGAACGAGCTGAAGCTACCCATTTGAATTTTTCAAGGTCAACACCATTTCTTAGTGGTGTGATTTTCGAGCCATTCGCGCCTTTGCTAACCAGCTTCAGTTTAAGGGATTGACTGACAGTGATTGTATGAGCTGCAGATTTTAGCGCTTTTAAAATCATCCGCTCAGGGTCTGGCATATCTGCGATCTGAGTTACATCGCTACCTCGTGCCGTCATGACAACCGGTATGTTTAGTTTCTGACCTATTCGACTAGCTGCAACACCATCCGGGTAAAGATAGTGCGCATCTATAATGTCAATCTTCGCCTCCTTTTTTATCAAGCTTCGAAGTACTCTAAGCCCTGCAATATAAAGAAAAAAAGGTGTTAAAAGCATACCAATTTTAGGGATAACAAGGTATCTTGGATGATAAATTTCAAGGCTACCTTCTTTCTCATATAACTTAGCCATTGCTGCGCGCCCATAAGAGCCAAAAAGCTTACCCCGGAATGGAAACCAGGGCACTGGAGCAACGACAATGGCTTTAACATCGCTATCTTCAAGAAGGTGTTTTAAGCGATTTTTAACAAAAATACCGAGGGTCGGCTCACCCAAGTGTGGAAACAACGAGGAAAATAAGACGATATTAATGGTTTTTCCGTGCTTTGAGGACATTATTTTCTATACTCTTACAGTAAGTTATTTGGCCTCTAGCTCAAAAACGGCGATGTATTTACGCAACAATTACTGAAGGTTAAGTAATTGACGCCTCGCATCGACAGCACCAACAAAATTCGGATCAAGACTTAACGCCTGAGTTAAAACCCTTATGGCATCCCGGCGGTCACCGCGCGCCACATATGCTACACCCAAGTGATATTTATACAATGCCTCCCCAGGGGCTCGGCGAGCGGCTTTTTCCAATAGATCAACGGCTTTCGATGTGCGTTTTTCTGCCTGAAGTGCGATCCAACCAGCAATATCAAGGATCGCCGGGTCATCAGGAGCCATAAGATAAGCCCGGTCTGCCAACTGGGTGCTAGCGCGGTTTTGCAGCTGCAAATATATCATAGCTAACTTTGCAACAACACTTGCATCGGCAACACCAGAGCGCAAGATATACTCATATTGTTCGCTTGCCTCTTGAAAAGAGAGTGATTGCTCGTAGCGAAGTGCAAGTTCTAAGCGAACTTGTCGGGCCTCCGGATTACGCTGTATAAAACTCTCTAACGTTTGAATAGTATCAGATGGCTGACCCATTAAAAACAAAGCTCGTGAAAGCCCAATGATTAGGTCGGGTGTTTGATTTCGCCCCAGCGCTTCTCTATACGATGCGGCTGCAAGTTCTGGTTCGCCTTTCCCAAGGAAAACATCACCAACGAGGCTCGCCTTAACATCTACTGGGCGCTTTGCAGTTACAAGTGATGGCAAGCGGCGTTCAGCTTCCTCCAGTTTTTGTCCTAAAGCTTCAGTTGCAAACAAATACCAATTCACAACATCAGCATCAACGGTTGCCTTTTCTGCGCGCATTGCCCTTAAAAATGAAATTCTTGCGCCAGTATACAAGCCCGTTTGCAGTAATGCACGTGCGTGAAACAAGTGCGCCTCACCTTCATCAGACTTAAATGCAGCATACCGAGACAACGGCCTTTCTGCAGCGGCGGATTGCCCCATTTCAAGCAAGAGCAAGCCCATTCTCTTTAAGATTTCCGGTTGATCTTCTCCGCGAACAGCTGTTGCACGTGCCTCTTCGATAGCACGTGTTGTATTACCTGAATCGGCCAAAGCCTGCGCATAATCGGCCCACAGTATAACGGAACCTCTTACATATCGCACTGCTTCTCGAAAATAGGGTACAGCCTCTTCTGCCTTGTCATTCTCCAAAAGAGCTTTACCTAATGCTGCCTTTGCACGCACATCATTAGGTTCAAGCTCCAATAATTCTTTTAGATCCGATTCAGCTTGCCCGTATTGCCTCAAATTTAGATACGCCAAACCACGGTTACGCAGCGCTGTATAGTAATTTTCATCCCGGGAAAGCGCTTGTGTAAAAGACTGGACCGCTCTTTCAAACTGTCTTTGTTTAAATTCCAGCGTCCCTCTCATATTATAGCCAAGCGCACGATCAGGCGCAGTAGTAATTATTTTTGCAATAGTTGCCTCGGCACCAATGTAATCCTCTGTCCG
This sequence comes from Kordiimonas aquimaris, assembly GCF_025574485.1. Lineage (GTDB taxonomy): Bacteria > Pseudomonadota > Alphaproteobacteria > Sphingomonadales > Kordiimonadaceae > Kordiimonas > Kordiimonas aquimaris. The sequence continues at coordinate 45,735 of NZ_JAOBPO010000003.1, read as the reverse complement.
TAACTGCATGCTGCCAAGAACTCCAAGGTCTTTTATTTGACTTTCCCTGCCTGCTGTTACAACTGACAAGGTGGATAGCGCATTTTCGGTTTCGCCGGCTACAAATTGAGCAAGAGCCACTTTAGTCGCCAAATTATTAACGGTAGGTGCTCTGGTATCGGTTTGTAACGTGGAAAGTTTCTCGTACATAAGCTTTCCGCGCTCTATTTCACCGGAAGCCATTAAAATAGCAGCTCCCATTGCCAATATATTTACATTGTCCGGCTCTTGTTCGAGCAATGGTCGAATAACATTGTACGCACTTGTCGGTTGTTGGCGTTTCAGAAAAGCACCAGCTAATGCAAGTCGTGCTTGTCTGTTTGCTGGACGCGCTTGCAAAACCCTGGATAAAAGAGTGATAGCATCATCCAAATTTTCCAGCTGGTATGCAACTAAACCACGCACATATAACGCAGGCAGATAGTTTTCAGTTACTGCGCGCGTTCGTTTTAATAAAGCGTCCGCATCCGTATATTCCCCCCTGCTCGCCAAGATAACGCCGGAAAGATACAGAGCCATAGGGTTTTTAGGTGAGGATGCATAAACGGAATCAAGGTATTTTTCTGCATCTTCGAGGCGATTCTGATTAATGCGAATTCCTGCCAATTCCAGATTAGCCATCAAGTTACCAGGGAAAAGCCGAACAGCGTCCAACATAAAAGTTTCGGCTAGTTCCACGTCACCCCTATACCGCGCAAGCAAACCACGCGTATATTGAACCATAGTATTGCGGTCATCTCTCTCATATGCCTGATCTGCAAATTGCTTTGCATCATCCAGTCTGCTTTGTTTTAACGCAATACGCGCTAACCCAAGATAAGCTTGATAATCTTCCGGAAACTGGGTCTTTGCTTCTTCATATGACCTAATAGCATTTGCATAATTACCATCAGCAAAATAAGCATCTCCAGTAATTATTAATGCATCGCGTTGATCAATTTCAGGAATTATAATACCGCGTAGCGCTAATAATGCGTCGTTGTACTTTCCTTGGATGAGTAGTGATTTTGCGTAGGATACGGCAGTACTAGCGTAGTCAGCACCTAATTGCCTAGCACGCTCAATTGCAGACTCAGCTGGAATTCCGCTTCCAAGACTAAGGTATACACGCGCCAGTAATTGATAACTCTCAACATCTGCAGTACCGTTTTCATGCGCTTGCGTAATTGTAGCTAACGCATCCTCATAATTTCCAGTCGAAATTTGCTGTTGCGCAAGGCGTTTAAAGTCTTCCTGCGCAACCGCTGTCTTATGAACAGAAACAAATAAAGCGAGCAGAACAACACTGAAAGTCAGCAAGATGCGCTTTAGAGGTTGCCGCAAAAGCATGCTTAAATTCTTGCTATCACCAAGTGCAATTTGGATATTTTTATTCAATTAACGCACTCCATGTGGGAATAAAATTACCCGGACTGTTTGTAGGATAATCAGCAGGTCGAGAAAAAGCGAATAATTCTTGATGTAATACAAGTCGTATTCCAACTTTCGTCGTGAATCCTCCAACGATGCTCCATAAGGATAGCGAATTTGAGCCCAGCCGGTAATTCCGGGCTTTAGGCAATGACGTTCGCCGTAAAATGGAACTGACCCCTCGAGTTGTTCCACAAAGTATGGACGTTCTGGGCGCGGCCCTACAAAGCTCATATCGCCGCGTAAAACATTAAGTAATTGTGGTAATTCATCAATTCGAGTGCGTCTAAGAAAATGGCCAACCGGTGTCACTCGTGGATCGTTCTCTTGTGCAAAGGCCGGCTGATTACCCTGTTCGGCATCAACTTTCATGCTGCGTAATTTCAAAACATCAAACGTAGTACTATTTAACCCTACCCGTTCTTGTTTATAGAAAACTGGCCCTCGACTTGAAATGCGCACCAGTAAAATTCCAAGTAAGAATATTGGGCTACTCAAAAACAGGAAAATTAGGCTTATTACTATATCAAGTAACCTCTTAAAAGATCGCTCTAATACATTGGTTCCTTTAAAGCCTTCAGCAAAAATAATCCAATCAGCTTTCACAGAGTCTAAATCAACATACCCTCGAGCTTCTTCATAAAAAGTCAGCCGGTCTTTCACTTCGATACCAGCGAGTTTACATGCAATTAATTCTTTGATTGGTAACTGTCCTGCTTCAAAATGATTACCAATTACAATCAGTTCGCAATCAACATCACTTAAATGCTCGAGTAAACTTCGCTTGTTACTCAATGCGTTAATCTTTGCTTTGATCAATCGCTCATTTTCTGGAAGAGTATTTCGACTTTCCTGGTCACCATCAAACTCTATTGCTTCAATTATCTTAAGCCCTGCTTCGGGGGCGTTTTCTGCTTGCTGAATTAGTTCAACCGCGTCTGCACCTGCTCCAAGAACAACAACGCGCTTCCCTAATACGCTTTCTTTGAAAACAACAAAAGAAAGCCAGTGTATCAACAATATAAGAGAGCCAGATATTACGAGTGTTATGAACAATATCGAGCGCCACAAAGGCAGGACCGGAAAGAGGTAAGCGATTGCTGCTAATAGGAAAATACTGATAAGAAGGCTTGTAGATAACCGAACAAAGAAAACCTTCATATCTCTAATTGCATCGGATTGATAAGCGCCAAGACCAAGCAAAATGGTCACCAAGACAATGGGGATAGTCAGCTTGGCAAAGAAAGATACTGCCGTTTGATCAAGAGAGAGGTCTAACGCCCAATATCGATAATATTCGGCAAGAAATGCAGACCCGAATACCGCTATAAAATCAGCGACAGCCAGCGTCAGTTTTACTGGTGATACGTGGTGGCGAAATATTCGCGCCATACAAACATTATCCCTACAGGCAAAAAACCAAATTAAGGTTTATCCGTTTCGCCCCCATCAGCTTTCTCGACTATAAGCAACGTTAATCACAATAACAATTACTTAGCCAAATATAGTAATGACACAATACTTGACACCGCTAATGCCAGACCACATCCAGCTCCAAAATCAACATACTGACCTATAATCGGCACTTTATTAATTTCCAGCACATACTCACGCTGCTTCTCATCAGAAACAGATGCAACCTGAACATGATCAATAGAAGTTGGGTCTATTGCATGAGCAATGTGCATAGCCGCAATAGCCGACCAGCCCTCTGTCAAAACAGGCATTGGTTTACTTTTCGCCGCAAGAATAGCGCCTACCAAGCCGGCAATTTCACGCCCGCCAAGTTTTCTCATGATATCCAATGCATCATAGCTTTTTTTTGCTTCTTCACTAGAGCTAGCATACTTATTTCGTTTAACTTCCTCGATTAACGAAATGCTTGCCTTAATGTTACCTGGCGCAATAGCAGATAACCCAAGCAACTGCCCACCTGCAGCGATAGCCTCCATACCAAATGCTGTAGCGGCCATGCATTCCGCCTCGCTCCATGGTTTTTCTGTGTCATGTGGTATTGCCGGAGCCATTTCTAGAACACGCAAACCAACACCATGTTGCTTACAGAGTTTATTTACTGACGCGCTGCCTTTACTAGCCGCCTCAATGAAATCAAAAACTTCTTGCGAACCACTTGCCCCAACATAGGAACTAGCCAGCACACAAAGGTGTGCCTCTGAAATGTCTGCCGTTTCGTCAGCCTGCCAACGCTTCAACCACCAAATTAATTGATCAAAACCAACATTTTTAGCGGTGGCGCTTGGTTGTTTATTCGCCACAGCTTCATCCCGAACATCAGCAGCATCAATTGATGATACTTTTAGAAACAGGTTTCTTAAGTCGTTCAAAGGATTAGGTGAAGTCATGTATGATGTCCAAATTATCTACGAGAACATAGCGTGGTAATAATAGGATGAAAGAAACAATATGTATCAATATGTATTAATGTGTAATAGTTCAGCCGTTGATATTGCTAACCAAAGGCACATCAGGCATAATTAGCAGTTAGGAATAGCATATAAATGCTTTTGTAAACTGCAAAAGTCCATGTGCTATGAATTAAGACATGTTAGGCATGGCAACAAATGGCATCTAGCAATAGAAAAATTATTCTTTCAACGCTGTTAGCAGGTACTGCTGCCGCAACCGGCACACTTATGTATGGTATTTACAAAAGCCCAGGTGAGCAACTCATCATTCTTGATGATACTATACCGCCTGTAATTAGTAATGGTATGTTACCTCCGCCAGCAACATATAGAATGTCAACACCTCCTCCTGTTGAAATTCCAGGTATAAGACGTTTAAAAATAACACGCCCAAGTTTACAGACTGCAACATTAACACCTGCCGCTACAATTCAAACTGCTTCTGTTAATGAAGCGGCACCTTCTGAAGTAATAACTACCGAAAACAGTGTAAACGAAGAAGAGTTTTACCTAACTGGCACGCGTAGCGCTGAGCTAATTCGCACACCTGTTGAGGCACGCATTGAAACCTTTCCAACAGTTACATTGGATGAAGCAATTGAGGGCGCGCTCGCTGTTGACGAATGGGGCTTTCAAGTTGTTCAATCATACTTAAATCAAGCGCTGGGTGATACAGATGCTCTTAAAGAGCGGATGGATGCTCTACTTAATCGTTTGGAAGATGCAGCAGGAGATTATGATCTTGCAACCATTTCAGACGCGGCCAATCTTATAATTGAAGCAGGTGCGCGAACGCATTGGACTGCTTTTATGGCTCCCTTCGTACTTGATGAAGGCTTTGAATTAAGTGAAGGAGCCATTGGTTGGGACTTAGGCCCTAGTACCGACAAGCCATACACTGACTTTGTACGTGTTTCTACCGACAGTAAAATGCTTGAAGGAAACAATATGCAAAGCGAGGGCTCAGCAAGCGGCCCGTCGATTTTGTCAAAAGGCGTAAGAAATCTTGATGCATTCGTCGCCAACAACATAAAAAATGGTAAATACCGCGTTGTTATTCTTACAGCACCTCGCCCTAATGGACAAAGCCCACTTTATCCATTTGGTGTCGATGTGAAACGGAACGGCGCTAAAATCAACATGGTTGATACACGCGCAACAGATGACCTTGTTCCAGTAATGAAACTGGCAACAGAAGGCGTTGGACGCCTGGGATCAGAAGCGGCAACTGACGACGTGTCTTACAACACTGTAAGCGAAGATTATTCGCTTGTAGCGTCTGCATCTTCCGAGCTTGTACCATCTATGCATTCAATGTCAGGCATGGACGGGTTTGTTACACAGAATACATTTGACACACTCACTTCCAGTGCAAATTACGCAATGATTGCTGACGTAACACCATCATTCCAGACCGTAGGTGGTGGAAACGCACCGGCAGCTGGGCACATGTTGGTTACCAGAGCAGAAGTAGTAGACGGCACTTTGCGAATTAACTTTCGTCAGCTAGGTGGTCAGAATACATACGTAACAGCAGTTATTATTTACCCTGAACCTGATCAGGAAATTGAGCAACAGCTGGCTGAAGAAGTTGCTACCTTCATAAACCGCGTGGCTCCTGCCGCCGGTGAAAATTTAAGCGTAGAAACTATTGTCGGCAGTAGTCTTGCTATTGTAGACCCTGTTACTGCATTCAATGACGGTGCTAATGGCCTACCAACGGTAGAGGCCAATGCAGTCACGCCGCAGCCAACAGCGCAACCCACAACGGAAACTGAAACTGATACAACACCGGATCCGACCCCGACAACACCGGACGAGCCTGATACAAACGATGCTGATAACAATCGGCCAGAAGCTGCTGCGCCTGATAGCGCAGGAGACCCTGGTAACAACTTAGGAACACCGCCAGCTATTGAGCCTGATCCAGCACCTGCTCCCGATCCTGATCCAGCACCTGCTCCCGATCCTGATCCAGCACCTGCTCCCGATCC
>NZ_JAOBPO010000003.1:0-39767 GCF_025574485.1 Kordiimonas aquimaris | reverse complement strand
TCCAGCACCTGCTCCCGATCCTGATCCAGCACCTGCTCCCGATCCTGATCCAGCACCTGCTCCCGATCCAGCGCCTGCGCCTGCGCCTGATCCAGCACCTGAACCTCAACCGGTTCTCGCTGCAGAAGCCGGGATATATGATGTGCTACCTTTGGGCGAATCTTTCACACTAGATGGATGTGGTTCATCTTTTGAAACCGAAGCATTTTGTAACCTGGTGGATACTTCAGCTTTTGAGCTTGTTTGGATTTTTGATGGCGACATCATAGGCACTGGTGAAACATTACTCGTCAACACTGGTAACGGTACACCTTTTGGAACAACAGGTGGCTACAATGTTACCTTGGAAGTCCGTTATGATGGCAGCATCGGAGATGATCGCTTCTTTGACTTTGTCACTGGCGGTAGCCTGTTCTTGCCAGGCGATATTAACCTGACGAGTTCTGATACAGCGCTTATCCGACTGATTGCGACAGTACCTGAACCATCTAGTTTGTTCTTACTGGCTCCAGGCTTGGCATTCGTTGCAGCACGTCAACGCCGGCGCAAAAAGGCACTTAACTCTAAATAGGGCTATACTCTTTAAAGCATGCAAAAAAATAAAAGGCACTCAATTTGAGTGCCTTTTTAGTATCTAACAAAATGGTTTTAATTACATTCCGTATTCATCAACACCTGATGAAAGCAAACGCGCTAAACCTAGCACCTTTTTACGAATACGCGGATCGGCAATACGATAATAAGCATCAACCAATTCTTGTGTTTCTTCGCGATCAAAAACACCGTCCCCCACAATATCTTCTATGGAGTCATAACCTGGTAATTTGGTTTCAGCACCTTCAAAAAAGTAAGCAACCGGTACATCAAGCGTTGAAGACATTCGAAACAATCGGCTTGAGCCAATTCTATTTGTTCCTCGTTCATACTTTTGTACTTGTTGGAAAGTCACGCCTAATTCTTGTCCTAGTTGCGTCTGGGACAAACCAAGCATTTTTCGCCGCGCTCGCACGCGTTGACCAACATGAATGTCTATTGGATCTGGACCATCTATCATTTTATTCCTCTTCGGTCTTAAACGCCCCCTAAAAACTGCAGTAAAACATCCAGAATAATATCTGTTACAATTCTACTACATTCTCTTTGCATAGATAATATCAAAGAGAAGAGCATTACCCCCTCGAGCAAAACCTACTTTAGCAGAATTTTTTTATTTCCGCTACAGTTGTATTTTTCTCGCAGGTAGAAATTTAACATAAATGATCATTTAGTAGTTTAACTTCTAAACTAAACCCTATTATTGCAAAGATTTCTGAACCAATTCCCTTACATCATCACTTAAATTTTCAACATTAAGTAGCTCTTTTAAACTATCAATCATTAGTGTTTGCCGTATGCTGTCTAATCGCTGCCAGCGACATAATGGAGCAACCATTCGCGCTGCTGTTTGTGGGTTAATTTTATCAAGTTTTTTAATAACATTTGAGAGCATGCTATACCCTGCTCCATCGGCAGAATGAAATCGAACTTGATTCATCATAGTAAAACTAGATACCAACGATCTAATTCTATTAGGGTTTTGATAACTGAAAGCCTCATGACACATTAAATGTTTAACCGTATCCAAAGTGTCAAGCCGCTTACTTTGCGCTTGAACAGCAAACCATTTATCGATAACCAAATCATCAGTCTGCCATTGCTCGTAAAAATGCTTCAGAACGTCCTCACGCTCTACATAATCACTATCACTAATCAGCATTAGCGCGCTTAGTTGCTCAGTCATTGTACTTGCTTTGTAAAATTGGCTGAGAATTTCCTCTTTTGCGCTATCTCTGGCTTCTGATTTGCCCCTAATCATATAGGAAAGTAAAACACTACAAAGGCGGCGCGCGCCTTTTGCACTTTGTGTTTGACCAGCCGTTTGGCTCTTAAACATAGCAAATAAATTGTTTATCGATTGCTCATTATCGTTAGCTAGTTTACCTAGCAAACTTTCTCTTGCATCGTATATGGCATCAGGCTGTAACGTATCCTGTAGCTGGCCAAGATAAACCTCCGTTGGCAGTGTTAAAAGCTCAGCCATAAAAGACAAATCGATATTCTCTTGCTGAAGAATTGTCGAAAATGCACTTGCAATAAGCTGGTATTGTTCATCAACAATTGACATTTCACCTTCAACAATATTCAGAATATATGACGATGCTAATTCCTGAATAGCTTGCCAGCGCGCATATGCATCACTGTCATGCGACACTAGAAATGCTTTTTCTTCATCACTAATATCCGAAGTAAGGGTGACTGGAGCCGAAAAACCCCGATGCAGGCTAGGTACACAGTCTTCTGGTACATTATAAAACTTAAATTCCTGTTCCTGCGCTGTTACATCTAACAAGCATCCATTTTCAGTCCAATTCACTTTTTCACTTACATCAGGAAAAATTGCCTCACCCGCTTTGTCAATCCAACCAACCATAAAAGGAATATGAAACGGTGCTTTTGATGATTGACCAGGTGTTGCCATACAAGACTGTGACACTTTCAATATAACATCATTACCATCGCGCTTCCGAGATACATCAATTGATGGAGTTCCTGCCTGACTATACCAACGGCGAAATTGCGTTAGGTCTTTTTGACCAACCCTTTCCATAACATCAACAAAATCAGCGCATGTGGCTGCTTGTCCATCAAACTCGGTTAAATATTGCCTAACAGCCGTATTAAAAGCCTTTTTCCCAAGTAGCGCCTGTATCATTCGAATAACTTCAGCGCCTTTATTGTAAACGGTTGCGGTATAAAAGTTATTTATTTCCACATAACTTTCAGGACGAATTGGGTGTGCTAATGGGCCTGCATCTTCTGGAAATTGTATCATTCTCAATACGCGAACATCTGCAATACGCTTAACGGCACGTGATGTCATATCGCTAGAGAATTCCTGATCTCTGAAAACGGTAAGCCCCTCTTTCAGGCTCAACTGAAACCAATCACGGCACGTTACGCGATTACCTGTCCAATTATGGAAATATTCATGGCCAATAACGCCCTCAACATTATCAAAGTCGGTGTCTGTTGCAGTTTGCTGATTAGCTAGGACATACTTTGTATTGAATACGTTGAGTCCCTTGTTTTCCATTGCTCCCATATTAAAATCTGAAACAGCAACAATGTTATATGTGCCGAGGTCATATTCCAGTCCATATTCGTCCTCGTCCCACTTCATCGAGCGTTTGAGGGACTGCATTGCATAGTCACATTTATCTAAATCCGGCTCACGAACATAAATATTAAGAGCCACTTCTCTGCCACTTTTGGTAACGTACCTATCGCTGTAAGCCGATAGCTTTCCAGCGACTAGTGCAAATAGATACGATGGCTTTGGATAAGGGTCATTCCAGCACGCATAGTGGCGATTATTATCAAGTATGCCATTTTCAGTGTTATCACCATTAGACAACAAAACCGGATACTCATCTTTATCAGCTTCAATTCTAACCGAGTAAACAGCCAACACATCAGGCCGATCAATATAATAGGTAATATGGCGAAAACCTTCGGCTTCACATTGTGTGCACAAGTTACCACCTGATGCATATAGTCCTTCTAGTCGGCTATTCTCTGCAGGCTTCAAACGGGTAGTAATATCAATGATAAATTCGTCAGGCACGTCATTAATGGTTAAATTAGCGCCACCCAGAGTATATAAAGCTTTATCTACTGCCTCACCGTCAATGGAAAGGTTGAGTAGCTCCATATATGGACTACCATCAAGTGCTAACGCATTAGTGTTATTACCATTTCGTTTAATAAAAGACTTTGCGTGAACATCTACATAGTCACCATAGATTTTAAAAGTCAGCGTTATATTATCAATAAAGAAAGCCGGCGGTTGATAATCCGCCAGCTTAATTTCTTGTTTCGGAGAAGCCATCATTGATGATGCATCCATGAACTAATTCCTTTTGCGACGCTGCCGTCCTTCATCTATTGCGTAATCAAGCGGCAAAGCCGTTGTATATTTTATGCGTTCCATAGCAAAAGAAGAACTGACATCAGTTAACTGCACTTTCTTGATAAGCTTTTTATAAAAGGTATCATAAGCTGCCATATCTGGAACAACTACGCGCATTAAATAATCAATCTCGCCGCTCATACGGTATAACTCTACAACCTCAGGGAATTCACAAACAATGCGTGCAAATTCATCCAGCCATTCAAAGCTATGTTCATTGGTGCGGATCGCAACAAAGACATCAAGTGGCACATTAATTTTATTGCGATCGACAAGTGCAACTCGCCGCGTGATATAGCCTTCCTGCTCTAAAATCTGGATTCGTCGCCAGCAAGGTGTCGTCGATAAGCCAACGATTTCAGCAATTTCAGCTGTGCTTAAAGTAGCATCTTTTTGCAGCAAATTAAGAATTTTACGATCAATGTCATCCATAGCCTATCCTTAATGGTATTAAAAACCAATTTGATGATATTTATTAGCAGATTTTTATATAAATAAAAGAAAAAGCCGAGCTCAAATGAACCCGGCTAAAACTTTCAAAGATAAGTCATAACTTTTATCTTATTTGCTACGCTGAAAAAGCAAATTATCTAATGATACTTTGCCAGCACCCAAATATAGAACACCAATTAATGCGGCAGCCCAAACAATGTGATCGGCAAAAGAGCCAGGGTAAACAATTTGAATAACAGCCGTCATAATCAGCAATCCAAATGCTCCAAAACGTGCACCTAAACCAAGCATAAGCATAATCGGCAAGAATGTTTCGCCGTACAATGCCAATTGAGCGGCAAGTTCTGGATCAAGCAAAGGTACCTGATATTCGTCTTCAAAAAGCAATGCTGCATTCTCGCTAGGTGACAAAAACGCAGAAATATCAGCACCAAAACCTGGGGCAAATGCTTGCTCAATTTTTTGCGTCATTCCTGAGTCTGGCAATAAAGTGTCAGCAAATTCTGTAAGTTCAGAGATGTAATAGCCTTCATCCGAAACCACTACGTTTTTAAAAACCTGAAATGTTGCATCATCCGGGGAAATTTCTTTTAAAGTTTCCAAAGCATCATCAAGTTCGATCAATGGATCATTATCAACCGCAGAAGCTTTTGTTCTACCAGATTGGTAAAATATCTTTGCAATCCACATACGTAAAAATAATGAAACAGCGTCCTTAACGCTTAAAGTATTTTCAAGTCGTTCAAAAACGCCTTTGACTGTGTTCACAATACTCATTGTAATTCCTCTATTTATGGAGAAACAGTAAATTCAAAACTCTATAACTGTTTCACCAGAATTTTCTTTTGCTGCAGCATCAATAAAATATCTTTATCTTCAGTATTTAATGATTCCGTATTAATGACCCCCAGGTCTTCAACTTGCTCAAGTAATACTGCCTCTGCCTTATCAAGGCCAATCAATGCAATCTCACCGTCACGTAATAATGCTACAACCGTTTGTCCGCCTTGTTCCAGGTGCACAGCTTCAGGAGGTAGTTGTCTAGTCGCAACCGACCATAAACTCATAAGCGGAAATGTACTTTTGACAAATTGCACATTGTTACTAACAACGTATCTATCGCGCTCGTCACCAATTTCATATACAAGTTCATTGATCTGTTGCAATGAATGCAGCGCCCATTCCAATCGAACTATATCAGCTATATACGGTAGTTGTTCGCTAACCTGATGATCTGATAAGAATTGCGAAAACCGCTCACCGTAACCAGACAATGAAGCCTCTTCGGGTGGATATGCGGCACAGAACTCTTTCAAAGCTCCCTTAACAAAAGCATCCCCAACGAATGCTACTAGTGCAGGAAATATACCTGACAAGCTATTCGAGAGTGTTTCACGAAAATTATTAAAATGTATTTGCAAACGCTGTTCTACAGGAACACCGCTAGTCTCAAGCAAACTAGCAGAAAAGGCTGTTTCAACTTCTCCAGTCAAAACTGCATTCTTAAAAGCATCCTGAAATGCATGGTACTCATGCCGCTCCATAACGAATTTCCTCATCACTGGAGTCATTCATCATGATAGCTTCTGCTTTCTTCGCTTCTGTCATCAAAACATCAAACGAAGGGATGTTAGTATCCCATTCAAGAAGTGAAGGACGCGGTCCAAACTTGATTATTGCCGCTTGATACAAAGACCAAACATCATCCACGACATGGCTTCCATGATCATCGATCCGCACTTCAGAACCGCCTACTTCCTTAACGGTATGCCCCGCCAAATGGATTTCACCGACATGCTCACCAGCAATTTCATCAAGGTATGCATGCGCATCAATATTATTGTTTTTTGCAGACACATATATGTTGTTAACATCTAATAGCACACCGCAACCCGTTTTTTTCGCAAGGGAGTTTAAGAAATGTGGCTCAGGAATGTCCGTAGTGTTGAAAGACACATAGGTAGATGGATTTTCAACAAAAATCTGCCTACCTATCGCATCCTGCACAATATCAATATTTTCAGATACAACTGCGAGCGTTGTCGCATTCAAAGGTAATGGTAATAAATCATTCAGGTAATGGCCACCATGAACAGACCAAGCCAAGTGCTCTGAAACCAGCCATGGATTATAACGATCAACAACTTCTTTAAACTTTGCCAAGTGCGTTTTATCAACACCTTCAGCAGACCCTAAAGACATGCCGACGCCATGAACGGACAAGCAATACTTTTCAGCGATAGCCTCAAGAAAGCGTATATGATTGCCGCCTTGCATCATATAATTTTCAGCATGAACTTCAAAAAAGGCCAGCTCTGGCTGACCTTCTAGAACATCCATATAGTGCTGAGACTTAAGCCCAACACCGATAGGAAAACGAGCCTCGGGCGGATTTAATGATTTTATATCTGTCATGTCATCATGTCCAAGGCTCGAAAAATAATTATGCTTTAGGTGTAGTTGAACCACCAGCAATGCGGTCACAAAGACCTTTTGCAACATATAGCCACTCTTCAGCGTGGTTGTCAGTTTTAGCTTGACCTGCACAGCTGTGAGTTGAAGTACCACAGTCGTTCATGCCTTTAGCAACAACACCGTAGCATTTCTCTTTTTTAACTTTTTTGTCAGCAGCAGTTGCTGTACCAGCAGCTACAGTCATAGCGAAAGCAACAGCACCAGTAGTTGCAACAGCAGTTTTTGCGATACGATTGAATTTCATTTTTAAGTCCTTCACGATAATTCTAAACCTCGTGGCGTACACTGTGTTCGAGCAATGCCGCCCTCGTTCTTTAGACGGTAATCCGTCATGCACCTAATATTACAGCTATCAAATGAAATGAGAAATGATATAAGCATCACGAGTATGTGAGTCAGGCTTTACTATAAAATATACTATATAAAACAATATGTTAATTATAAATATTTTTTACGATAAAGAATTTATAGCTCACGATAAATACAGTGCATGTAAAAAAGACTAATGATTTGACATACACGTGATGAAAATCATAACAACTCTTGTCATTTTTATAGATCATGCTTTCCGGTTTGAGATCAACGACCGGTAAAATCATTCCTATAATCACGCATAAAAGTCTGTAATTTTTCAACGCTGGCAATCTGAGTAGCAATCGCACCAAGTTCACGGCCGCTAAGCTCTTGATCATTTGTGAGCAACTCAAAAGCGAGAGCAAAATCACCATCACGCATTTGATTTCCATACCTACGCCGCAACTCAATAAGCCCTGCTCGGTCTTCAGTAAAACTCATTGCAATTGACAATCTGATCAAATTCAACCGTTGCAAACCCGTTAACGCTTGATTTCGGCGCCATCCATCACCTAGAAGCTTTCGAATTGTACTGCTTAACCTTGTCCAGTCTTTACCGCCCCAATAAGCATCAGCACGCAATACCTCAGCATCAGCGCTTTGGTCATCTTCAATCAACACTTCGGCTTCTTCGTAACTTTCCAACTCTATTAGAGCTCTTGCTTCAACATGACGCCTATCCGCCAGAATATCTTGTGGCAACCTTGGTTCACGGGTTGCCCGCAATGTTTCTAAAGCGCGTTGGGGTTCTCTTCCCAAAATATAAATTTTCGCCAGGTTCGCCGCGATTTGAGCGCGTGCGGCACCTTCAGTACGTGCTTGCACTTGATACTGTAGCAGCTCCGCGGCTCTATCCAGCAGATCGACAGACACTAAACGGTCAGCTAACCTTCTAATCATCAGGTCACCGTCGCTGCCTAGAGGTGTCAATTCGCGGAATTTATAAAACAGACTAATTGCACCAATTGGTGTTAACTCATCGGCCCTACCATTTAGAAATAATGAACGAAAGACTTCACCCATGCGTATAGACATTCGCATGTCACGTGCAATATCAGGGTAATAGGACACACCTTGGCGTAATGTTTCCAGCCCAGATTCAAATTGTGATGTCTCGAAGTACAACTCAGCGAGATCATTTAAAAGTAGACTTTCAAAACGATCGCCTCGCCAAGCATATCGCAATCTTTCCAGTTGATCGATCGCAACATCAGGACTGATATCGCCATTTTTAAGGCCAAATTTAACCCGTGAATATCGCGCACGAGCGGATATCCATCTTTCTGGCGATTCAGTAAGATCATCATACTGTGTTAGAGCTTCATCAAGCTGGCCTTGCATTTCTGCAATGCGCGCACTCTGGTATACAGTTTCTGAGAGTTGTGCTTCGGTTAACGTCAGGCCGTTCATTAGGTCAAGTTCTTGCTGCGCTAGCTCCAGGTTGTTTGTCTCAATTGATGCGCGAATGACCGCTAATTGTAATTCCGCCCGGTCATACTCATCATATGTACCCATCACATCTTTGCCGCGACGATAAAACTCTAATGCTTGTTCATTCTGCCCTCGTGCTTCAGCTACCATTGCACGCCACAATTCAGCATCTTGTTCTGCAGCTAATTCTGGAACGGCGAGATCTGACGCTGCTTCACTTAACCGCCCTTGTTTAAAGTTAGCAACACCGCGAACAGCCCTAAATTCACTATTTTGCGTAAGCAATTCGTCTTGCCTTAACATCATCGTTAAAACACCAATTGCCTCTGCCGCACGGCCATGGGCAAGATAGTATCGTGCTAATTTCCATCGGACATCGTTAGCATTTTCGATATCTGCTAGCGAAAGCTCATATAACAATCGAGATTTGTTTTTTCTGTATTCCCAGCTTTCACCAATGCGCCATGTTTCAAAGTCTATTAGCCTGGAAAAGCCGCCATTCAAGTCACTGCCAATGCCTGTTGATCGTGATAAACGGGATGCAGACAACAGGTTATTTCCTGTTGCGCGAATAGCCACACCATCCCGGAATCGTTCAACCACAACATTGTCCGAAAGTGGGCTAACAGCTATTCCTTGAGAGGTTTCAAGCAGTTCAGCGGCGGCATAATTGTATTTCTGCGCCATACCAGTGCTTTGACGCAAAACAGGTAATACGACGAGCAAATCGCCAATATCAGGATCTTCAAATTCGATCCTACGTCCCACATCAGACGCTTGAATGAATATTTGCTGCCCCTGTACTTCGTCTTCACGTCGTGTTGGTCTTAGCGGAAAACGAGGCTTCGCGGGTGTATCTTTTAGGTAAAGATGCCAAGTAGACACTTCTCGTTCGACAATAAAGTTCTGGTTATCACGAATGTTCATACGCAGAATGAGTGCATCTTCATGTGGCCGTTGTTCAACACGCCTTATCCTCCGGGAAACCTCCCTTCCCCCTTCCTGAAAACCTGTTGGGTCAAGTGCAAATGGTTTGTCAAAGACAGCCCAGAGTACACCGCCGCGCTCAAATACTGCGGCTGAAGCCTCACTCGGTAAGTTGAAACTGACTTTAATGCTGTCCTCTAAAGCTTCTGTTCTGACATCGACAGTATTCGTGCCATCATCCACTGCCTCCATGTTACCGATTTCAATGGCGCTAACATTCTCGCGTAAACTTTCATCAACGTCAGTCGTTGTGTCTTGTTGTGCGGCAATTAATGGTTCCATATCCGTCTGTGCTGTTTCATCGGCAAGCGGTTCATCATCACTGTCTGAATTCGCAGCATCAACTATCGGATCGTCCGTCGCAGGTTCACCGTTACTCTGTGGTTCAGTGTCAGCATCTCTATTGGCTGAGCCAACAACAGTTTGAACCGGCAAAGGGTTGGTCGGGCCTGTTTCTTCAGAAGATTCCGTATTTACAGGGTCTGCGGCGGCCTCGCCTGTCGGCGCCACTGTTTGACTTTCCTCATTACTGGATGCACCTGTGGTTGGCGCAAGGCCTTGATTGGTAGAAGTAGCTGGCTGTGTTAATAACTGTCGAACTGAACGATCAAGTGTAACGTTTTGATCCCCTCCATAAACATCAACAATCACATAATCACTTGAGCGAAAGTCTCTCGGGTTTACGCCCGGTAACACATCGAAAGAAAGTGACGTATTTCCATTTGATTGTGATACGGCAGCGCGACCCACTTGCACAAGTGAGGCAGCTGTTAATGCACTCGTATCAACAGCAAATGTTCCATCAACATTTATTGTCAAGGTACGACCACTCAAGTTAACCGAATAATTTGACGTAGCAGGAATATCAATAACAAGGCGGCTATAGTTTGACTGTTGTGCAGCTTGTAAGGTCAATTCATTATTTGACGGCTGAGCCAAGGCAACAAAAGCAAGTGTATGGAGCCAAACAAAGACCAAACTATATTTGATAATATTTAGAGACCTAGAAAACATCAAACGGTCCTCTTTCAACGCCTTCATTCACTAACACAAAATCAATACGTTCCTGTTGTTCGAGTTCTTCAATTGTTGCTCTCGAACCTACCCGCGTAAATTTACTGTCACCATGGCCAACAACAGTTATCGATTGATAGTAGCCAGCATCAGCAAAAATGCCTGCAACCAGTTGTGCACGGGTAATTGAAAGCTCCCAATTGGAGCGGAATTTGCCATTAACAACAGGCTGATCGTTTGTGTGTGTAGCGATACTCAATCTATTTTTGATTTGGACGAAAGAGCCGGCCAGCTCTTTAACTGCGTCAACCGCCCCATCTTTAAGCAAACTATCTTTGTTATTGAATAAACCCTTAGCCGGGATAGATATAATTACCCGGCCATCATCACGAGTAACCGTCGCTCCTTGAAGGTTGCTATTTCTGGCGACGCTGGTTTCTACTATTGCACGAAGATAATTCAAATTAAGACCCCGCAATCCGGTTCGTGCAATAGTTTCCTCTACATCGTATTGTTTTGGCGTGACCGCAGATCGTGCAGCATTAAACTGACCACGCATTGTTTCAACAACATCACCCCAACTTCCAGCTTGTATTGTGCTCATTGAAAACACCAATACAAAAAACGTAAGTAACAACGACAACAAGTCGGCAAATGTGAGCATCCAGCCCTCATTTGATTTCGCTTGGCCAATTTTTTTAAAGGAACTGCGTTGCATTAATTACGCCCCGCAAAAATAGGGTCTACACTATAACCTGATGGCTGATGGCGAAAAATAATCATCACTTCATCTTCTGCTATCTGTGCAAAACCAGAAGCAAAGTCGCGAAGGCTTCTTTCCTCCACATAGCGTGCAAATGATCCTGCCCTACGAACAGCAATCTGTTGCGTTCGCGTTAACTCTCTGTCTGTTGTTCCTAAGCCTTTACCAAATAGAAGAACCATCTGTTGCCTACTGCCGTAGGGTGCATCTTTCAAAGACTGCAATATTTGATCGATAACAGGATGGATTGATGCACGCACTAAATATGACCCTGGCTCATATAGATATGTAACAGGTAATTGAACCTGATAAATATAGCCGTCCGAAACATCAAATTCGCCAGGAATGTCAAACTCAGAAACAAAGGATGATTGGATAGCAACAAGGACAGGATCCGCAGAGGCCAAAGCTAAATCTGATAGGTAACTATCCGGCTCTATATCCCCTCTGCTTTCATTAAAAACTGTATTGACGCTATCCATAGCTGCCGACGCTTTATCGACAGACTGTTGCGAAACAGATGTAAGAATAATGAAGAACGCGAGCAAAATAAGATACAAAGCGACAAAAAGCCCGAGAGTGCTGTCGCTTCCAAAAACCTTACGATTTGTTTGCTCTTCAATATACATTGTTTACATACTGCTTTTCAGTGAAATCAGTCAAAACTAGCCAAAATAGCGTCAATTTCAGCCTGGCTGTTACCTTCACCTTCAAGCTGGGGTCCATGAAGTAAATCATCGCTGTTTACTGCTACGCCGTCGAAATCAACTTCAATTTCCTCTTCAGGAGGAGCAACAAAGTCGTCACCAATAGCTTCAGCTAAAGCGCTTAACCTTTCTTCAAGTTGATTAAGCGTGCGAGTGACCTTGGTTACACGTTGGCCTGTTAAATCCTGAAAACTAGATGCTTGAAAAAGGTTAGTCGAAATAACCTCAAGTTTTTCGCTGGCCTCTCCCTCAATAGTCTCTGCAATGGCGCTGATACCTTCAGCAGCGTCAAGAATGGATGAAGCCGCCTCTTCCGTTGAATCCACAATGGCGTCCAATTGCTCGCCCGCATCAGGAATATCACGGTGCGACAATGATTTTGGCTGCATATCAATAAGTTCAGATTTAGCAGCGCCTATAAAAACTAATAATTCCTGCAATTCGGATGAAATTTTCCCCAAGTCATCACCTTGAGTAGTTCCCTCTACAAGAGCGCCTACGATATTGGCGATTTCGCCGACGGGAACAGCATCCCCTCTTTCCTTGCGCAACGCTTCTACACGTTCATCTAAATCAATTACTGTTGCCTGTTTCGCCATATTATCACTCCTGAGCCTAACCTGAATTCGTACCGCTTAATTACTTGCTATGTCGTTAATACCAGGTGGCTGAGCTTTCGTTGCAAGTTCAGTAGTTAAGATTGAAGCTTTTTGAGGTGTCATTTTTTCCATCAGAGATGCAACTCTGCGCGGGTTCATCAACTGCACCAAATCCAATTGTGTTTGAAGTGCTAAGGCTTCAAAACGCGGCGCTGCTTCCTTTGGCTTCATAGTTTCATAAATCCGAACAATACTTTGTAATTGCTCGGTTTCTTTCTCTTCAAAAAGTCTTAGGTGGCTTTTTATGCGTTCTTCAAGTTGCTCAAGTTGACCAATTTTTTCATTGATCCGTTTTTCAGTACTTTCAAGCAATCTCTCTTGAATATCGATTTGCGTTTCACGCGTTTCCAATTCAACGCGGCGCTGTCGTAATTGCGTAATAAGTTCCATTTCTTCATTATCAGGTAATCCAACAATGATCGGAGACCTATTTTCCGGAATTGTATTATTCGGCTCTTCAATAGCATTGTCACTAGCATCTTGCGCTGCTTCGTTCTGCGTTTCGTCACTAGAGTCCTGATCCTGCGCTTGAACAGGCGTATTAAGAAGTTCAAAGCCTGTATAAATATCAATTACACGAACGCTAAGAGCCAATACTGCTGTCGCTACAACTATTGGGAATAAACGCAAACGCATGCCAAAAGATTTAACCATATGATCAGTCCCTACCTTCTATTTAAGTGCGCTAGCGTGCTTCGCGAAGCGCCGCTAAAATGTCTCGTTGTTGTTTCTTGGAAGATTTAGTGTCTTTTGCCGTTTTACCGCGTTGATCTTTGTCATTATTATTTGTAAGGCCAAACTCAATACGATCCGCAAGGTTATTACCTGCTTCAGTAATCAGGCTAAGTTCATCAGTTATTATGGTGGCTTTACGCGTTTGTTCTTGCAGCTTAACTTCAACTTCGGCAGCTGATTGCTTAAGAGATGCAACACTTCGCTGCGCTTCCACTACTGCAGTATTCAGTTGCCCTACAAGCTCACGCAGCTCAGCCTGGCCACTTTTGATTGTGCCAAGTCGACGGTAAACAACAAGACACACAATAATCACAGCCAGCAATAAAAACGCGAGTACACCATCAATAATTATCGAAGACATGGGTCCCATTAGCTGCTCCCCAACATGCTATCGTCTCCTAAATTTAGTCTGTCTGCGGTGTTACGCACCATAACAGCTACGTGCTGCCCTGCACGGCCAAGCGCCCCACTTACCATTGGAACATCACCGCATTTAAGAACAACTTCGTCTGTTGGTGTTTTATTAAACATAACGGTTTGTCCAACCTGCAAGTTCATCACATCACCTAGTGACATTGTCGTTTCATCCATAACCGCCATAAGGTCGACGTCAGCGCGCCATAATTCGGTTGCCAAATGGGTTTCCCAAATCGTATCCCGACCGAATTTTTCGCCCATAAAGCGCTGTAACAACAATTCACGCACAGGTTCGAGGGTTGCGTATGGGAACAAAATCTCACAACGACCGCCACGATCTTCCATATCTACACGTAACTTGATAAGAACCGCGGCATTAGGTGGGCGAGCAATTGTCGCGAAACGCGGGTTTGTTTCCAGCCTGTCAAAAGTAAAGTTTACAGGGCTTAACGGCTCGAATGCGCCACACATATCTTTCAGAATTACTGAAATCATGCGCTCGACAAGCGTTTGTTCAATAGTTGTATACGGGCGCCCTTCAATCCGCATTGCTGCCGTACCACGGCGCCCGCCAAGTAGAACATCAACAATTGAGTAAATCAGGCTAGAATCGATGGTCATCAATCCATAGTTATCCCATTCTTCAGCGCGAAAAACACCAAGCATGGCAGGGAGAGGAATTGAATTTAGATAATCTCCAAAACGTACTGAAGTAATGTTATCTAGCGAAACTTCAATATTATCCGATGTAAAATTACGAAGAGATGTAGACATCATTCTAACCATACGGTCAAAAACGATATCTAACATTGGCAGCCGTTCGTATGAAACCAAAGCGCTATTTATTAGCGCATGAATGCCCGTTGTCTCGCCTGCATCACCGTCGCCGTCAAAACCAAGTAAACTATCAATTTCGGTTTGATCTAGAACACGGCCAGATGTTGGACCATCCTCATCTTCTTCTTCAGAATCACCAGCCATGGCTTCCCATTCGGCGGCCATTTCTTCATTGTCATCGTCAGAAGAATTCTCGTCTTCATTTTCACCTTCACCAGCCATCGCTTCCCATTCAGCAAGCATCGCTTCTTCATCAACTGGTTCTTCGTCGTCCGCCATTGGCAGATCCTTTGTCTAATTAGTCATATTTGTTTGAAACAAAACCCTAGCCCTGCACCAGAAACTGCTGAAACAAAACATCCTTTACACGAGTAGGTGCAACCGCTTGGTTAATCCGCATTAGAAGTTCTTCCTTCAATCGAAAAATACCTGCAGCACCGTCCAGGTCTTCAGGCCTTAGCTCACGCATATATGTATTAAACTCATCAAGAATACGTGGCATTTTTGTTTCAATATCAGCACGGTAACTTTCACGGTCTACCTCAAGAACAATCTTGGCCGCCAGAAAACTATTGCCCTGGCCACCCGTATTTAAATTGAAACGCTGTTCTTCCAGCTCAACAAACAAGAGCTCAAGGTCTTCGTTTGAACGATCTTGCTCTAACTGAGCTTGGTCACGACGATCTGCAGCTTCTTGCGCCAACCTTTCAATTTCCTGATCTTCAGCAGGCATTTCAGCGTCATCACCGCCAAAAAGCATCGAAACACCAAGCAGTGCAAGCAATCCAACAAGCGCACCACCTGCTACGACAACAAGCGTTTTTCCGCTGAAGCGCTTCTTTTCAAGCCCTTCAACCAGTTCCGCTTCACCAAGCGTTTCTCCAAGATCCTCTGCCATAAATCCGCTTTCCTTATAGAACACTCAACATGCATTTATGTTGGAAACAAATTAAAATAAGTCTCAAAAATCAATCACTACATTTATAAAGAGTGTTCAAAACCTTCCGTACAATTTGAAAATTAGTTAAATATGGTTAACAAGGCGTGAAGTTTTACGGAATTATCGGACTATTTTAACGCGATCAGGCAAATAATTGCCAAGCTGATCATATTTGCCCAGCGCGGGAAATTTTTGGTCGGCATTTTTATTCATTTCAAAACAAAATATAATATGAAATCAGTCCAACATGCTGAATTACATAGACTTTAATTGTTGGCACGCTTTCTGCTTTTTAATGGGTAACAAATCCGGGTTAATCGGATTGTCTGCAAAAGCAGGAGAGAAAAATGGATACCGCACTTTTTGTCGGTTTGGCTTATAAATCAGCGTTGAAGAGACGCTTGGATGTGGTTGCACACAACGTTGCAAACATGTCTACAACAGCATTTAATAAAGAGCGTGTCGTTTTCAGGCAGCATCTCGTTGATGCTCCGGGCGCAGCAGGAACCAGCGGTGGCAAAATCGCTTATGTTCTTGACCATGGCGTCGTGAGAAATCTGGATATAGGCGCTCCCGTTCATAGCGGAAATCCGCTTGATGTTTTCATACAAGGCCGTGCGTACCTGACGGTTAAAGGGTCTGATGGTGAAACAGTATACACCCGAAATGGGCGTATGCGTATTGATGCAGAGCAATATCTAACAACACTTAACGGAGAACGTGTCTTAGACGACAGCGGTCAAGAAATCCGTTTCGATGATGATGATATAAATTACGATATTGCCAAAGATGGCACCATCTCCACCAATAATGGTGAAAAAGCAAAACTGGGATTGGCA
Organism: Kordiimonas aquimaris; assembly: GCF_025574485.1. Classification (GTDB taxonomy): domain Bacteria; phylum Pseudomonadota; class Alphaproteobacteria; order Sphingomonadales; family Kordiimonadaceae; genus Kordiimonas; species Kordiimonas aquimaris. The sequence goes on along the minus strand of NZ_JAOBPO010000003.1, from coordinate 23,147 downwards.
ACCTTTGCCAATGAACAATCGCTTAAGCGCCGCGGCACATCACTTTACGAAACGGATCAGGCTCCACGTGAAGTTGAAGAACTGACCGATGTAACCGTTCTCCAAAAAGCATACGAAAGCTCAAACGTTAACGCCATCGAGTCAATGGTTGAGATGATTGATGTCAGTCGCGCTTACCAAGCAGCAAGTACTCAATCCAAAGATTATGAAGACATGAGAGAAGACGCACTTCGTCGTCTAGGCCGTGTTCAATAACCGCCTAGCGTGAATGATGAAAGGATAAGACTATGAAAGCACTCAGTACTGCAGCCACAGGTATGTTGGCCCAGCAACTTAATATTGAAGTTATATCAAATAATGTGGCCAACTTGAATACAACAGGTTTTAAGCGCCAACGAGCAGAATTTCAGGATTTGCTTTATCAGAATGTTGAACGTGTCGGTGCAAATTCATCAGATGCAGGTACGGTTGTTCCCAGCGGCATTCAAGTTGGTGTAGGTGTTCGTGCTGCAGGTGTCTACCGCATCACTGACCAAGGTAGCCTTCAAAATACGGCAAATACATTCGATCTAGCAGTGAATGGTCGTGGCTTCTTTAACATCCAATTACCTGACGGACAGGATGCTTTCACCCGCGCAGGCTCTTTTCAAATTGACCCAACCGGGCAACTTGTAACGCCGCAAGGGTATGTTGTGCAGCCTGCTATCGTCATTCCAAACACTGCTACCGATGTAACAATCAATGAACAAGGCCAGGTTGAATATCAAGAAGACGGCGCAACGGTACCAACCGTTGCCGGTACAATCAACCTCGTCACCTTTGCCAATGAAGTTGGTCTGGAAGCAATAGGCGGCAGTTTGTTCCTTGAAAGCCAAGCATCAGGTGCACCTGTTGTGAGCACACCGGGTCAACCAGGTTTTGGTACAGTTCTTCAGGGCTTCCTCGAGCAATCAAATGTTAATGCAGTGTCCGAGATTACAGCAATGATCTCTGCACAGCGGGCATATGAACTGAACTCACAAGTAATTCAGACAGCTGATGAGATGCTTCAAGCTGCTGGTAACCTTCGCTAATAAGGCATAACCAATGATTTTAACGTCATATACATGTAAGAAGTGGTTATTAGCGACCAGCTTAGCACTTGGCACACTTTTAACGCCAACAGCGATGGCCGCTGAATTGAAAGAAGACCTGACCGTTTCTGGAAAAACAATATCCATCGGTGATATTTTCACCGATGCTGGCGAAAAATCAGATGTGATTATTTTTGAGGCCCCTGCTCCAGGAAAATCAAAATCTATCTCTGCATACGACTTACAGCGTATTTCAGATACCCATGATTTAGATTGGGAACGTCCGCAATATTTGAAACGTGTTCGCCTAACAAGACTCTCATCATCAATAAGCAATGATGACCTTGTTAGTTATGTACACGAAACGGCAATTTCTCACGGTGCCAACCCGGATAGTCAAATCAGGTTGTTTGGGAGAAACACCGGACTTGTTGTACCGATTGATGCAACAATGGCAGACCTCTCTTTTGAACAGTTTTCGTTAAATGACAAACGCGATCGCTTTACATCGGTATTACTTGTGCCATCGGGTGGTAATGTACCCAAAAAAATAAGCATGTCTGGTGTGATTGAGGAAGTACGCGATATCCCGGTTTTCAACCGAAGCATTCTGCCCGGCGAAACCATTGCCAAGAGTGATATCTCCTGGGTTGAATACCCGGCTAGCCGCCTCAACAATCGTGCCATTCTCTCTCACAAACAATTGGTAGGAATGACTGTTAGACGTGCTGTGCGCCCAGAAAAGCCGATTAATACCAATGATGTAATCGAACCTGTTGCCGTTAAAAAGGGAGCTCCCGTTACTATGGTTGTTCGCAGCGGGTCAATCATATTAACCGCAAGCGGCCAAGCACTTGAAAATGGCAGCATTGGGGAGACCATCCGTATCTTAAATTCAAAATCACGCCTGACCGTAGACGCAAAAGTCATGACAGCCGGTCAAGTGGAAATAGTGTCAGGCCCTAATCTCGCATTAGGTCCTCAGTGAATACCGTGCACCCATCTAAGAATTGGAGAAACATAATGTTTAGCACACTTACCAAAAACCTGGTTACAGCTACTGCTCTCTTTAGTTTAGCGGCATGTGGCAGCGCGGGGCGTATTGCTGACATCGGCAAAGAACCAAACCTGACACCTATAAAAGACATTAAAGCGCCGCTTGCACAGCGTTCTATCAGCCTACCTATGCCTACGAACGAACCAACACGGCATCAGGCCAATTCTTTGTGGCGTACTGGCGCACGTGCATTCTTTAAAGATCAACGTGCAGCAAGGGTTGGTGATATTCTAACAGTGAATATTGCGATATCTGACAACGCTCAAATCGGCAACACGACAACTCGTGCACGAACAACAGCAGAAAACGCAGGGTTAACCAATTTCCTTGGTTTTGAGCAGAGATTACGTAATTTCTTACATGGTTCAGCAGCAATTGACCCGACAACAGGGCTACCAGTTACAGGTGCGAATGATACGCGCCCCGATGTTACGCCTGGTTCACTTATAGGTGCTGACTCAACAACATCCTATAATGGAACAGGATCAGTTAACCGAAGCGAAGCAATTAATATGACTGTTGCCGCTATCGTTTCAGAAGTACTACCAAACGGCAATATGGTTATCCAGGGCCGGCAAGAGGTTCGTGTTAACTTCGAAAAACGCGAATTGTTACTAGCAGGTATCGTAAGACCTGAAGATATATCTTCAAACAATACGATTTCACATACCCAAGTTGCCGAAGCGAGAATTTCTTATGGCGGCAAAGGTCAAATTACCGATGTCCAACAACCACGTTATGGGACCCAGTTGTATGACATCGTATTCCCGTTTTAACACCTAAGGAGGAGCTAACTAACGACTAGTACGAACTATTGAAATAAGCCAAACTTTTATTCTGTATGCATTTTGCTACAGTGGCCGGTAACCCAGAAATGGGCCCGGCCTCTTTTTTTGGAAAACTGTTAGTCGTCGCGGTGAACTTTTTCAGCGCGTTCATGCGCTTCTTGTGCCTCAATCGTCATCGTTGCAATTGGACGTGCATCCAAACGACGCAAACTGATTGGCTCTCCGGTTACATCACAATAACCGTATTCACCCTCATCAATACGACGAAGAGCTGCATCGATTTTTGAAACGAGTTTACGTTGACGATCGCGTGTGCGGAGTTCAACGGACCAATCAGTTTCAGATGACGCACGATCAGCAATATCCGGCTCGCGCAGATTATCTTCCTGCAAATTCTGCAACGTTTCAGCAGACTCGCGTTGAATATCATCTTTCCAGGCAATTAGCTTGTTGCGGAAATACGCAAGCTGTTTCGGATTCATAAATTCTTCTTCAGAAGACGGAACATAATCAGAAGGAATATCAATCTCAGCTACCGTAGTGGACATAGTCACTCCCTAACAAATACTGTTGTCCAAACCATTCGGAATTACCGAAGGTAGCGGGTTTTATAAAGATATCTGTTGTCTGAAACAAGGCGAATTATTACACGCGAAGAAGAACACATTTCTGCACAAGAAAAACCGGAAATAAGTATTTGAAATTAAAGACCTAATTTTGCCAATTCAACCTCAGCACGCAGCTCTATATCCAACAATATGTCATTCAATTTTTCGTCAGATTTCAATTCTGAAGCATCATTCTGCCGATGATTGCGTGCTAAATCAGCGAGACTCTTAAGGCCTGCCGTTGAAATAGAGCCAAGCAGTATCCCTCTTCTCACTTCCTCAAGAAGATCAAGCATGTCATTTGCTCTGGATAAACCTTTTGAACGACCATCAGTACTGTCAGGAACTTCCTGTAAAGCAAGTAGAGTGTTTAGCGGCGTTAGTCGATTGGAACCACTTACATTTGTGGTCGTCTCTGTTTTTTCGCCGCCAATACTTTGCGCAAAGCTATCGCTACCGGCAACTTGTTTTTTTGCCGACTTCTTGATCGATGTAGACTGAATTTGGCCAGGGCCGGTAATCTTCATGAGAATAATCTATGCGCTCATGTATCTAAGGGCAAGCCCTGCAATTAATACAGGGAAAATAATTCCTCTTCAATCCTACACCTGTATAAACAAATTATAAATTACCTATATAATTCAAATGATTAACAAATTCACACAAACTGGCACAGTTTTCGCTTTTTACACACATGAAAAGTTAACTTAGGCAAGTTTGCACCACTAACAAGCGGAAGAGAATAAATGCCAGTTTTTAATAACACATTACGACTGATCGCTTTCCTTGTTTCGGCTATGCTTTGCGCTGAACAAGCAGCTAATGCAACACCGTCCCGCATTAAGGATATTGTTTCAGTTGAAGGCATTCGCGAAAACCAACTTATTGGTTATGGTCTTATTGTCGGTCTGAATGGTACAGGCGACACATTTCTGAATGTGCCTTATACACAACAAAGCCTGACAGCAATGTTGGAACGCTTGGGAATTAATTCAAAAAACCAGGTGATGCGCCCTGAAAACATAGCGGCTGTTATGGTAACGGCTAATCTTCCCTCGTTTTCACGCCAAGGTACACGCATTGATGTATCCGTCAGTTCTATGGGCGATGCTGAAGACCTCAAAGGCGGCACACTCATCGCCACACCACTTCTTGGTGCAGACGGCGAAGTTTACGCTGTTGCTCAAGGGGCTGTCGCTGTAGCCGGGTTTAGCGCGCAAGGTGAAGCTGCATCAATCGTCCAAGGTGTTCCAACCAATGGCCGCATTGCAAACGGCGGCATCGTTGAGCGCGAACTGCCATTTGAGCTTTCGGATATGAACGCCGTGAAGCTTTCTCTCCACAACCCAGATCTTACAACTGCACGACGTATCACGGCAGCTATTAATCAAACACTTGATACATCAATGGCCCGTGCGCTTGATCCTGCGACAATCCAACTGGAACGCCCAGTAGGCTATCCATTGGCAATGGTTGATATCCTGACCAACATTGAACAAATATCAGTAACACCTGACCAACGTGCACGTGTTATTATCGATGAGCGAACAGGCATCATTGTTATTGGCGCAGATGTACGCATTGCCTCGGTTGCTATCGCGCAGGGTAATTTGACAATCAGCATTAGCGAAACCCCCCAAGTTTCTCAGCCTGGTGCCTTTGCACAAGGCGGCCAAACAGAAGTAGTTAATCGCACCGGTATTGAAATTGACGATGGCAGTGACAAACGCCTTACCGTTCTTGAGCCAACAGTCACACTTCAGGAGCTGGTTGACGGACTGAACGCTCTAGGTGTTGGGCCACGTGATATGATTTCGATTTTGCAAGCAGTAAAAGCTGCTGGCGCCATGCAAGCTGAAATTCAGGTGATGTAATGCAAACTGCATCAATCACAGCAGCCCAAGGCCAGTTAATTCAGGCACAGATCAACGCCAGCAAAACAAATACGCTGGATAGCGTCAGAGGCCTTGATAACAAAGCAGCGCGTGAAACGGCTGAGAGTTTTGAGGCGGTTTTCCTATCCCAAATGCTGAAACCTATGTTCGATACACTTTCCACAGATGGAATTATGGGCGGCGGCAAAGCTGAAGGCATGTACCGTGACATGATGGTTGACGAAGTTGGTAAATCCATCGCCAAAAATGGCGGCATCGGCATTGCTGACAGCATTTACCGTGAAATTCTGAAGTTACAGGAAGGTTAATATGCCAGAGCAAACTGCTACCCTACCTGAAGAATTAAAACCAGTAGCATCACGCTTGACTGGCCCTTGCGCAAAACTCGCTAAACTTACAACGGCGTTAAGCGAATTAATCCGCCGGGAAACCTCTTTTCTAAAAGAGAGAAAACCACGTGAAGCACAACAGTTACACGGTGAAAAAAGCCGGCTGATGGCTGAGTATAAAAACACGATGAGTCAACTGCAGGTTAATGAGCATTTATTAGGCTCAAAAGATTCAGCTGAACGTAAATATATCAAGTTTCTGACTGATCGTTTACGTGAAATACTACGCGATCATGCGCGAATTGTATTAAGGCTCAAATCTGTTGCAGAAGGTTTGATTAAAAGCGTGGGGGATGAAGTTGCAAAACAAAATCGCCCTGTTCTTGCATATGGGAAAACAGCATCATATCAGATACCTCGGTCAGCACGCCCCATGTCACTTAGCCTGAATCAGGTTATATAGATGCAGCCGGTAAAGCCGCATAATCCTGTTATCCATCACATTACCACCAAACCAACTTTACCAGGCAGCGCAACAACCATATTATCTTCAAATGATATAAAAGGGTTGTTTTCAGCAGAGCTTATTAGAGCCGCAAAAACTATTAGCAGAACAGAAAGCACGAGTGTAAATTCACAAACAAATGCCAGTAATATACGCTCTGGCGTTTTCATGCCCGGCGCAGCTACCGGTATACCTTCGGGCTCTGCTTCAGGAAGTCAGCACCGTACAAGTGCTAATAAAAAACGCGATCTAACATCAAGATCAAAACCTGCGACGCTTAGCAAGTAAGAGTTTAACAGCCATCTGATTTCTACACTTGATGCCTCGTACACACTTAACTCTCAAAACACTCGGCACATCATTCACTTTTGCTTTTGTAAGCTGTCAGTAAATATGTGAAATATTTGCCGGCTTTGCAAATTTATTATTTTTTTTCTATATTTTTCAATGGTTTAATAGAAATAAAAAACTGGCACGCCCTTTGCTGATACATGACCAAGCCGGATGACCGGTCTATGGATAAACGTCATGAAACAGGAGAGGTTAAATGGCCTTTTCAATTAATGTAAACGCCAGTGCTCTCGACGCACTGCGTAACTTGAATCAAACAAGCGGCGACCTGCAGGATGTACAAACACGTATTAATACAGGCCTTCGAATTTCATCGGCAAAAGATAATGCTGCCGTGTTTTCTATCGCACAAACGCTTAGAGGTGATCTCCGCGGCCTTTCAGCTGTGGGGCAATCACTTGATCGTGGTATTTCTACAGTTGATGTTGCCCTCGCCGCGGCAAATGCGATCTCCGACCTTTTACTTGACCTTAAAGAACGCGCTGTTGCAGCGTCTGATCAGGGTCTGGATACAGCTAGCCGGAACGCATTATCGCAGGATTTTGTAGCCCTTAGAGACCAAATCACACAAATTACAAGCAATGCAGAGTTTAACGGAAGTAACCTCATTGACAATGGAACAGACGCGATTGTTGCAATCACAAACTCTGACGCAACACAAACGCTGACAGTTGAACACCAGGACCTTACACTTGGTAGTGCAAATATTCCGATCACTGCATCACAGGAAATTTTAACACAAACAACTGCTGCTGCAGCGGTAACAGATGTTAACAACTCTATCGACAATCTCAATGCAGCGCTAACTCGCTTGGGTGCAGGCTCAACATCACTAGAACAAAGCCGCACCTTTGCTGGCCAGCTTTCTGATGTTATCGAAATTGGTATCGGTAACCTCGTTGATGCAGACCTTGCCGTTGAAAGCGCCAACTTACAAGCGCTACAAGTTAAGCAACAGCTCGGCATTCAAGCGCTCTCGATTGCCAACCAATCACCTCAGTCTATTCTGGCGCTATTTAACAACTAAATGCAGTTGTAGTAGACTATTCATGACGTTTTGGAATATTTGGCTTTTGTGCATCAAGCACAATAGCCAAATTTCTACCGTCGAGAAATTGATCTCTATACTATTTTATATATTTAAATTTAATTCAACGCATCACTAAGAACAGTAACGACTTTCTCTACATCAGCTTCAGACATATCAGGAAAAATAGGCAAACTAAGAACTCTATCGTAGTAACGATGCGTGCCCGGCAAATCCTGCTTACCATACAATTTCCTGTAATACGGCTGATTAGATACTGGCACATAGTGCACTTGTGAACCGACGCCTTGCTCTAACATGTACCGCATCAAAGCACCGCGATCACGATTACATAATTCAAAATCAATCAAAACCGCATAAAGATGCCAAGCAGAATTTGAATAAGCAGACCTATCAATAGGCTGCAGGCGATTACTCAGCGACTTAAGTTTTTCGTCATACCAATCTGCAATTTGGCGGCGTTTTTTGATAAAATCATCAAGCTTCTTTAACTGACTAAGTCCTAAAGCACACTGCATATCCGTCGCACGGTAATTGTATGCCAACTTATCCATCTCATAATACCATGGATTGCCGCTACCATCTTCAGCAAAAGCTAGTTTGCCATTTTGCCAGCTTTCCGGATTACGTTCCATCGCGTGACCACGAAGCATACGTAATCGTTGAGCTGCCTTAGCATCGTTCGTGGTAACAACTCCACCTTCCCCCATCGCAATCGACTTAACAGGATGAAGCGAAAATGTTGCATACTCTTCATATTGACCATCACCAGGCCGTCCACCACCGAAGTATTCAGAACCAAGTGCATGGCAGCAATCTGTAATAATTCTGATATCTTTTTTTCTTGCGATAGCCGCTATTTTTTGAATCTCACCAGATTGTCCGTTCATATGAACAGGTAAAACTGCTTTAACTGGTGAATTACTGCGATCAAGTGCATCAGAAAATGTTTCAGCTGTCATCAAGCCACTATCAGGGCAGACATCAGCAAAACAAACGTCAGCTCCCGTCATTCGTACAGCGTTTGCTGTTGCCAGAAATGTAATTGCTGGAACAATTGCCGTGTCACCGGGGCCAAGGCCGCATTCGATAGCAGCCATATGTAATGCTGCGGTACCATTTGAACACACAACTGCATGCTTGGCGCCAATATAACTAGCAAATGCAGTCTCAAATCGTTCAACTTGCGGCCCACATGTCAGCATGCCACTTTTTAAAACATCAACAACGGCCTCAATGTCAGCATCGTCAATTGCATGCCGACCATAGGGAAGAAACTTATCAGCAGACACGGGCTATTCGCCTTGATCAGGTATTGATTTTAACGTTTCCCGAAGACTTTCAACCGTCATCCATGTGTCATTTTGATCGCTAGTATATTCAAAATTTTCAGCCACAAGAGGATACTTGTCTGCTTTATGCGGAGCGCGCTCCCAAAAATCCCATTCAGGTTCAATGATATAACGATCAGGCAAGTCAAGCGTTGTTGGTGCGTTGTGTTCGGTAATCATGAGTTCATGAAGCTTTTCACCAGGCCTGATACCCACCATTTTCATAGCCATATCAGGAGCCAATGCAGTGACCAGGTCTGTAATCTTCATTGATGGAATTTTAGGAACAAAAATTTCACCGCCGCGCATCATATCAATACAACTAATAGTGAAAGCTACAGCCTGATCCAAAGTTACCCAAAACCGTGTCATTCGTTCATCAGTCACAGGCAATTCGGTTGCCCCTTTATTCATCAAGTCTCTGAAAAATGGAATAACACTACCGCGCGAACCGAGAACATTACCGTATCGCACCACCGAAAAACGTGTATTTGTGCCTGAAGCGAGCGCATTTGCAGCAACAAAAATTTTATCTGAAGCAAGTTTGCTCGCACCGTATAAGTTAATCGGGTTAACGGCCTTATCTGTTGACAACGCGATTACTTTACTAACGCCAGCCTGTATAGAAGACTGCACAACATTTTCTGCACCAATCACGTTCGTTCTAATGCATTCAAACGGATTATATTCAGCTAAAGGTACCTGTTTCTGTGCGGCAGCATGAATTACGATATCAATGCCGCGCATAGCCATGACCATACGATCCATATCGCGCACATCACCAATAAAAAAACGAACCTTTTTTTGTTCTTCAGGCGTTAATGAGTTTTGAAGTAAAAAATGATTGTATTCCCCACGAGCAAAAACACTCACTCTTCGAGGGTTATGGTTAGCAAGTAATTGCTTAAGCATGTTTTTGCCAAACGAGCCTGTACCACCGGTTATCAAAACCGATTTATCCGTTAGGTCAACTCCAGCGCCGGTAAAATTCACTTGAACCATAATTTCCCCTACCTCATTTCACTGAGTACATGCAGAAAATGTTATCACTTCCAAAGAGATAGCGAAAGTTATTCTTCACTACCTGCTTGGCTACCTTGCTTACCTAAGGTAATCGAATACTCGACAATCGGGAGTTCGACAGCTGTCAACCCTGACAACGTCTTGTCTCTGTACGTGTCGTCTGTTTCGGCAAGTGTTAGGCATGCACGCACAAAAAAGCTTTCTGCAACTGTTTGTGCCGTAACCAGGCCAACACTTGCTGCATGAGAGCGTTTCATCGCTAGCTTTATAAAATGTGTATCGTCCCCAATCTCTAAGACACCTGAAGTCATACCAAGGCCGTTCGTAGCCGAAACAAGGCGCGACACAGGTACACCGTGGTCAACTTCAATCAAATGCCCGTTTGCAAATAAGCTATGTCTCTCATGCTGCTCTCCACCATTTTTACTCGAATAGTAAAGTGTTTCTCGATTAAAGGCTCGCGGGTTCAATTTAATGTGGCCACAACGAAATGTTCCATGGTTTTGTGGCAGAACATTAGCGCTATAATTAACGGTTATATGTGGATTACGGGTATCTATCACAAGCGTTTTAGTTATGTCGGCCACTTGTCCCACAATCATTATATGATTATTTTTATCAAAAGAAATCTCTGGTTCACACGATACTAAGTCCGTTGATTTTGCCTGTGCTGCTGGTTCACAAACATAATGACCACTATAAAAATCTGCCCCATATGCAATATCATCATAAAATCCGTGTGCAAGTGTTCCTACCAACCCATTTTTTGCAGGTGCGCCCGCGCTTGCCGGTTGGTAGGCGCCAAAACCAAATGATTGAATAGCCAAACCACGTCCGCAATTTAAAGCTAAATGGAAGCTTCCTGCCTCAATGACAAGGAAACGTCCTTCCCGCCTGACAGTTACACCGGCAGGAACATCCGCTTCATCACAAGCAATATCTGTAACAGAAACAGGAGCAACAACCTGGTTTTGCTCGAGCATAGCTTGTATGCTTTGCCAGCGTTTTTCAGTTATGTGGGTACGCCAATCACTCGACCACAGCAAGCACAGTGTACGCCAATCTTTATCATCTGCACCGTTAACAATGAATGCTTCATTAAGTCGCCAACAATGAGTATTTAATACGAGATCATTACGTCCTGTTACAGCCCATCTTAAAACATTATACTTTCGTTGTTTTTTTACTGGTATCGGTGCTTGAGCGGTCTCAAGTTTAATTGCAGTTGCATCAGTTGAGATCATATTCAAGGCATCAGACGGTGTACCAATCACGACCTGCTTACTATTTGCTAGTGCCTGGAACAACAACCCAACTCGCTCATACTCGGGAACAACACCAATATTTGCTTCCGAATTGAAACGACCGGGACGATAATCAAATACTTCTGCATCGCTGGTGTATAAGGGAAAGGCCCTAACCCCTCTGCCAAGCTGTAAACTCAGAAACTCAAAATATTCGTCAGCATCAATTTCATTATGGGCGTATCGCTGAAACTTTTGAAATGAAATTGCATCTGACCATATAACCGGCAATTTAGTTCCATTAGCGCCCTCTATATATTGAGGTTTACGAGAATACTCTTTGTTCCACTGCGGGCTACGGCTTGCGGTTTCAGAGCTGTCCATGATAACGGCACGTGCACCAATTTCGGTATAAAATGGTAATATGCCTGGTGCATAAGCTTGTTCGTTAAATAAGTAGACCTCAGGGGCGATACCAAGAATTTCCTGATAATCCATTAAGCCAAAAGCTAAATTCTTACGGGTTATGTTTGACGGAACAAGAGGTGCAATCATTTGAACATAACCGCTGCCAACAAACTCTATTTGATCGCCTTCAATGCATTGTCGCAAGCACGCTGTCCATGACGGATCAATAGTTTGAATTGTACGCAGCGTGTAACTCGTTGCTTCAATACCAATGCGAAAACCTGAGCGAGCAAGCTCTAATAATGGCCAATAACAGCGTTTAATAACATCAGGTCTATCGCTCTCTTCTATAGAAGAAAACGCCATATTAAGATGGAATACCGTATAGACAACGGGCTGATTCAATTCAGTTTCTTTCATATTTCATATGCATATTGTAACAATACACATGAAGAAAACTTACTATCTCAATTTGAATACTATCTTTTAGATATTAAAGACTGCTTTACGGCGTCAAGAACATGCTCGGTCTTTACTGCTTCATTTAACGTAGGCAGGCTCTGATTACTCGCCCATACCGCATCAGTTCGAACAAGATCCAAGAATGTTTTAACGCTCTCAAACCCATACCCTTCATAGCGGTAACGGCCAAATATATCTTTGATTTTGCAAAAGAAATAAGGGTTAATTTCGGAAACACCGTCATCCTGCCAAATTTGGACACCTCGACGTGTTTGATCCAGATTAACAATACCGTTTTCGCACTGCACTTTCAGAGTTTGTAGGCTTTTAGTTGGTGACCCCTTGGGATTTGACCATCCAACATTCATAGGAACATGTAATGTATGTGTACCATGTTGAAATGTTAAATTTGCCAACACACAATCAAACTGCCCTGTTTTTTCGAAGACTTGGCCTTTGACGCCACTGGTATAAACGGATTTCAAAACCGCATCTGGGTATAAATAGAAAACCTGATCGACATAATGACATCCAATATACGAAAAAACATCGACATCTTTAGCCCAGTCGAACACTTGTGTTGGAAGAATATATGGCTGATGATAATCAACTGAGTAGACTAATGCCTGCCCCAACTCATCTGCCTGTAATTTAGTTTTTAATAAGGCATTAGATGTGTCAAAACGTTTATGGTAATCAACCCATACACGCCCGTTCCGAGCTTTGCATAAATCCTGTAATTCTTTTGCTTCAACTAAATTGCCGGTAAGTGGTTTAACTATCCAAACAGGGCAATTATTTTCGATACACAGCCGTGTATACAGAGCATGAAACTGATCAGGAACCGCAATAAAGCATGAAGCAAGATCGCCGTTTTCGATAACACTGGCAATATCTGCACTCGGGATAAACTCTATTGCAATATCATGCGACAATGCTGAAAACTCATTCAGAATTTCTGCTGCTTTAGCTTTCTTTTCAGGTAATTTTTCTGAAGAGTGGTAACTTAATATAATCGTCTTTTTATGATCATCCTGTGTGTCAAGACACCACTGAACAACAGACCGTAGAATAACACCCGGACCATACATATCATCAAAGACAAAAGACCCCGAACCAACTATCAGTATCTTCATTATTCTCTCACTTCGCATAATGCGGCTGCAATCTCATCAACGACCTCAAGTGCCCGCCGGTCTGCTAGTTTACGATCTTTACTGACACATATCACATAACCTAACCTATCACGATGAGAACGAATAGCAGGCACAACATCAAGGTCATGCAAGTCATCTCTAAACCATGAACTGATAATGTCTTTATCAAGCAATAAATGCTGCAATATTTTATGCTGACGCAATCGCGTCCCTTCAGGCAATATGACAAATCTTTGCGAGACACCTGTATTATGCTTGGGTTTTAGAAAACTGATGTCAGGAGACTGTCCCAGCGCATATTGCATCAGTGGATACAATATATTTATACCCGAGCAGAGAGGCACAACTGTGTCGCAAAACCGACCACCAGATGTCCTGACCGCCATTTCTAAAACGACAATATCTCCATTTGGTTTTATAACAACATCACCTTTAAGAACCCCAGTTTTCAATCCAAAGGCTTTTCGGCAAGCTTCAATTGTTTTTTCAATTTCTGGACGCATGCCCTGTGCATCTTGCCAAGGCATGGAATGTCCATCTTCTATTTGATACGGCCACAAGCCCTTCGTCGTATCGTAGTGACGCTTTGCCGTGCTGGTACTTATAACTTTACTATCAATAGATACGCTTTCAGTGCTTAACTGCTCGCCTGCAATATATTCTTCAACAACAAAGCTTTGTTTATCAAAACAGGCTGAACGGGTAAAATAGTCAGAAAGCTCCAGCTCACCAGCAATGTATTCGACCCCTTGTGCGCCTGCCAATTTTGTTGGTTTTGCAACAAGCGGGAATCCTATTTCTGAGGCCATTTTCTGCCAAACCTCATAGGAACTATTTGCAGGAATACTTCTAAAAGAGGGAATATGGATGCCTGCCTTTTGAAAACACGCTGATCTCAAGCTTTTATCGGTGCCAAGTTCCGCAACATGCACTGGTATTCCCGGTAGCTTCAAATGCTCTGCCACCAATGCACACTCAATTGCCAATTCTGCGGCGTGTACAAAAACCGCACTTACCTTTGAACTTTCAGCTTTTGCTAATAGGGCCTCATGATCCTTGATATTTACCGTATGAAATTCGGTGGCCTCCAATTCGCAGGCTGCTGTATCGTGCCCATCAAAAACAACCACATCAGCACCGAGTTCTTTGGCTATGCGCAATGCATTTAACTGCTCTATGCCGCCGCCCAGTAATAATAATCGCGGTTTCATAATGCAGAACCTTGATCAAATGAAATATAATATTCCAGTTCATATACCGCTTGTGGATGGTGCCCGACATTCAAACTCCATCCATCAAAATTACGCTGAAAAAATTCAAATATACGGCAACAATGCGTTTTTTCGTGATACGCACTGATAGCAATATGCGGGCGATATTTTTTTATAGTTTCAGTCGCACCTTCCAAGAAGGCTAACTCAAAACCTTCTATGTCAACTTTCAGCATTGTTAAGCCTTGCATATCAAGTGCATCAATAGGAAAAACCTCTATTTGTTCCTTATCCACACTCGACACGTTGCTGTTTGCGTTCAACCGTGAACGACTGCTTGCATCCTCGGTATCCTGCCAGATAGTTTCGCGGGATTGACCTGCTGCGATTTGGAGCGGCTCAATGAGGTCTTGATAGCCATGTTCTTTAATAGTTGCTTTCAGCAAGTTAAAATTTTCTCTAAAAGGCTCAACCGCAACTATTTTTGAAAAGCTTCCTGTCTTTGCAAATTCAATAGAGGACACGCCATCATAAGCACCAATATCTCCGCACAAGCCACCCTGCCCGATAGTTTGCCACCATGCTGCGTGCTCATACTGGTTTTTCATTTCAGGTAGCGCTTTCAATGCGTACAAGTTGCCAGTTTCTTTGAAATGCCTCCATGAAGAAAAATAACCTTTTTCTTGATCATTACCTAGCTTTTCAGCCACCACATCAAGTGTCGAATTACTCAGATAACTGTCTGTATATGTAGGGAAAAACATCCCATCCAAATGCGGAAAAACACGTTGAGCATCTATACCTACCCGTTGCAGATAACCCGCAATTTCAAGTTGATATGCTGACACAATGATAATACCGGTATCGTTGTTTTTTGCATCAGATAACACGCTGGGCGCATAAACGTTATAGCCCATAAAATCTGTATTTTGCTTAGTGCTGTCTTTGTCGACAAAGCCGAGAATTTGTTTATCAATTGCTTGCAACAATTCTATTGTACCACTTGCCGCAGGCGTGGCACCGTATAAATAAAACGAAGAGAATCTATCAAATCTTGTGTTAAAGGCACTCATAACTCAGCACCTTTCATGGGATAAGGTTTAGTTGCAAAAACAATTGCAAGACGACCCATATTTGCTTGAGCAAGGCTTTCATAAAACTTAAGCATCACGTCAACATCAACCGTCGCAAGGTTAATATCCAAATTCTTGCGTAACCCATGCAATTCACGACCTAGTTTGGGGTCTTTTGTGTAATCTTGGCCCATGAGCAAAAAGAGTTCCATAGGAAAATTTGTTAATCGTTGCCGAACTGTCAGGCCGCATTGCTCAATTGTGCTAGCAAGACTGTCAAAATTAAAATAATTCAGGTGATGGTCAGGAACGATCCACCATTTTTTCTTTCCAGAATTTTGTACTGCGGCAAGTTGTAAAGCATTGTAATCATTAGGAACTGACACACAAAGTACACCGCCTGGATTCAACAGCTTCTCTGCAAGAGTAATAAGTTTAATTGGTTCTGCGATATGTTCTAAAACTTCGCTTAGATGGATAAAGTCGAATTGCCCTAATTTTGTTGAAGCTTCTGCGTCAAAGAACCCATTTATAACATTAAGCCCGCGCTCTTTGGCATATTTAGCCGCGATCGGTGAAGGTTCTATACCAACAGCATCCCAGCCTGCATCTTGCGCTACCTTCAGAAAATCACCAGGTCCGCACCCAATATCAAGTACCCGACCAGCGCCGCGACCTAGCAAACTATTCGCGATCTTCACCCGAAGGTTAAATTCTGTAGCTTTCCATTCAAAGTCCTCACGTGCTTCTTCCAAATAACGTGACTTTTCTGTCTGGTAAAAATCTTCCTGATAGAAAGCTTCAACTGCCTCAGCCGCAGGTATTGGTATAACATGCGCAAATCCGCAATTTTTACATGCCACAATTTCAATTTCATCATGTTGATCAAGGACAGCGCCAACATGCTCCCCATATAACGGACTGTGCCATTCACGCTGTTGCATGTTGAAGCTTCCGTTTTTCAGTGTGAAATGTTTTTACCGTGTCGGCAAAGCTGTTTGGACCATCTGCCAGTTTTTCAGCAATCTCGCTTAAACCTCTATCATATCCATTGGCATTGAGCTTATTCAGTTTCTCAAAAGCATCGTCAATGTCATCAGCCACTAACTCGGGTAACAGCTCTTTCAGTAACGTCCATTCTTCCTTGGTGGCAGCGCCTATCGGATCAAAAACAACAGTAGGGACACCAGCGCGCAAACATTCATAAAAGGTGACACCGTAAACGCATAAGCTGTACGTGTGCTCACTAATAATTCCGTGCAAGCCCTCTGGTGCGTTTAGAACAACGAAATTTTCTCGGTTTGTATCAATATTTGGTTCATTTGCATACGGACCACGTACCCAAGTAATTTTAGTATCGTCCGCCAGCACATTTCTGATTTGTTCAGGTAATGTTTGAGACAAACCAATCGGGTCAGCACCACCAGTTAAAACGATGACCGACTTCTCTTTAATCATGTCAGGGCGGCAGGAAACTTGATTTGGATCACGCAAAAGGTAACACGACATTCCATAACGCAGTCGTGTGCCTGCAGACTTAATAAGCTTTTGAGGGACATGAACAGATGGCATCCATACCAAGTCAAATAAGTCCGCATTCATAGCCTGAATATCAACGCCAACAATTAATGTTTGATCATTGAGCTTTCCAAGCAACGAATTTGTATGGTGATCTATTGCTTTTAAATCCAGAATAACAACATCATAAATATCACGTATACTACTGAAATTTCTAACGTAATTATGCTTCACATAATCCAGTTCTTTAAAAGAAAATGGATCGGCTTTTATGAAGAGATTTACATCCGCACTTATTTGATTTTTGAGTGCTGATGCAACGACACATGATCGCGTAAGATGCCCCAAGCCCAATTGTGGTCCCGCCTCACATAATATAGCAACACGAAGAGCTGTATCATGAACCGTTTTTTGTCTTACGTTAGCATTGATCGCCACCAACTCCGGTTCAGACTTTAACTTATGAATAAGCCACTTGAGATCCACTAGCGTATTATCTGCGTGATCACAGTACCATTCATTGTATACACGTGTCATAAAGGCATAGTCGTCTGGCGTATCAACTGAAAGGCGGTGCTGAAACTCAGCATAGGCTTGATCTTCAGTCAGGTAAGCAACCTCACTCGGCTCCACTTTATTTAAATGATGATAAACCGCTCCAATATGCTCACGTTCAAATGGCTCATGTGCGACAGAAACCATCGACCGCCAAAAGTTTAGATTAAACACATCGAAGCCTTCATGGATAAAAGGCAGACCAGAATGTGATGGTTTTAACTTTGCAATGCCATCAGAAGGCATACTTATTGATTGTCTAAGAAGCGCGCTAATAGTTGAAGGTTCAACCATAGGACAATCACCGCATACATATACAAATGTTGTTGCATCATATTCTTTAACAACGGCATCTACACGGCCAACAAGGTCATCCTCATCGCCGCCCCAGGCAAAAACATGGGTACCATAACTTTTTGCCCATTCACATAATGGTATATTTTCATCGCTTGCAGTTGTGGCAATGACAATTTCTTCAATTTCTGCAACAGATTGCAACCGGTCAACTAGGCGCGCAATTAATGGTTTACCAACAAGTGGTAGCAGTTGTTTGCCAGGCAGCCTGCTAGACCCTAATCGAGCGCCTATAATTGCGATTACTTTGCTTGCCATGTTGCCCTCAGCTCTCGTAAAGGCCTCAAACCATCAGAAGGGTCAGCACGCCATGGACGGTCATCAATTTCCGCCTTGGTTGGTGCTTTAACTCCCATACCATCCGCTTCTGCTTTCACGGTTTGCCACGCAATAACCGGCGCTATTTCATCAGGCAGCCAACAATGACCTGTTTTGTATTCAGCGCCCTGCTCGTCTAAATCAAGATGGAACTCAATCATGCTTGCGCTCCATTTATCAATCGCGTGGTTAACCACACGGGCGTCGCGAGAATGGTCTGACCAGCCAACGGCACATGATGTTACATCCCGAATAGTTTCAATCGCTGCAAGGTTACAATCTGCCGGTTTCACTGGATATCCAGACACACAGTGCAGCAGCGTTAAATTCTTACCGCCTGCACTGACAAAAACATCTCGTGCATGAATAACTTCATCAAGGGTCGCCATACCAGTCGATAATACGAGCGGCTTACCTGTTTTCGCGCAAGCTTCGATAAGAGCATCCCAAGGCAATTCATAAGACGCAATCTTATAGAAATCCACATATGGCAGCAGTTCTTCAACCGCTTCCAAGTAAAAAGGCGTACAAGAAAACTGGATACCAGCCGTATGTGATGCAGCACTGAGTTCGGGTAAAAACTCAACAGGAAGCTCCCAACTACGCCGGGAGCGATGCTCAGCGCTTTTTGCTAAAATTTCTGGAGCAAATAATTGATCTAACTTAAACAACTGAAACTTTACCGCATCGCATCCGATAGCAGCAGAACGGTTGATAAAGTCAATACAACGATTCAAATCCTGAGCGTGGTTGCTCGAAACTTCTGATATAAAAAAGGGGTTGTTGGCCACTATCAATACCTCGCTACAAACTTGCTAATCGTTGATTAACGCGTTCGCTTAACCGCAGAACGATATCTTCCCAGTCAGTGTCGCCTGTATTGGTTATGATTTCAGCATCCGCAGCAAACGGAACAATGTTATCATGACCAAACTGCCACCAAGGTGTTGAGCCTGACATAAGAAGAGTTGGCGTACCAACAGACATGGCAAACATACCTGGCGCCGAGCATGAAGAAATAACCAGGTCGCATTCAGACATAATAGCCAAGTTGGCTTCGATGTCTGCCTTCAGGTCGACATCGGGAAAATCATGAATTTTTACACCGTGCAGTTTTTCAGCCAACGCCAATTCATTTGCAACGTCTCCGTATTGTACGTTTATAAAGTCAACTTTATCAGACAATGCAAATATCGGCCCCAATGCTTCAATTGACGCATATAGATAGTTTCGGGACGACGTCATAAGGCCACTACGCCAGGCAATACCTATTTTAGGCTTATGACTTATTGAACCTAGTTTTTCTTTAAACGTTTCAGTCAATTGTGGACATGGAGTCAAATATCCATCTGAAGGTGGGCGAATATCATCACTTGTATGCCATGCAAACGAGGCTATTGATGCCACAGGGATATAGTAATCAATATCCAAATCGCCGCTCTTCATTTTATATTCAACATCAGGGAAACTGCGGTAACGATACCCAGACATAATTTTATCAGCATACCGTGCGACAATCGCGTCTGGGAAACGGCGTTGATAAATACTTACAAGCCTTGGGTCACACCCAATTATTAACTTTTTTGCTTCTTTATATATATGTGGCAGATAACTTCCCCACATAACTTCATCGCCAATTCCCTGCTCTGCAGTAACAAATATCGTCTTATCTTTAAGAGGCTCCCCCTGCCACTGGTCAAGTTTGTGCGTATATATCTGTGATTGGTTTGCTCTTCGGCGTACATCCTGACGGTATGCATAATGCTTCCATGCTTCCTGCATCTCACCTTTCATGAAAAGCAAAAGCGCAGCACCGATATGAGGATCAGGGAGGTCTTTATTGTGTTCAGTTGCTCTTAAAGCTAACTCAAGCGCTTTGTCGAATTGATTACGCCGCGTGAATGATATGGAATAGTTGTTGATAACCTTATAGTTATTTGGATCAAGACGCAGTGCCTCTTCAAAGAATACATCCGCAGCATCCAATCCATCACGTTCACGAACCTGAGTGGCCAAAACATTCCAGAGATCAGCGCTTTCCGGAAACAATGGAATAGCTGCCTGTAGCATATTGATGCTTTCATCATACCGACCCAAACTACTATATGCTGTGGCCATTTGTACATAGTACCCCGGTACACGTGGTGCCATTTGAATAAGTTGAGCGCATAGTTTAATCGCAATATCGAAAAAACCCATGTCCAATGCCAAGCGTTGAATGACGTCTATTAATTCAACGGTAGGTTCATTTACTCTCAACGCCCGCTCAAGAACGGCGAGAGCATGATCTCTAACACCTAGCTGAACGAGCGAATGTGCAAGTAGCGTCAGTATAGAAATATCATCAGGCATTGCATCCCAAGCAATAACCAGATGCTTTACTGCTTCAGCCCATTCTTCGTCGCTCGCATGTTTATGCCCAAGTTTTATTGCACGTCTTACGTCTTTTATTGATGTGTTGGTTTTTCTGAACGTGACTTTTTCCTGCTTACTACGCATAGCAGCAGTACTAACTTGTCCATTTTTCATTCTTGCTGCTGACAAAATCATCTCCACAAGAGCTTACGTCATACATTGTTAACGTGTTTCATCATGTTCATTTAACATAATAGTCAAACTATATCCTTGTCATTGCAAAGTGAGTGCCAACTACCTTATTGGCATGAAACCTGCGATAACGCTTGTTATGCAAATAGAAAAACGCATTCAACGATAGTAATTTGCGCAAGCTTGTGCTGTAAATTACCACTGGTAGGCAAATTGGTACTAGCAACCAGAAAAATTGGGAGGCCGGAATGGCATTGAAACTTTCTTTAAAGCCAGACGAAAAACTGGTGATAAATGGCGCAGTAATTGCAAACGCTGACAGACGAGCGACTTTAATTGTTCACAATAAGGCTTCTATTCTTCGAGAAAAGGACATTTTACAGGAAGAAAACGTTAACTCACCAGCTAAGCGGATCTATTTTCCGATTATGTTGATGTACATGGATCAAGCAAATAACAACAAATACTATGATGAATTTGTTTTGCGCATGACTGAGTTTATGAGTGCGATAAGTAATCCGGATGCAATCAATGACTGTGTAAAAATCAGTCGAGATGTGATGGACAAAAATTATTATAAGGCACTGATGACCTGTAAGAAGATAATTGATTTCGAAACAAGCCGTATTGGGGGCGAAACTGGATAACTGAAACGCGGGAAATTTGATGTCTTATCAAGCATACAAGAAAGCCCAAACAACTACGGAAACATCAAGTCAAATTGAGTATAGACTCTTTGCGCAGGTTACAAACGCATTGATGAGCGTAAAAGACTTGGAGTGCACCGACAAGCGCACCATAGAAGCCTTGGACTGGAACAGGCGTATGTGGTCAGTTTTCTCCAGTGACTGCGGCGCAAAAGGTAACGGCCTGCCTGATGATCTGCGCGCCAGTATAATATCTTTGTCTATATGGGCTTCCAAACACACCTCACTTGTAATGCGCGGCCAGGGAAAAGTTGAAGCCCTTATTGACGTAAATAAAATGATTATGGACGGACTTGCCGACCAAGCAAAACTTCAAGCTAATTCATCAAATGCATCACAGCCTGAAACCGCAGCCGATACTAGAGGGCAAGAAAACTCTCGGTCAAACAATCAAACAAACATTAATACTGCAATTAACGCAGTTCTATAACCCTTCACGCTTTCAAAGTACTGACTTTAATATCCTTATATAAGTACATTACACACATGTAATGTAACCAATACCTTTGTATGCATGCCTCGCCATAGGCAAATTATTCCCGTTAGGCACATTTTTCCCGGCAATTTACTGCAAAATTTTCCTACTCGGTATTTTTTGCCGTATCAAAATTTGAATGTAAAAGCTTTAAATTTTATTTAATTCAATAAAAACAGATAGTTATCTATTTTTTGTGGCGGTAAGAAAAATTGGCACACTGTCTGCGTATGTCTGTTCGGAAGCAAAAAGCTTCTAGAGCAAAAGGCTCATACAACTCTCAGAATGGAGATACATAATGGCGTTTTCAGTAAACACCAATGCAGGTGCGTTCCTCGCGCTGCAAAACCTAAACAACACTAACTCACAATTAAGCACTATTCAGACTCAGATTAACACTGGTCTTCGTGTTGCATCTGCTGCAGATGATGCTGCAACATTCGCAATTGCGCAAACACTGCGTAGTGAAGTTGCTGGTCTAAATGCGGTTAGCTCCTCACTTGATCGTGCTCAGTCAACTATTGATGTTGCTCTTGCCGCCGGTGAAGCTGTATCTGATCTATTGATCGAACTGCGCCAAAATGCAGTTGCTGCATCAGATTCCGGTCTTGATACTGCCAGCCGTAATGCACTCAACAATGATTTTACGCAGCTGCGTGATCAAATTACTTCAATCGTTCAGAACGCCGAATTTAACGGCACTAACGTTGTGAACACTGGTGGTGATGCGATTGTAGCGATTACCAATGATAGTGGTACAAACACCATTACAGTCGGTGCGCAAGATCTGTCACTTGGTGGCGGTAACGTAACAATTACTGCTACTCAGGACATTAACACACAAACAGAAGCTGCAGCAGCGGTAACGGCGATTGATGCGTCAATTGCAAACGTTAACACCTCACTGTCTGCATTGGGTTCAGGTTCAAACCGACTTGAGCTACAGCAAACGTTTGTAACGCAACTGTCTGACTCAATCGAAGTTGGTATTGGTAACCTTGTAGACGCCGACCTTGCACAAGCAAGTGCAGATCTGCAGTCGTTGCAGGTACGACAACAGCTTGGCCTACAAGCCTTGTCGATTGCAAACCAGGCACCATCGGCAGTTCT
>NZ_JAOBPO010000026.1 GCF_025574485.1 Kordiimonas aquimaris | reverse complement strand
ACATAAAGCTGTGTATTCGATATGGGACGGCCTATTGGAACCGTGGAATGATCCGACAAACATATAGTCCCATCCCAGTAACTAACGTCAATTGATGCTTCTGTAGGGCCATAAAGATTATGTATCTGGGTAGAATGACCACTTTCTAAAACAGCATGCATATAGCTGGGATTGAGGGCTTCTCCGCTGCAAAAAATGTGTCGTAATGAGCTCAAAGACTTCAAATCTACATTAGATAAGAATGCCCCAAGCATAGGTGGAACAAAGTGCAATACCGTAACACCCTCGCTGGAGATGACGGAACTCAAGTAATCTGTATCCCAATGTTGACCAGAACGGGCCACAGTCAATTTTGCACCAGATAGGAAAAACCAGAAGAACTCCCAAACAGAAACATCAAAAGAGTATGGTGTTTTTTGTAAAATAATATCCTTATCGCTCAAGGGGTATTGTCGTTGCATCCATAGCAACCTATTACCAACACTTTTATGTTCGACACATACACCTTTGGGCTTTCCTGTAGAGCCTGAGGTATAGATCACATAAGCGAGGTGGTCGGAGCATATCCCCAAAGCCGAAGTATCAGGGTTAGTCTCAGGGTAAAATGACAACGCCTCAAGCTGCTCTGGCTCATCGAGAAGCACCAGCTCAGGGCGATCCTGACAACGCTCATCAAACAATGATAGATCAGTCGCTATAGAAGCCTGACCAATAACTATGTGAGCTTGTGTATCATCAAGCATAAACCGAAGGCGGTCCTCCGGATAATCAGGATCCAGCGGAACATAAGCACCACCAGCCTTAAGTATTCCCATAATACCGACAACCATCTCAAGAGAGCGGTCAAGGCAAAGACCCACTAGACTATCTGGCTTAACTCCCTGCTCAATCAGGTAATGTGCAAGCTGATTACTCCGCTTGTTTAACTCAGCATAACTAAGTTCACTACCCTCATAAACGACAGCAATGTTATCTGGAGTGCGGCTGGCTTGCTCTTCAAATAAAGTATGCAAACACTTGTCTGATGCATAAGCCGCAGATGTATCATTCCATTCAATAAGTAAGCGGTCACGCTCCAGAGAAGATAATAATGGTAAA
>NZ_JAOBPO010000025.1 GCF_025574485.1 Kordiimonas aquimaris | reverse complement strand
TTTACCATTATTATCTTCTCTGGAGCGTGACCGCTTACTTATTGAATGGAATGATACATCTGCGGCTTATGCATCAGACAAGTGTTTGCATACTTTATTTGAAGAGCAAGCCAGCCGCACTCCAGATAACATTGCTGTCGTTTATGAGGGTAGTGAACTTAGTTATGCTGAGTTAAACAAGCGGAGTAATCAGCTTGCACATTACCTGATTGAGCAGGGAGTTAAGCCAGATAGTCTAGTGGGTCTTTGCCTTGACCGCTCTCTTGAGATGGTTGTCGGTATTATGGGAATACTTAAGGCTGGTGGTGCTTATGTTCCGCTGGATCCTGATTATCCGGAGGACCGCCTTCGGTTTATGCTTGATGATACACAAGCTCACATAGTTATTGGTCAGGCTTCTATAGCGACTGATCTATCATTGTTTGATGAGCGTTGTCAGGATCGCCCTGAGCTGGTGCTTCTCGATGAGCCAGAGCAGCTTGAGGCGTTGTCATTTTACCCTGAGACTAACCCTGATACTTCGGCTTTGGGGATATGCTCCGACCACCTCGCTTATGTGATCTATACCTCAGGCTCTACAGGAAAGCCCAAAGGTGTATGTGTCGAACATAAAAGTGTTGGTAATCTATATTTAAGTCAGTTGCAGCACCTCAGTCTGGAGCCGGGTAGTAAAGTACTCCAATTCGCGTCGATTTCTTTTGATGCGGCTTTATGGGAGTTAACTATGGCATTGAGCTCTGGTGCTCAATTATGCTTGCCTAATAAGGTTACACGTGAATCTGGTCCTTTATTGGATGAATTCGTAGATACTATGGGTGTTTCACACGCAACTTTACCACCAGCTTTTCTACCAATGTTAACGCCTTCTTGTTGGCAGAGTGTTAAAACATTAGTCGTGGCTGGAGACGCTGCTTTGCCAAGGAGTGTTTTCGACTGGTGCAAGGAAAGAGCTTTTTTTAACGCATATGGACCTACAGAATCGACGGTTGGGTCTTCAATTTACAAAGTTCCTTCACTGTCTAGTTTGTCGGATCATTCCACGGTTCCAATAGGCCGTCCCATATCGAATACACAGCTTTATGTATTATCGGATAATTTATCGGTTTTGCCGATAGGTGCTGTTGGTGAGTTATATATAGGTGGAGCAGGTTTGGCGCGGGGTTATTTGAACCGCCCCGAGCTTACTGCGGAGCGCTTTATATCAAACCCATTCAGTAATGATACGGGCTCTCGTTTATACCGGACGGGTGATCTGGTGCGCTATCTGCCGGATGGGAACCTTGAGTTTATAGGTCGGGTCGACCATCAAGTTAAGGTTCGTGGTTTTAGAATTGAGCTTGGCGAGATTGAAGCGTCACTTTTAGATGTTTCTGACGTTAGTGATGTAGTTGTTGTTGCGCGAGAAGGTCAAGCTGACAG
>NZ_JAOBPO010000024.1 GCF_025574485.1 Kordiimonas aquimaris | reverse complement strand
TTATACGACCAACTTAACCCGACCGTACCGTTGTCCTCGTAAGCCTGCAATTCAAGATCAATTTTTATATGATTTAAACTACTGTCTACAGCCTCGAGGCCTAGACCATCAAAACCAAATTCTATCGTGGCATTATTTTGAACAGCAAACATAACCTGATATAATGGAGAATGGTTCAAGTTGCGCTCTGGCTTAAGGTCATCAACAAGCATCTCAAACGGGACATGCTGGTGTTCATAAGCATCCAAAATATGCTGACGATTTATACTCAATAAATCTATGAACTTAGGGTCACCTGATAAATCACTACGTAATACTAGATTATTAATGAAGAACCCGATCAAAGGCTCAATAGAAGCATGTGAGCGACCCGCGATCGGCGAACCAACAACAATATCATCGACACCGCTATAACGACCTAAAAGAACCGAGAACGCAGTTTGCAAAAACATGAACAATGTCACATCGTGATCTTGGCAAAAAGCCAAAACCTCACCAGACAAATCATTATCTAAGTCATGTTGATGATAACGTCCGTTAAAACTCTGGTGCTGAGGGCGAGGACAATCAAGAGGCAAGCTATGAACGGTTGGCAATCCAGTAAGACGCTCACGCCAATAATCCAGTTGACGTTCAAGTAAATCCCCAGACAACCATGATCTCTGCCATAACGCATAATCCGCATATTGAACTTCAAGCGGCTCTAACGGATTGGCCTTCCCACATGAAAAAGCCTCATACAACAGTTTTAATTCTGTTGCTAACACACCCATAGACCAGCCATCAGACGCTATATGATGCATATTAAAGAGTACAATGTGGTCATCTTCAGAAAGGACGATTAACCCAAAACTAACTGGCAACTCGGTACTAAGGTCAAAAACATAATCTCCATGCGCCTCGATTAAGCGCCGCATCTCTTCTCTCTGGTCGCCTTCGCTAGACTTTCTAAGGTCGTGTATCTCAAGGGGTAATGAAAACTCATCACGAATATCTTGATAACCAATGCCACCATCTTCAATGAAAACAGTACGAAGAACTTCATGGCGCTCAATAACTGCCTTAATAGCTCTTTCAAAAGCTGCTCGATGAAAACTACCGCGCAGCCGGAAAGCACCTGGCATGTTATAGTGACTACTACCACCCTCATATTGATCAATAAACCACAAGCGCTGCTGGGCGTATGACAAAGGAATTACAGATGAACGATCTGCAATCTCAATGGGAGGCAAAAGATAATCCGCCGAATGTTCAAAAAGAATAACCGACAAACCAGCAATCGTTGGGCTCTCAAAAAAAGCGCGCAGCGAAACTTCCTCTCCTAGAGAGGACCGAACCAAACTAATAAGGCGCGTCGCCAAAAGCGAATGCCCCCCAAGTTCGAAGAAGTTGTCATGCACACCTACGCGCTCTAGCTTGAGA
>NZ_JAOBPO010000023.1 GCF_025574485.1 Kordiimonas aquimaris | reverse complement strand
CTGTCAGCTTGACCTTCTCGCGCAACAACAACTACATCACTAACGTCAGAAACATCTAAAAGTGACGCTTCAATCTCGCCAAGCTCAATTCTAAAACCACGAACCTTAACTTGATGGTCGACCCGACCTATAAACTCAAGGTTCCCATCCGGCAGATAGCGCACCAGATCACCCGTCCGGTATAAACGAGAGCCCGTATCATTACTGAATGGGTTTGATATAAAGCGCTCCGCAGTAAGCTCGGGGCGGTTCAAATAACCCCGCGCCAAACCTGCTCCACCTATATATAACTCACCAACAGCACCTATCGGCAAAACCGATAAATTATCCGATAATACATAAAGCTGTGTATTCGATATGGGACGGCCTATTGGAACCGTGGAATGATCCGACAAACTAGACAGTGAAGGAACTTTGTAAATTGAAGACCCAACCGTCGATTCTGTAGGTCCATAATGATGAATAAGACGACTATTTGGTAAATGATCCCTCCGCCAATTCTTTAGTCCCTTAACCGACCATTCATCACCACCTACCACTATAATGTGTTGGCGAGTACTCAACTGAGATTTTTCGGTTTGTAAAATTAACGTTTCTAATAATTTAGGCGTCATCTTAAATAAATAATCGTCTACATCATTCAATAAGTGAGAATGTAAATTTGCAACCAACGCCTCATCATTAGGTATAAGCACAATTCGCTTGCCTATGATTAAAGGCACAAGTAACGAAGTGAAAACTGCATCAAAACTAAACCGAGTACTTACTACTGCGCCTAAAGTTTCTTTATTTAGGTAATGACTCAAACCATCGTGAACATAATTACCAACACTTTTATGTTCGACACATACACCTTTGGGCTTTCCTGTAGAGCCTGAGGTATAGATCACATAAGCGAGGTGGTCGGAGCATATCCCCAAAGCCGAAGTATCAGGGTTAGTCTCAGGGTAAAATGACAACGCCTCAAGCTGCTCTGGCTCATCGAGAAGCACCAGCTCAGGGCGATCCTGACAACGCTCATCAAACAATGATAGATCAGTCGCTATAGAAGCCTGACCAATAACTATGTGAGCTTGTGTATCATCAAGCATAAACCGAAGGCGGTCCTCCGGATAATCAGGATCCAGCGGAACATAAGCACCACCAGCCTTAAGTATTCCCATAATACCGACAACCATCTCAAGAGAGCGGTCAAGGCAAAGACCCACTAGACTATCTGGCTTAACTCCCTGCTCAATCAGGTAATGTGCAAGCTGATTACTCCGCTTGTTTAACTCAGCATAACTAAGTTCACTACCCTCATAAACGACAGCAATGTTATCTGGAGTGCGGCTGGCTTGCTCTTCAAATAAAGTATGCAAACACTTGTCTGATGCATAAGCCGCAGATGTATCATTCCATTCAATAAGTAAGCGGTCACGCTCCAGAGAAGATAATAATGGTAAA
>NZ_JAOBPO010000022.1 GCF_025574485.1 Kordiimonas aquimaris | reverse complement strand
TTATACGACCAACTTAACCCGACCGTACCGTTGTCCTCGTAAGCCTGCAATTCAAGATCAACACCTGTTTTTCCAAAGCCTTTTATCGCTTCTTCTTCAATATTTACCAAAACACTATCGGATATATCGTCAGATCCGATATGCGATACTCTTTGCTCGTTATTATTAAATACAAAAACAATTTGAAATAACGAGTTATAATTCAAGTTGCGCTCTGGCTTAAGGTCATCAACAAGCATCTCAAACGGGACATGCTGGTGTTCATAAGCATCCAAAATATGCTGACGATTTATACTCAATAAATCTATGAACTTAGGGTCACCTGATAAATCACTACGTAATACTAGATTATTAATGAAGAACCCGATCAAAGGCTCAATAGAAGCATGTGAGCGACCCGCGATCGGCGAACCAACAACAATATCATCGACACCGCTATAACGACCTAAAAGAACCGAGAACGCAGTTTGCAAAAACATGAACAATGTCACATCGTGATCTTGGCAAAAAGCCAAAACCTCACCAGACAAATCATTATCTAAGTCATGTTGATGATAACGTCCGTTAAAACTCTGGTGCTGAGGGCGAGGACAATCAAGAGGCAAGCTATGAACGGTTGGCAATCCAGTAAGACGCTCACGCCAATAATCCAGTTGACGTTCAAGTAAATCCCCAGACAACCATGATCTCTGCCATAACGCATAATCCGCATATTGAACTTCAAGCGGCTCTAACGGATTGGCCTTCCCACATGAAAAAGCCTCATACAACAGTTTTAATTCTGTTGCTAACACACCCATAGACCAGCCATCAGACGCTATATGATGCATATTAAAGAGTACAATGTGGTCATCTTCAGAAAGGACGATTAACCCAAAACTAACTGGCAACTCGGTACTAAGGTCAAAAACATAATCTCCATGCGCCTCGATTAAGCGCCGCATCTCTTCTCTCTGGTCGCCTTCGCTAGACTTTCTAAGGTCGTGTATCTCAAGGGGTAATGAAAACTCATCACGAATATCTTGATAACCAATGCCACCATCTTCAATGAAAACAGTACGAAGAACTTCATGGCGCTCAATAACTGCCTTAATAGCTCTTTCAAAAGCTGCTCGATGAAAACTACCGCGCAGCCGGAAAGCACCTGGCATGTTATAGTGACTACTACCACCCTCATATTGATCAATAAACCACAAGCGCTGCTGGGCGTATGACAAAGGAATTACAGATGAACGATCTGCAATCTCAATGGGAGGCAAAAGATAATCCGCCGAATGTTCAAAAAGAATAACCGACAAACCAGCAATCGTTGGGCTCTCAAAAAAAGCGCGCAGCGAAACTTCCTCTCCTAGAGAGGACCGAACCAAACTAATAAGGCGCGTCGCCAAAAGCGAATGCCCCCCAAGTTCGAAGAAGTTGTCATGCACACCTACGCGCTCTAGCTTGAGA
>NZ_JAOBPO010000021.1 GCF_025574485.1 Kordiimonas aquimaris | reverse complement strand
TTTACCATTATTATCTTCTCTGGAGCGTGACCGCTTACTTATTGAATGGAATGATACATCTGCGGCTTATGCATCAGACAAGTGTTTGCATACTTTATTTGAAGAGCAAGCCAGCCGCACTCCAGATAACATTGCTGTCGTTTATGAGGGTAGTGAACTTAGTTATGCTGAGTTAAACAAGCGGAGTAATCAGCTTGCACATTACCTGATTGAGCAGGGAGTTAAGCCAGATAGTCTAGTGGGTCTTTGCCTTGACCGCTCTCTTGAGATGGTTGTCGGTATTATGGGAATACTTAAGGCTGGTGGTGCTTATGTTCCGCTGGATCCTGATTATCCGGAGGACCGCCTTCGGTTTATGCTTGATGATACACAAGCTCACATAGTTATTGGTCAGGCTTCTATAGCGACTGATCTATCATTGTTTGATGAGCGTTGTCAGGATCGCCCTGAGCTGGTGCTTCTCGATGAGCCAGAGCAGCTTGAGGCGTTGTCATTTTACCCTGAGACTAACCCTGATACTTCGGCTTTGGGGATATGCTCCGACCACCTCGCTTATGTGATCTATACCTCAGGCTCTACAGGAAAGCCCAAAGGTGTATGTGTCGAACATAAAAGTGTTGGTCGATTGTTGTTGGGTGTGGAATATGTGCAGCTCAATTCAAATAGCAGAATCCTGCAAGCTTCTTCTATATCATTTGATGCTATGACATTTGAAGTTTGGGGGGCTTTGGTACATGGTGGACTATGCATTTTATTGCCTGAATTGGGTAGAGTTACTGAGATTATTCAAGAACAAAAAGTTACTACTTGCTTTTTGACAACGGTTTTATTTAACACTTTAGTAGACAATGATTTCCTCGCTTTTGAAGGTGTTAAGCAAATATACACGGGAGGAGAACTTGTTTCGATTCAGCATTTTCAGGCTGCTTTGTCGAAGTTGGGGACTATTGATCTCACTCATATCTATGGGCCTACCGAGGCGACAACTTTTTCCTGTTGTTACAAAGTTCCTTCACTGTCTAGTTTGTCGGATCATTCCACGGTTCCAATAGGCCGTCCCATATCGAATACACAGCTTTATGTATTATCGGATAATTTATCGGTTTTGCCGATAGGTGCTGTTGGTGAGTTATATATAGGTGGAGCAGGTTTGGCGCGGGGTTATTTGAACCGCCCCGAGCTTACTGCGGAGCGCTTTATATCAAACCCATTCAGTAATGATACGGGCTCTCGTTTATACCGGACGGGTGATCTGGTGCGCTATCTGCCGGATGGGAACCTTGAGTTTATAGGTCGGGTCGACCATCAAGTTAAGGTTCGTGGTTTTAGAATTGAGCTTGGCGAGATTGAAGCGTCACTTTTAGATGTTTCTGACGTTAGTGATGTAGTTGTTGTTGCGCGAGAAGGTCAAGCTGACAGTAGCGATAAACAGCTAGTTGCTTACATTGTTGCGGAAGGTTCTTATGT
>NZ_JAOBPO010000020.1 GCF_025574485.1 Kordiimonas aquimaris | reverse complement strand
ACTCTGCTTTTCTAGCTCTCAGCTGCTCAAGTACATCTTCAGTCAAATTCCCATGAGGGTCGTAGGCTTTTATGCCCCCTTCAACGACTTTAATGCCTATTTTCTTTTGCTGTAATGATAAAAGAAGCTTATTAACACTCATATATCAAACTCTCTACTTGTATCATAAGAATGAGTGAATTGGCTGGCCATCTTCGCCAGGCTATTACTTTCATGTTTCTGTGTGCACCATTTGATACATGCTGAGAGAGCTTGCTGATAAGCCTCGCTAAAAGCCTTGACCTGTTCTGGTGCGATACGATTTTTGGTGCTCGTGAAAGTAAAGGACAGCTTCCCTTCCATCACCACACCGTTAATCGCAATGAGTTCCTGTTGGGCTTGCCGCAGACTGCATTCATTGCCCTTATCCTCATAGGAAGGTTTAAAAGCCTTTTCTTGATTAAGGCTGTTGTCAAACTGCCCCATGTAGTTAAATACTATTGATGCATGATCTTGCTTCTCATCAAGTAATCGCAGTTCTTCATCCTTGACCATCTCGGTCAGAACGCCATACCCCACGCCATTGCGCGGCACACGGCGGTATTGCTCCTTGACACTCTTGATGAGATGATCAAACCCGTCGGAAGGTTGTTCTGACAAGACAAGTGGATAAATCGACGTAAACCAGCCGATTGTCTCACTCAAATCCATATCGTCGAAAATATCTTCACGACCATGCCCCTCCATTCTGAGGCGCAGAGCATGTTCACCGGTCCAATCGTGGTATGCCTTCAACAAAGCAGAAAGCAGCAGTTCATTAATGCGCGTGCGATACGCCTTATTGCATTCGCTCAACAGTTCACCAGTTTGCTCAGCATCAAGGGTAATTGTAGTATTATAGATGACATCAGTATCCGTCGAAGAAATACCTTGAGAAACGCCAGGTAAAACGCCAATAGGATACGATAACTGCTCAAGCCAGTAAGGGCGCTCACGCTCTAATATCTCTGTATCAGCATATTGAGATAATGCCGCTCCCCACTGTTGATATGAAGAACTCTTAAGCGCTAGAGAAATGTCTTCTCCCGCCAAAAGCTGATGGTAAGCAATCTCAATATCCGATAGCAATATCCGCCATGAAACACCATCAACAACCAAATGGTGTAAAACTAAAAGTAAACGCCCTTCCTGCTCTGGCCCATAATCAAAATAGCCGACCCTCAGCAAAGGGCCCTGCTCCAGATCCAAGCTCGCCTGCAAAATATTACAGCTCGCTAACTGTCGTTCCAATCGAGCAGTAGAAGATAAAGCGCTCATGTCTTCATAATATAAAGCGGCGGCTGTTAGCTCTTTAGTATATGGCACGTACTCACTGGAAAAGCCCTCCGCATCCCCATTGAACTTCAATCGTAGTACATCATGTCGCTGATAAAGAGACTCAATCAAAGCTCTTAAATGCTCTTGCTTCAAATCAACGGGGGTGCGCACAAGCATCGATTGATTGAAATGATGCGCGTCTATCAAACCTTTATTTAAAAAACTACGTTGAATTGGGAGTAAAAGTTGCTGGCCAATCACTGTATCTTGCGGAGCTAAAGTGGCTAACTCACTCTTCAAAAAAGGCACTAAACCTGCAATTGTTTGATGTTCGAATAACTCCCGGACAGTGAGTGAGATATCTAATGCCTTTGCGCGAGAAGCTATCTGAATAGACAGTATACTATCACCCCCAAGTTCGAAGAAGTTGTCATGCACACCTACGCGCTCTAGCTTGAGAACTTCCTGCC
>NZ_JAOBPO010000019.1 GCF_025574485.1 Kordiimonas aquimaris | reverse complement strand
GGCAGGAAGTTCTCAAGCTAGAGCGCGTAGGTGTGCATGACAACTTCTTCGAACTTGGGGGTGATAGTATACTGTCTATTCAGATAGCTTCTCGCGCAAAGGCATTAGATATCTCACTCACTGTCCGGGAGTTATTCGAACATCAAACAATTGCAGGTTTAGTGCCTTTTTTGAAGAGTGAGTTAGCCACTTTAGCTCCGCAAGATACAGTGATTGGCCAGCAACTTTTACTCCCAATTCAACGTAGTTTTTTAAATAAAGGTTTGATAGACGCGCATCATTTCAATCAATCGATGCTTGTGCGCACCCCCGTTGATTTGAAGCAAGAGCATTTAAGAGCTTTGATTGAGTCTCTTTATCAGCGACATGATGTACTACGATTGAAGTTCAATGGGGATGCGGAGGGCTTTTCCAGTGAGTACGTGCCATATACTAAAGAGCTAACAGCCGCCGCTTTATATTATGAAGACATGAGCGCTTTATCTTCTACTGCTCGATTGGAACGACAGTTAGCGAGCTGTAATATTTTGCAGGCGAGCTTGGATCTGGAGCAGGGCCCTTTGCTGAGGGTCGGCTATTTTGATTATGGGCCAGAGCAGGAAGGGCGTTTACTTTTAGTTTTACACCATTTGGTTGTTGATGGTGTTTCATGGCGGATATTGCTATCGGATATTGAGATTGCTTACCATCAGCTTTTGGCGGGAGAAGACATTTCTCTAGCGCTTAAGAGTTCTTCATATCAACAGTGGGGAGCGGCATTATCTCAATATGCTGATACAGAGATATTAGAGCGTGAGCGCCCTTACTGGCTTGAGCAGTTATCGTATCCTATTGGCGTTTTACCTGGCGTTTCTCAAGGTATTTCTTCGACGGATACTGATGTCATCTATAATACTACAATTACCCTTGATGCTGAGCAAACTGGTGAACTGTTGAGCGAATGCAATAAGGCGTATCGCACGCGCATTAATGAACTGCTGCTTTCTGCTTTGTTGAAGGCATACCACGATTGGACCGGTGAACATGCTCTGCGCCTCAGAATGGAGGGGCATGGTCGTGAAGATATTTTCGACGATATGGATTTGAGTGAGACAATCGGCTGGTTTACGTCGATTTATCCACTTGTCTTGTCAGAACAACCTTCCGACGGGTTTGATCATCTCATCAAGAGTGTCAAGGAGCAATACCGCCGTGTGCCGCGCAATGGCGTGGGGTATGGCGTTCTGACCGAGATGGTCAAGGATGAAGAACTGCGATTACTTGATG
Source organism: Kordiimonas aquimaris (assembly GCF_025574485.1). GTDB lineage: Bacteria > Pseudomonadota > Alphaproteobacteria > Sphingomonadales > Kordiimonadaceae > Kordiimonas > Kordiimonas aquimaris. Next base: position 512 of record NZ_JAOBPO010000019.1, on the reverse strand, counting down.
AGAAGCAAGATCATGCATCAATAGTATTTAACTACATGGGGCAGTTTGACAACAGCCTTAATCAAGAAAAGGCTTTTAAACCTTCCTATGAGGATAAGGGCAATGAATGCAGTCTGCGGCAAGCCCAACAGGAACTCATTGCGATTAACGGTGTGGTGATGGAAGGGAAGCTGTCCTTTACTTTCACGAGCACCAAAAATCGTATCGCACCAGAACAGGTCAAGGCTTTTAGCGAGGCTTATCAGCAAGCTCTCTCAGCATGTATCAAATGGTGCTGCATTGGCCACGCCAAAGTGGAGCTCTTAAGTTTGAGAAATAAATTAGTCAAAAGGAAAGCCACGACAAATGGTGCTGCAGGAATTGAATTATGACTAGAGTTGACGCTTTATTAAACATATTAGAACAAAGAGACATTCACTTAGTATACACAAATAACAAAGTGATAGTAGAGGACCCTCATGGGAATTTGACTGAAGATGTACTTGAGCAGCTGAGAGCTAGAAAAGCAGAGT